>NZ_FTNL01000031.1 GCF_900156395.1 Fluoribacter gormanii | reverse complement strand
TATGATTCCTTATGCATATAGATTTCCTGTTCAGTTGGACTATCTGTTGTCTTACTCTGCTATCCTTGCCGCCTGTTGCGTCACTCTCTTTTCTAGTTCCGCAATCCTAGCCAATAGTGTGCTGATGATTTGTTCGTAGTATTTCATGCAGCTATTTGATCACAACCACATAATTTTTCAAATGTTTTTTTACATGACTGTATCCGAGATACACCGCAGGAGATCCCTCACCCTCGCTGCGCTCGGGTTCGGGATGACGTGGGGAGTTACATTTAAAATATAATTGATGGGTAAATTCAACCCTATAAATCGCGAATTATCAAATCATGTCTGGAGCAGGATAATCACTTTTAAGTGTTAATAAATCACTAATATTTTTGTACTAAAATTATACTAAACAGGAATGATGTATGAGATCAAAATGGGTGAAACACTTCATAGGCTTACCAGAAGAGACGAAGGTGCAAAGGAGGCTGGCAAAAAAATTGAATCCGCTATTAATGAAATCCTAGCATTAGAGAAGGAATTTATTAGCCTCATCTGCTATAAAGCTTTTGAACAATTAAAAAAAGCTCGAAATATCGCCGAGGATAACGACTATTTGTATATTATAGAAGCGCTTACAGATGATAACTTAATTGATATTATTGATAACTTTAAAATAAAACTACCCAAAATCGATAAAGCGCTCATAAATATGGGTAAGGGGGTAAAAGAAGAGCTAGAGGATATGGTTTCAGAATTCAACCGCTTAAAAAAACAGTGGCAAACCAATACCAAAACGATTACTGAACTTAATGAACAAATAGAGACTCTACCCGCAAAGGAACCAGGAGGTTGGGCCCGTTTTTTAGCAGATAAACAACCTGGTTTAGTTAAACGTTTTTTCTTACGTTTTGTACACAAGGAATCAATCAATGAAGCAAAGCGAGAATGCACTAATTATGAGACTCGCAAGACTTTAGAGCATGACGTTTGCAAGCTCCAATCAGCCAATGAAGAGTTAAAAGAACAATCCAACGTTTATGAAAAGCAAATTGAAAACGAGAAGGCTCGTAAACAATTAATAGAGCACCAAAAGATTTTACTAGAAAAGATTGAACAATTAGAAAAAAATGCTGCTGTCTTAATACCTAAAACTAAAGAACCAAAAAATGTAGTTCAAGCGACACCGCCGCGTGATGAAGATGATGAGCTGCAGTTTACCATGGAATGGTAGCTACCGAATTCTTAAAATTCAAACTGAACTTCACCTTATTTCCTCCAGATGAAGCTCGCTATCTCTTAAAAAGTGGTACAGCTCATTTAAAATTCTGAAATTACAGAAACTCTCAAACTACCCTTATACTAGTGCTGCCAACTTGAAACTTGTTGTAAGTAATGAACGTCTCCAGAGGTGTCAAACATTCCTGCTTCCATTGACTCTTCTAAAGTGTAATCATCGTACATTTTAGCATGCTTCTCCAAGATCTCTCGTTCCGGTGTAGCACTTCCAGCGGGGGGACTTCCAGGCAATGGCTTTGGTATTGCATTAAAAAATGTGTATCGGCGATTGTAGTTAATCTGATCGGTATATACAGAGTTTTGTGTGTTTGCTGAATATCCATAGATAAGAGATTCATGATTTTTAATTGAACCATCAGGTCGCGTACTGATATCAATAATTCGTGGGTCCCAAGCATCAACCTCCCAAATTGAATAATCCTTTTCCCCTTTTAAACGAATCATAATTTCTAAATAAACATGATCACATTTGAGCGAACTCACAATACGAATGCGTGCCTTTGCACCTTTGCGAGTAATTTCTTTACCAACTTCTACCAAAAGATAATCTGCAAGCTCATGACAATTACCCAAACCAACATGTTCAATCAGATCATGTCGATACATATATTCATCTTCTGTGGTAGAAATAAGATGGGCTCGGATATTTTTAGAGATATAGTTGTTTTCTTTAATCTCACGGTGATATTTTACATATCCACTTTTTTGATTCCCGATCGTTATTTTTTTTCTAGTGTTTAAAATAGTTTCTGTACAGATGTTTACAAAATCTTCTCGTGACAATAAAGACATAATAATTTCCAATTAACTTCAAAATTCTTCAATTAGAGAAAATATTATACCCTTTAAGTGTATTTAAATTAAGCATTCAAAGTAGGTTATTTTGACTCCTCATCTCTACCGCCGTACATGTGCCATGACTTGTTCGCGGCAGATAGGCTATAAGGATGAATTGTCAACTTAAAAATTAAGCTTCTAACATCCAATTTAAGGTCTCTTCTAAAGAAAAGTGAGCAAAAGGTCCTATAATTTGTTCAAGCTTTTGGTTACATCCAACTAAATGTTTTATTTCATGACTGCGAACAAATGAGGGATTAACCCGAATTTCCGGCATATG
The DNA here is from genome assembly GCF_900156395.1 of Fluoribacter gormanii. Taxonomy (GTDB): domain Bacteria; phylum Pseudomonadota; class Gammaproteobacteria; order Legionellales; family Legionellaceae; genus Legionella; species Legionella gormanii. Next base: position 29,939 of record NZ_FTNL01000031.1, on the reverse strand, counting down.
CCCCGTTAACTTACTCAATATGGAGAGTATCTGCTGCAAAGAGTACCCTTGGCCAGTACAAATATTAACAACCTCATCGGCAACACCGCCTACCTCTATGAGTCGTCGATATGCGCGTACAACATCACGTACGTCAGAGAAATCCCGCACGATGTTTAAGTTGCCTAATTCCAAAAAATCAGCACGTTGCGAAAAATGCGTTACTAATTTTGGCACCAAAAATAGAGATGGCTGCTCCACGCCCGTATAATTAAATGGACGCACAATGGTAATAGGAAGCTCGCTCATCCAGAGTCTCGCCATGTACTCCATAGATAATTTGCTAACGGAATAATCATTGACTGGTGCGGCAGATACTGTTTCATCAATGAACTCACGGTCCGTATTTCCATAAATATTGCCGCTACTGGCCAAGAGAATGTTATGCGGACATTTTGATAATTGGGATAAAGACTCTAATAAATTCCGGGTTCCGATAATATTCGTCAGGTACATTGTTTCCGCATTATTCTGTCCTATAAAGGAAATCGCCGCTAAATGAACAACCACTTCTGGCTCAATTTCTTTAACTATCTTGCACAGCTCCTCTTTATTTAAAAGATCGCATGCAAAATAACTCACTTGCGGAATCGGATGGGACGGCAGGCGTTGGCAAAGACCGATTACGTTCATTCCAGCACGGATCAGTTCCAGAGAAAGATAATAACCGGTAAACCCTGTTGCGCCGGTAATAATAACCTTCTTCATTATAGAGCTACCCCACGCTTATTTCGTTGAAGATCCGCTTCGAACATCATTTGACATAAATGTTCTAAAGTTATTTTAGGCTCCCACCCCAGGCATTTTTTTGCTTTGGAGGCATCACCAATCAGTAAATCTACTTCTGCCGGCCGATAGAATTGAGGATTAACTTGCACTATAGTCTTTCCTGTGCGTTGATCCACAGCTATTTCATTAGAACCACTTCCCTCCCAAACAAGATCAAAACCCGCTGCTTGTGCAGCCAGGTTTACGAAATGTCGAACACTTTCAGTACGCTGAGTTGCCAATACATAGGTATCAGGTTCCTCTGCTTGCAGCATACGCCACATACCCTCTACATATTCCCTGGCAAACCCCCAATCTCGTTTCGCTTCCAGGTTTCCTATTTCTAAGACATCAAGCAGACCCAATTTGATTTTTGCAATGCCGTTGGTTATTTTTCTCGTAATAAATTCACTACCTCTCAGGGGAGATTCGTGATTAAACAGGATGCCACTACACGCAAACAGGTTGTAACTTTCACGATAATTAACAGTCATCCAATGGGCATACAATTTCGCAACCCCGTAAGGGCTACGAGGATAAAAGGGCGTTAATTCAGTTTGCGGCACAGTTTGCACTTTCCCAAACATCTCCGAAGTACTTGCCTGGTAAAAACGAATCATCGGATTCACAATACGAATTGCTTCTAAAATATTTAAAGCACCAAGTGCTGTGATTGAAGAAGTCATCATCGGTTGTTCAAAAGAAGAAGTGACGAAACTCTGTGCTGCCAAGTTATATACTTCCGTCGCCTGGCTTTTCCTAAGTAAGCCTATAATCGAACTCAAGTCAGTTAAATCAAATTCAACCAAATGCAAATTTGGATGCTTATCGATACCTAACTCTTTAATTCGCCAAAAATTAGTGGCACTAGACCGACGATAAGCACCATAGACCACGTATTTTTTTTCTAATAATAACTCAGCCAGGTACGCGCCATCTTGGCCTGTTATTCCAGTGATCATTGCGATTTTAGGAGATTTTTTTAGTTGCATTCTACCTCCGACTCTAATGCATCTTCATTCATCTCTGAACCTTGACTCCAATCAAGCTCACCAGGATCTGAGGTCAATTGTGTATACCACTGCTCCTTGAAAAGCACCTCCAGCAGTTGCTGTGTACTTTGTTCCCATGTAAGCCAGGACATATCTTCCGATAAGATGTGAGTTTTTTCTTTAAAATTATCAAGCCAAAAGAGAATAGTCTCGGCAAGATCAGCGGGATGATTGGAGTTAAAATAGGTAGCATGACTACCGGCTATTTCACGAAAGACCTTCAGATCACGTGCAATGATGGGAAGTTTATATTTCGCTGCCTCAATTAGAGGTAAACCAAATCCCTCACCTTCACTCGCAGCCAGCATACATGAGGAGGAAGCGTAAAGCCGTTCTAAAAACTCATCACTAACGTGTTCTAGCCAAAATAAATTTTTAAATAATTGCGGGTGTGTTTGCAATTTTTGGACTAGTTTTTCTACATTCCATCCCCTCTTTCCTATAATAACCAAATTAGCCCGGAGCCCTTGCGACCATAATATTTCAAATGCGTTTAGCACGTGTTTATGACCTTTTCGTGGCTCAACGGTTCCAACCATGATAAAAGTAGGGTCTTGTTCCAATTGTTGTAGAACTTCCTCCTCATTACTATTGATCCCATGCGTTGGTAACGAGTTTTCAATATCAGCACCAAGATGAAAATAGCCAACCTTGAAGGGGCGAGAGTGTTCTGATTTAAAACCATTTAAATAGTCAAACACATTATCAGCCACTGCTTGGGATATACATAATCCACCGTCAAACATTGAAACCGTGTTCATCCAGGATTGGTGCCTTTTCTCCGTTTCAGGAGTAAACATTTGCGGCATTAATATGGGTAGTAAATCATAAATAACAAAATAAATAGAAACGCCCTTGCGACGAAGATTCAGCAGATATTCTTCATGTCTGGGTACAATACCTGGGCATAAATCCAAACCTAGAAAAATATCGCCGGCAAAAGCGTCAATGGGTGTGTCTTCAAAGCCCTCAGAAGGACAAGATAATAAATTAAGCGTGAATTTACGAGCATACCGGTACGTATGACGCTCAGAAGCATAAACAGGTTCTACTCTATAACCTGATGGTGGCGCCTCCAATAATCCTTTTAAAATGCTTCGTGTCACTCGTTGAATTCCTGATTTCACATCCTCAACAATGAGCATGGATATATCAATAAAAAATTGTCGGATAGGAATGGATTTGGGAATAGACTGAGCCACATCTCTGGCTAACCGTATTAAATCGTGCGTATTTGGAGAATAAGCCTTGAGTTGAGCTACTGACTTACCTAATGAAAAAATATCAGCTGAAGCCATATCATAAATTTTTTCAATTGAATGAAAATATCTCTGTGCACAATCATAAGGAGCGTGCTGAGCTCTTATATGTTTTTGTGCCAAGTCCCCTAGTACTAATCGACGATTTTTATCATTCCAAAAAAGTTCAAGGGACTCTTTCAGTTGAATATCAGTATACTCGTCTGGTAACTTCCACACACAGTTATCTGGCAATTCGCTGAGGCTGCCATGTGCATTCACAATCGTAGGAATACCATAATTCATACAATCTAATACTGTTCCAGATGTTTCTCCCCGAGAGTTTTTTCGCAGTTGAACCGCTAGATCTGCAGCGGCTAGATACAACTGGTACGTTGGCTCATCACACCATCCAGTAATCGTTACATTTTTTCCCAAACCAGCATTAATAGTGGTTAATAACTGTTTCCCATAAGCACTTTTAGGATCATTTTGTCCTACAAAGATAAGGTTGCACTGTGTATCGCGTCCAAGCTCAGAAGCCAACCAAGCCTCTAATAATCTATTGTTTGCTTTATTAGGCCCTAATATTCCAAAACTACATACTATAAATGCATCAGGGTTAAGACCTAATTGTTGGCGCGCCGTAATTTTATCAATTATTTCAACCGGTTTTCTTAAATGAGGAATAACAGCCCATTCCCTTGCGGCATTGACTCCATAAAAATGATCGGCTAAATACCGCGAGAACTCTGAATGGACAATAACGCCTCTGGCTGCTTGTAGAATTCGCAAATTACATGGATATTTAGACAGCGCTTTATCATGATCATTCGTGTTATCCAGACATCCTTTATATCCATGCGAATAATATAACTCTAAATTAAATAAATTTTTTGATGTCCCATGAAAAGCCATATGGTCAATAATTCCGGAGAGGAAAAAATCATGTAGCACAATTACACCAGGTATTTGTTTACATAACTCAAACATATGTTGATGGAACACCGAATTACCAAAATGGTAAATCACCCGATCGTAGTAGTTGACTCCATTGTTTTGAAACCATTCAAGCGAGCGAACAGGATGATTGGCAGTAATCCATGAATCATAAACTTCATCTTGTGCTACAACGACTTCGATTTCATAAAATCGACTCAGCGAAGGTAATAGTTCAGCACTGTAGTAACTTATCCCGCTACATTCCGGAGGAAGAGGTGAAACATAAGCCAACTTGAGTCGTTTGCTCGTACTCAGTAAAGTTCTGCCTTGTTTTTTTCGTTCACTATCCCAAGCGACCAATGCATTTATTGCCTTACGAGCACTGATATCCCAAGAGAATAATTTAGCCTGCTCAAGTGAGAAATGCTTTAGTTCATTCCGAAAATCATCGTCCATTAATACCTTGAAGAGCATTTTTGTTATTGACTCATCATTGCGGGGGTCAAATAGATTATCCTCTCTGCCAATGACTTCAGGGATACTGCTCTTATTCGATCCAATTACTGCTTGACCACACGACATTGCTTCAAGAATAGGCAAACCAAATCCCTCATGCAAAGAAGGAAATACAAAAATTTTGCATAAATTATACAAACCCAGCAGATCAACGCTTGGTATAAATCCGGGAAGTATTAATTCGTGAGCCGCCAAACCACGTGAGGCCGCCAACGAAAGAAGTTTTTTCTTTTCGGTTCGTGTTATAGAACACACGATCACCAATTGATGCTGATTACGAACCTCGAGTGGTAATTTCGCATAGGCGCGAATTAATCCATCAATGTTCTTGCGAAAATCAATTCCGCCAGTATATAAAACAAATGGATGGGTTAATCCATATCGTTTCCTTAAACTCTCTGCATTATTTACTTTTATGGGTTTAAAATAGTCATCCACAGCGGAAGAAATATTAACAATTTTGTCTTCTGGAAAACTTAAATATTTTAACGCTTCCTGCCTTGAGTGCTCTGAGTTAGATAACAGTAAGTCAGCTTGCCCCAAAGACTCAAGCTTTTTAAAGTACCACTTTTTTGTTTTTGAATCGTGTAGGTAATGTTCCGAGTACACCAGGGGAATTAAATCATGCATCACGACAGCTACAGGTATTGTTTTACTTAGTCTACCGATACTCGTGGCGACACCACCTCCATTTGAACCTTCGAAAAAACTGCCGACAAGTACTATATCGGGCTTTAAATGAGCAAGAAATGCTTCATGTATCAGTTCAGCTGTTTGATGAGACCAATCATTTTCATTTGCACTGTACCACACACGAATATGCTCCTGTGGCAGTATTCCATCAAATGCAGCTCGTATCGGTTCAATACTTTCGGGAAACAACCCATTAAGAGCAATAAAAATTTCGTGCTCTCCACGATTTCTGGCAATCGCCAAGGCGAGGGAAAGTACATAACGGCCAATACCACGAAAACGAGTATTGGGTGTTTGAGCGCCTTGAAGATCCAAGACAATACGCATAAAACAACTCCTTCAATGCTATCCAAATGGATTTTTAATTCAAAAATAAATTAGAAAACTCGAGTACAGATTGGTTTGCTCAATTTAATATGTCGTCACTATCTACTTATAAATTTGCGTTGAACCAGACCTGAATCCCATCTAAGGTTGCCATACCCGTTAGATTAGAAAGTTTTGGATTGAAATCAAATTTACACGGTTTTTCATGAAGTAAAGTCCACTTATTTTGGATAAGCAGCTCCAATAGCTCACCTTCGATTTTCCGACTATGGGTTGCTATAAGCATAAAACGAACTTTTTTATTGATTGATTCGATTGAATGTTTTAGTGATTTAAATTCACTACCTTGAATATCCATATGGACATAATCAACATGGTTAAAATCATGTAATATATCTTCTATCGTATAGGATGGAACCCGACTCTTGGCGAGCTCATATCCACGGTAATCCATTGCAGATGAATCATTCGAAACCGCCCCACCCCAATCACCAATTCCACTGGCTCCATAGAATAAAGGCCCATTACTCTCAGTAATTCCACCATAAATGCAACGCGTCGTGATCTGGTTTTCAGTTTTAATTTCATCATGTTCCGATATAGGAAGCCCATTTTTAATAAAATGGGCTCTCATTAGAGCAATGCGTTCTTTATCTGCCTCCACGCCGACAAGAGTAATGTCATTTATTCCATTTTGTTGGGCAATTTTTGCGGCAAATACCAACCAAGGACCATAGCCTGCGCCCAATTCGATGCATACAAATCGATTTCTAGCAGTTTCTACTGCCTTGATGGCGCCGATATATTCAAGTGCCTCAGCATGAAGTGTATCGCAAGGAAAAGGGAGCCTACCGATAGATTGGTCATGATGTGTATTGTAAATAGAAAAAAAAGATAAATCGGTTTTAATGCCAAAATAGTCTGTATAAAATCCATTTTCCACTTCTGATTGTGTCTGATATTTTTCAAGTCGTTCTAAATCCTCGAATGTATACCCCAAATAAATCTGATTTTCTGTCAAGTCCGTTTTCCAACAGGAGGTATTTTCTAACATAGTGCAATCCTTTATTAACATCTGGTTCAAATGGTGTGGCAAAGTTAATCTTTTGATGCTTATTTTTAGCAAGCACCAACGTCAATACATTTTTTAAATTGATAAAAAACATGACGCTCATGTTCCGATAAATGATCTAATTCAAACTCCACTTTACTCGTATTATCTGGGGATAATGTCTGTTGCTTGATTTTACTATTTTTCTTTTCATAAACTGTTCTAAAATACAGACTAATCACAGGCCAGTTCCTCCTTCTATAAAGGAACCAAGCCTTATTGAATCCCTTGACCCGAGTTTTTTTACTTCGTCCTTCAGGAGAGTTTATTAAGTCTCTTAATATCAATATTTTATCGCGCCCTACAGCGAGTTGTTCAAGAAAATACTGCATCCCTTCCGGATCAGGTTCTCTGTTCAATCCATAAAGATAAGCATGGTAAATAAAATCCTCTCCTTGGCGACACAAAAGCGATTTGATGTGAGTTGGATTTTTTGTTGAAACTTGAGCTATATGATTTTGCTGCGAAGTCTGAATATGTGTTTGTTCTTTTCTACGACGTTCTTTTTCCTCAATAAGCTCTTCATTTAAGGAGTCTAATTTTTGGCTGGCACTATTTAATTCATTTTGTAATTTTTGAATATGTGCTTGTTCTTTTCTACGCTGTTCTTTTTCCTCTATAAGCTCATCACTTAAGGAATCTAATTTTTGGTTGGCACTATTTAATTCATTTTGTAATTTTTGAAAATGTACTTGTTCTTTTCTACAATGTTCTTTTTCCTCAATAAGCTCTTCATTTACAGAAGCTAATTTTTGGTTGGCACTATTTAATTCATTTTGTAAATTTTGAGCATGTTCCTGTTCTTTTCTACGAAACTCTTTCTCTGCTATAAGCCCATCACTCAGGGCGCCTAATTTTTGGTTGGCACTATTTAATTCCCACTGTAAATTCTGAGCACGTACTTGTTCTTCTCTATGATGTTCTTTGGTTACGATAAGATCTTCGCTTAAAGAACCTAATTTTTGATTAGCGCTATTTAATTCGTGTTGCAAATTTTGAACGAATACTTGATGGTGCGCTAGGTATTCTTTTTGTAACCCTAACTCCTGGACTAAAGCATCCTTTTCTTGTTGTAAACTTTGAATATGGTTTTGTTGCTGTGCATTATATTCTTTTGCTAAATTAAGTTCGCTTGCTGTTTGCTCCAACACGGTATTAATTTTTACTGTATAAGCAGACACTAATTCGTGACAAAGCGATGAACTCTCCGTCAGCTGCCATTGATCAAATATATTAGGGGGGCTAATAAAAGCATCCATGAGTTCTGGGTGTTCTTTGGCAACATAAAAACGGTTGAGTCCATCAAAATAAACAAATAGGTAGTCGGCTGCAATAAGCAATGGCTCCCATTGCGCATAATTGATTTTAGATGAATGGGGAACTGTCGCTTCAATTACTATTATCCAGGGACGTAAGCTCGTATAATCCCAACCACTCAGAACCTGTTTTTCAAATCCTTCAACATCAATTTTCATCCAATGAACATCATTCTCAACTAAAGTACTCATAGCTGATTGCAATGTGAGTGTAGGCACTTGCGCCTTCTGAGAGTGAAATCCCAGTTCATTGAGATGAGACTCTGCTATGCGGTCGACGGCGGTACTTAAGCCTGTTCCGGGAATAATATTAAAATCAAGTAATCCATTATGATCAGATAATGCTATTTGCAAAACTGTTTCGTCAGGTCGCGCGTTTCGCAAAAGCTCAACAAACTCAGGAACCGGTTCAATGTGAATCCCACGCCATCCCTTATCGTAAAACGCTTTACTAACAGAATCTATGACTGGATGCTGAGCACCAATATCAATATAAAATCCGTTCTGTACATGCTTTAGTGCTCGCCACAACATGACGTCTTCAAAATTTTGTGCGAAAGACACGAAGCTCATAAAAATCCTTATTCAATGCCAAGCAGTTAAATTGACCTCTTACACTTATACATATACGCCGTTTAAAGGGGCTCGAAGGTATAAGTCTTGTCCTGTTTTTGTGAATCCATTATACTTTTTCAATTATAAATAACAATTGTTTTAGCTCAAAGATAGACTCTATCCCAATTCGATTTTCTCTATTTATCATTCAGAAAATGCCATTAAATAAATAGGATTTTTTATGTCGCTGGAAAAGGATTCCTTACTCAAAATACAAGCTCGGGTAATAGGCGCGCTGCTTATGCGAGAAATCTTGATTCGCTATGGCCGACACAATATTGGTTTTTTATGGATCATCGTAGAGCCCATGCTATTCACCTTGGGAGTAACTACATTATGGACATTAACGAGGCTCACCCACGGCTCCAGTTTACCCATTACGGCCTTCGCGCTCACCGGGTATTCATCGGTTCTTGTATGGCGAAATACAGTAACTCGGTGTACCATGGCGGTACGAGCAAATCGCAGTTTGTTGCATCACCGATACATCGAAGTACTGCACTTGTTTTTAGCACGCATAACCCTTGAAATTAGTAGCGTAACGATGTCCTTTTTGATTTTATCAATAACATTTATCAGCATGGGTTTAATGGATTTTCCAGATAATATTTTAACAATTTTATTCGGTTGGTTGTTGCTTATATGGTTTGCCGTTGCCCTGGCATTGATGATTGGTGCGATTAGCGAACACTTTGAAACGGTTGAGCGATTATGGCATACCGTAGCGTACTTACTTTTTCCGATGTCTGGTGCAGCATTCATGGTTGACTGGCTGCCCCAAAAAGTACAGGAAATTGTTTTATGGTTACCGATGATTCATGGGGTTGAATTAGTACGGGAGGGATTTTTTGGATCCACGGTACATACTCATTATTCTATTCAATATATGTCTTCTTTTTGCCTGGTTTTAAGTCTATTGAGCCTAGCTATGGTAAAAGAAACAAGTAGACGTGTGGGATCAGAATGATTCATATAGAAAATCTCAGCAAGGTTTATCCTATTCGCCAGGGTGTGCGTACTGTTCTTGATAAAATTAATTTAACTATTGATCGAGGTCAAAAAATAGGAATTTTAGGACGCAATGGCTCCGGGAAATCAACCTTGATCCGCCTCATTAGTGGAGCCGAACATCCAAGTTCAGGGAAAATACATCGAGGCATGAGCATTTCATGGCCACTCGCCTTGGGTGATGCATTTCAAGGCAATCAGACCGGACTCGATTGCCTTCGATTTATATGCAGAATTTATGGCATTAAAAAAGAGCTCATGAACGATAAAATCGAGTTTGTAAATGATTTTGCCGAGCTTGGCACCTATTTTCATGAACCCATCAAATCCTATTCATCTGGAATGAGGGCGCGTTTGAGTTTCGCAATTTCAATGGCGGTAGAATTTGATTGTTTCTTAATTGATGAAGTGATTGCTGTAGGTGATGATCGGTTTCACAAAAAGTGTTATGAAGAATTATTTGAAAAAAGAAAAGATCGAGCGCTTGTTATTGTGTCTCATGATCCAACTTATATACAAACACATTGTGAATCAGCAGCAGTCCTCAGCAAAGGCCGACTCTATTCCTTCGATAAAATAAATGATGCGTACGATTTTTATCAATCAACACGAATCAATGCACCAACCAGAGAGCATGTCATTGCTGGCTATCGCTTTATACTCGGGCGCGAGCCAGAAAATGAATTTACGATTCAATACCAACTCTCAGCCTGTGACACTGTAGAAAAATTAAGGAAATGTTTATTTTCTTCTGAGGAATTTAAAAATCAATTGTATCACGATAAGTTCAATGTGTTTTCGGACACACTGCGCACCATCCCCCCTCAAGAAGAGGATATTACGCTTGCATATAACCTGATTCTTGCACGCGATCCCGAACCCGATGAGCTGAATAAAATCAAAAAATCATCTGGGTCATTTGAGCGACTACGATCTCGTCTCCTGGAATCCAAAGAATTTCAGCTCAAGTTTAAAAGACTGCTCTTTTAAGAGGCCGCTATTGTGGTTGCATATAAAAATGGATTCAGTGGTGCTGTAGCCGTCGCTAATACTCCAAGGAATTTTTGCAGTTCCGCAACCGGAGCATTGGATACATACAGAATATCATGATCCTTGATCGGGAAACTTTGAGCCACAAAAAAACTACGAGGATTTTTTAAATCCAGCCTATAAATAACCGGTACTTTTCCATCTGGAGTAATGAATCCAGGTTTTCGTGGCCAATGAATCGCCGAAGCTTGTTCAAAACGAAAAATGAACACACCGCTGATGTCTGCGCGGTGATCCTGAAGACCGCCGGAGCGTCCCAAAGCTTGAGCTAAATTAATTCCTTGAGCCTCAAAATTAATTTCTTCACTTTTTCCTGTTGCACCTAATACAGTAAAGCTTTTAGATTGAAATAAGGCGGTAATTACATCACCTGCCTGCAATACAATATTTTGTTTGGGATCACGAATAATAATATCCAGTGGTAAGGAATGTACTTTTTGTCCCCGGGTTACTTGAATCATGGTTTTATTCACTGGGGGCTTGACACCTTTTGCGGCAGCTAATGCATCCAGTAATCGCTCTTTACTGGGTGTTAATGGCAAGCGCAAACTCGAAACAACTTCCCCCACAATGGTCACCGCAGAAGTAGTATTTTTAGCGAGGCGAACTAACACTTGAGGCTTATTTGCCTTGCCTTGTAATGCCCGTGTTATTTTGTCCTGAATTTGTTGTACATTAAGCCCTGCGACATGAATCTTGCCGGCAAAAGGAAAACTGATTGTCCCCTCTTGAGAAATCACTTGCGATGGCAATGAGTTCATAGGATTTGATGTCTTCCCGGAAAGACCAACAATTGTAGGAGTAGTAAACAATGTTGCAGGGGGGATTTCCCAGATTGAAAAATCGAGCACATCTCCAGGCCCCACACTATAGCGATTTGAGCGATTCTGTTTAAATGCATCAGAAAATAAATAATTTTTATTGTCTCGTGCTAATTGATGAGCAATGTCTGGGGTTATATCTAGCAACTGAACATCGCTATTTACTGGTTCAGCCGCTTGCCTGACTACTCTTGCACTGGGTCCACTCGACATCATGGTGCAACCTGAAGAGATGATTGAGAGAACAACTACCGCCAAGTAAGAAGGTTTAATTTTATATTTATTAATACTGCAATACATACATTCATAATCCTAACAATTAAATTTATTCCAGATGCTCTTTAACATTTGCAATCAGAAGGGATATAATCCCCCAAGAAATAAGTCCCAAGATGAATATCGAAAAAATATTCCTGATACGATAAGGTTCAAATGAATTATCAGGTTCATTAGGATGAGCAATCATCTCTAAATATAATTGCTTGCGTTGCGCTTCGATTTGCGCTTTTTTTAATGAGGATAAAGCAAATACAAGCTGTTTGTAGGCAAATTTTTTATCTAAAACCAATCGTTCATAGCGGCGCACTTTATTCGTGAGCGAAGTCAGATTTCCAGTAACCTTGTTTTTTTCAGTGTTGATTGATAATCGTAGCGTTTCAATATTTTTGCGCAGTGAAGAAATGTGGGGGTTATGCGGTGCCAAACTCTGAATTTGGGATAATTGCCCTTTTGCGGCAATCAATTCGGCCTCCATCTTTGATACATTCTGAAGCCTCATCGCAGATTCACGATTAGGATCAAAAACACCTTTCAAACCTCTATAGTCCGACAAAGCAAGACTGGCTTCTTTTGCTTTTTGAATTGCTAAATCCACTTCCGCTTTTGCAAAATCAACATAATCCTTTCTTGATTGGATATTAAACCGATTAATAAATTGTTCGGCCAATGCCAGCAAATATTGATTGATTTGATATGCATCCTTGGCAGTAAACGCGCGAACTTGCAAGGTCGAAATGGAAGAGGAGGAATCAATGACAATATGGATTCGATTTTTATAATAACGATAAAGTGATTCAAAACTGGAATCCAATCCGAGTAATGCAAAACGATGAAACAAATCAATATTTTTATCGCTATAAAGGGTTTTCAAATTAAGTCGTTTGTTCAGCTCAGACAAGGCATCACGAGACAATATATAATCATGAATACTATAATCAGCATCTTCTGCCTTGGACAGATGGGTAGAAGACAGTAAAGCAGATAAACCCGAATTGATTGGAGGTTGCCCTGCTCTGCGCACAATAAAACGCGACTCAGACACATACACATCTGAAGCAAGGAAGCCAAAATAAAAAATAGCCAATAACGTAGGAATAATGACTGTGAGTATGAATAACTTATTTATTTTGTTTAAAAAAAGGGAAGCGCTTTGAAAAGATGATTTCCAGGGTAATCCATTGACAGATAATAATCGATTAAATTGCTTCAAACTAACTCCTTTTAGTTAGGCTCGATTCCAGAAAAAAACTGTTTAAATTATAATTGGGACATTCTACTGTCCTTGGCTAAAAATAACAATGACAGACCATAAGTGCACGCCACACTAGCTCTGCTTATTATCAACTTTTAAAAAAAATGCATTAGATTTTTGAACAATCAATCCAGCAAACGAGGCATCTTTTTTAAACCTTTTATAAAAACTGCCATTTAATTGAGTTTTTGTAATTATAAAATTAAGAAATTTTTTGTATAAATCACGATCCACAGCCGTATGCGATGCTGATATCCAAAAATCATCAAGTGTACCTTGATAGGTAAGTCCTGGAATATTGTAAAAACAATTACCACACACAAAGGTAGGTACATTATGGTGTAACGCAGAAATGCCAACCGAACTATTAATAACTACGACTCCAAGCGCATTCTCGAGTAATGAAGGTAAGTGCTGATCATGAATGTACATCACGCGTTCTTTTATTTGCGCTTTAATTGCCAAACGCCTGATTACATCGGTGTAATTTACATATCCTCTGTCCATAGGATGATGTTTAAATACGAGAAAGGTATCGTTCATTGATGCCTGGGCAAAAGAATCGATAATATGCTCTATAAATTGTTCAACTTCTTTGAACCCCGAGTGAGTGGTTACCTGGTAATCAGAAAACACTTGCAACGGAACTAAAAAATAGCGCTTCCGTAATCCCCCCAGTAACTGTTGTTCAATATCCGCTTCGCGCCATTTATACCAATACTTTCTCCACGCAGAACGCAGCCACACCCCCGCCTCTAAAATTGTAAGCGGTCTATGGTGAATATTATTTTTAAAAAGAAACTTTCCTATCCCCCCTACAGTAAAATAGCAGAATCCATACCAAACCATCTGCCAGTATGCGCGTCCTATTTGTTGTTCCTGATATTGAAACTCTTGGTATCGCTCCTCAGTTGAATGAAAATGGGTAATCGCATGAGAATTTGCATTCACCCCCATATACTCCAGAGTAACAAAATTAGGTCTAATATAACCCTCTTCAAAAACTGCAACTTCTATCCCATGTCGTGCTGCGATTTCTGTCGCTATACGATGAATAGGGCGACAATCCCCATATTGAAAAATAATATCGATATCAAAACGTTGTAAAAAATCTTCCAGCCATAAAGGCCATTCTTCGATACTTTGCCTATAGGTCACTGCTCCAAACAAGAAAAACAAGCAATCACCAGCATTGAAATTAATTTTATATACTCGGGCTCCTTGCGCTTTCAAGCTTGCGGCCAAATGAGCAAAAAAAGGTCCTACTGGTCCTTGAAGTAATAAGATGTTCTTACCTTGAAAAATAGAGTTACAACGGTTCTCATACATATTTGGTTTTCCCTAATACAAGAACGTAATATACAGAAAAAACTCAAGTAATAACAACTAAAATATGACCTGAACCTAGCTCATACTCCGGAATAAACTTAACAAAACCTAATCATAAATATTACATCTCGGAATCTTCCTCTTGATATTCGTTCATGATATAAATGCCATTAATTGCAGGATACAGAGCAGCACCAATGGATCATATTGCTCAATTCGCATTGGATGTCATTGCAATCAAAGCACAGGCAATTTCCTCATTAAGCAATCTCTTATTTCTTTAGCCTTAATTGATCCATTAGCTGTTATTTCCATTCACCATTTGCAAGCTGGAATTATCTATTATGGTTAAAACACATGTCTTATTCGCTTTATATTGACGTTACTCGTTTAATTCGAAGACAGCTTCAACAACTGAAACCAACTGGAATTGATCGGGTAATGCTAGCCTATTTAAAACATTATCAGGATTCTGCACGTGGTGTTATTTATTATTTTGGGCGACTTTGGATTTTATCTGAAAAACAATCCAAATATCTTTTCCATTCGTTGTTGTCTGGCAAGTTAAGTCGTATTAGCTTGTCTGCTTTTATCCTTCGAGTCGCAATTCATCATGCTCTTGAAACAAAGCATGATGGCTTTTTACTTCTATTGGGACATAGCGATTTAGCACAAACCCGATATGCCAAAGCAATTGTAAGAATAAGATTGACGCCCATTTGTTTTATTCATGATTTAATTCCAATAACTCATCCCGAGTATTGCCGCGCAGGTGAAAAAGAAAAGCATACTCGGCGAATGATTCATGCACTTACCTTAGCCAAAGGCATTATTGTGAACTCTCAAGATACATATAATGCTTTATTTAAGTTTGCGCTCTCCCTGGAAAAAAAATTGCCTGCCATATGCATTGCTCCACTTGGAGTGGATTTGCCACAATCACTATTGTGTTCTCGAACGATTGACTCGCCCTATTTTGTTGTGATTGGTACGATTGAGCCTCGTAAAAACCATATTATGCTACTTTATGTATGGCAAAATTTAATTGAGCAACTAGGTAGTAAGGCCCCCAAACTCGTTATTATTGGGCGGAGAGGATGGGAGTGTGAGCATATTACGCGTATGCTCGATCGTTGTTCCAAACTGCGTGGATTTGTCTTTGAATGGAATCAATGTTCCGATGAGGAGTTATCGTCTTGCTTGCAACATGCTCAAGCGCTCTTATTTCCTTCATTTGTTGAAGGATATGGCTTACCATTGGTTGAAGCCTTAAATGCCGGTGTTCCGGTTATTGCGAGCACCACACCTGCCCTAGTAGAGATTGGCAACAATATTCCCGAGTATGTTGATCCCCTAGATACAGTGCAATGGATAAACATCATTACGAATTATGCACAACCAGACAGTAGGTTAAGACAAGCACAAAAAAAACGATTAACTGACTATAAAGCACCGATCTGGAGGAAGCATTTTTTGATTTCAGAACATCTTATACAATCTATTGCGAATCAGAACATCGTAGGCTCTGAAGAGAATAGTTCTTCTGCTTTTACCATTTCTACAGAACCCAATGACCTCAATAGCAGTAAGCAAATTCCTAGTCATGCAATGATTTATGTCTGGCGCATGCCTTATTGGAAAAGACCCATTATCCGACGATTTCTTGCAAATCATACTATTCGCTTTGTTCGGAGAACACGTGCTATAAAACCTGGAGGCCTCCTTTTGCTTTGGGGGTCGCGCCCAACTCCATCTAAGCTAAGAAAAGATATTTCAGTTGCTCGACTGGAAGATGGTTTTCTACGCTCGGTTGGCCTAGGTGCCGACCTGACACGTCCTTTATCTTGGGTTATTGATACTCAAGGAATCTATTATAATGGAACCAAACCATCTGATTTAGAACATATTTTACAGTACTCCACGTTTGCAGAACCATTATTGGAGCGCGCAGCATCTTTTCATCAACGTATCGTTGCACATGGGGTAACAAAATATAATTTAAAAGGACAAGTATGGAAACCATCTGCTAATGACCGACGTATCATTCTAGTCCCAGGCCAAGTTGAAACAGATGCATCAATTGCGTTCGGAACTGGAGAAATTAAATCAAATATAGAATTGCTTCGAGCCGTACGCACGAAAAACCCTGACGCATGGTTAATATATAAACCCCATCCAGACGTCGTTGCGGGCCTGCGGGCCAAAGGAATTGATGAGCATCAAACCCATCAATATTGTGACGAATATCTTGATGATGTGTCGATCGATCATCTCTTAAAATATGTAGATGAAGTACACGTCATGACCTCTTTAGCTGGTTTTGAAGCGCTCCTTAGAGGAAAAGCTGTTACATGTTACGGATTACCCTTTTATGCAGGGTGGGGATTAACAACAGACATGATGAGCACTCCTCGACGCACTCGAAAACTAAAACTACACGAATTAATTGCTGGGGCTTTATTGCTTTATCCAATGTACATTAGCTGGGATAAAGGAACGCGAGTTGCTCCTGAAGAGGCCTTGGAAGAATTAATCTCGGAAAAAAAACTAAAAACGACAGGAAAAGTGCATACACTATTCAGAGCAGGTTATCGAACCCTACGAAGGTGGACGCGTTTCTATAATTAATTTTACTCACGGCATGGGAATATATTTATCTCCTAGCGTTACATTGTTTTGCACGTTTTAATCTCCGAACAGATAAGAAATCTGGCGTTTAAAAAAGAGTAAGAGCGGGAATTATTTGCGGCAAACAGCTCAAAATATGCAAATAAAATAAGCACATTATCCTATTTTTAATAATTCCTTAATAAATTAAGGTTATTATATACACAATTAAAATAAGGTAAATCCAATTTGAATCAAAATGAGGATGGTCTGTGTTTAGCAAGTTTCAAACCAAAACCGATAAAGTTAATGAGAAAATTGCCCGCATTAAGAGTGCGACAGCAATAAAAGACGTACGATCTCTAGAACAGTTTGATGAGATTTTAAGTAAAAATCCTCACCGCGAAAAAATTCAGGGTTATTATGTTGAAATTCCACTCTCTGAATATAAAACCTTTGTACCCAATGGCCCTCAATTTCCCGACCGATATGGTAATCCCTATGAAGGGGGGCAGTTTGATGTACCGTTGTTCACTTTAAAGGAGTGGCGTGACAACTGGCAGAGAGGATATCAAAATACAGATAAACCGGATTTATTAATCAATGCCAACTGGTTTAATGTATGGGCAACGGGTATTCCAAACGCTGGAGAAAAAATCAACCCCAGAACACAACCACGTACCTATCTTGCTGGATTATCGCTGAGTAATGGTGAACTGGTGTCCACTCATAAAGTGCTGGATCAAAATAATGTTGGGCTAGATACGATCACCTTTGATCGCGCAGGTAAAAAAGCAGTGGTGATTGCTCATGATAATATTGATGTCGAATTGGCAAAAGATCAACATTTTTATGATCATAAAGATGCTGTTTCCGGGTTTATTATTTTAAAAGACAAAACTCAACTAAAAACACCAGACTTAAATAATAACCATTCAAATCGATTACCACGCACGGGAGTCGGCTACAAAAATAATGGTCAAACTCTTGTGGTCATGGTGATCCATAATCCTGATCGTAATGTTGGTGTCACTGCAGAAGAGTTCGCGGGTTTATTTGAAGCGCTCAATTGTAGCGATGCGATTAACCTGGATAATAGCGGCTCTGTAGAACTGTACTACAGCGGACTGAGTGAATTCGGTGAAAAATCAGTTACCGTACAAACGAAAACTTGCGATGCCGGAGCTCCCACTGAACGGCCTAAGCCAAACTGTTTGGGCTTTAAAAATGTAAGTAGGCATACCTTATTTGCAAAGGATGACTCCGATACACCTCCAAAAAAGTCAACACGTTATGATATTGAAAAAACATCAGCCAAAACAGATGATGATGTAACATATACCTATTACATTAAGCGCTAGGTCGACGAAAATTGGCGATTGCAATCTGCGTTTTCTCATCTTCAGAAATTACATCGGACGAAGAAACATTCGATGCAATTTCTGCTGCCAGCTCTATAGGGAGCTGGGCCGCACTAAAGAAACTATTACCATCACGATAGGCTTGCGCAATCATATAAGAGGCATATCGTATTTTATAATATTCAGTAAAATAGGGACATAGTACTGCAAGGTGAAATTTTGAGGCAGTGTCATGTATGCGCCTATCTGTAAAATATAGGTTGCAGTCAGTCGAATCAGAAACGATAAAATGTGTCTTATCTAAATTAAGTAAGCGTATAAAGTGTTCCTTTAACTTGACTGTGGTAAAAAGAACACCGAGTAATTGACTTTCCGACAAAAAAGCTGGGAGATAAACCCTATTCTCAGTAACAACTATTAAATCATTTTCTTTATTTATGCCCGATTGATGCAAAAATAGATCGCGCATTTTCTGATTTGGAAACTCAATTGCCAATGATTTTTTGTCGCCACGAACAAACTCGGATAGCTTTACTACTGGACCAATCGCATGTTGAACAAAATCATTCAATCGCTGTTTCAACTCTGGATCTTCATCGCAATAATGATCAACAATTTTTGTGAACCACGTTGTATAACCATTCTTTTCAGTGAGTAACGTATAAAGTTTCCCTTGAAGTTTTTTAAGTAATTTTTTAGCGGCTACTGTATCTAATTCCGAGTTATCTGACAACGATGCTTGCACACACGCCATTTGTTGCACAATATTAATCATCCCTTGAATGCGAGGCTCATTTACAGATTGATGCAATAAACGATCTGCAAAAATTAAGAGGTCATTTCCATAGGTAATTATCAGGTGTTCAGTATCGTTTTCCATCATACATTCGATCAGATTTAAAGGATTAAAACTCTATCAAAAATAACAGAACTTACCTACGCATCGTCATTTCGCTCTGTTCTTGACTGTTATTTTTAAGCTTCGTATATAAAAGATCCGCTTTATCATGCAATTGCTTGTCTGCATGTGTAGGAGCTTGTAAGGAAGCGGTTTTCTTTTGAACTTCGGAAAGAACAGATGTGAGCTTATCAACAACAAGGGGATTATTTCGAACGCCAATAGAAAAATGATCTTGTAAGGGGTGTTCCTCTAAAACATCGATGATGCGACTAATCGACTTGGCATCAAAATGAGGTCGTTCTAATAACGTTTCAATAGCAAAGCTTAATGCTGTCGTTGAGTAGGAATAGCAATTGGAGCGATACATGTTACACATTTGCTTTTGATTAATGAGTTGATCTGCTGAATCAAGAAATTTATTAATTTCTTGCTGAGTAAAAGAAACGCCTGTGGGATAGCCAACAAAGTTATATCCGCTGCTTAAGTATTTTTTTTCATTATCTTTTTGAGTATGGAACGTTACTCCATTCCGCAACCATTGCGAGAAATCCCACGGACTTTGGCGTCCATATACAGAAAAAGAACCGTTCTTACTGTTTTTTAAGGCAATAGCAGAATGGCTTATCGGCATGCAAGGAAGCGGTAGCCCGGGTTTGGTCGCAAACATTAATTCAAAAGTGTCATCTTTAGATGAATCATCCAATGAGCGCATTTTATCGGGCTCTATGGGTTCTGGGCTGAATGAAATTGATTTTTCTGGGGTGGGCACTTCATCTTTAGTCAATAATTTGTGAGATCTATTCCTCGTCTGAAACAGAGCATACCTGCTCCAGGCAGTCGTAGTTTTCGTATATTCTAGAGGATTTACTATCTTTGCTAACTTTGCAAGCATAATGCCAACTCCCTTTAATGCCAATTCAACACAGAGTGTACTTTATTTAGTATCTTAAACACAGTAACCAGCTCTCGTCAACCGCATCTGATGAAAAAATAAAAGTCACCATAGTCTATAATTAGACAAAATGTTGTTAAAATTGATTATTGCGGAGATCATAATGTTTGCACTAATGGGGCGACATGCTGGCAAATTAATAGGCACATCGGGAGCTGGTACTCTTCTTCTTGCATATGATGCATACAAGTATCAACAACTACAGCAAAACATGACGGCACTACAAACTAAGCTCGAGGATACTTCTGATATTGTCGATGCAGATCAAAAAAATTGGCTCATCTTGGGTAGGCAAAGCCCCGGTTACGTACGAGATACTGATAAAACCCCCAAGGAGCATCTACAGCAGAAAATACATACGAGTTCTATCTGGTTTAAGTCATTGGGAACGCAGCTAGATAACGAGAAACATTTTGATTTATTTGCAGGTAGTGATTTTGTAGTAGAGATGTTTGGAAAAAAAGGCCAAACTCCAAAAGTACGTGTTCAACCGGAAAAAATGCTCAGTGATGACTTGGATACGATCAAAGATGATGAACTGTTTGAAGTGGGTTTTGCACGCAAACAAGGTTTTGCAGATATCACGCAAAAATCTCCTTTCTTTCACTCATCCATCGCATTACGAAAAATTAATAAAGAGGACGTTGCTCATTCAGAATTTGTGGTTGTTAGGGGGCAGGAAATAAAAGAGGTCATAGCAAGAACAAATAAAGCGATTTGTGATGAACAATCGTGCAATCTTTTCCGATCCAATTGTTATTCAGCCACGATCTATGCCGGTGGAGAACTCATCAAGGTAATCGCTGAACGAGATTTAAAAACAGAAGATACAAAAGAATCCATGCAGGCAATTATTGGTATCATTTCAATACGAGCATTCGACAATTTTGCTCGAGGCGTTAGCAATAATTCAGTGGTATCAGAACAGTTGACTACTCAAGTACCTCAAGTATTAGCAAAATATGGACTGGGAAAAACAAACATCCCCGAAAAACCAGAGGGGCCCAAGTTATAAAAGCCTTAGCATCAATTTCGATTTAATACATTAAGCGTACCTATATGGGAGATAGAATAATGAAATCAGCAAATATGTTTACAGTAGATGAAAATATTTTAAAAAGCCTTGGAGCGGGTACTTTGAAAGTAATTAGAGCCAAAGGAATCCAGATGGAAGCAGAAATAGCCGCAAAACTAGAGGAATTAGAGTCATTGGTTGTTGAAGGAGCTTCCAGTAATGGACTTGCTAAAGCAAAGGTAGATGGTACTCATCAAATTTTAGAACTCTCCTTGGATCCCGCCTATTCCGAATTAGATAATAAAACAAAAACATGTACGCTGCTGACTGAGGCAATTAATGATGCAATCTATAAAGTTAATCTAACTATAGAAAATGAACTATCTAACATAAAATATAGGTATACCGGAGAAGTTATTAAAAGTTTATCTTAAAATCGTTACAAAGGTATTTTGCTTGTATTATTTATACCTCCTTATACATTGCTCATGTGGGTTAAGCCAAAAGCTTACCCGCTTGTTAGTTCCTTGTTAATATACAAGCTAGTTCAAAATAATACCCAATAAAAAAATTTACTAAGGTTCATTGGCACTCTGATTTTTTTGAATACTTGCCTGAGTTCTACCGGTGTCCTCTTCTTTGGTTTTCCCAAATAGATAAATTGCACAAAGGTGTTGGTTCTTTTTTTCTAGAGAAGAATTCTGTATGGTTAAGCTTGATTTGATTGCATTTTGATGTAGCTTATAACTTATTTAGTGCCTTATATAATGCACTAAATTTTATGATAACTCTTTGATTTAGGTATAAACAATGAAATGGATTTTTTCTTTTATCATAGGAATATTTTTTCTTATGACCTATGATGCTTTTGCTAAAAACATGTCTTCAGGCAAGTTAATAACTCATAATGAGTGGATAACTGGCAATATAAAACTAACCTATAGTTTTTCCGATATCAACGCGGAGGTATTCCATAAGCTAAAAAGTAAGGTAAATCACTCTGGATTTTCAGAAAATGCAACCAAGATACTCATTCATCCAAGCCAGGAAATATCCGTAGTCACTCCAGATAAGGAGCGAATCACTACAATAAAAAGTCGGAGTTTTGTGGAGATCTATGGCTATACTCATAATGAACCAGGCTATTTTAATATAACCCGTAAGCTATGTATTAGATCCCACAATTATTATGGCTGCGCGAATATAAACGAGGATATTTTTGCTGATGAGTATATTCTAAATATGAAATCGCTTGATCTTGAGGCCTTTAATTTGCCGACTGGCGACTACCTTGCAACGATCGAGGTCCTCGTGGAGTCAGATGATGGTGCAATAGGTTATCTAAGCGATGGTAATACTGAATTTACTATTCAAGCACCATAAGTGACGATTGCTCCTTGCCCCAACAATAATCTAAATTAATGCATATAATTAATTCATATGAAACTGCAACAAGGATGTTTTTATGTATGAAGATCTCAGCACTCCTTATGAAGCACCCAAAGGTATTGCATCCTTACAGCTCGGAGGTATTGTTGTTCAAGATAAAATATTAAAAAGTACCCCCGTCAATCTGGTGCTCAAATCGTTTAACCGCCATGGCTTAATTGCTGGAGCGACAGGAAGTGGGAAAACCAAAACCATGCAAGTGCTTTCTGAGCAATTGTCTTTGGCTGGAGTTCCTTGTCTGGTCATGGATATTAAAGGGGATATTTCCGGTTTGGCAATGCCTGGTGAGGCCAGCTCAGGTATTGAAAAGCGATGCAAATCGCTCCAACTCTCGTTTAATCCGCGGGGATATCCCGTAGAATTATATACGCTAAGTAGTGTGGCTGGAATTCCTTTGCGTGCCATTGTTTCTGATTTTGGTGCACTGCTTTTTTCAAGGATGTTAGGAGTCAACGAAACCCAGGCAGGAGTTGTCACTATTCTATTTGAATATGCTAAAGACAATGGCATGCCGCTCGTTGATTTACAAGATTTTAAAGCCTTATTGCAATATGTCCAAAGCAAGGAAGGTAATGTAGAAATAGAATCTCAGTATGGTAGTGTCGCTACAGCCTCCATAGGCTCCATTATGCGTAAAATTGTTGAATTGGAATCCCAGGGTGGCAAAGATTTCTTTGGTGAACCCGCGTTCAAAATTGATGATTTATTACAATGCAATGAAAATGGCCAGGGAATTATCTCGATTGTTCGTTTAATGGACATGCAAGATCGACCACAACTCTTTTCAACATTTATGCTCAAATTACTTACTGATATTTACCGCCAACTACCCGAGTTGGGCGATCCTGATAAGCCCAAATTGGTTTTATTTATTGACGAGGCGCATCTGATTTTCAAAAATGCCAGTAAAGCCTTATTAAATACATTAGACACTATAGTTAAATTAATTCGCTCCAAAGGTGTCGGCTTAATTTTTTGCACGCAAACACCAAACGATATCCCGGAGGCTGTTTTGGGACAGCTCGGATTAAAAATTCAACATGCACTACGAGCATTTACCGCAAAAGATCGGCAGGCAATGAAATTAGTTGCACAAAACTTTCCACCCTCAACTCATTATGATACAGAGCACATGTTAACTACACTGAGTATTGGTGAAGCGCTTTTGAGTGCTCTTGATGCAGAAGGACAGCCAACCCCATTAATTCAATGTTTGATTAGACCACCAGAATCAAGAATGGGGGTCTTATCTGAAGATGAAGCACAGCACATACTAAACAAATCTCATTTATATCAACGCTATGCTCGTCCAGAAAATCCGCATTCCGCATCAGAAATGCTGGAGGAAAAGAAACAAAGCACAGCAATGGATGCCTCAACTGCAACGCCCCAAGAGAAAACAACAACATCAGAATCTTCTATATTGGTAACAATCAGTAAGAATACTCTCGTGAGACAAGTCGTTCGGGATTTTTTTCGTTGGGTATTAAAAAACTTGACTAAGAGTGGACGCTAACCTAATTACATTTCCAGTAATGACAAAAACTTCTGGCTATTGAAACGAGAACACCTTGTATGTTCATATCAAACGATACACATCGTTGAATGATGTTAGAAATTGCGTCCTGATTACACCTAATATTCGTTTGCAGGGACTCACTCGATCCCAAACATCCGTTTATGAAGGAAAAAAACAACGCAATGTGTTGATAGAAGAGCTCGAACGGCTTAAGTTTCGCACCTAAACTTTCAAATATTGGAATTGAAATATGCTCCATAACATTTTAAACGAATCCGTACTATCTTATTATTTAAAGCGCCTTGGCGGTCTCTTGCTTATTTTGCTTGGTCTGTTCGGATGTATATTAACCGCCCCCATTTCTCATTTAGGAGGAATTTTCAGCGTGTTAAAGAGTATCATTGACAGAAGAGATCCATTGGAATCAGGTTTTGAAGGAATAAGAATAGCCTCCTTTGGCTCTATAAATTTAATTATTCTCGGAATAGAATTAGTACGTTCCAGACCAAATGTTCTAAATTCTAGCGAACAAAAGGAACCGTTGGTAAATAGTAAATCCACTGAACTACAGGATAAGGCTACAGTTCCAATTATCGCCCCCAAAGCCACAAAAGAAACCAAAGGCACGATGCCAACACCCAAACCAAGTGCTGTTTCCGATTCCTTTTTTTCCAGGACCGAGTCAAAAACAAAAGCAGAGATGCCTCAAACCGCTCCATCCCGTGAGGCCAATCATTCCGTGGAAATTCAGCTATTTCTAGTTAAAGTAAATCAAGTTATAGCTCAAGATGAGGCACAAGTTCCACTTAAAATAGAAGATGACTCCTCTAAAGTAAAAGAACTCTATATCGAAAAACTAATTACGCGAATCAAAACTCCAGCCATTGCAAAAAATGATTTCTGGGATCTCTTGGAGCAGATGAGCAACAAGGACATTAAATTATTTGTGAGTAAACTCAGTGCCAATAAAAAAAATGGCAAGTTTGGTTCAACCGAACTGGATTATTTATGGCGTCAATTTAGCGGATTTGAATTTGAAATCTCAAAAAGAGAAAATAAAGCACGCAAATTTGCAATAATGCTCGAAGCACTTTCTGAAGAACAATTAAAGGCATCTTTTGACTCATCCGACTTCTTAAACGTATTAAATAAGGACGCGTTTGCTGATTGTGCAGTGAATACATTTACTCGTAAGCAATTGGAGTTGTTTGCAGCTAATAGTAGGCGGCATGAAACGCTAAATTCAATGCTCAAGAAACTCAAACCCAGCCCTTACTTATTAGGTAAACTTGTTTCTATTATGCCTTATGCTACAGGGGACATTAGAATATCGCTCATCACTCAAATAAGCCATATGGCGCATCCACCATCGTTTAAGATAGAGCTGATAAAATTAGTCGACCATTACATTCATGTTAATTTGCAAGCGTACAAAAAAGAGCTTGAAGCATCACAATCAAACATATCACATAGCACACCTACATCCCATCCTGCAAAAAAATGGGCCCCAGTTCCGATAGTTACCAAGCCAGTCTATACGAGCAGCGCTGTTCAAAGAAAGGATTGGAGCGATGATGATTTTGATGCATTCATACGCGATTTAAATGCCGCAACATTTATGTTGAGTGAAGAAAGAATAATTGCAGAGTTAGATAGCTTGCCTGATTATCGAATTAAAATGCTTGTAGAACGAGCTGCATCTGCAGCAGGATTTACAAATCTGCTAAACCACATTTGGTTACTCGATTCGAAAACAATAAACAATAAATCAAATATAGATTGTAGAGAAAATAGGCTAAAGATTATTTTAGAAAATATAACTAAATCTCAATTAGAAAGAGCTCTGAAAGAAAACAAATTTTGGGAAATTTTTAGAAATACTCAAGAACCTTTTTGTGAAATGGCAGCCCGTGTTTTATCTCCAGAACAATTTGCAACGATTAGCTCCCATGCCCCACTTGAGCGACATGCAGATTTTGCAATAATCATCGCCCAGATTAAGAAAGATAGCCCCCTCGAAAAAGAAAGATTGCAAAAAATCTTGGAGGCAATTATACCACAGGCTACTCCTTGGGTTGCTTTGGTACTGGAGCTGCAGGTAAAAAATTTATTAACACATGATAAGCACCTATTTGAGCAGTTACACAACGAGCTAAAAATATCACTCGCTCAATCCTTAACAAGACCGGATGTCAATTTTAAATATACACGAGATCATAGCTTAAATAAGCAGGCGATTTCCTATCTAATTGAGTCTCATTCACACACAGATAGTGCCGCAATGGAGTACTAAGAACATGCAGCGTGAATGAAAAACAGCATAACTCGGGTTACGGTTTGCGCCTTCACCCAAGAGGTAATACTAACTTGGGTTAAAATCAACTTAAATGTTGGCACGATAGCTCGTCTCATGAACGGGCTAAAAAGGTGTACGTGCCAACAATGAATGTATAAAGGATAAATCGTTCTCTGAAACAAATATTTATCTTTTTTAACTATTATATAATCTAGGTATTATATTTAAATATAACGATGGATCTGTGAATTATTAAAAGGAGTTAAAATAATGCCAATTAAAACCATTTTAATGGCGCTGGGTCTTCTTTTCTCTTCAATCGGTTATACCACGATTAATATTGGGACTCTTATATTTAAACCACCTTACATTTTCTCTCCAAAAAATGGATTTGATATTGATTTGGCACAACTACTATGTCAGCGCTTAAAAGAACAATGTAACTTTATTCCAATGGGAATCAATGAACTCTACAAAAAACTACAAGAGGGTAAAGTTGATTTGGCAATGGGAGGGATTCCAATTTCTTATGAGTTGAAAACCAATTTCATTTTCAGCTTGCCCTATATGTTAAGCAAAGGACAGTTTCTCGTTTTAAAAAATAGTCAAATTAATTCGATTAACGGATTACAAGGAAAAAAAGTCGGTATTTTGCAAAACCCGCTCAATGGGGGATTGTTTTATGAATATTTATTAGAACATTACTCAAAACTATTTCAAATTAAACTCTATGAAGACATTGAAGATGTCTTGGCAGATTTACACAATAAAACCATATCGGCTGCCTTTCTCAATCGCTCATCAGTAAATTATTGGACTCATGAGGGAGGTAATCAATTTAAGCCATTAGGCGATGTAGATGAAATTGGAGACGGCATAGTAATTCTGGCTTCGCCCAAGAATCAAGAATTAATCGATCGTATTAATAACGCATTAAAAGCAATAGAAAAAGATAATACATACATGAAATTATATAATACTTATTTTTCAGATGAATAAATTCGTTAAGAGAACTCTCTGACAAAAAACAAGATAAATTTTTAGAAACCAATAAGCATCTTGATCCATTATCGAAAATTATGGTGGCCTATTAGGCTTTAAGCAGGTGCAGGATTTTTCTTTCGATAGTCCAGAGCCTCGATGATTTTAATCGATAGCTTTATGATGAAAAATGCAGATAATCAAATATGTCTTTAGACATTGGCGAGCCATCTGCATTAAAGTGCTAACCAAAATATCCTCCTATTTACTCATAGATAAACCGGTGTTCATTGCAAAATCCATATCGAGATCGGGAACCTCTTCAACAGTTCTATATTGCTTTAAAGCAGCAATTACTGATGATTTTTCCAGTAAATAATAAATTTCATCTTTATATTTAGAATTTTTGTCTTTATAAATTTTTGCGTTTGATTTGTCACCAATAAAAGACAAACGATTGGAATGATCAATTTTCCCAGTGACATCAAATCCTGACGCCCCAACAAAGGGTATTGCTTGCTCGGGTCTTAACGAAAATTTATAGTTTTCGTTTGTTGAACTAATTACCGTTCCTTCAGTCAGCGAACTGCTGATGGATGTATTGAAACTAATAAAAAAATTATCACCTTCATTTATTAGCGAATAAACAGAGGTTAATATTTTTTTGATAGTTCCCTCATTCAAATAAATCATTAATCCTTCGGCAATGACTATTGTATTTTGTTCTCTATCAAACCCATATTTCAGCAAGGATTCTTCCATGCTATCTGCAGAGAAATCACAAGCTATATAATATAAATTGTTATTGACCTGACAAGCCTCGCTTGATAGCTCAGCAATCGTTAACTCCCCTTGTTCCGGAAGCGTCCTTATCGCTTTTAATTTATTATTTCGAGTTGGACCATCCAAATCTAACTCATAAATCTTTAATTCTTCTTTATCTTGAAACTCTAACGCTAAAATTAAAGCACGAGTATCATACCCTCCCGCCAAAATAACGATTTGTTGTACTTCATTGTTAGTAATTCGCTGTCTGAGTAGATTGTTGATCATAAGCTTTCTAGTTAACATTAAATTATCGTAGCCCGGTGCGACTAAATAATTATAAAAAGCCTGTTCAAAAAATGAGGGAAGCCGGGGCAAACTATTCATAAGACAGGATAAAGCAAAACTTGGTTCTGAAGAAATAGCTGTATTAACAACATGCTCGGTAATTTTTAAATCCGCTTCAGTGAAATAATTCATATATCCAGCCTTTAGAGCCCTTAAATAGGCTGCAACAACCGATAGGGCAGTGATACTGGGTTTTGAATTTGCTTCCGTTCTCTTCATCTACTTATCCTTAATACTACTTCATCTTCATCCAGCGCGGGTGAAACGTAATTTGTAGTTCGCCGCGTTTATATTTAACTCTATGAATAGGCGTCCATTTTTAATGGGTGATTTTATACAAGTTTTATTTTAAATTCCTCTTTTATATGAAATTATTCTCTTGACTGTCTAACAGCCTCAAAACAGCCCTCAAACAATTTTAAACGCTTGATTCCGTGTGCGTTTGTAATAAATAAAATACATATTTAAAGAGCTTGATAAATCCTGACCTATGTTTGTGCTATTGAGTTAGGATCTGACCTCAAAACGAGATAAGATATTCTGTGCATCATCCCGGGTTAGTGTAATTATTACACAGCTTTCTAATCCGAAAAGAATGGAATTCTAATTAATTAAAAAAGGAGTTTGTTATGAAAATGAGCTTTTTACTGAGCGCTTTGCTTTTATCGCCACTGCTGGCTTTTGCTAATTCTGATAATAATAGTTCCGAGCATCTTACTTTTTCCTCATTACCGAAGAATAAAAATACCTTAACCAGACACTATAGCAATGAACAGGAACGGCCTGATCTGAATCTAATGGAGCAACGAACCATTGATTTTCCAACTCAAATTGTTCGCGTTCGCGGTAATGTTACAGGATTAAAGCTCAGTTGCGCGGAAGTGCAAGATGAAATAGATCGGGTTTTTTCCAAAAAAATCTCTGCCAATCGGTTTATCTACAACACTTATGTCAACTGCGGCTATGATGAGGAAAGCCCCGAACAATATGCGGTAAGCTTTTCTATTCAGAGTTATTTCGATCCATTAACCAATAAGGCCATTGATTATTTGAAATCCTATCTGGAACGTAACTCCCCACGTCATCCCGAACCCGAGCGCAGCGAGGGTGAGGGATCTCCTGTCAGGTGGAACAGTTTTTAAAGAATCGATTGATACAAATCATTCCACTCTGGGTTCAATGCATTAATCAAATCATGCTTCTTTTTTCGTGACCAACCCTTGATTTGTTTTTCTCGTTCAATGGCTACAATGATACTCCCACAAGCTTCATAGTATACCAATCGATCCACGTTGTATTTTTTGGTGAATCCAGCAACTAGCTTATTTTTGTGCTCATAGACACGACGAATCAAATCATTGCTAACGCCAGTATATAAAACATTATTGT
>NZ_FTNL01000010.1 GCF_900156395.1 Fluoribacter gormanii | reverse complement strand
AACCGGGATGATAGGTAACACTTTCTTAGGAGAAAAAGGTGTTACCGATGATTTGGCAGAATACACAAGCTGAAACTGAGAAATTAAAATTTATTGGTGATTGGCTAAAAAAAGAATTTGACTTCACAGATTTGTGCAAACGATATGGTATAAGTCGAAAAACTGGCTATAAACTGATAAATCGTTATCAAGAAGAGGGAGAGCAGGCATTAAAACCTCGATCTCATGCCCGTCATCACCATCCGAATGTCACCGCTTATGACAAGCAGAGCCGCTTACTTGCACTAAAGCATCGATACCCTAAATGGGGGCCTGTAAAGTTACGAGATTGGTTATTACTCAATGAGCCCCATGAAAAGTGGCCTGCAGCAAGTACAATAGGTGATATTTTAAAAAATAACGGATTGGTTAAACCGCGAAAATATAGAAAAAAAGTAGCCGCTCATACAGAACCTTTTTCTGCATGCGAAGCACCGAATCATATTTGGAGTGCTGATTTTAAAGGGCAATTTAGAGTAGGCAAACCGTATTGTTATCCACTAACAATAACAGACAATTACAGTCGATTTTTATTAGTATGTGATGGTTTGCTTGGTCCGCGACTAAAAGAAACAATGGAGGGCTTTAAAAAAGCATTTATTGAATATGGTTTGCCTGACGCAATTAGAACGGATAATGGCCAACCTTTTGCAGGCCTGGGTATTGGCGCTTTAACCTCTTTATCCATTTGGTGGTTGAAACTAGGGATTATGCCTGAGCGTATTGAGCTGGGCCATCCAGAACAAAATGGGAGACATGAACGAATGCATCGTACTTTAAAAGAAGCAGTGGCCTCTCCATCTCGAGCAGATTTTAAAGAACAACAAAAAAGTTTTGATGCGTTTAGAAATGAATATAATTATGAACGTCCTCATCAAGCGCTAAAAGGTAAAAGACCTGCAGATGTTTATCATGTTTCTCAAAGAACCTATTTTGATAGCATGCCCGAGGTTTCTTATCCTTCGCATTTTGAAATTCGAAAAGTTAGAACTAATGGTGAGATTAAATGTTTTGGTAAAAAATATTATGTTTCGGAGTTGTTACATGGGGAACCTGTGGGCTTGAATTGGATAGATAATGAACGAGCTACACTTTATTTTTCAAAATTAAAATTAGGTCTTATTGATGCTAGAGTAGATAAAATTTTTAGACCCTAGCATCTTAAATCTGTTACCTATCAGCCCGGTTTGAAATGTTACCTATCAAACCGGTTGCACAACAATAATTTCCCTTCTCTCTGGAAAGGATAGAATAAGGTGCCTGCAAGGGCTGATGAGGCTAGAGAGTGACGCTTAATTTTATTTTAATTCTCTCCCATCAACACAAGAGAGGCTTTTTCATGTAGATTAGATGCGATACGTTGGTTAATACACTGAACAATCTGATCCAAATCATTATCTAATGGTAAAACATGGGCTGAGTTTGCTAGCCAGTGTATGGTTGTATTCGGAACATGGGCGAACATTTTTTCTACCTCCTTGGAAGCAACAACAATATCCTGAGCGCCGAAAAAGAGATCAATTGGACAATTTGGTGTGATCCACTGATATTCATGAATCATGGTAAAGAGTTCAATAAGTGCAGGAATGGGAATTCTTCGATAGGATATTTCAGCATGTTTGTTGGTTGCAAGATTACCCGCTACGCCTCGCAGTTCGCAAAACCCAAGTTTTTTAAGTACATTAAGAAGTTGCAGATTGCGATAAGTATTCATCTGTAATTTTAAGGCGGGAGCTAAGAGAAACATATGGTTGAATGCAAAAGTTGCACTCAACTCGCATGCCAATATGCCGCCCAGGGATAGTCCAAGTACATCCACTTTTTGGTATTCTTTAAATAATTTTTCACATTCTTGTGTTGCACATTCAAGCCAATCTGTGAGTTTGACTTGTGCAAAAGCAGCGATGCTATCTGCGTGTCCTGGTAATGCAGGGCAAACTATAGCATCATAATGATTTAGTTTAGGAATTAAATAGCGATAAACCGCAGGCGAGGAAGTAAATCCATGTAAAAGCAGCAGGGCTCGATCTGTTTTTGCTCCCCGTCGTCTAATCGGCTCAAGGAGCGTATAATCTTTTTTGTTTAAATCAAACAGTTGTTTGCCGCGGCGCATGTAGCGAAAATCGTTAAGATTCATAGTAACATATCATTCCATATAGGTTGCATTTGTTTTGCAAAATTATTGTAAATTATGATTAAATACAATTCATCAAGGAACACATCTTGATAAGATTAGTGTATCTGAAAATATTCGATCTACGCTATCTATTTAAAGGGCAATGTTTCTTATGATGTGCTATCTTTAACTTAATAGGGGTAGATACTACAGAGGTTAAGATTTATGAGTACTGGAAAAACTGAAAAAGATAAGCCGACTCCACAAGAGAACCAGGCGAGTCCTCCCCCGCCTCCCAAGCCAGATGTCATTACTCCAGATATTAGCGAAGGGCCTGCGCCAAAATCGGCAAAGGATGAAGACAAGAAACCGCAGCAACAAGAGGAAGCACAACCGAAAAAGCCTACTCAACAAAAGGGAGAGAGCAAGGAAAAGAATCCTTATCTTGAGCTGAATGAGCAGCTAAGTCAGATGGTTGCGGATATTAATGGAGATATAAATAGTGCTTTGAAAGCAGAAGGCTCAAAGGCTTTAGATAAATTTTCACAGACCGAGTTGGGACAAGCTTTAGGTGGGTTGAAAGATGCACTAAATGAAAAGGCCGGAGAAATTAAAGATCAATTATTGGATAAGGCTGATGAAAAGCTTGATGATCTCAAAAATACTAAAGCAGGACAAGCTGCGCTTCAGTTTAAAGAGATGGTGAGTTCTATTCAGGACGTAGTTAACTCCGGACTTGTTAATGCTATAAAAGGAGCTACAGCCAAGTTAAACTCCACTGATACTCAAGAATTAAATCCCAGTTCTGAGGAGCAAGATTATGAATCAGGAGAAAATCCAGATGAGGAATTAGCGGATGAGGACGAAATGGAACTAAGTAGCCCAAATAATAGTACTTCTTCTAATTTAATGGCCGAATTTAATGAAGCATTTGAAGGAATGGACTTTGATGCGCTTGTCGAGCAATCACCAAGTCAAAGCCAATCACCTTCTTTAGATGACGAGCCCACTTCAACTGTAACTAAGAGTTTCTAATAATAAGAACCAATACGGCCTGGGTTTCGTTTTGTTTCACCCAGGCTACAATTCATGATGGACTAACTTTTAACCTAGTAATTTATGCGGTAAACTTTCAATGCGTCCTGCTTGGGTCACTACTACATAATTTAACTTACGCTGCAGTTCGCTAATTGTATCAGCACCAGCATAAGTCAGACCGGATCTTAATCCACCCACTATATCAGCAATAATCGCATCAGGATTTTCTTTATACGCTACTTCAGTTGCGACGCCTTCAGCAGTTTTCCACTCATGCATTTGTCCTAAGAAGTTTTCTTGCGCTTCTTTTGATGCCATGCCTCGGTAACGTTTTACTTTGGTGCCATCGTGTTTTTCAATCACCTCACCAGGGGTCGGCGCTGTACCAGCTAACATGCCACCTATCATCACAAAATCAGCGCCGAAAGCTAACGCTTTGACTATGTCGCCTGAAGTTCTGATTCCGCCATCTGCTACAATAGATCGATCTGAGCGCGAACAATCCTGAATGCAGGTTAACATGGGGACACCAAAGCCCGTTTTAATGCGAGTACTGCATACTGAACCACCGCCAATACCGGCCTTAATGATGTCTGCGCCGCATGAAGCAAGATAATCAGCTCCAGCATAGGTAGCAACATTTCCGGCCATAATACATCGATCCGCAAGCAAATGGCGTAAACTTTTTAGAGTTTTTCCCACATATTTGGCATGAGCATGAGCCACATCCACACAGAAATAGTCAGCCCCCGCATCGCGTAATGCCTCTGCTCGCTCCAATTCAGCTGCAGTGCAACCAATCGAGACAAACACCTTACTTTGACATTTTTTAAATTCATCGATATTGTCTTCGATGGTCATAAAACGGTGCAATGCGCCCATAGCACCTTTAGAGCCCATGAAATTAGCCATAGAACTTTCAGTAATGGTGTCCATATTAGAGCTGATTACGGGAAGCTCCAATGTTAATTTGCCCAGTCTGTCAGTACTGGTTGTTTCCACGACTCGTCTGGATTCGTGGTGGTTGTATGAAGGAACAAGCAGAACGTCATCAAAAGTGATGGCATGGTCAGTCATGGTAAATCCTTAAAGTGCATACTATAAATGCTCCGCAGCATAAAATGCAAGCCTTGAGCGCTCTCCACGAGTTAAACTCATGTGTGCGCTGTGTTCCCAGTGTTTAAATCGATCTACAGCAAAAGTTAAACCGGAAGTCGTTTCACTCAAATAGGGGGTATCTATTTGCTTAATATCCCCAAGACAAATAATTTTCGATCCTGGGCCTGCACGTGTGACCAAAGTTTTTATTTGTTTCGGAGTGAGGTTCTGTGCCTCATCAATGATAATGTAGCGATTTAAAAAAGTACGGCCTCGCATGAAGTTCAAGGAGCGAATTTTAATTTTGTTTTGTAATAAATCTTGAGTTGCGCCACGTCCAAAACTACCTCCTACTTGTGAACTGTGCAGAACTTCAAGATTATCCATTAAAGCGCCCATCCACGGTGTCATTTTTTCTTCTTCAGTTCCAGGTAGGAAGCCTATATCTTCTCCTACAGGAATGGTTACGCGCGTCATAAGAATTTCGGTGTAGCGGTTTTGATCGAGAACCTGGGTTAGACCCGCAGCAATGGTGAGTAACGTTTTTCCGGTTCCAGCAGGGCCTTGTAGGCTTACAAAATCAATGTCAGGGTCCATGAGTAAATTCAGGGTAAAGTTTTGTTCGCGATTTTTAGCATGAATTCCCCATACGGAATGCTTGGTGTAATCACGAATTAACTGAATCACAGCATGGTCACGTTCAAGCTTTTTCACGATTGCTTGAAATTGATCATCTTCTGTACTGATGCAATCATTGGGATTCCATTGACTAATTAATGGGCCCGCTACTTTATAAAAAGTCTTGCCACTCTCTTGCCATGAGCCCATATCCTTAGCATGAGTATCCCAGAAATTATTATCAAGAATATGTAGTCCTCTGTGTAAGAGATTGACATCATCAAGTACCTGGTCGCTGTAATAATCTTCAGCGAGAATGCCGAGTATTCCTGACTTGATACGCAAGTTTATGTCCTTTGACACAATGATTACCTGCTTTTTTCCCGCATACTTTTTTTGTAATCCTAAAGCGGTGGCAAGAATTGTATTATCAACTTTATGCCCTGGAAGCGTGGATGGGACAACCTGGTCGAATTCATCTGTTTGGAAAAATAGCTTTCCGCTGCACTTTTTTTTATTTGAATTAAGATAATTGGGTATCGCCAATCCGGATACGATTTGTTCATGTGATGCATTGCTCATGAGCTCTACTAACATGCGGTTGGTTTGGCGGACGTTGCGTGCTACTTCCGATGTACCCGTTTTATGACTGTCCAATTCTTCCAGCACGACCATAGGTAAATAGATGTCATGCTCTTCAAAATGATAGATGGCTGTAGGGTCATGCATTAAAATATTGGTATCAAGTACAAACAGCTTCCGACGGGTATTGCTATTATCCATAAATTCACCTTGTGATTAAAACCTGTAGCCTGGGTGAAGGCAGTTACGCTGTCATTAAGTAATAACTTTGCCTTTATGCTACGTCCCGCGGCTTGTCCGTGGGACATAGACAAGACTTAACTTAATGCTAGTGAGGCTAACCCTAACCCTACAATTATTTATTGCTTCCTTCATTCTGCTTAGGGGTTGAGATGCAGTCAAGGATAAAATTGATGTAACTACTGACCACGCTCAACTGAAAAGCCATACTTGGTTGCATCGTGCACGAAGTTCACGCAATCAGCGCTCAAATCTTACTTTTTCCTAAAGCATTCAAAATGTGGTGGATAGATACAAAATTATTTAAGTGCGCTAAGTACTTCGTCTACATGTCCTTTAACGCTCACTTTACGCCATTCTTTGATTAATTTTCCCTGTGGATCAATAAGAAATGTACTGCGCTCAATACCACGAACTTGTTTACCATACATGGATTTCATTTTTATCACGTCAAACAATTGGCATAATTGTTCATCATGATCGCTAATTAGTTCGAAAGGAAAATTTTGCTTTGCTTTAAAATTCTCATGCGATTTCAAGCTGTCACGAGAAATTCCAAATATTTGGGCATTTAATGCCTGAAACTGAGGATATGCATCGCGGAAATCTTGTCCTTCTGTAGTACATCCTGGGGTTGCGTCTTTAGGATAAAAATAAAGGACTATATATGTTCCTCGATAATCACTTAGACGGGCATTGAGCCCGCTTGTTGCAGCGAATGCAAAATCGGGTACCGATTCATCTACATTCATTAATCTCTCCCTGTTTTTTTCATTAAGCGAGAACGGTCTCTTTGCCATTCACGATCCTTGATGGTGTCGCGTTTATCATGTTCCTTTTTACCTTTAGCCAAGGCTATTTTTATCTTTATCTTATTTTTTTTCCAATATAAAGCAAGGGGCACTATGGTATAACCTTGACGCTCAACACTCCCAATCAGTTGATTGAGTTCCTTTTTGTTTAATAATAATTTGCGTGTACGTATAGGATCAGGAATCGAATGGGTAGAGGCGGTTATGAGGGGTTGAATCTGGGCCCCAAGCAAAAAGGCTTCACTGTTTTTGAGAATGATATGAGCATCCGATAAATTTATTTTCCCTGCCCGCAAACTTTTGACTTCCCAGCCTTCAAGCACCAGGCCGGCCTCGTATTGATCCTCGATAAAATAGTTAAAGCCGGCTTTTCGATTCAACACAATGGTTGAATCGGATTGTTTTTTGTTTGTCATATTTATTCTTTATTGCGATCGTGTTTGTAATCCAATGGTAATTGAGGATAAACCCGATTTAGTTGATCATCAACCGCGACTCGGTTATCAAAAACAAAGCATTGTCCTTCCCAGAGCGATTCTTCCTTAGGCATTTGTTCAATATAGTTGAGAATTCCATCATGCAAATGATAAACATTTTCAAAGCCTAAATCCTTTAAATAAGCAGTGGATTTTTCACAGCGTATTCCACCAGTGCAAAACATTGCAATTTTTTTATCTTTTTTATCGAGTAGCTGCTCGTGCACGTATTGCGGAAAATCTCTAAAGTTTTCTGTAGTGGGATTAATCGCATTTTTGAATGTGCCTAGTTCAAATTCATAATCATTACGAGTATCGATTAACACGACATCAGGATCTTTAATTAATTCATTCCATTCTTGGGGGCTAAGATAAGTTCCCACTATTTTCAATGGGTCAATGTTTTTTATGCCCATAGTGACAATTTCTTTGCGCAGTTTGACCTTAGATTTCTCGAATGGGTTTTCGTCATCAAAAGTTTCTTTAAATTTTAAGTCAGCTAATCGTTCATCTTGGCGGATGAATTGATAAAATAGATCCATTTGCTCACGTGTACCAGCAAAACTTCCATTAATTCCTTCGGCGGCTAATATAATGGTTCCTTTGATTTTGATTTCAAGCATTTGCGTAAGCAAAGGCTGGCGCATCATTTCAAAATTTTCTAAGGGAACAAATTTATAAAATGAAGCAATCACGATTTTTTTCATTGTACTACCTGAAATATAAACAAAAATATTTGGCAAAAATTACCATTTACACAGAATTTAATCAATAGGCTTGAATTCAATGCACCCAGTCTACGTTTAAATATGAAGCAAAATTAACTAAATGCGTTGACAAAAACTAACCAGCGATCATACTGTTATATACTAAAGCTATCTGTGCTTTGATTCCGCTGGCTTTTTATAAGGAGATAATATGGCCTATTACATTCGGAAGTTGCGGTGGTTCCTAATCCTT
The DNA here is from genome assembly GCF_900156395.1 of Fluoribacter gormanii. Taxonomy (GTDB): domain Bacteria; phylum Pseudomonadota; class Gammaproteobacteria; order Legionellales; family Legionellaceae; genus Legionella; species Legionella gormanii. Next base: position 116,986 of record NZ_FTNL01000010.1, on the reverse strand, counting down.
TGTTTGTTTATTCCATTCATGAGTTTTGCTGCTACTCCAGTAAAATCGATGGTTGTTTTTGGCGACAGTTTGTCCGATACAGGAAATACTACTCATTTACTTAAAAGTTTGCGTCAGGAAGAAGACCCTGCTTTTTTAGTAGCCCCTTTTAAAACGTTCGTGCTCAACAAGATGGTTGAGTTTGCTGAAGAATATTATGTGCCCCAAATGGTTTTGGATTCAGGTATCGCCATTGTTACTGATTTTTTTGATAATCAATTAGGACCTTATGTGGCTAATTTGGTAAGTAAAATCAAATTGGTTCCTGTATTACCCGGAAAACCTTATTGGAATGCACGTTTCTCCAATGGCCAGGTATGGAATGAATATTTAGCAAAAATGATATCCATTTCTCCAGATGATGAAGAAGTTTACTTAAATCGTGCATTTGGGGGGAGCTGGACAGCAACTTATGATTATCAGTTAACGGTATGGAATTTGATCCGCCATCCATTGGGAACAGTCAAAAATCTGATTGTTGGTAAGTTGGTTCCACCCAGTCTTGGGTTAACTGTTCAAGCTTATTTGCTCGAGCATCCTGTCTTAAGTGATGAAACGGTATTTTTTATTTTCTCAGGCAGTAATGATTACATCAATGTCTTGTTCTTTGAAGACAATTATAATACGGAAGTAATGAGTACCTATGTTGATAACGTCCTCTCTGGTGCTGGCTCTGCCGTTATGAAATTAATGCAAGCTGGTGCGCGTCGTTTCGTGATTATGGGACTGCCTCATATTGGTGATACTCCTCGCATGGTGCAAACCACAGATAGAGAAGTTTTGAATAATGCCATTGATATGCACAATGAGCGACTTCGAAATCGTATGCAAGAATGGGCAAAAATTTATCCCGATTCAAATTTCCTCTACATCGACATGGGCGATTATTTGGGACGAGCTTTAAAAAATCCCGAAAATTATGGATTTACTAACACGACGGAAGCGTGTATTGATGTGAAGCTTCCTATGTATGATGCATTCCGTAGTTCGCCTTTTGCCAATAACTACGTATTACGCTATGCACAAGTGCTACAATATAGAGATGCAAGCTTTGCAGCAGGAGACAAAAACTATCAAGTATGTGATACTCCTGAGAGTTATTTATTCTGGGATGAAATTCATCCAAGTACTCGTGCTCATGGGCTCCTTGCTTTTGAGGTGTGCAAGGCCATGAAAGACCATGGATATGATGTAGCGTGTCAAAATCCTATAGAGTAAAAAAGTTGAGAGTCATTTAGCGTTTTTTCTAGCGTGGCCTGGGTGAAGGCACAGCCATTACCCGGGTTTTCTTTTTGTGGAATTCCCGAATACCGCGATGACCTCACTGAGCCTATAATTTTAAACTTTAAATCTTTAGAGGATAAACTTTACGACATCGTCCTCTGGAGCGAGTTTTCTATACGGAACATGTTAGTGATTTATAAATGTTTATGGCATAATTGCCCTTTTTTTATTGATAAGTCGTTCATGTGCGGTTGTTGAAGCGAGGAGCTGGTTATGTGTGGGATTATTGGAGCTGTATCTGAAAGGGACATCAGTAAAATTTTACTGGAAGGGTTACGTCGTTTAGAATATAGAGGTTATGATTCTGCTGGGATTGCAGTAATTGATAATGACAAACGCTTAAACCGCGTAAGAATCCAGGGTAAGGTACAAAATTTAGCTGACGCCATGCAAGAAACCGCTGTTGCTGGTAATACAGGTATTGCCCATACGCGATGGGCCACCCACGGTAAGCCTTCAGAACAAAATGCACATCCCCATATATCGCATGGACAACTTGCATTGGTACATAATGGGATTATTGAAAATCATGAGGAATTGCGTCGTGAATTGGCACTGAAGGGGTATCAGTTTACTTCCGAAACGGACACAGAAGTGGCGGCCCATTTAATTCATTACTATTATCTTCAGAGCGAAAATTTGCTCCAGGCCGTACAGACCGCCGCCGCAGAAATGGAAGGGGCTTTCGCTTTAGGTGTTATCCATCAACAAAATCCCAAAGAACTCATTGCTATTCGTAAAGGTAGTCCTCTCGTTGTCGGCATAGGAATCGGTGAGAATTTTATCGCTTCTGATGGATTGGCATTAAAATCTTTCGCACAATCAGTAATTTATTTGGAAGAAGGGGACAGCGCTGTTATTACCTCAAAAAGCATCGCAATTTATGACTCCTCCAAAACTTTTGTCGAGCGTCCTCTTCATCTTTTAACAAGTGATTCCGAAACAGTAAGTAAAGGTCCTTATCGGCATTTTATGCTCAAGGAAATTTTTGAACAATCTAAAGTGCTGAATGATACTTTAGAGGGGCGTGTTAATAGTGTGGAGGTACTTAGAGCCAGTTTTGGGGAACGCGCTTCTCATATATTTCCTATGGTGAAGCAAATCCATATTGTTGCTTGCGGCACCAGTTACCACGCGGGTTTGGTTGCCAAATATTGGTTAGAATCATTGGCTGGGTTGCCAACCCAAGTTGAAATTGCCAGTGAGTATCGTTATCGTGACGTGGTAGTTCCTAAAGATACTTTATTTATTACTGTTTCCCAGTCAGGCGAGACAGCAGATACTCTTGCTGCGTTACAAAAAGCAAAAGAGAAGGGGTATTTGGCCAGTTTGGCGATTTGTAATGTTGCAACAAGCACTTTGGTCAGAGAGGCTGATTGTGTTTTTCTAACACGTGCTGGAGTTGAGATTGGTGTGGCGTCTACCAAGGCATTTACTACTCAGTTGGCTGCTTTTTTGATGTTAGCGGCAGCGTTGTGTCATGATAATCGAGCCAATGAAGTATTAAAACAATTGCAGGAGCTGCCTGCAAGTTGTGAACGTGCATTAAAGATGAACGAAGAAATTGAAGACCTGGCATCACTGTTTGTACATAAAGCACATGCTTTATTTTTAGGACGAGGAGTACAGTACCCAGTAGCCTTGGAAGGTGCGTTGAAATTAAAGGAAATTTCTTATATTCATGCTGAGGCATACCCTTCCGGCGAGTTGAAACACGGTCCTTTGGCTTTGGTTGATGAAAACATGCCTGTTGTTGCTGTTGCTCCTAACGATGAGTTGTTGGATAAATTAAAATCCAATTTACATGAAGTCAGTGCTCGAGGTGGCCAGTTGTTTGTTTTTGTTGATGACTCTCAAAGTTGGCGAGCAAATGGGGCTCGTTTGATTAAGGTCCCTTGCTGTGGCCTATGGGTGGCTCCAATTATTTATACGATTCCTTTGCAACTGTTGGCTTATCATGTTGCTGTTGTTAAAGGAACTGATGTTGATCAGCCACGTAATCTTGCCAAATCTGTGACTGTTGAGTAATAATGTGGCGGTTTTTTAACTAGTCACCCTTGACCTTCTTCTCTATGTATAAAGAGGGAGCTTAAGATAAGAACTTATAGTTTATGGTAGGCAAAAGCAGCGCGTAACCCAAGAACGGAATTGCCGAATTTGGGTTGCGCTTTGCGACACCCAGGTTACATTTTCCTTATATTTCTAGGGTGAAGTAATCAATTGTTATATTTTTTATGTTTTACGGGGATGTAAATGACTCAAGAGATGTTGAGATTAGCTGCGATTATTGCGCAAGAGCTCAAAGTTAAACCAGCGCAGACAGAAGCAGCCATTCGTCTGCTTAATGAAGGGGCAACTGTTCCTTTCATTGCTCGTTATCGCAAGGAAGCTACCGAAGGACTAGATGATGTGCAATTACGCTTTATTGATGAGCGTGTACTTTATCTGCGTGAATTGGATGAGCGTCGAGCCGTAGTTTTACAGTCTATCCGCGAACAAGAGAAACTAACTCCTGAGCTTGAAAAAAACATTTTGGCAGCAGACACTAAAACTCGTCTTGAAGACTTATATTTGCCATTCAGGCCCAAGCGTCGTACAAAGGCGCAAATTGCCATCGAAGCAGGATTGGACCCACTTGCGCAGGCACTATGGAAAAATCCTAGCTTGGACCCCGAAATAGAAGCTACTCAATTTGTCAATCCTGAGGCCGGCGTTGAGGATGCAAAAGCAGCATTAGAAGGTGCTCGCCATATATTAATGGAGCATTTTGCTGAAGATGCTGATTTGATTAATGAATTACGTGAATACTTGTGGCAGCACGGCATCGTCAAATCAACAGGTAGCGCGAAGAAAAAAGAAACCGTCAATAAGTTTTCAGATTACTTTGATTATTCTGAAGCGATTAAAAAAATTCCGTCACATCGTGCTTTAGCGTTATTCCGCGGACGTCGAGAAAGTGTCTTGCAAGTGAGCCTTACTTTACCTGAACACGATGTATCGTACGGTGAAAATAAATTGGCAGCTCATTTCAATATCGTTGATCAACAAAGAAAAGCCGACAGTTGGTTGCTTGAAACAGTGCGCCTAACCTGGAAGGTAAAATTATTTACCAAGTTAGAGTTGGAGTTGTTGACTCGCTTACGGGAAATTGCAGATGAAGAGGCAATAAAAGTATTTTCCAGAAATTTACGTGACTTATTACTCGCCGCACCGGCAGGTCCACAAATTACTATTGGACTTGATCCTGGAATCAGAACCGGAGTTAAAGTAGTTGTAGTTGATGCAACAGGTAAATTGCTGGATTACACCGTTATTTTCCCGTTAGCGCCACAAAATGAATGGCATCAGGCAATTACTGATTTAGCTAAACTGGCAGCAAAATATCAGGTTAATTTGATAAGTATCGGTAATGGTACGGGTTCTCGTGAAACAGAACGCTTGGTTACTGAGTTAATAAAAATGTATCCTGATTTAAAACTGACGAAAGTTATCGTAAGTGAGGCGGGCGCATCTGTTTACTCAGCTTCAGAAATTGCTTCTCAAGAATTCCCTGATTTGGATGTTACGTTAAGAGGGGCTGTTTCTATTGCGCGACGCCTCCAGGATCCGCTTGCTGAGTTGGTCAAAATCGAAGCCAAATCTATTGGAGTAGGACAGTATCAACATGATGTGAATCAAACTCGCCTGGCTCGCAGTCTTGATGGTGTTGTAGAAGATTGCGTGAATGCCGTAGGTGTAGATGTAAATACTGCTTCAGCTGCACTGTTATCTCATGTTTCAGGTCTTAATGAGGCTCTGGCCAAAAATATTGTACTTTATCGTGATGAACATGGTGCATTTAAAAACCGCATGGAATTAAAAAGTGTACATCGCATGGGCGAAAAAGCCTTCCAACAAGCAGCGGGTTTTTTACGCATTATGAATGGTGATAATCCACTTGATGCCTCGTGTGTGCACCCGGAAGCTTATCCTCTAGTAGAAAAAATTATTGAGAATAAAAACATTGATATTAAGAAGCTGATCGGTAATAAAGAACTATTAAACAGTGTGAATGCTGAACAGTTTATTGATGAACAATTTGGTTTGCCTACAATAAGAGATGTGTTGCGTGAACTGGAAAAACCAGGCCGCGATCCAAGACCTGAATTTAAAACGGCACAGTTCAAGGAAGGTGTCGAAGACATTGAACATTTGTATGAAGGAATGATCCTGGAAGGTGTTGTAAGTAATGTGACTAATTTTGGTGCCTTTGTGGATATTGGCGTACACCAGGATGGATTGGTACATATTTCAGCGATGACCAACAAATTTATTTCTGATCCACGTACTATAGTGAAGGCCGGTGATATTGTGACGGTCAAGGTTATTGAAGTGGATAAAGAAAGAAAACGTATTGGCTTAAGTATGAAATTGGAAGATGAGCCAGCAAATCAACCTGTTAAAAAAATTGCAAAAGCATCTGAAGTGAAAAGACCACCTCAAGTTAAAAAAACTGAGCATAAGAAAAAAACTGAGGCTAAAAAAGTTGAGCCAGCCAAAAAGACTGTATTTAATACAGCAATGGCAGATGCCTTGGCGAAGTTGAAACGGAATTAAAAACTTGATGCATTGTAGCCTGGATGAAGCAAAGCAAAACCCAGGATCTCGGGTATGAATTAATTTCCAATCTCGGGTTCCGCTTCGCTTCACCAGACTATATCTCGTATAACATAGGTGAATCATGACCAACATTCCCAAGGGGGAGCTTGCTATCCAGACTTTGGCAATGCCAGCAGATACTAATGCCAATGGCGATATCTTTGGGGGTTGGATTGTGTCGCAAATGGATTTAGCTGCAGGAATATTGGCAAAAAGATTAGCATTAGGGCGTGTTGCCACTGTTGCCATTCACTCCATGAGTTTTTTAAAACCAGTCCATGTGGGGGATCTTGTGAGTTGTTACGTAACTCTGATAAAACAAGGTAATACCTCTATGACGTTCCGTGTTGAGGTATGGGCGCATCCTGCCACCCAAAATGAAACTTATCAAGTCACCGAAGGCGTTTTTGTTTTTGTTGCCATAGATGAAAAGGGTAAAGCAAGACAGGTACCTAAAAAAATATGACTAGTAATTCGTCAGAGCTGTATCATTTACTTACTGAAATGGCTGCCCTAATTGAACAAAATGCGGAGCCAGATCCTCAATTATATATTTTATTTTTCCAACAGCCCGAACTGGCTTTTAAGTTAATTGATATCATCAGTAATTTAGAAGAAAAACTGGATGAAGGACTTTCAGTTTATTCTGCCTGTGTTTTTGCTTTGGATATTTGTGTTGCTCAATTGCAAGGCGCTGCAGAATCCAACAATAAGATCCCTGCAAAAACCTTGGTTCAGTTGATGAATCACTTAGCCGAAATGATTAATTCACGCAAACACACACTGAGTTTTTGGTTGCCCGTATTAAATTCATTTTATGAATCACACGTTGAATTGACTGAGAATTTAGAAAATGCTTACTATGAGCTTGCGAGTGATGAGGAAGAATCTATTCAAGAAGGTGAGCCCATATCGCATCTCGATGCAATTCGTGACTTGATTCATGAATTAGCGGATCTTAATGTTTTTGAAATAGCCGAAAATTTTTTCGCTCAAAGTTATGCAATGCCGGCTGATTTTTTTATCGACCTCATGGTTGACCTATATAATATTGTAGAGGGCGCAGATATTGCCTTACTTATTTTATTACATCCAAAAGCCGAAGTTCGCGAAGTTGCGGTGAATACTCTGAGTCAAATTATAGGGATGGTTACTCTATCATCAATATCTCTTACACGCTTACAGACGATCAAATATTGGTATCCTGAGAGTTATCATTCCCTCTTTGATTCCTGGATAAAAATTCAACGCAAACAAGGAGTGGTATTCGCACCAGAGCCTGAGGTGGCCAAGATGACTATTAGAGCTACTGAAGTAGATGGTTCCGGCTCGCAAGGGGTTTTTCTACATGTTCGTAAAAATAGGAAAAACAGACTTTGTGGTTTGCTATTAAAGTACGAGTTAGGCCTTAAAGATGCATGGATAACGCCTTCGCTTTCATCAAAAGATGTGAAGGATTATTACAATCAAGCTTTTGATGAAAACGTAACTTTGCGCGAAGTGGATTTATCGTATTTCACAATGATGGTAGAGCATTTTCTAGCGATAACAATAGAAAAGGGCGAGATTCCGAATGTCCAATTTTTAGAAATTCAAGAGCAATTGGGGATACGCTTACGTCCTAACAAGTTGGATTTAGATTATCTTTTCGAACAATTGAGTATCCAAATTACACCCTTTACACAAGAGGTGATTTCCGAATCCTTGCGACGTTCTAAGTCATGGCTCAAAACCAAATCGTTTACTGAATCGTGGTTTTTGGAAAATCCTTTAGTTGATAAAATCGTTAACCATAACAGTAGTTTTGTTGATGGGATTAGAGTGTGTCGGATGGAAGAAGCTATTGATGCGGTATTTTCTGAAGAAATGGAACTGCATCGCGATAAATGGCAGTTTCACTTTTTATGGATTGCTTTATGGATGAAATCCAAGGAAAAGCGAACTGAAAAATTATGGCGCGATAGCTTTTTGATTGCTTATACCATTCATGAAGGAAAGCCTCTGAAGGAAATCCCTGTGATGCAGGAAATTTGTCGGCAAACAGTGATTAATAGTGCAGAAACCATGCAAGAGCGGCGAACACATTTGAGTCAGGAATGAGAGAAATCTATGTTTACCGGAATTATTGAAAGCAAAGGTACCGTGATTAGCAATACTGAGCATGATGGCGCGAATCGATTGATTATTTCATCTGTTTTTAAACAATTACAAACAGGCGAAAGCATCGCAGTAAATGGTGTCTGTCTCACTTTATTGCCATCAGAACAAAGTAACTTGAGTTTTGATATTTCCCCAGAAACTTTGCATAGAACTACTTTAGGGGGCCTCAAAATAGGCGATGAAGTCAATTTAGAGCGAGCCATGCTTGCATCGACACGTTTTGGTGGGCATTACGTAAGTGGGCATGTGGATGCGATTGCTCAAATTCATTCCATTAACCATCTTAATGAGTTTATTGAAGTGGAGTTAAATGGATTTGATGCGAATGCAATGTTGTATCTAATACCTAAAGGTAGTATTACTGTTGAAGGGGTAAGCCTAACGATTAATGAGGTGGTAAATCAACGCATTAAATTAATGCTCGTTCCACACACATTACTTCATACAACCCTGGGCTTCTTAAAAAATGGCCAAGAAGTTAATATTGAATTTGACTACCTGGCACGTATTGTGGCTCATCAATTGCAGGTTGCAGGAACCTTAAACGATCAGATCCCGTTATGAATTAAGGAGTAGTTCATGACCAAACATTTAACATCCCGATGGCATCTTCTTTTTTTTGCCACAGTCGTTATCGGAATTGTTTCCGGTTTTGGGGGGATGTTTTTAGCCTTGTTATTGCATTTTCTCCAGCACTTAGCCTATGGACATCCTGTATTCCCTATTATTGAAAATGAGCGTTTTCTTGATATTGTTAGTAGTTCAACCGCCTCAAGAAGGGTGATTGCGCTTCTCCTGTGTGGTTTCATTGCAGGTTGGGGGTGGTGGGCGGTTTTTCGCTATGGCAGACCTTTGGTGAGTATTGCGAATGCAATTAAATCACCTAGACCCCATATGCCCATAAAAACAACTATAGCACACGTATTACTACAAATAATTACGGTTGCTTTGGGTTCTCCTCTGGGACGAGAAGTTGCTCCGCGGGAATTAGGGGCAACATTTGCGTGTTGGTTGACCAATAAAATGAAGTTACACCCTAAAGAGAGTCAAGTACTTGTGGCCTGCGCAGCAGGAGCAGGGCTAGCTGCTGTCTATAATGTTCCTTTTGGTGGTGCTCTGTTTACTTTAGAAGTCCTACTCGGTACGTTTCGCTGGTTTGCAGTGATTCCTGCAATTACTACTTCTGCGATTGCAGTGGTTATATCCTGGATTGGTCTTGGCAATCAGTCACTGTATCATATACCTGTTTTGATACTTGATTCTTCAATAGTTATTTGGGCTATTCTTGCTGGACCCATTTTTGGTTTTTCTGCTTATTGGTTTAAAGAAATTACAAACAGAGCCCAAAGTCGAGCGCCGCGAAATTGGAAAATCATTATATCGTGCCTATTTAATTTTTTTATTATTGGTTTATTAGCAATTTATTTTCCGGAGATCTTGGGGAATGGTCGTTCTGCAGCTCAGTTAGGATTTGATGGGAATATGTTAGGACTAGGTATTGCAGCAGTCATATTAATACTTAGACTTTTAATTGTTTGTACCAGCATACAAGCGGGTGCTGCAGGTGGAATATTAACTCCTTCCCTTGCAAATGGCGCGTTAATGGCCGTCATTCTAGGTATCCTTTGGAGCCATTTATGGCCGGGAATATCAATATCCGCTTTTGCCGTTGTTGGCGGCGCAGCATTTCTTGCTGCGGCTCAAAAAATGCCAATCACTGCAATTGTCCTCGTCATTGAGTTTACTGGAATCAATTTTAGCTTTTTCATTCCGATGCTTTTAGCAGTTGCCGGGGCCATTAGTATGTTTAATTATTGTGCTATGAGGCGTTTGGTTGTAATGGCCAGTATTAAACTCTAACTATATCTTGATACTCCAAAAGCCTCGAGGAAACATGTTGTCCTATTATCTCGTATCCGAATCCAATATCAGATAACATGTTTCCGGAAGTAGGCCCTTTAATAAAGGAAGGATTAACTTAAAGATGCAGTTAACCCCCATGAGCTTCTTCTATCCAAGAAACAAAGTCTTCTGCTAAAATCGAACGGTCAAAATCGCTTACCCCCAAGAGACGAGCTCGTTCGCCTTTTTCTTTTAATTGGACTCGATTCGTTGCAGCCATCTCTAAAGCATCAGCAAAAGCAACTGGATTATCAGGAGGCACAACAAAACCGCAATCTTTTTCATAAATCAAATCAGCAAGCCAGCCAGGATAATTATTTAATACGGGGAGGCCTGCCGCGATATAATCAAAAAATTTGTTAGGTGAAGTGCCATAATAAAAAGCAGGTACATTTGCCAGAATTTGCAAGCCCAAATCAGCACGTTTCATCAAGCCGGCCAGTTTTATCTTGTCCACTGGCGCATGGAAAATTACATTATCAAGTGCATCCTTAATGGCTCGCTTTTGTAATTCGGATTTTAATTTACCATCGCCAATTAAGAGCAATTTAATATCATTTCGTCCTCGTTGTTTAAGCTCCATGGCAGCATCCAGCACCGCATCAAGTCCATTTGCTATGCCATGAGTTCCTGTATACACCGCAAGAAAATCTGCTGAATTGACCCCAGGTGGTTCCCATTCTAATGCTGGCTCTGAAAAAATATTGAGGTCACATCCATTAGGTATCAATTTAACGGTTTCATTAGAAACTCGACGTTTTGTAATGCCTTGTACAATACCTGGTGATAAACCAATTAATCGATGTGCTGAGCGGTAAGAAGCCCATTCCAGTACAGACATGGCTCCTAAAACAAAACGATTACGAATAACCCCCATTGCTCTTGGTAATTCTGGCCATAAGTCACGTACTTCAAATACAAATGGTTTACGACGAACCCAGCGTGCAAAAATACCAGGAATACCAACTGTTAACGGCGTAGTTGTGGCAAAAAGCAAATCATATTTTTCAGTGAAAACCAAACTCGTACATCTGTATGCAAATTTAAGGAATGTTCCCGTACGAGTAAGAAAACGATCCTTGTTTGAGTAGGCTAAATCAAATTCAATAATTTTAATTCCATCAACGGTTCCTTTGCGACAACCTCGAACAAAAGGTTGTGAAAGTCCTGTTTGGGCAGCACCATAACTGCCACATACCATAGTTACCTGATGCCCACGCTTAATAAGTTGCTTTGCCATTTCATAGGAACGAATGCCAGTTGTTCCTTTTGGTGTAGAAAAATGCTGATGAAAATATAAAATCCTCATATTACCCACTATACTCCATTACTATAATATCTGCTTGTTATAATCCAATTCCAATACGGGTAACTTGTTTTTGAAGAGAAACAGCGCGATTTTTTAATATCTACTCACTCAAAACAGATAATATGCAGACTGGCTTTATATTTCAATATGTTGCTTCATTTTATGCTTTAAATTTTTATTTTGACCGGAATATTGCAGTTTAACTATCTAATAAAAAACCGTTGAAGTCGATTAGTGTTATCATTGATTGTTAATCAGGCTTAACCAAGGTAAGATAAGTTGTTCTGCTCATATTATTTCTTTCCGTAAGCCATATGAATTATCCATTGATTTCCCATGCTAAAGATTGGCGATATGATATCGAAGGCCTTCGTGCTTTGGCTATTCTTCCAGTATTGCTTTACCATTTTGATCCAGTGCTTATACCTGGAGGATTTCTTGGTGTTGATTTATTTTTTGTAATATCCGGCTATCTAATTACAAAAATTTTATTTACAAATCATCATTATCTTGGTTCTTTCTCTGGTATAGCAAGTTTTTTAAAAAGACGTATTCTCAGAATATTTCCCACCATTATTATTTGGTTTATCTTATTTTCCATAATCTTTAGCTGTATTCTATCTAAAAAAAATTTAGACGCCTTTTACTTAACCCCCATTACAGCTTTTTTAGGTGTGAGTAATATCTATCTCGACTTAAAAAAAATTAACTATTTTTCACCCCAAGCGGAATTCAATCCTTTTTTACACAGTTGGTCTATATCGGTAGAGGATCAGTTTTACTTATGTTTTGCATTGATATGTTTTTTACTCATCCGCATAAAAACAATTTTAAAATATCGCAATATTTTATTTTTGATCGCTATAGGGGCGTCATTTTTAATAAGCTTGAAATCTGGCCCAGCCAATCCATCTCACTTTTATTTTTTAAGCAGCCGAGTATTTGAGTTTTTGGCTGGTTCGGCTGCATTTGGACTTTTTTCTCAAATTGGAAGAAATCCTATTTTTTCTATTATCCGATTTGCATCTTTAGTTGGAATATTATTTTTTTATTTCAATATTTCAGATAAGACAGTGACCAACGCACATTATGCTGTATTTTGCATTCTCTCAAGTATTCTCTTAATAAAGAGCACAGAAAAACAAGGGTTAAATTATTGCTTTAGCTTACCTCTATTTCGATACATTGGACGCCTATCTTTCTCTCTATATGTAGTGCACTATCCTGTTTTAAAATTTTTAGAGTATTTTATTGATGTTTCTGCTAAAAATTGGAGCGCTTTATTTATTTATGGAATTTTAATTGGATTATTATCCATTTTTAATTATTCATATATTGAATTTCATTTTATAAATAACTCTAAAAATACTTCCGCTATATTTGCATGGAATAAAATTTTCACCTCTATCACCACTGCAATTTGCATTCTTTACCTGGTACATATAATTCCATTTTATTCTTTAAATCAAATAACCTATACACGCTTAGCTCCCCCCATAGTCAAAAACTACACACAGCCAGGGAATAAGCAACTGATCGTGCTAGGTGACTCACATGCGCAACAATTATTTCCGGCATTCGAAAAAATTTCTCAACTCGATAAAATAAGTATTATTAATCAAACGGGAACTGCTTGTTTTTTATCAGAAGACTTAACCTACATTGCTGCCGATGGCAAATGGCAAAATCAGTGCCACAATCATCTTAAAAAAGTATTCAATCAGATTTATCAATCATCTCCATCTACTGATACAGTATTGTTCATGGGTATGCGCTCGTTAGCGTATCTTTCACCAATACTTATTTCAAAAGCAGATAATCCTGTGCTTGGGCTTCAAAATCACCAAGGCCAACGTTTTCCCAATATAGACACTACTCTGATGGATCTTTATTTTATGTCTTTAGAGAAGACTGTTAATAAGCTTAATAAAATTAACATGAAAATAGTATTTTTATCTCCATTACCAGAAATGTATTCAAGCACAGAACATTGTATATATAATGCACGTAAAAAGACTTGTCGTGTGCTAAAACAAAGAAATATTCTTGCTCGCGAATACTTCATGTCTAAGCTAATTCAGTTAAAAAATAAATATCCAAATTTATATCTTCTTGATATCTTCGATGGAGTATGCCCACATAAATTTTGCCATAATATTGAAGATGGTGTGATGGTATTTCGTGATGATGACCATTTATCTAAAGAAATGGTCATCAAATTAACCCCCTCAATTAGAGAGCAGCTACGTCTTGCTTTTGTTGCGCAATAATATCAGTCAAAACGAGTGGAATACGGTTATTTGCGATAGCATACTTCCCTAGAGTATGGGAGCCATAAAGGCTTAAATGTTCTTTATCAAAATAAAGTGCTTTGCCATGCAAATAAGCTGAGCATCGCTGATTCCTGCAAATCAAATCATTAATAGAAAGAACATAAACATTTGAGTAGCGTCGCGATATCGCCTGAACCATTCGATTCCACTTTGTTTCACCATTCCATTCATATTCGCTTTGAGAATTACAATCAAGTGAAGGGACTTTGAGTTTTTTAAATTTACAAACCTTATCATACTTAGGAAAGTGAGGAACATCCAAAGTCAAAATAACTTTTTTTCGAGCATCCAATAATTTTCTAACGAAGTTTTCTAGATCTGCTTCTAACGCTTTATGCCTATTTCCATACATTTCCCAATTAGCGGCAATTATTAAAATATCAAAATCATTAATTAATTTAGCAATATGTTTGTTAAATATCCTGCACGAGTCTTTTACATCATGTCGAAGATATTTATCGACCTCAGTAAAAAAAGGTAAGCATTGTGAATGAGAAAAATTAGTAATACTTATCCCCCAATGTTCTGCAAGTTCTTTCATAAAACCAACATAATGAGCAGAATGAGAGTCTCCCCACATAAGAATTTTAGATTGTTTGGTTGCATCACCTAAAATACATCGTTGTTCTGAGAATAATAGTTTTTTATATTTATCCACCTGGCATGTATATGGTGCTGTAGACGAAGGAGCTTGTTGTGCCAAAACCTGACGCATGGCAATTAAATAGTCCCTGCCTGCATCTTTATTAAGAAATCCGCCTTGATGAATAAACCAAAGGGCTGGCATTAAATTGACCAAAAACATACATGCAATCTGCACTAGTTTTGTCACAGTCCGACCGTTACTGTACCTGAATCTTTCTTCTACAAAAAAATATGAGCACATTGAAGTAGTTAATATAAGAACCATACAGAGCACCATATCTAAACTGCTAAATTCCACATAGACATAGCGATAGAAGGAAAGAATGGGCCAATGCCATAAATAGAGTGAGAATGAAATTAAACCAATAGATACTAGCAGCTTATACGATAATAAACGCGAAATAATATTGCTAGATATCCCATTAGCAATAAGTAAAGTTGCTGCCCCTAAAGTTGGAATACAAACAAGCCATCCTGGAAAAGCCATATTTTCGTTTAGCAAAAACATGGCTGCGATAATCAGGAAAAAACCTAATAAAGCAATACCATTTATAAATCTGACATTGTCTCGAATATTAAAATATTCTGCTAGCAAAAAAGCTAATCCACCGATAATTAACTCAAAAGCTCTTGTCGGCAACATATAGTAAGCAAATAAGGGGTGGGAGGGAGTTATCTCAATACTTAAGCACAGTGATAACAGCGCTAAAACAGCCAATATCGATTTAATATATTTAGGCTTTAACCCTTTATAAGCCACCATTAAAAGGACGGGCCATATTAAATAAAATTGCTCTTCAACTCCTAATGACCATAAATGCAGTAATGGAAATAATAATGAGGAGTCTGCAAAATAATTCGTATCTAAAAAGTACCAATAATAAATATTTGTAACAGAAAAAACCGCTGTTATCGCCGTTTTAGACAAGCGAGATAAGTCCTGTGGCAGCATAATGAAGTAGGCTACTAACATGACCATTGCAATCATGCATAAGGTTGCAGGTAATATGCGTTGCACTCTGCGCCAAAAGAACTGCCTCATTGAAAAAGAGTTATCATTCAATTTTTGAACAATAATTCTTGTAATCAAAAAACCAGAGATCACAAAAAAAATATCAACACCAACAAAACCACCAGGGAGCCAGTTTGCATTCAAATGGAATAAAATTATGGCAAGAACAGCAATTGCTCTTAACCCATCAATATCAGCCCGATAATCAAAACTATATTTTCTCACTTAAGAAGCCAAATATTTTTCATTCAATTGTAGCCAAATTTCCAGGGCTAAAGGATTAAAAATATCACGGTACCAAACTGTGGAACTTTTTGATTTATTAGCGCAATAAATTCGATATTTTTCTAATAACTCTTTGCGTTCAACTAATTGATATTTAAAGATAAGTGCACTTTCATTAAAATAACCTAATACAGTTTCAACCAATTCATTTCTTAACCATTCCTCTTGTGGATTCACAAAACCTTGTTTGTCTTTTCTCCAAACAATTTTCTTAGGCAGATGGGCTTTTATTGATTCTCTGAATATCAATTTAGTCCAACCCTTACCTAATTTCTTATGTGGCGGCAAATTAATGAATAACTCCATTAAACGATAATCAAGAAATGGCAAGCGAATCTCTCTTGACCAGGCCATAGACATTCTGTCTTCATAATGGGTTAAAAACGGAACCGAAAACTGACTAAGATCTTCAATTTGCCGCTCAGTAATTGTTTGATGTTGTTTCAATCCAAGTGCTTTAGACCGATAATTTTTACGTATCATAGCACCAGAAATATCAATATCCCGCCGTTTAATCCAGCGTTTTGGAAGATAGCGTTTTGCCTCTTTCCAATTAAATTGGGTTACAACACTGCGATTAATTAAAAAACTCCATCCTAATAAAAAAGCGCGCCAGATTTTTTTTTGACGTATTAGTGACTGAATATAAAAACCTAGATATTTCTTATAGCCGCACAGCAATTCATCCGCCCCTTGACCACTTAATATGACAGTAATACCGAGCTCATGTGCTTTCTGCATCATTAAATAATGCGCGACATTAGAAAAACTTCCAAGAGGCGCATCATTATGCCACGTTGCTTTTTTTAACAAATCAATGGCATCCGTAGGAGACCATGATAGTTCTAATTTATGTACTTTGGCACCTAAGAAATGAGCCATCTTATCGATAAAAAAAGACTCATCTAACTTACTCCCAGGCGATACAACTGATAAAATATTTAAATTTGCCGCACTTCCCAAATGTTGCTGCATCATCGCTGCGATACTCGATGAATCAAGCCCACCAGAAAGTGTCACACCAATTGGGACATCACTTTTCATACGAATTTTCACAGCATCTTGAAACAAAGAGGCAACATGCTCATGCAAATTATCTCCCTCAAAAGGCTCGGCATCTAAAACATTCCAATAGGGTACGAAATTAAGTTTCAGCTGTTGATTATTCAAATCAATTTCTATATAGTGGCCTGCCGGAACAGCTTTAATAGCATCAAAAAAAGTATTATTAGAGGTGTCCTGTATCGACTGAATTAAATACTCACCAACAGCTTGATAATCCAAATGAAATTGCTCACCGGTCATTTCTAAAATCGCTTTAACCTCTGAGGCAAAGTAAAGCTGATTATCTTTCAAATAATAATACAAAGGTTTTACACCAGCGCGATCACGGCATAAATACAGTTTATTTGTTTTTTGATTTAGCCATGCAAAAGCCCACATACCATTAAACGCACGTACAGCCGTATCAATGCCTAGCTCATCCAAAGCGCAAAGCACAACCTCAGTATCGGTTTCACTATGAAAATGTGTTGTTTGTAAAGAGGACTTAAGCGTTAAATAATTATATACCTCACCATTATAGATGATGCATGAAGACGCAGACGACATAGGTTGGGCACCTGCGTCAGACAGATCCAATATGGATAACCGTTGATGAGCAAACCCTAGCTGCCAATGCCCGCATTTAAAATGTGCTATATCTTGAATATCCGGACCACGATGCTTTTGAGCCATCTCAGCTTGTCTTAAGCAAGATACAATATCTTTATTCTCAAAATTTGTAACAACACCAGCTATTCCACACATAAAAAAATACCTTTTAAAAAAATATCCTTTGGATATAGTCTTCTGAAAGAATCAAACATTAAAAACTGGTTTAAGCAATTAATGACATCAACTTAAATAGTAAGAAATGATTAGTTCATGTTCATATATTGAATTTGATTTTTCTTTATATTTTTATCTAAAAAACGTCGTGAAGATGCATAATAATTTGTTATCGCGTAGCGTACGCCATCGATAATAGGTTGTCCTCGATGTAAGCCACTTGTATCACATAAAATTACAGTTCCTTTGGGAGCTAAAAAAACTTTTGACGATACATCCATTATCTGCAAATATTCATTAATATTTTCTTGGTCATAACGTGGATTATTTGCCTGTTTTCGCGTTTTCGAGCGTAATTCAAAGAGTATTTTATTGCGCAGTTTATGAGAGCCCGTGATGTATTCAAAAGGACCATTTAACTCGGAAACATCTGACAAATAACAAATTGCCTTAAATTGTGATAAAAATGAATCCCTATGCCATCCCCCTCCAGATCCCAATGCTTTAGAGTTAGAATATATTTTGGCTGCCATTGTTGTAGTTAAGAGTTGGGGGGTTTTAATATATTGCTCACCAATAATTTTTAAAAATGCCGAATCAGAAAACATATGACGATGTTCCGAGCTCAGTTTTTGTATCGAAAAAATTCTACGATCATTGTCAATTATTTGAGCCGTACTTTCCAATGAATTAAAAATTGTGATCAGTCGGTCACAGATATCTGCAGGGAGAAACGAGTCTAAAACAGCATATCCATTTTCTCTGATTTCGCTAACAAGCGCCTTCTCTGAAAAAGGATTTTTACCAATTTTAGCTAATGAATGCGCAAAAATTAACGCAAAAGAATGAAAAAATGCGGTTCTCTTGATATCTATACTCATGGAATATTCCTTCGATTTTGGTAGAAATACAATGACACAATGATAAATACAACCATTGCAATCATTGGTGATGACAAGGGATTTATCAACGCTGCCGGGTTCAAATATAGTCCTCTTAATAAGTAACCATAAACAACGACACCAACTACCGTTACGGTTATCGGACGATTTGTTCCAACAACTACATCCATTATGGCCGCAACAATAGAATAATAAAAAACAGTTATCAGCGGCACTAAATACAAAGGAAATAAATATGCAGTAGCGCCAAGCACTCCAGGTGACGCCCCTCCACGTCCCGAGTCATTGATTAAAATATTTGAAAAATTAAATCGCGATATGGAGCCAAATGAATCTTTAAATACACTACAATTCCCGTCATTAAAAACGACGCAAAAGCGAAAGTTAATCTCGTTGCTAATAATTTCCCAGGCTTTTTGTACTATTTCAGGATTATCACTATGACTATTAATTGCAAAGCCAGTTGAAAAATAAATGGTAGATAATCTATCGATTAACCATATGATTTTACTAATATAATAATCTAATAATAGAGCTGGATCCGATGGAAGTCCTCGTTCCTTAAATGCAATACCAAGAACAAATAACAGGATGGCAAGTATTAAAGCGAAAAACTTATATTTCAGCCCATTTAAAAGAGGCGTATTAATAAATTTTGCGAACATAGCTGGAAAATTTATATACCATAGAATAATTCCAACTAATATTACTTGTGCCATCCCGTCAATTGTTAATAACAATGCTATTGTAATCAACATCCAATATGATTTTCCAAACATACACTGAGCAGAAAAAATGCCAGTGTTCCTTGCGACAATCATGTAAAATACTTGTGCACATAGTACGGCGTGCCCCAAAAAAATGATTTCAACCCAGAATGTTCTATAGAGATTGCTTGATGCTGAAATACCATCATAACGATTAAAATGAAGCCCGGAACTAAAATAAACAATTGCTGCAATCAAATATACGATAGCAAACAGTAAAAAGAAATGGCGACTTATGCGTGGAAATAGCCTAAACCAAAGTCGAACCCATGAAGCTATAATTTTAGTTAAGGGATCCGCAAAAACTATCAAAAGCAATAAGGTACTAATCAAAACTGTTACAAACTCAAGTGTTACTTGAGGGTAAACAAACTCATTGCGTAAATCACCTTGGATCAATCCATAAATAAACAAAGGAACAATAAGGGAAAAAAAGAGATCACCCAGTGCAATTTTGATTCCTATTTTAGTAATTTTCACTGTTACTCCCTGCATTGACAATATACGCAGTGCCTTTAAAACTATAAATAATCAGCAGTAAACAAGACAAGCTAAATAGATTAACAAGTACTACAAAATACAACCAGTTATCACTCCAAATACCGCTATATTTTAGTAAAAACATAATACACTGAAAAACAACAATAACGTTCATCCACAGTAAAAATATGTTACGAGTATTTTCATTGATAAAACTAGAAATTAATGCAACCGCATATCCTCCCAGCAATCCTAGCAATAGAAGGAAAAATAGCCCCATTTCATTATTATTCCCACCTCTAACAAAACAACTTAATAAAGCGAGCAATAATAATGCTCCATGTATTATCCATAAATAAAATTCAACTCGTCCAGATTGAACCACTCTTTGTTCAAAAAGCAACATAACACGTGATAAGATCATCGTAAAAATTCCAGAGATCAAAATAGCATCAGAATATATAACAATAATCTCCTTATTTGTCTGAGCAATATTGAGTATCAATTGGGAAAAAACATATCCGGAAAATACGATTAAGAAAGAAGAAACCTGCATACCCCAATATTTTTTAGATATTTTGACAAACAACTTCATTCCCTTGGAATAATTAAGCCTGCTCGATGGGCGTCTGATAAAGAGCATGCCAATAATTAAAGCACAAACTTCAATCATCACATTGCTTGCCGTTTCTGAATGATAATCAGCATATATGCACCATCCTCCAGCAATAAAATTTATGAAAAACAATATCACCGAATAAAAACACGCCTCAACTATATTTTTTTGTACCAAGCGTAATCCAATTAACAGAGTTAAAATTGCATTTAAGGCACTAATTATTGGGAAATAATAATTTTTCATAACAAGTAGTGAAACAATAGAAAGGGGTGGAAAAATAAACACCCATATCCCTAGAATATAACTTTCTACTACATTTACTATTCGCTGGCGGCCACATAAAAATTCTTTTCTTAAACCAGCTCTCATACCTGCTTGAATCAAAAACGCTAGGAATGCAGTAGTTGTTTGTAAATAAATTAAATTTATCAATCCATGATTATTAAAAAATACACGCGAACAATAAATTGCCAAAGAAAAACCTACTGCACCAAGAAAAACCATGAAAAAACAAATTATATTTACAATTTTGTTCACATCGTTACTCAACCGTTTGAAACGTTATATTTTCACGTTTAGAAAATGCGTCAATAATTAAATCATAATGTTGAAAGAGCTCGGTTTTTAAAGCTGTGGTTCTTAAGGCAATACATTGTGTCTTTTGAAAAATGCATGATAATGAATATAAGGCTGTTGAAATTACAGAGTATAATTTCTCTGGATACCACTGATTTTTAAGTAAATAATATTCTATAGCTACATCTGCAAGTAAAATATTAACACGTGGGATTGCCGCAATGCGGTGAATAACTTCGCTACTTTCTGCTCTATGTGGGATATAGTGGACAATCACATCAGGTGAGTTATTTACTGCAAACTCAACGAGACGAACGTAATCATCTAATTCAATAGCAGACATGTCTACTAATATTTGGCCTATAAAAAAAATACAGTTATCCGGATGGATTGAACACATAAATTTATTCGCCAACGAATTAAAACTATTTAAATAAACCTGTTTATAATTTTCTTTATCTAGTTGAAAGATACTGAAGGCAAGATATTTTTTAATTTCTTTATTTTTTATGATCCTATCTGCTAAAAGCGTAGCCACCCCATCATCGAGTAATACAACTTCTTTTTTTACTACCATATTTGAAAAAAACTTTAAGACACCTGAAAAATAACTCCCCACAACGACATGATTGTAAGATCGACGCGTTAAAAGAAGAAAATTTATCGTAGAAAATAAAATACTCTTCAAGTTTTTTGGTTTAACAAAGAATGTTTTTTTTACATGAACTCCAAGGGCTTCAAGCATAACGCGCATTTGCTCATCATTGGTTCCTACTCCGCTGTTTCGCACAAAAAAATCATAATATCCTGGGTGTTGATTCAGATATTCATATGCACACAATAATTGAAATGGTGTTTCTACTAAAATTAGTCCTTTTTTTTTAATTGCCATTGCCTTAATTACTCCGAATCATGCTTTTTTGAGGCGAAAAAAATTATATACTAAGGTGTGTTGATAATTCATCTTCACTGCCCTGTGCTAGTTGTTCGCGGCAATCGATCTGATTAATAACCAAGCATTTCAACTTTATCCTCCATTTCTGGATTCCGCGAACAGGTCGCGGAATGTGGACTACTATGAACTGTCAGCATGATCGACATCAATTAGTTAGCTATCTCTTAGCTAACTAACTCTGAGGTTAGCGCAGTACCTATAGCAATATTTTTTGTAGCTCGTTTTCCTAAAATGTCTTCATAAAACTTCGGTTTTAACCCATAACCAGGTCGAATGGAACGGATATTTTCTGATGTAAAAACGTCCCCAGCCTGCATGGGCTTCACAACGTACAGCGAACGGCGAAATTTAATATTATCTTGTTCACTTTGTTTTCTTGCATAAGTCACTTGTCCTAACGCAGACCATGCCACATGACTGTCTCTGCAAAGAGCTGCGAGCTCATTGGGTTCCAGTGAAAAACTGTCATCAGGTCCCCCCGCGGTTCTATCTAAAGTAAAATGTTTTTCGATAATACACGCCCCTAAAGCAACGCTGGTGATTGCTGTTATATTATCTAAGGTATGATCGGATAAGCCAGTAACTAAGCCGAATCGTTCCTTTAGGTTAGGTAATGTTCGCAAATTATAATCCGCGGCAGGGGCAGGATAACCGCTTACACAATGTAAAATAGCAAGTTGTTGACAACCACCTTCTTTAGCAGCATTAATTGCCTCTTCAATCTCAAGTGCGTCTGCTAATCCAGTAGATATAATCATAGGCTTACCTGTACTTGCCACATATTTGATTAGCGGCAAATCAATTGCCTCAAACGATGCAATCTTATAAGCAGGGGCATTTAATGACTCTAAAAGGTCTACAGCTGTATTATCAAATGGCGAACTAAATATAGTAATCCCTATATCATGAGCGTAATCAAATAGCTCTTCATGCCATTCCCACGGCATATGCGCTTTTTCATATAGCTGGTACAATGTCGTACCTTGCCACAATCCCTCACGAATAAGAAACTCATCTGATTGGCAATTTATAGTAATGGTATCTGGCTTATAAGTTTGTAACTTAACTGCATGAGCTCCTGCATTTTTTGCTGCTTTAATTAAAGTTCGTGCATTCTCTATACTACCATTATGGTTAGCAGAAATTTCTGCAATAATGTATGGTGGTTGTTCTGCAGAAATGCGTCTGCCATCTATTATTATTTCAGGATTATTATTCATTCCGTTTAAACCGTCCTTCTTAATTATTCCACTCGTTCTTTAATAAGCCCAAACAAATGACTGCTTCATAATGTGTTCCGTCAAAATATTGATCTCGTAAAATACCTTCTCGTTGAAATCCTAATTTTTCATGGAACTGCAGTGATCTTACATTAGAAGCAATTACATATCCCATCACTTTGTGCGTACCTAATGTAGAAAATGCATAATCTAATGCATGCTTACCTAAAGCTCGACCTGTACCTTTACGAGCATCAGGCGCTATATAAAATCCCCACTCGACAGGAAGTGTTGTGCTAGACCGAGTAAAATTTACAAAACCAACAGGGATATTATTCTCTTCAAAAATTAATAACTTTTTCTTATCATTTATTGATTCTTTTTCAAACCAAATTATATGCTCGTCTAAACTAATTTCATGATTAGTATACATATACTGACGAATATCGGGGTGATTGCGCCAATTTAATACCATCCGCAAATCATCACGAATCATGGGACGAATACCATATTTTTTCTGTTCCAGATTAACTAGCATCTATTCTCCCTACCTGCTAAAAAACACTGAAAACCTTTGAACTATCCATCAATTTGATCAAAATATATTGATGGGTATCATTAGGAAATATTAGAATTACATTCCATTGCTCGCACAACCCGAGCCACGCCATAGCCATCAACAAGACTTTGGGCACGATAACTGATTGTATTTAATAAAGCAATATTTTTCATGATGTCCATAAAAGTTTGCACAAAAAACTCTGCAAAGCCTGATGTAGACGGAGTACCTACATCGATCGCGGCCCCTATTGCGCTTAACTCAGAAGCAATAGATTTTTGATTATCAGCCAAGGTTACCATAATGGTAGGAAGCCCCAAACAGCATCGTTCCCAAGAAGTACTTCCCGCGGCACCAATAGCCAAATCAGCTTCAGCCATTAATTGCTCCATAGTATTAATTCCTTGAAGAACTTCTGTTGCCCAAGGCAATGTTTTCGCTTTAGTACGAACTGAGGCTGCAAAAGGGGCATTAGCTCCTAATACTACGATTAATTGACAACTATCTGGTAGTTTGGTTAGAAGCAGCAAGTCTAGGATTTCTTCTGTTACATTAAATTGATCCACTCCGCCCATAGAGATCAAAATTTTGCTAAGACCTGCCATAGAGCGCCGGTTTAAACTATACTCTCGAATTGCGGCAAATTCAGGTCGAATCATTGCAAAATTAGCGCCTGTTAACAAGGGGCAAGATGCTGGAACCCATGGGCTATATTCTCTGCTTTGCCTATTTAATGTTTGATCTAACAATAAATCGCACGTATGGCTGCGGTTTACCAAATCATCGATTACCATTAGCCATTTACAAAATGGCTTCAATACTTCTTCCCAAGATGCATCAAGAGCATAATGATCTACCACCAACCAATCAATTTTGGATGATTTAATTGCAGCTGCAGATTGCCCTGCATCAAGACTCCAGGTGCATCCCAACCATGCTTCATAAGCATTTTGATAGCTTTCTTGTTTCGTTAATGAATTATTTTTATCTTTCTGTCGCGGTAAAATATGTACTTTGTAATCTTGCTGTATAATGCTTGATATGAGATTACCTGGCAGATCAGCGCAGATAAATACACAATAGTGCCCATGGGCGCGCAATGCATTAGCCAAGGTTAAGCACCGCATAACATGACCATTGCCAATCATCAAAGAAGCATCAACACGAAATGCAACGTTCATAGATTTTAATTATTTTGTAGGGCTGAACAGAAATATATCATATTCAATTTGGACGTAACAGGTCATTAACAAAGTATACCTTCCAGGGTTTACTTAGGTGTATAATAAAATTTTTCTTCTACATAGAATAAGATGAACATAGCCATTATCCCTGCTCGTGGCGGCAGTAAACGCATCCCAAGAAAAAATATAAAGAATTTCCATGGCAAACCTATTATTGCGTACTCTATTGAGGCGGCATTAAGGACAAATTTGTTCGACAAAATAATTGTTTCTACTGATGACAAAGAAATAGCGGCAATAGCCAATCAATATGGAGCAGAAACCCCTTTTATAAGGCCGCTAGAGATCGCTGATGATTATGCGACAACGCTAGATGTTATAGAACATGCCCTAAACTGGCTAGACTCCAATGACTATTACCCCAAACATCTATGCTGTATTTATCCAACGGCACCTTTTTTGCAAAAGGAATATCTCGAGGAATCTTATAAACTTTTAACTCACGATGTTCATTATGTGTTTGCAGCGACAGAATATGCCTATCCAGTGACCAGAGCATTCAAATTGACTGAGAACCGAACTATTCAAATGCTTTGGCCTGAAAATTATGAGCAACGCTCTCAAGATTTAGATAAAATATACCACGATGCCGGTATGTTTTATTGGGGAACTTATGATGCATTCAAAAAGAAACTCCCTATCTTTTCCCAGCACTCAACCCCCTTATTGCTTCCACATTACCGAGTACATGATATAGACACATTAGATGATTGGGTCATGGCAGAAATCCATTATAAAATGCTACTAGAAATGTGATTTTTACTCGTTTAATATTCTTTGCAATGCATCAATTACTGTATCGTGCTGTTCTAAAGTCATCGATGAGAATATAGGTAAACTAATAGCTTCTGAATAATAAGCTTCTGCCTCAGGAAAATGCTCTTTTTTAAAGCCCATTTTTTGGTAATATGGCTGACGATATACGGGTATGTAGTGTAAGTTCACCCCAATGTTATTCTGCCTTAATGCATCAAAAACCTGCCTATGCGTTAATTTGATACGATCAAGCTGCAAACGAATCACATAGAGATGCCATGACGAATAACTGTTAGCATCCTGAAAAGGGCAAATTAAAGGTAAACCATCTAAAGACTGATTATAACGAGCAGCTAATGTATGGCGTTGCATTATAAACTGCTCTAATCGCTGCATTTGACTAAATCCTAGAGCCGCCTGAATGTCTGTCATTCTGTAATTAAAGCCCAAATTCAACTGCTGATAATACCAAGGACCATCAGGTTGTTGCGTCATTTTACTCTCATCGCGGGTAATCCCATGACTGCGCAACAAATTAATATATTCTGCATATGCAGGATTATTCGTCAGCACCATACCACCTTCTCCGGTGGTAATAATTTTAACAGGATGAAAACTGAAAATAGTAATATCACTATAATGGCAATTTCCTATAGCCTCATTTTTATAACGTCCTCCTATAGCATGAGAAGCATCTTCAATAATCTTAAAACCATAGCGCTGACTCAACCGATAAATCGTTTCCATCTCACATGGTTGGCCAGAAAAATGTACAGGAACCAAAATTTTGGGTAAACATCCGTCTAATTCAGCCTGAATTAATTTTTTTTCAAGGGCATGAATGCTTATATTATAGGTGTTAGGATCTATATCTATAAAATCTACTTGCGCCCCACAATAAAGGGCACAATTTGCGGAAGCAACAAAAGTAATCGGGCTAGTCCATAACCAATCACCGGGCCTCAAATCTAAAGCAAGACAAGCAAGATGCAAGGCAGACGTTGCACTATTAAGTGCTATCGCATACTCAGCGCCGCAATAATTGCTAATTTCTTTTTCAAATATAGAAACGGCTGGTCCTTGAGTTAAATAATCCGATTTTAATACTTCAACAACCGCATCAATATCATCTTGTGTTATATTTTGGCGCCCGTATGGAATCATTAGTAAATACCCGATAAATGATTAAATTGTTTAATTTCATGAATATCTAGAAACTTCTCATTTGTTCCCGAATTATATTCAAAACCTTGTTGTACTGGAGTGCCTTTTTCACCTAACTGATTTACTACAAAATCATTTTCACGTCCAAAAAAAGTGATAGTTGGTCTTAAAACATAATGATCCTTAAACTCTAAAGTAAGATGAGAGTCATCCGCGGGGCACATTATTTCATGTAGTTTTTCACCTGGCCTAATGCCCATTATTTCAATAGGAAGTTCGGGAGCCATTGCTTTTGCTAAATCAACAATACGGATAGAGGGGATTTTAGGAACAAAAATCTCTCCACCGTGCATGCGGGCAAAATTATTTATTACAAAATCAACTCCCTGTTGTAGGGTGATCCAAAATCGAGTCATTCGTTCATCAGTAATTGGTAAATAACTTGCCTTCTCATCGATTAACTTTTTAAAATAAGGAACTACCGAACCACGGGAACCTACTACATTACCATATCTTACTACCGCAAATCGGGTTCTATGCCCACCTGAGATATTATTTGCGGCGACGAATAGCTTATCTGAAGCAAGTTTAGTCGCACCATATAAGTTAATGGGGTTTGCTGCTTTATCTGTTGAAAGTGCTATAACCTTCTCTACATTACTTTGTAATGCAGCCTGAATTACATGCTCTGCGCCATGAATATTGGTTTTAATACATTCCATAGGATTATATTCAGCTGCAGGAACTTGTTTTAATGCCGCGGCATGAATTACAAAATCTACATCTCTCATCGCTTGAGTTAGACGCTGCTGATCGCGAATATCGCCAATGAAATAACGCATGCACGAATGATTATAAGTTTGCTGCATTTCAAACTGCTTCAATTCATCACGCGAAAAAATAATTAATTTTTTCGGCTGGTAACGCTCCAAAAGAGTTTGCACGTATTGTTTTCCAAAGGAACCTGTTCCTCCAGTAATTAATATTGACTTACCATTAAACATTACATCTCCATTTTAATTTATTGAAACCATATCCCGCGCATATCAAGAACAATACGATCACGAACCCGTTCTGGTGGCAATTCTCTAAACTGCCGATGATCGACTAATAACAAAATAATATCTGCCTCTGTATAGGCATGCTCCATAGTACTTAGCATGACATTACCACTCAATACTTCAGGCAACAAGCTTATATTGGGCTCGACAACCATTGTATATCCCTTATGCATTGCACTAATTTGACTTACTATTTGTAACGCAGGACTTTCTCTTAAATCATCAATATCTGCTTTAAAAGAGAGTCCCCAACATGCGATGGTGACGTCTTTGATAGTTTTTTCTGGATTGTTTTGTAAGAAATCAGCTACTGCGGTCTTAACTTTATCAATTACCCATTCAGGTTTACCATCATTCACTTCTCTTGCAGTTCGAATTAATTTAGCATGCTCTGGACAGGAATTGACTATAAACCAAGGATCAACCGCAATACAATGACCACCAACACCAGGACCTGGCTGTAAAATGCGAACACGTGGATGACGGTTTGCTAAACGGATAAGTTCCCAGACATTAATTTGTAATTGGTCACATATAATTGATAATTCATTTGCAAATGCAATATTTACATCTCTAAAACTATTTTCAGCCAGTTTACACATTTCTGCAGTACGAGAATTAGTAAGAATGCATTCACCTTCAACAAAGGTTTTATAGAATAACGCGGCTTTTTCTGAGCATTTTGAAGAAATACCTCCAATCACCCGATCATTTTGGACTAATTCATGTAATACATGCCCTGGTAGTACTCGCTCAGGACAATAGGCAATTTGAATGTCAGCATCCTCTCCATGAATATGAGGGAACATTAAATCAGGCCGTTCTTGAGCGAGCCAAGATGCCATTTGTTCTGTGGTACCTACTGGTGAGGTCGATTCTAATATAACCAAGTCTCCTTTTTTTAAAAAGGGAGCCAATGACATACTAGCCGCTTTAACATAACTTAAATCGGGTTCATAGTTTTCTTTAAAAGGAGTTGGAACCGCAATTAAAAATACATCTGCAGGTTCAGGTCTGTTGGTTGCCCTCAAATATCCATCAGATACTACTGCACGAACTATAATATCTAATTCAGGCTCTACAATATGAACATTTCCGGAGTTTATAACATCAACTGCATTTTGGTTAATATCCACACCGACAACGTGTATTTTCCGAGCTGCTAAAATAGCTGCTGTAGGTAACCCAATATATCCAAGACCAATCACTGCTATTTTATGAAAAGGCATAGTGCTTGGCATTTTTATTGAAGTCATTTCAATTTTCCCTAATCTATAAATATTTCTTTGTAGCTCAATTTATTTTCAAGAGAGTTTCTATTTGACATTTGAGAAATAATTTGGCCAATACGAACCGCAGCGAAGCCATCGCCATAAGGATTTTTTACTTGGCTCATACGTTGATATGCTTCTTTATTTATTAAAAGCTCATTGACATGCGCAACAATTTCTTGGGCATCTGTGCCAACAAGTTTTACTACTCCAGAATTAACGGCTTCTGGTCGCTCTGTGGTTTCACGCATTACTAGAACAGGCTTCCCTAAAGACGGAGCTTCTTCTTGAATTCCTCCTGAGTCGGTAAGGATTATGTAAGCAGATTTCATAAAATATACAAAAGGCAAGTAATCAATGGGAGCTATCAAATGAATATTACTAATTGCCCCTAACAGTTCATTGACCGGTTGCTGTACATTAGGATTAAGATGAACAGGATAGACAATATCAACATCGGGAAAAAGTTGGGCAATTTCTTTTAATGCATAACAAATATTCTGGAAACCTTGTCCAAAATTCTCCCGCCTATGCCCGGTTACTAAAATCATTGTTTTTTCAGGTGCAAAAAAAGAATATTTCTCATGCAGCTTACTAACAACGTCAGGTTGTGCTTCAATTTTATCAAGAATGGAATACAATGCATCAACAACAGTATTTCCTGTGAGATAAATACTGTCTGACTTAACCCCTTCATTTAAAAGATTTAATCGCGCTAGCTCTGTTGGCACAAAATGCATTGAGGCTAATCCTCCAGCTAATTTGCGATTAGCTTCTTCGGGCCAAGGTGAGTTCATATTTCCAGATCGAAGGCCTGCCTCAACATGAGCTACAGGGATACGGTGATAATAGGCAGATAAAGAAGCTGCTAAAGTTGTTGTCGTATCACCATGAACCAGAATAAGATCCGGTTTATATGTTTTAAATATATCAGACAACCCAAGCAATATTTTCGCAGTTAAACTGCTAAGGTCTTGATTAACTTCCATAACCTGCAAGTTAAAATCAGGGGTTATTTCAAATAAATCCAGTACGGAGTCAAGCATTTGTTGATGCTGTCCGGTAACACAAACTTTGCTACAAACTGTTTCTATGCACTGAAGTTCGCGAATCAAGGGCGCCATTTTTATCGCCTCTGGGCGCGTACCAAAAATAGATAAGGTATTAAATGACATAAAGAGCTCTTTAAGTTTTATAATTTTATTCCCTGGCCCAACGTTTTAGCATCCCAATAAATATGCCTCCCACGAGCCCCAAAATTAGCCTGGTAATTAAAACCATGTTTTTTTTGACAAATCAGATGGTTTAATCATTCCATCCGGATAAAACAGCTGAAATCTATCCAGACTTTCTATGTCTTCTTCATAAAAATCATACTTGCTTTGTAGAAAAGGTATAAATGTATGAGCAAAATTATATTTTGTGGATTCTGCGAGAGAATCTATTTCCTCATAAGAGGAGGCGTGATTTATTTGTTGTTTCAACGTTAACTCCCTTTATTAACAACCGTAGTCCTCGTAGGGTAAATAGTTCTTTTAAACCATTCCTGCATGTAAGAACGTATATGAACTATAAGTTATGTTTCTATTTTTGTTTTGCCCCAATGTACGGATTCTACAATACCCATATGCAAATTCAAAGAATAAATTTATTAATGATTGAGGATTCAATTTAGTGTATCTCTGGCTAAATAATTTTTATGAAATCAAGAGGATAAATTGTGAGAAATTCATTGCAAAACTTATGCTGAAAAAAACAATTATTATGTAATGATAATTCCCTGGCATGTGGCTATCATAGGCTCCGTTAATACGGCTTTCTGTTCAGCGAGTTAGAGACTAATTATGAGGGGTGATAATGCTAAAAATTTTTGCAAAAGAGATGATTATAATCAATAATTAGTTCATTTGCTGTAAATTAAAAGGTAAATTTATAATGTCTTCTCTAAAAATATGCTACATACTCTCTACTACGGAGGGAGGGACATGGGCTTTTGAACAATTACGGGAGCTTAGAAATACTTATCAATATGACGTTTCTGTTATTCTAAGTGGCACTTCGGGAACTTTAGTTGATCGTTTTAGAGCAGAAAATATTCCTGTTTATACTGCGGATTTTGATTTTATGCGTCCGACAGATTTGTTCCTTTTACCGCAAAAGATCTTGAGGCTAGTTAATTTATTGCGCCAAAAGCGATTTGATGTAATACAAACGCATCTATTTCCATCGATGGTTATTGGTCGGATTGCAAGCTGGATTGCCGATGTGCCGATCCGACTTTCAATGATTGCTGGCCCATTTCATCTTGAAGCAGATACACCACAATGGATTGATAAAACAACCAGCTGGATGGATGTGGCTGTGATCCCTTCCTGTAATTATTCAAAACAACTTTATTTAAAAATGGGCGTTCCAGAACACCGACTTCACGTCATTTATTATAGTCCTGATGAACGACGTTTTGATGCAGAGAACACACTTCCCGCAGGCTTGAGGGAGGAGTTTGGATGGCCCGCAGGTACGCCTTTAATTGGGATGATTGCCTATTTTTATCCAAAATTGGGAAAAAATAGATGGACTCCACCTTTTTTGCATGGAAAAGCAATTAAAGGTCATGAAGATGTAATTCGAGCAGCTCCAACCATTCTTAAGGAGTTTCCAAACGCAAAATTGCTTCTAATAGGAAGTGGTTGGGGAGAAGCAGGGCAGGAAGTAATGCAATCCATGCAGGCTTTGGTTGCAGAGCTTGGGTTGCAAGACAGTGTGATTTTCACAGGACATCGCCAGGATATTCCCCGCATTTATCGGGATCTGGATGTATCGATACAAGCCTCACTGAATGAGAATCTCGGTGGAACAATTGAGGCTTTATTAATGGAGTGCCCAACCGTTGTAACCCGAGTAGGTGGCTTAGTCGATACGGTGATTGATGGAGCAACTGGTGTGCAAGTTAATGTTGCTGACCCTGCCGATTTAGCCGAGGGCGTTTTACGCTTGTTGCGAGATCCTAAAGCAGCCAAGAAACTTGGAGAAGCAGGGCGTGCCTATATGCTTGAGAAATTTACACTTAATTCCACTGTCAGCGATTTAGATAAGCTTTATCAACATTACATAAAGAAAACACCAACCGGTTATCGATTTTATAAAACGATTTATCGTTTTCTGTTACTCAGTGTTTTAGGATTTTTTGTTTCCTTACGCTTTTTTATTTTAGATATTTGGCTTCTTCCTCGATGGGACATGGGGTGGCGTCCATGGAAACAGATAATCATCCGCTCAAAGATGTTGCTCTATCGTTTTTATTCCCTTGCTGGGCAAGTGGCGGCAAAGATTTCTCTTAAATCTAAGGATTAGGCCTGATAATTTGATCTATTGTCGAGTAGATGGAGGCGAGGCTGGTACATAATTCAATAGAGCGAGATTGTTGCAAGTTAACGACTGCATCGCAGTGGTTAACTTGCTGACCTTTTAGTATTCAGCTTGGATGAACTAAGATGGTAGTACCATGCTATTACGTTTATGCATTGCGTCTTGAAAAAGTACAATCATGCACGACAATAGAAACCCTAAAATTAAACCTAATACAATAATTAACCCCTTTTTAGGTTTAATTGGTTTGGAGTCAACCAATGGCTGGCCGTCCATTGCAAACAGATTGACTCCATTCACATCGAAGGACAATGTCTTTAGACGCTTAAGTTCTGCCTGTAACTGTTCGATATTTTTTGTATAGGGTCTATCATCTTTTCGCTCACGTAACGCGATAATTTTTTTGTCATTTTGTACGAGGTGGAGTTTTTCTTGTAGTGCTGAGATCTTTTTATTATAGTCTAAAGTATGGGGGGTTGCTTTTAGAAGAGCGATTTCTTTCTTGAGGTAGGTGGTTCCTTTTAAATAAAGATCATTATGATTTTGATTTACATCCACCACTATATTTTGACTTTTTAGTTTCTGGACTTGGTTGGGGTATGTAATTCCCAATAGTTGGGCTATTTGTAGCGCTTGTTCTAATTCCTGTAAGCGAATTTGTCGATCACGTTCGTCTCGTTTCGTGAGAGCCTCAATGCTGTTGTTTAATTGTGCGATGGATAAGTTCTGTTTATCAATGAGTTGTTTGATTTCATTGCCTCGATTTGCAGTAACCGTGGCGATACGTATCTGAATTTGTTCTGTTAATTTGGTTATTTTACTTTGAATGATTTCTCGTTGCGCTGAAATAAGTTTTTGTAACGCTTTTTGATTTGTATAGGCCAGATAGGCTTTATTAGCTGTTGCTTGTAGATCAAGTGTAGGGAAAAAAGTGACCAATTCTGCTTCTTTGCCATTATCATTAAAGCTGTCTTTCATATCTCCCTTAAAATGATTAATAACGACTACTTGGAAATGTTTTGATGCAACATTCAATAAGTGAGAGAGCTTCTCTTTAGACAGCCGGGCTTTTTGGTCTTCTGGGATTACCAAATTATTTTCGCGTAAAAAAGAAATAATATTACTCTTTTTCGATAAAAGCTTGATAAATTTATTAAATAAAACAGGTCCCTGCGCATTTAAATCTGCATTTAGTATTAATTTTTGAAATTGATTTGGGTACGGCTCAACTAAATTTGATTTGGCCTCATAAGTCTTCGGCAGTAAAAAAGTAATCAAAATAGCACATAAAGTGCAAAGGCCAGTAATAACGGCTATAAGTGCTCTTTTTTTGAAAAGAACTGACAATAAATCAAAAAAATCGATAGATTGTGTGGTATCTGTTTGGTCATGTACAAGCAAATATTGCGGATTAATTGCCTGCAGTTTATTAGAATTTTCATCCAACATAATTTATTTCCTTACCATTTAGATATGAGTTTATACAATTAACGTGAATCTTGATGGCATATAAACAATTCGCGCAGAACCATTCTGTGCGAGTTGCTCTCTAATGCCGCTGCATTGTGTTTTGATGTTTTTTCTCATAATTAGTACCGCTTTATCCAAAGCAGTGGATGCTTCTTCTTGAGTTAGTCCGCGTCTGTAGGTATTAAGTAGACATTCCACAACCCAATATCCAAAGAAATCAAGATCTGATTTCATGCGAAACAATGCCAACAGTAGCTCGAGAAATTGTCGATATTGACCTGTGATGCATATTTTATTTTGAATAACTCTTGATGTTTCCAATGTTTGAACCAAAGGGAGCATTTTGATGGCTTCAGGATGGGCTCTAAAAATGCAAAAAGTATTAACAGTCATGAAAATCCATTTAAATTTTGTCAAAATCTATATCACAAACAACTTAGAATCTACGAATGTTTCATCGCTTACTTAGTAGTTTCAATTTTACTACTTTCTGTTAAGAGCATAATAAATACCATACTCTATTGAATTTGAATAGCAATTTTTTATCATTCTCTAAACAGTAGAACATAATTGATGTTTATCATGGATAATTGATTTTTCTAATTTTCGCGAGTGTAAAAAGTGAAAGATTTTTTTGCTAGAAAAATAGGAAGTTAAAATCTAAGAAAAGCCTCAAGAGCACTTTTAGATTGTAATTTCCAAATGAGGTAAGTGAACATCAGTAGGTTACTTTTCCTCTGGCACCAAATGCAATGATACTTAATTAGGCAGGTTGTACTTTTCCTTCGTAAACATCCATCACCGAATTAACGTCGCCGAACATTTTTACGCTCCCATGTTCTAGCCAAAGGACGCAATTGCAAAATTGTTTGATGATTTCATTTGAATGAGATGCAAGCACCATAATATTCGATTGATTGACGTATTCATTCATGCGATTCTTTGCTTTTTCAATAAAACTTGCATCGCCCACCCCAATTACTTCATCTACAAGAAGAATATCGGGAACTAATGCGGTAGATAAACCAAAGGCTAAGCGAATCATCATCCCACTGGAGTAGGTTTTAACTGGCATTGAAAGAAAATCACCAAGTTCTGTGAATTCTTCAACATTTTTGATAATGCTTTTTATTTGACCGTTTGATAAGCCAAGAATTAGGCCTCGCATGCGGATGTTTTCATAACCCGTAAGTGTGGGCTGCATGCCTACACTGATATTAATTAATGAGACGATATTTCCTTTAATATATATATTTCCTTCCAGTGGTTCATAAACTCCAGAGAGAACACGAAGTAACGTGGATTTTCCGGCTCCATTATGGCCTATTAATCCTAAGCGATCGCCATTTTTTAAGTGCAGAGAAATATTATTTAAAGCCTGTACTTGTACTTTGCCACTTTTCCCATTACTTAAAAGACCACCGGTTGCAATGTTGGCGATTCCTCTTTTTAAAGAACGAGCATCAATATCATAAACGGGATATGTAAGTGAAAGATTTTTACAAACAATATAAGACACAACGTACTCCGTAAATTAAATCCAAAAAGGAATATTTCTTCTAAATCGTGCAAACAGGGTGAATGAAATGCAAGATAAAATTATCGTTATTGAAATGCAGGTATTCCATGTCACCAGACCGGGAACTTGCCCTAGCAAAGGCATTCTAATTAGGTCAATGAAGTAATTTAATGGATTGAATACGATAATGGCTGAGTTTGGAAGCAAATTTGCATTCCAAGAAATCGGAGTAATAAAAAACATCACTTGAATTAAGCTATTAATGATGGGAGGAATGTCACGATATTTTGTGCCTAATATCGACAAGATTAAGCCAGCTGACATTAAATTTAAAATAATTAATAATAAACCAGGAATTACATAAACGATTGCCCAATTGAGTGGTACTTGAAAATAAAGTGCAACGGCACAATAGACTAAGGCATTATGAAAGAATATGATGACATGACGCCAAGTCAACCTAAATACATATAAAATGTAGGGCAACTTGATTTCATTAATAAGCAGAGATGCTTCAACAAATGTGTTACAACTCTCTGCCAGTGCCACAGAAATCAAGACCCATACTAAATACCCGGTTGTAAAAAAAGGGACATATTCTGCTATTGATTGATGAAACAATCGACTGTATACAACTGAGAAGGCGACAATAATAACGAGCATACTTGCCGTGATCCAAAATGGACCTAATACTGAACCGCGATAACGGATTTTTATGTCATTCCAGCCTAAATAGGTCCACAGCTTCCACTTTTTGATTGAATCAAATAAGTCAACAACTGCAAGCTTAGCTTGGCTGTTACTTATTTCTTGAGTGGGTATATTAATATCAATGGTCTCAGTTAATTCGCTCATGTAGTTTACACCTGGGTTGCTTGGAGCATTACTTCTGTAAGAACTTGGCAGGTTTTATCAATTTCTGATTTTAACAAGCTTGGATGAACTAAAAACATCAAGCTGGTTTCCCCTAGTTTGGATGCAACAGGGAGTCTATTATGCGGACGCCAGCCTGTATTATCAAATGCTTTTTCTAAATATACTTCAGAACAGGAACCTTGATAACATGGAACACCGCGCTCATTAATTTCTTTTAAAATACGATTACGATCCCATCCTGCAGCCAGTTGGCTTTCTTCTACAAATACATAGCATTTGTAAGCAGCATGAACAATTTCATCTGGAATTTGCGGAACTCTTAAGCCTTTCAAAGTTGAGGCGACTTCATAGATTTGTTTTAGATTGCCTAGTCGTTGTTGATGCCAGGTGGGCATTTTTGTAAGTTGTAAGCGCCCAATAACTGCTTGAATTTCAATCATTCTTCCATTCATACCAAAGCTTCGATGTAGCCAACGAAAACCGGGCTCAATAGGCTCATTATATATGGCATCCCATGATTTTCCATGGTCCTTATAAGACCACATGGACGACCAGAGTTGTTCATCATTGGTAGTGACCATGCCCCCTTCGCCTCCGGTGGTCATAATTTTATCCTGGCAGAATGACCAAGCTCCTATATGACCTATTGAGCCAACGGAGCGACCTTTGTATTGAGCGCCATGGGCTTGCGCACAATCCTCAATGACGTATAAATTTAATTCTTTTGCCAATGCTAGAATTGGATCCATATCACAAGGCCAACCAGCAAGATGCACGCAAATTATTGCTTTAGTTTTAGGAGTTACTACGGCGCGAATGGTATCGGCGGTAATGTTTTGACTGTTTTCATCGACATCAGCAAATACGGGAGTGCCTCCGCAAGTCACTATAGATGAGGCAGAAGCGATAAACGTCCGTGAGGTCACAATGACTTCGTCCCCTGCTTTTATTCCAATCGCTTTTAAGGCGACATCAAGTGCGATAGTGCCATTTGCTAATGCTACGGCATATTTTGTACCTACCCAGGCGGCAAATTCATTTTCAAATTCCCTGCATTCATTTCCCGTCCAATAATTTACCTTATTCGATAGAAGCACTTGATGTATTCGCTCTGCTTCTTCTTCAGAGTAACTAGGCCAAGGTGAAAATGCTGTATTTAACATATTTAATCCTTTGAATTTTTTTTATAAATTTTTGCGGGTACGCCAAAAGCAGTACAATTGTCTGGTAAGTCATTAACAACAACCGAACCTGCTCCTACGATCACTTTTGAGCCAATTTTAATACATTGACGCACACAAGAGCCAATACCAACCCAACTTAAATTACCTACACTCACATTACCTGCCAAATTGGCTCCTGGTGAGATATGTACTCCATGCCCAATAGTACAGTCATGCTCAATAATTGCACCCGTGTTAATAATCGTGCCTGCACCAATCGTGCAATCAGGATTTAATACGGCTCTGGCAAAAACAACGGAGCCTTCGGCTATTGTAGCGGAAGGACTTATTATTGCTGAGGGATGAATAATTGTTGCTAATGGAATTTTTTCATTTAAAAAATGCGTCATTTTTTCCATACGAATGGAGTTATCGCCAATTGCAACAATGAGGCCATCAAATTCAGAGGCTTGTGCTAGAAAGGATTGAGTAGTTCCATTTACCTTCCATGCCCCAACTCGGTCAATATTGGGCCACCGGTCATCAAATAAAACAATATTCTGCCAACCTGAACAGAGTGCTGCATCAGCAACAACTTTAGCATGCCCACCAGCACCGAGAACAGCAAGAGACTTCATGGATTATTACCTGTAAATTTTTCGTTAGTGACACTCCCTTGACCTGTAATTCCTTCTCGAATCAATACTTTTTTAAAAGTTAACATTAAAATTTTAATATCTAAATAAAAAGACTGATGATCCACGTACCATAAGTCTAAGGCAAACTTTCCTTCCCAATTTAGGGCATTGCGGCCGTTGACTTGAGCTAAACCAGTAATACCAGGTTTGACATCATGACGTCTTTTTTGTTCGCTATTATAAAGGGAGAGGTATTCTATTAATAGAGGTCTAGGGCCTACAAAACTCATTTCACCTTTAAAAACATTCCATAGCTGGGGGAGCTCATCTAAACTACATGCTCTTAAAACATGGCCCAAGCGAGTGAGGCGATCTTTATCAGGTAATAATTCCCCTTGTTTATTAAATGAATCCCTCATTGTTCTAAATTTAATCAGACGAAAGGTTTTGCCATGCAATCCTGGGCGATTTTGATAAAAAAAGATTGGTGAGCCTAAATGATAACGTATTAGTAATGCAACAATAATCAATACAGGCATTAACATGATTAATAATGCACCTGATAAGATAATATCGAAAATACGCTTAAGCACAATAGTCTCTCCAGTAGTCCTATACTTAGAAGGGTCAACAGATCATAAAATTTTGAACTATTTCTTACAAGGTTTAAATAATAAAAGATTTTTGTTTGGAATTATGTACCATCTTATCTAGCTGAAAATGAAGCACTGCTCAATAATATGGATAAAGGCCATGCGTTTAATCTCTGAATTTTAATCGAAGTATAAATTACTTCAATTTTACTTCAATTTTTTTGGGCAAATCGCTTAAAGTCTGACTCCCAGTACAAAACATAGCAACTTTTAATTCATACTCAATTGTCTGCATGCATAGGCTAACGTGTTCAGAAGATTCCAATGCGGCTTCGAGCAGGGGTCTTGCGTAACCAACAGTTGTTGCTCCAAGCGCAAAAAGCTTGGCAGCGTTTAAGCCGTTAGTAACGCCACCTGAACCCCAAATTTCGAAAGAGGGTTTCAGTGCTGCAGCTTGTTTGACTGCGGTTACCGTATCAATTCCCCAGTTGCAAAACGTAATTGCTGCCTGTTGGCGAATGGGATCATTGATTGCTCTATGTCCTTCAATTCGCCCCCAGTGAGTGCCTCCCAAACCACCTACATCAATTGCGGCAATGCCAATATCATTTAAACGTGTCATTGTTGCTTGAGAAAATCCACAACCCGTTTCTTTAACGATAATCGGTAAAGGCAGATTTTTTACTAAATCGGCTAAGGCTTGCCAACCTCCTTTATAGGTTGTTGTTCCTTCGGGTTGCATGCATTCTTGTAGGGGATTGCAGTGAATAATTAACCCATTGGCTTGCAAAGCATCGGTTAAGCGTTGTACATCACTTAGCGATGTTGTGATTAATTGTGCTATTCCTAGATTGCTGTATAAGCTGACTTGAGGGAAGTCACGACGTAAATCGTGCCATTCAAAAGCTGCTTTGGGATCCGAGAGTTCTCGTCTTTGTGAGCCTACTCCCATTGCCCAGCCATTCAATGCACATGCTGCGATAAGGTTATGATTGATGTGTTTTGCTCGGCGATGACCGGCAGTCATAGAGCTAATTAGAAAGGGTTTTTCTACTACCTGGCCAAATCGGGTGCTTTTAATACTGATTTCATCAAAATTTAAATCTGGAAGAGCATCATGAATTAGATTGACGCTTTCAAACGTACTGAGTTCTGCGGTTTGATTTTCAGGCATTAAGGCTAATTTGATGTGATCTTGTTTGCGTTGCTCAAACTGTTCATAATTATTCGTCATGGATTATATGCCTGCTTTGTTATCTGTAGTAAATACACCAAAAAGAATGAGAGCACCTGCAATGTACCTCTTTATGCCTGTATTTTCCACTTATTTTACTTTGTGAACACTCTATAATGTGAAATTATTATACTATTTTTATGCCTGAGAACCTAATTGGATTCAATCGCGAGCAAATGCTCATGAGCATACTGCAAGTAATTATTGGAATAACTGATGCCTCAGGCATGATTGATGGGATAGCTCTTTTAGAGCGAGTATGTCCTAAATCCATATTTTTAATATTGATGTAGGAAAAGTAACACGCTGGCAGGGATAATCCGCTGCCAAAAAATTCCGTGTTATACCTCAGGTACAATATATTTTTATTGTAGATTAACCTTGGGCGTTTCGTTCAACCCAATTGGCGTAAGTTTCCATAAATTTTTGCAAGAACTTTTGAGTGTCTTCTTTAGTGATATTTCCTTGCGCATCAAACAAATCTCCCGCCATTCCTATGTATGTTTCGGGTTGTTGCAGAGTTGGAATATCTAAAAAGACAAATGACTGTCTTAAATGATGGTTTGCTCCAAATCCCCCAATAGCACCGGGAGAAACACTTATCACTGCGCCAGGAAGCTTGCTCCAAATACTTTTTCCATACGGGCGAGAGCCCACATCAATCGCATTTTTAAGTACCCCAGGAACTGAACGATTGTATTCTGGGGTAACAAAGAGCACGCCCTGATATGTTTTCATTTGCTCGCGAAATTGAACCCAAGCCGCAGGAGGTCTATTTTCGTCATCCAGATCCTGGTTGTATAATGGTAAATCACCAATTTCAACAATTTGTAGGTCTAAAGATTTAGGTGCTAGAGCGATAAGCACTTTTGCCATTTTTCTATTGTAGGACTCTTTGCGTAAGCTCCCTACGATAATTGCGATTTTTTTATTCATATTTACGACTCCTTGTATTTTAAGTCTCTACGTAGGTTATACCCGATTGGTTAACCAAAACAACCCCAAA
This sequence comes from Fluoribacter gormanii, assembly GCF_900156395.1. Classification (GTDB taxonomy): domain Bacteria; phylum Pseudomonadota; class Gammaproteobacteria; order Legionellales; family Legionellaceae; genus Legionella; species Legionella gormanii. The sequence goes on along the minus strand of NZ_FTNL01000010.1, from coordinate 76,107 downwards.
TTGTTTTTAAAAGAGAAGACTCTTCATGGCTGGCATAGGGCTTTCTTCAATGAACATAATTCTGCCCAATGAGCCACCATGTCCGACTGGTTGGACTATTTTAATTCACTGAATCACTTATTGAGGTTCCAATTTTATTATTGGTTATTTTTTAAATTATTCCAGTGATGTCGGTGATATGATTTCGATTTAAACATCCATGCAGCCAGCGCAAAACTAAATAGTCGATTCTCGTTTAATCAACGATGTTGTTGGCAAGATGAGGCTCCTTAAAAGTCGGATTGCGAGCGATATTGGTCAAACGTAAATTGCAATGATTTAATTTAGCATGAGTAGAATCAAGTGCAGATGCATCGAGATGGCGTTAATCTAGGCTGTGCAATTGGATTGGTCGCTTAAAATCGAAATAAATGGTGGTTGATTATTGAAGACGAGCTTGATTTTCGAATGTTAATTTTATAAATAAAAAACCCCCTATCCTCTAAAATATTCTCATATTTAAGTGAATAGGGAGTTTCAGGAAATGAATTAGACTACTTCAACTTCTTCAGCTTGAGGACCTTTTTGTCCGTTGCTTGGTTTGAACGTTACTGTTGCACCCTCAGCAAGAGTTTTGAACCCTGTACCTAGAATTGCACTGAAATGCACAAAATAATCTTTACCGCCACTTTCTAAAAAACCGAAACCTTTGGACTCATTAAACCACTTTACTGTACCGCGAATTTTTTCTGACATGTTAATTTCCTAAATTGTTACCAGGACATTGTAGCATTATTTTATTAATTGTGCTGTTTTTTTATTAAATATTTTTAATTTTTTTTACATTTAATGCAAAAACATAAAATAACGCTTCCATATCATAGAGTATTTTGGCTAAAAATTCTAATGCTTTACAAGCTTTTAGTCTTTTTATGGTCGTCGATGGGATTTAACCTCTAGAACTGAAAAACAGGATGTTTTTGGAAAATAGGATGAAGGTGATTTAAAATTTTTATATAGAAGAGGACATATGCTGCCGTATTGTCTTTTCTATTATGAGCGATTCGATCTCTTTTAGATCGAATCCTAAATACAATCGCCTTGTTACTATATTGCTGTAAGACAGTTAGAATTAAAGGGTATCACTTAATATTTTGTCAACGTATGAGGAGTAAATCATTTTAAAAGGATTATTATGTCTCGAATAAACCTGTTTGAATTTGAAGATTTTAATTTCATTCCTGTTTTATTACGTAATGCTACAACGGATTGTTTGTCGTCATACCACCGACTCTGGAGGGTCTATAACATCATCTACCCGGACATTGTTGCTTTATTAGAAAAAAATGATTTAACTCAAATTGTTGATTTATGTTCAGGTGGTACGGGTACAATTGCTCCACTCGTAACTTATATAGAAAGATATAATCTGTCTAAACCCGTGACTATCACATTAACAGATTTATATCCTAATGCCTCAGCATTTCAGTTAATTTCAAAACAACATTCCAATGTCCATTATATCGATCAGTCTATTGATGCGACAAATGTTCCTGATAATTTAATAGGAATGCGGACTATTTTTACTGCTTTTCATCACATGAGTCGCGAGAAAGCAAAAGCAATTTTAAAAAATACAATCGACTGTAACATGCCGATTGGCATATTCGAAATGACAGAACGTAGTTGTTTGGGGCTCTTACAAATGATCATTGGTGGGCCTATCGTTTGTATTGCATTATTACCCTTTAGTCGTCCAAGGTCTCTTAAAAAATTTTTAATTTCACCGCTCGCCATATTCATGACATGGTGGGATGGTATTGCGTCCTGTTTGCGCACATATTCTGTAGATGAGTTAAATGCAATGGTCAAAGAAGTTGACCCCAGTGGAGTTTATGAATGGAAAATTGGAAAAAAGTTTTCCTTACAGGCGCTGAGTTATGTTACTTACTTATTGGGTAGTAAGAAATTAAATCATCGCATCCTAATTCAGGGAAACCTTGGCTGCGATGACGAATTTCTGTAAAACAGCAAAGTATCTTATGTATTTTCAATCATTGTAAGGTATCAGTGTTCAGGGATTTCAATTAACTCAAGACCATCTTCTTTTTTTAGAAAAGTAAAAATAATTCCCGAAAAAAAAGTAAGGACCCCTAGCATGAGAAACGTATCATGAAATATCTGAACCGATAATGCATGGTCTCCTGAATACATAGAAGTGAAAATGCTAAGTAAGATTGCTGATATGGCAACACCAAAACTTTGAGCCAATTGCTGAATGGTACTCATAATACTGGTTGCGGCACTCATATTATTCTCTGTAATGTTGGCATAGGCCAAAGAGTTCATGCCTGTGTACTGTAGTGCAATGAGAAATCCATACATAAAAGTCAAAAATGCGATACCGTATACGGAGGAATGTTGATTGATGGAAAAAAAGGACCACAGAGAGATACTTACGAGGATTGTATTTACAATTAATAAATTTTTATAACCAAACCACCGTAATATAGAGAACGATAAGGGCTTTACTAAAAAAACTCCCAAAGCAATTGGAGCGAGCAACAAGCCTGATAGACGAGGCGAATAACCCAATCCAATTTGTAATAACAAGGGCAATAAAAAGGGGACGCCGCCAAATCCTAGGCGCGCTAATATATTACCTACAACTGAAATACAAAATGTACGTGTACGCAAGAGTTCCACTTTAACAATAGGGTGTTTTCTTTTATAGGAGTGTTTGGTATATCCGCCCAATAAGAGAAATGCAATCATGAGGGCAGTAAGGATTTCTAGGGTTGAAGCAGTTGACTCACTAACCATGGATAAACCAAAAGTTAAGGTAGCTAATCCACTGCCAAAAAGAATAAAACCCAGTTTATCAAGCGGAGGAACTGGACGAGGGGGCATAGAAGGTAATAATTTGCTTGATAAAATTACAGCAAGTACTCCGAAAGGAATATTAACCCAAAAGATCCAACGCCAAGAAAAGCGGTAGGTAATAATGCCTCCTAGTAATGGTCCAAGCATCATTCCCAAAGAGGCAACCATCACTACGATACTCATTTTGGTGATTAATTCATGTCGTTCACAAGTTCGTAAAATAATGAGCCTGCCAATAGGTATCGTTAGCGAGCCCCCCAAGCCCTGAATGATACGTGCACAAATTAATTGCCCTAAGTTATTAGTAAACCCGCACCAAATTGAACTTAAGGTGAACACAGAGACTGCCAGGATAAAAACTGATTTCATCCCGAATTTATCGGCAATCCAACCGCTAATCGGAATAAAGATTGCTAAACTCAAAAGGTAACTGATTAGTGCTAATTTCAAGTCAATGGGGTTGACATTTAAGCTCTTTGCCATCACTGGAATTGCAGTATTAATAATGGTGGTATCAACCGCTTCCATAAACATGGCAAAAGAAATAATGAACAAGATGATATTTTTTTTCATAAGCTCAGTATAGCAATAGCGATGAATCCTGCATATAGTCGTACTTCTAATGTAGCCTGGGTGGGCGCCGCGAAACCCAGGCTTGAGTTCAATTTATGATTCAGCCAACAAATTTTTTAATCCTGCTAAATGAGACTTAGCCAGGTTTTTTGATTGTTCCTCAGAACGCTCTACGTTTTTACCAAACCACTCCAAATGTTCTGGGGGCAATTCATCTAGGAATCTGCTTGGTAAACAATCTTGTAATTCGCCTCCACGTCGTCTTTGCTTGGCCAAGGTAAAGCATAATCCTTTTTGGGCGCGCGTAATCCCAACATATGCCAGGCGTCTTTCTTCTTCAATTTGGTCTTCATCAATACTCACCCGATGTGGCAATAGTTCTTCTTCCATACCGACCAGATAAACATAAGGAAATTCCAGGCCCTTGGATGCATGTAAGGTCATCAGTTGCAAGGATTCGTTATCCTGCTCATCTGCCTGCTCAAGAATATCGATCAAAATTAATTTATTTATCACTTCCGCTAATGTTTGTTCGGGTTTTTTTGCTAATAAACGCCCGACCCACTCTAATAACTCCCAGACATTGTCCATTTTTTTTTGCGCTTTTGCGGGAGTATCACATTGTTCATAAATATGGGCTTCATACCCGCTGTCCTCTACCATCTGTTTTAAGTGTTCTACAATTGAGCCTACGGTTAATCGCTTTTTTGTTTCTTCTATCCATGATTTAAATGCAAATAATGCCGCACGAGGTTTTTCTGCAACATGTTCACTAAGCGCAAGATGGTCTGCGGATGCGTAAAGACTGATCCCGCGGCTTTGTGCATAGTGTCCGAGGGAGTCAAGACTGGTTTCGCCAATACCGCGCTTGGGGGTGTTAATTACTCTTAAGAACGCAGCATCATCGGCCTCATTACATAGTAGTTTGAGATAGGCAAATACATCTTTAACTTCTGCTTTGGCGAACCATGATTGTCCTCCGCTAATCGTATAAGGAATACCATAATGACGGAGTACTTTTTCAAATACACGTGATTGATGATTACCACGATATAAAATTGCATAATCACCATATTGGGTTCTGGTGCGTAGTTTGTGGCTTATTAAATCAGTCACCACTTGTTCTGCTTCATCATTTTCATCTTTACAACGAATCACTCTCAGGAGTTCTCCATGACCAAATTCACTCCATAGTTTTTTTTCAAACAGATGCGGATTATTGGCGATAAGGTGATTGGCCGTATTTAGAATAATATTGGTTGAGCGATAATTTTGCTCTAGTTTTATTATTTTTAGTTGTGGGTAATCTTGCTGCAATTGCTTCAGATTTTCAGGTTTAGCACCTCGCCAGGCGTATATAGACTGGTCATCATCTCCTACCACTGTGAAGCGCGCCTGGACTCCTGTTAATTTTTTTACCAAAAGATATTGGCTTGTATTTGAGTCTTGGTATTCATCCACCAGTAAATGGCGGATTTTGTTTTGCCAATAGTCCAATACAGAAGAATGTTCATTTAAAAGGCTGACAGGAAGACGAATTAAGTCGTCAAAGTCAACGGCATTGTATGCCTTAAGTGCTTGCTGATAACGTGGGTATAATAGTGCGGCTTCTTCATAAAAAGGTGCATCCGAGCTGTTATTGATAACTTGTTCAGGCGTAAGGAGATCATTTTTCCAGCGTGAAATGTGCTGCTGGATTTGGAAAATAAATTCGCGTTCAGTTGCTTTATTTGCAGGTAAAAAATTGCGTAAGATTTGCAAACAATCTTCACTGTCAAAAATAGAAAACCCTTTTTTCAGCTCACATAATGCATAATCACGCTTGAGAATACTTAATCCTAACGTATGGAATGTTGCTATTTTTAAACCTCGACGATTAGCTGCCGGCAGAACGGCGGCAACCCGAGCACGCATTTCATTGGCTGTTTTGTTCGTAAAAGTTACGGCACATACTGTATTGGCGGCATAGCCGCACGTGTTAATCAAATAGCCTATTTTTTGCGTAATTACTCGTGTTTTACCGCTTCCAGCTCCAGCAAGAACTAATAATGGTCCATCTATATAACGTACTGCTGCCATTTGTTGGCTATTCAACATCTTAAAGGGACTCGCTTAAAAAAGCGCAATTATTGCCCGCTTAGGCGTTGTGAATCAACTATTAATTAATAGAACGTTCGACGTCAAATTCTTCTTCAGTATCAATTTCAATAAATTCGGGTTTAGTTTCTGGTTCATTTGATTCCTTGATACCAAAAACGACTTTGTCAATTGTTTTAAATAAAGGTGCAAGAATGTTTTTATCTATCATGATTAGTCCTTTAATTTTTTCTGAGGGAGGTTTTAAAAGCATAGTTCAAAATCATTTTTTCTCCAGGAAAATTACAAAAAAATTATGATATACTTTTGCGATCATGAGATTTTCTTTAGGGTCAGTTTGCAATCCACTAGTTTGGTGCATACCTTGATTTTTTGTGCTCCCATACTCAAAAAAAAAGTGGTGATTCATTCTGATACAGTGTAAAACAGGCCCTGTTTGCCGTAATTTTATTTGAGTCCATTTATGAAAGAATCCGATACCCTTCAGCGCTTTATTTTTGAACATGCCAATATTCGTGGTGAAATTGTTCATATTGAAAATACGTATCAAACTATTATGAGCCAACGGAATTATCCGCCAATGGTTAAAAATTTGTTGGGAGAAGCAATCGTCTCTTGTCTTCTTTTAGCGTCCAGTATTAAATTTCAGGGCAGTTTAAATTTGCAATTTCAGGGGGATAAAAGGCTGCCTTTATTATTGGTTCAGTGTGATCATGAGTTTAATGTGAGAGGTTTTTCCCAGTTTATAGAACATTTGGAAACCGAAGAATATGCCTCAGCTTTTCTTGAAGGACAGATGGTAATTACTATTAACCAATATAATCAGACAAACTCCTATCAAAGTATGGTTCCCATTCAGTCGACGTCTATGAGTGAAAATTTAATGAACTATTTCGCTCAATCCGAACAGGTATCGACGCAAGTTTGGTTGGCCGTGAATGATAATGCTGCAGCTGGAATGTTACTGCAGTTAATGCCTGGCCAAGATACAGTACAAAGAGAACAATTTTGGGAGTATGCGGTACAACTAGGTCAAACGGTGAGTGAACATGAATTACTTACTTTAGATAACCAAACATTGCTTTATCGTCTTTATCATGAAACGGAACTGAGGATATTTGATAGCCGTAAAACTCAATTCAAATGTCGATGCAGTCTGGAAAAAATGAAACAGGTGTTAGCTGTTTTAGGTGAAGATGATGCAAAAGCATTATTACAGGAAGAAGGCGAAGTCGCGATTCGATGTGATTTTTGCAATAAAAAGTATACGTTTGACCCAATTGATGTCACGATGTTATTTCATAAAGGGTGAGATAGCCTACTCGGGGTGAGGGCGGCGCCAACCTGAGAAAATTTTACCCTACATCCCGGGTTCTGCTACGCTTGACTACCCATTGAGTGAACGATTTTTGTCATCTTAAGTTAAGTATTTTGTCATTCCCGCGCAGGCGGGAATCTATTCCTACGTAAAGCATTGAATCACAATAAAAACGGATTTCAGGCTTTACGGAGATAACAAAGCTCATGGCCCCAATCGTTTCACTTAAGGGTAGTACTCCTATATTTCACGCAGACTATGGAACGCTATTTATTGCAAAGTAAATTTTATAGAAGATAAGATTCCTTTATCCGATTGAATGAGCTGTACACATTCTCCACGCATGGCCTGTAATACTTGTTGCAATCTAAGAAATTGCTCGCTGAGTTGTGTGTATAGATCTGCTGTATGTTTTCCTTCTAACTCACCAATAGTCAAATAGGCGGCTTGGCCCATTTCAGAAAAATACTCAAGACTGACGTGTCGCTTTTTTGCAATTCCTGGAAATAGTCCACAACAGAGTAAGCTTTTATCCCCTACATCGCGTAGTAGTTCCAGTTGCAGGGTTTTCGGCCTGTGCATGGACTCAAGAAAATCGAGTGCGACAATGGATTCGATGAGTTTAGGTCCCTGAGAAAAACGCATTAATAAAAATACCAGATAACTTTCAGTATTTTCAGTGAGCATAAGCTGTGTCGCCGCTTGTGCCTCATTAACCAATGCATGCCATTGGCTAATGTCCGTGGGATGTAAAATTAGTTGTTTCATAATTACTCCCTATTTTTTTACCCCTCTCTATTATTTTAGCAGTTAAAAAATAATTGGCAGGCTAGAAAGTGAGTTATTGAACTGGATTATGTACCCCCATGTTTCAAATAACCCGACAGCAAATTCAATTTGCTATACTAAAATATGTGAAGCGGATAGGTTTTAGCTGCTTATTGATGTATAATGTCAAATCTATGAACAAATACTCTGCTTTTTCCTTCAAAGGTTATTTATGATTGATCAGATTCGCAATATTGCCATTATCGCCCACGTTGACCACGGTAAAACCACATTAGTAGATAAATTACTGCAACAAACCGGCACATTAAATGAGAGAGCGCCTAAAGTTGAGCGCGTGATGGATTCCAATGCTTTAGAAAAGGAGCGAGGCATTACCATTCTTGCCAAAAACACCTGTGTATATTGGAAAAATCATCAAATTAATATTGTTGATACCCCAGGGCATGCTGATTTTGGTGGGGAAGTCGAGCGTATTTTATCGATGGTTGATAGTGTGCTGTTGCTGGTAGATGCGGTGGATGGACCGATGCCACAAACACGTTTTGTAACTCAAAAAGCATTTGCTCGAGGTTTAAATCCTATAGTTGTGATTAATAAAATCGATCGTCCGGGAGCAAGACCACATTGGGTTATGGATCAAGTATTTGATCTTTTTGATAACCTGGGTGCAACAGACGCACAACTGGATTTTCCAGTGGTTTATACTTCCGCATTAAATGGTTATGCCAAGCTGAATTTGGAAGATGAAGCAACTGACATGAGTGCTTTATTACAAACCATTATTGATGAAGTTGAAGCTCCAAAAGTGGATGCAAATGGTCCTTTCCAAATGCAAATTAGCTCTCTCGATTACTCATCTTATGTCGGCACGATTGGCATAGGCCGTGTTACCAGAGGACAAATTAAAGCAAAATCTCCAGTAAAGATTATTGATAAAGATGGCAACATTCGTTCCGGACGGCTATTGCAATTATTAGGCTTTAAAGGCCTTGAGCGCATTGAAGTTGAAGAAGCGGGTGCGGGGAATATTATTGCAATTACAGGTATCGAAGGCATTAAAATTTCTGATACGATTTGTGATCCTAATCAGGTCGAAGCATTACCAGTGCTTTCGGTTGATGAGCCAACTATTAGTATGACGTTCCAAGTGAATGATTCACCTTTTGCAGGCCAGGAAGGAAAATTCGTAACCTCACGAAAAATTCGCGAACGTTTAGAAACAGAATTATTACATAATGTTGCCTTACGCGTTGAGGATTGTGATGACCCTGATAAATTCCGCGTTTCTGGCCGGGGTGAACTCCATTTATCCATTCTTATTGAGACCATGCGTCGAGAAGGCTATGAATTAGCGATCAGTAAGCCTGAAGTTATTATTCGCGAAGTAGATGGCGAGCAACAAGAGCCATATGAACATTTGACTGTCGATGTGGAAGAAAATCACCAGGGCTCTATTATGGAAAAGCTAGGTGAGCGTCGAGGAGAGTTACAAAATATGGTTCCTGATGGCAAAGGAAGAGTGCGTCTTGACTATATGATTCCTACTCGAGGCCTTATTGGTTTTCATAATGAATTCTTGTCCTCTACCTCAGGTACAGGTTTAATGTATCACGTGTATGATCATTATGGTCCGGCAATTAAAGGACGAATCGGAAAAAGAGCAAATGGCGTACTGATTGCTAATTGCCAAGGTATGGCCCGAGCTTTTGCTTTATTTAACTTGCAGGATCGCGGCAGATTATTTGTTGAGCCGCAAACAGTGTGTTATGAAGGGATGGTTGTTGGGATTCATGCTCGAGATAATGATTTAGTCGTGAATGTGACTAAAGAAAAGCAATTAACCAATATTCGTGCTTCAGGTTCTGACGAAAACATTATATTAACCCCTGCAGTCAAGTTAACATTGGAGCAGGCATTGGAATTTATTGATGATGATGAATTAGTTGAAGTAACTCCTGATTCGATTCGAATAAGAAAGAAATCATTGAAAGAACATGAACGAAAAAAAGCATCAAGAACAGCAAACATTGAAGAATAAAGTTAAATTTAAACGGATTGTCTTGTATGCACGCCAGCATCGAGCCAATCCGGGAGTAAACGAAACTTTATGCCGTTTGATTGACTTTCTGGAACAGCAAGAAGTGCAAGTTTATCAAGATATTGATACCGCTTCAGGCTTTGATGTGAACATTCCCATATTGGCCAGAGAGGATATGGGTAAAAAAAATGATTTAATCATTGTTATTGGCGGTGATGGAAGTTTGCTTTCAGCGGCCCGGATGGCGATTAAAGTGGATACACCGGTAATTGGAATTAATCGCGGACGCCTGGGGTTTCTTACCGACATTTTGCCTCATGAACTGGAGAAGCAACTGGATGCTGTTCTTAGAGGCGATTATGAAGAAGAAAAGCGCTTTCTTTTACATACTCGAATTTACGATAAAGATCATACTTATTTTGAGGGTGATGCGCTCAATGATGTAGTATTGGGGCGTGGAAATGAAACACATCTCATTGAATTTTCCGTGCTTGTCAATCAACAATTGGTGAGTCATTATCGCTCTGATGGTATGATTTTATCGACACCCACCGGCTCTACTGCCTATGCTTTATCAGCGGGTGGTCCAATCATGCATCCGCAATTGAACGCGATTGTCCTTGTGCCTATGTTTTCCCATAGCTTGAGCTCACGCCCCTTGGTTATCGACGCCGAAGCTAAAATTGAACTGCATATCAGTCACTTTAATGAAGCTGATTTGCGAGTAAGTTGTGATGGTCATGAATCAAGAATGGTCAAACCTGGACAAAAGGTTGCTATCCAAAAAAATGGCAATCAATTACGCTTGTTGCATCCTCTTGATTACCATTATTATGATACATTACGATCTAAACTTGGTTGGGAATCTAAACATCAGGGATAGGATAGAACATGCTCACCACTTTGTGCATTGAACAGTTTGCAATTGTACAACACCTGGAGTTGGATTTTACTCAAGGAATGACAGCCTTTACTGGTGAAACTGGGGCCGGCAAGTCTATTATGATCGATGCTTTGATGCTGGCTTTAGGTGATAGGGCTGATGCTTCGGTTATCCGGCCTGGCCAGGAAAAATGTGATATCACTGCTGGATTTTTTGTGGGGCAAGGATCGGAACCTGCACAATGGCTTGCAGAACATGATATTCCTTGTGATGACGGTGAAGTTTATTTGCGACGGGTGATTTACGCCGAGGGTCGCTCCAAATCCTATATTAATGGCCAACCATTCCCATTACAAAAAGTAAAAGAGCTTAGCGAAAAACTGGTCCATATTCACGGACAGCATCAACATCAAACATTGATGCAGCATGCAACACATCGCCAACAATTGGATCAATATGGCAAGAATCAGTTATTGCTTGATGAGGTTGTGCGACTCTATAAGCAATGTCATAAAATTCATCAAGAGATAGAAGCATTGCAAAGCCAGGAGCAACAGGCAGATAAAATTGCATTATTGCAGTTTCAAATTGATGAGTTATCTGCATTGAATCTGCATGAAAATGAAATTGAAATCTTATATCAAGAGCATCAAATGTTGCACCATGCTAAAGAGTACTTGCAAAAAAGTCAGCAGATCCATGGATTATTAAATTCTGAGGATGAACCCAATATTTGCACCAGTTTAAACCAGATTTTGCACTTATTGAGTCAATTACCTCAGGATCAGGCTCAAATCAAAAATACTGCTGAGTTGATTAATGGAGCACTGATTCAATGTGAAGAAGCAATTGACGAAATGCAACAATTCGCCGAACGGGTTCATTTGGATCCAGAGCGATTGCATGAAATAGAAACACGTATGAGTGCCATACACCAGCTTGCGCGTAAATATCATATTGATAGCAGCAAACTCCATGAACATGCTCGAAACTTGCAGAATGAACTGGACAATCTCCAAGACAGCGAAAGCAGACTAGCGCAATTAAAAGCACAGCATTGCCAATTGGTTGCAACTTATGAAACAGCTGCCCTTAAACTAAGAGCGGTACGGCAAGCGCAGGCAAAGAAACTGGCAAAAGAAATCACGGCGAGTATTCAACAGCTTGGTATGCCTAAAGGGCGGGTGGAAATAGAACTATCTCCCTTAGAAAAAATGCAACCCCATGGAATGGACAAAGTGGAGTATAAGGTGTGCACCAACCCGGGTATGGAACTTGATTCACTGAGTAAAGTGGCATCAGGTGGCGAGCTTTCACGAATTAGCTTATCCATTCAAATGATTACCGCCCAGCAAGGTACAACGCCTACTTTACTGTTCGATGAGGTAGATGTTGGTATTGGTGGGGCTACAGCAGCGCTGGTAGGGCAAATGCTTCGTAAATTAGGGGAACGGCTGCAAGTTTTTTGTGTGACACACCAACCTCAGGTTGCGGCTGCAGCCCATAACCATTTCATGGTTGAAAAGCGAAGTGATAATAAAGAGACCTTTACTCATATCTCCCTACTACAATCTACTGAGAAAATCGATGAAATTGCACGCATGTTGGGAGGATTGAAAATTACAGAGCAAACTCGCTCTCATGCCAAAGAACTATTGCTGCAAAGTAATTAGAGCCCGTTTAATTTCCTAATTTGTTAAAATTTCGTAACTTGGATGAAGGTGTAAGCCGTAACCTGGGAACTCTTTGTGAGAAAAACCCAGGTTTCGCGCTGTTTTATCTCTTCATTAAGATTTTAATGCTTCAGCAAGTGAAATAAAGTGATAGCCGTGTTCTTCAAACATATGAAGTAAATCATCTAAAAAATAACTATTAAGTAAATTAGCATGGAGCAGTAAGATTTGCTTTCCAGGAGTATTTTTTTCGGCAGTTAATGTGCGTTCCCAAACAAATTCAAGATAGCGTTGTTTAAAATCAGTTAATGATGCATTTGGATTTTGTTTCATTAACATCATTAATTTCGAATTAAATTCGAAATCTCTACTATCAATGGTCACTGGGGCAATCACGTAATTATTTTTACTTAAATAGTCACGGACAATACTTTTTTTCCAAAATCTACCTTCGGAAAGATAGGGGTAACGAAAATATTTTGGCTGTGACATAAATGGTGCAAGCACTGTTTCTGCCTTAGTCAGATCGTTGATATATTCTTCATAAGAAACACGTTTTAATTTCAGATGAGAATAACTATGGTTTCCTAATTCAAATCCATTTTGCTTAAATACCTGAAATTGCTTGATGGTTTCGTTATTAACCCGGTTGCCAATGATAAAACCTATTGCCGGAACTTGATGTGTTACAAGGCTATTAACGATTTTTTCAAATGCTTCATCGGACGCACTAATAAGCGGTAAGTCATCAATGGTAATTGCAATATTCCGCTGTTCTGCATGGCAGATACCTGCAAATAGAAAAAATAAAGCAAAAGCATGGTACAGAATTTTTTTCAAAATATTACTCCAAACATGGTGTTGGTCAAATGTTCTTATTCGTGGTGAAATCTAAGTCGATATCAGTGTTGTCTATGTTTGCATAGAAATATGATAGTTCCAATAGCTAATATGAGGTTTGGTGAGCAACCCTATCTACGGTAGAGAGGGTTGGTTTATTGGAGAATGATTGCTTATGAATAACTTAAATTTGGATTAACCCGTTCAGGAAGTGCTTCAATGAATTCTTGGGTCGAGGTTTTTTCATCGTTCCGCAGAGCAAAAAGTCGAGGTTGATTATAAATAGGATTATCCTTTGCTTCTTTAAGCACATCAATTACTGAAGAATTATCAGAAAGAGTTGCACGAACTTTACTTTTTAATTCTTTTAGTTGGACTTTTTTATCATCTGCTATTTTAGTGTTAATTCTGACGGTGTCCAAATGTTTTCGCTCGTACTTTTCAATGAGTGACAAAGTATGCTCAACCTTCCATTCTTTTGATGGCTGTTTTGCATTTTCCATTATTGGACGATTGATCTCATTTGGGACTCCTAATTGCTTATTCCATGCTTGAGAAAAATTGAGTACCTTCGGTTGAGCTTTTGGCACTGCATCGTTGCAGGCTGGGTTCATTTTGCTTGCCAGGTAATCCCAGCCTGCCGCAAGAAAATATAAAGGAGAGGCTATAAATTTAAGAAGTTGGGTTGGGATGTCGGTGCCATGTTCTTCATCCGCTGCAGAACCCAACCGTTCCTCCAATAATGTTTTCTGTTTATGATGAGCAGATCCAATAAAATAGTGGGCATCTTCAAAACCTTCACTAATAATCGCTACGAGCGCAGACATTATTTGGGGAACCCCTGGCATGCGATCTGAGGTTAGCGCGACACTCACCAAATGACCAAAAAAAAGTAAAATACGCAGTGGTGCAATCGTTAATTTTAATATAATGCGAAAAGGGTTAAGCATCTGCAGCCAATTTTCAGTATCCCATATATGAATAAGTCCATCGGCAATTGTCTTGTAAGCGCGCTGAAATATATTTTCAGTATTGGTATCCGTGGCCTCATACACCATTTCCAGGGATTCGGAAGAGTTTTGTATATTAAAAAATATAGCGGATAAGCCAGTGATGATCGGATTAATAATACCCATGACGAAACTGGGAATTTTTTTCATCCATTCAAATAAAGGACGAGCACTAGTTGCTACAGTCCACCAGGTACCCGCAGTACAAACAGTAAGGGCAATAGCTAAACTAACTAAAAAGATAGCTATGGAAGCCATAAGCAGGTTTCGGGTTGTTAATCCATGACTCAAATCATTGCGTAGTTTGGTGTACCATTTTTTTATGGTGTCATTGTTGATGAGGTCGGTAATCGTATTATAGGTCAACATACCATAAGCAGCCCCGGCAATTACTGCCATAGGAACAACAAAAATTGGCCATAGAGCAAAGGGTATAGCGGCTATTAAGGGAATCACGCTAAAGGCTTCGACAATGAGATAGGTGCTGCCAAGCCCCATAAATGTTGCCGCAAGAAGGCTAAAACCTTTAACAAAATTAAAAGTGGACTTACGCTTTTCCAACCGCTCTTGCCATTCATTTTGTCCATGCTCTTTAAGCCAGTCCCTTAAGTGTTCCGTGTAATTTGATAGTTGTTCTTTTTCATTTTTCTTAGCTGCAAATAATTGCAAAGCGAACCATTTTTCCATGTCCGACAGAACTTTCTCTATTTGCTTTTTGCGTTTTCTGCTCTCTTTATCGAGTGGTGTGTGGTTAAACGCATTGAGCATATTGAGTTGGATTTCATAATCTTTGAAAAACTGAGGACACTTTGCAGAGTTTGTATCTTCTGGAAAATTTGCAAGCAAAAACTCTTTAGCTAAATGATTCTCCAGATAATTGCTTTTAAATAACTTTTTGAAGGAGCCTTTTATATTTTGTAAATAAACTTCACCTTCATAGGCTACTGAGAGACCAAAAGCAGCAAATGCCAGATATAAGGCGGGGTATAAGGCATACATCCCACCAAAACTTAAAAAACCAAGAATTAAACTGGCGCCTACCGTAAGAGATGCCAGAGCAAGGTAATGAGGAATTTTTTTGAATCGCTTTTTTGTTACTGCCATTTATTTGCTCAATTAATGGATTGGGGTTCAACTGTATCCTAAATGAAAATGATTATCAATAGCGATAAGTTTAAAAAAAAAACATGTGGTTATTTTTTTAGTGAAGAAAACTTAAATTAAACAGTGGATTCGACTGCCGAATTTAGGTAAAGTGATTTTCGCGAAGTAAATATATTTAAATTTTAATTTAACTTAGGAGTAGAGATGCGTTTGAATCAATGGATGACCTATATTGCACTGGGCTCAGTGCTGGCGAGTGCTAATGTTTTGGCAGCAAATGCCCCTGTTCATGAACAGTTACAAGTACCTCAATGTCTTGCAGCAAAAATTGCTACTCCTCATAAAGTTTTAGCAGAAAATAAAGAATTTAAGATTATTGATATCGCTGCAGCCGATGTAGATGTCCTGACTCATTTGGCAGATGAAACAAATTGTGGTCGTTTTGTGAATGTAAGCCACCATATAATCGGTTCTTTACTGGAAGCAAAGAAACAATCCGCGCAAAGAGTTCTGCAGAAAAAAACCATTAAACCAGTGCAACCACAAAGCACGGTTTATGAGATTAAACACGAGGATGAAGTCAATGCAGCACTACAAAATGTGACTCCAGATAATATTTGGAATACCTTGACAAAACTTACTTCCTTCCATAACCGCTCCGCCACCAAAGATACTGGCGTGGATGCCGCGAGATGGCTCAAAAAGACTTTTGAGGATATGGCTCAAGCGAATGGTCGTACTGACACAGCAACATTTTTCGTGAAAACAGGTAGTTATTATAAGCAACCCTCATTAGTAACGGTTATTGGTAAAGACATCAATGCACCAGGTGTTGTAATTGGTGCGCATATGGATACATTGGATGGTCGTATGCCAGGTGCTGGTGATGATGGTAGTGGTTCTGCATCGATTATGGAAATGGCTCGGATTTTGTTGTCGTCTAAAACAACGTTCAAGCGCCCAATCTATATTATTTGGTATGCAGCTGAAGAGCGAGGCTTAGTAGGATCTCAATATGTAGTTGAGCATTTTATGGATAATTCGATTCCAGTAAAAGCGGCCATTCAGTTCGATATGACTGGATATCGAGTGGATGCCAAAGATCCAACAATGTGGGTCTTTACTGATTATACCAATGAGAATTTAAGTAATTTCGTAGCAGAATTAATCAGCAATTATGTTCAAGTCCCAGTTGCTTATTCAGAGTGTGGCTATGGTTGCAGTGACCATGCTTCATGGGATGAAGTAGGTATTCCAGCGGCATTCCCTTGCGAATCTAATTTTGAAGATCACAATCCGTACATCCATAGTACTCAAGATACTATGGATAGATTAAGTCTTGAGCATATGACTAATTTCTCTAAATTGGCGTTGGCTTTTGCTATTGAAATGGCTTCTGAGTAATTTTCAAATGCCTCTATAAAAATTTATGGAGGCATTATTTTCATAATTAAATAGAGATAATCACGATGTTTCGCGCTGTACTAAGTAAAGAAGGGCTTTATTTGGGGATACTTTTTTGTTTGATCTTAAGCTGTATGACTTCTATAGCCAAAGCTGGCAATACGTTACTTCCTCCTTGGTACTTATTGCAAAGTCGGTTAAGCGCCGCGTTAAGTGCAGATCCCTGTGTTCATGTCGCTAATTTAATGGGTGAAGGGCGGTACATGGAAATTAAAATTACGGTGTGCAATGAAGATAAAGCACAGGCATTAGCTTCTTTTGTTAATCGAATTCATGAGTTTGGAGAGCAGTTAGTCGTTACGGTTAAAGTTTATGCGTCTGATTCAATTCCTGTTGAAGCAAGCGCTTCAAGCAGTGTTAAGGAGTCTGTTGAGTTACTTACTCGAGCACTGCAGGGCAATAAGTATTTTATAAAAGCAGGAACAGCAATAAGAGGGCATGTTGAATCAGCTTATGCAGTCTTTAAGCCTCAGATTATCCAATATTATTCGGATGATGTTGGCGATTGGTTTCTTAATAGTAATGAAGTTGCAGCAAAATTGTTTAGCGACATTTTTAATTTAAATCCTTTTGCTGAAGATGCAGTTAAAATATATGCATCTACTGCGGTTATTGAGAAATAATGAATCAAAAAATAATGATCCCCCTTTCAAATTCCTAAATTTGTTAAACGATTAATAAATTAAAAATAAAATTGTGATAGACTATAGAAAAGGCACAAAGCCATTCTTTTGTCCATCTTGCTATATATTTGGAATTTTGTTATGCCCGTTATTATGCCAAAATGCACAATTGGATTGTTACTCAGTGCAGCACATCTTGCGTATCGCATCATCGGAGAAAACAATGATTTGCGATATGAGGAGCGTAGTGCTTACATCACCACAAGGCAGTTACTACATGATATTGATGAATCAGGATACCGAATCACTAAGAAAACAAATGTCGATGTAAAAAATTCTAATGGATTAACCGCAGTTCGTCTTGAACCACAGGATAACAAATCACCTATTATCATTTCTTTTAGGGGAACAGATTCTATTAGAGAGGTGTTTTCTGATATCAATTTAATATTGACGGGCACTGTAGGCAAAAAATTACAGAAAGAGGCTTTCTCTTTTTTTAAAGAAACAAAAAAGAATTTTCCAGATAGAGAAATAATATTAGTAGGACATTCTCTAGGAGGACACTTGGCTCAGCATGTCGCAGCGATAGCTTATGCCGAAGATTCAAATTTGATAACATCAAAAAAAGTACATGTTAGAACTTTTAATACGGCACCTATCAATTCACTTCATGGTCGATGGTTGAGTAATGAACACCCTTCTATTTTTAGTCAATTTTGTAATTATAGACTGGACAGAGACGTAGTCAGTCAAACACCGGTTCAACAATATTATGGAAACACCTTTTCTTTTTGTACCGAAAAGGGGATGTTTTCGGCTCATCCTTTGAGGGCGATGAGAGCAGTTTTACCTGAGTCGGTGAAAAACTTGGAAGTAGGGGGCGCCAGCGAAGTTCAAAGGGACTTAAATACCTTAAAAGAAGCAGTTATAGGAATAAAAGAAGCCTATGCAGCCCACATAAGAGGACAATGGTTTTCTAAATTTCGAATGGGTAGTGAAAATAAAAAAATTATAGATGAGACGTTAGACATGGTTACAAAAGAATTAAATAAAAATCCGCCCGATTTGGAAACAGCAAAAGTACTTTTAAAACTTTCTAAGCTTGGAACACATGGATCTACATCACGTAATTGCCTGAATTGTTTAATAAATGATGTTGTTTACATTCAAGATAAATATCAGGCACCGGCTGAGTCCTCGAAAGTGCAAAGTGAGGATTTCCAACCTTGTGAAGATTCTGAAGAGTCATTCCGTCTTATGTAAGCTATTATTGCTTAATTTATATTTTCTCATCTCGTATTGCATTCAAATATACCATTCATTTTGAACGGCATTTTGCTCATATACTTCAAGATGAATAAAAAAGATACGTAATTTTCCACAGCTTGCAGGATTTGCATCATTAAGTTGATGCGTTATGCAACGGTGGACAATGATACTCGCTGGTGATCTCATTTTCGGAATTGATTGTTTGTAAAACAATAGGAAATTTCCATAAAGAATAGAGATGTTTCAGTACGTCCGCGGTGGTATTGCCTAAAGGTACTCTATTTTGTTGGGTATACCTTAAGGTCATGGAGCGATCGCCCTGTACATCAACAGAGTAAATTTGAATATCGGGTTCCAAATAACCTAAATTATACTGTCGTGACAAGGCTTCTCTTATTTTTTTATACCCTGACTCATTATGGATTGCATTGACGTAAAGATCGGGACTGCGATCATCATCCACAATGTGAAATAATTTTAAATCGCGAATCAATTTAGGCGATAGATATTGGGCAATAAAACTTTCGTCTTTGAAATGACGCATCGCATTATCCAAATTACTTAACCAATCGGTATTGGCCAAATAAGGAAACCATGCTTTATCCTCTTCGGTAGGATTTTCACAAATCCGTTTGATGTCTTGCATCATATGATATCCCAAAGTATAAGGATTAATGCCACTATAATAAGGGCTATTATAAGACGGTTGCATAATGACGTTGGTATGGCTTTGCAAGATTTCCAACATAAATTCATCTGTAACCAAACCTTCATCATACAGTGCATGTAAAATGGTATAGTGCCAAAAACAAGCCCATCCTTCATTCATTACCTTGGTTTGGCCTTGTGGATAAAAATATTGCGCCATCTTGCGTACAATTCGTACGATTTCCCTTTGCCATGGCTCTAACAAGGGCGCATTTTTTTCGATGAAATACAAAATATTTTCTTGAGGTTCTTCTGGGAATCGTTTTTTCTTGGCTTGTTCGGTGACTTGTCGGCCTTGAGGTATGGTTCGCCATAATTCATTAACTTGAGATTGCATATAAATTTCACGATTTTGTTGGCGAATTTTTTCTTCCTGAATGGATAAAGGAGCCGGGTGTTTGTACCTATCTACTCCATAATTCATCAGGGCATGGCAGGCGTCCAGGATGACTTCTACTTCATTGATGCCATAACGTTGTTCACATTCACTGATGTATTTTTTTGCAAATACTAAATAGTCAATAATGGCATCAGCAGAAGTCCACATTTTAAATAAGTAATTGCCTTTAAAAAATGAGTTATGACCATAACAGGCATGAGCAATTACCAACGCTTGCATGGCCATGGTATTTTCTTCCATGAGATAGGAAATACAGGGATTTGAATTAATGACTAATTCATAAGCCAAACCCATCTGTCCCCGTTTGTAACTTTTTTCAACGCTGACAAAATGTTTTCCAAAAGACCAATGATGATAACCTATAGGCATACCTACGGAAGCATAAGCATCCATCATTTGCTCTGCAGTAATGATTTCTATTTGATTGGGGTAGGTATCTAACTTAAAGTCTTTGGCTATGCGTGCAATTTCGCGATCATAGTCTTGTATTAATTCAAAGGTCCATTCTGCACCCGTGGATAATGGCTTCTTCTTTTTCATGCAGTTTTCCTTTTAAATAGCTCATGAAATACGGGGTAGATGTCTGCTACCGTATCAATATTTTCCATAGCAAAATTAGGATAGCGCTCTTTTACCAGTTGATAAACTTCCCATAAACTTTGATGATGGCGTGGCATGATTTCAATGTAAGCAAAATATTGCAATAAAGGCATAATTTTATCTTGCAATAACTCCTGACAATAGGGTGAATCTGCATTCCAATTATCACCATCTGATGCTTGGGCTACATAAATATTCCATGCTTCGGGAGGATAACGCGCATCGATAATGGCGCTGAGGAGTTCCAAGGCGCTGGATACCACCGTCCCCCCGGTTTCTCGGGAATAAAAAAATTCTTCTTCATTCACTTCCTTGGCAGAGGTATGGTGCCGAATAAATACTAATTCAATTTTTTCATAATTTTTGGTAAGAAACATATAAAGAAGGATAAAAAAGCGTTTTGCAATGTCTTTTTTCGCTTCATCCATTGATCCGGATACATCCATAATACAAAACATGACTGCTTGAGTTGATGGTGAAGGGACGCGAACGCGAAAGTTATAGCGTAGATCAATGGTATCAATAAATGGCACGGTTTGTATTTTCTTCTTCAGATACTCAACTCTTTTTTGTAGATTTTTTAAAGCTTCAGTATCTGGAACTGGTTGTGCATGCAGTTGTTCGAGTTCTTCTTCGGCACCTTTTAATTGTTTTTTATAAGGGGAAGCCAAAGCAACTCGACGTCCAGTTGCTTGTTTCATCGAACGCAGAACATTAATATTGTTCGGGATACCGCTGGTTGTTACTCCGGCCCTTACGGTTTTGAAGGTGCTAATGCGCGCCAATTCTTTTTTAACTAAATCAGGTAATTCCAGATCTTCAAAGTACAGGTCCAAGAACTCTTCCCGAGATAATTCAAAAACAAAAGTATCCTCACCTTCACCACTATCACTGGCTTCAGAGCCCTCACCACCGCTACCAGAACTGCCACTGGGCCTTCTTATTCTATCGCCGGTAATAAAATTATCATTACCTGGTAATACACGTTCTATGTGTCCACCTTGGCCACGGTGAAACACTGGCTCAGAAATGTCTTTGGCTGGAATGGTAATTTGTTCGCCTTGGTCAATTTCGGTAATACTTCGCTTGCCTACAGCATCAGAAACAGCACGTTTGATCTGATTTTTATAGCGGCGAAGAAAGCGTTGACGATTAACCGTACTTTTTTTTCCCGCATTTTGTCGTCTATCAATCAATTGCGACATAATTTAGCCCCACATAAAATATTTCTGCACCTATTTGTAGTTTGGGCGGAGGCAAAAGCCTTAGCTCAAAGACGCATTTGTTATTGATTTTGGGCTACAGCGTCACTGTCGCCCAAACTACAAAATAGCCAGTATTTAGCGTTCTCTCATAGGTGCGAGAGAACCGTTTTTATTATTGTGACTTACGTACTCGCAAATACCATTCGCAAAGCAAGCGTACTTGTTTGCGTGTATAGCCTTTATCGATCATTCGAGAAATGAACTCTTCATGTTTTTTCTTGTCATCTTCAGATGCTTTGGCATTGAAAGAAATAACAGGCAACAAATCCTCCGTATTGGTGAACATCTTTTTCTCAATTACGGATCTTAATTTTTCATAACTGTTCCATACTGGGTTTTTGCCACGATTATTAGCGCGAGCGCGTAAAACAAAATTCACCACTTCATTACGAAAGTCTTTTGGATTTGATATCCCTGCGGGTTTTTCTATTTTTTCCAGTTCTTGATTTAATAAAGCACGGTCAAAAATTTCACCGGTATCTGGATCTCGATAATCCTGGTCTTGAATCCAGAAATCAGCATAAGTTATATAACGGTCAAAGATATTTTGACCATACTCAGAATAGGACTCCAAGTAAGCGGTTTGAATTTCCTTTCCAATAAACTCAACATACTTAGGTGCCAAATATTCTTTGATAAAGGCCAAGTACGATTCTTGTACTTCTTGTGGGAATTGTTCTTGTTCAATCTGACGTTCCAGGACATACATTAAATGCACGGGGTTTGCGGCTACTTCACTATGATCAAAATTAAACACTTTGGATAGAATTTTGAAAGCAAAGCGGGTTGATACACCACTCATCCCTTCATCAACACCGGCGAAGTCACGATATTCCTGATATGATTTTGCTTTTGGGTCGGTATCTTTTAAGCTCTCACCATTGTATACGCGCATTTTGGAATAAATGCTGGAGTTTTGTGGCTCTTTTAAACGAGTTAAGACTGAAAATTGTGCCAGCATGTCCAAGGTACCAGGAGCGCATTGTGCATGAGTCAGAGAGCTGTTATCAATCAGTTTTTGGTAAATTCTAGTTTCTTCAGAAACACGGAGGCAATAAGGCACTTTGACAATGTTGATACGGTCTATAAACGCTTCATTATTTTTATTGTTTCTAAATGATTGCCATTCTGATTCGTTCGAATGCGCTAAAATAATTCCTTCAAATGGAATGGAAGATAAGCCTTCAGTCGCATTGTAATTACCTTCCTGAGTAGCCGTTAATAAGGGATGTAGCACCTTGATTGGTGCTTTAAACATTTCAACAAACTCTAAAAGACCGCGGTTTGCTCGACATAGGCCACCAGAATAACTGTATGCGTCTGGATCATCTTGAGAAAATTCTTCAAGTTTACGAATATCAACTTTACCTACTAATGAGGAAATATCCTGATTGTTTTCATCGCCCGGTTCTGTCTTGGCAACGGCAATCTGTTTTAAACGAGAAGGCCTGACTTTAACTACTCTAAATTTACTGATGTCACCATTATATTCGTGTAATCGTTTGACCGCCCATGGTGACATTAAATAACGCAAGTATCGGGGAGGGATCCCGAAACGCTCTTGAAGTAACTCGGCATCTTCAACCGGGTTAAATAAGGACAGAGGAGATTCAAAAACGGGTGAACCTTTAATGGCATAAAATGGTGTTTTTTCCATCAAGTCTTTTAATTTTTCAGCAATAGAAGATTTACCCCCACCAACAGGTCCTAAAAGATAAAGTACTTGTTTGGTTTCTTCCAAGCCTTGAGCTGCATGCTTAAGGAAGCCAACAATTTGCTCGATGGGCTCTTCCATACCATAAAAATCTTGAAATACAGTGTAACGAGGGATGATTTTATTGGAAAAAATTCTCGATAAAACAGGATCATGGCGCGTGTCGATCATTTCTGGTTCGCCTATAGCCATTAATAAGCGTTCAGCTGGATTGGCATAGGCAGACGGATCATTTTTACACAACTCCAGGTATTCCTCCAAACTCATCTCTTCTTCTTTGTTATCTACAAAGCGTTTGGTGTAACCAGTTAAAAAGTCTTGAGTGTTCATATGCCATCCCCTTTTATCCTTACATAAGGATATATTGTGTTTCTTTACATTTATTGCATTTTACAGGTAAATGCAATAATGAATTTTCAGCTAACTTCGTTCTGTTTATAAAGATTGACCTAAGAAGTTACCCCTTTATAATCATTATAGGCTAAACTAGAAAAATTGTTATATAACTCAATAAACTTAATCGCATTTTGCATAGGATGTAATGATCATGCCTAACACAACCGTTTATTTAAAAAACTACCTGCCCCCTTTTTTTACAGTAGAGACTGTGAATTTAAATTTTGACTTGTATGATGATCACGCTTTGGTTCACAGTGAACTTAAATTAATCCGTCAACATGAAGGTCCTTTGCACTTATATGGAGATGAGTTGGAATTGGTTAGCGTGCATATGAATGGCCAAAAGCTGGAACCTTCTGCTTATACTGTGAACGATGATGGGTTAATTATCGAAAATTGTCCCGATGAGCTCGTATTAAACATAGTAACGCGTATTTACCCTCAAAATAACACGCAATTATCCGGACTTTATCGCTCGAATCACCTATTTTGTACGCAATGTGAGGCAGAAGGGTTCCGACGCATCACTTATTTTCTTGATCGGCCGGATGTCTTGGCTACTTATACAACGCGTATCTCTGCAGATAAAAAGCAATATCCTATCCTATTATCCAATGGAAATTTGATCGAATCCGGTACGAGCCCGGATGGGCGTCATTGGGTGGTTTGGAATGATCCTTTTAAAAAACCGTCGTATTTATTTGCTTTAGTTGCAGGGGATTTGGCTTGTGTCCAGGATCAGTTTGTTACGTGCTCTGGTCGTACTATTGATTTGCGTATTTATGTTGAGCCAGGAAATGAAGATAAATGTGCACATGCAATGGAGTCTTTGAAAAAATCCATGCGCTGGGATGAAGAAGTCTATGGGCGTGAATATGACCTTGATATTTTTATGATCGTAGCAGTTAGCGACTTCAATATGGGGGCGATGGAGAATAAGGGATTAAATATTTTTAACTCCAAATACATTCTTGCGCGTCCTGATACCGCTACGGATCAAGATTTTGCGGATGTCGAAGGTGTGGTTGCTCATGAATATTTTCATAATTGGACGGGTAATCGAGTTACATGCCGTGATTGGTTTCAGTTAAGTTTGAAAGAGGGACTAACAGTTTTTCGGGATCAGGAGTTTTCTCGCGATATGAACTCACGAGATGTCAATCGTATTATGGATGTCAGGATATTGCGAAGCGCTCAATTTCCCGAAGATGCAGGAACAATGGCACACCCGGTGCGACCTGAGTCTTATCAGGAAATAAATAATTTTTATACAGCAACGGTTTACAATAAAGGTGCTGAAGTCATACGCATGCAGCATACGCTGCTTGGCAAGGCAGGCTTTCGTCGCGGCATGGATTTATATTTTAAACGTCATGATGGTCAGGCCGTCACTATTGATGATTTTGTTGCTGCGATGGAAGATGTCAATGATATTGATTTGACTCAATTTAAACGTTGGTATAGCCAGGCAGGAACTCCGGAAGTAACAGTTACCAGTGAGTATGTGAAGGGGCAATTGACCTTAAAAATGAAACAAAGTTGTCCTGCAACTCCGGAATGCCATGATAAAAAACCATTCCATATCCCCATTAAAGTTGCCTTATTTGATTCTAATGGGCATCAAATGCCAGTTGATCGGGACATTTTGGAGTTAAAGGATGTGGAACAGAGTTTCACTTTTACTGACTTGAGCGAAAAACCGATCATTTCATTATTGCGTGAATTTTCTGCCCCGATTAAATTGAAACATGATTTGAGTCAGGACGAGTTGCTCTTTTTATTGCGACATGAGGTAGATGGCTATGCTAAATGGAATGCAGCACAAAATCTCATTCTGAACTGTATCAAGGAATGCTTGCATGAACCATCGAGCAAATGGCAAATTCCGTCTGATTTAATTTCTGCCTTGCACCATGTATTGCTTGATGACTCACTGGATGCCGATCTTCGTGCAGAATTATTAACTCCTCCAGGATTTGAGGATATTGCTACACGATTAGAGTGTGTGGATGTTGGGGCTGTAGAAAAAGTCCGTGATTTTTTCCACCAGCAATTGGGTTGGTATTTGTTTGACGCGGCCCAATCACTTTATCAACAGTTGTGGGAAATTGAAGATCATCGTATGAATGGTCTTGCTTATGGGCGTAGAAAATTACGCAATGTTTGCCTATGGCTCATGATGAAAGCTAAGGAAGCCTCAACATTAGACATATGCCAACAGCAATTTATAGCCGCACAAACTATGACCGATCAAATTGCCAGTTTTTCTTTATTAGTTAATTGCACGAATCAAGGATTACGCGAACAAGCAATTGATGATTTTTATAAGCAATGGTCGAAAGATGATTTGGTTTTAGACAAGTGGTTTGCTATTCAGGCGACGTGTGAGTTACCGGAAACTTTAACTCATGTAAAAGTGTTATTAAAACATCCTTCGTTTTGTATTAAGAACCCTAATAAAGTCCGTGCCCTTATCGGTGCATTTTGTATGGGAAATCCGCGTAATTTTCATGCCTTGGATGGAAGTGGGTATTCCTTTTTAGCTGAAATGTTAGTGACGCTGGACAAAATTAACCCACAAATTGCAGCGCGGTTGGCTAATCCATTTACTCGCTGGATGCGCTATGATAAACCCAGGCAGGCTTTGATGCGAAATCAATTAGAACAGTTGGCTAAGTTGGAATTATCACGCGATTTGGCTGAAGTGGTTTCTAAAAGTTTGATGGTGAGTTAACGATTAGCTTTGTAACCTGGGTTAGGCAAAGCCGTAACCCGGGTTTCTGGATAGAACCGCAAAACCCGGGGTTACGGCTTCGCTTTAATCTTATTACTAGAGTCCTACTTTAGTGCTTTCTGCCGAAAGTGAATTCAAATGATTACAAAAATGAGTCGGATTTAGCGTGTCATACAGGCCTAAACCTACTTCACATAAAAAAATAAACAGCACAAGTACACCAAATAAGACACCAAGGATTTGTTTATTTTTTCTCTTTTTTTCATATATATGATTGAGAATGGTTTCATTGCTGTGAAGCAAGCGGTCGCTGATTATTTGAATTACTGACGTTACAATTGCATCATGGCCCTGATGATTTTCCAACGTATGTAATTTGCTTATCGATGTTTGTAGTACAACGGTTGTCTCAATTGCAATTACAGTTAGAGCACAGGTGCAGTTTTGAATAACCCTCATTTCATCTATTGTTTCCCTGGCGGTCAGGGTTCCTATCAATACAGGGGCTGAAGTTGTATTTTCATTTTTATAAAGCCCAACAGTTCCAGAAACAATGATGAAAAAAGCATCATTTAGTTCTCCTTCTTTAAGCAAAATATGGCCTTTTCCAAAGATAGACCTCGTTGAGATCTTCATGAATGCTTGATAGTTTTCATCGGATAAATGATTTAATAGCGGACTGCTTTTTAAAATATTTTTTTCATTTTCGGAAAAGTCGCTCATTGAATTTTCCTTAACTCAATAAGAGTATCTCATTATGCTCTTTTGTTTTTCAGTATCATAGGGGCGATATTGATAGTCAAAAAGCTCAGTTACTTTAATTATTTGTAGAGAGATGAGTTTTTTTCAAGAAAAATTAATTTTTGAACTACTTTATTGGAAATACGACTGGTTACTTGATAATTTGTCAGCTCAAAGTTTATTGATAAGCTTTTTTGCTAAAGGTATTGGCAATCAGGTAACAATTCACCAGAGTAGGAGCATACAATGAATCAGCGTTTTGCAGTTATTGGGAATCCCATTGCACATAGTTTATCTCCAATAATTCATCAGTGCTTTGCCAAACAAGTGAATGTGCGGCTGACTTACGAAAAAATTAAGGGCGAAGATTCAACTTTTGAGCAACAAGTATCTGATTTTTTTACTGTGGATGGCAAGGGGCTTAATGTTACTGTGCCATTCAAACAGAGAGCTTTTGTGATGGCACAACACTGTAGCGCACGGTGTACAAAAGCTGGAGCTGCGAATACATTATGGATGGAAGCAAATCAATTGCATGCCGACAATACCGATGGTGTTGGATTCATTCGTGATTTGCATCGGTATATCTCTGTGGAAAACAAGAGAGTGTTAATGTTAGGAGCTGGAGGGGCTGCTCGCGGAATAGTTTATCCTATACTCGAAAATCATCCTGCGGAGCTTATCATAGCTAATCGAACTGTAGCTAAAGCGGAGGCGTTCCAACGCGCTTTCCCGCAAACAAAATGTGTGAATCTTCATGAGGTTGATGGACCGTTTGATTTGGTCATTAATGCAACTTCTGCCAGTTTAGCGGGCGAGTTTGTGACGTTACCTGCAGAATGTATGTCAGGAAAACCATTTTGTTATGATTTGTCTTATAAGCAAAACGAGAGCACCGCTTTTGTTCAATATGCTCGAGGATTAGGTTGCCAGGCCGTAGATGGTTTAGGCATGTTGGTTGAACAAGCTGCTGAGTCTTTCTTTATCTGGCACGGAATTATGCCTGAAACCGAAGAGGTCCTGGAATTATTACGTACATCAATGGAGCCTGTGAAGGCGAAGAGGTAAACTGGGTTATGTGGCGCTGCAACCAGTTTACATCTTGAATTGTGGGTGAAATTACTCAAAAAAAGCCGTAACTTCTTTGGCATTATTGATGGTGTCTTGAAAACCTAGCTCAAGCAATTCACGGGTGTAGTCTCGTTCAAAAAGAACAAAACTTAAAAGATCGCCTGAATGCTTTTTCTCTCCCAAAATATTGAGAAGGTAGCGCAGCAAAGTGGGCAGCGCTTTAAAATGTATTTGAGCTAAAGGAGCAAGGTCTTTACTAGGACGTAAATGCAAAGTAGTAATGGGGCGCCATGGGGAGCGACGTTTTTTCCACATCGACAGCAGCATGGCTATTTCATTCATTCGATTGACCATTTCAATATCACGATCGAGGTTGTCTAAAAACAGAGCATTTAGCATGTTTCCAAAAATATGAGAAAAAGGAATGTCATCATGATTACGCAACGTTTCCTGCTCAACAAATGTGGGTAGTGCTCGGGTTCCTACAATTAGAATTTTGTCGACTTCAAAACGAATAGAGCCTCGAAGTGGCGCAGCCAGGCCAACACTGCCGTCACCATAATGAAAACCGTCGAGTAATACTGTTGGAAAAAATAAAGGCAAGGCACTGGATGCTAAAATATGCTCTGCTTGGAAACTTACACGCTTGCTGCCGTGTCGCGGGTAATTCCAATCCATAAACTCAGGATTATTGTGCTCGTAAAAAGAAATAGTCTGGCGAGTTTCGTAGCAATTGCTGATTATTTCTAGAGTATCGAGGTGCCCACCACTTATATTTTGTGCAATTTTATTGAAATCCAGGCTATCAGCTATCATTTCTCTCAGTGGTGTAGTATCAAGTAAATGAGCCGCTTGCCGTTGCTTAATCATCATTGTGCTCATATTGCGCATAACCGATTTACTTAAAGCAAAGTTGCTGGCTTTATAGACTTGTTGGCAATGAATTTCACTCCAAATAGTCTCTAGCTTATCTAGAGCTGTGGGAAAGTCATCGGCATTTTCGGCAAGCACGGCTGCATTCATACTTCCCACGCTTACGCCGCTGATCATTTCGAAGGGTAAAGTTTTAACTTGTAATATGTGGCCAATCGCTTTTAAAACACCGGCTTGATAAGCGCCTCGAGCACCACCACCTGCCAAATAAAGGGCTTTTTTAGACATAAT
Source organism: Fluoribacter gormanii (assembly GCF_900156395.1). Taxonomy (GTDB): domain Bacteria; phylum Pseudomonadota; class Gammaproteobacteria; order Legionellales; family Legionellaceae; genus Legionella; species Legionella gormanii. The sequence continues at coordinate 46,765 of NZ_FTNL01000010.1, read as the reverse complement.
GATTTTTATTATCGCATTTATTTAGTCTCTATGAAGAAATATAGTTGAGTTTATACTCGAATAGCAAGTTCTCGTTTATATTGGAAAAAAATTATTCTATTTTGGCGCAACTGATTTTTTAGTTTAAAGCTCATTGCAAAAAACTAAAAACTCCTTTAACTTAAAAACTTACCCTCTTAAGGAAGAAAACTCATGGTGAATATACTTCGCGAGCAACCCCGTGCATTTCACATGATTTTTATGCTGGAACTATGGGAGCGGTTTGGGTTTTACACTGTTCAAGGGATTTTAACTTTATTTTTTATTCGCTATTTGGGTTACAGCGATACGATTTCTTATTATACATTTGGTGCTTATTCGGCCTTAGTTTACGGCATGGTGGTTATTGGTGGGTATTTAGGGGATAGAATATTAGGCACCAAACGTACCATCGTTCTGGGGCTTATTGTTTTGGCTGCAGGGTATTTTTCTTTAGCTCTTACTGACAAGGAACATGTATTTTTTGCACTGGGTTTGATTTGTGTAGGAAATGGCTTGTTTAAAGCAAATCCATCGAATTTACTTGCTAAGTGTTATGAAGCAAATGATCCACGTTTGCATGGTGGTTTTACCTTGTATTATATGGCAATCAATTTGGGAAGTATGATTGCATTATTTGCTGGCCCAGCAATCTCAAGTCGCTATGGTTATTCTTATGCTTATATGATGAGTGCAATCGGTTTATTAATTGGATTGGCGAATTATTGGTTTCAACATCAATTTGTTGCTCATATCAATACTGATGCGGACAAAAGAGTAATCTCGTTGTTCCAGTGGTTGATGATACTGATTGGGATAGTCGGTCTCACAGTGAGTTCTGCTTATTTATTACAGCATGTGATGCTTACGAAAAATCTGTTCTGGTTTATTACGATTATGGTAATTGTCTATTACCTATTCATGATCCGAAAAGAAAGCAAAATTATCAAAATGCGTATGTTGGTTGCTTTGGCATTGATGCTGGAGGCCATCATTTTCTTTACTTTATATCAACAAATGCCAACATCTTTGAATCTATTTGCGGTACATAATGTAATCCCGGTTTTCTTCGGAATCACGATTGATGCACAAAGTTTCCAAGCGCTAAATCCTATTTGGATTGTATTGATGAGTCCTGTTTTGGCCTACTTTTATGACGTTCTTCATAAAAAAGGCATCGAGTTTTCTATCCCTTATAAATTTTCTTTAGGGATGACGATGTGTGGAGTAAGCTTTTTAATGCTCTTCTTTGCTCGTTATTTTTACACAGATCAGGGTATGGTATCTTCCTGGTGGTTAATCATAAGCTATTTATTTCAAAGTATTGGCGAGTTATTGGTTTCAGCACTTGGAGTGGCTATGGTCGCAGAATTAGTACCTCCCCAAATTGCTGGGTTTGTGATGGGGATGTGGTTTTTAACTTCCGCAATAGCTGGATTTATTGGTGCTACAGTTGCATCCTATACTGCACTCCCTGAACAAATTAAACCTGGGGTCGGATCTTTGATGATTTATACCCATGTATTTGCTTGTATTGGCATCGTCACGTTAATTATTGCGTTCTTCATGTGGCTACTGTCACCACGATTAAGCCGTTATATTTCAGCAAAAAAAACAGACTTACAGCAAGAGGCAAAAGAAGCAGAATACTCTGTATCTAAATGCTTCATGACTCAGTCCGGATTTGGACATCATTCAGATCTCTCTCATAATTAATAGATAGAAAACCTCATAGATCGTATATTATCTAAATCCTTAGTCATTGAAGATAAGTCAACCTAAATTCATTGCAGAATTTAGGTTGACTCAATTTGTTTTATCTCCAGTGGCCACCGTGCCAGCCAGCTCCGTGCCAGCCGCCACCGTGCCAGCCACCACCGTGCCAGCCACCACCGTGCCAGCCACCACCATGCCAGCCTCTATACCAGCCACGGTTACCCCAGTAGCCCAAGCCAGAATAATAGTAACGGCTTGGGTAATAGCCTGAGTAATAAGAGTAGCTTGGATAATAGCTTGAATAATAATAGCCATTATTAGGATATGCAGTGACATAACAACCGCTTAAAAGAAGTGTAGGCACAAACACTAATACTGCGATAATAAGCTTTTTCATAATCGCTTCCTTACTCAATGTTCGCACATTAATTATACTTCATGGATACAAATAGATCAAAGGCATCCTATCGCAGATGGTTAGTAATTTGTTTATTAATTAAGGTATTTTTTAAGATAACTTGGATAAACCATGTTCATATCGAGGGGTTCTATTGTACTATGCAGTGTAATTAAGGAGTAAAGTTGCAAGCAGTTACGAAAAAATGAACATTCAAATCAGTCTGCGTTCTCAAAAGTTAATAAAGAAATATTTATTAGAGTCTCACGTGCATTCACATGAGCTTAGTTCTATTACTACATCTGCAGATCTTGCGGCGTTGATATCTTGGTTAAATAAAGAGCAAAAATACCCCAAGAAATCAAAGAAGAAACAGCAAAAAATTGAGTTTATTCTTGTATCCTTACGGACTGCGCTGTTGCACGATTTATTCCTTTCGATGAAAGGGGATGAGATCAAGCTACCCAAAGAGGAAGAACATAATACTCCAATAGACAAAATCAAATTCACAGTACTCACTATGGCAGGTATTTTGGTTGCAGCATGTCAGGGATTTGATGGCATTGTGACGATGCTGAGTATTTTTAATCTATCTTCTTCAATGATTCTCGTAGCTGGGTTTGCATTCTCCTTTCTTTCTGTAATTGTTTTTTGTGGATTTGACTTGGTAAAAGTCTCGAAGGCTTTAGGGGTTAAACTGAGTGATGCTTATAAGTTATTAGATGCATACTTGCTACAATTGCAAATGATTAAATCCATCAGAAAAAAAATAAATGAATATTATCTTTCGGATTTGTCTCAAGATAATTTAAAGCAACTGGAATGTATCATTTCCATGTTGCAGAAACGTTTTACTTTGCTCACTAAGGCCAGTAATCAATTTGGGATGGCACTCGAAAGTGAGAATATGAAAATGGCTAAAACGCTTATTTCCGGCGTGTCCGGAATTCTGTTTTTTGGTGGAGGTTTCTTTGCTGGCCAATCAGTAGCCCTTTTTGTGTCAGGTCTTCTTGTCAACTCATTAACACCAGCTTTTTGGCCTGTAATACTTTTTAGTGTCATTGTAGGGCTCGCAGCATTTAGCATTTATTGGTATGTTGAGCGTCCTGCACTCGACAAATTGGTAAGCAGCTGGTTTGGTCTCAATGAAGAGAATATACAGAAATTGTGTGATAAGATTCTGATAAATAAAGAAATTCACAAATTGGAGAGTCTAAAAAGAAAAATAATTAGTGCCGCTCGATTAGCTAAAAGAGTGACTCAAGCAGAGCAGTACGTTGATGCTCATGAACTGCTCATTGATGGATCAGTTCATGAGCGAACTGTAATTGATATACGAACAAGTAGTAGTTATTATTCTTTTCTTAAGCCTCAGGAACCTTCGGATCTATTCTCGAACACCTCTTTGGATCAAGAAAAGATAGACCAGTCGTGCTGTTTTATGTAATTTATATGCGATATCGATAGTCTTAGATGCGATCCATGGTTTGCATTCAACGTTTAAAGTTAAATATTCAGGGTATCTTTTACAAAGGGGATTGTTATTTTTCGCTGTGCTGCAAGAGAGGCGTCGTCCAGGCGATTGAGCAAATTATGCAGATCATGCATATTTCTAGAGCACCTATTGAGCAGGAATTGAGCTACACCTTCTGGTAAGTCGAATCCTCTTTTTAATGCATGCAGTTTTAAAGTATTAATTTTATCTTCATCACTTAATTCCATCAATTGAATTACCAAACCCCAACTTAATCTAGAGCGTAAGTCAGCAAGTTGAATGGGAATTGTGGTTGGTGATTGATTTCCTGAAATGATTAAAATACTTTTTTCCATATCTTTGATTTTATTATATAAATGGAATAAAGCCTCTTCCCACTCGGGATCTTTGGCGATCACATCTATATCATCAATACAGATTAATTCTTGATCTTCAAGTCCTTCTATGGCTTGTGGGCCCCATTCTTTGAGAAGAATCAACGGAAGATAGATTGCAGATTGAGAATCAATAGCTTGACAACACGCTTGCAATAAATGGGTTTTACCACTACCTGAATTGCCCCAAAGGTAAAGCAATCGGTCTTCCCTATGAGTGAGCATTTGCTGTAATTGCTGTTGCAGCAGTTTGTTACTTCCCCAATTGAAATCAACAAGGGTTGCCTCATCGTTTAATTTTATCGCTAATGCCAACTGCTTATTCATTATGATGGTTCTTTTTTGGGCCACGCTTTTCTGCCCCAGGTCCATATATAATCAATATAAGTAATCGCTGTAGTAAACGTCGTCAAAATGATCAGAACATTGAGCAAATAGGGAGAAAATTCAAAATAGGCTAATTCAAATAAACAGGAAGTAACAAGAATGAGTTGTAATGCAGTATTAATTTTGCTGAGTAGAGTGGGTTGAAAATCCAACTTGCGCCGAACAAATTGATACCAGGCAACTACTCCTAAGGAAATTGTTAAATCTCTGAGGAAAACCAAAATGACGAGCCACCAGGGCAGCACACCAATTAAGGCTAAAGAGATGAAACTGGAAGCAATTAATAATTTATCTGCTAGAGGGTCAACAAAAGAACCAAAAAAGCTTTGCCAGTTAAAACTACGGGCTAAAAAGCCATCCAAACCATCGCTCAATCCAGCAAATATAAATAAATAAAAAGCAATAACGTACTCGTGATTGTATAAATAAAATAGAAAAGGCGCGATTAATATGAGACGCAATAAAGTTAGAGCATTTGGTATGTATTTTAGTATCATAGGGCCATACGATAATTTAATTACCCTTATTTGCCCAGCACCTTTTATTATCAGGATTGGCTTTTGAAGGGAATATGTGTTTTGCTAAACTGTAAAATCTAGTTTATACAATACTCGTAGTTCTGTCACTTATGTTTCTCTTCATTTTTACGGTACATAATCACTGTATTACCAATCATTTGTACGAGTTCGGCATGTAATTGCTGGCATAATTCATCTGCCATAATAATTCTGTCTTCCCTTTCTGCACCGTTAATTTTCACTTTTATTAGCTCATGTGAAAGCAATGCAATATCCGTTTCTGCGATAACGGCTTCAGTTAATCCTTTCGCTCCAAGAAGCACGACAGGTTTTAAATGATGTGCTTGGGCTTTAAGCGATTTTTTGAGTGCAGTATCCACTGTAATGTTCCTTAAATTCACTCCAAAAATGCAATATTTTGGAGGCTCAATGATAAAATGGTAAATTATTGCACGTTTTGCTGGGAAAAGGTAGTGAAATTCAGTATCATAGTTCAAATTGATACTCTATATAAATTTATGAAGCGAACTAAAAGCAGTAAGCGATGGTTGCAAGAGCACTTTGATGATGTTTATGTAAAAAAAGCACAAGCAGAGGGCTACCGCAGTCGTGCTATATACAAATTAAAAGAGGTAGACGAGAAAGAGTCCTTGCTCAAACCAGGGATGACTGTAGTTGATCTGGGAGCAGCCCCTGGCGGGTGGACACAGTATGTTTCCGAACGGCTGCAAGGTCACGGGCGTATCATTGCCCTCGATATTTTGCCTATGGATGCCTTACCTGATGTGGATTTTATTCTCGGTGATTTTCGGGAGGATGAAGTGCTGCAAAAGTTAAAAGATTTAATCCCGGAACGCAGTGTGGACTTGTTATTATCAGATATGGCCCCAAATATGAGTGGTACTACTGCAATTGATATCCCTCGAGCTATGTATTTGGTGGAGTTGGCTTTCGATTTTGCAGAAAAAATGTTAAAACCAGGTGGTTCCATGCTGATTAAAATTTTTCATGGAGCTGGATTTGATGATTTAGTAAAACAAGCAAGATCTTCTTTTGAGAAAGTCGTGATTAGAAAGCCTTCCGCTTCTCGCTCTCGCTCAAAAGAAACCTATTTGCTGGCAAAGGGATACAATTTATAGTAACTTTATGATTTAAGAATTCGATCATAATATAAAAGCTGTACGTCACTAACGAGGTTAATACTTTGAACGACATGGTTAAGAATTTATTTTTATGGCTGATTATAGCGATCGTGCTGGTTTCAGTTTTCAGTAATTTCGGCCCTCGAAACTCGGTTGCTGAGAAGCTTTCTTACAGCCAATTTTTGAAAGAAGTCGATCAAGGTATGGTTAATTCAGTCACCATTGAGGATGATAAAATCATCAAAGGGATGACTAAAAATAATAAGCGTTTTGTAACATACATGCCTATGCAAGATAATGCTTTATTAGGTGAGTTGTTAAAAAGCAAAGTCGATGTAAGCGGTCAAGAGAAACAACAAGAAAGTTTCCTTCTCCATTTATTTATCAACTGGTTCCCAATGCTACTGTTAATCGGGGTTTGGGTCTTTTTTATGCGTCAGATGCAAGGCGGAGGAGGTCGAGGCGCTATGTCTTTTGGCCGTTCACGCGCACGCTTACTCGGTGAAGATCAAGTCAAAGTGACTTTTGCTGATGTTGCTGGGGTAGATGAGGCTAAAGAAGAAGTTAAGGAGCTAGTCGACTTTTTACGAGATCCTACCAAATTCCAGAATCTTGGGGGACGAATTCCTCGAGGTGTATTACTAGTTGGTTCTCCCGGAACAGGTAAAACCCTTTTGGCTCGAGCTGTTGCTGGTGAAGCAAAAGTGCCATTTTTCACAATTTCGGGTTCTGATTTCGTTGAAATGTTTGTCGGTGTTGGTGCATCTCGTGTTCGCGATATGTTTGAACAGGCAAAAAAACATGCTCCTTGTATTATTTTTATCGACGAAATTGATGCGGTAGGTCGTCATCGAGGCGCTGGTCTTGGAGGCGGTCATGATGAGCGTGAACAAACGTTGAACCAATTGCTTGTAGAAATGGATGGTTTTGAAGGTAGTGAAGGCGTTATCGTTGTTGCAGCAACGAACCGTCCAGATGTTTTAGATCCTGCATTATTACGGCCAGGTCGTTTTGATCGTCAAGTTGTAGTTCCTTTACCGGATATTCGCGGTCGCGAACAAATACTAAGAGTGCATTTGCAAAAAGTTCCAGTAGATAACAATGTTGATATCATGGCAATTGCCCGGGGAACTCCAGGGTTTTCTGGAGCAGATCTTGCCAACCTGGTTAATGAAGCTGCTTTATTTGCTGCACGCGCAAATAAACGCAAAGTCAATATGATCGAGTTGGACAAAGCAAAAGATAAAATTATGATGGGCGCAGAACGACGCTCTATGGTAATGGATGATAATGAGAAAAAATTGACTGCTTATCATGAAGCGGGTCATGCAATTGTCGGTTTATGTGTACCAGAACATGATCCGGTGTACAAAGTATCTATTATCCCACGAGGGCGTGCTCTTGGTGTGACGATGTTTCTGCCCGAGCAGGATCGATACAGCCATAGTAAGCGCCGTCTGGAAAGCCAATTATCCAGTTTGTTTGGTGGTCGTATAGCTGAGGAGCTGATTTTTGGTCCCGAAAGTGTGACTACAGGTGCATCGAATGACATTATGCGTTCTACTGAAATTGCGCGTAAAATGGTTACAACCTGGGGACTTTCAACATTGGGGCCCCTTACTTTTGGTGAAGAAGAAGAGGAAGTATTCTTAGGGCGCTCAATGAATAAACATAAAGAAATGTCAGACAGAACAGCGCAGCAAATTGATGATGAAGTACGTGCAATTATTGACCGAAACTATAAACGAGCAAAAGAAATTCTGGTCTCAAATATGGATAAATTGCATTTAATGGCACAGAGTTTGATTAAATACGAAACGATAGACCTCAATCAAATAAAAGAGATTATGTCTGGAAAGGAACCATCACCACCAGAAGATTGGAACTCATCAAAGCCTCTGGATGGATCTGAAGTGACTAATCAATCATCAGATAAACCAGCAGAGCATGAAGTTATCGTAAATCCTGCTGAAGAGCACTGAGATTATTAGTGAGAAAAGCAGGTGAATCCAACGCAATTTTCAGGTTGGCTTGAGCGTCAATGCCAACCTTCTCCAGATAACTCGTTCCAAAAACCTTTAATTATGGGTATATTGAATGTCACTCCAGATTCGTTTTCTGATGGCGGCAAATTTTTATCCATGGATATGGCCTGCAAGCATGCATATCGCTTAGTGAGTCAAGGCGCAGACTTAATCGATATTGGGGGGCAGTCGACCCGGCCCGGTGCACAACATGTTCCACTCGATGAAGAATTGGAGCGAGTCATACCGGTTATTGAACAAATACGAGCTAATTCAGATATTTGTATTTCAATTGATACAAATAAACCGGAAGTCATGGCAGCTGCTGTAAGTGCAGGTGCTAACGTAATTAATGATATCTATGCCCTACGCACAGAAGGTGCTCTTGAGATGGCTGCAGAACTTGCCGTGCCAGTTTGCTTAATGCACATGCAAGGAGAGCCACACAATATGCAACATCACCCCTACTATTCAGATGGCGTTCTTAGTGAGGTAACGCGTTTTTTTATGGAGCGCATTGCTGAGTGTGAGCGTGAGGGCATCAAAAGAAACAATATAATTTTGGATCCAGGCTTTGGATTTGGAAAACAAGTACAAGATAATTTGCTCTTGGTCAAAAATCTTGATAGCTTTGCATCATTTGGGATGCCCCTGCTTTTAGGGGTTTCGCGTAAAAGTACCATAGGGACGGTACTTGCTAAAGAGGTAGGTGAGCGTTTGATAGGAAGTATAGCGACTGCTGTTTATGCAGCGCTGAACGGCGTGGGAATTATCAGAACGCATGATGTAGATGAAACAAGTCAAGCGTTGCATATGATTGCCATGATTAGTCAGGCCGATGTAAATCAGCTCACGCAATCTAAAATTCGTGATAGAGGTGGTTAAGGATGAGACAACGTAAATATTTTGGTACTGATGGCATTAGAGGACATGTGGGTTTATCAAATATTAACCCTGAATTTGTGTTGAAGTTGGGTTGGGCAGTTGGCCGAGTGCTGGCTAATGGCCATCGCAAAAAAGTAGTGATTGGAAAAGACACTAGAGTTTCAGGATATATGCTGGAATCCGCTCTTGAGGCAGGGTTATCCGCTGCTGGTGTTGATGTTGCTTTGTTAGGACCTATGCCAACACCGGCGATTGCCTATTTGACTCAAACGCTTAGGGCTAATGCAGGTATCGTGATTAGTGCATCGCACAATCTGTTTGAAGATAATGGTATTAAGTTTTTCTCCTCAGAGGGTGGTAAATTACCTGACAGGGTTGAATTAGCAATCGAAGCGGAGTTGGATAGAAAAATGCAGACAGTGCCTTCGCAAAATCTGGGGAAGGCAACACGAATTAATGATGCAAGTGGACGTTATATAGAATTTTGTAAGTCAACGATTCCTTCATTAACACGATTATCTGGCTTAAAAATTGTAGTTGATTGCGCAAATGGTGCGACCTATCATATTGCTCCTAATGTATTTTCTGAACTTGGTGCTGAAGTAATTTCTATTGGCAATCGTCCCGATGGATTTAATATTAATGAAGATTGCGGCTCAACATCTCCTGAACTGCTAAGACAGAAGGTCATAAGTAACGGCGCAGATATTGGCATCGGTCTCGATGGCGATGGCGATCGAGTTATATTAATTGATTCGGATGGTCGTTTAATTGATGGGGATCAAATTCTTTATATTATTGCTAAAGACAGACATCAGCGAGGTGTATTAAACGGTGGTGTAGTTGGTACGCAGATGAGCAATTATGGTCTGGAAATCGCAATAAAAAATTTGGGTATCCCTTTTGTTCGAACACGTGTAGGTGATCGATACGTTTTGGAGGCCCTACGAGAAAAAGATTGGAAAATAGGCGGTGAAACCTCAGGACATATTGTTTGCCTGGATAAAACTACAACCGGTGATGGTATTGTTGCTGCGCTGCAAGTATTGTCAATTATGGTAAAGCAAGGAAAAACCTTACAGCAATTAGTTGAGGGAATTAATCTATTACCTCAAAGCTTAATGAATTTAAAAACCAATTATGCCGCTTTGCTCGCTGAGCATACTCAGGTAATTGAAATAGTTAAGGCTTTAGAAACAAGCTTAAATGGAGAAGGAAGAGTGTTACTTAGACCTTCAGGCACTGAGCCTCTATTACGCGTTATGGTGGAAGGCATGGATGAGTCTATAGTAAAACAGCATGCACAAAAGCTATGCGATCATATAAGTCAGATTGAGAAAAATTTGAGTTTTTAGTAATATAATTAAACTCACGGTATTGAATAAATAGTACCTTTTAATAAAAAAAACGCGATAATACTACACATCGGCTATGAGATTGGGTATAGTCCGCAGTTGAAAGCGAGGGGGTGTACTGATGAGACACAAGATAGTTGCAGGCAACTGGAAAATGAATGGCCAGCTGCAGCAAGTGATTCAATTAAGTAATCAACTTAAAGAATCGCTTAATTCTATTACTGATGTCCAAGTTATAGTGATGCCTCCAGCAATTTATATTCCACAAGTTAGGGATATGTTTGCTGAATGTAAGATTGATATAGGTGCCCAGAATGTATATCCAAAGGACTTTGGGGCTTATACTGGTGAGATATCAGCACCTATGTTAAAAGATTTCAACTGTCGCTATGTCTTGGTGGGGCATTCTGAGCGCAGACATTGTTTTCATGAAGATGAAAATTTTGTGGCCCAAAAATTCCACCATGTAAAAGAACATGATATGATACCTGTTCTTTGCGTGGGTGAAACGCTGGTTGAACGTGAAAAAGGGCAAACAGAGCAAGTAATTGCCAAACAATTGCTCGCAGTATGCGAACGAGACAAAAATTGTTTTCGTGATTGTGTTGTAGCTTACGAACCCGTTTGGGCAATAGGCACAGGACAGACTGCATCACCCGAACAAGCACAGGATGTACATCAGTTTATTAGAAAGCTGGTTGCAGAGATAAATCATAGCGATGCGGAGCGGTTACCTCTTTTGTATGGGGGCAGCGTAAACGAAAACAATGCAAGCGCATTGTTTGCCATGCCAGATATTGATGGTGGCTTGGTAGGAGGCGCATCGTTGAACGCGAAACAGTTTGTGGAAATTGTGAAATGTATCAATTGATATTAATGATTCATGTAATCGTTGCTGTAGTCTTAATTGGCTTAGTTCTTATCCAACATGGTAAAGGTGCCGATATTGGTGCTGCATTTGGATCAGGTGCTTCGAATACGTTGTTTGGAAGCCAAGGGACAGGTGGTTTTTTATTTAAATTAACTGGTGGCTTGGCGATAACCTTTTTTATTACCAGCTTATTGTTATCTTATTTGGTGTCTGTGCAATATCAAAAAGCAGATCAGCAAGTAATTCCTCAACAAACTAGTGTGCCTGCGAATTCAATTCCAGTACCAGTTGATAACAGTAAGAAATAAAAGAGATTATAAACGTTTTTCTCCAGACTTAATTATGGAGAAAAAGTTAGGAAAGTAATTAATTACTAATAAAAAGAATATGCCGAAGTGGTGGAATTGGTAGACACGCCGTCTTGAGGGGGCGGTGGCGTAAGCCGTGCCGGTTCGAGTCCGGCCTTCGGCACCATTTTAATCCGTACAAGGTGAAAAAATGCTATCTCAATATTTACCTGTTCTTATTTTCATAATTATCGGATTGGCATTGGGCTTGGCAATGATAGGGGCTGGTTCTCTTTTATCAAAGCACAACCCTGATAGCGCTAAGAATTCTCCCTACGAATGTGGCTTTGGTGCATTCGAAAGCTCTCATATTCCATTTGATGTTCGCTTTTATCTAGTTGCTATTCTATTTATTATTTTTGATTTGGAAACCGCATTTTTCTTTCCATGGGCATTAGTTTTACGCAAAATTGGGTGGTTTGGTTTTGCTGGAATGATGTTGTTTTTAGGGTTATTAGTTATTGGTTTTATTTATGAATGGAAACGAGGCGCACTAGAGTGGGAATAATTTAAGTGTGCGTAATAAAATCACTTCTGATTGTCACTTCTAAATAAGAAACAATTAGAGGTGGTACTTTTTTTATTAATATTTTAACTGCTTAGAGGCTAACTATGGCGGTTGCAGAATTGCAAAAAAGTGGCTTTGTAACGACTTCAGTCGAGAAACTTCTCGGATGGGCACGTAGTGGTTCTATGTGGCCTATGACTTTTGGATTGGCATGTTGTGCTGTAGAAATGATGCACGTGGGTGCTGCACGTTATGATTTGGACCGATTCGGAATTATTTTTCGCCCAAGTCCGCGTCAATCAGACGTAATGATAGTAGCTGGTACCCTGTGCAATAAAATGGCTCCTGCTTTGCGAAAAGTTTATGATCAAATGCCTGATCCTCGATGGGTTATCTCGATGGGGTCTTGTGCGAATGGCGGTGGGTATTATCATTACTCTTACTCCGTAGTTCGTGGCTGTGATCGTATTGTCCCAGTAGATGTATATGTACCAGGTTGCCCTCCAACTGCAGAAGCACTGCTGTATGGCATTATTCAATTGCAGAACAAAATCCGGCATAAGAAAATCCTAGAAGCTTAAGATCATCAAAGGTGCAAATAGATGACAACAAAAAATGATTATTTGGTTGAACAACTCAAAAATGAATTGGCAAGTCAATTTAAAGATATAAGTGTAGCTTATGATGAAGTAACAATTGAGTGTGACGGATCAAATTTAAAAGCAATAATGTTGGAACTACGTGATCTTGAAGCATTTTGTTTCGATCAGCTGATTGATCTTTGCGCCGTGGATTATTTGCTTTATGGTGAGTGTGATTGGGAGACAGATTCAGCAACAGAAAGTGGGTTCTCTCGTGGTGTTGAACGTCAAGAAGCTAAAGTTTACGCTCTTGATAAACCCCGTTTTGCTGTAGTTTATCATTTGCTGTCAACCAAAAAGAATCATCGGTTACGTGTTAAGATATTTGTTGAAGAGTCTCATTTAATTGTCCCTTCAGTGCATCATTTGTGGAAAGGCGCCAATTGGTTTGAGCGTGAGGCTTATGATTTATACGGCATTTTATTTGAAGGCCATCCAGACCTAAGACGTATTTTGACTGATTATGGTTTTATCGGACATCCATTCCGTAAAGATTTCCCACTCAGTGGTCATGTTGAAATGCGCTATGACGCAAAATTAGAAAAAGTCATATACGCTCCAGTAGATATTGAACCAAGAGTTTTGGTGCCCAAGGTTATTCGTAATGATAACCGGTATATTGGTGATAAAAGGGGCGAATAATGATTGAATTAAAAAATTACACCTTAAATTTTGGTCCACAACATCCAGCAGCTCATGGAGTATTACGTTTAGTTCTTGAGCTTGAAGGTGAAACCATCGTTCGCGCAGACCCGCATATAGGATTACTGCATAGAGCAACAGAAAAATTGGCAGAAACAAAGCCTTATATTCAAAGTATTGGCTATATGGATAGGCTGGACTATGTGTCCATGATGTGCAACGAACATGCCTATGTACGTGCAATAGAGAAACTTTTAGGTATAGAAGCGCCTATTCGGGCTCAATATATCCGTACTATGTTTGATGAAGTAACTCGTATTTTGAATCATCTGTTGTGGTTGGGAGCCATAGCACTGGATATTGGTGCGATGACCGTATTTTTATATTGCTTCAGAGAGCGCGAAGATTTATTCGATTGCTATGAGGCAGTATCTGGGGCACGAATGCATGCTACCTATTATAGGCCTGGTGGTGTTGCACGAGACTTACCTGATTCTATGCCCAAGTATAAAGCATCCAGATGGCATAACGAACGTGAAGTTGAAAAGCTTAATGAAGAGCGAAGCGGTAGCCTGCTTGATTTCCTCGAGGCATTTACTAAACGGTTTACTCGTTGTGTTGATGAATATGAAACGTTATTAACTGATAATAGAATTTGGAAACAACGTACGGTAGATATCGGTGTTGTTTCACCAGAAGAAGCATTGCAATGGGGTTTTACAGGACCAATGCTCCGTGGTTCCGGAGTCGCCTGGGACTTACGTAAAAAACAAAGTTATGCAGCATATGATCGTGTCGATTTCGATATTCCCGTGGGTAAGACGGGAGATTGTTACGATCGCTATTTGGTTCGTGTTGAAGAGTTAAGACAATCAAATCGAATTATTAAACAATGTATCGAATGGCTCAGAGCAAATCCTGGCCCAGTTCGTATTGATGATCACAAGATTACACCTCCACGTCGCGTAGAAATGAAAGAAGATATGGAATCATTGATTCATCATTTTAAGTTGTTTACAGAGGGTTTTTGTTTGCCACGAGGGGAAGTGTATAGTGCTGTTGAAGCCCCTAAAGGTGAGTTTGGTATTTATATGGTATCTGATGGAGCCAATAAACCCTACAGATTGAAAATTCGTGCTCCTGGATTTGCTCATTTGTCTAGCTATGATGCAATGACAAGAGGACATATGATCGCTGATGGTGTCGCGATTTTAGCGAGTCAGGATATAGTATTTGGTGAAATTGATCGTTAATTTTGGGGTATGTCAGTTTACGATCGTTAAAATGGCATCCCATGAAATTGCAATTTAAATTAATAAAGGTTTAGAAATGTCTGATAATTCAGCAAAAAAATTAAATCAATTGGTGTCAGCTCAAAGAATAAAGGACATCGATCATTGGATTGCAAAATATCCAAAAGATCAAAAGCAATCAGCTGTAATGAGCGCACTACGAATAGTCCAGGAAGAGCATGGTCACCTGACTACAGAATTAATGGATGCTGTTGCTGAATATCTAGAGATGCCTCCTATTGCCGTATATGAGGTAGCAAGTTTCTATACAATGTACGAACACAAACAGGTCGGCAGACATTCAATCAATGTATGTACCAATATTTCTTGTATGCTGCGTGATTCAGCTGCGGTTGTTGAACACTTGGAACAAAAGCTGGGAATAAAATTAGGTGAAACCACAGATGATGGGCGCTTTACTTTAAGATCTGTTGAGTGTTTAGGTGCCTGTGTTAATGCACCAATGATGCAGGTGGACAAGGATTATCATGAGAATCTGACTCCTGAATCTATAGATAAAGTGTTGGAACAATACCAATAAAAGATAGAGGTGGTTGCCGTGGTTGAATTAAATCAAGTTTGTTATCGAACATTTCATCTACCAGAGCCTTGGACACTATCTGCTTATGAAAGTGTTGGTGGATACAGTGCATGGAGAAAAATATTAAAAGAACAAACTTCTCCACAATTAATTATTGATGAGTTAAAGACATCTGCCCTGCGTGGTCGAGGGGGAGCTGGCTTCCCGACTGGATTAAAATGGAGTTTTATGAACCGTAATACTCCTGTACAAAAATATGTAGTTTGTAACTCCGACGAAGGTGAGCCAGGTACATGTAAAGACCGCGAAATACTTACACTAAATCCACATCAGCTCATTGAAGGTATGGCGATTGCTGGATATACCATGGGTGCTACTGTTGGATATAACTACATTCGTGGTGAATTTTGGTTGCCCTATGAGCGCACAGAAGCCGCATTGAAAGAGGCTTATGCGGCAGGTTTATTAGGTAAGAATATTTTAGGTACGTGTATCGATTTCGATTTATACAATCACTTAGGGGCTGGTGCGTATATTTGCGGTGAAGAGACCGCATTGCTTAATTCCCTTGAGGGAAAAAAAGGTCAACCAAGATTTAAACCTCCATTTCCTGCCAATTATGGTTTATATGGAAAACCTACAACGATAAATAATACCGAGACCTTTGCTTCTGTTCCGGTCATTATGGAAAAGGGTGGTGAGTGGTTCTTAAAAATTGGCAAACCCAATAATGGCGGAGCCAAGTGTTTTAGTGTGAGTGGACACGTTAATAAACCTGGAAATTTCGAGATCCCTTTGGGAACACCATTTAAAACCCTTCTTGAGCTGGCAGGCGGCGTTACAAAAGGCCGAAAAATTAAGGCAGTAATTCCTGGGGGTACATCCATGCCCGTTTTACCTGGTGAGGTAATGATGGGGATTGATATGGATTATGACAGCATACAAAAAGCTGGTTCAGGATTAGGTTCCGGTGCTGTGATTGTTATGGATGAAACAACCTGTATGGTCGATGCACTTTATCGCATTTCCGAGTTTTATATGGAGGAGTCTTGCGGACAATGTACTCCATGTCGCGAGGGCACAGGCTGGTTAGTCCGTTTGCTACACCGCATTAAGGAAGGCCATGGTGAACCTGGGGATGTAGAGAAATTAGTCAATGTTGCGAATAATATCGAAGGGCGCACTATTTGTGCATTAGGTGAGGCAGCAGCTTGGCCGGTACAAAGTTTTGTTAAGCATTTCCGCGATGAATTTGAATATTTCGTTAAGCATAAACGCTCAATCGTCGCAGCATAATTAAAAGGTTTGACCCATGACTACTACTATTGAAATCGACGGTAAAACGTTTGAAGCAGAAAACGGTAAAATGATCATCGAAGTTGCCGATGAAGCGGGTATTCATATCCCACGTTTTTGTTATCATAAAAAATTATCAGTGGCTGCAAATTGTCGCATGTGTTTAGTTGAGGTAGAAAACGGGCGTAAGCCAGTTCCTGCATGCGCAACTCCAATTACCAATGGTATGAAGGTATTTACCAAATCGAAGGAAGCATTACATTCACAAAAAGTAGTTATGGAATTCCTTCTTATTAACCATCCGCTTGACTGTCCGATTTGCGATCAGGGTGGGGAATGTGAATTACAAGACATATCTATGGGGTATGGGGCTGATGAATCTAAGTATGCAGAAAGCAAACGTTCAGTTGACGATGATGATTTAGGCACACTGATTTCAACTGAAATGACTCGCTGCATCCACTGTACTCGTTGTGTCCGTTTTGGAGAAGAAATCGCAGGATTAAGAGAACTAGGTGCGACTGGTCGTGGTGAGCACATGCAAATAGGGACTTATGTTCAACACAGCATGAAATCAGAAGTATCAGGCAATATTATTGATTTATGCCCTGTAGGAGCATTAACTTCAAAACCGTTCCGGTTTACCGCTAGAGCATGGGAACTAACCCAACATGATGGTGTAGCACCACATGATTGTCTCGGTTCAAATATCTATCTGCATACACGTCGAAACGAATTAATGCGTGTTGTTCCAAAAGAGAATGAAACAATTAACGAAACCTGGTTGGCTGACAGAGATCGATTTAGTTATCTAGGCCTAAAAAGCCCATCAAGAGCAAGTCAACCACAGATTAAGCGTAATGGACAATGGGAAGTTGTGGATTGGGAAACTGCTTTAAAATTTACGGCTGAGGGTCTAGCACGAGTTATCAAACAAAATGGCACAGAGCAGGTAGCTGCTTTTGCCTCAAGTTCTTCTACATTGGAAGAGCTTTACTTATTGCAAAAATTAATGCGCGAAATTGGTGTTCATAATCTCGATCACAGATTGCAACAAGTAGATTTTAGAGATCAGGAACATCAAGCAACTACTCCAATAAGTTCGTTGCCTTATGCAGAAGTAGAAAATCAGAATGTACTGGTCTTAATTGGATGTAATATTGATCGTGAAGTCCCTCTCGCTGGTGTTCGGGTTCGTAAGGCGTACCGTAACGGAGCAAAAATTTACGCAATAAATCCAGTAGATTTTGAATATCGTTTTGAGCTTGAAGAGCGCTTCATTGTTTCACCTTTAGAAATGCCAATGCAACTTGCCAAGCTTGCATTAGCACTTACTGGTAACATAAAAACCTTACCAGCAGAAGTACAAAAATTAGTAATAGGTCTTGAGTTGGATGCGGCAACTGAACGAGTTGCCAAAGCGTTAAAGGAAGAAAAAGCATGCTTAATTACCGGGGCTCTTTGTGAAAATCACCCTGAAGCCGCTTTATTACGTACCTTGGTATTCCATATTGAACAATTGAGTGGAGCGAAAGTATTACGACTGACTCATGGTGCAAACACTGCGGGTGCCTGGGTCGCAGGCATGGTTCCCCATAGAACAACCGCAGGAAAAACAGATTCAACACCAGGAATGGATGTACAAGCAGCATTAAATGCCAAACTGAAAGCATATTTTCTAATGGGAGTAGAACCTGGTTTTGATTTTGCAAATCCTTATGGTGCAAGACAATCAATGCTCGGCGCCGAGTTTGTTGTATTAATGTCGGCTTTCAATCACGAGTCAATGCACGATTATGCTGATGTTATTTTGCCAATAGCCCCATATGCCGAGACTTCAGGTACGTATATCAATGTTGATAATACTTGGCAAACAGTAAAAGGAGCATTATCGCCTCACGGTGAATCTCGACCTGCATGGAAAGTATTAAGAGTACTTGGTAATTTACTGCATTGTGATGGCTTTGAATATTTATCAACTGAAGATATTTTATCAGAAATTAAAAATAGTGTTGCAATCACTATAGAGCAAGAATATAAGCCTTATTATCCTGAGAGCTTGCCTCTAATTAATCAATCATTGATTCGTGTTGGCGAGTGGCCACTCTATCGTAGCGATGCAATTGTTAGGAATGCCAAAGAATTGCAATTATGTGCTGCTGCTGAATCAGCATGTATACGCATCAATCCTACGACAGCTGACCGATTGAAATTAGACGATGTTGCTACTGTATCTCAGGGAGATATTGAGATAACATTGCCGCTTAAACGTGATGAACGCATTGCGGCAGATGTTGTATGGGTAGCAAACGCAATGCCTGAAACCGTAGATTTGGGCCATTCATTTGCTGCAATAACTATTAAGCGCTAGGCAGGTAAAAAAATGCTGCAAGATATTAGCATATTAATTTGGGTCATCATAAAAATATTAGTAATCGTAGTGCCATTACTATTATGTGTTGCATATTTAATCTATGCAGAGCGTAAAGTCATTGGGTATATACAAGCACGCATTGGACCCAACCGTGTGGGGGTGCGAGGATTACTCCAGCCCATCGCGGATTTGATCAAGTTAATTACTAAAGAAATTATTATTCCGACGCGATCTAATAAATATCTTTTTATTGCTGCTCCGTTATTTGCTTTAGTTCCTGCATTGGCAGGCTGGGCAGTAATTCCTTTTCAGGAAGGAATCGTTTTAGCAAATATTAATGCAGGAGTGCTTTATATTTTTGCAATGAGTTCCCTTGGAGTTTACGGAGTGCTCATTGCGGGATGGGCATCTAACTCCAAATACGCAATGTTCGGTGCATTAAGAAGTACAGCGCAAACCGTATCCTATGAAATTGCAATGGGCTTTGCTTTAGTTGGCGTGCTGCTGGCTGCAGGAAGTATGAATCTCACGGACATTGTTAACTCGCAAAAAGGTGGAATTTTACATTGGTGGTTTATTCCCCTATTGCCACTGTTTTTCGTATTTTGGATTGCCGGAATCGCTGAAACCAATCGTGCGCCATTCGACTTAGCCGAAGGTGAGTCCGAAATCGTTGCAGGATTCCATGTGGAGTATTCCGGAATAGGTTTCGCATTGTTCTTCTTATCCGAATATGCGAGTATGATTCTTATCTCCATTATGCTCAGTATTCTGTTTCTGGGTGGCTGGATGTCGCCATTTGAAGGTATTCCATTCTTACAAAACATATTTTTTGTTGTACCTGGATTTGTTTGGTTAATCGTAAAAGTCTGCTTTTTCCTCTATGTGTATTTATGGATAAGAGCCACTTTTCCTCGTTATCGTTATGACCAGCTTATGCGTTTAGGTTGGAAGGTACTTATTCCGGTCACCATTGTTTGGATTATTGTAACTGCATTAATGGTTGTTACACATGTCAAACCTTGGTTTTAATGATTAATAGAGAAGCCGATGAAAAAAGCATATCAATTTATTAAATACTACGTACGCAGTTTTCTTTTAATAGAATTATTGCAGGGTTTAAAGTTAACTGGTAAATATTTTTTTAAGAAAAAAATAACTGTACAGTTTCCTGAGGAACAAACTCCAATTTCACCTCGGTTTAGAGGGGCACTTGCGCTACGTCGTTATCCTAATGGTGAGGAACGTTGCATTGCTTGCAAATTATGTGAAGCAGTTTGCCCCGCACTCGCCATAACCATAGAATCAGAACCACGTGAGGATGGATCCCGTCGCACAACGAGATATGATATTGACGTATTTAAATGCATCAATTGTGGCTTATGTGAAGAATCATGCCCTGTAGACTCCATCGTAGTGACACCAGTGCATCATTATCATGTTAGTGAACGCGGTCAAAATATTATGACAAAAGAAAAGCTCCTGGCACTTGGCGATTTGTTGGAGCCTAAACTTGCAGCGGATAGAGCTGCTGATGAAAAATACCGATAACGGGGTGCAGCATGCATGAATTATTAGTTCAAACTATTTTCTATATTTTTGCGGCTATAGCCGTAGGCGCTGCCTTTATGGTCATTATTCAAGATAATCCAGTACGTAGCGTTTTATTTCTTGTACTTACATTCTTTGCAAGTGCCGTATTATGGATTCTTGCCGAAGCGGAGTTTCTCGCACTGATTTTAGTACTGGTGTATGTAGGGGCAGTAATGACACTGTTTCTGTTCGTCGTAATGATGCTTAATATTGATGTTGAAGTAATTAAAAACCATTACAGGCGCTATTTACCGTTCGGTTTAATTCTTGTTGCTCTGTTAACTGGTCTTTTAATGGTATCTATTCCGGAAGGTACCTTTAAGTCGAATGTTGAAATACAAAGCAACGCAACAATTAGTACACAGCTAATTGAGGTAACACAAAATAATCCTGAAGCATCTCGCTCAAATACTGAAGCTTTAGGCATGGTTCTATATACTGATTATTTACTGGCTTTTGAGATTGCAGCTGTTCTGTTATTAATTGCAATTATTTCAGCAATTACCCTAGTACATCGAGGTCCCAGAAAATCGAAAAGACAGGATGTGAAACAACAGATTCTGACACGTAGAAATGATCGGGTTGAATTAATTAATATGAAAGCAGAAAAATAATTGGGGAATTCTAAATGATACCTGTTAATAATTACTTAATTCTGGGGGCAATTTTATTCGGATTTGGCCTTATTGGCATAATGATGAATCGTAGAAACATCATCTTATTGCTGGTATGTATCGAATTGATGTTACTCGCAGTAAATACTAATTTTGTCGCATTTTCACATTATTATAACGAAATTAGCGGTCAAGTTTATGTCTTTTTTATTTTAACGGTTGCTGCGGCAGAGGCAGCAATAGGATTAGCCATAGTGATGTTGCTTTTTAGAAATAGAGGTAACATTGACGTAGATAAGATGAATCATTTAAAAGGTTAACATTGTGAGTATTCAACAACTTTGTCTAATAATCGTTTTAACTCCCTTGGCTGGCTCCATAATTGCTGGTTTTTTCCGTAATCAAATAGGACGAGCCGGAGCACATTCAGCTACTATTTTAGGCGTTACAATATCTTTTATTGCATCGCTCTATGTAGCTTGGCAAATTTTTTCTGGCGCCATGCCAGTTGAGAGTACCGTGCTTTATCATTGGGCAACTGGGGGGCTGATCCTTCCTTTTGAATTCAATATTGGATTTCTGATTGACCCTTTAAGTGCGGTGATGCTCGTGACGGTTAATTTTGTATCTTTGCTGGTGCATATTTACAGTATTGGATATATGGCAGATGACGATGGGTACCAGCGCTTTTTTAGCTACATTTCGCTGTTTACTTTTATGATGTTGATGTTAGTCAGTGCCAATAATTTCTTGCAATTATTCTTTGGCTGGGAAGGTGTAGGTCTCGTTTCTTATTTGCTTATCGGTTTTTGGTATCAAAAAGAATCAGCTATTGAAGGTAGCCTTAAAGCATTTATCGTCAACCGTGTGGGCGACTTTGGTTTTCTAATAGGTATTGCACTGGTTTTTGCATATACTGGCAGTATCGATTATGAAACTGTATTCAAGAGTGTTAATTATCTTACAAGTCAAAATATTGAGCTATTTCAAGGCCACCCATGGTCTTTAGTCACGGTAATTTGTTTGGCTTTATATGTGGGGGCTATGGGTAAATCAGCACAAGTACCACTGCATGTATGGTTACCTGAATCAATGGAAGGTCCGACTCCTATTTCTGCATTGATTCATGCTGCAACCATGGTTACCGCTGGTGTGTTTATGATTGCACGTATTTCACCGCTAATCGAATTTTCTACAACAGCATTGAGCGTAGTTTTAGTTATTGGCGCTACAGGAGCACTTTTTACAGGAATCCTGGCACTCACAATGAACGATATAAAACGTGTAGTCGCATATTCAACGCTATCTCAATTAGGATATATGATGGTTGGAATGGGGGCTTCAGCGTATAGTGCAGGAATGTTTCATCTTCTTACGCATGCCTGTTTTAAAGCGCTTTTATTCTTAGGTGCCGGTTCTGTAATCATCGGAATGCATCATGAACAAGATATGCGGAAAATGGGTGGCTTATGGAAGAAAATGCCCATTACCTATATAACCTTTGTAATTGGTTCTCTAGCTCTTTGTGCTATTCCTCCACTTGCAGGGTTTTATTCAAAAGATACAATTATTGAAGCGGTACAATTGTCACAGATTCCAGGAAGTGGATATTCCTATTTCTGTGTTGTTGTTGGCGCTGGTATCACTGCGATGTATTCGTTTAGATCTTTGTTTATGACGTTTCATGGTAAACCTCGTATGGATGAACATACTTTAAGTCATGTTCATGAATCAGCATGGGTAGTTTGGTTGCCTCTTGTTCTACTTGCTATTCCTTCAATTATGTTAGGTTACGTATTGTATATGCCTATGCTTTTTGATAATCCAACCATTTTAAGCCCATCTTTATTTATTCTTCCACAACATAATGTGTTGGCAGAACTTGCACACGAAATTACATCACCTTTTGCAAGTATGGTGCATTCGATATACTCGCTCACATTCTGGATTACTTTGGCGGGAATTGCGATTGCCTGGATCTGTTATATCGCTGTCCCATCGATTCCAGGTTATTTAGCACGCCGTTTTTCACTCATCTATAAAATTCTCATTAATAAATATGGATTTGATGCGTTTAACAATTTAGTTTTTGTAAAAGGTTCTAAGGGTATAGGAACTGTATTTTACAGTGTGGGTGATCAAAAATTGATCGATGGAATGGTTGTGAATGGCAGCAGTCGACTAGTTAGATGGTTATCAGCTAAAGGTCGTGCTATACAAAGTGGTTATCTGTATCATTATGCTGCAGTAATGATTTTTGGATTGCTTGGATTTTTATGCTGGTTGATACTCGGCTGAATATAGGGTGAAGGTATGCATTATTTGCTCAATTTACTAATTTGGTTGCCAGTAATAGGCGGTGTTTTTGTTCTTCTCGCTGGAGATGATCGTAGCCCGAATATTTCGCGTTATTTGGCATTGTTTACGGTAATACTTTGTTTGCTACTGTGTATCCCTCTTGTTGCAGGCTTTGATCCTAAACTTTTAGGAATGCAATATTTGGAGGAATTCTCATGGATGCCCTCATTAGGCATTAGTTATAGCTTAGGTATTGACGGTATGTCATTACTCCTAATCGTGCTTAGTATTTTTACGAATTTAGTGGTGATACTGGCAACATGGGAAAGTATTACTAATCGAGTCTCTCAATATTTAGCTGCATTTTTGATTATGCAAGGACTTTTAGTTGGTGTTTTCTCTGCTTTAGATGCGATTTTATTTTACATCTTCTGGGAAGCAACACTAATTCCTATGTACCTGATTATTGGTATTTGGGGATCAGAGAATCGGGTTTATGCGGCGATTAAATTTTTCTTATATACCTTTTTAGGTTCAGTACTCATGTTAGCCAGCTTTTTATACATGGGCTACATTGCAGGGACATTTAGTATTGAAGCGTTTTATGCAATTAAACTTAGTATGACCGCACAAACATTGATCTTCATTGCATTCTTCCTTGGATTTGCAATTAAAATCCCAATGTTCCCAGTACATACCTGGTTGCCTGATGCACATACTGAGGCTCCAGCTGGTGGCTCGGTTGTATTGGCTGCAATTTTATTAAAGCTTGGTGCTTATGGATTTATCCGTTTCTCCTTGCCCATAGTTCCGGATGCATGTAGTCGTTATGCAGGGATTATGATTGCTTTATCTTTAATCGCGGTGGTTTACATTGCGTTGGTCGCAATTATTCAAAAAGATATGAAGCGATTAATTGCATATTCTTCAATTTCACACATGGGATTTGTGACTTTGGGTAGTTTTGCTATTTTTGCGATTGCAAAACAATCTGGATTAAGCGCAGCTGGCTTAATCTTAGAAGGTGCGATTGTAGTTATGATTTCTCATGCGTTTGTCTCAAGTGCACTTTTTGCCGGTGTAGGCTACATCTATGATCGCATGCATACCCGACGCTTAGCCGATTTTGGCGGAATCGTGAATTCAATGCCGATATTTGCATCATTTTTCATGCTGTTCTGTATGGCGAATGCAGGCTTACCAGGTACCTCCGGTTTTGTTGGTGAATTTATGGTAATTGTAGGTTCCCTTAAAGCCGGTTTTTGGGTGACTTTTTGGGCCGCAACCACACTTATTACTGCAGCAGGTTATAATCTTTGGATGTATAAACGAGTAATTTTTGGACCTATAGCAAATGAAAAAGTTGCAGAACTAAAAGATCTTTCGGGCTATGAGTTAAGTGCTTATATCTTACTTGCTTTGATGGTTATCGCTATGGGTGTTTATCCCCAGCCGTTTCTAGAGTACATTCATCAAACAGTAAGCCATACTCTGGCATTAGCAAGTCAATCAAAATTGTAATCAAGGTTAACCAATATGACAGCATTACTTGAAAATATCCATGTAGCCATTCCGGAAATGATTGTGCTCGCCACTGCATGCATTGCATTGCTTGCTGATCTATTTTTACGGCATCGGTATAAATCAATTTCCTATTTTATCTCTTGTGTAGGTTTAGTTTTAGCTGCAGTTGTTAGTTTTCTTTACATTGGTATGTATAAGGTTATTACCCTCAATGGCCTATTCATAAGTGATGATGTTGCCAATTTGATGAAATTTTTTATCTACATTAGTGTGTTGCTTAGCTTTATCTATTCAAAAAATTATATAGATGAGCGTCAAATGCCATCAGGTGATTACTATATTTTAGGTTTGTTTTCTACTTTGGGGATGATGCTTCTTGTTTCTGCACATTCTCTACTTACGATTTTCCTCGGCTTGGAATTATTATCCTTACCGCTCTATGCAATGACTGCTATTCGCAGGACAGATAGTGATGCCTCTGAAGCGGCAATGAAGTACTTTGTAATGGGTTCGATTGCCTCTGCTATGCTTTTATATGGTATTTCTTTGATTTACGGAGCAACTGGAAAGCTGGATTTACTCGAAGTGGCTAATGTTATTGCTGCTAACTGGCAACAGCAAAGCACGCTACTCGCCTTTGCAATGGTTTTTATCCTATGTGGGGTTGCTTTTAAATTGGCAGCTGTTCCCTTCCACATGTGGGCGCCTGATGTCTATCAGGGAGCACCAACTTCAGTTACATTGTTCATTAGTGCTGCACCAAAAGTTGCCGCACTCGGTATGGCTTTTAGATTACTGACAATAGGTCTAGTAGATATTAGTGCGCAGTGGCAACAAATTTTGTTGGTAATTACATTGCTTTCAACAGGTTTGGGCAATCTATTTGCAGTGGTTCAAAACAGCATTAAACGCTTACTTGCTTATTCTGCTATATCACATATTGGATATGCTCTATTTGGTATTTTAGCGGCGACTGCATCAGGTTATTCTGCTGCTCTTTATTATATTTTGGTTTACGCAATAACGTCTGCTGCTGCCTTTGGATTAATTGTTCTAATGTCTAATCACGGGATGGAAATAGATAGCGTTGATGATTTAAAAGGGCTAAACAAAAGGAATCCTTGGCTCGCATTTTTGATGCTAATTATTATGTTTTCTCTGGCAGGAGTTCCTCCTACCGTTGGTTTCTTTACTAAATTGCTTGTGCTGAAGGCCTTGGTTGATGCTCAAATGACTTGGGTTGCGGTAGTGGGGCTATTCTTTACCGTAATAGGAGCTTATTATTATTTGAGAATTGTTAAACTTATGTATTTTGATAAACCAGCACACGCGGACCCAGTATATATGAATAAAGGAAATGTTTTCGTACTTTCTTTGAACTGCTTATCGCTAATTTATTTAGGTATTTTTCCAGGCGCCTTAATTGTAGCTTGTATGAATGCTTTCGGCTCCTAAAGTTGACTAAATTTTGTTCTTTACTAGAAAATAGCCCATATTTCTAATGCAGAATAAATATTTATTTACATTCTTAAGCGAAAGTACTTGCTAAGCGTACTGACTCTCAGTATACTTGCCATCAGTTGACGCGGGGTGGAGCAGCCTGGTAGCTCGTCGGGCTCATAACCCGAAGGTCGTAGGTTCAAATCCTGCCCCCGCTACCACTTATTAAGAACCCCATTTATGGGGTTTTTTATTATGCATAATTTGTAACTGCACTAAAAAACAGTAGTAGCCAGTGAAGCAAAGATCGGCTCGGAAATAAATTTTTATAAATCACTTCCAAAGTCTAGCTCTAGCCCGAACTTAGGTTACTATACCGTATTTGTATTAGGCATTCGTGCCCTTTTTTGTTTGTTAATACTATGATACAAGAAGAGTTGGAACATCTATTAGCTCCTACAATTAATGATATGGGCTATGAACTTTGGGGATGCGAGTACCTTTCACAAGGTAAGCATTCTTTATTGCGAATATACATTGATAAGGCTGATGGAATAGGGATTGAAGACTGCGAAGCAGTAAGTCATCAAGTCAGTGCTCTGCTGGATGTTGAAGATCCAATTTCTGGAAATTATAGCTTGGAAGTATCATCTCCTGGCATTCCAAGACCTTTATTTAAAAAATGGCAATATCAGCGTTATATAGGTCATGATGTGCAGATTAAAACTTTTAAGCCAATTGAGGGTAAACGTAAATTGCTAGGTACTATTGTCTCAGCATCTGACGACGTTTTAGTACTCAAAATTAATAATGAAGATAAAGAATTACTTTTTTCAAATATTGTGAAAGCAAGTTTGACAGTATAGAGAGGCGAACAATGAGCAAAGAATTGTTACTGGTTGCAGAGGCGTTATCAAACGAAAGAGGTGTAAGTAAGGATGTTATTATACTTGCCATTCAGGCTGCATTAGAGTCCGCAACTCGCAAGATCTTTGGTTTGGATATCGGGGTACGGATTAAATTGGATCCCCGTACTGGTGACTATGAAACTTTTAGATATTGGGATGTAGTCAACGAGGACGAGTTAGAGTATCCAGAACGCCAATTAACTGTTGAACAAGCAAAAGAACGTAATCCATCTGCAAAAATTAATGATCGTATAGAAGAGTCAATTCCTTCAATTGAATTTGGACGAATTGAGGCTCAAGCTGCTCGTCAAGTAATTATGCAAAAAGTGAGAGAAGCAGAGCGTGAGCTGGTAATTGATCAATTCAGAAGCAAGCTAGGACAATTGATTTATGGAACAGTCAAGAAAGTAACCCGAGATAATATTATAATTGATTTAGGCGGCAAAGCTGAAGCATTCTTGCCACGTACAGAAATGCTTCCACATGAAATGTTTCGTCCGAATGACAGAGTCCGTGCTTATCTATATGAAATCACACCCCAAGCACGTGGTCCACAACTGTTTGTAAGTCGCACTCGTAATGAAATGCTCATTGAACTTTTCCGCATTGAAGTACCAGAAATTGGCGAGAATGTGATTGAAGTGAAAGCTGCGGCACGGGATCCAGGAAATAGAGCCAAAATTGCTGTTAAAACAAATGATGGGCGAATTGATCCTGTCGGAGCTTGTGTTGGTATGCGCGGAGCTCGGGTGCAAGCAGTTTCTAGCGAACTTGGTGGCGAGCGTGTCGATATTATTTTATGGGATGACAATCCGGCTCAATTAGTTATTAATGCGATGGCTCCTGCGGAAATTTCTTCTATTGTTGTTGACGAAGACACACATACGATGGACTTAGCAGTAGAAAAAGATCAATTATCACAGGCAATAGGCCGTAATGGTCAGAATGTTCGCTTGGCAAGCCAACTAACTGGTTGGACCTTGAATGTTATGACTACAGATGAGTTTGAAAATAAAAATTTGGAAGAATCAAGTAAAATTGTTAAATTATTTACAACTGCACTGGAAATTGATGAGGAAATTGCTACATTACTTGTAGCGCATGGTTTTTCTTCTCTTGAAGAAATCGCATATGTTCCTAAAGAAGAATTACTGGCTATTGATGAGTTCGACGAGGAAATTGTAGAAGAACTAAGAAATAGAGCGAACGATAAATTACTCACAATGGCTCTTTCCTCTGGCAAAGAGCTATCTGGTACACCTGACGAATCATTACTATCAATGGAAGGTATGACTGAAGAGTTAGCTAATATATTAGCTGCAAAAGGAATTACTTCCATGGAAGATTTAGCTGAGCAATCTGTAGATGAGTTGCTAGAAATTGAAGGAATGACTGAAGAAAAGGCCGGTGCTTTAATAATGAAGGCCAGAGAACCATGGTTTTTATAAAGCTATGGATTTATTATAAATTAATGTAGTGCAAATATGCAGTTTCTTTTTAGATAAAAAATATAACTGCTGAAAGGGGATTAAAATATGGCGGATGTGACGGTTAAACAATTAGCTCAAGTCGTTGGTATTCCGGTTGAACGCTTATTGAACCAGTTACAGGAAGCAGGGTTGTCTTTTACGGATGACCAACAGACTGTGAATGAAGAGCAAAAGCGAATCCTACTCAATCATTTAAAGAGAACTTCTCTGCGTGATGTGAATGTTTCGCCTGAACGAATTACTTTAAGACGGAAAAGCTTATCACAAGTCACCGTTGGTCATGATGCTCATAGCGGTAAAACTGTAAGCGTTGAAGTGCGCAAGAAAAAAGTTTTTGTAAAACGCACCCCAATAGTCGAGCTTCCTGAAGCAGAAGAACCTGTTATTCCTGAAGAAATTCAGGCTATATCTGAACAGCATCCCGTTGAAAGTACTTCTGAAAATTCGCCATTATCTGAAACATCTATTGAATCAGTTGAGCAGCCTATCGAAGGCGCTGAAACAACTGTAGCAATAAAAGAAGAGCCTATAGCTGAAGAAACGCCTAAGGATGAAAAAAGTGAAGAAATCCTGGAAAACCTCTCAACTGAAGTTCTTGAAAGTACAAATGCGATTGAAAATGTGGAAGACATTTCCATAACAGAAGAGCATAAATTGGAGAAACAAGCTAAAAAGAAGCATATAGAGCCAACAGTTGAATCTGATGCAGCAGACTTTAGAAAGGTTAAGAAGAAACCCAAATATCAACAAGCAACTTTTGATCGTGATGAAGACGATCAAGAAGGTCATAGACGTGGCGGACGCAGTAAATTTAAAAAGCGTAAAGGTGTAGAGAAATCCGATAAGCTTAAAGAAGCTGAAGAGTCACTAAAACATGGCTTTGCATTACCAACTTCACCTGTAGTAAAAGAGGTTTTAATACCCGAGACAATTACTGTTGCTGAATTGGCAAAAAGAATGTCTGTAAAAGCTGCTGAAGTGATTAAAATAATGATGTCTCTTGGGGCGATGGCAACGATTAACCAGGTTATTGATCAAGAAACTGCAGTTATCGTTGTGGAAGAAATGGGCCATAAGGCACGAATTATCAAAGAAGATGCAATAGAGGTTGGATTAGGGGAGTCGATTACTAAAGGTAGTCGTACTGAATCCAGAGCACCTGTAGTTACAATTATGGGACACGTAGATCATGGTAAGACTTCTTTACTTGACTACATTCGTCGAACCAAAGTTGCTATTGGTGAAGCAGGTGGTATTACACAACACATTGGTGCATATCATGTAAGCACCCCTAAAGGTGATATTACATTCTTAGATACCCCTGGTCACGCTGCGTTTACAGCAATGAGAGCTCGTGGAGCCCAGGTCACCGATATTGTTGTGTTGATCGTTGCGGCAGATGATGGTGTTAAACCACAAACTATAGAAGCAATTCAACATGCTAAAGCTGCAAAAGTGCCAATTATTGTTGCAATTAATAAAATGGATAAGCCAGATGCAGATCCTGAACGTGTCATGAATGAGTTAACGACACATGAAGTCATTCCAGAAGCCTGGGGTGGTGATACTATGTTTATCAATATCTCTGCTAAATCCGGTATGGGTATTGATGATCTTCTTGATGCAATACTACTTCAATCTGAAGTTTTAGAGCTGACGGCATTAACTGATGGCGCTGCAAAAGGTGTAGTCATCGAGTCACGCTTGGATAAAGGAAGAGGTCCTGTAGCAACTGTATTAGTACAAAGTGGAACATTACATAAAGGCGATATCTTGCTTGCTGGGTTCCAGTACGGCCGTGTGCGCGCCCTTGTTGGTGATAATGGAGATATGGTTGATTATGCAGGCCCATCGATTCCAGTTGAAGTGCTTGGTTTATCAGCTATTCCTCATGCAGGAGATGAAGCTGTTGTTGTTCCTGATGAGAAAAAAGCAAGAGAGGTTGCTTTGTTCCGTCAAGGTAAATTCCGAGATGTAAAACTTGCAAGACGCCAGAAATCAACGATTGAAGGCATCATGGAAAATATGGCTGCTGGAGAGTCTAAGGTACTTAATGTGGTGCTTAAAGCTGATGTTCAAGGTTCTCTTGAAGCAATTTCAGATGCTTTAGTGAAGTTATCTACTGATGAAGTCAAAGTTGAAGTTATTTCAAGTGGTGTTGGCGGAATTACTGAATCAGATGTTCACTTGGCGATAGCGTCTAGTGCAATTTTGGTGGGCTTTAACGTAAGAGCCGATAGCAGCGCTAAGAAATTGGCAGAGCATGAATCAGTGCAGCTGCATTATTATAGTGTAATCTACGATATTGTTGATCAGATTAAAGGCGCACTAACTGGCATGCTTGCTCCTCAATTTAAAGAGGAAATTATTGGTACCGCTGAGGTTCGAGATGTCTTTAAATCACCTAAAATTGGTGCGATTGCAGGTTGTATGGTTATCGAAGGTGTTATCAAACGTAACAATCCTATTCGTGTACTGCGTGCCAATGTGGTTATCTATGAGGGAACTTTAGAGTCACTGCGAAGATTCAAAGATGATGTGATCGAAGTTCGTCAAGGGTTCGAATGTGGTATTGGTGTCAAAAATTACAATGACGTAAAACCAGGTGACCTGATAGAAGTATATGAAACAGTTGAAATTAAGCGTGATTTATAAAGATGGGTCATAATTTTAAACGTACAGATCGAGTCGCTGAGATGATTCAGCGAAAGTTAGCGCAGATAATACCTATGGAAGTGAAAGATCCACGCTTAACAGGGTTCGTTACCATATCTGCTGTAAAAGTTGCTGCTGATTTGGGGCATGCAAAAGTATATTTTACTGTGCTTAATGACGATAAAGAAACAGCAGCGGCTATTTTAAATGCCGCTGCCAGTTATTTGCGTAGTGCCTTGGCACGAAGTATTACTTTGCGGACGGTTCCTCAGCTTCATTTCGTATATGATGAATCTATAGAATACGGACAACGTTTAAGTCGTCTCATCGATAAAGTGAATCCGCCAGCCCCCGAAGATGATGAATGCAATTAATCCTATAGCATTAGATGGAATTTTATTGCTGAATAAATCGGAAGGAATGACCTCAAACACGGCGTTGCAGAAGGCAAAAAGGTTGTTAGGCGCAAAGAAAGCTGGCCATACTGGAAGTTTAGATCCCCTCGCAACGGGTATGTTGCCGCTTTGTTTCGGTGAAGCGACCAAAGTATGTCAATTTTTGCTTGAAGCAGACAAATGCTACGAAACAACGGGTTTATTAGGCATTAAAACTAATACTTCTGATGCAACAGGTGAAATAATCGCTCGTATTGATGAATTTGTAGTTTCAGAGACAAATTTGCTTGATGTATTAATGCAACATACAGGTTATATAAAGCAGGTTCCTTCGATGTTTTCCGCTCTAAAACATAATGGTACTCCTCTTTATCGTTTGGCTAGAGAGGGTATTCACATCGAGAGAAAGGCACGTGAAATCCTGATTAGTAATTTGCAGCTTAATGCATTTGACGGTAAACAATTTTCATTAACCGTAACTTGCAGTAAAGGAACTTACATTCGCAATTTGGTTGAAGATATAGGCGATGCTTTAGGTGTTGGGGCTCATGTAACTCGACTACATCGAGTTTATACGTCAGGTTTAGAAAATATGCCTATGTACTCACTAGATGAGCTAGAGGCAATGGCTATCTCAGAACGAAAAGCTTGCTTAATTCCTATGGATAAAGCAGTTAGTCATTTGGAGAAAGTAACTCTTTTGAGTGATGAACTTGTTCTGATTCGCCAAGGTAGAGTAGTAACAAATAAAATAGGTGTAGAAAGAGCAGATTGTGTTCGTCTCTATGATGAGACAGCACACTTTATTGGGATAGGTGAACGAAATATCCAGGGTGATATCAAAGCGAAACGATTACTTTCTTTTTAATCTTATATATATTAAAAGAGTGTTTACAGCTAAATATGAAATTTTTTGCACAAAAATAATTTACAGTACTTGTTTCGTTGGACATGCCTTGGTAGAATGTTCGCCTTTAAATGAATACTTAGTAGTTCCGGGAGTGTATAATGTCGCTAAGCAGCGCAGATAAAGCAGTAATTGTTAAAGAATACAAGCGTTCTGATAAAGATACTGGTTCGCCTGAAGTTCAGGTTTCTATTATTACTGGCCGTATCAAATATTTAACTGAGCACTTTAAAGAACACAAAAAAGATTTCCATTCTCGACGTGGGCTACAAGAACTTGTTAATAAGCGTCGTAAGCTGTTGAAATATTTAAAGCGTAACGATGAAGCTCGCTATCAAACATTGATCCAAAGTCTGGAATTGAGAGATTCTTATTGATTGCTGAGCAAATACATATCTTTACGAATGTACATTACAAAAAAATACTTTAAATAAAGGCGCAATTTTCTGCGCCTTTTTTTCGTTATAATTACTTGATGAGGAAGATTACGTGGCTAAGTTTACAAAAGAAATAGCATTTGGTGACCACACGCTTATATTGGAAACTGGTGAAATTGCGCGACAAGCGGATGGAGCGGTATTGGCCAGTATGAATGGCACTCAAGTATTAGCTACAGTAGTTGGTAAAAAAGAAGGTGGTGAAGAAAATGGGTTTTTCCCATTAACAGTAAATTACCAGGAAAAATTTTACGCAGTAGGCAAAATACCTGGTGGATTTAATAAACGCGAAGGCAGACCATCAGATAATGAAACTCTAACTTCACGGCTCATTGATCGCCCTATTCGTCCTTTATTTCCTGAAGGATTTAGCAACGAAGTGCAAGTCATTGCTACGGTTCTTTCTCTAAACCCAGAAGTTTCTGCAGATATTGTTGCAATGATCGCATCCTCGGCAGCATTAACTCTTTCTGGTGTTCCTTTTAATGGACCAATTGGTGCTGCTCGTGTAGGTTATAAGGATGGTATTTACTTATTAAATCCAAGTCGTAAAGACCTGGAGCAATCCAAACTTGATTTAGTAGTCGCAGGAACTAAAGATGCCATTTTGATGGTCGAGTCAGAAGCTAAAGAATTAAGCGAAGACATTATGCGTGGCGCAATTATGTTTGGCCATGAAATGATGAAAAATGTGATCAAAGCAATAGAAGAGCTTGCTACACAAGGCGGAAAAGCTCGTTGGGATTGGACAGCTCCCGAAGTAGATACTTCACTTCAAGAACGAGTTTCAGATATGGTGAGACAAGAAGTCGAAGCAGCCTATCTGATAAAAGACAAACAAGAACGATATCAACGTTTGAATGAATTAAAAGAGCAAACAATATCAGCACTGCAAGCGGAGAATGATGAGTTAAAAGCTGATGTAATTGGCAATATGTTTGTCGAAATAGAACGAGCTACTGTACGTAATCGAATTCTTGATGGTGAACCACGAATTGATGGTCGCGATCACAAAACAGTTCGTCCAATTGCTATTCGTACAAAACTACTAGAAAGAACACATGGTTCTGTTTTGTTTACTCGTGGCGAAACCCAAGCTATTGTTGTTGCTACTTTGGGTAATGAGCGTGATGCACAAATCCTAGATAATATTACTGGCGAATCAAAAGACCGTTTTATGTTGCATTATAATTTCCCTCCTTATTCAGTAGGCGAAACAGGTATGGTTGGCAGTCCAAAACGTAGAGAAATTGGACATGGCCGCCTAGCTAAGCGTGCAATAATGGCTGTTTTGCCCGAGGCCAATGAATTTCCTTATGTTTTAAGAGTTGTTTCTGAAATCACTGAATCTAATGGCTCTAGTTCGATGGCTACAGTATGTGGTACTAGTCTTGCGCTGATGGATGCAGGTGTTCCCTTAACCGCACCTGTTGCTGGAGTCGCAATGGGCTTGATTAAAGAGGGTGATCGTTACGCAGTATTAACTGATATATTAGGTGATGAAGATCATTTAGGTGATATGGATTTCAAGGTAGCAGGAACTGAAAATGGAATCACAGCATTACAAATGGATATTAAAATCCATGGTATTACTAATGAAATTATGGAGCAAGCATTAGACCAAGCTTTAGCTGGTCGCTTACATATCCTAGGCGTAATGAATAATGCATTATCAGAGCACCGAGATGAGTTATCTCAGCATGCACCACGTATCACTACTATGAAAGTTGCAGAGGACAAGATACGAACTATTATCGGTAAAGGTGGGGCAACAATTAAAGGGCTAATTGAAAGTACAGGTG
This sequence comes from Fluoribacter gormanii, assembly GCF_900156395.1. Lineage (GTDB taxonomy): Bacteria > Pseudomonadota > Gammaproteobacteria > Legionellales > Legionellaceae > Legionella > Legionella gormanii. Next base: position 11,879 of record NZ_FTNL01000010.1, on the reverse strand, counting down.
TTTCCATAGATATCGATGATACAGGCGTTGTTCAATTATTTTCTCCTGATATGAATGCCTTAGAAGAAGCACAAAAGCAAATTAAAGCATTAATTGCAGAAATAGAAGTTGGGCAAACTTATCACGGTAAAGTAAGTAAAATCGTCGATTTTGGTGCCTTTATCAATCTTTTACCTGGCAAAGATGGATTGCTCCATATTTCTCAAATTTGCAGCGATCGAACACAAAAAGTCGAAGCAGTGCTGCAAGAAGGCCAAGATATTGTTGTATTTGTTGCAGGTATTGATAAGCAGGGTCGTGTTAAGCTTGAGTGGAAAGATAGACCTCAAGCAGAAGAAGTAGCAGCTGCTAGTCCTACCGAAGAAGCTCATCGTGAAGAAGAGCCTAGTGAAGCAGCAAATGAGGGTGTTCGTGAAGGGGAAGAAGAATAAGGAACTGCCTATTCTTCCGCATGTATAGGTGCGGAAGAATAATTTTAATTGTAACCTGAATGCAGCAAATGTATGTCTAATATAGCTTCCCGGGTTATGCTTTTCTTCATCCAGGTTATAATGCTAAAAAATGAGATCGAAGCAGAATTACTTGTTCTGAGTCAAGGTTAAGAATTCAGCTCGACTTGTTGAACTATTTCGCATATCACCAAGCATTACTGAAGTGGTCATTACCGAATTTTGCTTTTCGACGCCGCGCATCATCATACACAGATGCTTGGCTTCAATGACAACAGCTACACCTCGTGCACCGGTAATTGATTCTAAGCAGTTCGCGATTTCTGAAGTTAACCGTTCCTGAATTTGTAAGCGTCGCGCAAAGTAATCAACAATACGGGCTACTTTCGATAGACCTATTACTTTTCCATTAGGAATGTATCCAACATGACATTTGCCAAGAAATGGAAGTAAATGGTGTTCGCACATGGAATACATTTCAATATCCTTGACTATAACCATTTCATTCATGTCTGAATCAAAAAGTGCGCCATTAATTATATCATCGAGGCTCTCATTGTAGCCTTTGGTCAAATAACGCATGGCATTGGCCGCACGAGCAGGAGTATCAATTAACCCTTGGCGACTTATGTCTTCACCTAATTGTATTAGCAGTTCTTTATATAGTTTTTCCATTGTTCTTTCCTACCCTGGGGGCCAAGTCATATGCCGTCCGCCCAGTAAATGTAAATGAATGTGAAATACTGTTTGGCCACCGTCGGGATTAATGTTAAAAACTAATCGATATCCTGCGTCACTTATTCCTTCAGTTTGAGCAATTTTCTTTGCCCCTAAAATCATTTTTCCCAACAGGGCCTGGTGTTCATCGCTGGCGTCATTCAGCGTCGCAATATGTTGCTTCGGAATAATCAGCAGATGTTTAGGAGCTTGCGGGTTGAGATCACGAAAAGCCATTATCTCATCGTCTTCAAAAACTACTGATGCAGGAATTGCACCTTGAGCAATTTTGCAAAACAAGCAATTCATAAGCAATCTCATTTTGATTAAAAAGACTATTATACATTGCATTACTTATAATGCGACAGCTTCTCTTTGCCTTTTAACGTGTTTTTTCGCATAATAGCCGCTTTATGTTGCAATTTTGCATTCGTACCAAGATTGTTATTTAAAGTAAGCCCATAATGGTGAGAGTACTTATTCCTGTTAGAGCAAGCTTTCGCTCTAAGTGATAGCGTTTGTCGAGCGGTCAAGGGCATATTATGTCTTATCGTTTTAATTGTATTTTTATTCTATTAAGAGGGGAGCAGAATAAATGAGTTTAATGAGAATTAGCAGTGGTCGTGATTTGCCAAAGGAAATTAATGTAATTATTGAAATTCCTATGCATAGTGAGCCTGTAAAGTATGAAGTAAATAAAGAGTCAGGAGTATTATTCGTTGACCGCTTTTTAACGACTCCCATGTTTTATCCAGTCAATTATGGTTATGTTCCGCACACTTTATCAGAAGACGGGGATCCAGTTGATGTTCTCGTTGTGACTCCAGTCCCTCTTGTAGGTGGATCGGTTATTCCATGCCGACCAGTTGGGATGTTAAAAATGACTGACGAGTCAGGTGTAGACGCTAAAATCTTAGCTGTTCCTACGAATAAGCTAACGAAAATTTATGAATCGATTCAGTCATATGAAGATCTGCCCCAGCATCTATTAAACTCTTTGGAACATTTTTTCAGCCATTATAAAGATCTGGAAGAAGGCAAATGGGTTAAATTGGATGGATGGGTTGGCCCAGACGCCGCCTTTGAAGAGATTAAGTCTAGTGTAGATCGATATAATAAAGAGCAAAAGTAGTTAAAGTTTATTTTTTTCCGATGAAAGAAAAATTCGTGGGGTTTGGGCGAAGGCATACAGTCAAGACCCCGTAACGTAATATAGTGCGACTTTAGTGTTGGTTTACTCCACATTAAAACGGAAGTTTTCCATGTGTTGGCCTGCTCACCTTAGCTATGGATTGATGCCCTAAATTGTTAAATGAAGATAGAAATAACTTTTAAGCTGAATCAAATGGAGCAAAAATTGTTAAAATCGAATTTTTATTTAATAACAGGTGGCCCAGGCGTAGGCAAAAGTTCTGTTATAAAACGTTTACAGATGAATTCATTCACCGTAGTTAGTGAAGCAGCAAGAACAATTATAAAAGAGCAAAAAAAGCAGGGAAACAATGCGATACAAGTTGGTAATCGATTAAAATTTTGTCAATTAATGCTGCACCAATGTTTGCACGATTTTTTGGAATATTCCGAGTTCGTTTCTCCCGTCTTTTTTGACCGAGGACTGCCTGATTTATTAGGTTATCAGTCAATCGCCAGTGGAGCAGCTTGGGATAACCTGATTAAAGATATTGTGAGTGCAAATAAGCAATATAGATATAATCAACGTGTATTTATATTTCCTCCATGGCAAGAAATATATACAACCGATGAAGAACGAGTGCATACTTTTAAACAAGCTGTTTTGGCATATGACATAGTCAAAGAAGCACTTATTAATGAAAACTACGATTTAATTGAAGTACCGAGGCTATCTGTTGAACAACGGGTAAAATTTACTCTAGAAAAAATTAATATAGTGATATAAGAATCAAATTTAGAATCGTATGGCAATGCCCTCCCCTTAATTCTCAGCTGACTTATTTGTTAGTCTAGTACTAAGTCGTCTAAAGTGGCATGGAATTAAATTACTGCACCATTGTACGTTGCTGTGTAATGTTTTCGAGTCCAAGGTGAGAAGCCGACCCACTTTTACCCACAATACTAATAAGGTTGAATCAAATATTGAATCTCGCTTTCTTTGAAACCATATGATACTTTATTTCGTGTTATAAAACCTTGAGGTAATTCGGTGGCATACCATCTTTCTACATTGTTTCTCATACTGTTTTTTTTAATTATCTTGGCTGCTTTTTTTGCTGCCACTGAAATCGGTATGATGTCGATTAATCGCTATAAGTTAAAACATCTAGTCAAAAAAGAGAATAAACAAGCAACGCGAGTAAATCAAATACTCTCTCGACCTGATCGACTATTGAGCGTTGTCTTAATCGGTAATACCCTGGCCAATATCCTTGCATCAACCATAGCAACGTTGATTGGTCAGCGCATTTATGGGGATGCGGGTATTGCTATAGCAACCATCATTTTAACCCTGGTGATTTTGGTATTTGCTGAAATGATACCCAAAACATTTGCAGCAATTTATCCACAACAAGTTGCATTTGCTACTTCATTGCCACTACAAATACTCCAATTGATTTTTGCCCCCTTGGTATACATCAGCAGCTCTATGTCTAACGGCGTATTACGTTTATTTCGAATCTCAATTGACAAAATACAAAAAGAATTCTTGACGAACGAAGAGTTACGCTCAGTGGTACATGAAGCAGGCGGGCTATTACCAGTTGAGCATAAAAGTATGTTGATTAGCCTTCTGGATTTGGAGCAAGCTACGGTAGAAGATATTATGATTCCCAAGTCGGATATTGTTGGTATCGATATCGAAGAGCCTTGGTCGGAAATTCTGTATCAATTAGAAACAGCAAAACATACCCGCTTGCCTTTATACCGCAATTCAATTGATGATCTGGTAGGAATGATCCATGTACGTGATGTGTTAAATCTGGCTATTGACAATGAGTTGGATCTTAAAAGTTTACTAAAAGCAGCGGATGAGCCATATTATATTCCTGAGGCTACTTCGCTTAATATTCAAATTTTAAACTTTAGGAAAATGAAGCGACGAAGTTCTTTTGTAGTTGATGAATATGGAGATATTCAGGGTTTAGTCACAATGGAAGATATACTTGAAGAAATTGTAGGCGAATTTACTACAGATGTGGCTGCGCTAAGCCGAGATATAACTCCGCAAAGCGATGGTTCAGTTATTGTTGATGCTAGTTTAACTTTACGTCATCTAAACCGGTTAATGGGATGGCAATTGCCTATGATAGGCCCAAAAACGTTAAGTGGCTTAATTGTTGAACATCTTGGCTATATTCCTCCAGCTGAGTCATGTTTAACTATAGAAAACTATCGGATGGAAATATTAAGAGTCAGCGACAATACAATTAAGAGCGTAAAGATGTTCAAAATAAGCAAGAAGCGTAAGTAATAATGCTATTTTGTATCACTCTCTTTTAAAGTGATTACTTGTGCGGTAAACATATAACCGCCATTGCGAATGGTTTTGATTAATGCCGGCTTTTTTGCATCAACTTCAATTTTCTGGCGAAGTCGGCTTATTTGCACATCAATTCTTCGGTCAAAAGGATTTAGATCACTATTTTTGGTGATTTGCAACAGGAGCTCCCGATCCAGGATGCGTTGAGGTTGTAGTACAAAAGTAAGTAATAAATCATATTCACCTGCACTTAATAGTAATTCTTCATTGGTATTATCACGAAATACTTGCCTGGAAGCAGGATAGAGTCGCCAATTGGAGAAAACTAGAACTTCTTTTTCTTGATCAGATTGATGTTGTGCACGCAAGACACGTCGATTAATTGCGCTGACTCGTGCATGAAGCTCTCTTGGTAATAATGGTTTTACAATAAAGTCATCTGCTCCCGCCTCGAGTACAGTAATACAGGCATCTTCATCTGGGGTGTCGTTTACAATTAATAAAGGTACCGGATAGTTTGTATAAAATTGATGAATTGCGAGGAGATCATTTTTTAAAATAGACCAATGAATTAAAATGGCAATAGGTTTCCCTACTCCACTTTGAATGGGAGCAACTAATTGCTTTTGCTGTACAATGCTTATGTTAAATTGTGCAAAGTATTTCTTGAGATCCTCACTCACAGGATCGTTATCGATGAATAAAAGATAACTGGGTTTTGGCATTAATTTATTCCCATTGTATTTGAGCAGTATTCGACGTAATTTTGTCAAGATTAGTATCGACTTGCAATTATTTTCGATATTATTCTAAGAGTTATTGCTCTATTTTCTATGGCATCACTGGGATGCTGCGTCTCTTAAAATCTTATTAGATGCACAAAGAAGCATGTTAAAATTTCACCAGCCAGTAAAGTCATATCAGGGAGATGCTTGAGGAGAAAGGATGACTCAAAACAGGAATCAATTTTCAAGTTGGTTTGTGACAGATAATGATCGAGTAAAGGCTTTGGTCAAACATGAGATTAAAAAGATGAAAAATGATCTTTTTAGGTATATAGAAGATTCTAATGAGCTAGAGACATGTTCTGAGGTCGGGTCATTGTGCAGTTCTATAGCAAATAAATACCTTAATTATTTGCAATTATTGGATCAAAAAGCAATAACGAATACTCCAAAAATCTTGGGACGCAAATTATCTTGGTCAGAACATTTCATTCAGATCGAATTTTTAGAACAGAAATTAGCTTTATCTCTGGATGTTGAAGAGCAAAAAGCGCTTTTATTGGAAATTATCTCTTTATATCAATGTGTTCCCTATACTGAATTTTCAGTTTCTAATCGAGTTCAACTTGATTCAATACAATTACAACAATTATTTTTCAAACGAGAATTTAATTTATGGTTGGAAGGATTTGTTGATTTTTGGAATAAAAGTGAGATGACCCATACTGGATTGGCAGCTGTATTTTATGACTGGAATGTTGAACAACAGCAAGCCGCAATGAATTATTTTGCTGATCCTAAATTTGCTGATTTGGTGAATGCAATTTTCTTCTATAAAATATACCCGGATAAATTATTTGTTGATGTCATTCATCCCCAAAAGTTAATTTCGGTACAGATGCGTCTGAGTGTATTGCATTATTCTATCGAATTAATGCAACAAAAATTGTACGAGATTGCTTTACAAAATGGATTAGCATCAAATATCGACTACTTTTTGCATGATGAAGAGTTGCCACAAGGTATTAGAATCGAGATAAATGAAGAGTTTAGACAAATGATTCAATCAGCTGTTAAGCGATTAAAGCTCAACTCTAATCCAAATCACGCAAAACCAGAGACTGTTGATTACGTATCAGATCTGAGACGTGCCTATAAATTTTGGTTTAACCCAAATCGTTTAATTGATACAGTGATGGTGTTAAAACAAAATTTGTTGTCAGGGCCAGAAGGACAAGAAAAGAGTTCAATTCTATTTCGAAAAAAAATGGTGTCATTGTATAGCCAACTTACGACATCCGAATGTGTGGATTTATATGGCTATTTTGCTAATACTGATACTCAGTCTTTACTCAATACTTTCTTTAACATTACCCATAGAGACACTGTTGATTGGTTGCCTTCACTTAATAATGAAGAAAAAGCGGCCTTAGTTGAGGTTTTTGATGCCTTATGCTGTGTTATAGATGCTTTGTGTATCGAATTAGGAAATAGACATTTACTCACTGAACCTTATAGGTTTGATTTAGCGGACTCAAACCTGGAAATCGGCCAGAGCAATCGCGATGCAGTGTTTAGAGTGATTACAATTTATAAGCGAATTAACACAATCCAGAACGATGTTATTGAACAGTTATTCCAGTCTATTGAAGACTAATTGAGTAACTAACGCTCCTTCTTTTTTCCTTCCTGGAAGAGGGAGCGTAAATGCTTAATGATTAAAGCTCCGAGTTTTCTTTCTCTTCCCGATTGCGTCAGTGGAATGCCAATTTTTCGCGAAATTTTGGCTTTTAGAGCAGAGAGCCCAACAAGTCTTTTCCATGAAAATCCACCACGATTCATTATTCATAACCCTTTATGATAAATAGGGCGAGTATACTATTGTTATTCACGGTGTGAAGGTGTTCAAACAATTTTTTATTATACATTTATTCGTGATCAGTTGAAGGGCTATTTATATGCCAATTATAGATGTAACTGTCGATGGTATTTATGTGCTTAAGTTGGCTTTGCAATGGCTCTTTTGCAAATTGCAATAAATGAAAAATGATATCCTGCTTGGTTCCGCCAAAATCTTCTTCAAACCAATCGTATAATTTAGAGATGATCAGTTTTCCCTCAATGACGCTTACTCCTCTAAGAGAGTTAATGTAATTTGTAGCTGCTAGGTTCAATTGTTCTTCAAGAAGTTTTCCCTGGTAGACTTTTCTACTAAGATTGGGTGCGCCAATAGTGCCGTTGCTTATGGCATAGTGAGAGCGGGGATCATTCCAAATCGCTCTAATAATGCGATTATTTATGTCGTCTAAAGTTAAAGGAGTATCTTTAATAGTAATCAGGTTCGCACCCCATGGGCCTATGCTGAATAGTCCGGGGGAAATATTAATTTCTTGAATCGTTGTAACAGGATAATAATTGGCTATAACCTGTACCGTGAAAGCGTTGTATACATTAATCCAATATGCTAATTGCTCATTACGATTGTAATTATTAATATCGATTTCTGCCATGCTTTTTAAATAGTCTTTAAGCAAGTTTAAATCTATCTGTGTCATATGAGCATAATCAACTAGGTTGATATTTTCTTCATTGGTGACTATGCGGCGATTAAGAAAATTTTGCCACAGTTGATGCGAGATAACTTCTTTTGATAATGGGTTATTTACTTCCCATTTGGGCCATAAACTTTTGTAAAAAGAGGCGTTTGCTAATCCTGAGATGAGAAGCATTAATATGAGAATGTATTTATTGCGGTACATTGTTTTAAACATGAATTATTGCTCTATTGCGAAGGGCGTTCCCTATAGTATTGCCATCCAAAAACTCTAATTCTCCTCCAGAGGGAATTCCATGCGCTAATTGAGTAATGTTAATTGATAAATCACGCAAAAGTTGATGGATAAAATGAATGGTAGTTTGCCCTTCTACGCTAGGACTTAACGCTAATATCACTTCTTTGATTTCTTCTTGAATGATGAGATTTTTAAGTCGAGGTAACCCTATGTCCTCTGGGCCTAAGCCATCAAGCGGAGATATTTTTCCCATGAGAACAAAATACTTACCTTGAAAAGCATTGCTTTGTTCTATGGCAGATACATCAGCTGGGCTTTCCACAACACAAAGCAAGGAAGAGTCCCTATTTGGATTTTGACAAAGGGTACAAATTCTTTGTTCTGTATAGTTAGCACAACGTTCACAATGGTGAATATTATTCATTGCGTGCTCAAGACATGATGCAAGGTGTAATCCTCTCTGTCTTTGATGTTGAAGCAAGTGAAACACCATACGTTGTGCTGATTTTGGACCTACGCCTGGTAGACAGCGGAGCGCTTCTACCAAACGGTTTAACATATCCATCGTTAGGATTATTCCTTATCGCCGCCCATTAAATCAGTTGGGATATTTAGACCTGCGGTTAATTGGCTGATCTTTTCCTTAGATGCTTTTTCAATTTTTCGTACGGCATCATTAATCGCTGCAGCAACCAAATCTTCCAACATTTCTACATCTTCTTCCATCATAGTAGGTTTAATTTTAACTTCAGTGGCATCATGTCGGCCATTCATTTTAATAACTACCATGCCACCACCAGCTTCACCTGTAACAACTAATTGACTTAATTGTTGTTGTGCTTCTTGCATACGTTGTTGCATTTTTTGCGCTTCTTTCATCAGGTTGCCAAGATTTTGATTCATATCCATTATTAAGGCCTCATATGTTTAGATTTAAATTCGATATATTATAAGTCATCTTTCAGCGGTACAATAGAATTTTTGACCAATTCTGCTGAAAATTCTTGCTGAATCTGTTGGAACATAGGATCATTTTTTAATGCAGCTTCTGCTTTCAGTTGTTTCTGTTGTGTTGCCTGCTCTTTTTGCTGCGCTGGAGAACATTGAACTGATTCATCGCTGTTTAACGTAATTTTCACCTGATTTTGGTAATATTGACTCAGGGCTGTTTCAATGCGCGAGAGTATCGTTGGCGTAAATAGAGATTGATGTCCTTTGGCCACACGTAAAGTAACCTCTCGTCCATCTTTGGCGAGTAATTCAGCATTTTCTGCTGCATTGAGCGCTAAACCAGTGAGTTTGAGATGAGGGATAATGCTTGCCCAGTCACTTGCCTCCTGATTGATAACCTGCGGTTGTTCTTCTTGTCTTTCATCATCCAAATTTACTGTTGTATTCGATAACACTTGAGCTTGCATTTCTGGAGCTTGCTCAGGAATCTCTTGTAGTGAAAGAACTGATTGTTGCTGCTCAGAGGGTAACAGCGTTTTATAGGATGCTAAAAGAGGGAGGGCCTCTTTAGGTGCAGGTCTAAACGTTAGCATCCGCAAGACGGTCATATTAAAGCCGATGACTAAGGTAGGGGCAAGATGAATTTCCTCACGTCCCTTAAGGCCAATTTGATAAAACAGCTGCGTGTCTTCGGGAGAAATGTGTTGCGCTAGGGGCTTTATTTGTGATGGAAGACTAATTAGAGGATTATTATCTCCAATGGCCTGATATACAGCTATTTGATGAAGATAGTTAAGTAGTTCATCCAATACATATTGAAAATGGCCGCCTTCAATTGAAATGCTTTGGCTAATTTTTAATACAGCAGCGGCATTCTGTTCTGCCAAGGCATATATTAATTGCAAGGCATAATCTTGTTGGGTATAACCCAGGATCATTTTGACATCATTTGCGCGTAATTGGGTATCACAGCTAGTAATGGCTTGATCTAAAAGGCTTAAGGCATCGCGCATGCTGCCTCGAGCAGCTTGAGCCAATATATCAACAGCCTCAATTTCAAAACCGAGTTGTTCTTCTTTAAGAATCATTTGCAAATGCTGGCTGATCAACTCTGTCGCCAAATGTTTCAGATTAAATTGTAAGCAACGAGATAACACGGTGACAGGAAGTTTTTGTGGATCTGTTGTAGCTAAAATAAATTTAACATGTTCTGGCGGTTCTTCCAGGGTTTTGAGCAGCGCATTAAAACTATGCTGCGAGAGCATATGCACTTCATCAATCAAATAGATTTTAAAACGACCAATAGCGGGTGCATATTGCACGTTATCTAAGACATCACGAGTATCTTCAACCCGAGTTTTAGATGCACCATCAATTTCGATTAAATCGATGAATCGGCCTTGTTCTATTGCATTACAGATAGTGCACTGCAAACAGGGTTCTGAGCTAATCCCTTTCTCACAATTCAATGATTTAGCTAAAATGCGAGCGATACTCGTCTTTCCTACACCGCGAGTGCCGGTAAAAAGATAGGCATGGTGTAGTCGCTGTTGATTCAGCGCATTGATCAATGCCTTATTTATGTGGTCTTGGCCAACCAGTTGGGAAAATGTGCGTGGTCGCCATTTACGGGCAAGTGCCAGATAGCTCATACATGTTTTCACGAGTTGGGCGGCAGCTCTAAGAGCCACACTCCGGCGCTCGAATCAATCGCTACCGCTGCTCCCTTCCGGGCCTGACGGGGTTCACGATCTATCGCCGCGAAGGGACCAATAGAGCTACCATAGTTGAATGGCGAAGAGTAACAAAAAAATGAAGGGATAGCCAGACTTGGTAAAAAATAATTTGTTAATAATTCTAGTGCAAGCGATACCTGGAGTCATAATAACTCACAAATTTTAGGAATTAAGCATTCCTATTATTAAAGAGTACCAAGACAATCCTATTAAATCAGATTATGCATTTTTTGATATTTAAGCTGGTCTAGTACTAATGCGCCATTTGGATTATGTTGGGCTTGATATTTAAGGCTCTGAACTCTTGTTTCATAATATGATCTAGAGAATTTCTAGGATTTCAGTTCAGATTTATTTCTTTTATATTGACGGCAACTGATTGAATGCCTCCTACGTATTCACGTTAGTATAATTCGTCTTATTTCTTAATGCGCTAGTGGTTTGCTGAACAATAATATCTCTCCCTGAGCTACCAAAATTGAAAAAAAACTTAAACATGTGTATCTATCGGTAAATGAAGACATACTGATCCAATTAAAATTATTGTCAAATAGTATACAGAAGGGGGGCTTTAGAAATGTGAAGAAAATAAAATACACCGTTTCGGATAAGTAAAGTTATGCATTCTCGTGATTATTAAATACATAATAATCTATTCATTAATATATAATCCTCTCTCCAAGGGGACTATAACAAACATCACTTTTTTTAAAAAAAATGCAAAAAGTGTTTGACACTGATGGTGAAATCAGTAGAATACGCAGCACGCCTTCGGGGCAAGTTCATTAAGAAGAGAGAAGACAAACTGTGTGGGCACTTTGAAGAACCTTTGAGTGCTAAGAAGAAATAAATAAGTAAAGAAGCTGGTTTTAAACTAGCACAGGAATTGAACTGAAGAGTTTGATCCTGGCTCAGATTGAACGCTGGCGGCATGCTTAACACATGCAAGTCGAACGGCAGCATTTTCTAGCTTGCTAGAGAGATGGCGAGTGGCGAACGGGTGAGTAACGCGTAGGAATATGCCTTGAAGTGGGGGACAACTTGGGGAAACT
>NZ_FTNL01000009.1 GCF_900156395.1 Fluoribacter gormanii | reverse complement strand
GGAGATCCCTCACCCTCGCTGCGCTCGGGTTCGGGATGACGTGGGGAGTTACAAAAAAGGTGATAAACAACAATATTAACTTGTCAAAAAGATGAAGATATCTCAGGATATTAACCCAGAGAGAACCATCATCTTAATTGGACTATATTGTAATTTAATTTTTAGTTATCTTGCGATTTATACAGTAGAAAATCCACCATCAGCTAAAATTATTTCGCCATTGATGTAATTTGACTTAATGATTGCTAGAGCCAGTTCAGCAATATCTTCTGGTTTTCCTGTTCGTTTTAGTGGTGTTTGGTTTTTAAATTTATTAACAGCTTCGCTAAAGTTTTCAGCGCGGGGAGTCATGATTAACCCGGGGGCTATTGCATTGGCTCTTATTTCAGGACCACAGTGTTTTGCTAAAAACTTGGTTAAATGATTAATTGCAGCTTTCGCAATCGAGTAGGGGATAGCGCTCGATGCGGATGCAGGATCAATTCCGGCACAAGAAGTAATATTAATAATATTTCCATCACCCGACTCTTTAAGATAAGGTAGGGCTTCACGGATGAGGCACCACGTACCGACGACGTTGATATTTAGGATTTGACTAAAATCATCATTGCTTATATCCAATATGTCTCCATTATTACGAAAGGATTGTCCTGCATTATTGATTAATATATCAATTTGACCAAAATGACCTGCAGTCTCAGTTATAATCCGTTTGCAATCTTCTTCGAGAGCTATATTCCCTTGAATGTAGCGTGCATTACCTAATTCTTGTGCTAATTGTTCCCCTTTTTCAATGGAGTTAACAGAGTTAATCACAGTTTTTGCACCTGCAGCAGAGAGCATTTTAGCAATACCTTCTCCTATTCCGCTGGTTGAACCGGTTATAATCGCAACTTTGTTTTTTAAATCGGACATGGAATTGTTTGCTTGAGAAAAATTAGCAAGAGTACAAAACAAAATTTGTAAAATCAATTGGGGATGAGTATCGTGCGAATTCAGACCATTAACATTAATGCATTGATTTAATATTATTTTTTCTCTTTATTTAGCCTTTAAGTGTGCGGAACTAGATAATATTTCTTCTGCAGGGCTGGGGACATCGTGCTTATCAAAAAAAGTATGCTTTAAAAATGAAAGCATTGTGTTTGATGTTTTCCTTGTTGTAGCGAGCGGCACAGGTGATGTATCAGGAGGGAATTGATGACACGCTTTTGCACTATAAGATGCTATAACATTCAGTGCTGTCTGATTATCGTGATTTTTTGCAATCTCGTAAGCGGTTTCTCCATTGAGGTTCATAAGCGCGGTATTGGCTCCCGCATCTAAAAGCAACTTAAATAGTGCAGGATTTTTTTGAGTATAAGAAGATTTACAGGCCAGCATTAAGGGGGTCATTTCCTTGCTGTCCTTGATATTCACATTAATATTTTTATCACGAAGCAACAATTGCACCACGCTTTCATTTCCATACTCACAGGCGACACCAAGAGGCGAGCGACCCTTATTACAGGGAATGTTGATGTCTATTTTTGGAATATTTTTCAGGTGATTCATAATATTCGAACGATTGCAGGCTGCAGCATAAAAGAATGCATGCTCTAGTTCGGATTGGCTAATTACAGAGGATTTATTATGTAATCTCAGTATTTTGGATACTGTATTTCGGTCATCATTTTGAACTCCAATGGCCAGTAGGCCATAACCGCGACAATTGTTGATTTGAGTGCTTTCTAAATTGACCGGGAACAATTCATCAAGAGATTGAATTTTCTGGATTAATCTTCGTTGCCCAGGTTTTGCAATGAAGGCGCAGTGAACTACTAATTGTTCACTGGTCTCAAAAAGAGATTGATATAGAACGGGACAAAGTTCTTCGCTCGTTAAAAGTTGATAAGGATAATCCTCACTTTGTTCATATAAGTGGTTGATATCCATGAATAACCATACATTATTTTTATGCTTTTTAAAGCCTACTGTGTGCTCTTCGCTACTACATACTATTACGACATCGTTTTTGATAAAGAGGATTTCATTGAGATTATTCAAAAATTTGTTGAGATCTTGAAAGGATGCAAAACTCATTGTTTTGCCAAATAAGTTTTTAACTGTATTTTGAGTTCTTGAGAAATGAAGCTGGATCATTTTGTAGATTGCATCAATATTAGATTGTTGGAGCGTTTGAGCATAGAATTCATAATAGTCATCAGGAGACTGAGCCAGGCATATGGCTTCAAAAAAAGGTCTTATTTCATTTCGTTTTTGTTCCTTTCTAGAAAGCGTTTGACTTGATTTTATTTTTTCAGTAATTGCATCCAGGCTATTGGGTAAAGTCTGCTTTTCCCGTTTAATCAGATTCAGGCGATTATAAAATTGATAGTCTAATCCCAGAGCTGCTTCTTGAGCCCAGGTTAATGTAAAACCATGACACACACCATCATCGTGTTGATAATTAAATTTATCAAAAAGAGCCAACAGCTCTTCGTGCTCTAAAGCATTACGTCTTGTTGTATATGTGAATAAAGTCGAGATTACTCGATTAAATGATATCAAATGCTGATGCACTACAATTAGCAGAAAGATTAAAATAAGCACAAAAAGGGCGTATATCATTTTACTAATTTAGTTAATTCCTTTATCAAATCAAATCATAATCTGTAAGCGAAAGCAACTTAGATAGAGGTTAAGGGATCCATGGATTTTTTGTTTCATGATCTTTTATACCGCTGCATAAGAAGTCTCAAAATGTATCAATAAGTTCTATAAAAATATGGACAAAATGGAACATGGAACTACACTTAATGTAACTAAAGTCTCATGTTTAAATGGCAGAATAATGATGGAAGGACTTATTTCTCTCTTATAAAGAGAAACTCCAAATAAACAAAGAGTCACGGAGGACACAATGAGAATTTGGCAATCAAGTGTAGTTGCAAGTTTATTGATGCTTTCCTTAAGTCAGGCCGATGCGCAAACGAACACTATTCCTCTTACCCCTACTAACAATATCACTGATTTTTCTCAATTGGTGGCAGCGGTTGAAAGTGGTAATGATGTTCGAGCGATTATTCATTTTGATAACTGTGAAGTGACAGGTTCCAAACCTCAGGATCAAATAAGAAAAAAATTGGATGGGGCCACAACTCGATTTAATTTTACCCAGTATTTTCATGGCAAAGAGAATGTGAATGATCGTTTAACAGATACTGTTACTACATCAATGAAAATTTTTATACAGAGTTCATCTGGGGAGTTCTTAACACTCTCGGGTCGATTAAGTGTTTTTGAGGATAATACGGCAACACTACATCTGGATTTCTTCGACCCCATTCTCCATCAACAAAAATTAGTTGTCGATTGGTCTTGTGCTATAAGTAACGGTGAAGACAATAATGGCTTGGTATTATTTAATTTCTCTTAGTGCACGAACTAGTCACGGGACGAAGGCGGTGAGGATGAGTTGTCAGCCTGCCCTAATTTTTTTTAAAAAAAAATTATTTGTTAATCAATCCTTAAGCTTAAGTGTTTTACACTGATAAAAAGTCAAGAGGAGATTAACATGTCAAACAAAAAACTCACTGAACGTTTGAACTATGAGCTTGATGAACTAGGTGTTCCAGCCTTAATGACAGAACGTGTTCAAGTATGTTCTAAACTATTTGAATTGCCTAAATTTAAAATAGAGGCGCTATTATATGGTGTTGCTCTAGATGCTCCTTCTATGCAGAAAATTGCTGATGAGCTTGAGGTGAGTTTTGATTGGCTACTTGGCCAATCAAAGGAAAAAACACGACATTAATCACAGAACTCCCGTATTAACAAGTCTAATACGGGAGTTATTTCATCTTTCTCAACATTTTTTTAAAAAATTTGCTCTCTGAGTGAACATCAGGGTGGTTCCGGTTTGACGGATATGTTTTGTCATACTAATCTGTAATTATCTATTTTATTCAAGAGATACTATGACATGGAATCGTTTCTTAAGTAGAGGGTGTTACTCTCGCAATGAAGCATTCTTTAACTCTAGGGAATCTCAAAATAAATTTGTTCTAATTGTTCTTATCGTACTGTTGTTATCTTATGCCACCATAGCGAGTGCCTTGAATGTCGAACTGAGTGAGACAAGCCCTACATCACCTGCAGTATTGACTCAAGATGAAGCGCTCTATGTTCTTATTCATTATCAAAGTGAACAGCCCTTACGTTTCCAGGCTATAGGAAAATATCTTGGAAAGGAGATAAAGACTAATATCCGTATGAATCCTTCCCAAGCCTACCCTGCAGGTGAAGGTCAAGCTATTGCTTGGGTGTCTTATACCAAGGAAATACAGATCGATTCAGTACTTGTTACGGTATATGATGCCAACTGGCAACCTCTGGAAACCCAATCAATCTCAATTTCAGCTATATGGCAGGAGGATAACGGTACTTTATCAAATCCCAAGGCTTCTTGGGTCAATGCGTTGAATCAACAGCAGCAAGCCAGTATGAAAATACCTCAAGAACCTCTTTCAACTTGGGATATTCTGTTCATACAGTTACTTTATTTTTCCATACCCATGTACTGGATTTTACAGCTTAGATTGTTATGGAAATGGTCTGGTAGATGGCGTAAGCTTGCTTGCATTCCTTTATTAATCAGTATTCCTTTAGTAGCGTATACTGTTTTTGCTCTGTGTGCAGGATCAAATTTGTGGCCCTTGATGATGCTTTTTATTACACCAGTTACTTTATTATTGCTGTTAAGCATTATGGGATATAAAAAAATGAGGGCAAATAGTTGATTGTAGTTCCTCCTTATTCAAACTTTATCTTTGTAACAACTCACCAAATAAAGAATGCGCTTATAGATGAAGCAGATAATCAATAAAAACACTCAGGATAAATTAGGGGTCAATAAGGACTAGGTGGGCGTCAATATTATGAGTCGTGTGTCTATAATATAATAAGGATGTGCAGATTGAGGTTATTATGAGAGCCAGAATTCTATTTGAATCGAAAAAACTAGATGAAATAGAAGCTTTTTCACCGGATGCGCGGCACGTTAGTGCCTATGCTGTATTGTTAAGAGATTTAGTGCAACAACTCGAAAAATATTTTGTTAAAGATGAAAAAAATTTAAAGACCTATGCTCTGCAATTTTTTGAACCGCAATCAAAAATATTTACTCTAGATAAAAAGTCGTTAAGCCTCATCCTTGAACATTTGGCAGGCGTGATGGATCAACACATAGTGTCGTTTATTGAATATGACTTAAAACACTATCGTGAACAGGAATATGGAATCCCTGTAGATGCTGATTATAGAACTATAAACAAAATAATGAGAGAACTCGCATTAAATCGTCGGACGGAAAAAAAAACAATGACCGAAAACGAGGAGGACGCATATTTTGATTTCTTTTTAAAAGAAGAACTTAAAAAATATTACGCTCAGCGCAATGATTTTGCTGAATATTTTGCTGCTCATTATCCTCAAATGGAACAATCACTTCGTCAAATTCAACAAGATGCGATACGTAATATCGAGAAAATGCTTCAGCGCATTGAACAGGATTTCCCCCTGCTGGAAAAAGGATTTTTAAGTCATATGATAGAGCCAAAACTGGTTGGTATTACGCCAAGCGGGAGCGATATGCATAAGCAAGGTCAACAAGTTTATTTTTTGACGTTTAGAGATAAGGACGAAATAGAACTTAAAATTGTTTATAAACCAACTTCTGTTCAAGCAGATACCATGTTAGTCGGTGATGTGAAAAAATTAAAAGGCTTAGATGCAAGTTATGAAGGGCATGAGAGTTTAGCAGAACTATTTAATAGGCGAGCTCTGGAAACTATTCCAACTTATTTAATACTGCCAAGAACTGACGACCCAGCCTCCGAATCTGTTACACAGCACTATGGTTACATTGAATTTTTACCATCACAATCGCACCTGGACTATGATATGGCAACAAAAGCAGGGCGGACTAAGTTTCACGAAGCATTATCTTTAGCCGCTCTAGATGAGAATTCTTCTTGTATTTTGAGAACAGAAAAAGAAGCACAACAATTTTCATACATTATGGGCATGACTACTCTATTAATTCAATCTGTTTCTGGTTCTGATTTTCATCATGAAAATCTGATTGTTTCTCGAAAAAAACCTACTATTATTGATGCAGAATGTATTTTTAATCCACTTGTAACGCCAACATTTTCGGGATGTTCTTTTCTTTTTCAGCCCCCGCAAGGACCATTAACTGGAGCAATCTCACCCTTTTCAATGAACTGTGAGACTCATTATTATCATAGTGATATGAATAATAAAATTGAAGGAGCAAGAGAGTTCACGGCAAAAAATCGTGCCTATTATTATGATGCTGATACACAACAATTAACTTCCTATGTAGTTGATCAAGAATCTTTTATGGCTGGGTATCGTCACGGTTTAAATGTTATTACGGAAGATAATGATTTTTTAGCATGGTTTGATCAGGAAAAAGTAAGAGAAATGTGTATTCGTATTCTTCCTTTTGCAACTCAGGATTTTGGAAGACAAAATATTTACTATTGTAGCCAAAACTTTTCTTATGACTCATTTAAAGAATATGCTGACAAGAAGTTAAAAACAGGTTTGCAGGCATATCAAGATGATTTAAGTCAGTATGATAAAATTCAATCACAAAAAGAAGATAAATGTGTCAAGGAAGAACAATGTGAAGCGAGGATCTCAAGATATTTGCCGGTAATGCCTTTGCCTAAGGCTGTTATTTATTCTGACGAGAATAATCATGAAGGAGAATTATTAAAAGAAGCGGCATCTGCTTCAATTCCTTACTATTGTACGCGAGCTGATGATTTGCAACTTTATGACTTTAAAGGTAAACCAATTTTTATTCCATTAAAATTCTTTATGGCAAGAGAAGAAGTGTTTAATCAAGAATATGGTGAAGGCATTGGAATAGATGCAAATGCTTTTTTTATGAAATCACCATTAGATTTCGCCCGAGAAAGGGCGGCCGCTATCGTGCGTAATCAAGAACTTAGAGAATTGATGTGTGAGGATGCCCAAAACAATCTTGTCTTATTGCATGCAGGCTTAGATTATCATATCGAATTAGAAGCAGAATATGTTGTTTCGATGACGGTGCAACCCCAAGTAATTGCGAATAACTCTTTTGCAGGAGGGTAATAAATCCTGCTGTCAATTTTTAGCGGCTTTTTAATAAAAACAGGAAACTGTGTACTGCCCATTTACCTTAATTTTGATAAGTAAAACCCGCAATTGTATAAATAACATCTGAAAATTAAAATGAACCCTTGATTTATGGTCGTTGGAGTGTACTATTTTTCAACAAAAAACTTTGCTTTGAATTGTTAATAATAAAGGAATATGACAATGTCAGAAAAAATAAAAGGAACAGTGAAATGGTTCAATGAACGCAAAGGGTTTGGATTTATTCAAAGTAATGGTCAGGAGTATTTTGTACATTTTAGCTCCATTCTAGGAAATGGTTTTAAAACGCTTCGAGAAGGTGATGCGGTTTTTTTTAAACAAGGTAAAGGGCAGAAAGGTCTTTTAGCGGAAGAAGTGCAAGTGATTTAGTTTTATTTAGGGCTACCCAAATATTTTCGAGCCAATTGATAACTGTTAGGGCGTTGTAAATTAAAATAAGTTAATGAAACCCACCATTGAATCTCGCGGGCCCGGGCCCGCGAATCTTCAAGAAAAAACCACATTAATTTTTTTCGATATTAATAAATAGAAACAGAACTATGTATTATCATATGAACTGGCGCTTAGGCCTCAACTTCTTCTGGCAAATCAGCATCAATTTTTGATGAGAATTCGTTTTTCATTGCATATTTTTTCAAAAGATAAACCACGATTCCATCGATTTGATTGTCTATTTCTTCAAACGTCTCTATGTTTTTATTGTCCATAATAACTCCATTCTTTAGGTTACTCTAATGTATTAATCGAGCTACAGCGCAACTAGGCTTTTACATATGAAACATTGATACTAATACGGGCACATCAGTAAGCATGTTTGATGATTGAATCACCAAATAAAATTCGATTGAAAATCATTCTAGTCTATTCGTTTTCTGGAATAAAGTGTTTGTTGAACTTCTTAATCAGCAATTGCAGCCATTTTAATTTCCATATACTTTTTTTAACAATCGTGGATCGTGCTTATAAAATTAAGGAAAACAGGTATACATTGCATTCCTTTTGGAAGGGAGCGTTGACTTGGTTACGACTAAGTTCAACGCTACAATGGGAGAATAATTTATCTTAGGCTTTTGCAACGTTTGTTTTCATATACATACCCGCCTCAAAATGACCCGGGATATTACAGGCGATGACAACATCATGTTTTGAATTGGCTTTAAATTTCCAGGTCAACTTTTTGGTTTCACCAGGGTTAACAGTAATTGTATTGCCATCTTCATGAACCATTCCTGGCATGGCACGCATCATTTTTTGGTGGGCTTTTTGTTCTTCTTCATCACCTATAGAAAACTCGTGCGCTACCTTTCCCATATTTGTTACTTCAAATGTGATAATTTCGCCATCATGAAATTCGGGTTTTTGTGAAAAAGTAAAGCGCATATCATCCGAAGCGGTTACCTTTATTGTTTTGGTGGTTTTTGTTGCATGCGCGGGACTTCCTATTGAGCTTGTTTCATGGTGAGAATGTGCAAATGATGAATTTATAGAAATTCCTGAACAGAAACCAGCTAAAATAATTATTCTTGAAAATGCTGTGGCCATATTTGAAATCCTGTTAATCAATAGTGTTGATGACTCTAAAAAATCTTAGTGTATCATTTTCTTTCAAAAATAGATGCTTTCCCAAACCCTTAAAGTTTGTAAAAAATTGATTCATATCTGGTTGTTTAGAGCGATTTTTTAATTAGAAGCTAGGGTAAACCCGTAAATCATCGAATGTATTTCATGATGGTTTCATTTTAAAAAAACTCATACAGTTTAATTTGAAAAAAGCAGTTGCAGTCATCAATATGCCTAAAGTACTGCATTAACAGTTTTTTTCAGATTTATATCCAGCCTTTATTTCGTTATCAATTACTCTATAAAACTTTATGCGACTTGTTTGTGCATTTAAAAAAATCAAACAAGTCGCTAAAGCCCTTAAGAAAAAAATAACAATAATTAACGGCAGTTTCACAGTATTCTGATTTTGCTCTGGTGACGGATAATTTAGATATTAGTGTTTGTGTCTATGGTGAATATCTGGAAAATGAGGATGAGAATGATATAAAGGCTTATGTTTATGCCAATGGCTATGAGGCTCTCCTGATGGATCTGTAGGTTGATGCTCATGTTGGTGATGGTCATCGTGAACATGTCGATGATCATGCTCCATTTCTTCATGGTGATGTCCATGAGCGTGATATTCTGAAACATGCAGCCAAATGCCAAATCCCATAAAGAGGGATGCAAGAATAAGTTGTAAGCTTACTGATTCGTTTAAAAAGATAATTGCAAGCCCAGCTCCAACGAAGGGGGCAAGTGAAAAATAAGCTCCCGTTCGTGCAGTACCTATGTAGCGTAATCCCAGAATGAATAATAATAAACTTAACCCATAACCTAGAAAACCAACTATTCCTGCGAAGAATAGAAAAGCATCTGCAGGAAGAATGGCTCCATAAGTTATGGCAATAACCGTATTGGTCAATCCTGCAATGAGACTTTTAATCATTGCAATTTGCAAAGGATTTGCAGCAGAGATTTTTCGAGTTAGGTTATTGTCCAGTGCCCAACAAAAACATGCTGCAGTAATCAGTACAGGACCTGAAAAATTTTGATATGTGAAACTTTCCTTCCAGGACAGCATCATGCTTCCAACCACAATGGACATCATACCTAAGGCAATATTGCGATCAACGTGTTCTTTAAATGCAATCCAGGCAATTAAGGCGGTAAATACGGATTCAAGATTTAATAATAACGAGGCAGACGCTGCAGGAAGCCTTATTAAACCTGCCATCAATAAAACGGGTCCAATAATGCCTCCAAGGAGTACGGCGCTGCAGAGCCAAGGAACATCACTATATCTGAGTGATGCTTCATTTTTTCCGGATTTAGGGAAACAAGATTGAATAAAAAATATAATGAATAAGCCAATAGCAGAACCTAGATAAAGTAATCCTGCTAACAATAATGGATTAATTTTTTCTAATAAAAATTTAGCTGCTGGTGTCGCGGCGCCAAATAATATTGCAGAAAAAATTGCATACCAGTATCCTGGATTTGTGTTCTTTTTGTTATTCATAATATCTAGCATAGCTTAAAATGCTTATATTACACTGGTATCGATATACCTTTTATCCAAGATTAAAACAAATGCTTTGCCCCAAAATAGATTGCATGTATTGAAGAACGAGTTTGGGTTTATTGGGTCAGTTATGGCAATTAAATGGTATAAAACTAAAGTAAATCAGGTTACACTGGAACAGTATTATGGAATAAATAATCAAAGGTAAGGAATGCGCTATATTGGTTTTACCGTTATTTTAGTGATGAGCTTCACATGTTTTGAAGCGTTAGCGGCTGCTCCCCTTACATTCAAAGAAGCTTTAGAGATTGCCTATCGTAATAATCCTGAATTGCAAGCAGAAATGGATAAAGCGCAAGCGATGCGCGGTTATTTTATCCAAAGCGGCCTCTATCCTAATCCTCAATTGACGTTAACTGCAGAAAATTTTGGTGGCTCCGGCAGCTATTCGGGGTATGAAGCAGCAGAAACTACGGCATCTGTGACCCAGCCCATTCCTTTGGGGCATCGCCTTGATTATCTTAAAAAAGCAACCTATGCAGACTATCTCGCGTCCTTGGCTCAGATTAAGGTTCAGAAAGCGGCACTTTATATACTTGTCGGTGTGACCTATGTTGATGCTTTGTATGCAGGGCAATGGCATCAAGTGACTAAAAAATTAATTCACTTAAATGAGCGTATTGTGGCTGCAATTGAGCGACGTGTTCAGGCTGGAGTAGGTACGGAGTTGGATTTGCGATTAGCGCAAGGACGTTTAGGTGAGGCTCGCATCCAGGAAAAAAAAGCGATGCGTGATGCACTTTCTCAACGAGCAAAGCTTGCTCGTTTATTAGGTGATGGATTAAGAATTGACCAACCTTTGGTGGATAAAGGTTTGCCCGACGTGGTATTAGATTGGGCTGCTCTCTTAAAAAAATTGCCGCAAAATCCGCAATTAATCCAAATGCAACTGCAACTCCGTGCCAAACGTGCAACCATTACCGCGGTTAAAAAATCAGTTTGGCCTGATTTAAATATACAATTAGGAGGTCGTCATTTCTCCGATGATGGGAGTAATGCAGCAGTAATATCCACCTTTGCAGAAGTGCCAGTTTTTGATCGAAATCAAGGAAAAATTCTGACGGCAGAAGCGCAATACACGCAAACGGCACATGCCTATCAAGGAGCACGACTTGATGTGCGGCAAAATATCTATAATGTTTTTTTGCAAGCACAGCAGAGTCAGTACGAAGCGAACTTGGTTACGGAATCTTTATTGCCGCTAGCTCATAAATCGATCAAGCTGGCCAGGGATGGGTATCAAATGGGACGATATACCTATATTGAATTATCTACCGCATTAAATACGTTATATGAAGAGGAGCGACACTATCAACAAGCCCATGCGGATTATCATAAAACACTAATTCAGCTTACGGGGCTTTTAGGACTTAATCCGGCTAAGGAGAGTAAATGAAATTGCCAAAATCAGGGGTTTCTTTTCTATTATTGCTTGTTTTTTTACTTGGGTTAAGTTTGATGTTCTGGGCAGGTCAGAGTACTCATAAAGCGGATGAAGGAAGTCAACAAGAAACCTGGGAAAGGGGGCCACAGGGAGGTCGCTTATTTAAAGAAGGTGATTTGTCCTTGGAACTTTTAATATTTGAGCGGGGGATGCCGCCCCATTTTAGAGGCTACCTTTATAAGAATGGGAAAATTATTGCCCCGGATAACGCGCATTTAACTCTTTTATTAACACGATTTAATGGCAAAAAAGAGAAGATTTCCTTTATTCCGGCAAATCACTTTTTAGAAAGTAATGAAGTGATTCGCGAACCTCATTCTTTTGATGTTAGGGTTCAATTAGAGTATTCAGGAAAGCAGATGAATTGGAGCTATGCTTCTTATGAAGGACGTGTACAGATAGGAGCCGTAGTCCTTAAAGCAGCCGAGATCCAGACTGCTGTGGTACAACGTCATGAAATCAAAACTCAATTGAATGTAGTAGGAAAAATTCTCCCTAATCGTGATACATTGGCACCGATTTATGCGCGCTATCCTGGGATCATTAAATCAATGGCTAAAAATCTTGGTGAGGAGGTTACAAAAGGAGATGTGTTAGCCACTGTTGAAAGTAATGAAAGTTTACAAAACTACAGCATCACGGCACCAATTACCGGTACTGTTGTACAAAAAAATGCGACAAATGGGGAGTTAACTCAAAATACCAAACCGATTTATGAGGTAGCAAATTTAGCGAATGTATGGGCTGATTTTACTTTATATCGTAAAGATGCTCCCCTTGTGAAGCAAGGAATGGAGGTTATTGTCACGGGAGATGAAGGAAAACCTAAAACCTTCAGTACTATTTCCTATATCTCTCCTTTAGGAATTGAAGACAGTCAAACGAATTTAGCGCGAGCTATTCTTCCCAATGAGGAGCGTGTCTGGTTGCCTGGCATGTACATTAATGGTGCGATTATCATTAATAAAAAAACAGTTCCAGTGGCTGTTCCTCTCTCCGCAATTCAGAAAATGAATGAAAAAGATGTGGTTTTTGTTCAGCAAGGTGATTATTTTGAGGCAACCCCTGTTCTTTTAGGACAGGAAGATGGGCAATGGGCAGAGGTTCTTTCAGGTCTTGATGCCGGTCAGCGCTATGTCAGTAAAAACAGTTTCTACATTAAAGCGGAATTAGGCAAGGAAGGAGCCAGTCATGAGGATTAAGGATACAAGATGCTTGAAAAAATTATACACTTCGCTCTAAGACATCGTTGGTTTGTCCTTTTATTTACAATAATTGTCGCATTGCTTGGTGTCTATAATTTCCAGCGTCTTCCAATTGATGCAGTACCTGATATTACGAACGTCCAAGTACAGATTAATACCCAAGCCTCGGGTTATTCCCCGTTTGAAGTAGAGCAACGCATCACTTTTCCTATTGAATTGGCGATGAGTGGTCTGCCCAATTTAGATTACACGCGTTCTTTATCGCGTTATGGGTTATCCCAAGTTACCGTGGTATTTAAAGATGGGACGAATATTTATTTTGCACGTCAGTTGATCAATGAGCGTTTGCAAGAGGTTAAAGATAAACTTCCGGCAGAAGCAGAAACGACACTCGGTCCTATTTCTACTGGTTTGGGTGAGATATTTATGTACATTGTGAAGAATAAGTCTAATGTGCCTGTGTCTCAACGTTATAATCCTACAGAGCTTCGTACGATTCAAGATTGGCTCATTAAACCCCAGTTACGTAATGTGGAAGGCGTTGCAGAGGTTAATACGATTGGCGGTTATGAAAAGCAATTTCACATTACACCTGAACCGAGCAAACTGGTTCGTTATGGTTTGAGTTTAAATAGTGTGGTTGAGGCGTTACAGCGTAACAATGCCAATGTAGGGGCAGGATATATTGAGCGCAATGGCGAGCAGAATCTCATTCGAATTCCAGGGCAGGTGAAAAATATAGCTGATATTGAAAATATTGTAATCGCCAGTTTTGAGGGAACTCCTGTTCGCATCCGCGATGTGGCAAATGTCATTTTAGGAAAAGAGCTACGCACCGGTGCTGCAACGGAAAACAGCAAGGAAGTGGTTTTAGGTACGGTGTTTATGTTGATGGGGGAAAACAGCCGTACGGTGTCGGAGCGTGTGGCTGCCAAGATGAAGGAAATTAATAAATCACTTCCTGATGGAGTCGAGGCGGTTACTGTTTATAACCGAACCTCACTCGTTAACGCGACGATTAACACCGTCAAAAAAAATCTACTTGAAGGTGCTTTGCTGGTTTGTGTCATTTTATTTTTATTTTTGGGAAATATTCGCGCCGCATTGATTACCGCTATGGTTATTCCCTTATCGATGCTGCTGACAATTACGGGGATGGTCAGCAATCAAATCAGTGCCAATTTGATGAGTTTGGGAGCCCTTGATTTTGGTTTAATCGTTGATGGTGCCGTAATTATTGTTGAAAATTGCATGAAACATTTGGGGGAGCAACAGCATCGACTACAACGTACTTTAAACCTTGAAGAACGCTTAAAAGTGATTGCCTATGCGACTACTGAAGTCATCAGGCCCAGTATTTTTGGCGTATTTATTATTACTGTAGTTTATCTCCCTATCTTAACCTTAACGGGTGTAGAGGGAAAAATGTTTTTGCCTATGGCGGAAACGGTGATTATCGCATTAATGGCGTCAATGCTATTCGCCTTAACTTTTGTGCCAGCTGCAGTGGCTATATTTCTAAGGGGGCGTATTCAAGAAAAAGAAAATTGGTTGGTAGAACGTATTTCATCAGGATACGCACGAGTTTTGCGATATTGTTTCCATGCTCGATATGGGGTAATTAGCGCGGCTGTCATTTTGGTTGTCATTAGTCTTCTGATTGCTTTTCGCTTGGGTGGTGAATTTATCCCAAGCCTTGATGAAGGGGATATAGCCATGCATGCAATGCGTATTCCTGGTACCAGTTTAACCCAAGCTATTGCGATGCAAGATTTAGTCGAACAAAGGATTAAGCAGTTTCCCGAAGTACAGATTGTTTTTTCCAAATTAGGTACAGCCGAAGTCGCTACAGATCCAATGCCGCCCAATGTTGCTGATACGTTTATTATGCTAAAACCACGTAAAGAATGGCCTGATCCTAAAAAAACAAAACAGGATTTAGTGCAAGAAATCGAAGAGGCTTTGAATCAAATTCCAGGAAATAATTATGAATTTACCCAGCCGATTCAAATGCGTTTTAATGAGCTAATTTCTGGGGTGCGGAGTGACGTAGCAGTAAAAGTATTCGGAGATGATATGAGTACCTTACGCGATATTGCTGAGTCAATTAGTACACAGCTTAAGAGAGTACCAGGCGCTGCT
This sequence comes from Fluoribacter gormanii, assembly GCF_900156395.1. Classification (GTDB taxonomy): domain Bacteria; phylum Pseudomonadota; class Gammaproteobacteria; order Legionellales; family Legionellaceae; genus Legionella; species Legionella gormanii. The sequence goes on along the minus strand of NZ_FTNL01000009.1, from coordinate 112,567 downwards.
GATGTGAAAGTAGAACAGGTAAGTGGTTTACCCTTACTCACTATTGAAATGAATCGAGATATACTGGCTCGTTATGGTTTGCAGGCAAGTACAGTTCAAGATGCTATTGTCATTGCAACAGGTGGTAAGAAAGGGGGAGAGCTTTTTGAAGGGGATAAGCGTTTTGATTTAATCGTACGTTTACCAGAGCCATTGCGTTCAAGCTCTGAGGTTTTAAGGCAAATTTTTGTTCCATTACCACCAGCAAAAGATGGAGAGCTTCATTTTATACCCTTGAGTGAATTAGCTAAAACAGTACGAAGTGAAAGCCCTAATCAAATTAGTCGGGAGAGTGGCAAGCGTCGCGTGGTGGTTACGGCGAATGTCAGAAATCGCGATTTAAGTTCGTTTATCAATGAGGCCAAACAACGCATCGAACAAAATGTTCAATTGCCCAGTGGCTATTGGATTACTTGGGGAGGGCAGTTTGAACAATTGCAATCTGCGTCGCAACGTTTACAGCTTGTGGTACCGGTTACATTATTAGGTATTTTTTTATTACTGTTTATGAGTTTCGGTAATGTCCGGAATGCACTATTAGTTTTTTCCGGTATTCCTCTTGCTCTAACTGGGGGAGTATTGGCCTTGTGCTTACGAGGTATTCCGTTGTCCATTTCTGCCGGGGTAGGATTTATTGCTTTGTCTGGGGTGGCTGTTTTAAATGGTCTTGTGATGATTACTTTTATTAACAAGTTACGTGAGCAGAAAAAATTTTATTTAAAAGATGCGGTATTGCAAGGCTCATTGGCAAGGCTTAGGCCAGTACTAATGACAGCACTGGTTGCTTCTTTGGGATTTGTCCCCATGGCTTTAGCAACTGGCACCGGTTCTGAAGTACAAAGACCTTTAGCGACAGTAGTTATTGGCGGAATTATTTCTTCTACCTTTTTAACGCTACTGGTTTTGCCAGGTTTATATTATGTGTTTCATCAACGCTATAAAAAGAGTAAATGAATGTTGCTATTAAAAGTCAATGGCTTTGCTTTTAGCGTGAATTGTGTTTGCAGTTCTTTTAAGGTAATTTAGATTTAAATACAAAATTTTACCTATGGAAGGTACTATGGCCAATATGATTATTTTGGCAGCACGCAATCCTACATTGACTTTTTTTATTTTAGGTTTGTTATTCTCTCTTGCAGAGTGGTTGAGCCAATCCCGGTCTATGGAAAAAGCTAAAATTATTGAAAGTATATTTTCCTGGTTTTTGCTGTTTAATATCGGTCTGGCTTTTGTATATAACTTTATAATGCATGTCTTCTTTGGTGATTTTACCGCACAGTTTATTGGCTGGCCTCAAAGTCCGTTTCAAATGGAATTGGGATTTGTAAGTTTGGGAATAGCTGTCAATGGGATAATCAGCTTTAGAAGCAAAATGGCATTTCGTGTTGCAACGATTATAGTTCCTGCCATATTCTTATGGGGAGCTGCTGGCGTGCATCTTTTTCAAATGTTTACTGCCCATAATTTCGAACCAGGTAATGCGGGTACTGTATTTTGGACTGATATTCTAATGCCTGCTCTCGCTTTTCTATTGCTCTGGTTGCAATACCGAAATCCGCTTATTCGATAAGCGAGGCCTCGGTCAGCGCAATCCCTCTCAGCATATACTCTATTTTTAGTGTACTGGTGGATTTGACAAAACCGTTAAATGTACCAAAATTTTATAAATATCATAGATTATATGGAGGTGTATCATGAGCAAAGTAACACAATTTAAGAAAGGGACTCCAAGGAAAGGTTCATCCACCAAAGGCTCTTCCATTCAAATTAATCGTTCACAAAATCCATTTCTAAGTCTTCAAAATGAAGTAGATAGATTATTTAGTGATTTTAACCAATTTTTTTCTCCATCTAGATTTAACTGGGGCCAATTTGAGAAAATGGATCTTGCTCCTTCAATGGACATTGTTGAAGATAAAGAGCATTTTTGCGTTCAATTAGAAATGCCTGGTATGGATGAAAAAGACATTAAAGTAACTATATCTGATAATGTGCTCACTATTAGCGGCGAAAAGTCCAGTTCGAAAAAAAATGAAGGTAAAAAATATATTGCCCGAGAAATTAGTTATGGAAGCTATGAGCGTTCTATCTCTTTACCTTCAACTGTTGATTTGACCAAAGCGAAGGCAAGCTTTAAAAAAGGAATGCTTTGGGTTGATTTACCTAAAAAAGTTGAAACTAGAGCAGGTTCTCGAGATATAAAAATTGAACAAGCCGAATAGTTTAATAGGCCCTATGGTTTAGCTATAGGGCGATACTTTAATTATCAAGATCCTCAGGCTTTTATCCAAAAAATACGAACTAAAACGTACAAAATGGTCATGCCTAGAATAGGGATAACAAGAAAGGCAAGGAAATTATAAAATCCTATTCTATTCTCCGCTGAGGCATTATAAAACTCTTTAAATTTTTTCCATAAAGACATTACCAAATAGCTCCAATTCTTGATTAAATCTTATTTTATAAGATTATAGCTCCAGTATAAATGATTCTTATCAACTCTAATCATTACCGAATTACGCTGCGTGCTTCACCCTGGTTACAATGATTAAAAATTATAATTCAACACATTGCGATTGACAGTTTCAAAAAGTCAAAATCACCAAGATCCGCACCAAATTTTGCACTCGCTTGAACCAGAGTATCGGTAATTACTGCTTCAATAATGTCTGTGAGTGGTGTTTCTTTAAAGCGTCTCATTGATTTAATGCGTTTTTCCAAATTTTGTCCCGCAATTGTCTGCGGGTTGGTATGATTCAATTGAAATTGTCCTAGACCAATTTCACTGGTGACCTTATTCAATGTATCTTGATATGAAGTAGTCATACTGGATTTGATTGTCTCTACTAAAGAGTCAACTGTAGCCCCTTGTTTTAGTAACTGAGCACACATATTTGCTAATTCATTGAGCTCATCGAGATAAGCTTGTTGGTTGCGTAACATTAATATCTTCATGGCAGAAATTGCTGTAGAAGCGACTTGGTGTCGATCTACAGTTACCTCAAAAAGTTCTTCTAAAGAAAATATGGGTTGATTTGCTAAATCAGTTTTTCCTTGCACAGTAGACTCCAAAAAATATGATTAAGACGAATGGATTGTTCGGTTGGAATACTAGGGCGTGTTGACATTTTGGTGTCACGGTCAAAAACCAAGCTAATTTGCGCAAATTTCAGCTTGAGTTCGTTAAATAGAGCTGGCTATTCGCCTCACTCAAGTTAAAATTTGCACTAAATTATCCCGATTTTTGACTCGCGCCCCCAAATGTCAACACGCCCTAATGAAAAACAAATAATTGAACATTATGTGGCGTATTTTGCTCCTCTGTAAAGAATTTTTTTAAAGCCTGAATACGTCAATAAGTACAGTATAAATAGAGCAGAGGAGGTGGGTTAAAGGTACTAAAAGTCACATATAGTGGCCATTATATGCCGCATTCTCTATGCTATAATATGTTTCTTTAATTTGAACTGTTTTTCATAGCGAGTAATTAAAATTGATTACCAATCGTATGGAGCTTCGTTCCTATCATACTGAAAGTTGTAGTCATTCCCATGATTTTGCCCAATGGGTTCTACCTCTTTCTGGCTCAATGGAGTTAGAAGCAGGTTATTATTCGGGGACTGTAGATAATCATGTTGGTGTATTTATTGCCCCCAATGAACGACATTGTTTTGCTGGAAGTCAGGAAAATCTTTTTTTAGTGATTGATGTAACTTCTCGACATCATTTTTTCGAGGATCGCGGGTCGCATGCTTTTAATTTAACAGCGAGCATCAAAAAACTTCTCTATTTTACTCATCATTATTTGGCCGCTCATGAAGGAGATTTTTTTGCTGATTCTTTAATTAATCAATTACTCATTCATTTTGCTGCCAAATCTTTTTCACCTGAGTTGGACCAAACTGCGATTAAGGCCAAAAACTGGATTGATTTTTATTTTGCAGAGCCAGTTGATGTAGGTAAAGTGGCGCAGCACTGTCATCTGAGCTTAAGCCAATTGCAACGCCGATTCAAACTCGCTTTAGGCTGTAGTATGGCAGAGTATTGGCGATTTAAAAAATTGCACTATGCTCAGAAATTACTGTCCTCTAAAGAGTGCTCTATTGAAGCCATAGCTAGTGCAGTAGGTTATGAAAATTTGTCTGCATTTAGTAGACGGTTCAGTAAAGTATTTGGTGAATCTCCTTCTCAATGGAGAATAAAAGCGTTATCAGCAAATAAAATGCGTGAAATGGATAATTCAAAATGAGTTCAAAATTGATAAGCTATGGATTCGTTTTCATGTTTCATTCAATGAAGTAATTATAATGAACAAATCCAAGGCTTCTTTTTTCCAGGGTATGTTTTTTCTAATCCTGGCGCAAATTATGGTTGGCGTAAATATTGTTTTTTCCAAGTACGTGCTCTCTTCAATTCCAGTCTTGATTATATTAACACTTCGCTTTACTTTAGCTGCTATCATTTTATTGCCTTTGCACTGGTTTACAGCGGCTAAAAATAAACCGATTAGTTATTATTTTTCGCGTTTGAAGCAAAGAGATTGGTTTTTTATCGGTGCTCAGGCCATCTCTGCAGGGGTGTTGTTTAATTTCCTTATTTTATGGGGATTAAATTATACGGATGCAAATGTCGCCGGTATTATTACCAGTGTGTTGCCTGCAATCATTGCGATGATGTCCTGGATCATTATTGGCGAAAAAATTTCTGGTAAGAAAGCCATTTGTATAGGTTTTGCCACACTTGGATTAATTGTTATTGCATATGATAAGCTTGCAGGAATCCAAGTGAACCATTCTTTTTGGGGGGATGCACTTGTTTTAATCTCTCTCTTGCCCGAAGCAAGCTATTATATTTTAAGTAAAATGCATGCTAATTCCCTGCCAGTATTTCTAATTTCTTCGTTACTTAATGCAATCAATGCCATTATATTATTATTTTGTTTGAGCTTTGGTTCATGGGGCGATTTAATCATTCATCCTTTAGATTGGCTTATTTTGATCATTCTAGGTTTAAGCTCTGGTCTTTTCTATGTTTTTTGGAATTTTGGATGTCAGAAGGTAGATGGTGTAATGGCTTCATTATCTACCGCGGTGATGCCATTAGCTACAGTACTTATTGCCTGGATGCTGCTTGGTGAACGTTTGACTGCTGGACAGTCTATAGGAATGGGAATGGTTATTTTGTCCATTGCTGTATATGCAAAACGCTAGGGTGCATAATAGAGCTCTAATGGTGCAAAGAGTGTTTTATTGGCACGGGTAAGTCGATTTTATTTTGCAACATCTCCTCAAGCCACGTTATGATTTACAATTATTCAATTTTTTAGTTTTGATTATTATGCCTCATTTGATTTTGGAATTAAGTAATAATATTAAGTCTCAGCATTTAAATCAGTTATTTGATCAGTTGCACCAAATGCTTGCAGAAAAACTTCCTACTCAATTATCAAATTGCAGGAGCAGATGTATCGTTCATCCGTTGTTTTATATTGGGGATCAGAGCGCAGTGAATGCTTTTGTACATTTAACTCTGAAAATGCTTCCTGGCAGAGATGATATGAAGAAAAAAAGCATAGGTAAGGAGCTTTTTGATTTATTGGATAATTTTTTCAGAACAGGACAAAATGAATTAAATATCATGTTGTCTGTAGAAGTTTTAGATTTGGATAATCATTATTTTAAAGGCTAAAGTATTCTTTTCCTGAACCAGGTTGTCTCATTCAGGTCATTCTCAAGCAATTGGAACGGGATTCTTATGATTGCGCAAAGTAAATGGGAGCATTTCTCTCATGAATCAGATATAGGGGTGAGGGGGGTTGGTTTTACTTTATCCGAAGCCTTTTCCATGGGCGCTTTAGCTCTGACCAATGTTATTACTAACTCACAATCCGTCCATCCTTCCAAGATTTTGCATGTAAGGTGTGAGGCACCAAGTCAGGAAATTTTATTTGTCGACTGGTTAAATGCCATCATTTATAACATGGCAGTGCACAACATGCTCTTTAGTCAGTTCGATGTCTCCATTAAGGATTTGCGGTTAACTGCTATAATTGCAGGAGAGCCAGTGAATATCAAGCGACATCAACCCGCAGTAGAAGTCAAAGGTGCTACGTTCACAGAATTAAAAGTGTACCACTGCAATAACCTTTGGGTGGCGCAATGTGTTGTAGACGTGTAAGGCTTAGATTCATTCAATAGGCTCTTAGGAGCTAAGGCAGAAAACCAATGGACTTAAACCTGTTAGAAAAAATAAGTGATTTTGAATGGCGAATTCCCAAACATGGGAAAATGCGTGTGCCTGGGATTATTTTTGCCTCAGAAGAGTTAATCCTCAATATGGATATGAAAGTCTATGAACAAGTCACAAATGTAGCAGCTTTGCCAGGAATTGTTCAGGGGTCTTATGCGATGCCCGATGCACATTGGGGGTATGGATTCCCTATCGGTGGTGTTGCGGCATTTGATCCGGACAATGAAGGTGTAGTTTCTGCTGGTGGTGTTGGTTTCGATATTTCTTGTGGTGTAAGACTTTTATCTACGGGATTTAAACGTGAAGAATTTGAACCTTACAAGGAGCAACTGGCAGATGCTCTTTTTGCTCATATTCCTGCAGGTGTAGGAAGTAAAAGTCGCATTAATCTAACGATGAAGCAGATGGATGACATGCTGCATGGTGGTGCTGTTTGGGCTGTGAAGCAAGGATATGGTGAATGGGACGATTTGGAACGAATTGAAGATAATGGTCGAGTAGAAGGGGCATTACCCGAACATGTTTCAGAACATGCCAAAAAAAGACAAAAAAATGAAATGGGTACTTTAGGCTCAGGGAATCATTATTTGGAAATTCAAGAAGTACAAACAATATATTGTGAAAAAACCGCTGCTGCATTTGGTTTGGCTCAGGGAGACGTGGTGGTAAGTATCCATTGTGGTTCTCGGGGCTTAGGCCATCAAATAGGAACTGATTACCTGCGATCCATGTTAATTTACGCACAGGAGCATGGTATCCAGCTCATTGATCGTGAATTAGCATGCGCACCTATCCGTTCACCAATGGGCGAACGTTATTTGGGCGCGATGCGCTCAGGAATTAATTGTGCTCTGGCAAATCGTGAAATCATTACTCATTTTATGCGTGAGGTTTTTCAGAATGAGATGCCGGGAACCCAAATAAAACTGATCTATGATGTATCCCATAATACCTGCAAGGAGGAAACGCATCAGGTTGAGGACAAGACGATGCGTTTATTTGTTCATCGCAAAGGAGCGACTCGAGCCTTTGGGCCGGGGCATCCTCAATTAACAAAAGCCTTTAGCCATGTAGGCCAACCGGTAATTATTGGCGGCAGCATGGGAACGGCATCTTATGTTCTGGTAGGAGTAGCAAGTGCTGAACATAAATCGTTTGGTTCTGCTTGTCATGGGGCGGGACGTGCGATGAGTCGACATCAAGCAACCAAACAATGGCGAGGTAGTGAAATCATTGAGCGATTAGCACAACAAGGCATTTTAATTCGCAGTAGTTCCTATCGTGGTGTTGCAGAAGAAGCTCCAGAGGCATATAAAAATGTTGATTTCGTTGTCGATTCGGCGCAAGCATCTGGGTTAACCCAAAAAGTCGCAAAACTTAAGCCCATTGTTTGTGTCAAAGGATAGCCATTCCATGGCAATTTTTATCGTGTGCTAAAAGGGTTAAGTAATATATTCAACGAAAGAGTAGGTTAATTTGCCATGAGCACTTTTTTTACCTTACATCCAGTTGCGCCATTTAGGTTGGATTATACTGTTTTTGCTTTGCGTAGAAGAAGTAAAAATAATGTTGATCTCTGGGATGGGCAACGTTACACACGACTATTGGTCATAGACAATGTTCCTGTCAAAGTGGTTATTGAGCAAAAAAAAGGACTTGATGAGCCTGAACTGTTGCTCTCTATACAGAGCGAACGTCACGAGTTATCTTCAAACCGAATCACTGATGAACTGGAGATGCTCCTGGGATTGAATCGCAATCTGCATGATTTTTATCAAATCACACAACACGATCCTCAACTAAATCACCTTGTTTGCCAATTTAAGGGTCTTAAACCTCCACGATTTCCCACCATTTTTGAAACACTTGCTAATGCGATTTCCTGTCAGCAAATATCGCTTGATGCTGGATTGCAAATTCAAAATCGTTTGACCGAATTCCTGGGTATAAGACTCAAGGAAAAAGAGCAAGTACTCTATGCATTTCCACAAGTGGAAGCAGTTGCCAATTGCACTGCTTCTGAATTAAAAAAAATAGGCTATAGCACTCATAAAAGTGAAACTCTGATCCGACTAGCGGCAGCGATCGTTGCAGATAAATCAAGTTTTAGTTCCTTGGAAAATAAATCAAATGATGAGGTAATTAACTTTTTATGTCGCTTTAAAGGAGTAGGGCGTTGGACAGCAGAATATGTTTTATTACGTGGCTTAGGGAGAATTGATATTTTTCCTGGGGATGATCTTGGCGCACAAAACAATTTATATCAATTGCTCCATCTTGATAAGAGACCCGATTATAAAAAAATCGCGGAAATTACTGCACAATGGCATCCCTATGCAGGGCTAGTTTATTTCCATTTATTATTACAAAAATTGCATGAAAAAGGAGCGCCAAACTAATTTATTCAAGCTCAAAAATCAATTGGATGAAAGACTATGTTTTGCGATAATTCTTGTATAAAATTATGAGCTTAGTTTGTGAGCAATCAGGAATATTTCACATAAGGAATGTGTCGAATGGAGCATCTACCCTCAAATTCAATTGCTGAGCCTATCGCATCGGATAAAGTTTCTAATGTATTAAAATGGATTCTTTTAATTACCGCAATCATCTGTTTTATGATCCTAATTTGGGGGACCTATAAAACCTATCAGCTTGTTCCTCCTTTACCGCAGCAATTTCAATCTCCTTCGGGACAGATTGTGATGACCGCCGATGATATAGTCGCAGGTAAAGCAGGTTTTCAACGCGCAGACCTTATGGACTATGGAAGTCTTTATGGCATGGGTTCTTATTTTGGAGAGGATTATACAGCAAAATATTTAGTAAGCCTTGGTCGAATTATAGAGGATAAAATAGCACAACAACGTTTCGGTAAACCTTTTATGAATCTGGCAGAAGGGGAACAATACGTTGTGCGCCAGGAAATGCAACGAGATCTGCAACAAACGGATCTGAGCAAACAAACCAGTATGTTGTCACAGCCAGTTGCTGATGCAATATTGCAACTGCGGAATCAAATTTCACAAACCCTGCTTAATCATGATGCCGAAGCCGGTTGGACCAAAGCGTACAGTTTGAATGAACAAACGGCCTTACAAACCGCTGACTTTCTTATTTATTCCTCGCTCACTACGATTGCTCATAGACCAGGACAAAATAGTTCGTATACCAATAATTGGCCCTATGAACCTACTATGGGTAATACACCTACAGCGCATACTTTTTACTGGACTTGGGTATCGTTTTGTTTTGTATTTTTGGGTTTTGGCGCGGTACTTTTTATTTATCACCGATATTTGAGTACTCCTGATGATGCATTTAAAACACCAGTGTTTTTGGGTTTTGAGCCGTTGACACCAAGCCAGCGCAAGGTAGGGCAATATTTTGTTGTCGTTGCCCTGGTTTTGCTAATTCAAATCGCTGTAGGTGCCATTATGGCGCATTATTACACGGAGCGTACGGGTTTTTATGGAATAAAGATTAATGATTATTTACCATTTAATTTCTTACGTGATGTACACATCCAAACACCTATAGTCTGGATCGCTCTTTCATGGGTGAGTGCGGCTGTTTTTATGGCGCCTCTGATTAGTAAAAAAGAAGCGAAGCGACAAGGTTTTTTTGTCGATCTGCTTTTTTGGGTCACTTTATTTATTGTTGGTGGGGCCATTGTTGGTAATTATTTGGGGATTATGGGGTACGTGAATGAATCCTGGTTTTGGATTGGTAATCAAGGTTTGTCTTATCTACAGCTTGGTCGATTATGGCAAATGGGATTTTGTGTCGGTCTTTTCCTTTGGAGCTTTATTGTTTTTCGCGGTATGTGGCCTACCTGGAGTGGCTTAAAAACTGCAACTATTGAGTTTTGGACTGGACGTATTCGTTTAGAGCATCTTTTTTGGGCAAGTACAATAAATGTTGCTGTATTGTATTGCTTTGGAATGATCCCATTAACCGGGATTGAAAAATCGTTCACAATCACTGATTTTTGGCGTTGGTGGGTAGTTCATCTTTGGGTGGAGCAGTCATTTGAATTTTTTGCTGCGTGCGCCACTGCTTATCTCTTAATGGGAACAGGATTGATTTCGCGTTCTTTAGCAGAACGAACCATGTATTTTGAAACAATTCTGGTATTTTTGGGGGGTATCATCGGCACAGGCCATCACTGGTATTGGACAGGTACTCCGGATTTATGGGTGCCGCTAGGATCCATGTTTTCATTCATTGAAGTATTGCCTTTAGTGCTCCTCATTATTGATGCGATTGAACATCATCAATTGATTAAGCGACAACGCGCATTTACATATAATCTGGCCTATCTCTATATCTTAGGCGCTTCCTTTTGGAATTTTGTTGGCGCAGGAGTATTCGGTGGAGGTACACTCAATGCACCACTTGTAAATTATTATGAGCACGGCACATTTCTTACTTTAAACCATGCACATACGGCATTATTTGGTGCATTTGGTTTGCTTGGCCTTGGTTTAATTTATTTTTGCCTGCGCTATGCTGCTGGAGATCGTTACCCCTGGAGTGATCGGTTAGGAATTTGGGCCTTTTGGTTATATAACCTAGGTCTTGTCTTATGGATCGTTTTGAATTTCTTTCCAGTTGGTTGGGCACAGCTAATGGATGTTTATGAGCATGGTTTTGCTCATTCAAGAAGCCTTGAGTTTTATAATACAACACTACTCTGGCAATGGTTACGATTACCTGGAGATGTCGTATTTGCTCTAGGTGCATTATTTATGGCCTATGACTTTATTAAAAAACTAGGTCCTTTTTTTCCTCGTTGGGCAGCCGTGAAGAATTTAGAACAACAACGTGTTCGTGATGTTTAAAGAGTAATTTAATTTAAGGGGGCTGGGCTTTTTATAATGGGTCACTCAACTTATCCTTTGCAAGAGTTTCATGAAATCGTTCAGGCACATCAAATGACTCATGATTTTGATGTGCAAACTATACCCAAAGGAGTTTAGAAAATCGCTCGCAAAGAAAAAATTGCTGATACTAACTTACCTAAACTCGGCGGTACGGATTTATTATCCATCAATTATAGTTTGATATTTGTGCCGCTTTGTTCTACGGATACGCGTAAATTTTTCTGATCTTTTTTATTTATATTCGATTTTTTTTCAGTACAAAGCAATGATAATTAAAAAATCACTTTGTTAATAAAATGTTAAGGTTGATTATTTACAATTTAACTTAATTATATTCAGCGGTTGTTAAAATGAACCTTGCAAAAATATTTCAGTATATAAAAAATAATCTCAATAATCGTTTAAAAACTCCATATGTCTCCAACAGTTATACTGAAATAGCGAAAGAAGAACTCCTTGCTGGAATCCGAATTGCTTTGCAAAATGCTGAAAAGGTACTAACAACAGACCAGATTATTGATGTTTTCAATGCGATGAATCCAGCAAAACGCGCCAATATGAAATTCCCTATTCGAAAAGGTTCAGTCGCATTTCTGACAGATAATAGTAATATTAGTGAACAGGGAATACTCGAACTTCTTGAATGGGCTGAAATAAACCGTTCGGGTTATGGACCTCGATTTGAATTGGTTAATGGTTATTCCTCTCCTAGACATTTCAAAACAGTTCAGGAAATGCGAGATAGTTTTAAATGTCAATCAAATAGTGATATGGCGAAGGTACTGTTTAATCAATTAAAAAATGAAAAATATAGACTTAGATATATTCCACCTTTTGACAGTATTAATCCATTTATTGATTCAGTAAGGCTTAGTGAAAACGAACTTTCGGAACTAACTGAAATGCAAGACATCCTTGCTAAGTATGAAGATTTCGATTTGGTTTGGCCGAAATTTGAACAATTGATCGCTGAATTTAATCAGATACAGTCTCCCTCATTAGTCGATATTGCACGTTTTATCAAATCAATGATTTTATTACATCCCTTTCCCGATGGTAATGGGAGAACCTTTACTTTAGGTATTCTTAATCAGCTGCTCTTGAAAAATAAATTAGGCATTTGTTTGGATTTGGATCCGCGGATTACTCTGTTGTCCTGTGAAGAAATTGCCGTAAGGATAAAAACGAATTTAATTAAGCTGGAACAATTTGAGCTGGAAAAATCATTTGACCCTAACAATGCAGAACAGAAACTAGACTTACTAAAAGATAACTTTAATTCACAAGACTTTGAAAGGAGATTACTCGGGGCACGAGAGACCAAAAATCAAAAAGAGTGGCAAGTGCTTAAAAAATCTCTGGTGAACTATGTTAAAGAAAGTGAGTCTTTATCAGATTTTTTAGCACGAGTAGAGCAATTAAAAAAACCGTTACAACTTCATTTTAATGTAACAACAAACCCCCAAGGAGAAGTGATCTATGGCTCAGCAATGTATCGCTTCTTCCACTATTTTGATCCTTATAAATTTCCAAATTCTTGGGAAACACTCAGAAAATTTGGGCAAGATACTTATGACATAGACATTAATGAACAATACGAACCAAAAAAAGCGCTTCAACTTGTATAGGTGCCAGGCTTTGTTTCTTAGCTCAAAAATAGATCGGTTTTAAAGTATCGGCCTCGAGTTAATGCAATTCTCCGCAACATTAAAATTTAATATGGTTGAGCTTGGCTACCCCTTCGGCAAAGCCAAAGCTTTATTGATTTAATATGGGATGACGCTGCATCCTAAAGTCTCGGACTCAGTGGTGTTATTGTTGATAATATTATCAACTGAATCACGAACCAGCTTAGGAACATTCTCACTGAAGATTGGCTGTATGTCCTCTTTATTTTCTCTTGATACAGCTAATTGAATCATTTGTGGGGTACTGCCTACAATATCTTTTTGATAGAGATATGAAGGACGTCCTTCTACCAGTCCAAATCCCATTCCTTGATGAATAAGCTGGAACCCTGCTTTTTTAATAAAATGTTCAATTTTTTCAAATTTCATTATTGGCACCCTTGTTAAATAAAGAGCAATATTATGAATAATAACCCTAAAAATTTCAATTTAATCAAATTATTAGCATCAAAATTTACAGCGACAAGACTAGTTGGATTACCATCCTCCCTGATACGGTCTATGCTTCTTCATTTGGCTTTCGTTATCACCGCGATGATAATGCAATTTCCAAACAGTTTGATTGATTTTTTTATCCCAAAAAGGATGATAGTCAATGGCAAAACAGCGTTTTAATTTGCCATTTTCCTGTTCCTTATAAATATTGAAACCACCTCCACCGCTTTTCTGATACAAAAGAAATGCTGCTCTGTAATTGCCTTTGCGAAGCAATGCATAAAGTGCTAAAGAGCTGGTTAAAAAACCAATCGTTCGATTAATTGTCTTTTGATTTTCCGGGGATATTTTTTCATTTTTACTCATCATTTTTTATATTGTGGTCTCAGTTACAGAGCATTATTAAGCTGGATTTTATATTATTTAAGACGCTCTCGCTTTAAATTTTAAAAACACTTTAAAATCAATGGGTTGTATGGTATGTATCACAGAGCTAAAGTTTTGTTATAATTTTGAATTAACCTCATATTAAATTGCTTCAAAATGTACATTAAATCCAGCCAATTAGTTTTTTCGCCAACGGATCTCACTCAGTTTATGGAGAGCCCTTTTGTATCCTGGATAGAACATCTGGCAATGGTACGCCCTGATTTATTACCTCCACCTGATAAAAAAGATGAATTAAATGATGTATTGCAGCATTTAGGCCACCAACATGAATTAGAACTCTTGGATTTTTTTGAGCAACAAGGATTATCCATTGCGAATTTGCACCAACAGGACAACTCATATGAGGCAACATTAACGGCCATGAATGATGGCATCGATGTGATTTATCAGGCTCATCTGCAATCGCTTCCATTTCAGGGTTATGCAGACTTTTTAATAAAAACTGCAGGTCAAAGTCGATTTGGTGAATACAGTTATGAGGTTTGGGATACCAAACTTGCCCGCTCTGTGAAACCTGGTTTTCTGCTGCAATTATGTTGCTATGCTGAAATGCTCGAAGTCATGCAAAGTTGTAGAACAGAATACATCACCGTCGTTTTAGGAACTAAGGAGCAGAGACGATTTCGTACTGCTGATTATATTTATTTTTATCAGAATTTGAAAAAAAAGTTTTTATTGGCGCATCAGAATTTTGATCCTGTTGCATGCCCTGATCCAGCTGTATCTAAAAGCTGGGGGAGATGGACCACTTATGCCGAGGAGTTATTAGTCAAAGCAGATCATTTGATTCAGGTTGCAACCATTACAAAAGGACAAATCAAAAAACTGCATCTGGCAGGTATTAAGACGATGACTGCATTAGCTCATGCAGATTGTTCCTGGGTAAAAGGGATTAAACCGGAACGTTTTGCGCGTTTGCAGGCACAAGCTAAAATTCAAAAAGAAAGTAGGGGCAAGGATATCCCTTTATATCAAATGATAGATCATGTCCCAGGCCAAAAATACGGTTTGGCGCTTTTACCTCCAGGATCATCACAGGACGTATTTTTTGATATTGAAGGTTTTCCCCTTGAAGAAGGGGGGCTCGAATATCTTTGGGGGATTGCTTATTTTGATGAGAACGGTCAACGCCAATATAAGGATTTTTGGGCTCATAATTCGCAGCAAGAGAAAGAAAGTTTCCAGGCTTTTATAAAGTGGGTTTATCAGCGTTGGCAAGAAGATCCGAAAATGCATATTTATCATTATGCCAACTATGAAATTTCCGCATGTCGGCGACTCATGGGGCGATATGGTGTGTGCGAAGATGAGGTGGACCAGCTTTTACGTAATGAAGTATTTGTTGATTTATATAAAATCGTCAAAGCCTCTCTGATTATTGGTGAGCCGCGTTATTCCATTAAAAATATAGAGCATTTATATCGAGCCAAACGTGATACTGAGGTGGGATCAGGGGGAGACTCAGTCGTTGTTTACGAACATTGGCGGGAAAATCCAGATGGAGAAAATTGGCAAACGTCAAAAACATTAAATGATATTCGCGCATATAATATTGACGATTGTAATTCCACTCAGGAACTGGTTGACTGGTTAAGAGTACGCCAACAAGAACAAGGTATTACTTACTTAGGTAAAACAGAACCTGTTGAACTTGAGGTAAAGGAAGAATTAAATGAACGTACTCAATTACGCGATCGATTACTGGCAAATACAGAGCGCTTAAAGGCAGAAGGTAATTTACAATTAGCCAAAATAAACTCTATTTTAGCATGGTCCATTGAGTTTCATCGACGTGAAGCCAAGCCGGTGTTCTGGCGTATGTTCGAACGTCTGGGTTTAACTGGAGAAGAGCTACTTGATGATATTGATTGTTTGGCCTATTGTCGACGAACCCCCAAGCCACCCTATAAGCTTTCACCCAAGTCACGTAATATGGCGTATGAGTATTTTTTTGATCCGGAGCAGGAGTTTAAAGGAGGAGCCAAGCAATATTTCATTTTAGGTAAGGAAACAGAAGAGGGAGAGACAGTCACAGCAAATTATTGTGAGAAAGACAGTGACCTGGAACATGGGATTATTGTCTTGCAAATGAAAAATGAAGTGGATGATCCAATTACGTTGATTCCTAATGAATATGTAGATCCTCATTCGATTCCTGATGCAATTGCCAAGCAAGCTGCTTTATTTGACCAAGGTTTGCTTGAACATACCGCGATATTGGATTTTCTGAACAAGTCTTATCCGCGAATTAAAGATCATTCTCAAGGATTAGCAATTGCACCAAGTCATCATCCCGAAGAGCGATTAACTGAAATCATTCGTGCGGTTTTAAATTTAAATAATAGTTATCTGACACTTCAAGGTCCTCCAGGTGCAGGAAAAACCTACACCGGAAAACATCTGATCGCTGAGCTTATTCACAGAGGAAAAAAAGTAGGCATCTCATCAAATAGTCATAAAGCAATCAATAACTTGCTATTGAGTACTGCGAACTATTGCCACAAAAAAGGAATAAAAGGCCATTTTGCCTGCACACGTAATACAGATGGGAACATTGATGCTTTGGATATTGCGGTACTGGAGAACAAAAATCTTGTTGATTTCATTCAACCAGGTTGTGTTGTAGGTACAACAGCCTGGGGGTTTAGCAGAGAAGAATTAGCCAATGCTTTTGATTATCTTTTTATTGATGAGGCAGGGCAGGTTAGTGTTGCGAATTTAATTGCCATGAGTCATGCAACTCACAATATTATCTTAATGGGCGATCAAATGCAGTTGGGACAACCTTCTCAAGGAAGCCATCCTGAAGAAAGCGGTTTATCGATATTAGAGTACTTGTTACACACAACTCCAACAATTCCAGATTCAATGGGGGTTTTTTTGGGTACTACCTATCGAATGCATCCTGCGGTAAATCAATTTATCAGTGACGCGATTTATGAGAGCAAACTGGAAACCGCTCCTGAAAATGAGCATCGCTTAATAAGAATTCCCAAGGGATACCAGGGGGTGCTGAATAAAGAGGCAGGAATTATTCCTGTACCTGTCATGCATGAGGGAAATACCCAAGCCAGTGATGAGGAAGTCCAGAAGATTGTCTTATTAACCAGGGAACTCTTAGGCAGAACATTTAAGGATAATAACTCGCAAAAAATAATCAGTTGGGAAGATATCCTTTTTGTTGCCCCATACAATCATCAGGTGAATAAATTGAAGATAGCACTGGGCGAACAGGCTAAAGTAGGAAGCGTTGATAAATTTCAAGGACAGGAAGCCCCAATTGTATTTTTGAGCATGTGTGCGAGCAATGCAGATGAATCTCCTCGAGGACTTAGTTTTCTTTTTGATAAAAACAGAATAAACGTTGCCATTTCGCGAGCCCAGTGTTTGGCGATTATTGTCTATTCGCCCTCATTGCTTGATGCTACTCCAACGAACATCGAGCAAATTGAGATGATGAATGTATTTTGTCAATTGGTAAAAAATTAGTATGCGTTCCCCCTATTCACGAGCGGTTGGATTTGAGCGCAGTGAGCAGTAATGCATTGAAGTCCAATGTTTTCCACTAATAAACGCGGCGGGGCCTTAATTTATGAGCAATAATCGCAAGTATGCTTACAATAGGTAAGATGATTGGAAATATTATAAATTCAATCATTTTCATCAGATACTTTTTTACTCCAGTCGCTAAGGCATAACGCTCGCTAAACTTTTTAACGATTGGCCAATTACTAATTAAAAAGCCAGTTGGCTCTTTAAACCCGAGGAAAAAATATCCCGTAAAATACCCATAAATATGCAGTATTTTTTTAGGATAAAAAATGTAACACGCGGAAGAAGAGGGCTCTAGATATTCAGTATAATGCCAACAATTTCTTGGCATAAATAACATATCCCCTTTTTCAAGCGTAACTCGATACCCCTCAGCTTGTTGTGTTCTTGGGTACTGTTGATTAATTTCTTCCAAAGGTCGGCTAAAGTCAATCAGGCTATCGCTTACAAAAGGAAGTTTATAAAGCGCTTCGCTTTGATCTTGAGTAAATAATAAAAATCTCTTTTTTCCGCTTAAACATACATGAAGATTACTGCAATGCTCTCTGTCATAATGCATATAGGTATGCGTGTTTTGGCCACCAAAGAAATAGATTACTTTTAAAGTTTTATTAAAGTATCTCGGCCTTAAGGGAATATGTTGCCAAAGGGGTATATGCTTTTCAATCTCGGCAGACTGTTTTTCGGTAAGAATTTGACCAAAGATTCGGTAGGGCATATTTTGTTTTATTTTAGCTATTATTGAACCAAAATCAGCAGGTTGATGTGCAACGCGACGATTATTTTCAAACGTAGCATAGGTTGTGTCTGCATGAATGTGTTTTTCAAAATAATCTAAATTAAAATTACCCCTAAAGTTTTTTATTTTTATGAGTAGCGGTTCGGTCGATTCGTATAGAATGTTTTTGATTTTCTCTTCATCGCCATAAAAATAATCTATGGTCTTTACATCCATGATCTTCATTGATTAACCTTTTGAATTAAATAATAAAAATAAAGTTTCTTACCATAGATAACGGTTTTTTTACGCTCCTTTTTTGCAATGTGACTCAAAGCTGATTTTTTAAACAAAAAAAACCACCAGGGAAGAAATGCTAATCCCATCGAGCCGACGAAATCTGAAAGTTCTGATCCCATTCCATTTTCATCATCATCCAGCATCGAATAGATATAAGGCAATATTTTTTTCTCATTTAAAATTAAGCGATGATAAATAGCTGATTGAACCATTCGAGTTATATCTACCTTTTGAATGACTTTTAACGTGTTCCTTGCCTTTAGATATTCTTCTAATCTTTTTGCTTGTAATTTACCGCTAATATTAAGATCAGAATAACAAAAAAAACCATTAGGAGACAAAACACGCTCTACTTCTGAAAAAAAAAGATCAATTTGTGGGTAAAGATGTGAGCTTTCAAGGTTTGTTATAATATCAAAACTGTTATTTGCAAAAGGTAAACATTCTGCATCGGATTGAATATAATTGATTTTGTTTTCTTTGTAGAAATTATGGTGCGCATGGTTTACTAATTCTTTGGTTAAATCGACACCTAAAGCGTATTTTGTTTTTAATAATTCGGAACTAACTCTTAAACCAATACCATTACCACACCCAATTTCAAGCAGTTTTTTATCAAAAAATTGCATTTTTACTAAGGGTCTTATTAGATAAAAGACAAGTAAGGGGGAATATATATCTTGAATCGTACATATTTTTGAAAAATCAAAGTTCAATGCAGCGTATTCTTTATATATTCGTTTATTCCATAGTCCCCAATTTAAAAAAGATGTATCAAAAATAATATGTGCAAAACTTGTATAGCTCTCTTGAATCTGATTTTTAATTAATTTTACTTCTGAAGAATGAAGAGTCACTCGTCGCATTAAGGAACGAATTTGCTTTAAAGCCTGGCCATACGTTTTAATGTTATTTTCCGTCATTTAACGATTCTAAATAAATAACCTAGCATGGAGTGTTGTATTAATCAAATGTAACTCCTCGCCACACAGCGACAAACAAGTAATCTTGCTCTGTTTTTTTGTTCTATTGAATCTTTTGTGCTATTAAATAAGTATGAGGGTCATGATGCTCTTTTTCAGCGCACTTTGTGAATAAAATTTTGAGCCATGACGTTCTAGTTTGTAGATGAAATAAAGCGAGTGGGGATATGTTGAATAACTATATAAAAGAAACTGATATTCAGCAATAAACAAAACCAAGATGTGTTTATCCTATCATACAAAAATTCAGTGTCTTGTTATAAGTCCTTATTATTGCTATTTTTTATTTTTATTTTGTGCACTGCCTTCGGCGGTGAGCACCATTAAACGTAATGGTATTGCCTCTGGTGGTATGGGAGTATTATAAAGTGGTGAAAAAAAACCAGGAACATAATCTAAAAGACATTCTTAATGAACCCCTTGCAATCATTGGAATGAATTGCCAATTTCCTGGTGTTGATTCGGATGTAGAAGATGTTGAGGCATTTTATGCGATGCTGCTCCAGGGGCTTTCGCCTATTAAAGAAATGCCAAAGGATCGTTGGGATGTTGATGCGTATTATGATCCTGATCGTGAGAAAGCCGATAAAATAATTGGCCGTAAAGGCGGTTTTCTTAATAATCCTCAGTTGTTCGATGCATCTTTTTTTAAGATATCTGCAGTTGAAGCCAAACAAATGGATCCCCAACATCGCCTTTTTTTAGAAGTAGCGATTCGTGCTTTAAATCATGCCAACATTCCTCTGGACTCATTAAATAATTCAACTGCTGGGGTATTCTATGGTTGTTCCACTCAGGATTACAGCCAACTCAATTATAAAGACAATATCGAATTTAATGCATACACCCAGATTGGTGCAGCCAGCAGTGCTGCTGCAGGACGACTTTCCCACGTTCTCAATTTAAAAGGACCCAGCATGGCTGTAGACACAGCCTGTTCTTCTTCATTGGCAGCGCTCTATGTTGCAGCAACCTCGTTGAGAACGAAGCAATGTTCTATGGCTATTGTGGGTGGTATTCATCTAAGTCTTTGCCCTGAAAGTTTTATCAGTGTGACTAAAGCAAACATGTTATCTGCGCAGGATCAATGCAGCAGCTTTGATATCAATGCAGATGGTTACGTACGCAGCGAAGGGTGTGGTGTTGTTATTGTAAAACGTTTAAGTGATGCGATTAAAGCTCAAGACACAATCCATGCAGTACTCAAAAGTATTGTCATGAATCAGGATGGTGATGATGGGACGATTTTGGTTGCTCCAAATATTAAATCACAAATTGCATTGCACTACGAAGTGCTGGCACAAGCTCATTTAACTCCAAGTGATATTGATTATATTGAAGCTCATGGAACGGGGACAATTGTTGGTGATTCAGTTGAATTTAATGCAATTCAACAGATCCATAAAGGGCATCATACTCAAGATAAGCCTCTGATTATTGGCGCGGTAAAAAGTAATATAGGTCACAGTATTGCATCATCTGGGGTTGCATCGCTGATTAAAGCTATTGGCGCATTAAAGCATGAAACAATTCCAGCCAATCTACATTATGCAAAGCCGAATAAAACTATAGATCCTGAAAGTATACCCGCACTTTTTCCTGTACAAGCCATTGCTTTTAAGAAGCAAAAAAATAAAAAGAGGCATGTACAAATATCTAATTTCGGCTTTAGTGGTACTAATGTAAGTGCCATCATTGAAGAAGCCACATTCAATGATACTGTAGCATCCGCATCATTTGATGATGGGCAGGAAAAATGTTTTGTTGTTTCAGCAAATAGTGAGTATTCATTAAGGCACATGTTGGCACGTTATGCATTCTATCTTCGAGAGACGCCGACGAGTTTACATGATATTTGTTTTACACTCATCAACTGTCGCGATCATTTTAAATATCGTTGTGCCATTGTTACTCGAGATAAAGAGACCTTGATTCAAAAGATTGAGGCTGATGATTATGAGCTGCACAAGATTACTGTAAAAAAAGAGACAAAAAATATAAGTGCCGATGCCCATCAGATTCATGAGGCGTATCTTGCAGGATTTAATATAAAAATCGATCCAGATAATGTTCCATTTAATAAAGCAGATTTACCACTTTATTATTTTGATAGAAAGCCCTATTGGCATGAACCTAGAAACAAGAATGGGTTGAATACTTTATGGCTGCAACCCAAAGAACAGCAAGTGGAAACGATTAAAGACAAGCTTGCCGTTCAAATACAATCTCTTTTAAAAAAAGAACACATTCACATTGATGAATATCAGGATTTCGGTTCTTTAGGGTTCGTCCAGGAGTCATTAACAGAACTCGAGCAGCGTGTTTATGAACTATTTTCCTATAAAATGTCAATTCCCGCTTTTCTAACTTTGGACAAGTTGGCCAGACACATACAACAAATCCAGATGCCAGAGCCAGTTTATCGACAACCTACTGTCAATGTGCTCAGCAATGAACCTATTGCGATCATTGGAATGAGTTGCCGTTTTCCCAAAGCAGAAACTATTGATGCGTTTTTATCCTTATTAGAACGTGGCGAAAGTGGTATGGCTGATATTCCTTTAGAGCGATGGGATAATGAGAAATTTTACGATCCGGATGTTAATGCTTTAGGTCGACTTTATATAAAACAACTGGGCTTAATTGAAAATATAAAAAATTTTGATGCCGATTTCTTTAATATCAGCCCACGTGAAGCGAAGCTCATGTCGCCTCAATTACGGGTGTTTCTGGAAACTAGCTATCATGCTTTGGAAGATGCAAATTTACCTTTGGCTGCGATTAAAGACAGTAAAACCGGGGTTTTTGTTGGTTGTGGTACGAATGAGTATCCACGATTACTAGCCGGTCTTGGTGTAGGTCTAGATGATCTAAACATTTATTTTGCGACAGGAAATGTTTTAAATGCGATACCTGGTCGAGTAGCGTATGCATTTGATTTCCACGGACCAATACAAGCAATTGATACCGCCTGTTCCTCATCGATGACCGCCATCCATGATGCATGTTTGAGTTTGCAAAATGGCGATTGTGATATGGCCCTCGCTGGAGGTGTCAATATCTTGCTGGCTCCCGATTCTAATATAACCCTTTCAAAAGCCAGAATGTTATCACCCGAAAGTCGTTGCAAGACATTCAGCGAGGATGCCGACGGTTATGCGCGAAGTGAGGGATGTGGTGTCATTGTTTTAAAACGATTAAGCACCGCTCTTAAGGACAATGATAATATTCTTGCGGTAATCAAAGGAACTTCCATTAATAGCGATGGTAAGAGCGGGGGATTTACTGTTCCTAATGGTATAGCTCAAGAAGAGGTCATTCGTAGTGCACTTGCCAAATCACAATTATCACCAAAAGATATTGATTATGTAGAAGCACATGGTACGGGTACGCCATTGGCTGATCCAATCGAAGTAAATACACTGACTAAAATTTTTAGTGAATCCCATAGCAGAGAAAAGCCCCTTTATATCAGTTCGGTAAAAACGAATATAGGTCATTCTGAAAGCGCTTCTGGAGTAGCCGGTCTGATTAAGACTGTTTTAAGTCTACATACTCATAAAATATTTAAACATCTCAACTTCAAAAAATTAAATCCAGAAATTGAGTTAAAGAATACCATTATTCCATTGAATACCATGGAATGGGTTAAGGACGATGGGTTGCGCTGTGCCGGTGTGAGCTCATTTGGATTTAGCGGTGCGAATGCACACATCGTCCTGCAAGAAGCACCTGTACGAACAATAGAGGCACGCACACTGCCGCAAGAGTCCTTATTAGTCATCTCAGCTAAAAGTAAAACCGCTCTTGAGTTACTTCTCGCAAGTTATCAAAAGTATTTAGAAAATACGCAAGAGGAGTTTGCGGATATATGCTATACCGCTGCAACATGTCGAAGTCATTTCTTATTTCGGGTGGCCATTAAGGCATGCACGGCGAAAGAAGCTGCTGCAATTATTGAAAAGAATGAATTCACGCTCTCTCAGATCAAAAAGGAAAAAAGCAATCCTGTGTCCTTGCAACAACCAAGCTCATTGGTGCAATTACAGGCTGATTATCAAGCAGGTTATATTATAAACTGGGCTGATTTTTATCGTTCGCTGAACACGCAGTTTATAAAAGTTAAACTCCCTTTATATGAATTTGCTCGCGAAGAACATTGGTTTGAAACAAAAGACAAGCTTAAAGATGCACCCTTGCCTCAAGATTGGTGTTTTCAATTGCAATGGCAACCCCTACCTTGTACCCGAACTAATCGCAAAATGCAGGGGAATAATTGGCTTTTAATTGGTGCCCAGCAGCTCGCTCCACGTCTAGTTGCTCAGGGTTTAGATATTCTGCTGGAGGAGGACTACCCTCCCTTGGAACAATTGGATGGAATTATTTTTGCGGTAGGTCTGGATGCTCCTTCAACAGCAGATATTGAGTCCAGTATCGAATTTCAAAAAAACACCCTCAAAAAGCTTTTGGCGCTGGTTAAAGAGCTTGATATTAAAGCCATTAAATTGCAACTAATTGTGCTTACTACGAATGCAATTGCCGAACTCGCAGTAGGTCAGTTGAATCTGAGCGATAGCCCACTGATTGGGTTTTGCCGGACTTTAGTTCTAGAGCTGCCTCAATTGAATACTGTATTAATTGATACGGAAAAAACAGAGGATGAAAATTATGCTGGGCAAATTGTCGATGAAATCAAGCATAATTTTGAGGAGTGCTACGAGCACATCGTCGCTTATCGCGAAAGTAAACGTTTTATCGCGCGATTGCAAAAATCCAAATTGTTGGATAAGAAGAGATCGCTCTATGGAGCGGGTCGTTATCTAATTACTGGCGGTTGTGGTGGTTTAGGTCTAGTCACGGCGCAAGCTTTACTTTCAGCAGGTGCAAGAGAAGTTATCCTTACGTCACGAAATGTGGATAAAGCTGCAGTAAAAGAAGCAATTAAAAAAATGCAATCTAATTATACCGGTCGAATTATTCGTCCTGTGAGTTTGGATGTTAGTGATAAGGAAAAAGTACGTCAGTTACTTCTTGAATTGAATGCTGATGGATTGTTAAAAGGCATAATTCATGCAGCAGGCGTAGCGGTTAAAGCTCCATTATTGGAACATAACAGTGATGATGTAGATGATTTATTTTCTGCTAAAGTGCAAGGCAGTTGGTATTTGCATGAGTTAACTAAAAACTTCGATCTGGATTTCTTTGTTGTCTATTCTTCGATTTCCTCAGTGTTCGGCAGCAATAAAGAGTCGGTTTACAGTGGTACGAATAGTTTCGTAGATGCTTTGATTGCGGAACGTCGACGTTTGGGAATGGTCGGAACTGCGATTGAATGGGGGCCTTGGGGGGAGGTTGGTATGGCTAAAAAGCGCTCCCAAGACCAAGGGTTGAAACAGTCTTTAATCAGTAATGAGCAAGGTTATACATTCATTAAAATTCTTATTAATGAGCAGTTAAGCCATGCAGTGATTATTTCCCCTGATTATCTCAAGTTTATGCTTGATTTTGTTCCTAAGCCTGTACCTGTTTTTCACAAATATTTAGCTGATAATCTGAGTGCGGCAGAGCAATTTGCAAATAAGAATTTATCATCATGGCTTAATGATTATTTAGAAATTAGCGCAGCAAATCGATTCCAGGTCTGTAACGATTTGGTGTGTTTTATTTGTAAAGAAATCCTTGAACTAACCGATGTAGACGAGCTGGATGAGGATGAGGGATTTTTTGAACTTGGTTTTGATTCATTGATGATCACTGAACTGGCAACCAAGCTAAAAGAAAAGCTAGCACCCACCCTTAAAGTGACTGCGACAATAGGTTTTGATTATCCATCAATTAATAAACTGGCTCAGCATATAGAGTCGGAATTAGGGAAACAGCTGGTTATTAAACAAGCCCATCAACCAGTGGTAGAAAAAAACGATGATGCAATTGCTATTATAGGCATGAGTTGTACTTTTCCAAATGCTCCTGATCTTGATGCCTTTGAAACGTTACTTGAAGAAGGAAAAAGTGGGATAAACGATATACCCATAGAGCGTTGGGATAACCGAAAATATTATGATCCTGATATGGATGCACCAGGAAAATCTTATGTCAATAAACTAGGGTTAATTGAAAACATTAAATGTTTTGACGCAAACTTTTTTGGTATTAGTCCTCGTGAGGCAAAATTGATGGAGCCTCAACAACGAATCTTTCTGGAGTGCTCTTATAAGGCGATAGAAAATGCAAATTATTTGCCCGCGGCATTACGCGGCAGTTTAACCGGGGTTTTTGCAGGTGTAGGTCCGAATGAATACTATGCACAACTGGAGAAATCAGGTTTTTCTAACGAGGAACTCAGTGTTTATTCGATAACGGGTAATGTGTCGAATCTGATTCCAGGACGGGTGGCCTATACGTTTGATTTGAAAGGTCCATCAATCAGTGTGGATACGGCCTGTTCGTCATCATTAGTAGCCATTCATTATGCATGTCAAAGTTTAAAAAACCGGGAAATTGATTATGCGCTCGCTGGTGGTGTCAATGTCTTGTTATTGCCTGAAGCAAACATTACATTATGCAAAGCCAAAGCTTTAGCTCCTGATGGTCAGTGTAAAACTTTTGATGAACGTGCAGATGGATATGCACGAGCAGAGGGCTGTGGTGTCCTATTACTGAAAAGACTATCTGATGCCTTACGCGATAAAGATACCATTTTAGCGGTTATTAAAGCTTCGGCAGTAAATAGTGACGGACGCTCTGCCGGATTGACTGTGCCTAATGGCAAAAGCCAGGAAGAGGTAATGAAAAGAGCCTTAAGTCAAACGGATTTATCCAGTGGTGACATCAGTTATATTGAAGCACATGGGACGGGTACCCCTTTAGGAGACCCCATAGAGGTCCATGCAATCAATCAGGTTTACGGAACGGGGCATACTCAGAATAATCCCTTATACCTTGGGGCCGTTAAAACTAATATTGGTCATCTTGAAAGTGCTGCTGGTGTGGCGAGTGTTATTAAAACAGTCATCAGTTTGCAAAATAAGAAAATTTATAAGTTGCTTCATTTTAAAAAATTAAATCCCCATATTCATCTGGGGGATATTCGTCTCGCTTTACACAACATCGAATGGGAGGCGGACTCAAAGCTACGAAGTGCCGGGGTCAGTGCATTTGGTTTTAGTGGAACTAATGCTCATCTAATTTTACAAGAGTTTCCTAAAACTGCAGAGTTGGGAGCAACAAAATCTGTTACAGCCTCTAAAGCTCAATTATTGGTTCTCTCGGCGAGTTCACAAACTGCTCTGGAGCATTTAGCCCAAAGTTACCAACGGTACTTGGCAAAAACATCAGATGATTTTAACGATATCTGCTTTACAGCAGCTACTTGTCGTGAGCATTATACTTATCGATTGGCTTTAGTTGCTCATACAGCTCAAGAGGCGAGCCAATTGTTGGAATTAGGCCAGTATGTTCTGTCTCACGGAAAAAGCAATACTCTTGATCTGCAAAATGAGCCCGAACTCAATTCTGTTGTGACCAGTTATCTGCAAGGGAAACAAGTCGACTGGAATCTATACTGTAAAAACAGTAGTCATGAGTTTAACAAAGTTAATTTACCTCATTATGTATTTGATGCGACTGAATTTTGGCTTGATAAAAAAAGCTCGACTCAGCCGCCTGCTGATGTCGTGCATCCTCTTTTAGGACAAATGTTTTCATTGCCTGGAAATGAGTTTTTATTTACTAACAAGCTGGATTTGGAGCAGTTAACATACATCAATCAGAATTTGATTTTTGATAAAGTGGTTTTTCCAGCAACCGCATTTATTGAGTCGGGTTTGGCGGCTGCAAAACTTGTATTGCGATGCGATTCTTTTTCTATTGAACAATTTCACATTGAACGTCCATTATGTCCAAAGCAGGATCAAGAGTTTCAGTTGCAAGTCAAGCCGAAAAGCGACGAGCAATATAAAATCAATATTTATGCGAAACAAGATGATGATTGGCAATTATTTTCTGAAATGGAAATCAATTCACGATCGCTGTCGCTTTCTGAATCGGTTGATATGAATGACTTAAAATCATCTTTTGAGCGTTGCTTCGATTTATCGCAAATTTATGAGTATTTTAAAAAACATGCTCTATTTTATCGAGATGAACTCCAGGTTCTGCACGAGAGTTACCTGCATCATGACAGCATTCTTTCCAAAATAGTGCTGAAAAGCAGCCAAGGTCGCAACTATTATTATCCGCCCATTTTACTTGATGGGGTGATGCAAAGTATTTTATTACTCAGAATGAATCATTTTGAGCATTCCACTTATGTGCCTTATTCGTTTGCGCGAATGACTACAACTCAGGAAGTACCTCGAAGTGTGTGGGCGCGTTTAACGCAAAGAACTTCTGAGCATGATAATGAGCTATGTTTTGATATCAAATTTTATGATAATTCAGGTTTTCTGATTGGTGAAATTGAGAAATTTAAACTAAGAAGAGTGACGCAAACTCATTTTATTCCTTATGAATCCTATCTTCAGAATCTATACCAAACTCGATGGAGTCCATTCAAGTTCAATTTACTGCCGCAAAAGCAGATTCCCAAGTTGTTCGTGATATCCAATGAGCCAGATAAGGCAAAATCAATCTTGGGCGATCTGGATTATCAATTAATATCTGGTCTGAATGAATTGGGGGCTATTGAGAATAAAAACATAGTGTTCTTATACAATCAAAGCCAATTCAATGATCTATTTCATTGTTGTCAGAAAATGTTTAAGTCGCGACCTCATCGCTTTATATTGGTTACAGAAAATGCATATGCGATTCATGATACAGATAAGGTAAATCCTTACCATACTATGGCATGTGCTTTTTGGAAAACCTTTACTAACGAACTTGAGCTTGTTAAAAATTATTCAATCGACTTGGATGCAAAGAGTACCTTGCCAGAGATATTAAAGTATCTATTAGCTACCAACAGCGTTGAAAATCAGTTTGCAATCCGAGATACATGTTATATTCCCAGATTGAAGAGAGTACAAATTGCTACAAATCTTGTACAACAAGAGTTGTTATTTAAAAGTGATGCAACCTATCTGATCACGGGTGGGACAGGAGGCTTGGCAAAAACCTTAATTGAGTACCTCATCCGTAGAGGGGCGCGTTACCTTGCCATTACCAGCCGATCTGAATGTTCCGAGGACACCAAAACGCTGATCGAGCGTGCCCGCAAAAAACAAGTATTTATAAAACATCATCAGGCTGATGCCAGTAATTATCAGCAAATGGAACAGATCATTACTGAGATTGAACAGAGTTCCAAGCCACTACAAGGCATATTTCATCTAGCTGGTATGGTGCAAGATGGCTTATTGGTTAATTTAAGTGACGATGAGATGCAAAATGTATTAAGTGCGAAAATGGATAGTGCCTTGATTTTGCATCAGTTAACTAAAGATATTCCATTGGATCTATTTGTTTTGTTTTCATCCTTAGCCTCTGTATTAGGTTCCAGGGGACAGGCAAATTATGTGGCGGCTAATGGGTTTTTGGATGGATTGGCTCATTTAAGACAACAACAAGGCTTACCCGCACTCTCGATTAATTGGGGGCCTTTTCATGCAACGGGAATGACTGCAAATCTGAGTCAGGCAATCCAGCAACGTGGCTTTAATCTGATGGATAAGGACTGTATCGATGTTCTTGATGTTTTATTAAGCGCTCAACTGGCGCAAATTGCTGTATGTCCTGTCCACTGGGACATTTATTTCAAATATTCACCGAAACAGCCATGGTTGGTTGAGCTTGTGAAGCATACTCAGCCGGCCGATCAGCATTTCTTAAATTCTCTTCGCCAACATACTAAGGAAGAGTCGATTGCCATACTGAGTCAAGTTTTGCGCGAAATTACGGTGGATGTTTTAGGGTTAGACGATATAGAACAGGTTGAAGTGGATGATGGTTTGTTCTCATTAGGTTTGGATTCGCTAATGGCCATCGAAATTCGCAATCGTATTCATGACAAATTGCAAATTCCAACTCTGAACTTATCAATAGAATACTTTATTAATGAGCCAAGTATTAGCAAGATAGCCAAGAATATTGCGGATGAATTACAAAATTTATTTAGCTTTGATAATAAAGCAGCACACCATACCGCTATAAACATCGTTGACGAAGAAGTCGCTTTATGTGATTTTCAATACGTTTTTTGGGTACTTAACAGGCAAGGCTATTCTTATAATGTTGGAACTCAATTACAGATCCAAGGCAAGCTGAATAAGGATTATGTCGCTCAAGCATTTGATGCTGTTGTGAGACAAAATAGTGCTTTTTGGTTGAACTTCAATACTGAAGTGCCAATCCAGGTGTTAAAGAAAAAAGGACAATTTGAATTAATCTATAAAGACATCTCTCTAGACAATGAGGATACGTTACTCGATCAAGAATTCCAAAATAATATGAGGAGTGATATTCCGCTAACCCATCAACCTCTGATTCGAGTATTTCTTTATAAGATAAATAGTGATCTGCATGAATTACATATGGTCATCCCTCATATCATCGTTGATGGTCCCTCATGTGATCTCGTATTGAGTCAATTTAAAAAATACTATGAAATGCTGGCGCAAGGAAAAACGTTGATTCTGGAACCAGAAAAGGAGTTGTTTCTTAATTTCGTCAAAAAGAATAATCATCTTTATGAGACGAATTTAAAACATAAAATTAGTTTTTGGCAGAATTATAATAAAGGGTTCAAAATGCTCTATCTTGGACATAAATACTTTATGCCTATAAGCAGCCAGAAAAAGTATTTATTCCATTATCCTATCGATTCGCATCAGGCAGAACAATTTATAGAGTGGCATAGAACTAAAAATATGAATGTCAGCACGGGATTAATTGCTGCATGCCATCTTGTTTTTTACAAGTTAAGTCGGCAAAAGAAAATTCCATTTATCCAGATTCATAGTGGCAGGGAAGGCACTCAATATAATTCTGTTGTCGGTTTGTTTTCAGAATATAAACGATTAAATATCGCAGCAGACGATCAATATACCTTCATTGATTTTATTAAATCGATTGATGAACAACAGTTAAAAACTGCATCGTATCAAAAATGCTCGCACGTGATTAAAAACAGTGAGTTTAAAGATTCTGGATTAACAATAAGCCATTATTTATTTTATAGGTGGAACAAACTCTGGCTAACCAACCGATTTAAGAAAAGTAAACTTCATTCGATGGTTGTTGATTTCTATCTTAAGTATTTAAGTTGGGCCGAAGTAATTGGTTTTAATACCTCACTTAAAAGAACAGTTAATAAATTATTTAATTTAAATATAGCTTTGCAAAAACCAGCGCGATTAAGAGTCTTGGTGAATGTTACCCCTTCATTTTTCAGCAAAGCAGTCCCAGAACTGGGGCAGACGCATCTTAAATATCGGTATGCGAACCATTTTGGAAGTGAGGATCGCCCTGTAAGTAATCGGTCTTTATGGGTTTTATTCTCAAAAAATCAGGAAGGTGAGTACTTAATTTCGCTTAACGGGCCCATAACGACTCAATGTAAAGAGTTAATTGCTCATGAATTTAATCAGGTGATTGCTAAGGTAGTAGAAAGTGATGGGTACACAGTTGACGATTTAATTCGATGATACAGCAGTGGAAATTAATATAGGCAACCTGTATAATAATTATACATAACATCTTTGTTGAGTTCATTATTATGCCTAATTTTCTTATCAAAACAGCCGATACTTTATTGCTTGATGTTCCTCGCGGTAAACGCTATGTAGGTGAGCCTGATATAATTAGAAATCAACCGGCTCAAAAAGGAGGTACTTGTGCACTCTATGCACTAAATCCGTTGCGCTTTCGTTTTGGGAAAAATGATAGAGATCCAGAGCATCGAAAAGAACGATTTATTGAGTTAGTTTTCTCAGATTATCGTCGGGGATTAAATAAAATTGAACTCGATAAAAATACTGTCAAATTGTTATCAGAAGAAGTTGATGACTTTATTGCAGAACAAACAGATAAGAATATTACCCAAGAGGTGATAAAAAACTTCATTAAAAAGTTGGAAGAGGACATGGAGAGCCTTAAGCTCCTATCTACCGATACCTCTAAACTGAAACAACAGATAGAGACCTATATTGAATTTTGTAACGATTATATCAAAAAGAATAAGCAATATGGTGATTTTGAAGAATACCTCAATAAAAAGGAATACGTTGATTGTGTCGCATTAGCAGAAAAAACGCTTGATCGTTTGCAAAATATAACGGGTTTTGATGCCAAAATTGCAATGCAAAATTATTTAAAATTATGTGTTAAATCAGTGGTAGGATCTCATGAAAATTATGCTGAGAATCTATACTTAACTCAAGATAACCCCGAGCTCATGGCTCCTTTCTGCCATCAGGCAGTGGTTTATTTGGCTGCATCCTGCTATCAATTAGAGGGTTCAGAGTGGGATCCTTCAAAACCGATTGATGGACTTATGGAGATACTTCAAGAGTACGGTCCTATGGTAATTTATACAGAACCTTGTGTCGTATTTGTTCCTGGATCATGTACCATTGAGAGCAGTACTGATAAATATCAAATTCATACTAAGAAACAAGGCCCTCAAACAACAATTGAAGGCAGCCATTCGCTTTTAATCGTTGGGGCAGAGCGAGGAAAAGAAACGGATTATGTCTATTTGATGGACCCTAACGTTCCAGCTCCATTAACTGGTCCATGCCAATTCTATAAAATCACTTACAAGGAAATTTTAGATAATCTTGTTAATATTTATGGGGTATCTATCAACGAAAATGCTGATAAAATTTTAGGACCTTTCGCTTTTCAAGCGAAGAAAGGGAATTTTGATAGAATATGTCAGTTTGTTGAGGGTTCAGTACAGTATGAAAAATTAGCGAACCCCAAGAAAACCTCTATTGATCTTTTTTTAGAGGAGATTGTTCAGCAAACGGAAGAAAAATTGGCTAAAAAAACATGATTAATTGAAGTGATGTATTGAGTTTTACCTAACAAAAAATAGGGATAAGTCAATTATGCAACATGGACATTGTGATCTCGCACATCATCAAAAAAAAACATCAGAACTAAGTTATCCGGATAGTTATCGGACTGTGACCGGAATGTACACTTGTCCTATGCATCCAGAAATTCGTCAATCAGCGCCAGGAAGTTGTCCCATTTGTGGCATGGCCTTAGAACCAGAAGGTGTTTCCGCAGAACAAGAAAATCCAGAATACAAAAGCATGAAGCATCGGTTTTGGTTCGCACTTATTCTGAGTATACCGGTATTTGTATTAGAAATGGGGGGACATGTATTCCATGATTTTATCTCGGCAAATAGTTCTGCCTGGATTCAGTTTGTATTAGCAACCCCTGTAGTTTTATGGTGTGGTTTTCCTTTTATCCAGCGTGCTTTGATTTCACTGAAAACACGCCAACTGAACATGTTCACCCTTATTGCTATGGGTATAGGTGTTGCATGGGTTTACAGCACTATTGCTTTAGTATTCCCTGGTTTATTTCCTGCTGCATTACGTAATCAAGGAATAATTAACGTTTATTTTGAAGCAGCCGCAGTGATCACCACTTTGGTTTTGCTCGGACAAGTTCTGGAATTAAAAGCTCGAGAACAAACTGGGGGGGCTATTCGTGCCTTATTGAACCTGGTTCCCGAAAGTGCGCGCCGAATTGATCCAAAAGGTAACGAGGAGAAAGTAAGCTTGGATCAAGTCCAGGTTGGGGACAAGCTTCATGTTCGACCTGGTGAAAAAATCCCTGTAGATGGTGAAGTGCTTGAAGGACATAGTACTGTAGATGAATCTATGGTAACTGGGGAATCGATGCCAATCAGTAAAAATGTGGGCTCAAGAGTGATTGGAGCCACAATAAACCAAAATGGCAGTTTTATAATGAAAGCAGAGCATGTTGGCAGCGATACGATGCTATCTCACATTGTACACATGGTAAGTGAAGCGCAACGCAGTCGTGCTCCTATTCAACGGTTGGCTGATACTGTTTCAGCTTGGTTTGTGCCCGCAGTCATTTTGATTGCTGTAGTTGCGTTCATCGCTTGGTTCTTCCTGGGCCCGCAGCCTTCTTTCAGCTATGGTGTACTTGCAGCAGTTTCGGTGCTGATTATTGCTTGTCCTTGTGCTCTAGGATTAGCCACACCTATGTCCATTATGGTTGGTGTCGGCAAAGGGGCGCAGAATGGTGTATTAGTTAAAAATGCGGTGGCGTTAGAACAAATGGAGCAAGTTAAAATTCTGGTTGTTGATAAAACGGGTACTCTGACGCTTGGACACCCTGAATTAACCCAAATTATCACAGAAAATGAGTTTGAAGCTGATGAAATACTCGCTCTAGCGGCGGCACTGGAACATCAAAGTGAACATCCTCTTGCCAATGCAATCATGACAGCAGCAAAAGAGAAGCAATTATCACTTGCCGCAGTATCAGATTTTGAAGCAGTTTCGGGTAAAGGAGTAATTGGCACAATCGATGGTTTAAAAATTGCACTTGGGAACCTGCAATTGATGCGAGAATATGGGACAAATAATACTTCACTTATTGAGAGTGCAGATGAGTTACGTGCCGAAGGAGCAACCGTGATGTTTCTGGCTGTTGCAGGTGAAACTGTGGCGATTCTGGCAGTTGAGGATCCCATTAAATCGAGCACACCTGATGCCATACTTGAGTTGCAAAAAAATGGGATTGAGGTCTATATGCTCACTGGAGACAGTCAAAAAACCGCAGAGGCAGTAGCGAGTCGGTTGGGCATCAATAATGTGATTGCTGAAATTATGCCTGAGGATAAGCGTCGCGTAGTTACTGAACTCAAAGAGAAAGGTTTTATTGTCGCAATGGCAGGGGATGGGGTGAATGATGCTCCAGCTTTGGCAATAGCGGATATTGGTATCGCGATGGGTACAGGTACTGATGTAGCGATTGAAAGTGCTGGTATTACTTTACTTCATGGTGATTTGAATGGAATCGTTAAAGCCCACCATCTGTCTCGTGCAACAATGAGCAACATACGCCAGAATTTATTTTTTGCGTTTATTTATAACGGATTAGGAGTTCCCTTGGCAGCAGGGGTGTTGTACCCAGTAACCGGATTGCTGCTAAATCCTATTATCGCTGCAACTGCAATGGCATTAAGTTCTGTTTCGGTGATTATTAATGCACTCAGATTGCGACGAGTTGTGCTTTAAAACAGCCTTGTTTCAACACGTGCTATAAACTATAGTTTCGTTATCGATGTGATTTATTAAACCAAAAATTTTTATGCCTAAAATACTTATGAGCGCTTGTCTTCTTGGCCAAAAAGTTCGTTATGATGGGGGCGATTGTTTACAAAACCATCCACTTCTTCAGCAATGGTTTAAGGAAGGAAAAATAATTACCATTTGTCCGGAAATGGCTGGTGGACTACCTACACCAAGATCTCCTGCGGAGATTCAGAATAAAAAATCGGGCGCTGATGTATTAAAGAACAATGCTTTAGTCAAAACAAATAGCAATCAGGATGTAACTGGTTTTTTTCTTCAAGGGGCACAGAAAGCACTTGAGCTTGTAAAAAAATATCACATACGTGTTGCTATTTTGAAGGCCAGAAGCCCTTCTTGTGGGGCAGGCGAGATTTATGATGGAACTTTTACTCGCACATTAATAAAAGGTGCAGGTGTTACTGCCGCATTATTAATGGAACACGGTGTTCAGGTATTTGATGAAAACCATATTGATGAGGCATTTCGTGTCGCAACTGCATTAGGGTAAACCTCAGGAATACAAGTTCATAATTTGTGTCTATATTGATAGAAACTTTTTATCAGGGAGGAATTCTAATGGAATACAAATGTCATAAATGTGGAATGGGTGTGAAAAACTTAACGTGCAGCAAATGCAATTCACCATTGGTTAGTGATGTTGTAAAAACGAACGACGGTACGGTTCAAGTAGCCAAATGTCCTAATGGATGTGGGAAAATTAAATCACCAACATGTTGTGGTCATGACATGGTCTGTTCTGATTAATGATTGGCTATGAATTGAAGCTGGGTGCAACGCAGCGAAACTCGAGTATATTTACACTTTTATAGAAAACTTATAGGTTTCGCCATATTCTATTAAGTTATTTATCTTATCCTACGTCCCGCGGTTTATCCCTGAA
Organism: Fluoribacter gormanii; assembly: GCF_900156395.1. GTDB lineage: Bacteria > Pseudomonadota > Gammaproteobacteria > Legionellales > Legionellaceae > Legionella > Legionella gormanii. The sequence goes on along the minus strand of NZ_FTNL01000009.1, from coordinate 77,076 downwards.
AGAGGGCCTTTTTTGTGACCATCTCTCAGGCCTAAAGCGCAATACGTAGAGAGCTATAATAGTAAGCTGTCTTTTAGAGTAGTGTGATCTTAGCGCCCAGCAACAAGACATGGGATGAAGCAAGACATAAGGTTCATTAACTTACTCAAGGTAAGCTTGCAAAAAGATGGATTTGTAAATTAAGAATAAATCCATATTTCATACAATATTCTGCTGCATATTCGTGATTACGTTGATTTTTTTCCAGATCTAAAAGACCTGGCTCCCAAAAGCTGACCACTTCATTGATTTCAGAACGTTCTGCCAAAGTCAGGTCCTGTCCTTTATCACGAATGGCGCGAACACGTTGCGGTTCTTTTTGGTATCTATTCATGGGACTCACAAACACTTGTTTCTTTGTTTTTTCAGCCCATTCATGTGCCCATGCTGGTATTTCGCTATAAGGTTTGTATTGACCCTCTTCAGGGGCTGACATGACAAACTTCAAATAATCAGCTCGCTCCAGCATTTTTGCATTGGGTTCCAAGTATCGAATCGTTTTTCCATTTTTTTCCAGGCATTTGGGACTAACTACTAATATCGTGCTTTTAGGAAGGTCCGATAAAATAGCAATACCATTCGATTCAATTTGGGTCTGTTGGAAATACGGTTGAGCAGCCTCTAAAAAGGCAGATAAATTTTGTTGTAGTGAGGGTTCTCCACCAGTAATGACTAAAATTATTTTTTTTGCCCGCCCCTGGGCCCAGGAAGGCGTAGGGAGACTCCGATTCTGAAAAAAAGCACCAATTAGGGTATCTGCTTCCTCCAATAAAGAGGAAAAACTTCTCCATTCACCAACGTCAAAGTAAGTATCACAAAATGAACATGCTAAATTACATTTGGCCAGACGAATAAAATAGGCAGGATGTCCACGAAAAGGCCCTTCACCCTGTAAGGTGAAAAAACGACTGGTAACGAAGAGTTCACCTGGATTTGCTGTTTTAAAAAAAGATTTTCCTACTTTTTCGTTCAGGCCGAACATTGATTTACCCTGGGTGTGTAATTTTTTTACATATTATATCCCAATGCATTTAAAATGTGAGTACTTGCCATTTATTTTTATTGTATAAACTGTATTTCCGGTTATTTTCGGCTAGCTATTGACTGGAGCACGGAGAAACGTTCGATTAAATTGATGTTCTCTGAGGCTAATTGGTAAATTCGTGCGATTGTCTGCTGGCTTATTTGATTGAAAGTGAGTCTTATTTCATTTTGTTGGGGCTGTGGTATTGGTAAATATCGATGTGAGTGAAGAATTTTTTTCATTGAATTCAGATTAAACGCATCAAAAGCATAAAAATTATTACGAGTATAAATCTTTAAGGGAAGTGACGCTTTCTTTATTTCAGGATTAAAATTCAATTTACTAAAAGGCAGTTTATTAGAGCACGAGCAATTCAACTCTTTATATCGTTTTATGAAGTTTACTCGATTTAAATAAAAGAAATCTTGCGAAATGCCGCTTAGTTTTCTGTTTATAAAAGAGCAGTTAATTAAGGGGAGGCCCAAGCCTACATAATTAATAAAAAGCAATTCAAATACACTTTCAATGTAGATTTCTATTTGATGTTCATGATGATTTAGTAATGCTTCGTGAATAAAATGAAAGTCTAGTCCTTTCCATGGTGTTGTATCAGAATGTAAATACCAAAGCAGGTAGTAAACTCCATCCCATGGTTTTGCATAGTACTGTTCTGCTATTTTATTTTGTAACTTACGAATCTCATGTACCAGAGATGGGGTAATAATGTAAGGAATTTTGGGTTTTAAACAAACCGCCATGCCATTTGTTTTATGATCACGAATGGCGAGTAACTCAATATTATGCACAGCAATCCTTATAAAATGAAAACGATCTTAATAAGGGAACAACATATAAGAGTGTAGTAAAGAAAAACTGGTTTTTCAAAAAACAAGCTTATTTTATTTTTTATGGGCGTTAGAAACCAATCGTACATCCATTAAACTGGGAATGTGTTTTAATTGCTCACAAAGTTGGGTTAACGATTCTTTAGGTCCGGATATATCAATCAGGTTCACAGCGATTGCCCCACGTGATTTATTTTCCATTTGTTCAATGTTGTATTTTAGTTTTGATATATTTTGAGTGATTTTACCCATAGCTCCTGGAGCATTTTTGTTGATAACTAATATACGGTAACAATTTGGTACTTGAGTTGCCGAGAGCGATATATTAGGAAAATTAACAGAATATTCGATGATGCCATGTTCTAAATAATTACAAATATTACGAATGACCATTTCTGCAGCACTTTGTTCAGCTTCCTGAGTACTTGCTCCCAAATGGGGAAAGGACAAAACATTGGGATGACCAGCCAGATTAATTGTGGGAAAATCTGTGATATATCCCATGATCTGTTGATTATTTAATTGTTGCAAAATCGCAGCTTCACTTACTATTTGTTCACGGGAAAAATTAAGTAAAAGGGTATGGGGTTTTACCAAGGTAATATTTTCTTCATTAATTAAATGAGTGGTTGCTGCGTTTAAGGGGATATGTAGGGTAATAATATCTGCGTGAGCAAGTAACTCATTCATTTCCATAACTTTTTCAACTCCAGGCATCAATGCCAGAGCATTAGTCAAAGTCATATTCGTATCAAAACCCAATACCTTCATTCCTAAAGCCAGCCCGGCATTCGCTACTTTAACGCCTATGTTACCTAAACCTATAACCCCCAATGTTTTACCTGAAATTTCGTGGCCAATAAATTTCTTTTTTTTAGTTTCGATTTCTCGGTTGAATAATTGATTATCCTCTTTTGACAGTTCAGTAATAAATGAGCGGGTATCGTCTAAATGTCTATAACCCATTATCATGGCTGCCATCACCAATTCTTTTACTGCATTGGCATTTGCTCCGGGAGCATAAAATACCGGGATACCCATCTGTGTAAGTACTTCAACAGGGATATTATCAGTACCGGTTCCGGCTCGTGCTACCGCTTTTAAGCTTTTTGAAAATGGATGATCATGTAATTTATGGGAACGTACTAGAATGACATCGGGATCAACTGGGTTAAGACCTAATTGATAAATGTCAGGATGAAACAAACTCAAGCCCTGTGGTGATATATTATCAAGAACTTGAATGATAAACATGGTCATCTCCCTTGATCAGAACATCAGAGTTATCAATTTCAGTAAGCCCCTGTTCATAATAAGCATAATATTGTGAAGGTAATTTTTTCAACTCATTCTGAGTTAGCCCTAAAGGGATTATTGGGTAAAAGCTTGCGTTTCTGATATAAAAATCAGAGTGATTTTTCACCCATTCCTTGGGATTGAGGCCAGCAAAGCCAATAAAGCGTGTTACTATTTCTCGAGCCTCCCAGTCACTTACTCCATCACCTACCAATAAAGAGCGCTCATCGGGTTTGAGTACCGAGGCAATTTCTATCGTTTTCCCATTGCCTTGGGTCATATTACTTTGTTCATCAAATCCTTGATAGTTCCCTTGCTCATCAAAATACACTTCTACTGCGAGAACATTACTCGCAGGAATTCCTAAAGTCTGAGCAAACTGAACTACTGCCAGTTTAATCCCAGCAGAAATGATATAGATTTTTTTATTCAAACCTTGTAATAGCTGAATGAGTTCCGCTGCTCCAGGAGCAATATGTTGTCTGTAGCACTCCGATAACTCTTCTATTTGTTTTCGAGTGGGTTGTACATAATCCAATCGCTGGCGATAATCACTGGGAGTCATGCCGGTTTTGCCCATACATCGTGCAGTAATCTGATGTACTTGCTCTGCGACTCCGTTTGTCGTTGCTAATACATTAATGCCCTCAATAAGGGAGAGGGTACCATCGCAATCAAAGAAAAAAGTATCAATGGGGGAATTTATAGCCCAGGGATTCCGATTATGCATGAATAATAGCCCTTATTTTTAAACTGAGAATCACAAAACTGGTGCTTCTGAGCTATGGTTATATTCTTCGTTGGCCATTAACAGGTGCAATTGTTCGGCAATTGTTTGCCAATAGTTCTTATTATAAATTATTCCTGGCCGTGGTTTACCTTCATAGCGTTCTAATAGACGATTGAATTGTTCCAATAAATAAGAGGCAAAAGAGTGATTTTCATAGCGAGTGGAAGGATCTTCGAAAAATCGTTCCATTTGCTGCATAATCTTATCAGCATTATCGCTTGCCTTTGCTTCATCGTTGATTTTCTCTGCTCTTTTTTGCCCATCGTCGGTATGGCGCCACCAACTAAACCATCCATTAGGTTGGCGGGTGTTGATACCCAGCTTATAATAATTATTATAGGCAATCCATGCATCCGATATTGTATTTTTCAACTCTTTAAGCCAGTCTACAGCTAAGTTTATATCTGTTGTGCCAGCTGTTAGTTGCTCATTTTTTTTAAAAAAATCGTGCGATGATGCATTGGGTTTGCGCCGAGTGCGTGAAGGTTTTTTATGCTCTATTTGGGGCCTTGATTTGGTAAGATGAGTCAGTGGTTTCGTATGAGTATTATTCGTATCAACGAATATCATTGATCTTAATCTGGATTGTTCTCTGGCAGCAATTAATTCAGCCCTTCTTTGAGCAACGAATCCTGTAGGAATATCAAAATTGTTTTTCCCGGCAAATAAAATTGCCTGCTTATTATTTTTGCCCATTATAATTCCTTATCCCTAAGTTATTCATCAGAGCCCTTGCATATGCATTTTTTCGTTTATTGATGCATTATCTCTGTTGGTGCGGTGTTCATTTACTTCATGTAAATTACGCGCCTCGAAACAAAAATGCCTCGTACTAAGGCAAAATCTCCTGTGATGCAAGAGCGCTATTATCACATCAAATTGATATGATTCTAAGGCAACTTAATCATATAGGCTCTTTTTTTACTATGCAATAACTCCTGTTATCAGAATAAGCTAAGTATTAATGTCGCACTTCAATAATAAGTCTATACTTGGAATAATAATCGGTTCAGGAAAAGGAAACTCCCATGAACGCTTATACCGCAGACATCCAACATCCAGTAACTATTCCCAGTAAAAATGTTTACCTCAATGGTTTTTTATTTATCCCTGAGGAAGCGAAAGGCATGGTGATTTTTGTGCATGGAAGTGGCAGCAGTCGATTCAGTAGTCGCAACCAATATGTGGCAAGTACCCTGAATGAAGGAAAATATGCGACGTTGCTTTTTGATCTGCTTACCTCACAGGAAGATGTCATTGATAATGTTACTCGTGAGTTTCGTTTTGATATTCATCTATTAGCATCTCGACTTCTTGATGTAATTCAATGGTGTACCAAAGAATTTTCAGCCTATCATTTTCCAATTGGTTTGTTTGGAGCGAGCACAGGAGGAGGCGCGGCACTTGTAGCAGCTGCACAGGCGCCTAATTTTGTCCAAGCGATTGTATCACGTGGTGGTAGACCCGATTTAGCCGGAAACTATTTACCTAAAGTCAAGAGTCCTACGTTACTTATTGTTGGTGGAGATGATGATGTAGTTATTGGGCTTAATCAGCAAGCGATGTCCCAAATGAGCTGCATCATACAATTGGAACTGGTGCCAGGGGCAACTCATTTGTTTGAGGAGCCTGGAACATTACAGGAGGTTTCAAACTTAGCCAAAAAATGGTTTGACCAATATTGTACTCGATAATGTTTGTGTCTGAGGAGGCTTTTATGAATAAGGATGCTTTGCATAAACTAGTCGATGAACTGAATAATACTATTGTTCCTTTGGGCGCTCAGGATGAAGATTATGATGCGGTGCTTGAGCAAATAGGAGATGCTCGTTTTGTAATGATTGGCGAAGCATCCCATGGAACGCATGAATTTTATCAGACCCGTATTAAAATATCCCAGCATCTTATTAAAGAGCGCGGATTTATGGCAATTGCAATTGAAGGGGATTGGCCTGATGCTTATCGTGTTCATCGTTATTTACAGGGAGAAGGAACTATAGCTCATAGTGAGCAATCTTTGGATGCTTTTGAGCGATTTCCAACCTGGATGTGGCGTAATACGACACTTCCTCCATTTCTTAATTGGTTACGTCTGTATAACGACAGTTTGCCTGCAGCAAAAAAAGTTGGATTTTATGGTCTTGATTTATATAGTTTAAATTCATCCATGCAAGCAGTAATTGATTTTCTGAATAAAATCGATCCTGAGGCGGCACTTCGTGCCAAACAGCGTTATGCGTGTTTTGATCATCTTAATCAAGATCCCCAAATGTACGGCTATCTAATTAGCGCCGGAATTAAAAAATCCTGTATTAATGAAGCTGTGGCTCAATTAGTTGAATTGCAACACCGTGCGTTTGAATACCTGCATCGTGATGGAATTGCCGTTGAAGATGAATATTTTTTTGCAACTCAAAATGCCCGATTGGTAAAAAATGCAGAAAATTATTATCGCTCTATGCTGGAAGGTAGGGTTTCTACATGGAATATCCGAGATACTCATATGGCAGAAACGCTTAATGTCTTGGCTGATCATTTGGAAACACGATTCAATAGGCCGGCCAAAATCATTATTTGGGCGCATAACTCGCATGTAGGGGATTCGCGTGCGACTGAAATGGGTGAGCGTGATGAATTTAATCTAGGCCAGCTGGTACGCGAGCAATATGGTATACATGCTTATTCCCTTGGCTTCTCAACTTATGAGGGCACTGTTATGGCTGCATCTGATTGGGGACGACCTGGAGAGAAAAAGCAAGTAAGACCTGGTTTGCCAGGAAGCTATGAAGAACTCTTTCATCAGTTAAAATACAAGAATTTTTTCTTAAACTTACTTAATAATGAGAAATTGGAACATTATTTAAATATTCCTCGCTTGCAGCGGGCTATAGGCGTGGTTTATCTTCCAGATACTGAACGCTTTAGCCATTACTTTTTTACGCGACTTCCTTATCAGTTCGATGGATTAATTCATTTTGATAAAACGAGCGCTTTACAACCATTAAGTCAAAAGCATATTGTGACGAATCAATGAAACAAAACGATATATTGTCAGTTATGTAACCTACATGCAGCGCAGTACCCAAGATTATTATTTGATATGTAATGTGGCTAAATCTTCTTCATTCAGGGTTTCTTTTTTCAATAATAAAGTTGCGCCTTTATCTAATATTTTAATATGTTTTTTTATAATATCTACGGCATCATCAAATACATTTTGGATAATTTTGCGGACTGCTGTATCAATCTCACAAGCGGTTTCTTCACTAAATTCACGATCGTGATATGTCATTGGAGATTCCAGGAACGGTGAATGTTCTTTCTGGTAGGTTACAGGTCCGAGTTCCTTATCCATACCGTAACGCATGACCATACTTCGTGCAATATCTGTTGCCTTGGCAAGATCATCGGCTGCTCCCGTTGAAAATCGACCAAATACAACAAATTCTGCTGCTCTGCCTCCGAGCAAGACCATCATTTTATTTTTTAATTCTTGCTCAGTCATCAGATAACGGTCTTCAGTAGGTCGTTGAATGGTATATCCCAAACTCCCTATACCGCGTGGAATAATAGAAACTTTGTGTACCTGGTCTACATTAGGTAAAGAAAGGGCGATCAAAGTGTGACCCATTTCGTGATAAGCCACTGCTTTTCGTTCTTCAGGGTTGAGTAAGCGATTTTTTTTCTCCAAACCTGCTACGATTCGTTCAACAGCGTTGGTGAAGTCATCCATGCTTACAGAGTCAGCATCATGACGCGTGGCAAGCAGAGCAGCCTCGTTGACTAGATTTGCCAAATCTGCACCAGAAAAACCTGGCGTTAAGGCCGCAATTTTTTCGGGATCAACATCGGAGGCTTTTTTTATTTTTTTCAGATGAACATTTAGAATGTCTATTCGACCTTTTTTATCAGGTCGATCGACGAGTACATGGCGATCAAAACGTCCAGCACGCAATAATGCCGGATCAAGAATTTCCGGTCGATTCGTCGCGGCGAGCAAGATTAATCCTTCGCTGGGGTCGAAGCCATCCATTTCTGAGAGTAACTGATTTAACGTCTGTTCCTTTTCATCATGTCCACCGCCAAGGGGATATGCACCACGAGCTCTCCCCAACGCATCAAGCTCATCAATAAAAATGATTGCCGGAGCTGTTTCTCGGGCATGGATAAAGAGATCTCGTACGCGCGCGGCACCAACACCAACAAACATCTCTACGAATTCTGAACCATTAATTGAAAAAAATGGCACTCCTGCTTCACCTGCCACAGCTCGCGCGAGTAATGTTTTACCAGTTCCAGGAGGACCAACTAAAAGTACTCCTTTAGGTATATGGGCTCCGATACGAGTATAATGCTGCGGATTCTTAAGGAACTCGACTACTTCCATAAGCTCGGCTTTTGCTTCATCTACTCCAGCAACATCTTGAAATGATACATGTGTTTCTTTTTCCATGTATATTTTAGCTTTACTTTTCCCAACATCCAGAACTCCGCCAGCAGCTGAACCCATGCGCCTTATCAAAAAACTCCACAAAGCAAAAAAAAGCAATGCAGGAATAATCCAAGACAGTACCATAGTTAACCATTTGTTTTCGGCTTGTCCATTAAATTTTACTTTTGCTGCTTCCAGAACGGATACAAGAGAGGGATCATTAATGCGAACCGTAGAGATTTGGGGTTCTTTGCCACCATATTCTTTTATTTCTTTGAGTTTATCTTCTGGGAGTAATTCTGTTAAACCATCGGGTTTTAAGTTTGCGGTAATGTAGTCCTCGGATAGTAAGACGTTATCTAACTTATCTGCTTTTAAAAGTTTTATAAAATCGCTATAGGCAATATCTACAGGATGTGATGCGAAAAAAAAGTTCTGGAATAAGAGGATAATCCAGAAAAACATCAAAATATACCAGAGCGAAAACTGCCATTGTTTATTTTCCACCACTCCCCCTGATTTAAGATTTTTATCTTACTTAGTAGAAAAACGAACTGGTTTTATACAGTATATACCAAAGGATGAATGATCATGTCATCAGTATTAGCCTAATTCCATATTTTTTATGTAGTGATGTCATGACATGAGGCGAAGTTGATCAATTGTAACTCAATTTTTAACTCGCAAATCAATAAATCTTAGGTTCAAGATGCATAATCCATTTAGATGACAATAAGAAAAGGTGAGGTATCTGATTCAGAGCTATTGGAGGGGACGCAACATCCCGCCAAAAAATCGACTTTGAATTAACATAGAGAACGAATACAAAACATCATCAAATTCCAGAAAAAAATGTCGTTGTTGTTTGCCACTACGCTCTCAATTTAGGACTATTATTTTATTAGTAGAAAAAATGAGCTGATTTTATCACTCGATACTAAAGGATAACTCATCATGTCGCCAGCTTTACCCCCATTCCAGATTTTTTTATGTGGTGATGTCATGACCGGGAGAGGAGTGGATCAAATTTTAACGCATCCTTGTGAACCACAACTCTATGAATCTTATGTCAAAGATGCTCGTGATTATGTTTCGCTTGCTGAAAGGGCCAATGGTGCGATTCCTCTTGGCAACAAAGGAGCGTATGTCTGGGGGGATGGCTTAAATGAGTTAAAAATAAGGAAACCAGATTTTCGTTTAATTAATTTGGAAACCAGCATTACCTGCAGCAATACTCCATGGCCATCCAAGGGGATCAATTATCGCATGCATCCTGAGAATATAGATGCTATTACTTCGGCACATATTGATGTTTGTGCCTTGGCAAATAATCATGTATTGGATTGGGGAAGAGAAGGCCTTTTAGAAACACTATTGACTCTGGACAAGGCACGAATAGGTTATACTGGTGCTGGAAATAACATTCACAAAGCGACTGCACCAGCAATTCATTTTATTCCAGGTTTCAAGGGGAGAATTCTCGTGTTCTCTATGGGAGTTGGTTCCAGTGGTATTTTCAAAGAGTGGGGCGCTACTCAGGAACAACCAGGAGTATGGTTGCTATCGGATCTGGAAGAAGACTCCATCAAGCAAATAAAGAACGTAATTGAGAATTATAGAAAAACAGACGATTTATGCATTGTCAGCATTCATTGGGGGGGTAATTGGGGGTATGAGATCCCAGCCCAACATCAGCAATTTGCTCATAGACTTATTGATGAGGCAGGTGTTAACGTGATTCATGGCCACTCATCACATCATCCCATGGGTATTGAATGGTACCATCAAGGTTTAATTTTTTATGGTTGTGGCGATTTGATTAATGATTATGAGGGCATAAGAGGCTGGGAAGAGTTCAAAAGTGATTTGTCGTTGATGTATTTTTTTACTTTTGATCCTCATTTACAGTTGGCGCAATTGGAGTTGGTTCCAATGCTAAGAAAAAATTTCACATTGCGCTATCCAAGTAACGATGCCAGCCAATGGATGGTGAAAAATCTTGCTAAATCCTCCCAAGATTTTAAGACATCCTTTGAATTGAAAGGCCATGTCATTTATTGTTATAAATAGATTAATCTGGATCGTTGCTTTGGGGGCAGCAATTATTCTTAATTTCATAGTAATGATTTGTAAAAAGGGGTTGAAAACCAATGCGCTTATAGAGATTTAGGCCTGCGCTGGACGCTTCTAAAAAACAGGTTTGGACGTTTAAATCCAATGCTTTTCTCAAGGCATAAGTCATCATCGCACTAGCAAAACCGCGTTTTTGAAAGTGGGGTATTGTGGCTAAATCATCGATACGTGCAAGGTGTTTTTTTACTGTTAAGGTCATAGATACAACTACTTCTCCGGCAAAAAAACCAGATAAATGATAAATTCCTTTACACTTGTTCAATGCTTCATTGTGTCTTTGAGTATAAACTTGGTTAATTTCTGTGGTTGATTGAAAACCATGAACCAGTGGGACTCCCCAGGTATCTAGATCTTCATTCATTACTCTGAATTCAACTTGATTATCCAGGGATTGCAGTGGAGCCGATAAAAGATTGAATGCCATTCCTATACCGGTATCGGTTAATTCATAATCGTGTAGAAATTGACGCTTTTGTTGTGAAAAAATCAGTGTCTGCTCTGCAATAACAATTGTCCATGGTACATTCTTTTGAGTGAAGTAGGATCTGCAATGTGTGAGATCGTTTAAAAATTCCTTATCTGTTTGAGTTACAAAAGCAGGATTAAGTCCTGCTGTAAGTACACCAGTTTCAAACGCAGTGATGGTTTGATGGTTTAGGCAGTGTAAGCTAATGAGCGAGAAAAAATGCTGCTCCAATTCATGAAAATCATTAATCAGTTGTTGCATTAAATAAATCCAATAAGTATTTTTTGGCTGCATTATAACAAGCTCATGAGAGTATACTATGTGCAAAAAAAGAAATACTCCAGGAATCAACCAATCGCATATCAGCCCAAGTCAGCGAAAGAATTTCCATTCTGGTGCATGCCAGGAGATGGATAACTCTTCGCTAAAAAACAAAGTCACTGCAGTCGAATTCTTTAGGACTGTTTGCCTCGAATTAGAAGAATCGGCATGGGAGCGTTGCGAATAACACCTTCTGCGACACTACCAAGCAATAAATGCTGATAGCCTCGACGGCCATGTGTTCCGATGACAATCAAATCAGCAGGCCAATTTTTTGCTGCTTCAATTATTTTTTCAGCAACTTTCTCGTTAGAAGGATTCATTTCAAGAAGCTGTGTTTCACAGTCGGCATGCTGTTGGCGTGCTATAGTTTGCATCTTATTCAAAAATTGTTGACCATATTCTTTGAATGAAGCCTCCAGCTTCTCATAATCAACCCCGGTTCCAAGATAAGGAGCATAAAATTCATTTGTAACGTGCACAATTCGTAATTTTGCCTGATGCACTTTACTTAGCTTAATTGCTTCCTGGAAGGCTTGCATTGATGTATCACTATCATCAATCGCAACTAAAATATTTTGATACATTTCTATTTCCTTATGAAAGTAAAGGGTTCCACTGTTCGGCAATATCTTACCCTATAATCTAGAATGAAACATAGATAGAATGTTTTAATTAAGTTAAAAGAAATAAATGAATTAATTTTGAGTATAAACAACTGCATGAGGCAAAAATGACTACGAACCATGAAATTTTATTTAGTCCCTTTAATTTAAGAGGTCTTCCGCTAAAAAATCGCATTGTCATGGCGCCACTAACGAGAAATCGTTCAATCCATGGAATTGATACTCCTTCAGAACTTAATGCAGAGTATTATGCACAACGTGCGGATGCAGGCTTAATTATCGCTGAGGCAACCCAAATTTCTCCGACCGGAAAGGGATATGCCTGGACTCCCGGAGTCTATTCCTCAGAACAAATTGCTGGATGGAAACTGGTAACGGAAGCTGTTCACGCGAAGGGAGGGGCTATTTATTTGCAACTCTGGCATGTAGGGCGAATCTCTCATTCTTCTCTGCAGCCCGGAGGGATTGCTCCTGTTGCTCCTTCTGCCATTGCGGCATCAGGACAGCGCACATTTATTGAAAATGGTACTTTTGTCGAAGTTGGGGTACCACGTGCATTAAAGCTTAGTGAAATTCCCCACATTATTGAAGATTATCGAATTGCTGCAAGGAATGCTATTTTAGCAGGGTTTGATGGCGTTGAAATTCATGCAGCCAATGGATATCTCATCCATCAATTCTTGTGTGATGGGACAAATCATCGAACGGATCAATATGGTGGTTCAATTGCAAACCGATTACGTTTTGCACTGGAAGTAACTGCTACCATTGTCGATGAAATTGGTGCACATCGAACAGGAATCCGTCTCGCTCCAGTAAGTCATGCCAACGGAGTCACAGATACTGCACCTGCGGCTGTATTTTTTCCACTTGTACAAGAACTGAGTCGATTTGAGTTGGCTTATGTTCATGTTATTGAAGGAGAAACTCAAGGTGCACGCGAGTATTATGGTTTTGATTTCAAAGCATTACGCAAAGAATTTAATGGCCCCTGGATGGTAAATAATGGTTATACATTGGAAATGGCCGACGAAGCAGTCAACAGTGGCTATGCCGATCTCGTGGCTTTTGGGCGATATTTTATTTCCAATCCCGATCTGGTCATGCGATTTAGAAAAAATGCGCCATTGAATGAATTAGATCGTGCGACTTTATACGGGGGGAGTGCAAAAGGTTATACGGATTATCCGTTTTTACAATCAAACCAATAAATCTAGATGAAATAATGATGCAAAAGCAATGGTTACTGGTTCTCATTCTTTTTATTTTAATTGCTACCGTGGCATATTTCTGGCAACGTTATTTCATTTATTTTCCATCTTCTGAAAAACCTAATTTGCAAGATTTTCAAGCTGAAGACATGCAAATTATTAAAATCCCTGTCGTGAATGGATTGACTTTAAGTTCTTGGTATAAACCCCCAGTGGATAAGAAACCAGTAATTCTCTATTTACATGGAAATGCAGGGCATATTGGTTATCGGATGCCTCTTGTTCGTCAGTTCCTCTCAGAAGGTTTTGGCGTGTTATTACTTGAATATCGTGGGTATGGAGGAAACTCGGGAAAGCCAACTGAATCAGGATTATATCAGGATGCGCGAGCCGCAATGCAATTTTTACAACAACGGGGTATTGAGGGAAAGAATATTGTGCTCTACGGGGAATCATTAGGAACCGGGGTGGCAACACAAATGGCTATAGAATTTCCTGTGTGCGCTTTAGTGCTGCAATCGCCATATACCTCATTAACGGCCCTGGCTCGCTTTCATTATTCCTGGTTACCAATGCCCATGATTGACAGGTATGATTCTTTATCACGCATTCAAAAAATTCATGTTCCCATCTTAATGTTACATGGGAAGCTGGATGAAGTTGTACCTTATAATCAAGGTTTAGCTTTGTTTAATCAAGCTAACCAGCCTAAGGAATGGATTGAGTTTTCAGATAAAGGGCATCAGAACTTATGGAATGCTCATTTTGCGCAAGCGGTTGTTCATTTTATTAATGTTTATTGTGGCGCGCACTTCAAGCAAATACTTGATAGATAGTCCTCATGTGGCCTGCCGAGTCGAAAAGGTACATCAGCAGATTAATTGATAATAAACCTGATAAATTTTAACCCAATGGTCTTGCAGTAGGAAAAAATATTAACATAGAATGGATTATGTTTCTTGTTAAGGGGTTATGGATGACCTATTTGAAGCACATTACCATTATTTCCAATGTTCTATTGTTAGTTCAGGGATTATCTTTCGCGAAAACAAACACAGAAACAAGGATATGTGATGCGAGTATCCATAATCCCTGTATTGTGCAAGACAGTGAACGTTCATCTTCTCCATTAAAATGGTTACGTGATACCTCTATGATTGCCAATGCGTATCAAGGCAATATATTGGGTATTAGTGAATTGACCATGTCTGGTAGTGAAGAGCCGAGTGAGAAGGGATGGAAAGATATTTCTGACTATATTGCCAGGCATGGACATTTACGGAATAAACCAGTGCTGGTGTTGGATTTACGCCAGGAAAGCCATGGCTATCTTAATGGCAGAGCGATTACATTAGTAAGTGAATATGACTGGATAAATCGCGGAAAAACAAATGCCCAAAGTCTTGCAGATCAGGAAAATTGGCTCAGTTCATTAAAAACTCAAAAAAAAATAAGTGGAATTCTCTCTTCGCAACAGTTCGCTGCCAAGGAGTTTTCTAGTGGTAAAAGCGTCCTGGTAAAAAAGATAAAAAATGAGGCGGACATCGTTTCAAAATTAGGTTTTGAATATCATCGATTATACGTTACGGATCACAGTGCACCGTCTGATTCAGAAGTCGATGCATTTTTAACCATAATAAAAAATGCGCCAAAAGATACTTGGTTTCACATTCATTGCAGAGGTGGTAAAGGGCGGACAACGAGCTTTTTTGTGATTTATGACATGTTAAAAAATGCAGATAAAGTGAGTTTTGAAGAAATTATTGCACGACACGCATCTATACCTCCTTATTATAATTTGTTTGAAGTCAATCGAGCAGAGCCTTACCTTACTCCTTATTACGAGCAGAGAGTCTTGTTCCTTGCTCATTTTTATCAGTTTGCTCAACAGCGTTTGAAGGGATATCAAGGAACGTGGAAGCAATGGAATATCAGTAATTCTGAAGGGTTTTATAAGGTTTGATTTTCCACCTTTATATTACCTTAACATTCTTTTTGTATGGGGGAAGTCGTATACCACTTTTCTCCAAGAATGATTTGCTCCCACCAGTCCTGCATTTTTGACTCATTCATTTCTTGCCATTCTACAGGGTGTAATACTAAGGCATCAGCCATTCGTTTTGATAAATCATACATCGCAACTCGTTTAGGAAGAGCGTCTTTCTCCCATTCCTTAATTGCTTGTTGAAAATCATCGTATTTCCAGAGATGTTCGCTGAGACTTAATGCATCCTGAATGGCTAAGGAAGCACCATTTCCCACGTGGGGGCGTAATACGGTGCTGGCATCTCCCAATAAAAGCGCTCCGTGAGTCACAAGACGATGAGCACAGACATCAACAATTTTCTGCATAAAAGGAGATTGAGTATCGAGGATTATTTGGGCTACAGCCTGAGGTAACTTGTCATGTGCTAATTGATAGAGATGTTCTTTTGCTTTTACAGAAAAGTCGATAAAAGACGTTGGGCCCAAATTTTCTAGATCCTCAAGCGCAATTTTTTCATAAAAAACCCAGTTCAATTTATTTTTTTGGTGATGATAGACCGGATAAGTTAATAGATGTCCTTTATTAAAACAGTAATAAAGTCCTTGTTCATTGAAAAGAGTTTTATTTTGTATTCGTTCAAATTCCAAGGTCCCGCGCCATGCAACATAACCTGAATATTCTGGTTGCACATTGGATATCAACTGCCTCCCTAAAGATTGAACACCATCTGCAAAAACAATTAAATCAAATTGCAGTGTTTTGCCAGACTCTAAAGTAATTTGACCAGGCCCTTCATTATTGAGTTGTACGTCGATAACCTTAACACCTTGAAGGTATATTGGGTCTGGTATTCTTTTTCTTAAATTGGAAAATAAAGTATCCCAGTGCAGACTTGTCATGGAAATTCCCTGCTGCCATAACAATTTTCCATAAACTGGTTCATTGTCTGCCTGACAATAAAAACTGCGTGCGGTGCATGTATGGGATAATGTATCTTGATCAATAAGATTTTTGGCTAATAATGCGTTCAGTAATTCAATCGAAATCGTAATACCTGCTCCGCGCGATTTTAAATCATCTGCTCGCTCAAAAACTGTAACCTGGAATTGATCTTTTAATAATAAGGCCAGGGCGCAACCAGCTATGGAACCACCAATAATACCGACTTTCAATGTAATTTCTTCCTGGAAATTGAATGAATACAGTGGATTATATAAAGTAATCAAACAAAATCAATAAAGACCAATTACACGTACTGTGGTTTTAGTTAAACCAGCAATTTTCATGGGCAAAACCATCCTTGGTACGTGATGCGGTTTCTGAGCATGATTGGATGAACGAAATAGTCATTTTCCCACCAATACACATTAGATATGAGCTACAAAGCGCAGGATTCCATTTGTACCTTGGGGGCGATTTCTGGCATCTTGCTCAGAGTATACGTTAAAAAAAATAAAGTGGTTTTTGCTAAGACTATAGACCATACCCGGACCAATTGCCCAAACACTTTCCTTACGACCGGGGAATCCAACTCCATTAACCAGGGTATCAGTAATCTGATTGAAAAAGTAGCCATTAACCCCTACAGTAAACTTTTCTATTACTGCATAACCTACAGCAATGTCTGCAAAAATAGCCTGTCCTGCTTGAATGGAGTTAACATTCGGTCCAAAGGCAACATTAGGACTATGATTGACACTATTCCACAGATAATGCAATCGCGCAGACGTAGACAATTTAGGAGTCATCCAAAACGTAAAAGCCCAATACGGATTTAAAGACCAAAAGCGGCTGCTGGAGTTAATTGCATTAATGCTGCTGTATCGTCCTATTGGGGCGACGACATCCAGTTCGACACGCGAAACAAATAACGGTCCCTTTCCATCTTTTCTCATAATAGGATCAAATTGCAGCGCCGGCCCAATCCACAAATCACCTGGTCCATTTTCTGCTTTTAATACACTATTTCCCAACCCATCATCTACGCGATCATTAACTACCCAGGGTAAAAGCGCAGAAAAACCTAAATTAGCTCCGAAAATTTTTTTTGTTGTAACATAAATAAACTGGGTTATATTCGCAACAACATCAAGGTCGGTACGAGGCAGAGGGAGTTTGTTGCCCTTGTTGTCGTTAAAGCGATTCGATGTGTAGTACTGAAAATAATCCTGGAAATAAAAGCCTGGGCCAGAAGGCGGACTTCCATCATAAAAACTGGTATAGCCCAGATTCACAACTGGTTCATCGTAAGCCAGTGCTGATGATGCGCTCAATACGATTACTAAACTAAAAAAAGAATGCAGTATCCCTTTCCATTGCATAAAAAATTGTCCCTTCTAAATCTGTCTCTTTTCTGGAGTTACTCAATTGATATGTTCTATTATCTTGAACTAAATTATTATTACTTGAAATATAAGCGTGTTCATGACTCGGCGTTTTGCTTTGGAAAATCCCGATCACTTTTTTGTATATCCACTAGCCATAGTTTAATCATTATTCATTGATAATTCATGAAATTATGTCTGATTTATGCAAGAAGGACAATATGAAAAAAAATTGATTTTTTATATAAAACAATGAATAAACATTAATGACAAAAGTTTTATAAATTGAAGCTAATAGTTTTTAAAGAAAATCCAGGTAAATAAAATCAGACCACTTAGTGTTTCTATGGGATAAAAAATTAAAAAAATGTGCTTTCTTTAAAGATATTCGGGAGTATTTGATGGGGGTAAATACAATGCGTACCGCATTTATAGGTCTGGACTATATTATTGATATTATGCATCCACAAGGCAAGATAGCGCGTTCAGCCGCGCACGCCCAGGAGCGTGATATAATTAAAAAGGTAAATAAAGTTCTTGAAATTGCAAAATTAAAAAATTGGTTAACCATTATGGTGAAAGTGGGTTTTAGTGCGCATTATACGGAACAACCAAAGCATTCGCCTATCTTTGGCAAGGTTCATGTGTTGGATGCTCTAAAACTTGGCTCTAAAGGAACAGAGTTTCATCCTGAATTACTGATTGGCAATAGTTTAGTAATGGTCAAACCAAGAGTTAGCGCATTTTATGGAACTGCACTTGATGCAGCGCTACGAGCAAACCAAATTGAACGAATAATACTGGGGGGAGTCAGTACTTCCTGGGCCGTGCAAAGCACCGCTCGCGATGCTCATGATCGTGATTATAAAGTATGTATTGTTGAAGACATTTGTGCGGCGGCGAGTCAGGAAGAACATCAATTTTCCATCCAATTAATGGAAAAAATAGCGCAAATTGTCACAGTAAATGAACTAAAAGGTATCTAATGCACGTTATTTCCAAGACGATACAAGCATTAAAAGATGAAATTCAGATAGGATCTTTGCTGCGAGGTATCATTGTATTGTTACCCTTTGCCCTTCTTTATTTGAGTACCAATAACTCGATTTGGCTTCAGTCTTCTGTTTTAACTATATCAACGCTTATTGTAGAGGAACGACTCGAGCTTACTGCATTAGGGGTATTGCTTCATGGTTGCATGATCGTTGTAATGTTTTACTTACTTTTTTTAACCCAGCTTATGCCTGTGCTGTATATTGTCTCATGCACCCTCGCTGCGACGACAGTAATTTTGGTGACGATAAAGGGCGAGAAGCTGCGTCCTTTAGGGAGTTGGACTTTTATTCCTGCCATTATTCTTGCTACAGAATTTGCTGCAGAGACTAATCATACAGTGATGTTACATCAGGCTCCTCAATTTTTACCCTATCTGTTAATTGCATTAGTCCCTACGTTATTGCTTGCCCAATTCGATGAAATAAGCGCCTATTACAAAAAACGAGAGATTCATTATCACCCATTGCGATTAGGTGGTTTAAATGATTTTGGAGAGCAAAATCCTTATGTTGAAAGTATGATTGCTATGGCAATCGCCGTTTGTATTTCAGCATTTTTGGTTGAATATTTTCAGATGCAAAATGGGCAGTGGATGATTTGGGGGACTGCCAGTGTCGTTACTGGTAATGTAATGACAACGCCGCAAAAATTGAGTCAACGTGTTATTGGTGTATCACTAGGTGTTCCCTTAGGTATTTTATTCGGATTTATTCTTCCCAGCACTCCTTTTGCTTTGACCTTTGCCATTTGCGGCATTTTCTTAACTTTAGTTGCCTTCCGTCGTTATGTTATTGCATATTCTTTTCGTTGTTTCTTTGTTGCAACAACAGTGATGTTAGTCACGCATTCAGCAAGCGTTGCATCAGAACGCTTGACGCATGTTATATTGGGTGGGCTCATAGGGTTCGGTTCAGTTATATTCTGTCATTTTGCTCACCTTGCACAATCACGTTGGGCGAAAAAATAAAATTTAAAACGCAAGCTGAGTTGAGTATTTGCGATTATTGCCTTTAATATCTTCGCTGTATTTTAGCAAGTTTCTTCTGTATTATTTTAAAAATAATCTGCGATACACCCTTACAGGAGGTAAGCATGCGTCGTCTTGTTTCTTCAAATTCTCTCAGTGCTATTTTATTGACTTTATTTATTATTCTTACGTTCTCATCCGTTCTCATCGGCAGAACAAAAAACTCATCTTTAATAAGTAAAGTGAAAAATAAGATTTCATAAATTATATTCTAAAAATAAAAAGGTTTGAAACATGCTGGCTATCGTTGAATCGTATCGTGCAGGTTTACTCACATCGAAATATTGGATACAAAATTTAATTGCCGGATTAATTGTCGGGGTTGTTGCATTACCCTTGGCTATGGCGTTTGCTATTGCTTCTGGTGTTAAACCAGAGCAAGGTCTTTATACCGCAATTATTGCGGCATTAATCGTAGGCATTTTTGGTGGTAGTCGGGTACAAATTGCGGGTCCTACGGGTGCATTCGTTATAATTCTTGCAAATATCACCGCTCAATATGGTATCGATGGTTTGCAGATAGCAACATTATTTGCGGGCTTTATTTTAGTTTTTATGGGCTTCCTCAAATTGGGAGCAGTCATTAAATTTATTCCAGATCCAGTTATTGTCGGGTTTACTGGAGGTATCGGTGTTATTATTTTTGTAGGTGAATGGAACGATTTTTTTGGATTATCTGTACACATCCCTCTTAATGCACCTTTTTATTTAAAGTTATTAGCACTGATTAGAGCATTCCCTAATCTCGATTGGTCAACAGTAGGATTGGCTGGTTTGAGTCTTTTTTTGATACTCATTACCCCCAAATTTTTAAAGCGCGTTCCTGGTCCTTTAATTGCAATGGTTGTAGCTACCGTGTTGCAAACATTGTTCCATTTCAAAAGTGTTGCAACGATTGGCAGTACGTTTGGGGGTATCACGCAAACTTTACCACAGTTTCATTTACCCCAAATCCAATTAGAATATGCCTTTAATTTAATCGGTCCAGCGTTTACTATTGCTTTGCTAGGCGCGATTGAATCCCTTTTGTCTGCAACAGCCGCAGATGGCATGTCAGCCACACGGCATCATTCTAATCAAGAATTGATTGGACAAGGCCTAGCTAATATTTTGTCACCGCTATTTGGTGGATTTGCTGCAACAGGTGCTATTGCACGAACAGCCACAAATATTCGTAATGGTGGCAATAGTCCTATCGCTGCTATTGTTCATTCTATATTTTTAATCTTGGTTATTGTGTTACTTGCGCCTTTTGCATCTAATATCCCACTGTGTACGCTTGCGGCGATTCTTTTTGTTGTTGCATACAATATGAGTGACGTACCTCATTTTATATATATGATAAAGCACGCACCAAGTTATGATCTCCTCGTATTAATTACGACTTTTTTGCTTACTATATTTACCGATTTAGTCGTCGCAGTTAATGTTGGTGTCATTCTTGCAATGTTACTTTTTGTACGTCGCATGGGTCAATTTGTCGCTATTGAGCAGCAGGATCATGAAACACTTAAAAATGAACTATCAGATATTATTTTGCCAAAAAATACCGTTGTATATACTATTCAAGGGCCTTTCTTTTTCGGTGCAGCAGAAAAATTGGAACGGGCTTTTATGATCACCCATTCCGATCCAAAAAATATTATTTTTCGCTTAAAGGATGTACCTTTTATGGATATTACCGGCTTACAAACATTTATTGAAATAATCGAGCAGTTTCACAAACGTCATATTAATGTTTATCTCTGTGAAGCTAAATCTAATGTTAAAAATAAGTTAATGAATATAGGCGTGATGCATTTGATAAAAGGAGAGCGCATTTTTCCTACATTAAAAGATACAATTAAGAAGTTACAAAATTAATGAATTGGATAAATTGGCCAAAGGCACTCAATTCGGGAGCTGAGACCTTTATTTCCATACCAAAATTTCCGGTGATTTACGAACCACTACAGGCGTTTCTCCAGCCGGAATACCTACAATAATTGGTGCAATTGCTGTGACGTCAGAGGGAATATTCAGTTTTGTTTTCCACTCTGGAGTATTCAGTGCTGAAACAGCAAGACCAATGACACAAGTACCAAGTCCTTGAGCACATGCAGTCAGCATTAAGTTTTCAGCTGCTAACCAACAATCAGCCGCTACAAAAGGACCTTGATATTTGCTGTAAATGATAATGAGGGTGCTTGCATTATAAAATGCATGAAATTCAGGATTATTAACCAGTTCTTGCAGATTTTTCATTTGTATTTTGGAAAAATGATGGGCTTCAGTATGAATCAGCGCTTTCACAGTGTCTGACAAGCGATTTAATGTATCCTGATCTTGAATAATCACAAAGGACCACGGTTCTTCATGCATCGCCGTAGGTGCTTGAACTGCAGCATCAAGCAATGAATGAATGAGCGAGGGATCCAGTTTTTGCGGTTTATAATTACGTACGGCGCGACGTTTATAAATTGCTTCAATTTCACTCATTAGGGCCTTTTCTTCCTTAATCTTTTTTGAAGTAGCCATAATTTTCTCCATATAAAACGTGGGGCTTGTGCTGTTTTTTCTAACATCAATAATTCCATTTATGGTTCTTAAATTCTGGTTCATCTTCTTACTTTGTCAAGTTTTTGTCCTCTTTTGAACATAGAACAGAACATTGTGAGTATTTCATGAGTAATCTCTTATCAAACAAATTATTTGATTGTATTATAAATGATTATTTTGTTTATTAATAAGATTGAGAATGGCTTTTAAAGAGTTAATGGAAATTGAACGATTAAAACTGGATAAAATCAAAGAACCGAAACAACGTAGTGAACTTTTTAGAACAATTCAAGAAAAATATATCAACGAAGTTCATAGTCTCGTAGAACAGTTAAATGAAAGCCAAGATGCTCAACTTAGCGAAGTATTAAAGCAAATCAAAGAAACGGACCGGCTCTATCTTGAAATAAAAGGAATTCAAATTACGGCTCATGTCTTATTCAGTCGTCATGGGAAATGCAGTAGTTGGGAACAAAAAAAATTTGGTTTAAGCCCAAATGCTGCTCTCTCTGAAGAGGCTGAAAGAAACATGGAACGAACCAGTCACTCTACTGGTGATTTGTTATTTTATTCTCCAAGTGAGCGCCCCCCCTCAATCGCTGTTTCACCAATGAATCGAGCACTGCAAACAGCTGGATGGGTGATTCCCAGGGAAATTAAAAATGCAACAATTGCTGTTCTGCCTTTTTTGGCGGAAAACAGTAATGCACCTTCGGGTTATGATGTTCGTTCTATGTCAGATATGCGTAAGCTATCTGATCAGATTTCCTTTTGGACATCTCCTATTAAAAAGCTTCTTTTAAAATTGTCCTTATGGATTTATAGTGATCAAGACTTCGCTTTGCTTTATAAAAAGAGAAAGAAGGCTGCTGAAAAAATACAGGAGCATGGTAATAAGATTCTTCTTGAGGAATGTGATGATGTGTACCAAAATTTGGATTACACTGGTGACAAAATAGAAGATACTCAAAATTTTATTGAACATGTAGAGCAGCGAGATTGTTGGTTGTTTGGACATGGAAAAAATTTCAAAGCCTTTTTTCAAACAGTTTTAGGGATTACGCTAGATTTTGATTATGGTGAGACACGCCGTGTTTATAAGATAAAAGATGAGGGCCATAGATCCTCATTATTTGTTCCTCCATATGTGATGATCATTGATCAAAAAACGGGAAAAATAAAAGGAAAATGTACGGGTGTAATTGGCACTTTGCTGCAAAAAGAATATGTCCCTCTATCTAAGGAAGAGACATGTCCTGATGTATCAACGGCGATAACCGGCCTAGGAAAGTCAGTTGTAACGCAAAAATCCCTGAAAGAATGTGCTTTTAACGATTCAACAAATCGTGGGGAGCAACCCGATTCAAAAATACAGCATCAGGAGAGTCAGTCCTTGATAGTGAAAAAGTTCTGATATTGTCGCTTATGGCTTAAGAGTACATTTCTCATCAGATTTATGTAATTATAAAATAATGAAAAAGTCTTTATGAGACACAGCTGAATAAAGGTGGATTTTGGATACCATGTATGATGCGATTATCTTTGATTTTGATGGGGTTATTTTAGACAGCGAACCTATTCATTATGAAGCATGTTGTCATGTACTTAAGCCATTAGGAATAAGCATAAGTTATTCTGACTATACAGAAAAATACTTGGGCTTGTCCGACAAGGATATGTTCCCTAAGCTATTGGACAATGAGGGCTTTAGTAGTTCTGTTGCGGAAACTAAACGTTTGATTCAGCAAAAAACTGAAGCGTACATCAATATTATTAATACTCGCGATCCTTTGCCCCTGATTGTAGATTTTGAGCAATTTATTTTTAAAATTGCTCCCAAAGTAAATAAAATTGCCATTTGTAGTGGATCCAGTCGTGGCGAAATAACTGCCGTACTTTCTAGAGTAAGGCAGGGCAAATTGCGTGCTTATTTTGATGCAATTGTTACAACTGAAGACGTACAGAGTGGGAAGCCATCTCCTGAAGGCTATTTATTAACTGCCAAACTTCTAAATGTTACTCCGGGACGTTGTCTAGTTATCGAGGATACCCTGCATGGGATAAAGGCAGCAAAAGCCGCCGGCATGCAGGTCATTGGGTTGACTACAACCTATGACCGACATCAATTTTTAATTGCAGATCAAGCCATTACAGGTTATAGACAATTATTAGGCAGAGTGTGGTAAGGCATTTTTTGAATCACTCTATTAGTCTATTGATTTGTCAACCAATCTTCGTAGGTTAGAGCAAAACGAAAATGATCACACCATATACCATTAATTTTTAAGTATCTTGGGGAGAACCCTTCCTTAAGAAAACCATTTTTGGTAACTAAATGGATGGATGCAGTATTCGTTGGCTGAATGTTTGCTTCAATTCGGTGCAGTTTTAGTCCTAAGAAAATTTCTTTTAAAACCAGTTTTAATGCGTGACTCATTAAGCCTTGGCCTGCATAAGTTACTGATGCAAAATATCCCATATAGGCGCTTTGGAATACGCCTCGAATAATTTCATTAATGTTGAATACGCCGATAATGTGATCATTCTGATTCAATGCCAAAAAACATCGTTGTTCTTCTTGCTGGAATTTTTGTATGTAGGCTTGAAATTCCTCATGAGTCTGGGGTGTGGTAACAAAAGGGTGGTGAAAGTCTCGGCTTTTCTGCATGGTTAAGAGAAAATTAGCTTCATCATGTTGATTTAATTGGCGTAGATATATCCTATTTTTAGTGTGCATTGGGCTCGGTATTTTGGGAAATATGAAATTTTATCACAGTTCCCATCCAGGGTTTACCCATTAACAACATGGCGGGCTTTTTGCCGGGGACTAAGGGCAATACCTAATTTGAATCACTCTTTTTTTTGGGTTAAGATTGCGCGATATAAATCAGGCTGAAGTTGCCCCGGGTATATTTCTTTGTTTGTCCTATCGCTACCAAATGTTTAAAACACAGGAGCTAAATCAAACAAGTGGCAGATGTTCCTGTATCTGAATTTTGTTTTATCAGTCAACATAAAGCTCATTTGATAAAAGCACTGTGAATTGGTATTGATGCAGATCCTATTTATCAGGCTCATGATTATTTTGGGGTTCAAACAACAAACTTAAAGAAAATGAATTAAGGTAATATGAACAGATTATGCTTGGGGATTGTGCTATTTTTTTTCTTAATCGGGAATACAATGAGTATGGCTATGGACATAGTAACTGTGGAACAACCGGAATACCGTCAGGTTCTAAAGAGTAAGGCCCAAGAAGTTCAGTTTCCTTTAAGTCAGGCAGATAAAGACTTAATCGTTGCCATGAAAAGTAAATTGTATGAGCTAGGTGGGGTTGGTTTGGCGGCTCCCCAGGTTAATTTTCCAAGACGAATCATTGCAGTTTACATTTCTGAAGAAGCGACTTTATTAAGGGATAATGTTAAAAAATTCTATCCTATGCATGTGATGATTAATCCAAACTATGAACCCGTTTCAGGTTCTGTAATGCAGCAAGATTTTGAAGGATGTTACTCTGTTTCCGGCAAATCCGGGAAGGTCCCGCGATATGAGCAAATCACAGTAAGCTATTATGATGAGTCAGGCCAGTTTCATCAGCACATTGAAGAAGGATTTTATGCTCGGGTTTTGCAGCATGAAATTGATCATTTAAACGGCCTTTTAATTCTCGATCGTCTTACTCCAGATTGCATCCAAGGCTCTCTGGAAGAAATGATGGCTTTACGGCGCGAATCCTTGCCCCCAGAAAAAAGAGCTATGTTTGATCAGGCTATGGCTCGCAAAGCAAAAAAATAGATTTGAATTTAAAAGATTAAATTATATTGCATTGTTAGTATGCTCAGCGTTAGCTTTCAATAATTCAGCTAAATTTTGGGCGGCAAGTTGGGCTTTTGCTTGTTCGTATCCGGCTTCGGTAATTTCCTTGTATTTTTTAAAATCCAAAATACCGAACTGATCTACTTTTAAAGTAATACCATAATCTGCCATGGCCATCATTTTCGCAGTATTTTGATGGGAGCTGATGGTTAATAATCGCAACACCAACTCACCTAAATTAATGGGCAATATAGATTCTTTTCCCATGAATTTGTTGTAAAGCAACTTCCAACCTGAAAGAGAATAAGGTATTGGAGTTAATTTGAAGAGGCTACTATTATTATTCACATTCGAAGCAATAATTTTACTACTATGAGAATACTGCCTCATGACATCAGTAGGTATGTTATTCAATACTCCGCCATCAATAAGCAGTCTGTCATTAAATGATACCGGTGGGTAGATAAAGGGTAGGGATATACTGGAGCGAATTGATTCCCATAATCGTCCTCTATCATGAATATATAAATTTTTGCTGATTAAGTCTGTTGAGACACAAAAGTAGTTCAGCCACAAATCTTCGATTTGGCTGTCCTCACCATAGAGTTCGATAAGGCTGTCTGTGGCTCTTCTGCCTGTAGCAATTGCAATATATGGGAAGGTAAAATCAATTTTCGCTCCTTTGATTAAATATTCTCCAACAAATTTTAATAGCTCGCTCGAAGAATATCCCATCGCCAAAACAGCAGCAAGCATTGCTCCCATACTTGTTCCTGCAATATAGTCCACCGGTATTCCTCGCTCTTCTAACAGGCGATAAACACCTATATGCGCAAGACCTCGTGCGCCACCACCGCTGAGTACTAAGGAAATGGTATTGTCAGTAAAGATTCGCATCATGCGAGATATGCCTTCATCTGTATTGCTTCGGACATGAAAATGGCTGTTAACGGCGCGCCTTTCAAGCCAGTTTTTAGTATTTCGAGGTGGGGTTGCCGTTTGATGCATAAGTACTAATACATTTCTTTTAATAAAATTATGTTGCATATTTAATAGGTAATGTTCTACTTCAGATATGTCAGAATCATGTTCTTCTGCAAGTGCTAAATAGGCGAGCGAATCTGCTTGGCGGGCGCAAAATTTAGTCCAGTTGGTTATCGTCTCGTCAGCTAGATAAAAAATGAAAGAGTACTCTTTTTCGATTTGGTTAATCCATAAAATTCCCTCATTACTCATATTCCCATTGTCATCCAGGAGGCCTTGTCTGTTGTCCAGGCAACGGCTGGTTAATAAAAGAATTTTTTCCCCATAAGAGAAACGAAAAATCATTTCTTGCAATTGAAATTCAAGATCTTTTATCGGTCTTATTGGAATTAAAGCGATGGATTTATTACGTGAAGAGGCAGCTTGAATTCCCTGTAGTGAGTCGGTTAATCGTTTAATTGTGAATTGAGTTATTTTATTGAGTAGTTCCGGATATGATCTGCATAATTTTAAAAAATTCTTCTTCGATAATTTTAAGATGATACTGTCGCGCAATGTATAGACATTAGCGGAGCGGGGCAAATCAGATAAAAGCGCCATTTCACCAATGATTGCCCCCTCATGTAATTCGCCCTGAAATGTCACATTCCCTTGGGTATCTGTTACCTGATAGTACAAGCGGCCTTTGATCAGAATGTATAGATCATTCATGTTTTCCCCTTTTTGAATTAAAAGGGAATCAGCAGTTCGAGATTCTATCTCCAAAACACGTGAAAGTTTTGAAAGACATGCCTCGCTCATGGAACAAAATGGTTCATGCTGCTTAATAAATTCAAAAATTTCTTTGGGTGTGAATAGAGGTTTATTCATATATTATTATTAATTGGTGACTTTAATTATCCTTAATTATAGACAGTGTTTTTCATTAAGGTTGTCTTGTAAGAATAAAGCCTTTAAATAATAATTTTTAATTAAAGTCTTTAGTTTTGCCAGGGAAAAGGGACAAGGGGTCCGTGTCACATAATCATCGTAAGTTTGCTGTTGATGAACGAATTGGCATTGATTTGCCTATTGCAGCTCTGACGCTCTGCCTGCTTGAGTCTTATTTGCCGATTACACTTTAAGGAAAACCATTATTTTCCAAAGGTGAACTTGACAAAATTAAATTTTACTTCCTAAAATGCAAGTGGCTAAATTATATTTTGCCTATAGCATATTTAACTAACTCTAAAAGGAATTAAGTAAATGAATAAATTACAATTAACAGGCGTTGCTTTAGCAATTGGTGCTGCTTCTATGTTCGCTATTGCTCCTGCTTTTGCAGCAGATGAAGCTACTACTGGTATGGTAAAATGCCAAGGTGGTAACGCTTGTAAAGGACAAGGCGCTTGCAAAACTGCAGACAATGCTTGTAAAGGCCAAAACGCTTGTAAAGGCAAGGGAATGGCTGAAATGACTAAAGAAGACTGCCAAAAAGCTGGCGGTACTGTTGTTCAATAATTTCAATTGAAATTCTCATTACTCCAGGCATGCATTGCATGCCTGGTTTCATTTTATTCTCGGATTTAATACATGGATAGCCCAAAATATAAAGTGACTCCAAGAATGCCTTTTTTAGGATTTGGACTGGGATTACGACCCGATTATTATGAAGAAATCTTGGCGCAAAAACCTGATTTAGATTGGTTTGAGATACTCACTGAAAATTATATGGTACCGGGCGGAAAGCCTCTTTATTATCTTGACCAAATACGAGCCCATTATCCAATAGTAATGCATGGTGTTTCACTTTCATTGGGAAGTACTGATCCGCTGGATAATAACTATTTAAAGCAGTTAAAGGAACTCGTGACTCGAGTCGAACCAGTATGGGTTTCTGATCATTTATGCTGGACAGGCGTTAACGGAATTAATGCACATGATTTGTTGCCTGTTCCCTATACACGTGAAGCGGTACATCACATTGTATCGCGAATACAGCAAGTGCAAGATTTTTTAGGTCGCCCCATTTTAATTGAAAACGTATCCAGTTATCTTACTTACAAACAATCTGAGATGTCAGAATGGGAATTTATCCTGGAAATTGTAAAGCAAGCGGATTGTTATATCCTATTAGACGTAAATAACATTTATGTTAGTTCCGTAAATCATCAGTTTAATCCAATGGATTATATTTTTGCCATGCCTCCCGAGCGTGTTGCCCAAATCCATTTAGCTGGCCATTCGAATCACGGTGATTACATTATCGATACGCATGATGCACCAGTAATTCAACCTGTCTGGGATCTTTATGCTGCGACATTACAGCGCCTTGGGCCGATATCATCAATGATTGAACGGGATGATAATATGCCTCCTTTTGCAGAGTTGCTAGCCGAAATCAATCATGCGAGACGGATTGCAGAATCAATTTTGGTTGAAGAGGTGCTTGCATGAATGAGCTTTTTCACTTAGAAAATCAATTTCAAAAATTTCTATTATCAGGTCAGGCAGACATTTATGATTCCATTGTCCAAACTGAATTGGTTTCGGTAGATACTCGCTTAGGTATTTATCGTGATGCGTACAAACTTCGACTTATTGAGAGTTTAAGTATTAATTTTCCTGCATTGTATGCTTATTTAGGGACTGAGGAATTTAACAAGCTATCAACTTATTATATTGATGCCCATCCTTCCTCTTATCGTTCAATTCGCTGGTATGGTGATTTATTATCCGATTTTATTAAGCACAATTACTCACAATATCCTTATTTAGCAGAACTTGCTGATTTTGAATGGAAAATGAACTGGGCTTTTGATGCTGCTGATGAACAGGTTGTACGGGTTGAGGATATGGCTGCTATACCTCCTGAAGCGTGGGCAAATTTACAATTTGTGCTTCATCCATCAGTACAAAGAATCAATTATTTATGGAACATAATTCCTCTTTGGCAGGCTTTAATTCATGATCGGGAGCTGCCTGAATTGCAACAAACTCCAGAGTTCACAGCTTGGGTCATATGGCGCGCACCAGAATATAAGATACAATTTTACAGCTTATCTCAAGAAGAGGCTTGGGCTTTGGATAGCTTATCGCAAGGACTATCTTTCGGTGCTCTTTGTGAAGGACTATGTCAATGGATACAACCCGAAGAAGTAGGTATGACGGCCGCTTCTTACCTAAAAGGCTGGATTCAAAATGGTATGATATCTCAATTACTCATTGTTGATTAGCTACTTAGTTCAAAACAGTTAGTTTCTATTGCGAGTTATTCTCTCTCGTAGCATAATATGTGAACATCTTGTATTCCATTGATGTTAAATCGGGGGGAGAAAAAATCAATGTCTATGAGTAAAACTATAATTAGCAAGGAACAATCCACAGCTAATCCCAGCCCCGAAGATAATCTCAATATAGAGTTGCAAGAAAGGATCATTGATAACCCTGCCAAAGGTAATTGTGGTTATTATGCCTTCGCAATAGGCTTAATTAATATTATTCAGCAGGAAGGAACTGGAATAACTTTTGATAAGTGGGTGCAATTGGATCCCTCTATAAAAGATTATTATGATGCCATTTGCAAATTTGATTTTGATAAACCTGATAACAAGTTACTTGAAGTATTGCAAAGAGCTTTAAGATTAATTACTTATAATTTGCAGATCGAAGAATTACGTTGGGCATGTACATCAGCGCAAAAAAAAGACGAATACAGAGCATTAGTAGCAATAAGTACTTATAGAAAATTTGCTGAAATGTATCATGGAACATATTTGGATCCTCGTTTCAACCAATTTGTTTCATCCCCGGCTATTAAAAATGCGCTCAAAAAAATTGATCATTCACGCATTGTAGCGGAGCATGAATCATTAGTGTTGGCACCCTTATTTATATCATTAATTTATGGAGAAGAGGTCGCTCCAGAAACTATTACTCTATCGACTGAACCCAAATTTAACTCTCCCATAATTCTGGCATTACAAAACATTACGCAAGATTCTGTATGGGCAACTCATTTAGAACTGGATTATTTAGCTAATGCATTTGAGGTAAATCTGCATACGCTCGAAAATGGTAGGCAGCGATATGAGTACCAAGACTGGCCTTCCCAACATACAATCACGCTAAATAATCAAAATAATATGCATTGGACTACAAAAGTAACAATGGCTAAATCCCGAAAAGCTTCACCTCAACCTGGCCATTCTTCGGGAGTTGCATCTCTTGATTTAGGCAGCAAAAAAATAAAAGCTTGGGACTCAGATCCTCATGCCAAAAAGCAAACCGAGAAAGAAGAAGATACCGTAACATTAACAATTCAGGATGAACATTCGCAGAAAAAGAAAGTAGCTACTCAAAAGAAAACTGAGCTTGTAAGAGTGGATGTTGAAACCAAACATTATAAAAAACCGGGTAATCACCAAGGGTTTCCCAGCAAACATGCTCTTTTAAGTCAACGTGAAGAGATATCTTTGGAGTTGATTACCTCAAAAGCCGAGCAAAGAGAATTGAATAAATTAATTCGTATAGTCAATAGAGCGGTGGTGGAGTATTGTTCTTACAGCGATGGAATTCTTTTTTCAATTTTTCATAGACACGGAGAATCCGGTAGGAGAAGGGCACGAAAATTTAATGGAGAGTTTTCTAAGTTTAACGATGAGATTTCTAAGGTTAATGGTGAGTTTTCATCCGTTACCGCTCTTACTGAAGCCAAGGAAATGTTAATTGATTATTTAAAGGATGGTAAAAACGGTAGAACTCACCCGCATTCATTCAGGACTATGTTATTGCAGGGATTATTAACAAAAGAATTAAATAAGCACTTAGATTTAAAATATGTTTCTAACAATTACTCCGACCTCTTGGCCGAATTTCAAAAACTATTAATTCCTGATGGGGGTTATCAATATATTAAATAGGCTAATTTAATTCATCGCAACACTCATTAAAATTGTAACCTGGATATAAGAACTCCAGGTTACGTTTCTATTTTTCCATAGTTCGTTTTCGACTCAGTAAAGTAATAATAGGCGGTAGTAAAGAAATGAAAATGATGCTGTAAATTACGATCGAGAAATTTTCTTTTATTAATGGAATTGATCCTAGAAAATAGCCCAAGCTCAACAGACTGAGGATCCATATTAAGGCACTAACCAAATTGTATAGTGAAAAATGAAGAGTGCGCATCGAGCCTATACCTGCAACAAAAGGAGCAAAAGTACGTATGATAGGAAGAAAACGTGCAAAAATTATCGTTTTACCACCGTGCTTTTCATAAAATGCATGAGTTTCTTGTAAGTGTTTTTTATTGAGCAACCAGGAGCTATCAGCGAAAAAAATACGTGGCCCGAGTAAACGGCCAATCATAAAATTGATTTGATTTCCTAAAACTGAGGCAAAAAAGAGCAGAAAAAATAAAATCGAAATATTTAATGGGTTTCCAGCTTGAGCTGCCATACTCCCTGCAGCAAAAAGCAAGGAATCTCCAGGTAAAAAAGGTGTCACTACAAGCCCTGTTTCACAGAAAATTACTGCAAATAAAAGCAAATAGGTCCAAAATCCATATGTTGTAACAATGGTATTTAAATATACATCAATGTGAATTATGTAATCAAAAATAGAGTTTAAATGCATTTTATGTTGAAATTGGATTAAATAAAGTAAATATTCTTACACACTTATTTCTTAATTAATATAAATTTTATAGCTACAGCGTAGCTGCTGTTACTATTCTTTATAAAATAAACCATTACAAGGAGTATGATGAACACTTTATTTCATCTTGCGTTTCCTGTGCATGACCTCGCTTTGGCAAAACAGTTTTATCATTATCAGTTGGGTTTTTCATTAGGACGTGAGTCGGAGCATGCATTGATTTTAGAATTTGGTAACCATCAAATTGTAGCACATAAAATTGATACCATTCTTCCTCCACAAGAAGGCATCTATCCAAGACATTTTGGCTTAATTTTTCTTGAACGACATGAGTTTGATGCTTTTTTGGAACAACTTAAGAAGGAGCACATTCCCTTTGAAATTCCATTGAAAACACGATTTAAAGATACTCGAATTGAACATCAATCTTTTTTCTTGAAAGATCCCAGCAATAATTTATTGGAATTTAAATATTATCAATTCGGTTCAGCTATTTTTGGTGAAAAAGATTATAAAAAAATTGGCGAGTCATCATTTTCAGAAATGAATTAAGAAGAATGATAATTGAAGCCAGGGTGAAGCATACTGCAGAACCCGGGATTAATAATGCCTGGAAATCCCGGGTGCTGCGGCTATTTATTAAGAGGTGTCATCTGAAGGGTAAAACCCGATGAACATTAAACTTCAGCTAAGTTTCCTTTAGTTTCTAACCAGACTTTTCTATCGCTTGCCCGTTTTTTATTTAGCATCATGTCCATAATTGCCTCAGCTCCGACCTCATCATCCATGGTCAATTGAACCAATCGTCTGGTATTAGGATCCATAGTCGTTTCACGAAGTTGTATGGGATTCATTTCACCCAAACCTTTAAACCGTTGAACGTTGGGTTTCGCTCGAGTAGTTTGTGCCAAATGGTTGAGGATGCGATTTTTTTCTTCATCATCCAGTGCATAATAAACATCTTTACCTGCATCAATTCGATACAGTGGTGGCATAGCAACAAATACATGCCCAGCTTGAACCAGTGGTTTAAAGTGGCGTAAAAACAAAGCGCAAATCAACGTAGCAATATGGGCACCATCTGAGTCTGCATCTGCGAGAATGCATAACTTACCATAACGAAGCCCGCTTAGGTCCGAAGAGCCGGGGTCTACTCCTATTGCTACGGAAATATCATGAATTTCCTGAGATGCCAAGACTTGTGACGAATCTACTTCCCAGGAATTAAGAATCTTTCCACGCAACGGTAAAATTGCCTGAAAATCTTTATTACGTGCTTGTTTTGCTGAGCCACCCGCGGAATCACCTTCTACTAAAAATAATTCAGCCTGGCTGAGATCAGTAAGCAAACAATCAGCCAATTTACCTGGGAGGGCGGGGCCTTGACTTACTCGTTTGCGTGCTACTTGTTTTGCTTGTCTTAAACGTTTTTGTGCGCGCTCAATTGCCAAAGAAGCAATCGCCTCACCTTGATTTCGGTGTTGATTGAGCCAAAG
This sequence comes from Fluoribacter gormanii, assembly GCF_900156395.1. Classification (GTDB taxonomy): domain Bacteria; phylum Pseudomonadota; class Gammaproteobacteria; order Legionellales; family Legionellaceae; genus Legionella; species Legionella gormanii. Next base: position 43,028 of record NZ_FTNL01000009.1, on the reverse strand, counting down.
TGCAAAAGCGTCTTTAATTACATTACTGACAAAAGCAGAAATCTGGCGGGAACTTAAGCGTTCTTTGGTTTGTCCCGCAAATTGTGGTTCTTTCATTTTCACCGATAATACATATTGGCAGGGTTCCCACAGGTCATCAGCGGTAAGTTTTATTCCTCTAGGTAGTAGATTTCTTAGCTCACAAAATTCTGCCATAGCATCAAATAAGCCGGAGCGTAGGCCATTTACATGGGTACCTCCTTGAATTGTTGGAATTAAATTTACATAACTTTCACTAAAACCACTATTTGAGCCATTAGACCAAACTAATGCCCAATCAACAGTTGCTTCATCGCTTTTGAACTCGCCTATAAATGGCTCTTCAGGCAAATAATCTCCATCAGGCAATGATTGATTTAAATAATCAATAAGACCCTGTTCATAACACCAATGCAATTCCTCATTAGTTGCTTTATTTATAAACGTCATAGACAAGCCCGTGCAGAGTACTGCTTTTGCTCTCAGCACATGGGTTAAATGTTTTACGGAGATACGTGTGGTATCAAAATATTTTGGATTGGGCCAAAAGCGGATAATTGTACCGGTGTCTCTTTTTTTAGTGAGGCCTGTTTCATTTAATTCGCATAATTTATCGCCATTGGCAAAAGACATTTTGTACACAATCCCATTGCGCTTGATGGTCACATCAAGGCGGTCAGAAAGAGCATTGACCACCGAAACTCCCACTCCATGCAATCCACCTGAAAAGCTGTAATTTTTATCAGAAAATTTGCCTCCGGCATGGAGTCGAGTCATAATCACTTCAACGCCACTTAAGCCTAATTGTGGATGTAAATCCACAGGCATGCCGCGACCATCATCCTCTACTTCAATAGAGCCATCTTCATGAAGCGTGACGCGGATATGGCTTGCAAAGCCCGCAAGTACCTCATCCACACTGTTATCAATCACTTCTTGAGCCAAGTGGTTCGGACGCGTCGTATCGGTATACATGCCAGGGCGACGTTGAACGGGTTCAAGTCCACTTAAGACTTCAATAGCTTGGGCAGTATAGTTTTCTGACATGGGTATTTCTCAAATAAAAGTTAGGTTTATTTTACCATATATTATGATACAGTAGACGAAAGACGAATAGTTCCTTTGTAAATCTATATAAAGATCACCTGTTCTGCAAGCTGGATGTTGTTAGTGACGCTTGGATTGAGGGACCCTTAATCTGGGAAATGAGTAAAGATGATTTTCTGGATCAGGCTTTGACATACTGCCATTAAATTAAGGGAAAAACTGTCGTTCATGCCAAGGCGGGAACCCATTTTTAACAAGGCAGATGGCAATTGAAGAATAGATTCCGCCTTGGCAGGAATGACAAGAATCCTTAACTTAATGGAATTCATGCTTTGACCAGGCCAGGTTAAATAGAAAACATATGCAAAAAAACAGTGCTGAAATTCACCAATTATCTGTAGCCTTTCAACATCACCATAAGACGGTGTCTGCTTTGGATGAAGTCAGCTTTAATTTATATCCTGGTGAAACCCTGGTTTTATTAGGCGAATCAGGTTGTGGCAAATCCCTCACCTCTCTGGCTTTAATGCGCTTGTTACCTAAATCCGGTGTTTATGGTATTGACAGTTTAATCCATGTGGATGGACAAGATATTTTGGATTTACCAGAGCAAATGATGCGACAATTGAGAGGTCGCAAATTGGCCATGATTTTTCAAGAGCCAATGACTGCACTGAATCCAGTAATGACAATAGGAGAGCAGTTAACAGAAGCCTTGGCAAAATGTAACTCGTTTACTGCCCAAGAATTGCAAGACGCATTATTATCCTTGCTTTATGAGGTGGAAATGCCTCAGCCAGAAATTAAAATCCATCAATATCCGCATCAATTGTCCGGTGGACAGAAACAGCGGGTGGTTATTGCCATGGCGCTGGCTTGTAAACCTGATATTTTAATTGCCGATGAACCAACAACCGCTCTGGATGTTACAATCCAGGCCCAAATCCTTACTTTATTAAAAAAAGTACAAAGAATTCATCAAATGAGTTTATTGCTCATTACTCATGATCTAGGAGTAGTGAGAGCCATGGCATCACGCGTCTGTGTAATGTATGCAGGACAAGTGGTAGCGCAATCCTCTGTAGAAGATTTTTTTTCGCGAGTAAAACAACATCCATATGTACAGCAGTTATTGGCATCTATACCTTCTTTGGCAAAACGTGAGGAGCGCTTATCAGTAATTCGTGGATTAGTGCCTGCTTTAGATGAAATGCCTTCGGGTTGTCGTTTCCATCCTCGTTGTATTTACGCATTTGAACGTTGCTCAATAGAGGAGCCGCGATTGCAAGAACAAGATGGCCAATTGGTACGATGTCATCTATACCCTGGCATCGAAGAATTACCGCCTTTGCAAAAAAACAAAATAGTTTGGGATGTTGCGGTTACGGAGGCAAAAACAATACTCACGGTGAATGATTTATCCGTTGGTTTTATCCAGAAAAAAGGACTATTCAGTCGCCATAGAGTTTTATTAAAAGCAGTAGATGGACTGTCATTTCGTTTATTGCAAGGAAAAACATTGGCTTTAGTGGGTGAATCAGGATGTGGTAAAACCACGGCTAGTCGTGCCTTATTACGATTATTACCCATTTGTGGCGGTGAAGTACACTATAAAGAACAGGATGTATTGGCATTAAAAGGGCGCTCATTAAGAGAATACCGAAAAAAAGTACAAATTATTTTCCAGGATCCTTTTTCTTCTATGAATCCGCGCATGACAGTAGGTGAAATAATCGCTGAGGGAATGCATGCCCAAGGAATGAAGCGCTCGGTAATTAGTGCTCGGCAAAAAGAGCTATTGAATCAGGTTAATTTGCCCAGCAGTAGCTTGCAGCGTTATCCACATCAATTTTCCGGTGGGCAAAGACAAAGAATTTGTATCGCTCGCGCTTTAGCTACAGGTCCAGATATCTTGATTTGTGATGAACCAACCAGTGCTTTGGATGTTTCTGTGCAAGCACAAATCCTCAATTTATTAAAAGAGTTACAACAAGAAACAGGCATTTCTTATTTATTTATTACCCATAATATGGGGGTGGTTTCTTATATCGCTGATGAAGTGTTAGTCATGAAGAATGGAGTCGGTGTCGAGTTTGGGAGTTGTGAATCCCTTTTTAAATGTCCTCAAGAAGCGTATACACAACAGCTTTTGAATGCTGTTTTGGATGTTTTTTAATCACCTATCTAAGTCAGTAATGTTCTTCTTTCATATTTTATTGATTAAAAATGTGATATATTTGCGCACTATATGGATAATAAAGTCTTAGTATTTATTATTTGGGGGACATGGTTGCATGAGAATCACTCTGGGCGAATATATCTTTGATAATATCGAGAATTTTACTGCTTATTTAGAAACCACATATGAACAAGATAAGTTGATTTCTGGCGAAGTCAATTTATCTTTAGGGTGTGATGCATTGACCCAAGAAGATTTTAATCAGTTGGTTGATTTTCTTTTAAAACCAGAGCGTACAAAACGTTACAAATTTGAAATTACTCCCCCTAAGTATCAAGTATCCTTTGATAATGCATATCTTATCAATAAACGACAAAAGTTTTCTTTCGAATTCCAACAACAAGTAACAGAGCTCTCTAACTCAGCAATTCTTGTTCATCCTCATGCGACTAGAATACGAAAAGCTAAAAAGAATTGGGTTGAGGGTATAAAAAGTCCTAGCATGGGGCTACAGCTTCAATATCAAATGCCAACGCAGCATGAAGCTCCGCATCAACAAATTAAAGCAACCCAGCGAAAGCGCAAAAACAATGAGCAACCATATCAACACCCGGAGCAAGGAACTCCTTTGACGCAAATTCCTGAGTATGTTGAAGAAAATGCGCGCAATATTGTTGGTTCTTACCGCCAATTCCGTCTCTTGAAAAAAGATTCTAAAAGCAGGGAGGTTTATAGGGAAGAGTTTAAAAATTTATGGAGTGAAAATACCTCAGCGGAACAACGCCAAGCGGCCTTTATTTTGTTCTTGTCTGTCGCGACAGAAGATAATCCACCAAAACTGAAGAGGATAATAAGCTTACTCCAGGCGATTCCTTTAGGTGACCTTAATTATCAAGGTCTGGCGCAAGTGTTAATTCATACAGGAGCTGATGGTGTTTTACTTTTATTGCAACAGATGAAGGTATTACATGATAAGGAATTTTTTAAAGACTTTGATAAGTTATTTCTGGATAAACCTGAAAACTATCTTGCGTTAATGTCTCGCCAAGGTTTGGCAAATCTTCAAAAGTTGAGTGAACTAAGCAACGAACAAAAAATATGGTGGGTTAAATTAGTTTCTCAACATAAAGCAACAGGTGCTCGCCCTGAGTTTAATGATTTATTTGAAGCTTATGATTATTTTTTAAAGGAGCTGGAGAATAAGAGTCTGAAGTTACCTTTCTCCTGTACTTTAGAACATATCGGTCTCATGAAGCCCACACTAGATCGCTTACTGTTCATCATAAATAACAGCAGTGATCCTGAGGAGCAACTTACTTATTTAGATAGGTTAGATCTTGATGGGGCCTATCATGCCAGTCGTTATAACAATTATAAGCTGGTATCAAGGCAAATGAATTTAAGACCTAATGCAGATGAAGAGGTTCCTGATTATTCAACCCCTGAAACGCCGAAGGATGTAAGTGTCTGGTTAAGCCGTTTCGACCTTCCATATGAGGAAGTTGTCACTCGTTTTTATCGTTTTATTGGTGTGCAGGAGTGGGCCTTTAGTCTGGATGTATATCAAAAGATTGAACGAGAAATTAGTAACAATAAAAATCTGAGCGTTCAGAATAAAGTATTATTGCTTAGTATCGCTGCATTGACGACTACGGGACAGCAGGCATGTACTAAATCAAAAGATCCTTATACCCGCTTTAAAAGTTTGCTTGACAAATTTACGGCAATAGCCAATCACTTTAATGAGGACATGAGTGCTCAATTATTAACTGTACTTACTGTTGTTTTAGGGGAACTAGGGAATTACAGTTGGGAGTTAATGCCTGCCGCTGATGAGCTGAATAGGCTTATTGATATTCTATCACTCACACTAAAAACCGAAGAGCCACTATTAGAACAAGCACAGCATGATTTTCATGAAGCAAGTGTCCTTGCTTTAAAACTTATGAAGAAATATGGTGACGCCGCCTCATCTGTTATTAATAATTATGAACGACGCTTGGGTATAGAACAGACACATACCGCCGCCATCCAAAAGTTTTCTTTTTCTGCGCTGCTTGAGCATTTAGCTGCTCCTTCTAAATTAGATACATTTTTATCTGGACTTTTTCACGATCAACCCGAGCGTTTGTCTCAGTTTGTCGTACTCCTCTCTTTATTAAGTGATGACGTACCGAAAATGACACGAGATGGTGAAGACGATAGTGAGTTTGAAGCAAAAATAAAAACATTGGCAAAAGCCCTGCATGCTATGCAGGCTGAGCATAGAAGCCAGTTATTAGCAATTCTCACTGATATCAATATAGAAGTGTCTTATCGCTTGCCATCTCTTGAGCAGCTGATAAAAGTCGTTAATTCAGTGACCGAGGCAGAAGAGAAATTAAATAGGTTGCCTCATGTTGAACATCAAAATGCGGATGTTCTTGCAATTGTTCGTAGTGAATTGCCTGAGGTAAAAATAGGGGACGATGCAGTTAGCGAACAAGTAATTAACCTTTTTAGCATGATGGAACAAATTTATGAGGATTGGCAACTACAATCAAAATTTGAAGCTTTTCCAGAAAAGCTAACAGGATATTTGGAGTCCTGGATAGGTTCTCATCAAATTGTACTGTGGTATTTGAGACAACGGCCCATTAATGCTCGAAGAGTTTTCGAGGTTTTGGCTGACGAAGAGCAAGAAGCAAAGAATGTGTTAAACAGTAGGTGGTTTTTTTGGACTTTATCTGGATTTCCAGAAGAAAGAAAACAAATGGATGAGGTTTTGGGCAATGAATTTTTTACGCAGAAATCCTTTGTTGCAGTACTGAGATCTAGAATTGAAACCGCTTGCCAATTCAGTTTAAGAGCCGCTATCAATGCATTACAAACATCAAATAGAGATTTTGACCGATTTCTATTAAAGCAAATTAAAGAATTAGACACTGATCTCCCTATTGATGAAGCCCTGTTGAAATTGGAGCAACAATTAAACGCAGTGAATGAATTAATTAATTCATTAATTCGCATTAAAAACCAAAATAATGTTGAGTTTCACCGTTCTATTTCATTATTAACAGATTTGATTAAGTCCACAGTACTTGGAACAAATTCTGAAACAGTGGTTCAGATGAGAAATTTACTGGATGTATTAAGCCAAGGAAAAACGTCTTCAGTTGCATCTTCCTTAGCAATTTTATGCAAGATATTAAAAGGAACACCGGATTACTCCTCAGAGCAGCTACAAAAAGCATTGAACGAAGTTACATATCTAACAAAATACCGGGAAATACTTGGGGAAGAGGCTTATGAAGTCCTGTTGCGCTGTTCATTCAGTCATAATCTAACTCAGAAAACATTATTTCCATTAAAAAGTATGATGGAATTAAAACCCTTGGTAGGCGTGGATGATCAGCATGCTGAGGACTTGTTTGATGCTCTAATCAATGGAATAAAAAAAGCAGGTTCAAATCTTGATGAGAAGTTGCTAAAAAAGGTTATTAATAAAACCCTATCGATTATTCAGTCGAAAGCAGAAGTGGGTTCACTGGTACCGTTGCTTACTTTATTGGTGAAAGCATGCACTAAATGTGATAAGGATGAGTTGAATCGTTATTACAACTTAGTCTGTACGTTAGAAAGCACAGCGGATTCTGATTTAAATAATTGGGCAAAAATATTAATTGTGCTTGGTGACCATGCAACTGATGCAAATATTCATCGTTTGCTGGATGTTCAAGCAGGTCTTGAATTAAATCCACTGAATCTACCGGAGCTTGCACAACTATTTGATTATCCACCTTATCCAGAAATGGAATCGTTTATCAATGTGTTAAATGGAGATGTTAAAGATCTTAAGGCTTATGTTGATGAATTTGACAGGGATCCTAAATCTGGACGTGCGCCACAAAAAAATGCATTCGGCATTATTTTAAAAGATAGTGAACAAGTTCTTGATGAGCAATTTGATGCTTCTAATGTTGCACAAGTTATTGCTGATATTAGAAATATTGTTGAAGGAACCGCATTAACTCGTCAAGAACAATATGATTTAGCGCAACAAATTATCTATATCAATGCAATAGGAAGGGACAAACCTTTTACTTTGGCTGTAGGAAATGACCCAACAACGTACCAAATTAAAACATACCAGGATTTGACTAAAGTCAGTCGCGCGGAGTTACGTGAATTATCAGATACACTGATTTCTAAAATAAGAACAGCGCATCTGGATGCTCATGAGAAACTAAAAGCTCAGTTGAGATTGCTTGCCGTGTTACGTGAGCAGTATTCTCGAGCTACAGGAAAATTTGTTGATACCACACAGCTTATTGCCATTTTAATGGCATTAAAAAACCAACGAAGCAATATGCTGGTGGAACTGGATGAAGAGAGCAATTGTAGTGCTAATGCACTACTTGCTGTAATGCAGTGGGTTGAAGCAGATGGTGGGGCTATTGATGTGTGTGCCGTCAACCGAGACATGATGGTCCAGAATTATAAACATGATGAAGATTTTTTTGCTTCTCTAGGAATCGCTTCCAGCTGCGTTGAGGGAAATTCTCTTAAAGGAACGTATCAGGTTGGTGGGATAAATTATTCTACTATAGGTGATATGGCTTCATATCGCTATCGGGCCAGAATCGAAAATGAAGACATGACAGGTTATAAGAATGGTCATCCTGTAGCGAGTAATTTGATCCTTTATGGATCTGATTTCTCGGAATTAGATGAAAAGACTTTATTTAATCTTGCTCTTAAGCGTGAGGGGGATGATGAGGATAGTTCATATACCTGGGTTTATCCTTTAATCAATGAATTTATTAATCAGAGACAATTTAAAATTCTCGACAAAGGCTGGAGCGAAGATCGGGATATAATCCAGTTAAAAGAGTTTCTTGACAGACATGCGCCTACAGGTCGGCATAAAGTGCAGTTAAACTCATTACCTGATAAAAAATTTAGTTTATGGATCAATGCAGCGATAGAAGCACAACGTTTTGTTGCAGGGGAAGATTTTATTATTCCACCCTCTAAAACAGCACGGCATGTTGCTATTCCCTTAAATCAAAAAGTTGCTCAAGGTGATTTAACTTTTATGACGCATCAATTTCTGCATGCTCGGTTGCAAAAGAAATACCCTGATTGGGAGTTCGTTATTGAGCCTGAAATGTGTTGTATTGATTCTGTATCAACTAAGGATTTCATTGATCACTATAAAAAACAGGGACGTGTTATTAGCATCTCGAATACTCTCAGTCGAAAAGAGAGGTTAGTGGAACAATGTAATAAGTTCGACATGGATATTGCGTGCAAAATACCATCTTATCAAAAAAATAAACGTGTGGAACTGACTACACGAGTTATCGCAAATAAAGCAGCTTATGTCCGCGCTGTAAGAGAAGCCATTAATCAAGCACAAGAAGGACAACCTGTTGTCCTATTCGCGAAAGATGTTAATGAAGTAAAAGTTCTTCAAGAATATCTAAAAAAACAGTTCAGTAAAAGCAATATTGCCGCATTTACGGGCACTGAATCTGTGGCAGAACGCAAAAAATGGATTAACAATCAGTCTGGAAAAAAAAATACAATAACGATTACTACTACAGCATTTGCGCAAAGTGCGGATTTTACAACACAACATCCGAAGGGATTTTTAGCGATTCAAACTTATTTGGATGCCCGGGCTGCACAGCGAGTTACAGGCTGCACTGGTGGGAAGGGTAGGCCAGCTAAATACGTTGCTATCTATGAATCAAAAGGGGCCTATATTTTACAATCCGGGTTTTATCAGACCCAAAGTAGGCGGAAGGAAATACTTGCTTTTTTGGCCGAACTGCAAAGTCAACAAAAGGAAGAAGCCGCTGTCACGCGTCATTACGTGCAAAGGGTATCCAATATACAACAAGTTGTGTTCGAACAATTTCAAGAGTGGAAAGAGTTTTTACATCTTGTTTGTCCAAAACACGAATGGAAAACACTGGATGCAGCGTTGTCAATACAAAGAGAGGATTTGACTCGTTCTTTAAGTGAATGTTCGGACGAATGCTTTGAGTATACTGATCCTCAGAAGTATCCTGATCCCTACATACGTCGTATTGCAAATAAGAACTTACAGACGATTGCATTAGATAAAGCAATAGCAGCTTATGAAGTCGCTGTATGCTCTATTTGGGAGCAACATCGAGCACTTCTTAAAGAGAAAGCTGAGTACTTCGTAGTAGAGGGCTCAGTTAATGCATTACGTTGTCATTATCTGGATGAGGTATCTTTAAACGAGCAATTAAAATTTAATCGATTGGCTGCCCGTAGAAGCAAGAAAGAAAAACTTGCTGAGAAGAAAAAAACATGTCGTTATGTCGAATCCGGATTAGAAGTAAATGGCGCGATGCTACGATTTGCTGACGGTGATGTAGAAAGTTATCGTGAAGCTTTTGCTAAAAGCCAAGTGAGATTATTTGCTAAGGACATTAGCCTCATTATAGAAAATAATCCTCATTTAAAGAAAATTGTGCGATCCATATTGGTTCAACAAGTTATGGATGCAAAAAACTTAGATAATCTCGTTGATCTTTTACTTGATTATGCCAATAAAGATTTACCTGAAGATCGATTCGCTGAAAAATACACCATGCAACCGGTAATCCAAGAGTTGTTGCGGGTTTATAAAGAAGCCGGTCTTGAAGAGACCAGCGGGATAAACGAATTAAAAGCAGTTTATTTTGATAGAGTGATCGCAGAGCTTGTAGATGAATTGGAAACGAGCTTATCCTGGGCTAAAGAGGAACATCGCGGCCTAGGTTATTTGCTCGAACGAACAGCTGTTACTAACGCTGCTAGAGACATATTGAATGCTGCGTATGTATTAGCAGATGCAGACAAACTAAAAGGAGCTGATAGACTTCCAGCACAACAAAGTGCTATTAGGAATTTATATCGAGTATTGGCAGAGCATGAAGCGCAACTTGAAGGTTTATGGATATTCTCTTTGGGACACAAGAACACGCGTACTTTAATTAAAGAAACTATGGCTACCCTTGATGGATTAACGGCTATTGGTTCAAATAAAGATAAACTGGATGCTGATTTCATACATGATTGTAAAGAGGAGTCTCTTTGTACCGCAACGAAAAGAAAATTGAATTCTGCGATTCAAGCCATGGAAGAGAAAGAAGTCGATTTACAGAAAAATAGAGAATGGAAGGCAATTAAGAATACATTAAATGCAATACGAGCCGAGAGCAATTCTATCTATGCTTTTCGTGAAATGTACGAAGTTCTCTCGCATAAAATGGAAGAACTTGCAGGAAAAAATTCAAAATTACAAGGACCTGTAGCTCGACTTCGTGGCGAGGTGCGACTTCTTTGTGAGTCATTAGGCCAGGAACATAAAGAATTACTTAATACAAGTAAATATCTAAAGTGTAAGGCTGAAAATCTCAAGGAAAAACTTAATGGATTAAACGGATTTAAGGTCAGAGATGTTACGCTCAAGGAGGGAAATAATGGCTATAGCCAATATTTTGATTTAGTTATTGAAGGCACTGGTTCTCATTCATTATTGCAACATTTTACGCATTATAATTCATGCACCCAGAATTTAATGAATCAAAGATCTGCTTTGAATGAAAGCTTAAAGCAAGCCAAAGAAAAAATGGACACTTTAGATCAATTGATAAAAGAAGAAGTACCGCTACTTAAATTGGAAGAAAACAAGAAGGCAAATGCAGCAAAATTTCCTGAACAATTTCAGGAGCAGGTTAATGAAATTCTTGGCTTAAAAGAACTCATAGATGCTCAAGCACCTGAACATTTAGATTCATTTCCTGAGTCAGTTCGCAAGCATTTTCATGACCGAGAATTGATGAAATCATTTGATTTTCCAAATTTAGAGACAGAAGAAATTGAAAAAATTCAAGATATAATATTAAAAATCGATTTTAGGGATTTACAGGAGCGAATCATTGAGGGCACGAAGCCCAAAAATTTATGGGGAAATATTTCGTCCTACATGTCAAGCTACGTATTTACCCCCGAAAATATGGAAGATTGGCGTCTGGAATTTAATGACTTAATTAAAAGACCTACGAGAAATTTAAATAAAGCGTTTCGTCCAGATATTCAAAAAAAGCAGAATATATTAGCTGGCCAACTTGAGCTATTACGTCAACAAATAGCAGAGCAAGCCGAATCGTTGCAACAACAAGTTGCATTCCTCAATGAGAAAATTGATGAAGAAGAGCAAAAAGAAGGGATTTATGCCATGCGAATTACCAGTATTGCTGAGCTTTCTAAATTTGAAAAAGAGCTAATGAGGGTCAAATCGCAACAAAAAGCAAATCCATCCCTCGATGAGACTTTAAAATCTGATAGGCCATCACGTGTATCTATTGATATCCATGAAACAGACATTGAATCCGTAGCACTCGTGATGTAATCATCTGTAGCGCTGGGTAACAGCGCTACCCATTTATAAAGATGTTCAAACCATGCATTAAGTATCATCAATCTTCCAAAACAAACCCCTTTTTGTTTAAATATTGAACTATAATCAAATTTAGACGATGTTGAATTTGGAATGGCAATGTTATCTCCTGATGTAGTAAAAGTTATTGATACTATTAGTGAAAAAATTGAAACAAGCAATTTTGAGTCATTAACTTTTGAAGATGTAAAAAATGCCTGTTTTATGGTGATGGGACAAATGGAGCATATAAAAACCAGTAACCAATTTCCTGCCATAGATTATTCTAAAGAAAAAGAACTAATCGCTTATAAGCGTATCGTGATGCTCTTAGTACAATGGCAAGCTCGATTTATAGAAATGAAGAAAGGTAATGTGTTGGGAAATTATATTGCTGATTTAAATTTCTTACGTGATATGGTCCATTCAATCCCTGACGTATTAGGCGATGTTTATAAAGAAAAAATTGAAAAAATTAATTTTTACATTTCCAGCATACTTGTCCATGTTAACACACTGAAAGCTAAATTGCTTGAAGCGAATTGTTTTGATGTTGCACTTATGGCGCACACCCAATGTGCTTATGAAGTCACTTTTTTATATTCCAAATTACTCGAATTACACTATGCAGAGAAAATGCGTTATTCGGTTGTCATTAAAGGTTATTTTGAAGCAATTCAGGAGACGTTTGATTTTTATTTAAAAGAAATAACCTATTTTCGTGATCTCGAGATTACCAACGCAAAATGTTTGAGCTACTGCGTAATGAATTATCTCCCTAAAAATGTACGGCATTGAACGAAGTACATTGCTTGCATCACTCGGCTCATCTCTATTGTTAAATTGAAAATAACCGATTAAATGCTCATCATCAGAACGCACTGAATAAAAAATACTATACTTTAAGAAAATATGAGCAATAAATGGGTAGTGAGTTATGGGAATTCTTCATATATCACCAGATGAGCATTTAAAACGAGTAATGGGTAATCCCAGTGATGCAATCTTAAAACAACGTGAGTTATCTGAAGCAACCTATCCCCTTTTGGTTTCCTATTTAGAATGGCTCAGAAGGCTTAATTCGATCCAAAATAAAAATGATGTAATTCATCAAAATGAACAATTTTTTAGTGAGTTTATTCATTTGTGCGAGCACAATTTGCTCTTCTTTCTAACGGTTACTGGTCAGTTTGATGTCATTCGATCGCTTTTTGAAGATAAAAATTTATTAGCAAATGAAATTGCATTGCTTGAAGAAATAGAAAAAGAGCAAGCTCAGGCTGCAGCCGCAAATATACAGGATTTTGTGTTTGTTCCCAGAAAAAAGGAGTCATCAATCCAACAGCCTGAGGTACCTATATCGTTAGCTCCGCCGGCGTCTGAATGGGAAAAATCGCTTTATGGTTTAACTAATATGGATTTATTTCGCTATTATGAAGATGAAATGAAACGGATTACTCATATCTACCATGTAAAGCAAATAAAACAAATTGATACAGCTTATGATCAACATCTTAATCTAATGCGAGAGACATTAAATGTAATTAATCAAGACGAGAATATTAGCGAAGAAACAAAACAAAAAGCGATATCACTTTATAAAAAATTAGTAGTAATAAAAGAGGAAATGGAGGCGCAATGTCTTGAGATAACTCCAGTTGATGAAGAAGCACCATTAGAAATACAAGTCCTTGAAAAACAGCATCAAATCAAAGAAGGAAAATTTAAAGAAGCGCAAGGAGCTCTTGAACAATTTTTTGAAGAAGTTCGTCATGAGTCTCCACAATTACAAAAGATTTATGAAGAACATCAAACCATTACCATGAATTTTCAAAAGGAAAGTCAAGCGATTCAAAGCGAATGGAAACAGGCGATGGAAGAGCTATCTGTGCATTATGAGACTGCACGTGTACATGCTTTAGAGGATGTAGACAGTAGCTTGAGTTTAATCATAGATGAATTAAGAAAATGTCCTGTTAAAGAATTGAACGAAGAGCAAATTTACAAACTGGATATGGTCTTAATGCAATTAGAAAAATATAAAGAAGAATTGAAAACAGTTAAGAATTATGATTCCACTCAGGTTTTATTAAATAAATGTAATAAAGAATTAGAAAATATAGTGAGTATTGTTGAACCAATATTAGCAGAGGATGCAAAAAAACGTTTTGAGATTAATATACACTTAATGAAAAAGTTCACTTTAGCTCCAAAATCCTCCTCTCAAGTCTTGGAATCACTCAATGTGGATTCCCAAATATCTCCTCCAACACCTACGGTTGCATTTGAAGAGCAAGACCTTGACCTGAAATCAAGTACCTTTACTGTTGAACCTATGAGTGAAGAACAGCATGATTCTAAAATACTTAATGAAAATATCTCAACTCCTTTTCTGTCTACAGAGCGAGACGTTGACCTAAAATCTAGTCGCTCTGCTGTTGAGGTGATGAATGGGTATTCTCAGGATATTCTTGATGATAAACCTCATAGTGTTTCTTTGCCTGATGAGCAAAATATTGATGCGGAGCCAAGTGCGTCTGTTATTGAACTTGCGAGTCTTAAAAAAGATGAGTCTGAAATTGCTCCTAGTGAAGAGCCTCGAAATTCAGTACATGTTCAACGATATCGATTTTTTATGAGTACTATGAGGGACGGAACGGAGCTCATTGAGTTTGATCCGGAAAAACAACGTAATTATGAATCAATGATCGAAGAGCTATCCGCTGTTTTAAGTGAATTGAATGAAGAGGCCGAACCAGAAATCGCAGAAAAAATAAAAAAAATCGAAACGCTTATTGAAGATGCAAAATCAATTGGCTTTGATAAAGCAAGCCCATCCCATATTCAAAAAATTTGTGAGGCATGCAATTTAGGCATTGATTATGAGCCATTAAATCAAGTAAAAGATAACCTCGCCTCTATGATTCAGTTCAAAAATAGCCCACAAAGTGGTATGGGAATGTAAATGATTTTTGTATCATAATTGAAATTTTATATCACAGCATGCCTCTTTTTTGCTATAATATGTCCAATTTTTTATAAAAGGGAGAGGAATATGACGCCACAAGAAGAAGCATTATGGCAAGCTGTGACTAAAAAAGAATATGAGCAAGTTAAAACATTGATTAATGATCATCCTGAGTTAATCAATGCAGTAAATACCAATGGAAGAAGTCTTCTGATGCGAGTCGTTCTTCTCTTAACACCTCCGTTAGATTTGATTGAGTTTATTGCGCAACACCCTGATCTTAGCTTTGAAAACTCTAAGGCCACTAAAACGACTATGAGTGTTATTTTATCCACAGGTCGTCCAGAAATTTTAGCAATATTTGCAAAAGATCCACACATTATTTTTGATGGTGAGAATTTAGCTTATGCAACTGCCAAGAAGCTCGTAGAAGGTGCGGCTCAAGAGAAGGTTGAAAAATACACAAAAATGCTAACAATCATTCGTGACGCGACCATACGCCATGCAATTACAACAGATAATCCTTCTTTATTGGAGCGATTAGAAAAAGCAGGGGATAACTTGGCTCAACCATTAAGCGATGGCAAACTTCCCGTGCGTCTTATCACTAAAGATTGTCCTGCTCCTCTTGCTACATCATGGTTTCAATCTCAAATTGGGAAAAACCAAATAAGCATTGCAAGTAAGGTCGATTCGTTCTTTTCTAATGCACGTAAAATGCAAGACGCTCAGAAAGAGATGGAGGAAGTTAATCGACGTATGTTAGAGAGTGATATCAAATTACTTGGTAAAACTTATAACAGTATGGAACAAGTAGCTTCTGCTCTTAGCCTTACTAACTAAATCAATTGGTTCATCTGGGTGAATGCGAAGCTGTAGCCCAGGTTCTAATCTTCTTTAAGCTGATTTATCTTGTAACCCATTAATAAATCCTTTAATTTGGGTTATTAAAAACTCCAAGGGTGATGGGATAAGTGTGGTATCAACGCGATGCTGAAGGTTTAACCCTTCGTTTATATGTTCAGCCAGGTGCCAAAAAAACAGAGATTGTCGGTCTTCATGAAGGGGAGCTTAAGATTCGCTTAAATACTCCACCTATTGAAGGTCGCGCTAATAAAGCACTTTTGAAGTATATTGCTGAGATATTTAAAGTACCAATAAGGCAAATTACCTTGCAACGAGGAGATAAATCCAGGCATAAAGTACTGACCATTATTGGTTCTATGGTAAATCCAGATGATTTACTTTGAATCCTGACGCGAATTTTGCGATAGTACAAATGAACCAATAACCAAATCGCTAATCTTATGAAAATTGAACAATTCCCCATCACGTTTAATACTTCTGGTCGAGGTACGCAGGATATTACTACTGTTGTAAAGACGCTGCTATCGAAAACCACGATACGACAAGGCTTATGCCATTTGTTCCTCAAACATACCAGTGCCTCTTTGATGCTTTGTGAAAACTATGATCCTCAAGTTCGTAAGGATTTGGAACATTTTCTACTTCGGTTAATTCCCGATGGGGATCCACTTTTTAAACATGTGCTCGAAGGTCAGGATGATATGCCTGCACATATTCGTACTGTATTAACTCAAAACAGTTTAACTATTCCCATGCAAAATGGACAATTAGCTTTAGGTACTTGGCAAGGGATTTATCTCTATGAGCATCGTTATCAAGAGCAAGAACGGCACCTGCTTATTACTGTTATAGGAGACTAATCGAGTTTTTGCTATACTATTACTCTTTTTTTTGAATGGAACAAAATATGTCTTCTCTACCTCAATGCCCTAAATGTAATTCAGAATATACTTATGAAGATGGTAATCAATTAATTTGTCCGGAATGTTCCTATGAATGGTCAAAAGATGGAGCTGAAGAACAGCTTCACGACGATCAACGCGTGATTAAAGATGCGAATGGCCAGATTCTCCAAGATGGGGATACGGTTACTGTAATTAAAGATCTAAAAATTAAAGGATCGTCTCAAGTAGTAAAAGTTGGTACCAAAGTAAAAAATATTCGTTTGGTTGAAGGGGATCATGATATTGATTGTAAAATTGATGGAATTGGTGCCATGAAATTGAAATCTCAATTTGTTAAAAAGGGATAGAATAAGAGATGGAAAGGATGCCTAAACCACTGCACATTACTTTTTTATTTTATGAAGGAATGACTGCCCTCGACGCAATTGGGCCCTATGAGGTACTGAGTCGTTTGCCAGAAGTTATCGTGCAGCGGGTTGCCTTAAATAAGGGACAGGTTCGTACTTGTTCCGGACTTACCCTAATTGCTGAGCATGCATTAACTGAAATTTCACAAACTGATGTTGTGTTGGTTCCAGGGGCTGGTAATGCAACTGCATTACGTGAATGTCCTGAAACGCTTACATGGATTAAAACAATTCATGAACATACTTTATGGACTACTTCTGTCTGTACTGGAAGTTTGATTCTGGGAGCAGCTGGAATTTTATCCGGGGTTAAAGCAACGACTCATTGGGCAGTAATGCATCGATTAGCAAATTGGGGGGCCATACCGACGCCTAACCGATTTGTTACCGATGGTAAAATTATTACTGCGGCCGGGGTTTCAGCTGGTATTGATATGGCCTTATATCTTGCCGCAAAACTTACCAATGAACATGTGGCGCAAAGTTTACAACTTGGTTTGGAATATGATCCTGAACCACCCTTTGATTCAGGATCACCCGATAAAGCACCACAGATATTAGTTCAAGCGCTTCGTGAACGATTGAAAAACAGGTTTGAACCCGAGTAGTCAGGGTAGTACATAGATTACTAAAGCAATTAATCCGGCAAGGGCAATAATTGGATGAACAAGTACTCCCATTTTGGGAAGTTGTTTTCCTTTCTTAGCCAGCGCAACCATACTAAATCCACCTAATGCAGCAACGATTAAAAGGATTAAGCTTACGGCTAGAAGTGTCGATTTACCTGTGGCAAATGCAAGCATATGAACGATAATAATCAGCAACCCCAATGCTGCAAAAACGGCATGAAGATTTCTCACCGTTATATTAATCGGCCTGTCTTGTAGTATTGCTGTCAAAAGAAAGAGACCACAAGCTACTGCGGCAAGAAATAAAAGAATAGCAAGTATTAACATATAACCTCCTGTACTGATTTGTTTAATCACATTGTAACCTGGGTGCAGCGAAGAGGAACCCGGGATCTGGTAGAAATATCTGGGTTCCGCTTCGCCGCACCCAGGTTGTAAAGACTATTGAAATTTATTCAGGTGTCACATAATTTTCTTTTGAATTGGGAAGATTAAGGAGTTCGTTTTCCAGCTGCTCTCCCAAGGTATCTTTTTTCATAGAAGGAGAAAAATTAATCATTGGGGCAGGATTTTTCAATGCCTCAGTCAAGCTAATAAATTTATATCCATTTTTTTGATACATTTCCAGAATATCCCCTAATACATAGCTATTAAGAAGGTTTGCATGAATTAATAATATTTGCTTGGCATTTTCGCCCTTAGCGTTTTTCTCAGCTCTTAATGTTTGCTTCCATATATAAGCCAAATAACGTGGTTTTAATTTTTGAATATAATTTACTCGTGAACGATATGGAACTTTGTAAAGCATTTCATTAAAGTCAAAATCTTTACTATCAATGGTTACGGGGGCAATGGTGTAGTTATGTTTGTTTAAATAATCATATACTTCTTGCTTTTTGCCTTTATTTCCTTCCGCTAGATAGGGATAACGAAAATATTTGGGTTGAGTCATTATTGGCGTAAGAATTTTATCGGCACGATCAACATCTGCAATATATTTTTCAGCACTGATCTGATTGAGATTATAATGTGAGTAAGTATGATTGCCTAACATAAAGCCTGCCTGACGAAATTGCTCAAGGAAATCCCATTGGCCTTTTTCTATCGCTCCTGCAATCACAAAACCAGTGACTGGAACTTTATATTTTTGAAATGTTTGTACAATTTGGGTAAAGCGTTCGGTTGATCGTTGTCGATTTCCTGGAGTATCCATTCTTGAGGCAACTAGAGGCAAATCATCCATCGTAATTGCAATTTCTTTTTCAGCAGCCAAACAGACTGAAGAAAATAATGTAATAAAGAGAAAGAGTAATTTAAGCATCGATGATCCTTATCAAAATTTAATACCATGGATGGTAACATAATTCGATGAATACGTTAAAAAAAGATTAGCTAGCTATAGAGCTCTCAGTCATTCCGAGTCTAAGGCTTCGTCACTTTTTATGTGCCGTTTTTCGAGTCATTAATGAGCAAGTTGTGATTTATAGTCTCATTTCAGGGTAGGCGATAATCTATCCAACACATTAGTTTATTGATAGGTTCATTATGAGCTCTTAAAAATTCCGGCATTTATATACATTCAGTGCATACTCCTTATGCCTAAATGGATGCATATGAGTTGGTATTTTTTGGCATTGATCAAAATATTGTTTCAAGCAACTCTGGCGATCATAGCGATCAATGTACAATATTTCTTTTAAGGTCTTATCTGCAATTTTTTTATTGATGTTAACATTCCATAAAGCATATTGGTTTTGAGCAGTGCCACAACCTAAAGTATAAATAATCGGCTTGTTTTGAAGGAAAAAGAGCATCCGGGCTGTAAACCAGCCTGAAGTAAAGACCGTATCGGGTAACTCTGGATGGCTCGCATTAAATTTCTGGATTAAATGATAGAAAATCAGTTTTTTTGATTTGATAAAATTAAATTTGGAGGTGTTATCTATTAGAATGCAGAGGCTAATTATCGCATAAAGTGTGAGTAATAAAATGGCAAATTTTCGATAATGAAATGTTATAAGCCAATATCCCAATAAAATCGCACTGCTAATTAGGTAAGGTGTTAGCCAGAACTCTCTAATCTCAGCTTGGCTTGCTGTATATAAGTAAAAACACAGAAAAGTAATACAAATGGTCCGGCACAATGTCACAATTGATGCGCTTTTTTCATCCAGATTTTGGTTGCGTACTAAAAATGGAGGAAGAAGCATAATATTTAGTGCAGGGACGAATGAGGTAAAAAATGTTTTAACAGTATGATAAAAAGGGTTTACTCCAGGATGAAGTTTATGAGTGGTTAACTGATAGATAAATGATTGCCAATGATTTTGATAATTCCAAAAAATCACTGGACTGAAAATAATAATGGCAAGAATTGCAGCAAAATAAAAATGTTTTGATTTAAAAATTGAACGATAGGTACTAAAGATTAAAAAAATAAGCAGGGAAAAGATTAAAACAATGCCGCTATATTTGGATAACATCATCAATCCGGCACTAATACCAATTAAGTAGAGCTCTCTTATTCTATTGGTTTTAATAAATTTTATAGTGTAATATAGGGTTAATGACCAAAATAAAGCAAGGGGCGTATCATAGGTCGTTTGTTTTAAAATATCTAAGGTGACCAGTGGAGAAAATAGCCACGCTAACATCGCCATACAGCTTGCTTCGCGAGATAAAAAAAATCGAGCACTTTTGTAAATAATCCCGCTCGTGAACGCAATGCAGGTGATGCCTATAAAACTCAAGGCAAATAGGTTATTTCCGAATAATGAAGTTGCAAACCTAATAAAATAGGCAATCATGGGGGAGCCATCATAATAGGATAACGCCAGGTGTCGACTCCAATCCCAATAATAGTACGTATCAAGAGATAATATGTTAATCGGTGCTAACAAGAGTAAAGTGGTAAAATAAAGAGTTAAAAGCAGGTTAACGCTTCGCGAGCTAAAAAAATCCCATGAACTAATCCTGTTATTTGCTCGTTTCTCTGATGGATATCCATTTCCTGGTTCAATATCCATGGGTGAATTTTTTTTTGTCGATTCATTCTCATAACAATGGTTATCTTTAATTACTAGGGACATATTTTTCTGCCCATATATGTCGGGAATAAGTATAGTAATTTAAAAGAGATATTAAGCCGATTCCCATAGCCATTATTATATTTTCACGTAAGGGTCCGGGACCAAAACAAAGAACTCCCAGACGTAACCAATAACTTTGTAGGTTAATTATAAATACTGAATAAATAGTAAAAAGCAACAGCCGCTTTATTTTTAATGTCCAGGATAATTTATTCTTGACGCTAAATGTAATTTTGCTATTCAAAAAGAAATTATTAATAATCGCTGTACATACTGCAATTTGTGAGGCATCAAAAGGCGAGAATTGAAAATATTCACGCAATACATTGTAGGTAATAAATTGCACAAAAATACCCAGGGAGCCAACAAGACACATTTTTAAATAACGTTTGATTTCATGATAGCGTAAAGTAAAAACGACTCGCAGTGAATCGACAATGCTGTTTTTAGGTAGTTTACTGTATCCTTGATTACGATCGATAAAATCAATGGGATACTCACGAATTTTTGCTTTATTTTTATGTAAAAGCCACAACAACTGCATTTTATATGCATAGTGATTTGTAAGAAATTGATCAGGTAGGATTTTTATCAGTTGCTGCCGACGAGTAGCACGAAAACCACTGGTAAAATCCTTGTATTTGGGGGTGAGTACTGCTCTGGCAATGTAATTACCTAAAATAGAAAATAATTTGCGATGTAATTCCCAATTATTCGGAATACTCCCGCCATCTACATAGCGACTTCCCAGCACACAATCACAAGTTTGCAACATATCCAAGATTGGACGAATATATTTGGGCTGGTGAGATAGATCCGCATCAAACTCAAAAACAATATCCGCATTCAGAGCAAATAATGCATAGTTCATGGCTTGTAGATAAGCGGAGCCAAGTCCAGATTTAGTGGGCTCATTTTGTAAATGTAATTTTGGATAATTGTTCTGTAATGAAGCAACGATTTGTTTGGTGTTATCAGTAGAGGCGCTATCAAAAATTAAAATATGCACATCATACTGCTCAATTTGTTCTACTGACGCAAATACTTGTTCTATTGTTGATTGAATGACTAACGCTTCGTTATGCGTTGGAATAATAATAACCACTTTCTCTTTTTCTAAAGAATTTTCTTCAATGGAATCAGAGGATTTATTTGCATCAAAAGTCAACTTTATATCTCGAGATTTGGATATTTGGGTAGTGAGTTTATCAATTAGTTTTTAGAAAAAAAAGAGGGTGGGTTTGTACTTAAATCATTCTTTTAATTTTGATTTTGATCATGATCTTTATTTTTAACTATTTTTTTGCAGAAAATTAACACTATTGTTTTAATCTGTTTTAAATAACCCATAGTACAATTGAGCAATTCTCAACAATTCATCTCAAAGAGTTCTTTTATGGGCAAATCAAAAATTGGTCTCATAAAGCATACTTTCTTTAATAATTCATTTAAAAAAAACAATCTTTCCTTCAAAGAAGATGAGTTTCATTTAGAACGACTAAAAGATGAATTTTTATCGTTACATCAAATAATTATATCGAATGAATCTTGTTGTACAGAAGAGAATGTAGCAGTGCATTATTTATACTTCTTATGTGATTTTCTGATTTCATATTATCAACTCGATTTTGTTGATTCTGATTTGAAAAAATTAAAACAACTTCGTAAAAAAATAGAAGCATTTTATAAAACAGACCCCGGACAAGAACAGCAAAAATCAATTGATAATTTTCCTGAGTTCATGGTTGAGGGATTACAAACAAGCATTCTCGATTATCTGTCATCATTTATTAGTATTTCCAAATTACGCCAAAATGTCGGTGCTCTAAACACTAGGCGTTCTCAATTTACTCACAGCCGTAGTCTAGCAATTTATATCATTATTTATCTTCAGAAGAGTTCTGTTTCCGAATTGATTCAAAAAGTTAATACAGTACTTGGCAATCAATATAGTTTTATTGATGGCATTAATTTTCTGAATAACTCACGCAAATCCATTACTGATCTAGGTATTTTGCTCTATACGTTCCGTTTTATAATTAATTTAATCTTAATGCTCAAACATATTCTCCAGTCTGCAATAAGTGAAGAATTATCGACAAAAAAAGTACTAAAACAAGAAATGGAAAAACGTGGTTTTATAATGGTTAGTGACTTGGTTTGGGCTGTAGCAGGTTTGTTAACTACATATAATAATTTTTTTGATATTGCTGGCTCTGCTGTTCCACTAATCACTGTTACTTGCCTTACTTTCGACACACTATTGTTTTTAGCGCAGTGGCTTTTTGAAGCCAGCCATTATCATGATCTTGTGCAGGAATTACAGGCACAATTAAATGATGCAACACTCTTCGAACAAGCAATCATTCAGCGTCAGATTGATGTATTAAATGATGAATGGGAAGCCCAATGCACCTATTTTGCAATTAACATAGTAGGAGCAAACATAATCGCCACCTGCTTTGCAATCAGTATGTTATGTACCGGCCCACTTGCTTTAGCCGGGATTGCATTATTTAGTATGCTTGGTAATGCATTGTATAACACCTCGGAAGAGTATAAAAAATACCAAAAATCCTCTATTGCGGTACGACGAGAATTGGCAAATGGTAAAATTCTGGACGACGATCATCATCGCCAACTCTTAAAACAACTCGACGATGAATGCAGCAAAAATTACCTCGAATTTTGGAACAACTTGGCATTTAATGTGGGGGGAATCGCATTCCTTATTACTGCGGCTGTGGCTTCTTGGCCAGTAGCTTTGGGTGTAACGCTAATCTATGTGGGGTATCGATTAAATGATACCTATCAAAAACAACTTAATCCCAAGGAGGAAGCTCCTCAAGATGTTTATCGTCTTTTAGATCTTGATTCGGAGCAATCAGAGGGAGTTTGTTTACAGTTTGCCTATAATTAATTCGACTCCTTCAGTTTCTTATCATGCATTTCCTGACTAATTTTAGATAGCTTCTTTGCTTAACTTCTTATTAATAAATATATAGACAAATTTATTAATAATTTACACTAATAATTAATAATTACTTAATGTGAGTAAATTATAATCACATGGTGCTGGGGGTAAATCAATAAGAGTATCTTATATGAAAGATGGCAAAAAAAAACCAAAGCTAAAAAGAAACCGGGTAGCCAGAATCGAAGCGTTTTCTCCTGATCTAGATTATGAAAGAGAAAAATTCTTAAGGGAGGAAGGTAAAGCATTAGCCGACACGGTAAAAACTCAGGAAAAAATCTATCGCTGTGTGGCAATCAATGAAAATGCAAAAGCTTTATTAAAGAAACACAATGACATCAACGCTCATTTGCAGGAACAAATTCAGGCGATAGAAAAACGTTTAGAAGATCCTATGCCTAGAAGCGCGCGCATTCTCTTCCTTGAAAATCATAATAAACTGATGAAGGAAGCCATTGCAAAAATAGGCCAGATTGAAACAGAACTCACTGCCATTGAAAAGGATTTATACCCTACATTTGACCCCAAAAAACAAGCTGTCATTTTTTCGAGAAATAAAAATGCCGTTGCCCAACTTTATGCCAGATTAAAACAACATACTTTCAATATCCAATTTAAATTGGAGCGAATTGATCCCATATTACGTGACTCAATCCAGTCCGATCTGGAGCTGTTAAAAAAACTTCTTGGTGAAATCGAGTTAATCACACAGAAAACAAGTGATATCTATGAACGTTTAAAAGGAGGACGAATTCCACCCGATTTATATGCCACGATGGCCAATGAAGTATATGAGATTCATAAGAAAAAATTTGATTTCGAACAAGTCTGTAAATTAATTGAAGACAAATTGGAAATATCAAAACTGGATGCTGAGATTAAGCAAAAGCTCGAGGAGCTTAAGACCGTTCATGAGGGGTTGTCTGCTGTAAAAGGTATTATTAATACAGCCTATTACAATACGAAAAGAGGAGCGGATGATTTAGCAACAAAATTAAAATCGGCTAATTTTAGTTTTAATGCAACTGACTATGCGGCAAAACTACTTACGTCCTCAATGGAATGGGATGATGATCTGACTGCCAGAGAGGCAATTATAAAAGAGCGACAAAATTTACTTGCCCAACTAACCGAGAAAAAAGAATATATTGCTCAAGTTATCAGTCTCATTGTAACTCATCAGCAAGCCATTAAAGATTTAATTGCAAAAGATTTAGATTTTTGTGCCAAAAGAGCTAGCCTCTACGAGGCATTTACACATGCGCCTCACGATTTTTACCAAAGGTATGATAATTATCAAAAAGCACTTGAATATGACTTTAAGAGTGGTTTGGATAATCAGCGGGCACAATGGTATTTACATAGGCTCTTAACTTATACTTTGGGGTTCTCAACCGATGTTCCTGATAACTGCGCTATTGTTCGCCATGTTCGATATGCAAGCAGCAACATCAAGAAATTAAAAGTGCAATTTGAAAAAGATTTTCCCTTGGTAGCAATTGAAAAGGAATTTTTTAATTACAATGGTAAATCTTATTTTATCTCTGATTCCATTAGAAAAAATTTAGAGAATTATACTTCAGCACGAGCAAAAATAAGTGATGCGTTTAAGGATGAAAATAAGTCGAGCGAGTATGTTGATTTTCATTATGAATTACAACTTCTAAGGGAAAGCAAAACTGAAATTGAGCAGTATATTGTTGCTTATGAAGAAGGTCGAAAAAAGAATAGATTGGATCTTTTGGATGCAAAAAGTCAACTTTCAAAATCACTTGTTCAATTCAATTTGCAGAATGATTCATTAGAATATCAGGGAGAAATATATTCCTTGGATATTCCAACTAAAAATTTGGTTGAGCAGTATAATCTCGCTCATGAACTATTAACCGAGGCATTGAGTGATAAGCAGTTTGCAGTAGACCCCATTTCATATAAAGATAAGAAAGAACAGTTTGCCGCGTTACAAAAAATTCAAAAGTCTATTATTGCTTATCTCGAAGAGCAAAGGAAAAACAGGCTGGAGTTTTTAGATTTCAAAGAAAAGTCTTCAAACTATACGCCATTGGTCTTAAATAAAATTACCTTACAGGAAAACGCTCTATCTTTTCAAGGAACTAATTATATTCTGGATCATTCTACCCAACAAATGGTTGAGAGGTATAATTACTGTTATGAAAGTTTAGCTAAGGTTTTTAACGAGTTTTCCTCGGAGTCAAAACCTTTAAAGATAAGTACAGAATTCTTACAGAAGATAAGAGAACGGTTTACTCAACTAGAAGAAAACCAAAAATATATCATTGCTTATCTTGAGGAGCAAAGAACAAACAGATTGGAATTTCTAGAGCACAAAGAAAAGTTTTTAAGTTTCACCCCGTTTAGCTTACAAGGAAAAAATCTATCTTTTCAAGGAGTTAGTTACACTCTGGATAAGTCTACGGAACCAATGGTTAAGGGGTATAATTCCGTCTATACAATATTAGCCAAGGTTTTTAGTGAAGAGTGTTCTTTAGACTCAAAACCTTTAACTACAGAGTCTTTAAAGAGAATTAAAGAACAGTTCATTCAATTAGAAAAAAATCAAAAGATTACTATTGCTTTTCTTGAGGAGCAACGAAAAAACAGGATAGAACTTTTTTTAAATTTCAAAGAACAGTTTTCGAATCTTACTCCGTTTACTGTGGAAGAAAACAGTCTATCTTTTCAAGGCGCTAATTATGCTCTGGATGTTTCTACGGCACAAATGGTTAAGGGGTATAATTTCGACTATAAAATATTAGCCGAGGTTCTAAGTGATGAGATTTCTTCGGAGTCAAAACCTTTAACTGAAGAATCCTTACAGAATATAAAAAAACGGCTTACTCAATTAGAAGAAAATAAAAAGCAAATTACCCGTTTTGTTGAAAAACAAAGAGAGCTAGATGATTTAATAAAAAGGTTTGCAGCCTATTCCTCACTTACTATAACTGGTGAAGGGAATTCACTGGTGTATAAAGAGAAAACTTATCCTCTGAATGCTGCGACTGCAAAGCAAATTCAAGAATATAATGAAGCTTATGAAGAACTGAAGCAGGCTTTTAAGAGTGAAAATAGTACTCTGGACATAGAGTCTATAAAAAAATTATTTAATAAGTTACAACAAAGGGTAAAACCTTTTGACCAAATTGAGGAATTTGGCAAATTAACGAAGTTGCTTGAACAACAGAGTGAGCTTGTGAGTAAGAGAAAAATAATAGTACAGCAAATTATAGATAATATTGACCTTGAATTTAGAAACTTGGGGGATGTTGCAAAGGGTTCAGAAGAGGAGATAATGAGTATTATTTTGGCAAGTTTATTGCAAGTGTTCGCACGTCATCAAGCAGAAGTGAAGAAATTAGCGACAAATATTGGTATCGCTAGAAATGATTTATGCTTGGATAACCTTAATGATTCAAAAGAACAATTAAAGAGATTTGCATCTGCTAATCACGATAAAGCAGGCGATTTAGTTAACGATCTCCGTGAAGAGTTTAATGAAAACCTCCCTAAATTTTCTTCAAATAAGCGTCTCAACCAATTTATGGAGTGGATAGATAAACACATTCTTGCTCCTCTGTATGAGGCATATTATAAAGAAGAAAAACCGTATAAACCCGGATTTTTTGCTTCATCAATAGAAAGAAACCTTTTTGAATTTCGCAAGAATCTTTTTCCTGATTTGGAGAAATTCCAAAATGAGTTAAGCGAAGCTGCTGCAGCTGCTTCAGCTGCATGATAGGCATACTCTTCCGGATCATATTTTCTAACATCTTTTGCAATTGTGAGCTATCATTCAAACACTGCTAATAAAATAAGGAAATGATTATGTCACAAAATTCTATGGGTCAATTCTGTTGGAATGAATTAGCTACTGCGGATGTGAACCAAGCGAAAGAGTTTTATAGCAAAGTATTAGGGTGGCAATTTAAAGAAATACATTCTGGTGAAATGACATACACTCTGATTCAAGCCAACGATAAAGAATTTGCGGGTATCTGGCAAATTCCTGCTAATCAACAAAACGAAATTCCACCTCATTGGATGGCTTATATTTCGGTGAGTAATGTTGCAGATACTTTAGCAAAAGCCAAACAAAATGGAGCTCAAGAAATTAAAGGAGTGACTCCTGCTGGAGATATGGGCCTTTTTGCGATTATTAAAGATCCTACCGGAGCTCATATTGCATTCTGGGAACCAAAGTAAACGTTTTTAACTGCGCAAAAGCCTGGGTTTCGCTGCGCCGCACCCAGGCTTTTATATCGCTTTTACTCTTTAAATCGAGACAAGTTTTCTTTCCTGCTTTAATATTGAGTCCAATCTTGCTCGAGTGAGTTATTCGTAGGCAATAGTTCATAAGTTTTGAAGATATCTCCGTCTTGAGATAAAAGAATGGCTATAGGCCTGGTTTTTTCAAAATGGGCAAAGACAATCATCATCATGACGGTGATGGGGACGGAGAGAAACATTCCTAATATTCCCCATATTGCACCCCAAACTGCTAATGCAATTAAGATAACTAATGGGCTTAAATTCAATGAATTACTTAAAAAACGTGGTTCAACCAAATTTCCTACAATAAATTGTATGGTTCCCAGACCCAGGGTGATTTCAGTGAAAGGAATCCAACTGGCAAATTGAACAAGGGCCAAAGTGGCTGGAAATGCAATCGCAATAATGGCACCAATATTGGGAATAAAATTGAGGAAAAAGA
Source organism: Fluoribacter gormanii (assembly GCF_900156395.1). Lineage (GTDB taxonomy): Bacteria > Pseudomonadota > Gammaproteobacteria > Legionellales > Legionellaceae > Legionella > Legionella gormanii. Next base: position 14,773 of record NZ_FTNL01000009.1, on the reverse strand, counting down.
TAAGCAGTGCCCAAAATTCTGCAAAATCCAATTTCACCCATTTCATGATTATCCAACTGGAAAGAGCGGTAATAATGCTCAAAATGGATTTAATTCCCAGATAAGTCTGCGTGTTGTTTGCGATATGGCTAATGATATTGTTAACCAAGAGACGACTTTCCAAAGAGGGAAAAAGCGCGTCAATTTTTTTTAGAAAAAAATGTTGTTCGACAAATAAAAAGGCAACATACAATAAAATGAGCACTGTCGAACTGGTAAGCGTTGTGAATACCCCATAAACGCTTGTAAAAATCGTTTGAAAATTGAGACTTTTGATCATGCTATTCATACTCGCTAATATTTGAATATGAAATTTTTGATCAATGTTGCTAAAAATTGCTAATAAGTTTTCTTGATAGCGATTGGATGCAGCGATGACATTCGTGACATTATTGGTAATGATATTTATAAAAATTAAAAGAGACACTCCAAGTATTACAAAGGCACAAATCATACTGAGCCAATTAGGTATTGCTGGTATTCGTTGTATGATGTTACTTATCGTATTAAGAAGATACCAAATGAAAACCGCAATTACAAAAGGAATCAATACATGGCTTCCTATCACCAGGAAGTAACCAACTATCCATATGATTATTAATCCGGATGTAACGAGAATGGTGCGGCTCATAGGCTAACTCCTAAGTAATGAGTTGGCTGAGCTGATCTTCCTTGGAGCATAATACTTCCTTCTTAATTTTTTGATTTATATCAGCAATATTAGCATTGATTGATTGGTAGAAGAATTGAAAAACAAAAAGGCTAGGCTTTATTTTTTTGGAAATGAATTTGGAGTTTATTTGTGAGTACGCTATATGGAATATAACCTGGGATGTGTTCTCCCAGGTTATAAGAAATTCCCTATTTTAGTATCCTGGGATACAGCTGCAAGGAAGATCTTCAGGACTTTGAAATACTTCTTCGGTGAGGTCACTTTTTGCCTTCTCGAAAGCGAAACTCATCTTCGGGTTCAAGGCAAGAGCGTTTTTCTCTATTGTAAAATATGAATCAATCCCAAAATATTCTTCCAGAAACGCGTTCAAGTACGCTTTGAGCTTATTGAATGCTCCAGTGTGTGCCGTTAAGGTAGGTTCCCAACTATAGATCGCTGAGCGACATTCCTCGGCCATTTCTTTAACTCGATTCTTATACGCTATAATTCGTATTCCCTTATCAAGATCTATGTCAAATTTATCTAGTGTTGACTGTAATTGAGCTTTGAGCTGTTGGACCGCATTGAGAACATCTTTAGGAAGGTTTTTTTTGCCTTCTTTTGCTTCAAATTCTAAATGATTAATTAACTTTTGAACTGAAGTATAAATTCCGGGCTTGTTTGTAACTAACTCTCCAATCTCCGCCGCTGTATCTTTAAAAAACTTCGTAAACGCCATTTTATTTCAACCTCGCTCTCATTATAAAAATTCAAGCTTTCTCTAAAAAGTAGAGAAGGCAAGCGCATCTTAGCACAACTAGATCATAAAATAATAGCGAAGATCAAAATTAGATCACGTTGGTTTTAATTTCGTCTATTTAAAGTATTAATCGATTGTCTTTTTGCTCGATTACTGTTCAGAAAGCATAAGGATAAACAAATAAAATTCCATATTGTTGTAATGCTTCTTTGTAGCGATTAAATTCATCCATGGTTGTAATAAACGAATCAACAACAATTTTGAAGCCTTGCTCTGCGAGGGGCTTCAAGACATTTGTGAGCTAGCCATCATCAAGTCGGTTTTGCAATTCTTGGCAAAGAGTTGAGTTCCCTGAGGATGAAGTGCCACAAATAATAATAATCATTTTTTACCATGGAATGGAAAGAAACACTGCGTTTTAATTTGTGCTCAAATAATGCTAAAGTTCGTGCATTATTTGATAAACAGAGTGATCTTAATGCTAAAAGAATTTTTGCGAAAGGGGATTAATTTTCAAAGGGTTCAAGAGACTTTAAATGCAGGAACAGAATTGGTAGAGCAGGCGCATGCAGAGGGAATTCATTCTGCTCCTGATGTAGAGCAACAAATGAAAAAAAAGGTTCAGGATATTATTTCTGAGTACAAAGAAATTCATAAAGCATCTTCATTATGGGCGGTCAAGCAAACAAAGTTAATGCAGGAGTTAAGGCAAGGTATGGTCGTAGAACACTCTCAATCAGATGAGGCTGAAACTGCGCATCACTTGAGTTTTTGAAAAAAATAGAGCGTATCATCATATGTAAGGAGGAAAATATGTCAACTAATAGCTCAATTCGACCTGAAGATATATTACCCGATGGAGTTGATAACACATCCATCAATGGCAAAATAGTAAGAAAAGGCACAATTGCCGCATTTTTAGCGAATGTAGCGATTCTTGAAAAACAAAACAGTACAGAAATGCAAAAACAAGAAGCAATCAAGACAATGAAAGAGTTAGCCCCATCAGTAATTGCAATAGGTTTGCATCAGCATGTAGTTTTTAAAAATAAAGAAATTGAGCAAATTCTTATCGATGCTGAATAATAAGTATTAATCGATAAAATGTACAATTTGAGGAGGTCCTATATTCGAGTAATATCGCCTATACTATGTATTGAATTTGCTCATTTATCATTAATCTTATGAATTCACCAAACTATCAGAGCCTTGCTTGGGCCCATCAGCTCGTTCAGGATTGGTTTATCCAAAAAGTAGGTAAGCCTACTGAACCACAGGAGCAAGGATGGCCATTTATTTTGGCAGGCAATGATACCCTCATTTCTTCGCCAACAGGCTCAGGAAAAACCCTTGCTGCATTTTTAGCATGCCTGGATAGTTTAGTGCGTAAAGCCATATCGGGAAATTTACAGGATATGACTGAAGTCTTGTATGTTTCACCACTAAAAGCACTCGGAAATGATGTGCAAAAAAACTTACTCGTACCATTGCAGGAAATTACAGAATTAGCCAAAGAGCGTGGCATATACTTGTCCGAAATTCGCGTCGCCGTGAGAACAGGAGACACACCTGCCAATGAGCGACAAAAAATGCTCAAGCACCCACCACATATTCTAATCACCACACCTGAGTCTTTTTATATTTTATTAACTGCTGAGAAAAGCCGTATTAATTTGGCAAGTGTTCATACAGTAATAGTTGATGAAATTCATGCTCTGGCAAACAACAAACGGGGTACACACCTGGCTTTATCTCTGGAACGTTTGGAAGCACTCACTCTAAAACCATGTATTCGCATTGGATTATCTGCTACTCAAAAACCTTTGGAAAAAGTAGCACATTTTTTAACAGGTGCTAAGAAAACCAGAGTGAAATTGGTCAATATAGGACATGAGCGCCAATTGGATTTGCAGGTTGTGGTGCCAGACAGTGAATTATCGGCTGTTGCATCCAATGAAATGTGGGATGAAATGTACGAAAAAATTGCTGCTTATACCCGAGAGCATCGTTCTACTTTGGTATTTGTCAACACCCGAAAATTGGCGGAACGGGTTGCCCATCATTTAGAGCAACGTTTAGGGGGGCATAAAGTTTTAGCTCATCATGGCAGTTTATCGCGAAAAATAAGGCTTGAAGCAGAAACAAAATTAAAAAATGGAGAATTACAAGTACTAGTTGCTACAGCCTCTTTGGAGTTAGGTATTGATATTGGCAGTATTGATCTGGTTTGCCAAATTGGCTCGCCACGCGCTATTGCCACCGCATTACAACGTATAGGAAGGGCAGGTCACTGGCATGCCGCGATTTCCAAAGGCCGTATTTTTGCAACTACCCGCGATGAGTTATTGGAGTGTGCCGCACTGGTCTATGCAATACGCCAGGGGGATTTGGATCAGTTAATTGTTCCCCAAGAGCCGCTCGATATTTTGGCACAACAAATTGTAGCTGCATGTGCTACTCAGGATTGGGAAGAGAAATCGCTCTTTAACTCCTTTAAAAACGCTTATCCTTATCATCATTTAACATGGGACAAGTTTGATGAAATTCTTACGATGTTATCTGAAGGAATCGCTGGTTCGCGAGGACGCTACGGTGCCTATATTCATAGAGATCAGGTAAATCATGTGATCAAAGCACGGCGAGGCAGCCGCCTTGCAGCAATTACCAGTGGAGGTGCTATTCCAGACAATGGATTATTTACCGTTATTGCGATGCCTGATAATGCCATGGTAGGGACTTTGGATGAAGATTTTGCGGTAGAAAGCAATCGCGGTGACATTTTTTTACTAGGGACTAACTCCTGGAAAATACTTCGCATTGAAAATGGACGCGTACTTGTGGAAGATGCACATGGTGCTCCACCTAACGTACCTTTTTGGCTAGGAGAAGCACCGGCACGCAGTATTGAGTTATCCCTTCAGGTTTCGCAGATGCGCGAAAAAATAAGTGAATTGTTGCCAGAAAAAAGTCCGCAACTTGTTGATATAAAAAACCATCCTGAAATTAAGGCCGCGATTGAATGGTTAATAAATCATTGTGGGCTGGATGGTTCGGCCGCAGAGCAGTTGCTGGAATATGTTCGTTTAGGTCGACAAATTTTGGGGGCCGTCCCGACACAAAAAACAGTGATTGCAGAGCGTTTCTTTGATGAAAGTGGCGGGATGCAACTGATTATTCATGCACCTTTTGGCGCACGTATCAATAAAGCCTGGGGATTGGCTCTTCGCAAGAAATTTTGTCGATCTTTTAATTTTGAATTACAAGCTGCGGCAACCGATAATGGACTAAATATTTCTTTGGCAGAACAACATAGTTTTCCTTTATCTGATGTGTTTCACTTTTTGCATACCAATACGTTAAAAGAGGTTGTGACGCAAGCAGTATTGCAATCCCCTTTGTTAGGTGTGCGATTTCGCGCAGTAGCTTCACGTTCCTTATCATTATTGCGTTTTCGTGGTGGTAAAAAAATTCCTCCAAACATCCAGCGTATGTTGGCAGATGATTTATTGGCTGCTGTTTTTCCAGACGCGGCGGCATGCCAGGATAATTTGGGGGGGCGAGATGTCATCTTGCCCGAGCATCCACTCATAGAAGAGACCATGAAAGATATTCTGATGGAAGCTCTAGACATTGAAGGATTTGCGCAGGTGATCCAGGCTATTGAGTCCAAGAGTATTACCTGTATTGCAGTAGATACTCCAGTTCCTTCGGTATTTTCCCATGAAATTTTAAATGCTAACCCTTATGCATTTTTAGATGATGCTCCTTTAGAGGAGCGACGCTCGCGTGCAGTCGAGATGCGCCGTGTACTCCCCGAAGCACTTTTGGAGGAGGTGGGTAAACTGGATCCTAAAGCAATTGCAGAGGTACAAGAGCAAGCGTGGCCAGATATTCGTTCTGCAGATGAATTACATGATGTTTTGCAAACGGTGATTGTTTTTCCTGAAATAATGCAATTGTCTGAATGTCAATCTACTTTGCCTGCATGGAAAGGTTATTTTATTGAGTTACAGCAGGAGGGAAGAGCCGCATTAGCTTCAGTTGCAGGCAAAAATTATTATGTGCCAGCTGAAAAAAAGAAGACTTTTCATTGCATTTTCCCGCAAGCAACATTCGCTAACGAAATTGCGGATATTGAGGATGAACCAAGCTCACAAGATGAGAGCATACTGAACGCATTACGTGGTTGGCTTTTGCATACAGGTCCAATCACCCAAAAGATATTCTGTGACTGTTTGCAGCTTTCCTCTTTGGATGTGGAACATGCTTTATTAAAACTGGAGGCTAGCGGGTATGTATTGCGTGGGAATTTTCGTGCAGAGTATGTCGGTGAAATCGAGTGGTGTGAGCGTCGTTTACTGGCACGTATTCATCGTTATACTACCGAATCCTTGCGCAAACAGATCAAACCCGTTACCCGGGCGCAATTTATGGCCTGGTTACTTAAATGGCAACATGTGGCAAAAGGAAATCAGCTGCACGGTGAGAGTGGGCTTCTCGAGGTTATTAGACAACTGCAGGGTTTTGAACTTGCTGCAAATGCATGGGAATCCAAGATCTTTCCTGCACGCGTACATGACTATGAACTGGTGATGCTCGATAAACTGTGTATGAGTGGGCTTGTAGGTTGGGGACGTGTATCGTCCCATCCTTCCGTCGTGATTAGTGAAGAAGAAACAAAAAAATCAAAGCGATTAGCCCCGACTCGAAATGCACCGATTACATTTTTTGTCCGCGAAGAAGCCGATTGGATTCCACCTCATGAACTTGTGGATGATATCGAAGAAGTGGATAGTTTAAGTCATCCTGCTCGCAATATTTATCAATTCCTACAAAAATACGGCGCCTCATTCTATGCAGACATTGTTCGTGGCACGGGGAATTTAAAAATTGAAGTAGAAAATGGTTTATGGGAATTGGTTGCTGCGGGTATGGTCTCAGCGGATAGTTTTGATAACGTGCGTACCCTGATTAGTACAAAACGTAAATACAGCAGTCGACATCGTCGCAGACCATTGTTTCCTCTGAGTACAGGACGTTGGTCTTTGTTGCATGTTCATGCACAAGCTGATTATGAAAAACGTGTAGAAGCGGCATGTTGGATGCTGTTGAAACGCTATGGGGTCGTATTCCGTGATTTGCTCGTACGTGAGAAGAATATTCCTCGTTGGCGCGATTTATTGATTTTTTTGCGACGCCTTGAATTACGTGGTGAGGTACGAGGGGGGCGTTTTGTTGAAGGATTTTTAGGCGAACAATTTGCATTACCTTACGCTGTGGATTCCTTACGGGCTATGCGAAATGTGGAACTTGATGCGGTACCACAAACTATTTCATCTGTAGACCCTCTGAATTTAGTAGGCATTGTGTTGCCAGGTGAGCGTATTTCTGCAGCGATAAAATCAGAGATAAGGTTAATTGCGGGGCAAGTTTCTTCATAAGAGCAGATGTAGCCTATCTGAAAATCCGTTCGCCTTAATTAATATTGAATTAGCTTATTTTTTTCATACTCGTTGATTTTTGTTCAATTTCGTCTTGAGCTGATTTTAAATCATTTACTCTTTCTTTAAACATGTCCATCGTTTTTGCCAAACGACCACCAGAAGATAACTCTTCATTTTTACTTTGATAGTCTGAAATTAAAGTATTTAATTCATTAATTTTTTCTTTTAGCTCGCTAGCAGATAATGTATTTACTAAACCTGCTTTAAATGAATTGATATTAGCCTCAAAAGTAGCGGCTAACTCTGCTCGTCTTTCAGTTAAATCTGAGCCACTTAATTTATCTTTAAGCTTAAATAATGAAGTTTTAATCCCTGCCTTTTGATAGGATTTTAGTTGTTGATTAATGGAATCAATATTTTCATTAATAATCTTATTCATCTCTATATGAATTTGTGTCGCAGGGGTTTCATACAGTGCTTTTGGATAAGCTGAAAAATAAACGGGTGTTGATTGAAGATGATGAAGCGATGTAGATGGATCAGTGAAAGTAACTACTTTTGCTTGACTAATATCAACATTATTTCGTGATAAATGTTCTAGAAATCTGTAAACATTAAATAAAGATGGATGATAGTGCCCGCTATGGGTTGTTATTGTTTTTAGTACGCCTCCTTTAATTTCTATTTCTCCAGCTGCAACAACAGGTGCTCCTGCATTCATGGATGAATGAGCAACTCGATCAGCCATCCCATGATGATTAAATATTGATAGTTCACCGTTTGTATTCAATGTAAATGCAGCAAAACCTTTTTTATCATGAGATATCATGTTAGATGTATCAACGTCTCGACCATGGCATTTAAATTTGCCATTCCTAATGTGTACTCTTTTTTCAGCACGTTCTTCAGGAGTTAGGAATTTTGTCTGCTTATGGGAATCAAGTTGTTTTGACCTGTTATTAACGTCTAGAAGCTCATTAGATTCAATTGCTTCCTTGATTTCTTTTACATCTGCTTGACCATGCTCCGCTGTTTTTTGTGGAATTACTACTCCAGGATCAAACGGTAGAGTGGGGGATTTACCTGGAATATATTCTGGGTTTTTATCTTTATATTGTTCCCTTTTTGCCATTAATTGGATTAGCTGCTCATTTATTTTATTAGTGTCTGTGATATCAAATGCGAAAATAAGAAATTTTAATGCAGCTTTTTTTTCTTCTCGCTCAAAGTTATCCTCAGTCGAATAAACAGACCAAGCGAAGTCTATTCGCTCTGCTAAAGTTCCTTTTATATCTAAATAAATTGCACCATTTTTAAGATCATTGACTGATAATACCATAATTATTTCATATAAATACGAATCATATAATTGTATTATAGTATTTCAATTTGATTTTTTTTTGTTATTTTTGGATCAATAAATACTCTGACATACCCAATCACCTCATTGTAAAAGGAACCCTATAAATTTACTGGATGGTAAAAACTGCAAAAAGCAAAAGATATGATCGAGCATCTAATCACAAAGCTTTAAAAGTTAATCTCACTGCTGCGTAAGAATTCCACGCCATGTTCCAAGAGTTCCAGTTTGATTTTTTTAAAAGCCTCTTTATTTAGGGGAAGGGTTGCATCTTCAATCAAATAGCATTTGAATCCTTCTTGGAGTGCATCCTTTATTGAGAAATACACACAAATATCGGCACATAAACCACAAAAATAGAGTTCTTTGGCTCCTTGAGCATGAAGATAACCCGCTAAGCCAATATTTTTTTTGTGGCCGGTATCATAAAAGGCGCTATAACTATCGATTTCAGGATCCATCGCCTTACGAAAAATAGCGGCTACAGGCCTTGTTTCAAGTAGTGGATAAAATTCTGCACCCCAGGTTCCCTGAATACAATGGTCTGGCCATAATATTTGTTCTATTTCATGCAGCATCATTTTTTCAAAAGGCTTTTTTCCGGGATGATTGGATGCAAAACTTTTATGTTTTTGTGGATGCCAATCCTGAGTAGCAACAATCAACTTAAATTTGGGAGTAATTTGATTAATGACGGGGACAATGGAATCTCCATGAGGTACCGCTAAGGATCCCCCTGGCATAAAATCATTTTGTACATCGATAATAATTAATGTTTTCATCAGATAGGATTTGTTTTTATATCATGAATTAAAGCGTTGCGTTTTGTCTTAAGCTGGTTGCTTAATCCAACCTGATAGATATTGGGCTTATCAAGCCGCTTATATTCATCAGGTAGTTGGCTTAAACGCATTCTACTAAATTCTGCAATTTCGTTCAGTGTTTTCGATGGGATTAATTGTTTGCCATTTTCCATGACTTTTTGCAGCAATGGTTCTTGCTGATCTGGAGTGATAGGCAATAATTTTTCAGATGCAAACGGAGCATAAACCCCATCCAAATTTTCCTCATCCATAAGCCCGATAACATCGGCGCCAAAAAAGGTATTTTGCTGTAACAATCTGAACACTTGTTTTTTATAAGGCAGTGTGATTTTACTTGTTGACTCAGAAAGTTTAAGTCTCGGTTTTCCCTCGGCAAAAGCCAGTTTATATACTCCATCTAAAGCCGCATCAGGGGCGCCAATGACTAAATTGGTTCCAACACCAAAAATGTCGATAGGCGCTTTTTGATCACGCAGCATTTGTATTCTGATTTCATCTAATTGATTGGAGGCAACAATTTTCACATAATGCAAACCGGCGTCATCGAGCATTTGACGAGATTTTTTTGCCAACTCGCCTAAATCCCCACTATCTAGGCGGATTGCTTGCAATCGATGGCCGCGTTGTTCCATCTCTTTACCTATGCGAATAGCATTGGGTACTCCACTTTCCAGGGTACTGTAGGTATCTACGAGGAGGGTACAGTTATCAGGCCATATTTCAGCAAAATCACGAAAAGCCGTTAATTCATTGTCATAACTTTGGATGAATGAATGAGCCATCGTTCCCGAAATAGGGATATCATAATCTCGTCCGGCACATACATTGCTTGTTGCATCAAATCCCCCGACAATCGCTGCACGGCTGGCATAATATCCTCCGGGGCCTTGGGCTCTGCGCAGCCCAAAATCTACAAGAGTACAATCGCCCGCAACATGTCGGATTCGGCTTGCTTTTGTGGCAATAAGAGTCTGAAAATTAAGTAAGTTTAACAGGATTGTTTCAATCAATTGTGCCTCAATCATATTGGCTTCAATGGTGACTACAGGACAAGTAGGGAACACCAAATCACCTTCTGAGGGAGCATAAACTGTTCCATTGAAACGAAAGCTTTTCAAATACTCAAGAAACTTTGGATGCATTCCTTTATTCCGTAAGAAATCGATATCTTGTTCACTGAAATGATAGTTTTCCAATATTTCCAATAAATCTGCCAAGCCGGCGAAGATCGCATATCCTGAGTCGAAAGGAAGTTTTCTGAAAAAATAATCAAAAATAGCGGTATTATTTTTGTGCCCTTTTAAAAAATAAACTTGAGCCATGGTCAGTTGATATAGATCGGTATAACTTCCGGTAAAATCAAACATTTTGAATCAGTATCCTTCTTGCCGCAATAAAGTCTATGTAATAGGAGAAGGTGATTATATTGTTGATGGAGAGTAATTACCAATTTGTCGCAATAAGTTTATGGAATTATTGACGAAACTCAGGAATAAGCTGAATTGTTTTGAAGTTTCTCTTTTTAATTAAATAAGAAAAAACTCTGTAGTAAAAACGCCATATTGCTATAGATCTAAAATAAATATTTTGTTATAAATTTAATTAAAATGTCAATAATTTGAAGCAATTGTTGGTTTGGCACAGCTTTTTTCAACACTTTTTAAGTATTTTCTTAATCATTACTCAATAAAAGACATGGAGTCAAAGAATGAAAGTCTGCGAGTTAAAAATACGGATTGGCGAACTTCAAAGTAATATTGAATTATTAAAATTTCCCAAAGAAATCATTGAATTCGTTTCAAGACGAACAGAGATGTTTGCGTTACTCGAGGACGAGAGTGATGTTAACCCTGACATAATGCTTCCTGTAAAAGAACTCATTAATCACTTTTGGCACTGGGCTGTTTGTAATGTACCTTATGACGAATGGAACAATGGTGCTCAGGTTAGGCCTTGGCTTTTATTTCAACAGTCATTGGTGAAAGCAAATGTGTTAGAAGCTGACTTTCATCATCCTATTTTGTATGAAGAGTTAAAAAATCATTTTGATCATTTGGCTGGGAATCGCTTGATGATAACTGAGCTTATGCCTTTATTTATTCGTGCGAGTCGGATGTTAGGTTATGAAGAGCGCAGAGAAAATGGTTATCCTCTCGTCAGATTAAATGCAGGGACAACTTCAGAAAAACCACAAGTGATAGTAAAAATGAAAGATGTACTGTTTTTGCTAAGAGCACTTTTTTATTTAATTTATAGATATTGCACCCTGGAGCAACTGAATTTAATTCCATTTCTGATTTATTTTCGCTCCCATACGACAGATGAAGAGCGGCGCTCTGAGTTGGCAATTTTTAATTGGTTAACCCAAAATACAAATGAATGCATCAGATTTTTCAATACACATGATCAATACATTGATTTCCGCTCAATTAAGTTTATTGATGCTTTGCAGCGGGTAACTCATTTAATTCCTCGCCTACGTGTGGATTTTCTAAGTGCTACGAACCAAAGTCGTTGGATTTATCCCTTTATTCAACTCGTCAGGCTTGATCAAGGCGATACAGAAGATCAGCTAATAGAAAAGACATTTCATTTATTAGAACTTGATTTTGCAACTCGAAAGGATAAATCCCTTGCCGCGGGTTTAAGTTTTGCTTCCGCAGTAAACAGGCAAGCACGGATACTAAACAGCCAGGAAGCAAAGATAGTTTATTCAGCAATCTGTTTATTTTGTTTGGAAGAATATAAAAAAAATCGTGAAGAGGATTCTCGTGACAAGCATTCTTTATGGTCGATTTCCGGAGAGACAAAATGTCAGGCAGCAGAAAAACAAAAATTAGCGGCTCTTGGAAAACCCGTCAAGTTTGGTTTTTTTGAGACCTTGGCTATAAATCAAGGACGTTTGAAAAAAGTAGTTAATTTTCTTGATGCGAATCAAGCTTTAGATTTGGAAGATTATACTTCTTACTTATCTAACTAACTTCCATGTTGAGTTAATACGATTGTTTTATATAAAAATTATTCCATTTCAAATTTGCTTTTCCATATTGCGTAACATATATTTAGTATTAGCTTAGGTATCTTAAAATCAATTTTAAGTGATTAAGAAAAGGAGTTCGTATGCGTGTCATCAATAAATTTTCCCTAGCAACTATGTTAGGTATTTTAGCCGTGTCACCCAGTATCTACTCTGCAGATACACCTGATATTTCTGGCTCATATAAATGCTCGTACCATGATCCTTTTACAACTCCCAATGACGGTACTGAAACCGTAGTGTTCAAAAAAAATGGTGATGTTTATAAAATTTCAGGAATTCCAACAGGAAGTGTATTTCCGTATTATATTGGTAAAGGCATATTTAATAAAAATGTCAATAATGCGATTGGCTACATATTTTGGCAACCCAAATCTCCATCTGTAACAACGATTCAAATTTTCACAGTTAAGCCTGATGGTTCTCTGGATGGTGTTTTTGCAGAAAGCAACAAGGATAAAGGTGGTACTGAAACGTGTACTAAATCAGTCCAATAGTAGATTTATTCGCATATAGGTGAGAAAAGGAATTTATTATGAACACTGTAATTAAAAGTATGTATTTAGTTGCCGCATTATCCGTACCCACTCTAACTGCTTATGCAGATGACACGAGTACAACTACTCCCAGTACTTCAACTCCTGCTTCGAAAAGTAGTGATACGTCAACAAATAAGGCTGGCTCTTCTGCTTTTTTAGGGGATTATCAATGCCAACGTGTTGACTCTGCGAATAATACGGTTGCTTATCCTCTTACAGTATCCAAAACTGGCGATACTTATACTTTGGAATGGGATAACAGTAATGGAGATCCTGTTCTTTACGGTACTGGCGTTATGCACCCAAATCAAACAAATGTAGTTGCATCCTCTTTTTGGGATCCAAGAAAACCAGACGTAATTGGTATTCAAATGATAGAAATTAAGCCCGATGGTTCATTACAATCCAATTGGGTTTTACAATCAGACAATCAACTTGGATCAGAGACTTGTACTAAAAGTAAATAATTAAAATAATCCAAGAGTATAGGGCGTATTGACATTTGGGGGCGCGAGTCAAAAATCGGGATAATTTAGTGCAAATTTTAACTTGAGTGAGGCGAATAGCCAGCTCTATTTAACGAACTCAAGCTGAAATTTGCGCAAATTAGCTTGGTTTTTGATCGTGACACCAATTGTCAACACGCCCTAAAGGGTTACATTAAGTGTAGCCCTTTTCAATAATTAGTTTCACAATGAACCCGTTCATAACCTATTTCTCATTTTGTAAAAAATTATGGCAAGGGGCTCTTTGAGAAAGTAACGCGATAGATATTTATTTTTTGTCCAGCATGCGCTTTGTACTGCAGGGGAGCTAAATACATCTAGCCCCAATTTTTGAGCGACAAGAATGGCTCTGGGGGCATGAAAAGGTTCAGTTACTAAAATAATGGATTGTAATTGCTTTTCTTGTAATAGCTTTTTAGAAAAAAGAAGATTTTCATAAGTGGAAGTTGAGGCGGATTCAAGCAGGATGTCTTCTTTAGGTACACCTAAAGATAATGCAATTTTTTTCATAGTTCGCGCTTCATTTGCACCATCTTCTGTATCTGTACCACCTGAGAAAAGAAGCTTTGGAGCAAAGTTAGCCCTGTATAAATCAACTGCATGTTTTACTCGAGCCACGAGGCAAAGATTGTAAGAATTATGGCGATAGGCTTTTGCTCCAAGTACTAAAATAACATCGGCGTGTTTTTTCTCATCTTTTTCGGCATTTTTTATAACATACACAGCCACAAAAGAATAAAGAATAATCGCTGTGATCAAAATAAAAATACCTGCTCGCCTGAAAAATTTCATGATGTTCTCTAAATGATTGGAGTTATTTTTATGCGAAAGAAAATTTTATCAGATCATCTTCTGAACGCTGAACAAAATGAACATGCTGGACACGAAAATTTTATAGCACAATTCTGTAAATGGGCCAATTTTGGCCCATTTCTAAGAAAATGAGTAACTTTCCACGTCATCCCGAACCCGAGCGCAGCGAGGGTGAGGGATCTCCAGTCAGGTGGAACAATTTTTAAAGAATCGATTGATACAAATCATTCCACTCTGGGTTCAATGCATTAATCAAATCATGCTTCTTTTTTCGTGACCAACCCTTGATTTGTTTTTCTCGTTCAATGGCTACAATGATACTCCTACACGCTTCATAGTATACCAATCGATCCACGTTGTATTTTTTGGTGAATCCAGCAACTAGCTTATTTTTGTGCTCATAGACACGACGAATCAAATCATTGGTAATGCCAGTATATAAAACATTATTGTGTTTGTTAGCCAGAAGGTAAATGTATGATTCCTTATGCATATAGATTTCCTGTTCAGTTGGACTATCTGTTGTCTTATCTTCCTGTGCTGAATCCGAACCTCTGGTATCAAGTGCTGGTTTTGATAGTACACAATCCAAGAACGGACTCTGTTTTCATATTGGGCATGTGCCTTTACTTCCGAGGGAAAAGAGGCGGTGACCTGCTTTTGACAACAGGAGCAGAACTTCATTTCCGCACGATGCTCTGTCACCTCAACCTGCACGATTGGTAAATCAAAAACTTGTCGTTTGATTATACCTTGGGCTGCTTGCTTTGCCAGAGACCGACCACAATCGGGGCATTCT
>NZ_FTNL01000045.1 GCF_900156395.1 Fluoribacter gormanii | reverse complement strand
ACCAATGAATTGATTCGTCGTGTCTATGAGCACAAAAATAAGCTAGTTGCTGGATTCACCAAAAAATACAACGTGGATCGATTGGTATACTATGAAGCTTGTGGGAGTATCATTGTAGCCATTGAACGAGAAAAACAAATCAAGGGTTGGTCACGAAAAAAGAAGCATGATTTGATTAATGCATTGAACCCAGAGTGGAATGATTTGTATCAATCGATTCTTTAAAAACTGTTCCACCTGACAGGAGATCCCTCACCCTCGCTGCGCTCGGGTTCGGGATGACGTGGGGAGTTACGAAATCTGTAGCCTGCGAGCATTAAAGCGGGCTTCTTGATTTGTTCTCAGAGCAAAAACTCCTGCATTATGCTTTGCTATAAACAGTATGCTTATTGAACATTTAAGTCTATTGTATCCATCGTTTATACAGTTGGCTTTTTTTGTATCCATGCGCTTTCTTTGTTATCATCCAGACAAAATTCAATTTTGTCTAAAAAAGAATGCCTGATAAAAAATCTGAAATTCTGTCTTGTACTATCGAACAAGATCAAGTTGCTGTTGCCGAGCAATGGGCGAATACTTTTATCTATAATTCAAAGGATGACATAGCGGTTCATATGACGCAGTTATTGCTGTCCTGTTTAGCTTCTGGCGACTTCAAGGTGCGTCCTTATTTATCCAAATCACCTGAATTAAAAGCGCCCTCGGATCAATTAAGCATTGCTGATTATTTATCACATGCCAGCCGTATTATTCTTGACTATCAAGACTTAACCGGAGACAGCAGGGAAGAATTATTAAATTATTTTCCTACTCCGGATGGAAGAAATAATGTTTTTTCCCGCTCAGCCACTCATAATGTGCGTCGCGATATGGGCGGAGAAATTGTCGAAGGGAAGGGATTTTTGTTGGGTTTAATGGGGCAATTGCCCGGACTTATCAAGACCCCTCAAGATTTTGGTATTAATATCGCTATGGGTGGTGATGGGCAAGATAATTTTTATGGAAAAAAAATATCAGCCAATGGTTGCAGTGGCCATTTTTACTTTCATCGCAATGACAGTGATTGCTTGCTCATGCTTGGTCTTGAACAAACCGCACCAGCCGCTTCCGCATTAGAATTTTTGTGGGGCGCAAAAAAGTATCCCAATAATGTACAACAAGATCATGATCAATTTGGTCAAGGACATTCGTTAAAGGGAGCTTCTGACACTTATACAGCGGCCGGGTCTTTATATTTTAGTGATCCAGTGTATCAAGCCAAACTTTTATTGGAAAAAGGAGTTTTTCCACCGGATAAATATGGAGCAATGCAAGTCACAATTACCAACAAAAATTGGCCATCTATTAAAAATACTTTAGATAAATTGAGGGAGCTGTCTGACGAAGATCATAAAGAAGGCTTATTAGCATTATTGCTCACCAAACCTGAAACTGCTTTAGCCTCTAAAGATAACTCATTAAGTTATATTGCACTCGATTTCGATAGTTATTTGAAGCGTATCTATCAAGTGTTCATTATTGAAAGTCAACTGGATGTTGAGAGTCAACTGATCCTCTCCAATTTACAGACTAATTTATTACTGACTATCAAAAAATTACAACAAGGTCAGATTGATAGTTATGAGACGTTGAAACACCAGATTGCGGAAATTATTCAATTAAAAAATATTCCAATTGCGTACCAGAAGGCTATTGAACGTATTCAAGAGTTGTTTAAGTTGCAGCTGGAGATTGATCCGAAATTGAATCAAACCCATCAGGAGCTCTTACTAAAAAATCAATACGATGATTTACAGGAAGAATGTAGCGCTATTTTGGAAAAATTATTGAGTATTCAAAAGCATTTTCAAAAACAGTCTATTACCAAGGAGCAGGAAGCGCTGCAATTATTTCTTCAGCAGATTGAGATACAAATTAAGGCTCTGCAAAATCCATTCTCATCCTCTTTAGATGAGAATGCTGATTTAAGTACAAGCTGGGTGGTGTGCGACTACCCAGTTTCTATCAGTATGGATTCTATTGACAAATTGAGGCGAGCTATAGAGCGGGCTAAAGTATTTACTCAGCCCATCACGTTAACACAGAGTGATGAAATTTCATTCCCTGGACTGATAACAGGAATACAAAAAAATCTCTTACCCTTTGCACAAATCAATCTTATTGATTATACGAAATTAGATTTAAATGACTTGGCTAAGCAATTTAATCAGTATGTGGATTTTTTAGCGCAAAACGCAGAAACTCTTAATCTTTGGGAGCACGCCTCTTCTCAAACAACGAATATTCTCGTTAACTACTCGAATAATAATACGGAGCTTAGTCTTGGGCATGCTTTTGTACCCCAGTATCGTGAAAGCACTATTCTGAGACGTTTATTTACTCTTGATCTTAGCGATCTAGGTTCATTACGTTTTAAACCCTATGAAGATCCTGCTAAGCAATATGAAACATATCATCCTCATTCTTATTGGTGTAAAGTCAGTAGACTTCTTACAGCAGGTTCTGATGTGATTTCGATGCTCCGAACTTTAAAAAAACAACAGAACGATAAAGCCTCATGGGATGAGATGAGGGATACAGTAAGTTTGTTTCAAGAAGCGGTAGAACGATTTAAAGAAGCAAATGAAGTTATAACAAAAAAGCATCTTGGTGCCATAAATAAACCTTCTGATGAAGTTTTTGAAAGCCCTTTTTTCTATTTCATCAGTGATGAAGCATTAGAAAAAATGAATGGTGCGCAACTTGCTACTCTATGTTTGGAAGAGTTAAATGCAGAAAAGCCTAGTGCTTTGCTAAAACGCATCACAAATAGTCAAGAATTATGGCAACGTCTGGATACAGCACTTCAAACTGAAGAGGCTGAGTTTAAAAAGCGTAAAGACAATGTTGAACAGAAAATCATTCAATTACGTACAATTCACCATTTTGGAGCGCAGAACCGTCAGTTTAAAGAACATGCTGATCTGCTAGCTAAAGAGAAGTTATTTAGGGAGCTACATAAGTTATCGCAAGAATCTTTCTTCATTTTTGAAGCCAATAAAGCTGTTGAAAATGCTCAGATTGAGCTCGAAAACTTACGAGAATTCCTAGCGCTTCTGCATGATTTCGCAAACAAGGAAGATCAAGTTGCGGCGCTTACTCTATTGGAACAAAAATATCTAATGCTTCCAGAGAATGAGCAAAAACACTACGCTTCTCGATTAAGCGAGTCTACTGAGCTTGCTTATAAGACGTATCTTGAAAAAATCAATGCATCGCAAACGATTGCAGAGAGAAGAATAAATTTTTGTTTGTTAAATCAATTAATTGGGAAATTACCACAAGAACCGTTTCAAGTTGAATATAAAATAAAACAAACAGAAGATAGTTTGTATCAACTATATTTTGACTTAGAAAACGCAACTTCCGTACATGCCAAAAAACATATATTTGATAATCCCTTATTTTCTAGCACAATCCAAAATTATGAGTCTTTAGATAGTGAGCTTACCTCTGAGTGTGCCAAAAAAATTCATAAGCAATTAACACGGACCAAAATTATTTATGAACAGCTTCTTGAGGCCAAAGTTATTTCACTTGAGTCTCCAAACAAATCCGTAGATACACTTTTAAAAAAGCTGGAACCAATACTTAATGGCATTAAAGAGCCTCTGCAAAGTCAATTAGTTAACGCTGTTTTTCAGAATAAATATCTTAGGCTGGCAATTCTTAGACACGGAACATATAAAAAATTCACCTCAGTTTTGCTCGAGGATCTATTAACTCTAAAAGAGTTTCGGGATCAAAAACTTGCTCTAAGTAAAGAGAAAAAATATGACAGCGAATACGATAAATCAATCGATCGATTCTATAAAAAAGCCTTGGATATCCGCTTGTCAGAGCTTCCTATAAAAAAACAGGCTGATGACATAATTAGTGCTGCTCACTCTGAGTTTAAGCATCGTCACGATACTCGCCGCTTAATTGCCGATATAGCCATGATAGTCAGTGTCACTCTTTTTGGCTTGGGAGTTTTTATAGGGATAGGGCGTTTGGCTGCAGGAAAAACTTTATTTTTCAGTAGATTTCTCAATAAGGTAGACACTGATAGAGAAGTAGATTTAAAAGAGCATTGGCTTGCCAAGAAATTACCGGAAGAAGAACGTGAAATTCGCTTACTGACCGCTCCTGCTGCTTGAGAAGCGATCAGATTAAACAAGAAGCTGAGGTCTATAAATAGTAATTAAGTGCAAGAGCTCCAGTTACGAATTTAGCTGCATGCGGTCCTGTTACAGAAAACCAAACACCACCAATAATCCCGAGATTGGAGTTAAAATTATATTCGACGGCAGGGGCTAGCGATACTTGCTCGTTTGCTCTTCCCCCTATACCTGCGATAGTCCCACCTGGAGTAAATCCGGGGTTACCTTCAAAATTACTGCTAGGGTTGTGTACAAACAAAACTTCAAAAACAGGAACCCATTTTTGTGTTAACGTATATTCAAACGCCAAGTCAGCAGAATAACTATTATCAAGCTTTACCCTACCTTCGGTCGTCGCACTACCGCCAAAAACATTGACTCCTTGTACTTTGACATCACTAAATTTCGCCCCGATTAAACTCAAACGCGTACGTAAATAATGGTCATTTTTCAACTGGAACAATCTTTGAAAGTTAAAGCCAAGATAAGTTTGATAGGAACCTAAACCTGTTTGATCGGTACCCAATTTATTAGGGTCCAAGTTATCAAAGCGTCCTGTAGGAAAAACCTCTTGTACTACCACGCGGAGATCTGGAAGCCATGAGTTTTCCTTTTGTCGCAAAACTTGAAATCCTGCAGCCAAACTGTAATCTCCAACCCCATTTCCATGACGCCCTTTATCCCAACTGTAATCGTAAGGTAGAGAGGTTTGTAAATCTAAAAAGCTAAAAACCCCAATGCTTAGGATGGGAACAACTTCAAAGTTTCTAAATCCCTGAGGATAACCGCTATAAAATGCATATGGTTCAAAATTTAGATGGCCTCTCGGTATTGTTTTTCCAGCCGGAGCAAGTAATGGTCCTGTGAACCAGGGACTTGCAATCGCAGCATTAGCAAAGAAAAATAAAAATAGTAGTCTTAAGCGCATGGTGAGATAGTTCTTAGTATTATTAGATGAAAGTTAGAATTTAAAACTTTTTTGGTATTAATGGAATCTATTTTTACTTACTTCCAATACTTTTTCGTAAAAAACTCGCTGGCCGTGACTCAATCATCAACAAATTCATTAGAGCAGATGGCAAATAAGTGGAAGAAGTAACACATTTAAAAGACCCACTAAAATCATAACCAAGCAGGCAATCGCTCCTTCGGTATGTCCTATTTTATGAGCTTGTGCAGTCCCTGCGGCATGTGCTGCAGCACCGAATAGTGCGCCTCGGGCCAGGGGCGAGCGAAACGATAAATGTTTGAGGATGAGGTCACCAATAATAGCTCCCGATATGCCTGTAATCATCACGAATATGGCCGTCAATTCAGGGATACCCCCAATACCATGTGATGCTTCAAGCGCGAATGGCGTGCTGATAGACCGGGGTAGTAGACTTAACTGTATACTTTTATCAAGGCCTACAAGCATTGCTAATGTCCAGCTTGATAATATTGCAGTAAAGCTGCCAGCGAGTACACCAATTAAAAGTACCGGCCAATGTTGGAGAATTAGTGCCCGTTTCTCGTAAATGGGAATTGCAAAAGCAACAGTCACCGGCCCAATTAATTGAATTAACCATTTTGTTCCACGAAAATAATCTTGATAGTTTTCATGGAATAAAAGAACAAAGCTGGCAATAAGAATAGGTGTTAAAACAAGTGGCATTAACCACCAAAATTTCCATCGCCTATGTAATTTTTTGGCAATAAAATACATGCCAATCGTTATAAGTGACCAGACCAGTGTTTGCGTTATTGGATCAGATGGAATGTGACTTGGCACGGTCAGTTCTCCAATGATAACAATAATCCACAACAGTCGCAGTGACTAACATCACGCATAGCGTACTAAGCAAAATAACAAAAAGAATTTTAAGACCTAAGATGCCAATAAACTCATGATGCTCAAGTAGTGCAAGCACAGCTGGAATAAAAAAAAGTAGCATATCTGCAAGGATTAATTCAGCTCCATGTTTAATAAGGTTCAGTGTTAAGCGTTTTGTTGCTAAAAGCAATAAAACAACCCCCAGGCCAAAGATTCCGCCGGAAAAAGGGAGTTTAAAAAAGTGAACAATAAGCTCACTGGCAAGCCAAAATAGGCATACCAGGCTAACTTGGAGCAGGGAGCACTGCTGAATTTTTAATGTTATATATCTGATCATTGTGACTATTCCTCTTTCAATGGATTTTACACTTTTATTCAATATGAATAAAATGAATTTATCGAATATAAATCATTCTAAAATGGAATAATTATGGAGTTAAAACTACTTCGTGCTTTCGTTGAGGTTGTTCGTCAAGGTGGTTTTTCTAAAGCTGCAGAAACTCTGTTTGCTACTCAGTCAACAGTGAGTAAAGCAATAAAGCAGCTTGAGGAAGAGCTTGGTATTCCGCTTATTGAACGATTTAAGAAGCGTAGTGTGCCAACTGCTGCGGGTGAA
The DNA here is from genome assembly GCF_900156395.1 of Fluoribacter gormanii. Taxonomy (GTDB): domain Bacteria; phylum Pseudomonadota; class Gammaproteobacteria; order Legionellales; family Legionellaceae; genus Legionella; species Legionella gormanii. The sequence continues at coordinate 2,610 of NZ_FTNL01000045.1, read as the reverse complement.
ATTGTTTATCGTCGAGGTATTAAGCTCCTTGCAGATCACGATGATCTGTTTAAGGAACTGGATGACGTTCGTGGTTTGAAACAAGGACGATTACGTCTTGGAATAGCTCCAGTGGGTGCTAGCACTCTATTTGCTCCTCTTTTTGCTCGTTATAACCAACGCTATCCTGGTATTGAAGTAGAACTTATGGAACATGGAGGTGTTAAACTTGCGGAATGTTTACGAGCAGGTGAAATCGATTTTGCTGGAACTTTATTAACTATTTCAGAAGAGTTTGACAGTCAATTAATCCGTAGTGAACCGTTAGTCGCTCTTTTGGCGTCGAGTCATCCTTTGGCAAAGCGACCTTCAATTTCTTTATTAGAGCTTAAAGATACGCCATTTATCTTATTTGGTAGTGGTTTTGCCTTGCATCGAATCATACTGGATGCGAGCCATCGGGCTGGGTTCGAGCCCAAAGTAGTTGCCCAAAGCAGTCAGATTGATTTTATGTTGGAACTTGTTGCTGCGGGTCTTGGCGTTGCTTTTTTGCCAAGAATGATTGCTCGTGAAAAGTCAAATCCCCAGATTTTCTTTCCTTTACTTGAAGGCGATGCGTTTCAGTGGAATATGGCGATGACCTGGAGACGTGATGCTTATCTCTCTGATGCTGCAAAAGCATGGTTAGCTCTAGTACGCGAAGTACATGTTGCGTCTTAGCTTTTCTGCATATATTTTAAATAGTTGGTCCAGACACCTGAAATTATGTTCAAAAATAAATCGAGGTTGAGTCAGAAATGACTCAACCTAATAGTTGGTTTGTTATGGAGTATATGCGTCTGACAGTTCTGATAAAGATTGATCGAGTGTTTCAAGTATGAAATTGACTTGCTCTCGATTAATGGTTAAGGGTGGTGCTATTCGGAAAACATTACCAAACTGTCCTCCTTTTCCAACTAATAGCCCTTTGTCCTTGCAAAGATCCATTAATCGAAGTGCCTCATCCGATGCAGGTTCTTTTGTTTGCGGATCTTTGACTAATTCAATTCCCAAAAGTAAACCGCGACCACGAACATCTCCAATGAGAGGGTGCTTCTTTTGTAGCTGAGAGAAACCGTCTTTTAGCAGGTCTCCCATAGCACGCGCATTTTCTACAAGCTGTTCTTCTTTAATAATTTCCAATGTAAGCTTGGATTGGATCATTTGTAGTGGGTCACCTGCAAAGGTATTAAAATATGTTTTGCCAGTCATTGTTTCAGCGACCTCACTTTTCATCAGCACCGCACCAACTGGAGCGCCATTTCCCAAACCTTTAGCCATGGTTACCATATCTGCATCAATATCCAAGGTTTTTGTGAGTAAGAGATCACTGCCACCACGGCCTGCCCCTGTCTGTACTTCATCACTGATGTATTTACCTCCATAACTATGAACAATACGGGCAACCTCTCTAAAATAGTCATCGGGAGGGGTAATAAATCCACCTACACCCATCACCGGTTCAAGTATAAAAGCAGCTATCTTGCCATGCGTTGAATTCTGGATGGTTGTTTCAACATTTTTTGCGCACTCTAGATCGCAGCTGTCTGGTTTTTGTTTAAAAGGACAGCGATAACAATAGGGTTCAAGCGCAGAGGTTACGCCAGTGACAGGCTGTCCCTTGAATCGCCATATTGAATGACCACATGAAGCAAGTGCAGCAGAAGTTCCACCATGATAAGAATGACGCACATTCACTACCATAGTTTCTCCCGTCGCATGGCGTGCTGCCATAATCGCTAACTCATTGGCTTCTGAACCGGAATTAGTAAACGATACTTTGTCCATGCCATAAGGTGCTTCTTCAAGCAAGCGCTCTGCAGTTTCGATGGGTGCCTGATTTAAATAAAGAAGGCTTGTGTGTTGAATTGCATCACTTTCAATTGCCTCAATTAGTGCCTTTTTGATTTTAGGATGATTATGTCCGGCTGAGATACAAACAATTCCGCCTATGGCATCAAGATAACGTTTTCCTTCAGAGTCCCATACATAAGTATCTTGTGCTTTGACGAGCTGAATTGGTTCTTTATGGTAAAATCCTGCGGTAGGTAAAAAATGTTTTTTTCTGAAATTAGTTAATTCTTCATTTGAGCGTAATTGTATCGAATCATTATGTTCATTCATGAGGGTTGCTTCCTTTTATGTTTATAAAGACTTGAACTTGTAAATAAAGAGTTTTTGAAGACTCCTTTCACTTCAAATTCCTGTTGAGTTATTTTGAGATTTACATCTTTACCCAGTGTTTTTTGAACACTACATTCTCCGAAATTCATATCTTTATCCTTCTCCTATGTCAATTTTCGCTTTAAAAAATGAATATAAATTGGCTCGATTTATGCGAGTTCCCTTTTGCATAAACATCAAACAGCTATTAATCGTTTGCTATCATTTTGAATATGCAAGATGAATAGATGCCATATTTTTTCAGGAATTAGAAGGGGTTCTGAGCAATTTAATTTTGGTTGCCCGAAAAGTGAAGTAAGATATTAAAATGAATAGAAAATATGCGCTATTAAATAAATAAAAAAAGGGTAACTCCCCACGTCATCCCGAACCCGAGCGCAGCGAGGGTGAGGGATCTCCTGCGGTGTA
>NZ_FTNL01000006.1 GCF_900156395.1 Fluoribacter gormanii | reverse complement strand
AAATGTTTTTTTACATGACTGTATCCGAGATACACCGCAGGAGATCCCTCACCCTCGCTGCGCTCGGGTTCGGGATGACGTGGGGAGTTACCTTTTTCTTATGTATTTGAGGTGCTAGATATTTATTCACAATTACTTCGCCACACCTTAATCAGGCTATTGATAAAAATTCAATTTTTTATTAGGCGATTCAGATGAACCTGGTTTTGGAGGAGAAAGAGAAACAAAAAAGCATTAGATATACGTTATAATATAAGACAAATGGATGTGTTTGATAGCTGCTTTTAACCGTTGTAGTCGATCCCCTTAACTGCTGATCGACGGTCTTTTAAGCAGGCTGAGCGACAAGAACCAATTTTAAAGGACAGCACAATGTCGGACGAATTAAAAACCTATAGCCAAGCTGCACAACAATTAGGCGTAGCGGTGAATACTAATTGCACTGACCCCTATGAGGCGCAAGTAATCAAAAAAAAAGTATTAGAAAGTTACAATAGCTGGGCACATTCTATATACGATAAATCTTTTTTAAATTGGGGCTTGTGGAATAAAAAAATAGCTCGAGAATATGAAAACTTAAACTTCAATTTTTCTGCTTTATGCCCTTATCAAGATATCTATTCACAGTTGCTTCTCTATTATCTCATCCGACCGTTAATCAAGCTAAAATATTTTAATAAACGTTTATTAGAAATTGGGTGTGGTAATGGTATTGGATTAAAAATGAACTCTTCTTTGATAAGAACACAATATGCATTAGGTATTGATTTAGTTCATAAACTAGTCAGCAATGCAGAAAATAACTTTTGCAGCAAAGGACTAGTAAGTTATTTACAAGCAGATGCAGAAGCCTTGCCCCTAGATGATGCTAGTTTTGATATTATCACTAATGTTGAAAGCTCACATCTTTATCCCCGATTAGAGTGCTTTTTTTCAGAGGTAGGCCGGGTCTTAGCTCCAGGAGGTTATTTTTGTTATGCCGATATTCATACGGATGCAAAACAACAAGCACAAAGATTAGAGCGGTTTGTTGCCTCTAGAAATGACTTAAAGATTATTAAGAAAAAAAATATTACCAGGCTAGTACAAGCTTCAATATACCGGCGCATTATCGTTGCTGAAAAGAAATTTTACCAAATGGCAATTTCTCTGTTTGGTTCCGATCCCGAGATCCTTAATAAAGAATTAGCTTCTCTAGCTCAAGCAATGGGAATTAGTTTTTTGCCGTGGTGGAAAATTTGGGTAAAAACAGAAGCATTACGCCCTATTGCAAAAGCCGCTCGCCATAATCAGTATTGGGGTGGAAAAAAATTATTTTTTTATTATTTAATTCAAAAGGTGTAAGATGCGTTTTAAAAAAATTAAAACTCTTACATATAATTATGGTGAGGAAAAAGAGTTACAAAATATTCTTTTTAAAGCGACAGAACCACTTTTAATTCATATTAAGGGATTCCCAGATACATTTACTTTAGATTATTTTATAAAAAAATATCATGGCTTAATCAATTATTCTGTTTTCGATAATTATCGTTATGTATGTGAGAAAAGCGGTGATTTAAAAGAAACTTTTGAAGAAATAAAAAAGAATAAACCATACCGAATTTTTGGCTTACTCTTCACAAGAGAGAATTCTTCTATAATCGAAAAATATGTACCACTATGGCAAACCATACCTTTTAATCCGCGATTTTACAATCCAACATTAAAAGTAGCTTATTTTTTTGGTGGCCGTGGCGCAGCTACTGAAATTCACTTTGATAGAGAGCACTGTTGTAATTTGCACTTGTGCATGAGTGGAAAAAAACAAGTTTTATTATTTACTGAAGACGAAAATGACTCTATCTATAAAGTTCCTTACATAGGAGACAGCTTAATCGATTTTAGCCAGCCCATGGCTCAATTACATAAAAAATATCCTCGTCTAAAAGAGGCCTCCGCGTATAACGTAATTCTTAATCCAGGTGATATGATATTTATGCCTAGAAACTGTTGGCATTATACTCGATATTTAGATGCCTCCACTTCAGCAACCTATGTCTTTTATACTAGTAAGCTTTGGCAATTTTATGGATATTTTACAGGATATTTCTTTCTAGGTTATAAATGGCATACTACAACACTTAAAATAAGTGAGTGGGTGTTATTTAAAAAATTTAGTTTTATCTATGCGATGTCGAATGGATGGAAAAAATTCTTACTAAAGGCTGTTGAGAATATATCCTATATCTTTTTGTTACCTTTAATAAGTATAGGAGCTATTGCTAGCCATAAACTTAGGTTCTTTCGAAAATTTATCAAATAATGAAAAGCGCTTCATCGCTAACTCAATGGTTCTAAGAGGCTCTCCGAAAAAGGGCTATTTATTTAAACTAATCGAACTGGTTTCTTATATAGTTTGCTACCAACTATAAGTATCCTTGGTAAAACTTCCTTTCTATTAAAACTGCGTAGAGTCTTCTAAGCCAAACAAATGGACATACTTATTTTGGGAACGATTTATTTCAGGGTCTGCAAACCCGGGTTATGGCTTTACCTTAACCCAGGATATAGTTCTAATTGAAACTATGATTTTTTTGTCGCCATATTCGACAAGATATCGCCTAATTCTATTGGCATTGGGAAGACAATGGTAGAGTTATTATTGCCAGCTATAGCGGCCAATGTTTGCAAATAGCGTAATTGCATAGCCTGCGGTTGTTGGGCCAAAACTTGGGATGCTTGCAATAATTTATCCGACGCTTGTAATTCTCCTTCGGCATGAATCACTTTAGCTCGTCGTTCACGCTCAGCTTCAGCCTGTCTGGCAATTGCACGAATCATACTTTCATCCAAATCAACACGCTTTATTTCGACATTAGACACTTTAATGCCCCAGTTATCTGTCTGTGAATCCAGTATTTTCTGTACATCGCTATTTAAGCGCTCGCGCTCAGAGAGCATTTCATCCAGTTCATGTTGTCCTAAGACCGAACGAAGCGTTGTTTGCGCCAATTGGCTGGTTGCTTCATAGTAATTTTCTACTTGGATAATAGCATTTTCTGGAACCACCACACGAAAATATAAGACTGCATTGACTCGTACTGAAACGTTATCTTTAGAGATCACATCTTGGCTTGGTACATCCATAACTATAGTACGTAAATCGACTCGTACTACTTGTTGAATCACTGGAATAATAAGCACTAAACCTGGCCCTTTAACTTTCCAGAAGCGTCCTAACATGAACACCACACCCCGCTCATATTCTCTAAATACCTTAACTGCTGATATCAAAAGTATTAAAACTGCTACGACGATCACCGTTAAAAATGGTCCCATTTTAACCTCCTTGATTACCCAAATCTTCTTCAATTTCCAATTTAAGCCCTGAAGTTCCGATTACTTTTATTGGCGTGTTTGCTGCTATCGGCTGTTTGGAGTGCACGCTCCAAATTTCACCGCGAATCATCGCTTGTCCTTCAAGATTAATATTGCCAAGTGCATGACCTTGGGCGCCTATCAAAACACTTAAACCATGTTTTACGCTTTGTCGCCTTGCTTTTACCACCATCCCGAGAAGGATCACAAAGAAGAGGACATTTACTAAAGCCATTGCTCCTATTGCTGACCAAGCTATATGGTACATTTGATTATCGGCATCAATTAACATAATAGAACCAATAATAAATGCAATAGTGCCTCCGACTCCCAGAGAACCGTAAGCAGGCACAAATGCTTCGCCGATAATAAATGCTATTCCTAGTATAATAAGAAAGAAACCCGCATAGTTAATCGGTAATAATTGCAGTGCATAGAGTGCGATAAACATAGATATGGCACCAATTACTCCGGGAAATAAATGCCCCGGGTTAACCAATTCAAAGAAAATACCGTATATACCCAGTAAAAGAAGAAGATAAGCTACTGTAGGATCTGTAATTATCGATAAAAACCGTGTACGCCAATCAGGTTTAATGAGTTCAATCTGTGGATTATTGGTATGGAGAATTATTTTTTGATTGTTTTGCATTACAGATACGCCATTTAGCTGGGCCAATAAATCCTTCTCATCATTTGCAATATAGTTAATAACGCCCTCCTTTAAAGCCTCTGTAGCGGTTAGCGTTTCAGCATTCAAGACCGCATTTTGTGCAAAATCTGGATTGCGTCCCCTCAATTGAGCCAATGACCGTATAGTGGCTACGGCATCATTAGTAATTTTCTTCTCCATAGTAGTCTGCTTCTCTGAGTTGGTCATATCGCCAAAACCCGTTGCAGCTAAATTAACCGGACTAGCAGCCCCTAGTTGCGTTCCTGGTGCCATAGCCGCTAAGGTACTGGCATAAAGCAAATATGTTCCTGCGCTTGCCGCACGTGCACCATTTGGACTTACATAGGTCACTATGGGAATATTGGAAGTTAAAAATCCTTGAACTATTGTTCGGGTTGCTTCATCAAGGCCTCCAGGAGTATCAATAGTGATTAAGATTAAATCTGCCTGTTGTGCATTATCAATACTACGAATGATATAATCTGCTGTAGCAGGTCCAATTGCTCCTTTTATTTTAAGTTCAATAACTTTACTCGCATAGGAACATGTAGTGTAAATGAGCAACAAAATAAACAGGATACTGCATCGCAATAATAATATTATGCGATCGGTTGGCGTAACTATGGACCTTGGCATGCTGTACGATTTACACATGCTCCCTTTCCTAATCAAATACGCTATATGTTAAAAGATAGCACAATTTGCATTATTTATCGCACAGATACGATGAAAATCAACTGACAATAATTGGTATTATTTAATGTGCGGGATGGATGATCGATGGAGCATATCCAAAGAGTCATTATGCGCTACAACCTGAGTGAAAGATTTGCTTTCACTCAGGTTACAAAATAATTTTTTAGAAATAAACCCCGATTTGCGCAGAAACTGTATCCGCAGTACCACCGGTACCGAGTGTGGGTGCGTTTACAAATCCTGGGGCTGAAGCACCATTTGCAAAATCATTGGATCCGTAATCAATTTCATGTCGGTATTCGATACTTTCTACAGTATCTTTCCAGATTGAAATGTTAAATACGCCAATAAAACGGTGTTCTGGCAGGTTTAAAGCAAGTGCATCCTTAGTCCGTTGATAACCAACACCAATAGACGCAGGTCGATTAAATGCCCTAAACGTCATATCAATTTCGGTTTGTAATGCCTGTGGTTTTGCACCGTGTCCATTAAAACTTAAATCCTGTTCTCTAAATGATTCAATTGTACCAACCCATTCAGCAGCAAAGTTAAATCGGTCATAAGCCATGTTGCCGTATACATCCATAGCTTCTGTCTTGCGTACTAGTTCATTACCGTTAAGTAGCGAGCCAAATCCACCAAAAGTTCCTGGGTTACCGCCAGTATTTTGCATTCCAGCAGCATCGTCAATTGAGCTGATATAACTTGCGCCTATTTCTCCAGTAGCTTTTTTAAATGCAAATACATATCCTAGGTTCGCACCGCCTACGCCTGCTCTTCCTAAGGTGGTATCGCTTCTATATATATATGTTGCTACAAATGGCCCAGTATCTTCTTGTGATTTATAACCCAGAATAAAAGGTCTTGTTTTAGTTCGAGCTAAATTTAGAGTCAGCGGAGCACTGATCATAGAGCTTGAATAACGTCCAAATGGTACATACAACTGTCCTGCAGTAAAGTAAAATGGAGTTTTATCCAGATTACCGATATTCACAAAGCCCATATTGAGGTTAAATGCAGAATTGTTAATTCTTGGCCCAACATCAGGTGGACTTTCATCATAGGCCAGTGCGATATATGCCTCGACATTTTGATTTAGTGCAGCAGCAACGTCTACCTCACTAGAGCCTAAAGTCAAATCAACATTTGTTCCGCCAACATAGTCACTATTGATCATGCCAACTGGCTCTGCTTTACCACTAAGTGCAATGATTGGCCGTTCTGGAATCGGGTATCCCATATTCCGATAAGCTCTATATAATTTCCGACGCTGTTGCATCAAACGGATGTCACGGTTGATACTTGAAATGTTAACAATATAGTCTGATCCATCAAAAGCAGGTCTGTCTCCTAAATATGGAGAAGTTACTACAGGCGTTCCCGCAATATAGGTAACAACTCGATTTTCTGCTACTAAAGCCGTTGGATAAAATCCAATTGATTCTGGATGCTCCTCGGGCGTATGTACGGATAGAGTTGACGAATGATATTTTATCATTTTTTCGTTTTTTTGCTGTTCATGTTTCTGTTCATGCGTTTTATGAACGGCAGGCACTGGCTTTTTGACTACTTTTTTAGTTGACTTGCTCGAATGAGTTACTTTCTTAGCAACCAGTTCTTTTTGTAGTGAATCTAATTGAGTTTGTAATTGTTGTGCTTGCTTTTGTAAACGAGCTATTTGACGTTGCAACTGCTGATCATGTTCCGCATAGAGTGGCGATGACAAACAGACTAGGGCCAATATGATTTTTTTATATTGCATGCGGTACTCCTGTTCATTATTTTTACTTCCACATCGGAAAGGCAGAAAATTATAGCTTGGTAAACATGGAGTGGCTAGCCTCTTTTTCACAAATTTGCTTAAATTTTGTTACTTTAATGGCTTTGATTAAAAAAAACCCATAGAAAATCTATGGGTTTCAATTGAGCGCTTAGTTTGTGCTAACTATTCAGTTTAGATTATGCATTCCCAATTAACTTCAGACCAAAATATGGACCAAAAACGCCATAGTCAACTGGGCGAACTGGGCCAAATAAATTGGGTAATGACTGTTCTTCCAAAACGTGAAAATAATTTACTACTTGATAGCCTGCTTGAATATTAGCAAGACCTATCGGTGTAGCGTGGGCATAGTTTACACCAAGCTTTGCTTCTAAGCTTGGAACTATACCTCTTTTACGAAAGAATACTTGCTCAATAATTGCTTCCGTAGGAGATACTACAAAGCCTGCATGATAGCGATTTGTTCCATAGAGAACTGAGCCACCACCATTTGCAGTCACACTTAGTGAGTCAGTAATGTTGTATGCATAGTCAATTCCAAGAACTGGTCCAAAACCTTTATAGTCAGTATTGTCGAATTTGCTAAATGGATTTGTCACCAGAGCGGGAATGAATTCTGTTATATAATAATTTGTAGATGTAGATTGGATATTCGCATATTGCATACCAGCATAGAAACGCATTTTCTTGCGCATACTGATATCAGTATGTTGCCCCATCACTACGTTAACCTGATCTATTCTATTGCGGCTAATAAACTCAAATGGTGCTGGAATAGGCGGTAAACTCGTTACGGGTATGTTTAGAACACCGAAAAACTCTGTGGGATCTGTTGATGTGCTGAAGTGCATCCAATTAACAGAGATATCATTACCGGTGTTGAAATGATATGACCCTTCTAAAAAGTACCCCCAGTTCCAATCATTCTTTATTTCTTTATTTGCTGGTAATGTGCCGAATTGTATCGATTTTTCACTACCATAGATGGATCTTAAATAGAGCGCTTGAGCGCTAAAGTCCCAGAGCTTTGTTACACATGGAACTGTAACATTACCTGGGGTACAAACTGGGCCCATACTGCCAGCAGAAGCTATGCCTGCTGCCAATCCCAATACAGCTGTAGTTACTTTCTTAAACATGAATACTCCATTAGAAAAAAAAAGCCCATCATTAATGACGGGCTTTTATAAGATCTTAATCAATTAAGAAATTAAATGTTTCCAACATACTTCAGACCGAAGTAAGGACCAGCAGCAGCGAAGTCAGTTGATGTAACTGGCAATACAGTTGTGTTTAACGCATGGATGTAGTTAAACCACATGTATCCTGCATCCAGAGTTAAATCACCTTGTGCCATTGCATAAGTGTAGTTAGCACCTAACTTAGCTTCTAATTCTGGAACGATCGCTGTTCTGGTTCCGCTGATATCAACAGTGAACACATTTGGAAGAACAGGAACAGAACCATCAGCGTCAACGAAGTCAACATTGTAGCTGTGTTTTTGTGAACCAACTAACAATGCACCAGCTGCTTTAGCATAAATACCAAAACCGTTACCGAATACATAGTTCATGTCGATACCAGTACGTGGTCCGAAACCGTTGTATTGAGTGTTTCCTTCAAATCCAACAGTAAAGTCTTCAACACCATTGTCAAAGTCTGTCGCAAATGCATGCATGCTTCTCTTGATGCTAGCAAATTGGAAACCGCCATGGAAACGGATTTTCTTGTTCGCACTGAAATCAACGAATTGACCGAATTCACCGTTTACTGCATCCCATCGGTTCTTATGACCAAAACCAATTAATACATCTGGAGCAATAGCAGGAGTAAATTCATGGTTGTTCCAACCAGTATCCAAGTGATACCAAGTTAAAGTGATGTCGTTTCCAGTATTGAAATGGTAAGAACCTTCAATTTGGAAGCCCCAGTTCCATTGCGCGTCTAATTCAGTGTTTAGAGAAACGCCTGCTGGAGTAAAATCAAGATCCAAAGAAACATCGTTATCGGTCATTGTTTGTAAAACCAATGCTTGACCACCGATGTTCCATCCAGTACTTGGGCAAGGAACAGTAACGTTACCTGGGGTGCAAACTGGGCCCATGGTGCCAGCGAATACTGCACTGCTACCTAAAGCAAGAACAGCTAACGCTGTTTTTTTCAAATTTAACATGCTTATCTCCACTTTTTATTATTATTTCCGTTCGTTACCAATTTAAATTGTTAGCAACGGTACGCATATTCGCTCTATACCGAGAGCGTACCTTGCTCAATTATCTAACCGGACTTCTATAAAGTCAACAGTATCGATTAAATTTATTAAAATGATAGCGAATTAAATGTTTCCTATATATTTCAAGCCAAAGTAAGGGCCAGCAGCAGCGAAATCAGTTGCTGTAACTGGTAATACAGTGGTGTTTAACGCATGGATGTAGTTAAACCACATGTATCCAGCATCCAGAACCAAATCACCTTGCGCCATTGCATAATCATAGCTAGCACCCAATTTAGCTTCTAACTCGGGAACGATCGCTGTTCTGGTTCCACTAATGTCAACAGTAAACACATTTGGAAGAACAGGATTAGAACCATCTGGGTCAATGAAATCAACATCATAGCTGTGTTTTTGTGAACCAACTAACAATGCACCAGCTGCTTTAGCATAAATACCAAAACCGTTACCGAATACATAGTTCATGTCGATACCAGTGCGTGGTCCGAATCCGTTATATTGAGTGTTCCCTTCAAATGTAAGGGTATAGTCTTCAACACCATTATCAAAATCTGTTCCAAATGCATGCATGCTTCTCTTGATGCTAGCAAATTGGAAACCGCCATGGAAACGGATTTTCTTATTCGCACTGAAATCAACGAATTGGCCGAATTCACCGTTCACTGCATCCCATCGGTTCTTATGACCAAAACCGATTAATACATCTGGTGCAATAGCAGGAGTAAATTCATGGTTGTTCCAACCAGTATCCAAGTGATACCAAGTTAAAGTCATGTCGTTTCCAGTATTGAAATGGTATGAACCTTCAATCTGGAAGCCCCAGTTCCATTGAGCGTCTAATTCAGTGTTTAAAGAAACGCCTGATGGAGTTATATCGAGATCCAGAGAAACATTGTTATCGGTCATTGTTTGTAAAACCAATGCTTGACCACCAATATTCCATCCAGTACTTGGGCAAGGAACAGTAACGTTACCTGGGGTACAAACTGGACCCATGGTACCTGCAAATAATGTACTGCTGCCTAAAGCTAAAATTGCTAAAGTAGTTTTCTTTAAACTTAACATGCTTATGTCTCCGCATAAATTATTATTGTTTCCTATTTCATTGATAACTCTCTACTAGGAGTTGTCATTAGCATGCCTTCGTCGCTTCAGGTCGATGCATGCAACAGTGTGAGTATTAGCAGTGGCGTAGAATAAGTCAAGAAGATTTACTAAAAAAAATTAATATTTTTCAAGTATATATGCTTTTTTTATGCATTGGATATTTTTTTTGAGCAGCATGGTTGCTGTTTGGTTTTACACGTTAAAAATTGAGAGGCCGCTGCTCTTTCTTAAAAAAAGTAAGAACAGAATATCCAGGATGACTAATATAGAGCATCCATAAAAACTTGCAACCTTTTTTAAAATTTAATGAGCGTGCCGTGTAATTAATTTATCTGTCTTAATTACAATCAAACGAACTCTATTTTTTTATTAGCGTAATCACGACTCTTCGATTCGCTGCGCGACCTGCATCAGTATCATTTCTGGCTACCGGATACAGTTCACCTACCCAGGTTACATGCAGCATTTTTTTAGGGACACCAAGTTTTAACAAATATTTTTGCACCATCCGCGCCCTATTTTCAGATACTGCGTTGTTGTAACCCTTACGTCCATTAGCATCAGCATAGCCAATGATTCTTATTTCATTTATTAGAGCATCTGCCTCTACATAGTGAGCAATACGACGCAATTGTTCCTTATCTTTATCACTCAACTCGCTACCATCTTCCTTATAATGGAAGACACTCTCTCGTATCTGCTGATAATCAAACGGCAACAAACTTCCGATGCATTCCTGATAGCGGGAATAAGGCTTTTGAAATCCAACAGGTGATAAGGCAACCGTTGTATTAAATCCTGTTTCAGATCGATAATTAAAACTTGGTTCGTAGCCTTGTGATAGGAAAGTAAGTAACTTTAAGGTTGCATCGCGTTTTAGGTAGATGCCAAATTCTCCCGGCTTAACCATTAATTCTCCTGCAAAAACAGAAGGCCGTTCAGGCTTCCAATTGGGCGATTTTATGATGATCTTAGCATGTAAATACTGCTGGACTTCATCCCACGTCCGTAAAATAAAATGGGGCGGTTGTGCCGCATATTGTTCAAAATATGCGATGCCATAATTAGGGATAGTAAGTGCTAATCCACAGCGAATCGGATTACGACTGACGCGCCATCCTTTTGCGCCTAAAGGATTTTCAAAATGAACTTGGGTCATTGTATGTGCAGTATTTATTGTTAGCAATGTACTCAACGCAATACATGCTATAAATTGTCCTTTGTGATCCACAAATGTCATCTTTTACTCATTCTAGAGACTTGTTTCATGTTATCCTTAATTATCGGCAAGAACGCAGGAATCTTTACTATGCAAACGCTAATAATTAATCGCCCTGACGATTGGCATGTTCATCTTAGAGATAAGGAGATGTTACAACACACCGTGGCAGATAGTGCAAAGCATTTTGCTCGCGCATTAATAATGCCAAATCTTAAACCGGCTTTAACAACCTTGTCATCCCTTAGTGAATATAGAAATAGAATTCTTACCGCGCTCCCCCAAGGAACTACTTTTGAACCTTATATGACTTTTTATCTGAATGATTCTGTGCGTGCCGAGGATTTACATCAAGCAGCAAAAACTCCTTATATTCTTGGTGCAAAACTTTACCCGGCAGGAGCAACGACCAATTCAGAAGCAGGGGCAAAATCATTAACAGAACTTTATCCTCTTTTTGAAGTGTTACAAAATAGTAATCTTGCACTGCAAATTCACGGGGAAGTCACTCATAGTGATATTTTTGAACGTGAGGCCTTATTTATTAATGAGTATCTAAAGCCAATCGTACGAAACTTTCCCAAACTGAGAGTGGTCCTTGAACACATATCAACACAAGCTGCAGTTGAATATGTAACAGAAGCTCCAGCAACAGTTGCGGCAACGATTACACCACATCATTTACTATATAACCGCAATAAATTGCTGGCCGGGGGACTGAGACCCCATTATTATTGTTTACCTATTTTAAAACATGAAAAAGATCAAAAAGCATTACAAGACGCTGCTTGTAGCGGTAATCCGAAGTTTTTTGCCGGAACGGATAGTGCCCCTCATATAGTAAGCACCAAAGAAAGCGCCTGTGGTTGCGCAGGAATTTATTCCGCTCCATTTGCCCTCGCTTTATATACACAAGTATTTGATGAAATGAACCAGTTAAAACAACTCAATCATTTTCTCAGTCGTTTTGGTGCGGAGTTCTATCAGCTCCCCATCAATCAACAACACATTGAACTCATTAGAACCCCACAAAAAATACCCGATTATCTGCCTTTAGGCTCCAACCAAGTTGTTCCGATCGCTGCAGGTGAAACCATTCAATGGAGCATTCATGAGCCCACGCGATAGTCTGTTTTATATGAATTTGAAAGAACGATTTCGTGGTTTCTTACCTGTAGTTGTCGATGTAGAAACTGCTGGTGTGGATCCATACAAAAACGCTTTGTTAGAAATGTGCATCGTATTAATTTTTATGGATGAACAAGGTAATTTTTATCGTGGGAAAAGTCATTTTGAACATATTTTGCCTTTCCCAGGTGCTGAATTGGATCAAAAGTCGCTGGAGTTCAATCAAATTGATCCCTACCAGCCACTGCGTTTTGCCCTGGATGAAAGAATCGCTTTGGAAAATCTATTTAAACCCATTTTTGCCGCGCTTAAAGAAACTCAATGCCAACGCGCTGTCTTGGTGGGTCATAATGCATGGTTTGATTTATTGTTTATAAAGGAAGCCATCAAAAGAACTGGAGTTAAATCACCATTTCATGCTTTTACCTGCTTCGATACAGCTACATTAGGTGGGTTGATGTATGGACAAACCGTATTAGCCAAAGCAGCTCAAGCAGCAGGAATCCCTTTTGATGCTCAGGAAGCACATTCAGCTATTTATGATGCAGAAAAAACCGCCGACTTATTTTGCCATATGGTCAACACCTGGAAAACAGTACAGCAAAATACCTAATTGGGATGTTGTGAAATAGAACCTAATTTAACAATACGCGGATGTGTTGATAACTCATCTCTACATCTCATTTCCCGGAGGACGCTTCGCGTCGTCCGGGATCATTTTTTTACAATGATTCAGAATGCTCAGATAAATAGGCAGCAACACCTTCTGTTGATGCTTTCATACCTGCTTTACCTTTTTGCCAGCCTGCAGGACATACTTCACCATTTTCTTCAAAGTGCTGAACTGCATCAATGATTCTTAAAATTTCGTCCATATTACGACCTATAGGCAAATCATTAACGATTTGTGAACGAACTATGCCATTAGTATCAATAATAAATGCACCTCGGAATGCAACACCCGCACCAGGATGTTCAACTCCATATGATTGGCAAATGCTATGAGTCATATCAGCAGCCATAACATATCGAACAGGACCAATACCCCCTTTGTTAATTGGGGTGTTTCGGTATGCATTATGAGTGAAGTGTGAATCAATTGAAACAGTAACCACTTCAACATTACGGCTTTTGAACTCATCAATTCGATGGTCTAAAGCAATTAACTCAGAAGGACATACAAAAGTAAAATCCAGAGGATAAAAGAACACGAGCCCATACTTACCTTTTAAATGCTCATGTAAATTAAATTTATCCATAATCTCACCGTTAGCCATCACAGCTGCTACAGTAAAATCAGGAGCTTTTCGTCCCACTAATACACTCATTCTATGATCTCCATCATTATCGTTATTATTATGGTATTAACTCATTACATTATGCAGCAATTGCATCACGCAGCATTGTTTCTAATTCACCTTGTTGAAATAATTCAGCAATGATATCAGAACCACCGATTAACTCTCCCTTCACATAAAGTTGTGGAAAAGTGGGCCAATCAGCATACTGTGGCAATGTTTGGCGAATATCAGGATTGGCAAGAACATCTACATAGGCAAAATCGACACCGCACGATTCGATACATTGTACTGCACGAGCAGAAAATCCACATTGTGGCATCTTCGGTGTGCCCTTCATATAAAGCAGAATGGCATTTTCTGCTATTTGCTTTTTAATTTTTTCTAAAGTATCCACTCAAACACCCTATAATAAGTTAATTATTGCTCATTATCGCGAAAACCTATAAAACCCGCAACCAATAAATTTTTAGCATAATAGATTAACAGATCTTGGTTTAAAAGCCAACTAATGCTCCATTTGATCTAATAATAACCAGGAAGTCTCATAGATTCTGTTTGTATGTACTGCCATTCTTGCGGGCTAAATACCGCTTTTTTTCTTGTTATGATTAATCTTCATTGAATATCATGCCCTTCCTGCTACACTTACCCGCACAGAATAAAATAATAGGAGATTAGGATGACATTTACATTGCCTGAGTTACCTTACGCCAAGAATGCGTTAGAACCTCACATTTCCAGTGAAACATTAGAGTATCATTACGGCAAGCATCATCAAGCGTACGTCACCAATTTAAACAAATTAATTCCAGGAACCGAATTTGAATCCATGGATCTGGAAGAGATCATCAAAAATTCAAAGGGCGGAATCTTTAATAATGCGGCACAAGTTTGGAATCATACCTTTTACTGGCATTGCCTCAGTCCTAATGGTGGCGGCGAGCCCCAAGGAAAACTGGCCGAAGCAATTAACAAACATTTTGGCTCATTCAGCGCATTTAAAGAAGAGTTTACAAAAACTTCAATATCTACTTTTGGATCAGGCTGGGCATGGCTTGTTCAAGATAGTACTGGCGCTTTAAAAATAATCAGCACCAGTAATGCAGGCACGCCAATGACTGAAGGTTTAACCGCGCTTTTGACGTGTGATGTATGGGAACACGCATATTACATTGATTACCGTAATGCCCGTCCTGACTATGTCGGTGCATTCTGGTCTTTGGTTAATTGGGATTTTGTAGTCAGTAATTTGAAATAAAATCATTCTTTTTACCACGGATACCTTCCCTCATGTAGCATAGGGAAGAAAGTTATGTCTATAATGTGACCGCACCTATCTCTCCCTGAAGGGAGAGATAATTTTTGAGTGGAGATCCTTCAGTTTTAAGGAAAACATTATGGCTTTAATTACCAGTTACAATCCTATGCCAATAACTTTCACCCATGGAGAAGGAGTTTGGTTGTATGACGAACAAGGCAAGGCCTATCTTGACGCTTTAAGTGGGATAGCAGTTTGCGGATTAGGACATTCTCATCCTGATGTAACTAAGACCATCCAGCAACAAGCAGCCAAGCTAATCCATACTTCGAACACCTTTCACATCAAACAACAAGAATTACTTGCCGAAAAACTTACAACTATGGCCGGTATGGAGCAGGTTTTTTTCGCTAATTCAGGTGCTGAAGCCAATGAAGCGGCAATTAAATTGACCCGCCTTTATGGTCATAAAAAGGGAATAGAGACACCTTCAATTATTGTTATGGAACGAGCCTTCCATGGTCGCACAATGGCAACATTAACCGCATCAGGAAGTCGAAAAGTGCAAGCCGGATTTGAACCCTTGGTACCTGGTTTTATTCGTGCTCCTTTTAATGATTTGGATGCCATTCATACTATTGCAGCAAATAGAGAAGATGTTGTTGCAGTGATGCTCGAACCAATTCAGGGCGAGGGTGGAATTCATGCAGCAGAAGAAAGTTATCTTCGCTCCTTAGCAAAGCTTTGCGAACAACATGATTGGATGCTTGTTTTGGATGAAATCCAAACCGGAAATGGCCGCACAGGCAAACTTTTTACCTGCATGCACTATGATATTCAACCAGATATTCTAACTACAGCCAAAGGTTTAGGTAATGGTGTTCCCATAGGCGCCTGCCTGATGAGTAAAAAAGCAAAAGATTTATTTAAACCAGGCAATCATGGCTCAACTTTTGGAGGTAATCCGCTTGCTTGCGCCACTGCTTTAACGGTATTGGAAGTTTTGGAGCGTGACAAAATTTGTGAAAAAGTAACAAAAAATAGTCCGCTGTTAATGGAAAAATTAATTAAAAATCTGGGTGAGCACCCCGGTGTTAAGGCGATTCGTGGTAAAGGATATATGATAGGAATTGAGTTAGACCGACCTGCAAATGACATGCGTTTGCTTGGCTTAGCCAATGGTATACTCTTTAACATTACCGCGGATACTGTGGTACGACTATTACCTCCATTGATTATCAATGAAGACGAAATCGATGAATTAGTTAATCGATTAACTCTTACGATCAATCAATTTATTCGCAATTAAGCAACATCCACGATCATTTTATTAGCCTGTATGCAGCGAAGTGATTGCTTCTGGTATACGGGCTAAGCTTCTTGCTTCATCATTTCAAAAAAATCAACAATCGTATCATAAATTTTTGCTATAACTTGATTTTTTGACTTTAAATTCAAACAGGTATCTTCTTCCGCATTTCCTGCTTGCAGTTTTTGACAAATAAGATCAAACAGATGGGTATCAATTTTCGCTAATTCAGGAAGCATGTGATTGATTTGTTCTAAAAGAAAATCTCTTTTATTTTTTCGTGATTGAAATAACCTTCTCTCCAGTCTATCCATCAGGTCCTGCAGTTCATTTTCGCGACCACTACACGTGATGCGCATAAAACCATCCTGTTTTGACAACCCAAAATAAGATAATGGAGTAATCATCAAATTATCTTCAAACAATAAATAATAGGCCAACTCCTCATCCGTCTTCACTAAACCCGACCGCTGTAAAACGCGAGCCGCATCATTGGGCAAAGGCAGACCAAACATATCACTAAAGTCAGCAAGAACATAAAATGTGGCCTCTACCTGGTATAAAGGGTCAGGCATTGCCGCGCCCATCGCTTTTAAGCGTGCAACCACATAATCGACCTTTTTCTTATAGAATGCGGCTATATTATTTTTTTCCTCAGTTCCAAAATTCGCCATAGTTTGTGCATAAGCCGCTTGCGCTGAACGCGGTGCATGAATGAAGTAGCTTATATTTTTATTGAGCATTTCATTCATCAAACTTGATTCAAACACCAAAAGCACTGCCATGCGCTCACCGGCTGCAGACAAAGCCTTTGTTGCTGAACGCAAGACGATCACTCGTTCTTTAAGGTCGGGAGCAATTTTTAAGAAAGAAGGCATATCTGAAAAGCTCATTTCAGTATAAGCTTCGTCAAAAATGATGTACAAATCAGGATACTGACGCAAAACATCGGCAATTTTTCTTAACTCATCTTCGTCAATAATGTTTCCCAAGGGATTTGATGGATTACAAATTAATATAGCCTTTGGCCAACCGTGATCCATTTCAGCAAGGGAATAAGCCTCCTTAATGCTTTGTTCTGTTGCACGTGCTGTCAGTTTATATCCAGGCTCATCCATTACATGAATAGGATGCAAACAATGCGATGGGTTATTGGAATAGGCGCTGTAATAAGGAAAAGGGGTAATAATTCGATATCCCGGAACATCTTCATAATGAGTATTAAAGGTTTCAAATAATACTCTTAAAGCGCCAATACCTCCTACAGTAAATAATACGTTGTGTGCTCTAACTTCTGTCCCATACCAGCGAGACATGATATCGGCCATTAACTCTCGTGGCGCATAATCACCGCGAGGATCGCCATAATCAATAGCAATATCCTCTTCAACCAAGTGAGGGTCTACTTTCCATTTATTGGTTAAATCGTCTAATTTTTGCCAATATGCAAGATAAGATGCAATCGTATGTGAATTAATAGGATAGGTGGGCTTCCCAAGACCCGCAAAGATTAATTTTTTTGTTTCGGATAAACCTTGTGCTTGAATTTCGTCTCTTAAAGTATTTGCCCATAATGCCAACAGCATTACTTTTTCAATTTTATTCGCACAATGTCCATCGGGAGTGAGCATGGTATTACCGGATATTCAATTTTGCTTATTATAACAGAATGCAAATAAAACATGGTATCTATTTTAAGAACAATAAATTCAATAAAAATCCTATATTAATAGGAAGTTAGAGATCATATATCTATGCTATGCTTAAAAATATATGGGCACTTCTTTGGTTTTTGTGTCCATAGAGACGATTGACCAAGCCCTAAAATACAGGATAATTCATGTTTTTTTAGATTTGGACACTCTAAAAATACGCTGGCTTAAAATTTAAATTTATCACGGAATAAAATGGCAAAAAAAGAAACTTCCAACACGGCTAACTTAATTGCTGATTTAGACGCCTTACAAAATAAAATCGATAATCTGGAAGCACAATATGCCCAATTAAAAAATCTGCTTGATGCCGTGCCTGGAGATGTCTACTGGAAAGATTTAAACGGTGTATGGTCTGGAATGAATCAACGATGTGTCCAAAGTCTTCATCATATGAAATTCATCAATAAATGCGATGAAAATGAAATTCTTGGCAAAACAGATTATGAGATATTCGGCAAACAAACAGCCGATATTTATCGAGCAAATGACCTTGAAGTGATTGAAAAGAATGTTGAACTGTCGCGAGAAGAGAGAACTCTTTTACCATCAGGCGAAGAGGTAATTTTACTTTCGACTAAACGACCTTTGCTGGATAAATCAGGGAATATTATTGGCATTCTTGGTAATACCATTGATATTACTCATCTAAAGAAAATCGAATCCGAGCTCAAAAGAGCGAAAGAAAAAGCAGAAGCGGCGAACTATGCCAAAGATGAATTCATCCGCAATATGAGTCATGACATTCGCACTCCTTTAAGTGGAATTATCGGAATCTCCAGCATTCTTGAACAAGAAGCTCAAAACTCCCGAGACAAAGAACATGCACACATGATCAACATAAGCGGAGAACAGCTCTTAGCATTACTTAATGGGGTTCTCGATATCATTGCTTCGGGTAGCCAGCAAGAGAACGTAATCAATGAATCCTTATGTAATGTTCGTGATTTAATACACAGCATTGCCGATCTGGAGCGTCCAACCATCACTTTGAAAAAATTGGATTTATTAATTAGCATTGCCTGCGATACTCCCGAATGGATAGCTACAGATACTGTAAAACTGCATCGAATTTTATTAAATCTTTTAGGTAATGCAGTTAAATTTACGGAAAAAGGTTTTATTGAAATTGGAGTCAGGCCCAAATCACATCATGGCAAAACAGTACTTGAATTTTTTGTTAAAGATACTGGTCCGGGAATTAGACCTAAAGATAAAGACAAAATCTTCAAACGCTTTTATCGGGCAACACCTTCATCTCAAGGTATTTACTCAGGCCATGGCGTAGGATTACATATAGTAAAGCGTTACACCCAGCTTTTAAAAGGCAAGATACGTGTTGACTCTGCAATCCATGCCGGGACCACTTTCACGCTAACAATTCCAGTGCAGAGCGCAGAAAAACCACTCACGCTTCAAGAGCTGGCTCCTCCCGAGCCCCCTCAAAACATAATGAGCTCTGAAGTATTAAATCATTCTCCTCTTGTGTTGCTTATTGAAGATAATGCAATTGCTTTAACGATGATAGAAAACCTCTTACAACAAGCTGGTATCCGATTCTTATCCGCCGCAACAGGTAGCAAAGCGTTGGAACTGTTTCAATCGCATACTTTTGATTGGATATTAAGTGATATTGGTCTACCTGATACTAGTGGAATACAATTAGCAAAAAAATTTCGTCAGTATGAACAAAGCCATAACCAATCACCCACCCCGATCATTGGTTTGACAGCTCATGCAATAGCTGATGTTGAAAAAGAATGCCTACAATCCGGAATGAATCAAGTAATCACGAAACCTCTGCGCACCAATTTGTTGCAGGAGCTATTGATTCGCTATAGCAATCCCCATTTTCCATCTCCTAATTTAGCCGCACAGCCAGAATCAATTCTGCAGTTTAATGACTATCCCTTGTTTGATAGTGCTGAAGGTATAAATAATCTAGGTTCAGAGGGCGCTCTCAAAAAGATACTGCATCTTCTTATCGAAGAAAACACCAAGGATTTAATCAAAACAGCCCAGGCTTGGGAAAAGCAAGATTTGGTTGAACTGAATAAGCTAACCCATAAAATGAAAAGCAGCGCGCTTTATTGTGGCACCCTTCGCATGCGCCATACATGTGAAGTCCTGGAACAACATTTTCAACAGAATCCCGAACTATATCCTCAAGCGCTTTACCAACAACTGCTCAAAGTCCATCATGAAACAGTTGCCGTGATCCAAGATTGGCTTCAACAATAGTCCCGTCTCAAGCGGCACCAAAAAATCAAAGCAAAATTGACAAACCGCTTAACAATGAGTTAATATTAATCAATCTACACTTAAACAGACCAACCCAACTCAAGAGTATTATGACTGGCTTTTTCTCACTCAGCAACATGGTCTTTCCGTACTTATTTATAGGAGGTAGGGCTACTCTCAACCCATTAGACTACACTTGGGAGCAACGAGGGAACGTGGTTATTGTGCATAATCCAATACCTGTTCAATCACTTAAAGTATTCCTGGATGATCTTGGAAAAAAATTACCACCCCAAGTGCATGTCCTTTTGGGAGTCGAAGGCCAGGGCGCTACCGAACCACATATCGTCACCATGCATCTTCCGCCTAAAGGAGGCCAGGCTAGAGTCTATGATTCCAAGTTCAGCAATCCTGAACGCTTCTTTTCGACCGCCCCCTCAAAAAATACCATTTTAGGAATCCTTGGCGCTGCATTCCATTCATTAAATCCATTCGCAAGCCCAGAGCAACCTGTCGATTTAACGCATTTAGGTTCCGACCGAGTCAAGTCTGCTACCTATTATGCTTTTGGGACTCAATCTTTTTTTGATGAATTTACTTGCGGTTATCATACAGGAAGTCTCATCGAAATTTTAGCTGATTTTCTTAAGCAGGATCAGGATCCTAGTCCAATAGAACTATTAGATGCTTTGCGAGATCCTATAACCGACTCAGCAAAAAAACTTCTTAGACAAAACGCACCCAAAGTCCCCGATGTGTCTCTTCTTTCCTTTTGGAAGAAGGCTTGGCAAGATACCTTTTTGACTCTCACTGACCAGGAGTTAAGAAGTCAGTATCATTTTGGTCATTACTTTCTGGGTTGGCCATCCGATCCGAAAGGCTCAAAAATAGCCTATTTTCTTACCTTAAAATTTATTACCGCCCCATTAACCAATTTATTGTCTCTTGCCACTGAGTTTCCACTTAATTTTCTTAGTGAAACATCTTCCTTTTTAAAAAATAGGATCCTTTCTTGGGCGCCAACTAATTGGCTCACCCAAAGCATACGTAGTGTCTTACTGCTTGCAACGATGGGACTGCAAGGATTATTTAAAGGGGCGTATTATCTGATTCGCACCATGACTTCGCCCATAGTTAGCTTTAAGGAGGCGCAAAAAGTTCATCCTGCTTTAGGATATCTCAGTGCATTAGCGTCCGTATGCTTTATTGGTGGGGCAATAGCTGCTCTAGCGTTCTTTGCCCCACCCATCGCGGCAGCGCTTATGCCCTCTATGGGGCCTGGAGCGCTTTCCATGCTGAGTACTTTAGCCTATCCTTTTGTCCAACTGTTTTCTTTAATCAGTGTCTCAATTCCCGCAGCTACAGGGGCAATGCTTTCATTGATTACCGGAACATCACTTTTAGGTGCCCTGCATCTGCTAGGCAAAGAAACCATTTATCCTCAAGAAAACCAACCTGTAAAGCACCATGAAGTCAACATTGAAGTGCCTAAAGGAGGGTGTAATGTCAGAGCTTATCTACCACCCAATAAAAGACCTGCGCTTGAAGATGCATGGGAAGATTTAGGGTCAAGCTATCCCTCTCCAATACAGCCCCCAAAAAGGAAAGCACAAAATACTGACAATGGCTTCAAACATGATAATATTAGCGGTACTATAGACTATACTCCTTGATTACAAGATACCCATTTCCTATGAGCACGCTGGATACACTCATCACCGAAGTCGATAATGCGTTACGTACTTTATTTCCCCCAGCACAACGGACGAGTACTCGGCCATCCCCTGCACAATCACTTACTGACATCGATCTTTCTATAAAAGAAAAAAAACATGTAGCCGGGCTCATGCGCGTCAATCATGCTGGAGAGGTCTGTGCACAAGCACTTTATCAAGGTCAAGCGTTAACAGCGCAATTGACCCATATTAAAAAGCAAATGAGTGATGCTGCAGCCGAAGAAATAGATCATCTCGCTTGGTGTGAAGAACGATTGACTGAGCTGGGTTCAAAACCAAGCCTGTTAAATCCTTTCTGGTATGGTGGCTCAATTATATTAGGTGCGTTGGCAGGTTTCGTTGGTGATAAAGTCAGTTTGGGGTTTGTTGCAGAAACTGAGCGCCAAGTCTCTGCTCATTTGCAGCATCATTTGCAGCAATTGCCTGCAAAAGATAAAAAATCGCAGGCGATTCTCTTTAAAATGAAAGAAGATGAAGAGCAACATGCAACCACAGCGTTGAACGCTGGAGCTATAGAACTTCCTTATATTGTGAAACAATTGATGCGTGTTGTATCTAAATTAATGACTAAAAGTAGTTACTATGTATAGTAGTCTGACGAAACAGAACCAATACGAAATTGAGGATTGAACATCATAGCCTAAGATTGCAATCAGGCTACACTATCCTGCGTTGGCGACGTTTCGCTTAGGCTATAAAGCTATGGCACAAGGAGCTATTGCTATGGACTCAGCCATTTTATTTACACTTTTTGTTATTTTGGTTGCCTATATCTTTGACTTTATCAATGGGTTTCATGACGCCGCAAACTCTATAGCCACTATTGTTACCACTAAAGTTTTAACCCCCAAGCAAGCCGTAATGTGGGCTGCTTTTTTCAATTTCATCTCATTTTTAGTATTTAATCTTACGGTGGCAAAAACTATTGGTAGTGGCCTGATTGAGTCTGATTTTGTTGATGCTCATTTTATTTTAGCCACCTTGATAGGTGCCATATTCTGGAATCTTGTTACTTGGTATTATGGACTGCCATCAAGCTCATCACATGCGCTTATCGGTGGATTAGCAGGTGCTGCTATTGCCAAAGGCGGTTTTTCATCACTTAAAATGTCAGGATTTGCTAAAGTTATTGGCGGAATTTTTATTTCACCGGCATTTGGATTATTGATTGCCCTGCTTATTACTTATCTTTTTCAGAAATTTTTACACAGTAGAAATAACCCTAAATTTAAATTATTCAAAGGATTTCAATTGTGCTCCTCTGCCCTCCTAAGCTTAACCCACGGCAGCAATGATGGACAAAAAACGATGGGTATCATTTCCATAATCCTGTTTTCATCCGCATGGATTGAAGGTCCTTTTTATGTCCCATGTTGGGTGATTATTTCATGTCAGGCAGCAATTAGTCTTGGAACCTTGGCCGGAGGATGGCGGATTGTACATACGATGGGAACTAAAATCACCAAACTTGACCCGATGAAAGGCTCGGCTGCTGAAACGGGAGCAGCGGTTTCACTGTTTATTGCAACTCAATGCGGCATTCCAGTCTCAACCACCTATACCGTCACCGGAGCAATTACCGGGGTTGGCTTAATTAATGGAGTTGCAGGAACGCATTGGCGCGTTATTAAAAGAATTTTCTTTTCCTGGGTTATTACAATGCCTGCAGCTGCAATAATTTCAGCGGCATTGGCATTAAGCCACATCTAGATTTGCCACCAACATATCATCACAGACATTCAAGCTTTAGCTTTGGAAATAGCTGTTTCTACAAATTAAACCTATCCCGGGCTATTCTGTGGCCTCATTACAAAGCAAATTTGCTCTATTTTTATGGAATTACTCTAAGGAATTAGATTTTTTCGCCAAAGCACTATTAGAATAACCAAAGGCAAAATAAATAACCATTCCAATAGCCATCCAAATCACAAAGCGAAGAAGGGTCACCAGCGGTAAATGAATAATTAAATAAAAACAACTGAGCATCCCTAAAACAGGGACATAAGGCATTCCCGGGGTTCTGAACGGCCGATGCAATGTTGGATGTTTATAATGTAAATAAAGTACCCCCGCACAGACAATGAAAAACGCAAATAGAGTACCGACATTCACTAACTCGGCTAAAACATGTATTGGAGCAAAGGCCGCAAGTGACGCCATTAAAACACCGCATAGTAAAATCACACGTATGGGGGTATGAGTATAGTGATTGGTTTGCGCAAAAACCTTCGGTAATAGGCCATCGCGTGTCATTGCAAACATAACTCGTGTCAAGCCATAAAATAATACTAACATTACGGTAGTCAATCCGGCTATTGCTCCAACACTGATAAAGCTGGCCACGGTTTTATAGCCTAAAACCAATAAAGCATGGCTTATAGGAGAGGCAACATTGAGTGTGCTGTAGTGTGCAATACCCGTTAATAATCCTGAAACAATAATATATAAAACCGTACAAATAAATAATGAGCCGATTATTCCTATAGGTAAGTCACGTTGTGGATTGATCGCTTCTTCAGCGGCTGTTGATACTGCGTCAAATCCAATATAAGCAAAAAATATTAACGATGCCCCTTTAATTACTCCATGCCATCCAAAAGGTAAAAAGGGTGACCAATTAGGTGGATAAACCTCCCTCGAGGCAATCACAATAAAAAGAAAAATAACAATAAGCTTGATCATCACCATAATATTATTGACTCGGGAACTTGATTTGACCCCCCAAATTAATAATGCGGTTAAAATTGCAATAATGACACACGCTAATAAATTAAAAATACCCCCCTCCGTTGGGCCATGCAAGAGCACTTTGGGGAGATTTATTTTTAAAACCATCAAAAAATCATTGGCATAACCACTCCATCCAACAGACACGGCTGAAACAGAAATGGCGTATTCCAATAACAAGTCCCAACCAACAATCCATGCAATTAACTCTCCAAAACCTGCATAAGCATAACCGTAAGCACTGCCACATCCACCAATAGATGCAGCCAGTTCTGCATAAGATAAAGCAGCGAAGACACAAGCAACACCAGCCAATACATAGGAAAAAATCACTGCAGGGCCCGCATCTAATGCAGCAACAACCCCTGTCAAAATAAAAATACCTGCACCTATAATGGCGCCAATACCCAAAAAGGTCAGATCAAAAGCAGTAAGGCATTTAACAAGATGGGATTCTCCTTCAAATGATGCACTGATCTCTTTTTTACGAAACAAGTCCATGGTATGCTCACGATTTGAAACGTCACAGTTCTATTTATTTATAAGCAAAAAAGCTGCCAAATTAATGATATGAACGCTAGATCATAAAATTAAATTGTAGTTTGGATCCCCCATAGGTTTAAAGTTAAATGAAAAAAACAACCTTACGAATGATCATTATTGGTCTATTAATATTGTTTTCTTTGAATACTTACAGTAACAGATCCTCTGCAATTTCATCTACCCCTTCATCCAAAATAACTAACACATCTGGTGCCAATGCACCAACACAGAATGATGAAAAGAAGCAAGACATCGCTGCGTTTAAAACCGAAGAGCCCAAAGGATGTAAATATTGGCTTCCTATATTTAAGCCTCTTTGTTATCGCTTACATCAAACATGGACTGAAGGCAACAAAGAGCTTTATTTCTCAGGTTATGCATGGCATAACCGCTTTACTTATCCGGCTGAGCTACTCCGCGAAAAAAAATACAACGAACTCGCATGGGGCGGTGGATTTGGCAAAGGTTTTTTTGATGAAAAGGGAAATTGGCATGGTCTTTATGCTATTGCCTTCCTTGACTCCCATCGTAATGTTGAACCAACGGTGGGGTATGCCTATTTGAAAGTTGCAAAATTAACGCAACATTTTAAAGCAGGATTGGGTGTTTCTGTCTTAGTTACATCACGCCCTGATATCATGCACAACATTCCGTTCCCAGGAGCCGTTCCATGGGCAGGCGTATTTTATAAAAAACTTTCCATAAAAGCCGCTTACATTCCTGGTTCCTCAACCAATGGAAATGTTCTTTATCTTGTGGGAGCATACACTTTTGATAAGTAGGTAAATATACCTGGGTGAAGCAAAACTGCTTTTTTTCAGAGAATGTGCTATGTTTTAGAAAACTCAATTTGAATATTTTTAAAATGAACTCTTTTATTGAACAAGCACAGTTTTATGCCGAGTATCATCAAAACATCAAAACACGTTATACGCATATGGCGGGGGTTCCGATAATTATTTTATCAGTAATGATTTTGTTAGGTTTTGTAAAAATTATTGTGCCAGGTGTTTTTGCAACAAATCTTGCCTGCTTAGCTACATTAATTGCCTTAATTTATTACTTCCGCCTACACTGGCAATTAGCTTTGGCACTTACTCCAATTATGCTTATCCTGTTATTGATTGCAAACTGGTTTAGCCAAGATGGTCCAACAACATTAAGCGTCTGGTCGTTTGTCTTCTTTTTTATTGTAGGCTGGGGGTTACAATTTTATGGTCATTATCTCGAAGGCAAAAAACCAGCATTTATGGATAATGTGAGTCAAGCGCTAATCGCACCGTTATTCCTGGTGGCAGAGCTCTTTTTCATGGCTGGATTCATGCAGTCTTTAAAAGATCAAATCTACGGTGTAGAAAAAAACACCCTCTAATTCGTTTGCTCATTTTATTCCTGATCATCAGAATAGATCGTTTTGCTTTCTAAATGAATTTTACGAAAAAACTGATGAATCAGGGGGGAAAGAATGATCACCATAATTGCAATAAACGCCAAGCCACTAAACAATGCATAGCATCCTGCAAAGACTTTTCCAGGAATCGTTATCAAATTGGACGCAGGCCCCATCCCGGAAAGAATCATGGAAGCATTCATGAATGAATCAACCCAGGACATCTTCTCCAAATGATGATATCCCAACATCCCTATAAAAAGGGCCAGTGCTGTCATTAAAAACCCAAAAAAAGCATTACGTACCATATGTTGGTAAACATTAGCCGGGGTTAATAATCTTTTTTTCCTGTCTGTTGACTTTCTCATTCGTACTCCCTGTACACAACCCCCTTGCTTAAGTGCTGGCAAATTGAGGCATCATTATTTTAAAGCAATGATGAATTTTTTGATTTCGTTTAAAATCTTGATCTATAGTCTGCGCACTAATGTCGTGTACTGAATATTTTTCTTTAATTTGAGCGTCCAATTTAAATTGGCGTAAATTGGTAGAAAAATATAAAACGCCATTGGGATTAAGCAAACGCATAGCAGAATTTACTAAAGAAACATGATCCCGTTGAATATCCAAAGTGTCTGTCATCCGCTTGGAGTTGGAAAAACTGGGCGGATCTAAAAAAATAACATCAAATCGATCGCGAGCAACTCTCATCCATTCTCGGCAATCATCCTGCACAAACTGGTGCTTTGATAAATCAAGATGATTTAATTTGAAATTTTCTTCAGCCCAATGCAAATAAGTATTGGACAAATCAACATTGGTGGTCAGAGCTCCGGCTAAAGCCGCATGAACGCTGGCGCTGGCAGTATAACAAAAACAGTTGAGAAATCGTGTTCCTGGCTTTAATTTACCGAAACTTAAACGCATTAAGCGATGATCGAGAAATAAACCTGTGTCCAGATAATCATATAAATTCACTTTTAACTTAGCAGGACCTTCTGTGACAATCATAGTTTTTCGACTTTGCCCCAGCTTTTGGTATTGCTCGCTGCCTTTTTGTTGTTTGCGTTGTTTTACTACCAATTTATCGGGTTCCAATCCTAATACTCTGGGGGTAACCTGCATCACTTCTAAACTTCGCTTTTCAGCTTTATGGGTAGGAATACTCGAGGGAGCAGCATACTCCTGGAGGACTACATAATCGTTATAAATATCAATGGCATATGCATATTCAGGCAAATCCGCATCATACACTCGATAACAAGAGATATGGTTGTTCTTGGCCCATTTTTGTAAATGGCGGTAATTTTTTTCCAGTCGATTAAAAAACATCTGTGCGCTTTCAGATAGGTTATTGCTCATGCTCCCTTTAAGCTCATTAGTCGCATGAATGTCCAGGCAATATAGCTTACACTCCAGTGCACCGTTGTATATCGTGTATTGTTTGCTTGCACGCAATCCCAGGGCTTTACCTAAAACAGGGTTAGAGGTCAAAACAGCTGCCTGCCAACCTTGATATTGCGCATGCAAAATCTTGCCTAGCTGCTGATAGAGAGGAACTAAATGCGTCACATCACTGAGGCGCTCCCCATAAGGGGGATTGCATATGACTAATCCTCTTGTTGCGGGAGCTTTAACCTCATTCAAAGCTTGGGGTTTAAAATGAACCAATGGAGCGACACCCGCGCGCTCAGCATTTGCACGGGCTATAGCAATTATTTTGTGATCTGCATCAGTTCCTAATAAAGTTAGAGGCAGCGATTTAACGTGTTGCAAAGCGTCTACCCGCAATTTTTCCCATAATGAAGATTGATGTTGGGCCCAATATTGCAAGGACTGATCCTGACGCAATAACCCAGGAGCAATATGCGCGGCCATCATTGCAGCCTCAATAACCAGAGTACCGGCTCCACAAAAAGGGTCATGCAACGCATAACCTTTAGCCGCTAATTCTGGCCATTTGGCGCGCATAAGTAACGCAGCGGCCACATTTTCTTTTATAGGGGCTGCACCTGCCTTTTGACGATATCCTCTTTGATGCAAGCTATATCCAGTGAGATCAAAGCTCACAGTGACCACATCATTTTTTAAATAGGCATGAATCAGAATTTGCGGTTTTTCTTTATCGACTGTAGGACGCGTGCGATCTAATCTACGGAAATGATCTACGATTCCATCTTTAACTACCTGCGCACCAAACATTGTATTGCGAATGTGTTCAGATGCTCCATGGAATTCTATCGCAATGGTTTTATCATGAGAAAAAACGGTTTGCCAATGAAATTGGGTGCATAGTTGATGCAATGACTGCTCATTGCCTGCATACCCACTAAAAAGAATTAATTGCACACGATTAGCTATTCTTGACCAGAGGCATAATTTATATACCGTCAATATGTTGGCCTCTCCGTAAACTCCTTGTGGACTGACGCGCGTAACCACTAGGCCCAAGGACTTTACTTCTTCTTCCAGTAAATATTCAAGTCCACGTGGACAGCTTATGAATAAAGAATAGTTCATTCTATGGTCGACCTCAAATAGCGGAATAATGCTTTGGCAGCGCCTGTATTTTTTTCTTTCTGTTGATCATCAACTGCTTTTTTAATTAATTGTCTTAAATGCTGAACATCTTCTGGATGATAGGCTTCAATAAACGCAGTTAATGCTTCTTTACCTTCATTGATCAAGCGATCGCGCCAAAGTTCAATCTCATGAAATGAGGCAGTTACAGCGCTGTCTTCTTCAAGCAAACGCTCATATGCTGCCAAAATTTCTTCATGCTCCGCTGCGCGCATTAATTTTCCGATTAATTGGGCTTGTCTTCTTTTGGCCCCATGACTTCTAATTGATTTTGCATCGATAATTGCTTTGTATAGATTTTCGGGAAGTGGAAGCAACTCAAGTTTGGATAAACTCAAGTCGATTAATTTTACACCCATTTTCTGCAAAAAATCGGCATCTCGTTTTTTCTGCGATTTACTGACTGGTTCATCCATAGCGTATACTGTTTATTTTAAAATTAGCTAATCATACTATACTTCACACGCTCACAAAATGAGCGCGTGAACTATTAGCTATTATTCTGCTATTACAAGGGAAGCAGGCGTTGGAGTTTGTTCATAATTTTTGCTGGGTCTGGAACGTAAATACGAGCGCCCTACGGCAAAGAAATTATAAATAAGAATGAATAATAAGAGTAAATGCAACCAGGTAATAGTTAATTGCATAAAAATGGGGATAGTAATAAGGACACCTAGGCAACCTGAAAGGCTTAGAATCATGGTTTTCTTTAGCGGGATTTTATCGTGTTTTAAGAATACCAAAGTAGTTAATGGCTGCTGCATAGCTCCCGCGGTAGTCATAATTGGGAACGCGACTACAGGCGAAATATTCATTAAAAACAGGACACCTTGGACCATAACAAATAAACCGATTCCCACTGAAGTTAAAGCACCACAAACCACCATTGCTAAAAAGCCGATAACTAATTTCCATGAATTCAATTCAGTTAATTCGCCACCAACAGGCAACAGGCGGAATTGATGAGAAACTAACAGCATGATAATCAGGGCAAAACAACAAACCATCGCCAGACGAATCGCTTGCTTACTTAAGTGACTTACAACAAAACCACCGAGTAAACCACCGACACAAGTACCCATGACTAAAGTGAGCAGAGTAGTCAAATCAACATCAATAAAACTCATAAAAAATAAAGATTCGATCGCTCCTGGAATAACTTGTGCGCCATTATTTACTGCCGGCATTTCATCATCACGGAAAGTGCCCGTCAATTTTGCCAAAGCCACATTAACAGCAAAACTACCAACGCCTAACGTATCGGCAATAAAAGCAATTACACCGCTTATGCTTAATTTCAAATATTGCATCAAAGATAAAGGTTCGGCTGGCTGACGAGAGAGCTTAAACACCATCACAGCAACACAAAGCAGGCTTAATATCAAGATGCTTAAAGTAATAAAAAAGATGACCATTAAAATATTAAACTTAAAGTTAAAGTTAAAAACTTGATAATTATATACTAATTATGTTGATCGGGAAACAACATGTAGAGCAAAAAAAATGCTTTATGAATTACCCAAGGACAGAAATGGAACACATTTGCTCGATTTATTTGAGCAGTTGATCGGTTCTTAAGCTGCATAAACCCAGGTGAAGCACTTCGCCCACCCCGAGCAAGCAAACTCTCGTCCGAGGCGGGGGAAAAATAAGGATTTAATTGGCCATACAACTGGTGGTACTCACACCTACTTGGCCAAACACTGATTTAACCATTTGTGAGTCAATGCGCAAATCTTTTGCAGCATACAGCACACCGCACGCACCTTGAATAAAGTTCGTCGTAGGAGTCCAGTATTTACTGTTGGCAATTATCATCGTCTGATATGCCTGTTTAATACCTATATTCTTAGCCAATAAATAAAATGCCTTATTAAACACACCACTTGCCGTATGAACAATAAAGCTTTGTCTTTCTTGTGGATTAGATATATGTGATTTTGCATAGGCAACTAATTCAGGATAACTGATTGCGCAATAGGCTCCCTGGCTTTGAGCTAAACTTTTATCCAAACAATCAGCCGAACTGCCATCAGAGGAAGGAAAATCCATAAAGCGCAAAGCTTTACCAAATGAATCGCGAACAATGGTCTCACCAATACCCCAGGTTACGATATTCGGATCCAGATAAAGTTTATTATAAAGTTTGGGGTACTGTTCCAACAGATAAGCTCGCGCTGCTTGTCCCGCCATATCAGACAACGATTCGTTAAGAGCACCTGACTGATCATGGTACTCAAGACCTGAATGTTGCTCAGTAAAGCCATGCGTTACTTCATGACCCGCAACATCAAGAGACACTAAAGGATAAAAGTCTTCGCCATCGCCAAAAGACATGAATTGTCCATCCCAAAACGCATTGTCATAATGTTGTCCAAAATGGACACGCATGACCAGCTGCATTGGTGCTCCATTGGTATCTTGCAGCGCATTAACGCCATACCATTCTTTATACATATCTACTATAGTCTGGCCAAAATAATAGGCATCGTTGGTTGGCGAAAAAGCTCCATTAATATTTTCTTCTGTATTTTTGCTACAAGGATATTGAAATGGAGTGCTCAAAAGATCATTCCAGTCCCAGGCAGATGCCAGATTTACCAACTTTACTTTAGCAGTATTCATCACGCATTGACTGCCATTTTGGGTTACTTCCAGGTAAGGCAATCCATCTCGTCCATACCAATATTCATGCACTTTTTCATTACCACCTGGGCCAATATCCATGAAATTTTTTATGTTATTCCACTGTTTGGTGATTTCGCCACTTTGTGCATCGATAATAAAAAATGGCCACGCGGGTTTGTTATCAGTTTGAGTTGTTTTAAATGAAACCTGATAAACCAGTTTCAATTCATTATTTTGGCTTGCTCTAATTTGCAACTCACTCAACTCATCATAAATAGGTGCTTGAGAATTAAAGCTGAACCAGGATTTTTTAGCCAAATCAATAGCTTGTTTCGTTGTCAGCGTAGGTTGTGTATTCAGCTGAATGTCGTTAAGTAAATGTCCATTTACTTGTGAGTCCTCTTTAGTAATCATAACTTGTGCACCAACAACCGGGATTCCTCGATATATTTGTTGATACCGCATGATTGTTTTTGAGTGCTCCTGAGTTTGACTTACTTGTTGCAATGTATTTTTTTCTGCGGTAGGGGCTGCTGTGCGTGCACTTATTTTTGCTTGTTGCTTCATTGAAAATTGGTTCAGACTACTTAATGGAGCTTGATACAAATCCAACTCGGTTACTGCAAAAGCATCATAAGTAATAAAAGCCAAAGTAAAGCTAAGAATTTTTTTTAACATAAAAATCACTCAAAACATTCACAATGCCATCATGATGGCATGAAAATAGACAATATCCAAGTAAATTGTTCAAATATTA
Organism: Fluoribacter gormanii; assembly: GCF_900156395.1. GTDB lineage: Bacteria > Pseudomonadota > Gammaproteobacteria > Legionellales > Legionellaceae > Legionella > Legionella gormanii. The sequence goes on along the minus strand of NZ_FTNL01000006.1, from coordinate 127,634 downwards.
TTTAATATTAAACGGACTTAGCAAAATAACTCGTTCATTTTTAGGGAACAAAATCATCTCTATTCCTCTTGCAAAAAATACAGCCTCTGTATATGGTGGGCATTAAAATCATCTAAGGCAATTAAATAGCCACTTTAAGTTCACCTAAATGAACGGAATTTATATCTCATTAAGGATAATGCATATGATGTTTACAAAAAAATGTACCCTAATTTTACTTAGTCTCTGCACTTCGTTTTCTGCAGCTCAGGCAGGAATTGTGGAGCGTTACGTGCAACAAAAGCAAGCAGAAAGAATTCCTTTAGTTGCTGAAAAATCCATTCAGCTCGCCTATTTCAAGCAACTGATTGATCATAATGCTCCGACCAAGGGAACTTTTTCTCAACGTTACTATATAGACGAAACATATGGCCCAACAGATGAATCCCCTGTGTTCTTTTATATTTGCGGTGAAGCTGCTTGTACTAAACGCGCACTAAATGGTGCCATCAGAAATTATGCACAAAAATTTCATGCCAAACTGATTGCGCTAGAACATCGATACTATGGTGAAAGCCTGCCTTTTAATTCATTATCTACCAAAAACTTACGTTTTTTAACCACAGAAGCCGCTTTAGATGATTTGGCTTACTTTCAACGCCATATAACTCATGAGAAAAACTGGACTGGGAAATGGGTCGCATTTGGAGGCTCTTACCCTGGCTCTTTATCAGCTTATTATCGTTTAAAATTTCCTTATTTAGTGGTCGGTGCCTTAGCTTCATCTGCACCAGTAATGGCTAAAGAAGACTTTATTGAGTATGATGCCCATGTGACTCAAGTCGCAGGTTCGCAATGCGCCAACCAAATGCGAGAGGCAGTCGGTGAAGTGGAGGCCAGTTTAAACGATGCGGCCAAATGGGCCCAAATGAAAGCTTTATTCGATGCATCTGCCATTGATGATCCTGTTGATTTTTTATACTTGATCGCAGATACCGGCGCTGCGGCAGTACAATACGGGATGCGCGATGCTTTTTGCAGCAGCTTATCTGCAAGTCCAACTCCACTTCAAGGTTATGCTGAGTTTGCCAAAAAATTATATAAAGACATGCATGTCAGTGCGGTAGAAATGACAGCGCAGGGCGCCATGAGCGAAAACCCCAGTGATTATAAAGATGGCTTAGGCATGCGTCAGTGGTATTATCAATCATGCAAAGAGTATGGCTATTGGCAAAATGCCCATCCTGACGCCGCTCTTTCTACCCGATCTTCATTAATTAATCTGGATTACCATCACCATGTATGCCAACGTTTGTTTGGTTTAACCCAACCGGCCAACACCACAGAACTCAATACCACTTTATACACTCCTTTAATGGATATTCTAACTTCAAACATTTATTTTACTAATGGAGAAAACGATCCCTGGTCTACTCTTTCTTTAGCCGAAAAAAATGGAAATGCAATTAATCCCAAATTGACCTATCAGCTGATTCAAGGAGCCGCCCATTGCGATGACTTGCATAGCCCTTCCTCGCTTGATTCCGACGCATTAAGAGCTGCAAGAGAAACGATGGTATCGCTTTTGGCCACATGGCTTAAGTAACCCTCATCTCTAGCCCCCTCCCACAGAAGGTTGAGGCCTTCCAACTCCTCTCTCCCGCTTGTGGGAGAGAGGACTCTTATTATTCCTATCCACCCTATTTAGGTCGATTTGTCTGATGCACTTCTTCCCCTTCGCTTTTAGCACCACTCAAGCGTTCTTTCATCATAATAGTTGCTTGTCCAGGTAATCGCTCTAATGCCCTACACTTATCCAAGGCATTGATAAAATGAGCAGGAGATAATGCATCCAGTTTTTCATTAACCGGCAATTGCAGTAAAGGAGATGGAATTTCCTGCACCCCTTTATTTTTCAACTCCTGCGTCACCTGAATATTTAACTCTTGAATAGCCGCCATAGTAGAAATACCTACAAATGGAGAACATATAAGAGTCGCCGGACTTTTGTCTTCCGCTTGAAATTGCTCTTGGGCCGTAGCATCCTGATGACTCATTCCATGATAAATAGGGCCTATTAATTGTGCATCATGGATTTCGCGTTGGATTACTCCAAATTTATGCTCCAACTGCTGTAACCAGTCATCACCTAAATGCTTCTTTAAAAATTCTTTTGTTTCATCATGTTCAATCAACTTATCCAGTTTAATCTTATATTCCTCACTATAGAGAAATTCTGACAAAACAAACTCATCCTTTTGATAATTTGTGTGGTGAAACATGGGTGCACCTTGTGTTGCTTTAATTTCAAAATCCATAGCCTTGGAAGAAACATCAAGATCTTTGGAAAAACCTTCTTTTAACGCCTGTTGGGCATCATGATACAGTTCAGCTAAAGAGGAGTTTTCTCTAATTAAACCTGCACGTTCAAAAGCAACTAAATCACGAGTAAGGGAGGCTAAATCAGATAAAGCTCCTAATTGAGATAATGTTAATTGATGACGATCGTCTGCATGAATTTCATGCCAATGTCTTGATTTAAAAGTAACATTTCTCATCATATTAATCACGGAAAAACCGATTCCTGTATCGTGTTGCGCTAATTTTCCTAGCTCCAGGAGTTGTTTGTTTAACTGCATATTACCAATAGCTTTTTCTAAAAAAGCGATAATATTGTTTTCTTCTGTAGCGGCTAACTCAACACCTTGCCCCTGTGTATCTGCCTGAATTACGCTCTCAAGCAAAACCAGAACATCCAGATCTTCGCGGCTTAAACCTGTTCCCTGAATTATCTCTTCTTTAGTCATAAATCACCTGGTCATGCATATGAGTAATAACGAAGCATAATATCTTCGACTAAATTATTAACAAAATTAATAAGCAAACTGGGAAACAGCTCGTCATTAATGTTTTCTTGTGCCTGGAACAGCAAATATTGTTGTGCAATAAAATTCACCATCTCGCTGATACGTTCTGGTTTTGCCAAATAAAAGAAGCAATCTGGCAATGCAATCAGGATTTTATTAATCAATTTCTGAGCATCCATATCTGAAATGCCCAAAACTAGAGGAATAGCTGAATTTGCTCTGTATTTACTATGACGATTTTGTTCGCAGTAATGATCTACAATCCTGTAGATCTCTTTGGCAAATTGCTCCTTTCTTGGGTGCACAGGCTCTACTCCTATTCACGTATTTAGTTCACTTCCATTAATTCAATTTTAGACCAATTTTAGTGAACTTCATTACATAGGTTCGTGCATCAGGCAAACGCTTTAGAATCTACCGCTACGAAAATCGTCCAAGGCTTGTATTATTTCTTCCTGGGTATTCATTACAAATGGCCCATGTCGGGTTATAGGCTCATGGAGTCTGGCCGCAGCAATTAGAATACATTGGCTTGTTGTCTCTCCTTTCAAAAGCAAAACATCTCCGTCGCCAAGCTTTGCCAAAGTATCGTGTTGTACTGATTGCTCACCGATACGCACGGTTCCAGAAATCACCAGAAGAATCGCTTGATAATCATTGGGAATGTGTTGTTGCATACTGGCACCAGGCGGCAAAATAATATCAAACAACAACGGTTGGGTAGCAATACCGGTAATTGGCGAATTGGTTCCATTGTCGGTCTTGCCTGCAATGACCTTAATTCGCGCCCCAGAGTCATTTGTTTCCACTGGTAATTGGGCGCTTTGCATTTCTTGGTAAAAGGGAGCAACCATTTTCTCTGCGGCAGGTAAATTTAACCACAACTGCAAGCCATGTAATTTACCATTAGCCGAGGGCATTTCTGAGTGAATAATCCCTTTCCCGGCAGTCATCCATTGAACATCGCCTGCGGCGATAACTCCTTTATGCCCTTTATTATCTTCATGAGTAATACTGCCATCGAGTAAATAAGTAATTGTCTCAAAACCGCGATGTGGGTGAGCAGGAAAACCAGCCATATAATCCAACGGGTCCGCGCTATTGAAATAATCCAGTAAAAGAAGAGGCTCAAAATCATTGCTTCTCTCGATACCAATAAAGCGATGTAATTTTACACCAGCTCCTTCTCGTACCAGGATACCTTTGATTAATCGCTCTACTTTAATTTCGCTCATGAATACACTCCATGTTAGCTAACGAAAACGTTGATTTGCTTCTGCTAATATAGCATAGCTCAAAATCCATGATTCGATCTTGGTAAATTTGTTCCTCTCAAAATGGGCCTTTCGCACCACATTCCTAGTTTTATCCTCCATAACATGCCAAGGCATACATGCCCCGTTTTTGAACAATAATTACCCTGTGCTATGCTTATAAAATAAGCAGTTCAATTAAAAATGGTTATGCTTGGCCAAAAACAACCCGGAGGTCCAAGTTATGTTAGGCAGAGTCACTCGATTTCCCCCTGTCAGCCCATGCCGTTGTGTGGTTTTAAACCATTTAGCAAAATCTTCTAGCATAGGAAAGATTTTTAGACCCCGTACAGATATACCAACCGAAGGTGCGCATCAAGGGCTTACTAAAAAAGCAACCGTAGATTATCATCAAATGCTAAACAGTTTGCCAAGTGGATTGGATATAATTCACCGCGGGATTGCAGGCCATGCTGAAGTAGAAAGCATTGCGACCTATGGAAAATTTGGAGCCGGTAAATACACTACAAGACCTTTATCTTTAAACATTGCTGAATTTATACACAAGCCGCAGAGCTGTGTATTGCTTTCAACATCACCGGATCCATACACCGTCAAAGAATACATGGTAGGATTTCAGCTTATTAGTGCCAAAGGAGCCATTGCATCGATGTGCTTACCCGCAGTATATATTCGACCACAAACAGCACGACATATCGATGTGGAACAGTTTGAATATTATCAAAGTATTCTCAATGCACAACAGGCACCTGGAGAATACACCAGAGGTGAAAATATATTCGATCTTGCTCAGGGAAATAACGAAACGACCGTAGTCTTGGGCGCAACAAAAGAAGATGACTGGCGCCCTGTGTTTGATATGGATCTGCAAAGTATAGTACTTGTACAAGGTGCTGGGCGTATTTTGAGCGGATTTACGAAAGCAGAAACCGTAGAGACCACAACCATTATAAACCCCTTGTTTCGCAAACGAATAATGTCCATTGAAATTGCATCAACCACCTCCGCAGAGGGTTCAATGTTTGTTAAGTATTTTGATAAAATGAATGCACGAGCACTAGAATTAGGAATGACTAAAGATGGCTTTAGGGTTTTAACATTGGCCGATGCCTCTATGATGATGCGCTCAGATAAATATCTCGAAACGCTGGGAAAATATTCAGCTTCAGATAAGACCATGATCCTGCAGAATGTTCCCGCAGAGATTCCTATAGGATCTGAAGAACTCGTTGAGTATGCACTGCATCTCATCGAAGCAAATCCGGCAAAAGAATTAGTCGCCACAACTGTCGAGAGTTTGCAGCATAAACTTTAAGTCATGAGTAAAAATTTTTTTCTTAGCCCGCACAAAGTGAGGCGCTAAGAAAACTTTATCAATACTCGGTCACTTGTTCTTTTATCACTCGAGTGACTCCTGGTTCTCGCTGTTTAAAATGCAGACGACAGGTTGAGGAGTACATATCATTACCGCCAATAACAACTTGCTCTCCCTCAGTAATTACATTACCTTGAGCATTTAAGCGTAAAATCATGGTTGCTTTACGCCCGCAATGACAGATGGTTTTGAGTTCAACCAACTCATCGGCCCAAGCTAAAAGATATTGACTGCCTTCAAATAGTTCGCCGCGAAAATCCGTACGCAACCCATATGCCAGAACAGGAATACCCAATTTATCCGTTATTTCTGTTAATTGATGCACTTGTGCTCGCGTTAAAAATTGAGCTTCGTCAACCAAAATACACGCATATTTTTTTTCTTGCGCCAGGACGTGCTGATACAGGTCATCCTCTGGATTGAAAATCAAAGCCTGTTCGGATAATCCAATGCGAGAATGGACCATGCCATGCTGATAACGATTATCTATCGCCGGCGTAAATAGTAAAGTATTCATACCGCGTTCACGATAGTTATAACTTGATTGCAGAAGAACCGTACTTTTCCCTGCATTCATTGCTGCAAAATAAAAATAGAGTTTGGCCATGGAGATCCCGATTATATTTTAAAATACCGTCATCATACCTAAATCATTGATTAAGGGTCTACTATGCAGGCAAAACTCATTAGAACCATGCGATTTCAGGAGCATTTTTTGGTATAGTATAAAAAGATATTTTTTCCTAATCCCACTTACAATAAAATAAAGCAGCTTCTGAATAGTGCATGAGATAACTATGAACTCAAAAATAAAATCCATATTTGCAGCATTGATGTTAATGACCACTGCAGCCATGTGTCAGGCCGATGTTCTACTTAAAGACACTCAAGGCAATACAATTTCTTTTTCATCTTTGAAAGGGAAGTGGGTGCTTATTAATTACTGGGCAGGCTGGTGTAAGACCTGTATTGATGAAATTCCTGAGTTAAATCATTTTTATCGAAAACACGAAAATGATCCTGTGGTATTATTCGCAGTGAATTATGATGGGCTTCCAGTACATAAGCAAAAAAAACTGATTCGTAAATTCAATATCTTGTATCCGTCATTAGCTACTGACCCAGCACTCGCCTTAGGATTAGGTGATATTATTGGTGTGCCTGTTACCTTCATCATCAATCCACAAGGAGAGCTCGTTAATACCCTCTATGGAGGCCAGGATATTAAAACCCTGGATACCGCGATAAAAAAAGCCTAAAGCATGTAGTCCGGATGCAGCAAAGCGAAACCCGGGGATTTTGATACACGCATAAGATCTCTAAACTCTGGGCTGCGCTGCACCTAGGCTACGAACAGATTACAATGATGCGGAGCTGTCCGTCGCAAACAAACGTTGTTTTTGGGCTTGAGTAAGACGGATCGTCAATAGCCAATCCCCCTCTTCATTATGGGATTCGCTTACAACAGCGCCCAACTCATACAGTTGCGCACGTAATTTTGCCTGAGTTGCTTTGAGTACTACATTTTCCTCAAGAACCGCCCCATGCAATTGAGTACTTATTGCTTCTTTGAGCAAATCCAGCCCCACATTTGCGGCGGCAGAAATCCATACTTTACATTTCCCTTCCTGATAATCAATTTTAGGCTCCCAGCCTTCCTTTAAATCAATTTTATTGAATACCTGAATTATGGGGATATCATGTACTCCTAGCTCATCCAAAACCTGTTGTACGGAAAACACATTGTCCCGCCAATGCGGATCAGAAATATCGATCACATGCAGCAATAAATCCGCCTGTTGAGTCTCTTCTAAAGTCGCGCGAAAGGCTTCTACCAACTGGTGTGGTAAATCACGAATAAATCCCACTGTATCGGTTAAAATCACCGCGGAAGAACCGGGTAAATTAAGCTGGCGCATGGTCGGATCCAAGGTAGCAAACAACTGATCGGCTACGTAAATGCTTTCCCCGGTCAATGTATTGAATAAAGTCGATTTCCCGGCGTTGGTATAACCTACCAAAGACACGGTAAGCAAAGAAGCCTTGCGTCGGGCCTGGCGGTTTTGATCGCGGCTGCTGCGTACTTTTTCCAAACGTTTGTTAATGTATTTAATGCGTTCTCGTAATAAGCGACGGTCAGTTTCTAATTGGGTTTCACCAGGACCTCGCAAACCAATACCCCCTTTTTGTCGCTCCAAATGAGTCCAACCGCGTATCAGCCGAGTTGATAAGTGTTGTAATTGCGCCAGTTCGACTTGCAGTTTCCCTTCAAACGTGCGTGCCCGCTGCGCAAAAATATCAAGAATCAAACCACTTCGATCGACTACCCGGCATTCAAATAAACGTTCCAGATTTCGTTCTTGTGATGGGGATAATTCATGGTTGACCAGAACCAATTCTGCATCAAGCGCCTTAACCAGCTGTGCAATCTCTTCGGCTTTACCCTTACCAATATAATACTTGGCATCAGGCGTTGCGCGAGTCCCTAAAACACAATCTAAAATTTCCGCTTTTGCCGAAAGAGCCAACTCTTCAAATTCCTGCAATGCCTTATCTGCATCAACACCCGGTAATGCCAGTTGCACCAATACCGCTCGCTCGCCACCTTGAGGACGTTCAAACACTAGGTTTTCTCCGAAAAAATAGGATGAGTATTATGTCAAAATAAGGAAAAAGGTGCCAGAAGATCACCATCTCAAGGATAGGTATTATGTCAAAAGAAGAAGACACTATGTGAACTAAAGGTATCTAAATACCTTCCCGATAAATTTTTAGACATCAATGCAACAATAATTTACCAGTTTATAAAAAATTTGATCAAAACACGTCAGGCTGTTAATATTAAATTAACATACAAGAATTATAATAAGAGCAAAGAAGGCTGGATTGAATGAGCAGGAAGTAAGCAGAGACTAACCAAGGGTAATCCGAATGAGTAAGACAATATTCGCAGCGATAGAAAAGCTTCAGGTCGAATTGATAACAATCAATAGAGGCACAGCATTACCCACCAGAACTGAGGCATTAAACAAAGAGCTCCCAGCTTTATTGTTTGTGAACCCAAAATTTTGGCCAGACTCTATCCAGCCACCTCAAACGGTCACCATGAAAGAATATGATGAGGACGCAAAGAAAAATATTGAGAAGCAAAAAATGCTTGCGACCCAAGAGCAAATGGATGAGTATTCAAACCAGGTATTGCAAGCAGTTTTTAATATTACCAATGTCAGTGGTGGATATCGTTCTGCAATAACAAATAGCACAACTATCAGTCAGTCCTTTAATGCTCTGGATTCTACCTGGGTTCCCCAAATTTTTGATGATCGAACCTATCAAGTAGGATTGGCGCTACAGAGATTCTTGACAACTGCGCTGAGTGAGCAGGCACTTTCAGAGCTTCCGGAAAAAATTCCAGTAGTGGGAAAAGTTCGAAAACCAGCCGAAAGCCTTTTGCGAAGTTTGAAAATAACTTTGGATTGGCGAATAAAAATTTACGAACTCCACTCCAACCCCGAAGAAGTTTTTGAGAATGCACGATTTTATCAAATGAAAATGCAACAATGGCATATCTGGGATAGTAGCATTAGATCTTTAGAAAAAAAATTCAAGGAAGATGAACAACTCTTTTTTAAAGCTATGCCGATTATAAGAGAAGTGCCACCTTCTGGAACCATAGAATTAGAAGAGCATCTCAAAAAATTGGAAGCACTGCGTATGGAGCTAGTGCAAAAGCTTAGCGAATTTGACGAAGCAACTCAAAATTTTGCTGATTTTAATGAGAAATGGAAAAAAGAAAATGATGAAATGAACCTACCCGAAGAAATTAGATCAACACCCATTACCCGAGCTTTAGCTGCACGAGATTCTGATCAGAAGTCAGCTTTAATAATAAAAGAGACAAGCCGAGAGTTCGCTGGACAAATTGATCTAGACGTCGAAGTATATACGAGTAAAATTGGGCTCGACCTGGAAAAAACTTATAAGAGCGGTGTAAGTCATGCTAACAAGTTAAAAGCTGAATGTTACATTTCAAGTCTACTTCCGGAAAAAGGACTCCTTAGCGTTTGTATTGAAAACGTTAAATTATTAAAACATCATATTGATAACGATAAAGCATTATGGCCAGATACTATCTCCAAACCTCCTTGTGTCACAGGTGAGTTTCCTGAGATAAGCTTGGACGTTGTTTTATCGACAGATGCAGACAATAGCGTGAAATTAACGGCTAATAGAGACGCTTATGATAAGGCTTTAAAGGAACTTAATGACTACCACGATAAACTGGTTAAAGGAAAGGAAAAGTTGGCATCTACAGATTTAAATGATGCTTTGCCAGCATGGCCTGAAGAATTTCCCTATCAAGATATCTTTAAAAAAGCTCGTAGTGAGAAGCAAAAACAGCTGCTCACAGAAATGGAAAGTCAAATCAATGCAGTTAATAAATTAATACAAACAGCAACATTGGAGAAAAGCCGCATTAATCGTGAATTAATAAAATTCAACCGAGACGGGGCCACCAAGCAAGCCTCTAGTCGTATTCAAGAAACATTTCAAAAAAAAGCAGACTCTAAAAAACATTCAAGTCACGTTAATTATGACTACCATAGAACCCAAGTTAGATATGAAAGAGCTTTATCTTCTAAGGAAGCTCATAAGTCTCAACTAACAGAAATAGCAAGTAAGATTAGCACAACTCAACAAGCAATCAAACAGGAAACAGATTCTATCAAACAGCTCCAAATTAAGAGAAAGCATCGTGAGCTATTTTTATTAAAAGCCAAGGAAAAATTAACACAATTTAAGAAAGATTTAAGTGAGCACAAGGGCTTCTACATCCCCGCGGATAAAATCCCGCAAGCGGAGTTAATAAAATATTTGGAGTGTGGATCAAATGAGTTTTATGACAACTTGTATCTAAGAGCGCAAAACGGTAACGCGTACTATGGTGCAAATTTAACTTATGGGATTGATTGGGCAAGTTATCTTTTAGGATTAAAACAATATGAATCAGATTTCCAAAAGGTTTCTAAGGACATCGAAGACAAAATTGAACTTATCGATAAGGAATTAAAGATTAAACTTGAAGGTCAGGATGAACAACCGGGGAGTGAATCGATTGCCGAAGAAAACCTTTGGAGTCTACAAAAGTCCTATCAAAAGGCCACTCATCAAAAAAATGCAGGTGGAATACAATTAGGTTTACTAAAAACCCAACAAGAACAATTACAAAAAGAGCAAGAAGAAACAAATGAACTATTAGATATTTTGAACAAAGGAAAATCAGAATTAGAACAAAAAGTTAAACAAGCCGACTTGACTATGCAACATGATGAATTTAGTAATCAGCAAGCAGTCTTGGCATCAGATATGCTCAAACTTGAATATGAACTTGCTGATATTGGGGAAAGCGTAGCTAATTTCGATCAATTATTTCAAAATCTTGCCCATCTTGCTAAAGAAGAATTATTGGCCCAATCAGCGGATCTTGAGGAACAACTAAATACGATTGGTCGTCCTTTAACTGAGAGGAAAACATATTGGGAAAAATCAGTTGCAGAATTGATTAAGCAAGTACAAGAAACTATCAACTCATTAGAAAAAAAATGGAAACAGGTACCTCCTAGTCCTGAATTGGCTTCTGAGTTCCAAGATCTAAAAAAACAGCTTACCGCCTCTTTGGAGGATAAAGGAATCGAGAATACCTATGCTACGCTGAGCATTAAAATTGCTGAGAAACAAAACACACTGTTACAACTCAAAGAACTTGCCGTCACTCAAATAAAAAGCACCGAGTTATTACAAAAGGCTAGTTTGTTAGAACACATGAGCCCAGACGAAAGAGGTGAGCTGTACGAGCAAATTAAACATTTCGAAAACGAAATTGAACCGCAATTGACGGTCATTATGGAGAACTCCAATGAGCTTGTGAAGAAGAAAGTTGAAGCAACAAAGGAAATGCTTCAAGGACTTACCCAAGTAAAAAATAGTATTGAGGATTTGGAGCACTTACCAAAAATTAATTTCGTCTATGCTGAATTGGATAGGAGGGTCGATGCATGTGAACCAAACATGGTGTTAGCTCGAAGAAAATTACTAAAAGAGATTGAGCTCTTTGAACAAAGTGACTTGGGCATTTCTTTAACTAGAATTCTTATAAATAACAATCCTGCTGTGAAAAAAGAACGTGAACCAGTGCTCCAAATGCATTACAAAATTGGTTATTTTAAAATGCTCTATAAGCCTTCTCCTAAAGAAGGGTGTGACCTCCATTTGCTGGATGACTTACCTACTAAGGAGGAGTTTGATAACGATAAACTTGGAACATATAAAAAATGCTATATCTATAGCAAAGAGGCTAGTCAACTTTATTACATATCATATGGAAAATCTGAGCCAGTAAAGATCAATGATCCGGACCTATTTCAAGAAAATCTCGAAATGATTAAAAAACAACGAAATACGGATCCATTAAAGCTTACTGGTGAAGAGATTTATACGTTGATAACGTTAAACGGAGGACACTCTCTTCCGACCCTTTTTGCAGATTTAGAAGCCCAAGAGGACCAAAAAGATAAGGACAGTATTTTAGAGCACTTAGATCATGTTATTGCTGGATATGAAGGATTTAAAGAAAGGGAAAAAAAATTGTCTCCAAATGCAGCGCAAGCAAGACAAAAGCTTTTCTCCGACATTAAAGAATTTGAGGAAAGCGAACTCGTGACCCTTCTGAACTATATCAGTGAGCGTGAGACTAGAGAGCCTGAGATCCAGGCAAAAATAGAACGCCTAGAAGAATTAAAGGCTAAACTCAATACTTTTAAAATGGCTTATGATGAGTTAGGAACTAAGCAAGCAATTAATGAGGCGATTGAGAAGGCAACTAAGAGCACAGAACAATTTGGACAAGCTCGAGCTGAGTTGAAAACAAGATACTTTGGGGAAGAATCTATTTTTGACAATTATCTAAAAGAACGAAAGAGCACCTTCGCCTTCAGAGATTTTTTCAGCTCTGCTGCAGCTTTAGTATTAGGGTGCTTTGGTTATAAAACAGAGTCACAAAAAAGAGAAGAATACCTCGAGGAGCTGCAAGCAGCATTGCAAGCCTATCAAAAGGCGCCAATTAATGACGTCGAGGAAGTGAATAGCACACATTCGCAATTGCGTGAGAAGATCGACATAGGCCTTAAAAATTTCTCGCCAAGAAGCAAAGAAGGCGAAGATCATGGGAAATCACTAAATGCAAAACTGACTGCATTTAGAACTGATGTTGAGAATGTCCACAGCCAAATCCCGAAAAAACAAGAAGAGCTGGATTATTCTGTGAGCTATGCTTAAAATACGCCAAATATCATTAATAATGAAATGAAGTCAACCTGGAGATTAGCTTAGCTAAACAACTCTCAAGGCTTACCGCAGCTACCCTTAAATTAAAAACCTTTGTCATTCCCGCGAAGGCGGTAATCTATTTCTAGAAATAGCACTGCGCCTCTTTTAAGCATGGATCCCCGCCTTCGCGGGGATGACAACTTTTCGCACATATGGACCTAGCTTAATGGTAGTAAAGTATATGGCACATTCAAGTTACTAGCCTTCCTCCGCCCCTTCATTTCCAGAGTTTTCCTCATCAGCTGGCATTTTTATTGCGCGTGAAGGAACGACTGTAGAAATTGCATGCTTGTAAACCATTTGGGTGATCGAGTTTTTCAGCATGACCACATATTGATCAAAAGAATCCACGATACCGTGTAATTTGATTCCGTTTACCAAAAAGATAGATACAGGCACCTTTTCTTTACGTAATTCATTTAAAAAGGGGTCTTGTAGTAAATGAGTTTTAGACATTGCCCACTCCTTGTTGTTATTGTATTTATTAAAGGCAAAACATGCATCTGATCACTTATTCGACATTTTTTGATAAAACTTTAGATTAATTTCATGACAGTTCGATTTTAATCCGTTACTATAGTTTGCAAATTTAACTCTGAATTCTAGTCAAAAAGGAATTTCGGTTACTTATGCCGGAAGAGAACAAAGGAGATAACATTTATCATTTTTGCTGGAGAAACTCCTTTGTATAATTGTTCATTACACTTTCTCATCTTCATTAAGGAGGATTAAATGGCATTTACTCGTATCGAATTAACTACGCTAAAAAATCCCTACGAGCATCTGAGCGATGGTGACGCATTGGCAAAGAATGCTAAGGAGCTCAACGCATTAAGCGCCAAAGAACAAGTCTCTCTTGCTACCAAGATCATTGCTGCCTGCCCTGACTCAATGTTCAAACAATATGGCCATCATATTAAGTCATTGGGTAATTTGGCTACCAGCGAAGAAACATTTCATTCGGTAATTACGGAAGCCTATCAAGTCAGACAGCGTATTACATCATTGCTTGATCCTCGAAATAAAGAGCCACACGCGTTATTTTCAGGCAAAGAATTTAATCCTGCTCCTTTTCATCGTTTTAGCGCGCTCGCTGAGCAAGTATTGGAAAGTAATGAATCAGCCATTGCCGAACGATTCGCCTTATGTACACCGGAACACGAGCGAAGTCATATCGCTCATAACATAAGTACCGCCTTCCCCAAGCATATTCTTGCAGAAAAAACTCAGATTGCATTCATGCTGCGTCGAAATATTGAACGCTTGTTATTAGGAGATGCTCCAGAGAAATTTTTTACAAGTCGCGATTTCAATAAAGAGACTTGCAAGATGTTCGTTAATCTGTTTCGCACTTTATTGAAAGGTCATGAAGTAAAAATCGGAGAAAAATTAGGTGCTCTTGAATCTCAGACTCAAGCCTCAATCAAACGTAACTTGGAATTGTTACACACTGAAGCATTTGATGAAACCAATCCGTTCAAGCTCATAGCTGATTCCATGAGTGCAAAAGAAAGCATTGAGCAAAAGAAAAATGAATCTCAAGCTACCAATCCCAATAGCTTGTTTAAGAGCTCGTTCAACATGTCGAGCAGAACAATACAAACCAAGGAAGAACTTGAATCAAGTAGTGATGCTGACGAAGAAGAACTCTCTGACTTTAGCGAAGAGGAAGAATATGAAGGCGCACACGATGGTTCACCCACTAACACTTGGTTTTAAATACACCTGCCCTTACAAAGTAAGGGCGCTTTTTTTTGATCCTTAATTTCAAGAGAGGTAAGTTAATGACACAAGAAAAACTGACTGTCGCATTAGTTCAAGAAAAATGGCACGAAAACCCTAAAGAACATCAAGACAAACTGACTTCCGGAATCGATGCTGCAGCACAACAAGGAGCAGCTGTCGTTTGTTTGCAAGAACTCACCCTAAGCCCTTATTTCTGCACGCGTTCAGATGTTGATCCTACTCCTTTTATGGAGGATATTCATACCGGCCCTACCGCCCAATTCGTCAGTAAAATGGCAAAAGCATATAATCTATGCATTACCGCCTCCCTATTTGAAAAAGCAGGTTATAACACTGCGGTGGCCTACAATAATAAGGGAGAGCTTATTGCAATAACTCGAAAGCAACATATCCCCAGTGGGGAAAAATACCATGAAAATTTTTACTTTAAACCAGGGGACTCTAATTACCCAGTTCATCAAATCGCCGGACATCAATGGGGATTACCAACCTGTTATGATCAATGGTTTCCAGAGTTGTCACGAATTTATGGTCTAAAAGGTGCAGAAATTTTGGTATATCCTACCGCAATAGGTGGAGAGCCCACTGCTCCGGAAATAGATACGCAACCCATGTGGCAAAAGGTTATGGTTGCCCAGGGAATTATGAGCAATACTTTTATCATTGCCGCCAATAGAATTGGTTGTGAAGATGGATTAGAATTTTATGGTAGCAGCTTCATTAGCACGCCCATGGGAGAAATTTTGGCGCAAGCATCTCGCGACAAACCGGCCGTTCTCGTTGCAGAATTAGACTTTAGTCAACGTGCATTGTGGGGAAGACTGTTTCCTTTTGCACAACAGCGAGAGCCTTCAACCTACCATGAACTTGTAACCTCACGTTAATCCCTTTGGAATATCGACATTATGAACATCAGTGCACCATCTGAAGAAAATTTATATAACATCAACAACTGGGGTGAGGGATACTTCAGTATTAATGCCGAAGGGAATATTGAAATGAGTAAGGCACCAGGAAAACCTGGTGTCGAGTTGCAGGCTATTGTTAATGCTGCAAGTAGAGCAGGATTGCATTTACCGCTTCTAATTCGCTGCTCTGATATCTTGCATGACCGCGTGCATCGCATTTATGAAGCATTTTCTCAGGCCATAGAAGAGAATGAATATACCGGGCACTACAAACTGGTTTATCCCATTAAAGTAAACCAGGAGCAAAGTGTTGTTCGCGAATTATTGAAGTCACCCAATCACTCTATAGGACTGGAAGCAGGCTCAAAACCCGAACTCATGGCAGTCATTGGCATGCTGGGCAATCAACAAAATAGCACCATAGTATGTAATGGTTATAAGGACAGCTATTATATTCGTACCGCGTTAATCGCCCAACAAATGGGGCATAAGGTCTTTATTGTTATTGAAAAAATTTCCGAGCTGGATATTATTTTAAAAGAATCAGCTCGCTTGAAAGTAAAGCCCTCTCTTGGCGTTCGCATCCGTTTAATTACTAAAAGCGCTGGAAAATGGGAGCATACCGGCGGTGTGAAATCCAAATTTGGCCTTACCGCAAAGCAAGTACTCGAGTTAGTGAATAAACTGAAGGCCCATGACATGCTCGACTGCCTGCAGCTGATGCATTGTCATTTGGGGTCACAAATAGCCAATATTCATGACATTCGTCACTGCATGCAGGAAGTATCGCGTTACTATGTCGAGCTACGCCAACTGAATGCACCAATAGATACGATTGATGTGGGCGGAGGACTCAGCGTGGATTATGAAGGAACCCATTCAAATCAGGGTTGTTCCATGAACTACAGCTTGCGCGAATATGCCACCCATATTCTCCTCGCCATTCAATATTTGTGTCAGGAAGCAAATGTTCCAGAACCCAATATTATTTCAGAATCAGGTAGAGCATTAACCGCCCATCACGCCGTTTTAATTTCTGATATTAGTGACATAGAAATAGTTAGTAAGTCTCCCTCTCTTCCGGAAATTACTAATGAAGATTCGCATGTGATTCGCGATATTTATGACACCTATCATTCAATTACCGCAAGCTCACCCATTGAAATCTATAACTATGCAGAACATTCATTAAATGAGGCCCATTCCTTGTTTAAGCATGGGGTTATTAGCTTACAGGAAAAGGCTAAAGTAGAGGCGTTTTATACCAATATATGCCTGGAACTTAAAACACGGCTCAATTTAGAGAATCCTACAGAAGAAGCGTTATTGGCAAAAATCAATGAAGACATGGCGGTTAAAGTTTTTTGCAATATCTCGTTTTTCCAATCGATTCCGGATGCTTGGGCTATAGGACAAATATTTCCAATTGCTCCTATTTCACAACTTACAGAAACACCCGTCATGCACAGTGTGTTACAAGATTTAACCTGTGATTCGGATGGCACCATCAAAGAATATCTTGGCAGTTCTTGTGTCAACTCAACATTAATGTTGCCTCCCTACGATACTAACAATCCTTACTCTCTCGGCTTTTTTCTGGTTGGTGCATACCAGGAAATATTAGGAAATTTGCATAATTTATTCGGAGATACTAACTCACTGGATGTCAAACTCTTTGATGATGGACAGTTTGAGCTCAATGATTTGGTTTATGGCGATACGGTAACCAATGTTTTGAATCTTGCTCATTTTGATACCAAGAAACTCGTTCAATCTTATGAAAAGCAATTAATTCAAGCCGAACTACCTAAAGAAACAACGCTTTTATATTTAAATGAATTAAGAAGCATTTTTTCTCAATTAACCTATTTAGACGAAAACATTCGGAGAAGATAAGATGACACCAAAACAAAGTGGATTTTTCATGCCCGCTGAGTGGCATCCACATGAACGCTGCTGGATGGCATGGCCTTGTCATGTTGAAACCTGGTCTAAAATAGGTCTGCAAAAGGCACGGGCAGCTTATGCTCGCGTTGCTCAAGCCATCGCTCAGTATGAACCCGTGACTATGATAGTCAATCCAGGTGACGAAGAATCGGCGCAACGCTTATGTGGCGATGGAATTACCTTATTCACCCTTCCCATCAATGACTCATGGACAAGGGATACCGGACCAACCTTTTTGCTAAACCAAAATCATCAATTAGCCGGTGTCGATTGGATTCATAATGCTTGGGGTGGTAACTATCAAGATTGTGCGCTGGATAACCAAATTGCAGCGGCAATCATGGCACGAACCCATGCTTTATCCTTTTCAGCCCCCCTGGTTATGGAGGGCGGTTCATTCCATGTAGATGGCGAAGGAACAGTGTTAACGACTCGTGAATGCCTGCTCAATGAGAATCGCAATCCCCAACTCAGCCAACAAGAGATTGAAAACTACCTGAATGATTTTCTTGGTACTCAAAAAATTATCTGGTTAAACAAAGGATTGTTAGGTGATGAGACCGATGGTCATGTCGATGAAATTGCCTGCTTTATTGCTCCGGGAAAAGTTTTATGCCTTATAACCCAGGACAAAGAAGATCCCAACTACGCTGCGTTACACGAAAATCTGGAAATCCTTAAATCGACAACTGATGCAAAGGGTCGAAAGCTAGAGGTTTATACTGTACAACAACCACCAGCGACTTACCTTGATGGCGAACGATTAACCTTATCCTATATCAATTTTTATTTAGCGAATAAAGGGATTGTCATGCCTGCCTTTGGTTATGAACAACAGGATAAGGCTGCTTACCAGTTATTTACCCAATTATATCCGGGTTATCATATTACCCAAATCGATGCACTGGATGTATTTGCCGGGGGAGGTGGAATTCATTGCATTACCCAGCAGGAACCCAAGACAACACGTGTTCCTCTTTGAGACATTTCTTACGTTTTGTTGCTCTATCCACGCAATGACAACGGCAACCAAAAGACTATACTCTAACTATAAAGGACGACACGGAATTGTCTGACAGGAAGTCAAACTACAGGGACCAGTACATAGGATGTACTCCGCTGCAAGGATGCAGCACACTAACCGTTTAATATATCTTATTTCTCCGTAAGAAAATTTCTCTCTTCAATCCATTACTGATAAGAAGAGAGATTATTTTTATCCAGAACATTACAGCTTACTGATCTTAAGACAGGATCTTCAAACTTGGGTCGCCGTAAACGGTTCACATACCCTAGATCTTCATGGCTTATACTGAGCCATGATTTCCTCTTCCTCTTTTTCGGTAAATTCCTTAGCGAATGTTCCTTTAAAATCACCGAAAACGCCGCTAAAATGCCCTTCAAATTTTCGGGTTTGAAATAAAGTTCCCGCCAGTAAATGACTTTTAGCTACCAGTTCTTGCACGCTTGGTGAGCTATTTTTAGATTCGTTATCATCGCCAGTCTCCTGCTTTCCCTCCAGCTTTTGCTCTTCCAGTTTTTTATTTACTGTAGCAATAATCTCATCCGCTGCAGCATCTAAAATTACATTTTGACCTTCCAACCCATCACGATGTTCATTGGTAACATAAGTATCTGCACCCATAGAACTGCTTGCTGTGTATTTTAGGAAACCAGGACCAACATATTTTCTTTCCTGCTTCAGACAGTCTTTACGAATTCGTCCGCGATGCTCAATATCACGACTGATCCGACGCTCAATAATGTCTAAATAACTGTCGGTTGCAACATTCGCGGTAACAACTGTCACATTAGGTAACCAATATTTTTTATAAAAATACTGCGCAAATATGCCTTCAATAATAATTACCTCGGATGGATGCACCTGTTCTTTGTCTATACGTCGATTCGTTTTAAAATCAAAAACTGGTTTGGTCACTGACGTACCATTATGAAGTAAAGCAATATGTTCGTTTAATAAATCTAAATGAAGCATCTCCGGTGTATCAAAATTTGTATCTCTGCGATATGCTTCAACATTAACTTCTTCAGGACACTCACGATAATAATCATCCATATTAAGTATTTGTGCACTTACTCCATTGATCTTTAACTTGTTCAGTAGATGCAAGGATAATCCTGTCTTCCCGGAGCCAGAAGCTCCTCCAATAATTATAAAAATCATGTGCGCCTCAAAGTATGTAAAATTTGGATTCATAAAGCGTGAGGATTATACATATATGCTTATGATTACTCAAACAAAACAATTATGTATTTTCTTGATTTTTATCTATTTTTTGGATAACAATACGGTTAAACAGGTATTAATTCTTTTATCTATCAGTTCTTGGGTCAAGATTAAAATCAAAGATGATACTATTAATTTTTTTAAATTAGACTGACTCTTAATCAGAAGACAGGATCAAGAGTCAGCATGTGCTTGGCAAATGCGACCTAATCTTTATTTATAATTTACTAAGTCATGAATTAAACTGCCAAGTTCTGGAGTTCCTAATCCCGTTACATAATCATATCCATTATGTGCAGTACAGTAGTAACCACATGTTCCATTAGTTCCAGTGGTAATATCATTAAAATTATAATGGTATTTTCCAGTACTGGGATTTGCAGCCGCATAGATCGCGCTGATGAAATGAGTACCATATACTTTGGAATAGAGTGAATTTGTAATTGCCACGATTCCTGCCCACTGAGGTGCGCCAGCACTTGTACCACCCACTACGGCCCAACCTACACCATCGCTACTTGGAACAGAGTTATAAACTGAAAATCCTGTTTCTGGATCTGCATTATAGGCTACATCTGGAACTCCCCGCTTATTATTTGATTTTGGAATAGGCAATTTTTTTTGATTCTCAGGCCATGGTTCTACACTGCTCACTCCGCCACCACTTCCTGACCATGCCTCTTCTCCTTGATAATTTCCATAGTTATCAATAAGTAGTGTCGTTCCGCCAACCGCCATAACAAAAGGGGATGATGCTGGATAGAGGGTACCCTGACCGCTATCACCTGATGAGGCTACAAAAGTAACCTTTGGATTATTAAAAAGTGCATCATAGGAGGTTTCTTCAGGAAACTCATCACCACCCCAACTCATGGAAACAACGGTAGCTCCATTTTTCACTGCAACTTGCACGGCTTTAAATAAATTATCTATGCTATCATCTGCAGCTTCTACTAAAATTATTTTTGCTGCAGGTGCCACAGCATGTACCCATTCTACATCCAGAGCAATTTCTCCAGCCCATCCAGCATCTGTTTTTGGCTTTTTACCACTTGCATAGATCTTCTTGAAACAGCCATTTGCTGTTGTACACGCAGGTAAACCGAAATGTTTTGAAAACACGCCTAAATCTGCTTCAATTTTTGGATCGTCAAAAGCATCGACTATCGCAATAACTTGTCCTTTTCCTTGTGAGTTCACTGAATTAAATCCATAAGCAACTCGTACCTGACTTGGTGTTAAACCTGTGGGCATAAAATGTGGCGTATTTGGTTTATAATGGATTGGATGATGCGCTATGCCAGGAGCTTTTGGTAATGCATAAGCCTGGGCACTCAATAAGCCGAGGACAACGGGTGTCACAAGTTTAAGCGGGAAACCATTTAGTTTCAATTTCATTGTATCTCCTTATATCGATGTAATTAAATCCTTTATCACCATCATACGTAGCAATGTTAGTACTTTAAGTTAAGAACAACAGAAATAATTGGCTTATTTGCAAAGAGTCCCAGGGTTCTGGCTTGCGCCTTCACCCAGGGCTGCGATGACTAATTTTCCTATTAAGAGTTCACACGAAACCCTTTATACGTCTATGTTTTCAGCTTCTAATGCATTACTTTCGATAAACTCACGTCTAGGCTCAACATTGTCCCCCATTAATGTCGTGAAAATCGCATCTGCAGCAACTGCATCTTCAATGCTGACTTGCAGCATACGACGTACGGCGGGATCCATAGTTGTCTCCCAGAGCTGATCGGGATTCATTTCTCCCAGACCTTTATAGCGCTGAATAGCCTGACCTCTTTTGGCTTCTTCCATAAGCCAGTTTAAGGCTTGTTCAAAATTTTCTACCGTCAACTCCTTCTCGCCTCGTTTAACATAGGCTCCTTCCTCTACTAAACTAGCTAATTTGGAACCTAGATTAACTAATTCTTTATAATCTTTAGAGTAGAAAAACTCGGCATTCATAGGGATGTAATTATCCATTCCATGCTGGGTAACAATGATTCTTGGTATAAATTGGTTTGTATCCGTTAGTGCATGCGTCTCGACCTGGTATTGCTCAGTCTTGCTACCAAGCTGTTGCAAACTTAAATGTAGCTGTTTGCACCAATTTGCTATTTTTTCTTCCTGATTAAAATCTTCAGTGTGCAATATAGGCAAATACGCTACTCGTTTTAGGACATCTGTCGGATATCTTCTTTTATAACGTCTGATAATTTTTTCAGCGCGTCGATATTGTTGCACCAAATCTTCTAATGCCATAGCAGCAATAGGAGGAGCGTCTTTTCCTGGATAGAATGCTGCTCCATCTAAAGCGCTTTGTGTTAAATACTCAAACAATGCTTCATCATCTTTTACATATTGCTCTTGTTTTCCACGCTTAACTTTATAGAGCGGGGGCTGAGCAATGTAGATGTAGCCACGCTCGAGCAATTCAGGGGTCTGTCTATAGAAAAAGGTCAGCAATAAGGTTCTGATGTGTGAGCCGTCGACGTCGGCATCGGTCATAATAATAATACGATGATAACGTACTTTATCGGGATCATATTCATCGGGACCTATACCACAACCCAAGGCGGTGATCAGTGTAGCCACCTCTTGCGATGAAAGCATTTTATCAAAACGTGCTTTTTCGACATTCAATATCTTTCCTTTGAGCGGTAAAATTGCTTGGAATTTTCTATCCCGTCCCTGTTTTGCCGAACCACCTGCAGAGTCCCCCTCTACTAGATATAGTTCTGATAAGGCTGGGTCTTTTTCTTGGCAATCAGCCAGTTTTCCGGGCAATCCAGCGATATCCAATGCGCCTTTACGACGAGTCATTTCGCGAGCGCGTCGCGCTGCTTCTCTTGCTCGTGCAGCATCTATTATTTTGGCAACAATTGCTTTTGCACAGGCTGGATTTTCTAAAAGGAAATCATTGAATTTCTCGGCAACACTCGATTCAACTACTGATTTTACTTCTGAAGATACTAACTTATCCTTTGTTTGAGATGAAAATTTCGGATCGGGTACTTTAACGGAAAGAACTGCTGTTAATCCCTCACGAGCATCATCTCCAGTTGGAGATACTTTGGCTTTTTTAGCATAACCTTCACTTTCAATATAATTATTTAAAGTTCTAGTTAATGCAGCTCTGAATCCAGCCATATGAGTTCCACCGTCACGCTGTGGAATATTGTTTGTAAAACAATAAAGAGTCTCTTGATAAGAATCATTCCACTGCATAGAAAGTTCAACAACAATATTATCTTTTTCAGCACTCATAGAAAACACTGTTGGTATAATGACGGTTTTATTTTTATTAAGATGTTCAACAAACGCCTTTATCCCACCTTCATAATGAAACGTATCTTGTCTTTGACTTCGCTCATCAAACAAATGAATGCACACACCAGAATTTAAATAGGATAATTCTCTGAGTCGTTTTGCTAAAATATCGTAGTGAAATTCAATATTAGAGAATGTTTCAGCACTCGGTTTAAACCAAATTTGAGTTCCAGTCGTTGTTGCATCGCCTGTTTCTGCCATGGGTGCCTCTGGAACACCATTGCGATAATGTTGTTCATGAATTTTACCATGCCGACGCACTGTCAAATGCAATTCTTCTGATAAGGCATTAACTACTGAAACACCTACGCCATGCAATCCACCTGATACTTTGTAGGAGTTATCATCAAACTTACCTCCTGCGTGAAGTACTGTCATGATTACTTCTGCAGCAGAGCGGCCTTCTTCTTTATGAATATCTACTGGGATTCCTCGTCCATCATCTTTAACACTAATTGACTCATCGGAATGAATAGTAACAAAAATCTCTTTGCAGTATCCTGCCAGTGCTTCATCTATAGAGTTATCAACAACTTCAAAAACCATGTGGTGCAGACCTGTACCATCATCCGTATCACCGATATACATCCCGGGTCTTTTTCTTACTGCATCTAAACCCTTTAGGACTTTAATATTATTTGAATCGTAACTGGCATCAACGCTCATTAGGTGGTCCTCTTACCCTATTGGTGGTGTTCTAAATACGATATAATAGCATATTTTACGCTGCGTTTATATGTCATCCAGGAACTTTACATACAATCGATAACGACTATCTTTATAGCCACGAAACATTGAAATAGAGACGCTCCTTTCGATGATTTTCTTCCTTCTCATTTGCATTTACAGGCTGCGATCTGTTTCACGTGAAACATTATTTCTGCTGTAATACGCCTTCATTGATTTGATAAACTAAATGTTCTTGAGTTGAAATTACTGAAATGAGTTCTGAAGGATGAGTTGTAGAAGTTATTACGTATTGACCCGATCGTTTAGCAAGATACTCAACGAGGTTCCTTTGGTGTCGTTCATCGAGCTCAGCAGGTAAATCATCAATTAGATACAAACACTCCTGCGGTAAAAGATTTGCTTGCGCTAATCGCAATGCAATCAAGATAATTTTTTGCTGGCCTCGCGATAAAACTTGTTTCGCTTTATTTTGATTAACTTCAATTAGAATATCAGCTTGATGTGCACCAAATTGCGTATAAGTCTTTTGATTATCCGAAGCAAAATTCTCTGCTAATATTTGCTCCAGTTCTTTACCAGAGCTTTTTTTGTCCCACCCTTTATAATAGCTTATCATACAATCAAGATGACACAATTCCTTTAACACCGTGATAAATGCATGTTCCCATTGCACAAAATAAGCTTCTCGGAGTGCATGAAGTTGATTGGCTAATTCACTTAGCTGTTTATCCCATGGAACAAAATGTGATAAAGGTGCATGTTGTTTCAAAAGCGCGTTACGCTGTTTTAAAACTCTTCTATATTCCTTCCATAGCGGAAGATATTCATGTTTCACGTGAAACAATCCCCAATCCAACAAACTACGACGTACAGAAGGACCAGCGTCAATAATTTGGAAAATATCAGAATAAAAAATCTGACAAGGTAACGCGTAAGCCAATTGGCTCGTTGTAGAACAAAATTGATTATTCAATTTGATTTGAGTTGGTTCAGAATAAGATTTTTGAATACTGATTGTTTCTTGTTGCTGTGCTCGCGCAAATACGGTTAAAGATCGGTGATCATAAGAGATAATTGACGATATTTCACGAGAACGAAATGAATGACCACAGCTTAATAAATAAAGTCCTTCAAGGATAGACGTTTTGCCACTTCCATTTGGCCCGTATATAAAATTAAATCGGGGACTTAAGCCAAGATGTACCGATGAAATATTTCGTAAGTTATGAACTTTTAATTCAGAAAGGATCATATTTTCATAGGCATAATAATATATTGGTAATTATCATCATCTAATGACTCAATTAAAATACTACTATCCGTATTCGATAAAGAAAGACGAATTTGCCCTTCACCAAAATGAGAAAGCACATCGAGTAAATAAGTAGCATTCAACCCAATCTTTAACTCATCACCCTGTGTTTCAGCAATTAATGATTCAACGGCTTCTTCTTGTTCATTATTATTGGCAATTAAAGTGAGCATACCGGGTTGTAAATGAAGCATAACCGCCCTTGACTTTTCGTGAGCCAAAATAACAATACGTGATAATGAGCGCTTAAAAACAGAGCAATCAATAATTATCTGTTTGTCCTGATTTTTAGGAATAGCTTTAGTATAAGGAGGAAATCGCGCTTCGATCAGTTTTGACAAAAACATAAATTGGCGTGTCACTAATTTAAAATGTGATTTGCCAGCAGCCAATAACACCTCTTCATCTTCGATACTGTTAAGAAGACGTAACAATTCCTGAATTCCCTTTTTAGGAATCAAGAGTTTTTTCTCATTGGTATTTGAACATTGATGACGACAAATCGCCATCCTATGTCCATCTGTTGCAACGGCAGAAATGAGATTCGGTTCAAAATCGAGAAATAATCCATTTAGAAAAACACGCACATCTTGTTGTGCCATTGCAAAATGAGTGGACTGCAACAACTTTAATAAAACCAACCGAGGAATAGTTAATTCAACCTCGTTGCATTCATCTTCGCTCAAGGGATAGCCGTCAGCAGGTAAGGTTGTCAATTTGAATGAGCTACGTCCCTGTTTAATAGTTAAAAGAGAATTATCAACAATCACTTTGGGACTGGGTTCGTCATCTAAAGACCGAATAATATCAATAAATTTTTTTGCGGGAACAGTAATACTTCCAGCCTGTTGGCCAGAATCACAGGGTACTTGAGCGGCAATCTCAATTTCCAAATCAGTAGCAGTAATATTCAACGAAGCATCTGATAGTTTAAGATAAAAGTTAGACAAAATAGCTAAAGTTTGCTTTTTATCAACAGCGCCTGCGACTGTAAGTAGTGGAGAAAGTAAATCCTCTTTTTTAATAGCGAATTCAAACAAGATAGAACTCCATATTAACCTAAGAATAACAATAAAAAAATCGCTTCATACCCCCACTTCACTAACCGGAGATAGATAGTCAGCATCATAACATGGGTAAAGCGAAACGGAACCCGGTATTTTCAGCCCCGGATCAATTTCTTAATCCTGAGTTCCTCTACAATTCTCCCAGAAGCACAAAATAGGTCTGTTAAAATCTGTCGATTGAATTAAGAAGACAAAATACGCATTAAGTTTTTATAATCTTCAGCAAAATCGCTGTCATCCTGAACCAATTCCTTAACTTTTCTGCAGGCATGAATGACCGTTGTATGATCACGACCTCCAAAATGATCCCCAATTTCAGGCAAGCTGTGATTGGTTAACTCTTTGCTTAAAGCCATTGCCATTTGTCTAGGTCGGGCAATAGAACGACTGCGGCGCTTTGACAATATATCAGCCACTTTGACCTTATAATACTCAGCCACCGTCTTTTGGATATTTTCAATGGTAACTAATTTATCTTGCAAAGCCAAAAGATCACGCAAAGCTTCGTGAACAAACTCAATGGTAATTGGCTTACCAGTAAAATGGGCGTTGGCAATAACTCGACGCAATGCACCCTCAAGTTCCCTGACATTGGAGCGAATACGTTTTGCAATAAAAAAAGCAACTTCATAAGGCAATTCGATATTCGATTGCTCCGCCTTACTAATTAAAATAGCAACACGTGTTTCAAGCTCGGGAGGTTCTACAGCAACGGTTAATCCCCAACCAAATCGAGATTTCAAACGTTCTTCCATACCTTCAATTTCTTTGGGATAACGATCACTCGTAAGAATGATTTGTTGCTGACCTTCCAATAAAGCATTAAAGGTATGAAAAAACTCCTCTTGCGACCGGTCTTTACCCGCAAAAAACTGGATATCATCGATAAGTAAAGCATTTAGAGAACGATAAAAACGTTTAAATTCATTAATTGAGTTCGTCTGGATGGCCTTTACCATATCCGCAACAAAACGCTCAGAATGTAAATAAAGTATCTTGGCATCAGGATTATTTTTCAATATAGCATTACCAATGGCATGCATCAGATGCGTTTTTCCTAAACCCACACCACCATAAATAAACAGTGGATTATAGGCATCACCAGGTCGTTCAGCCACCTGCATTGAGGCCGCTCGAGCAAGCTGGTTGGAATTACCTTCGACAAAGCTTTCAAAAACAAATTTTTTATTTAAGTGACTGCTTTTATAATCAACAGCTTTCTTAGAAGCGGTCTTGATTGCAACGGAACTGGCCGGAGCAGATGCATTTACTTCGGATGAAAAAGAACTTGCAGAACCAGCAGAGCTCGAATCAGATTCGGTATTAGAAATTTTGCTGCCAATTTCAATGGAAATTGATTTAATCTCGTCACCACAAAACTGTTTAATCAACTCTTCAATTCGTGCAAAAAAATGCTTCTTTACCCAATCAACAACAAATCGATTGGGTGCAAATAAAATGAAACGTTGTTCTTCTGTATGAGCCTGTAAAGGACGCAACCAGGTATTAAATTGTTGAGCAGAATATTCATCTTGCAATAGACCTAAACATTTTTGCCAAACAGATGCTGACACAACATAACTCCTCATTAAAGAAGGGTGGTAAAAAGAATATAAAACTAATTATCCACAGCATTTAAATATGCCACTGAAAGCACCCGGACAGCAAGATAATTAAGCATGAAATTACTACGCATGAAATTGAGAAATAGAATTTCTTCGGTACACTAAGGTGCTGCTGCCAGCAAATTATACTCAGCCTTGGGTATAAAGAAAAGTTATCCACAAAAAAAGTGTGGATATTTTCCGAAGCAAACGATAAAAATATTGCGAACCATTTAACGCATCTATTAAACAGCGCTATGACAAGTAGACGCTTTATCTTGAATTTGAATAACATTTTCATGAGTTCTAGTGAGAAAAGGTAAAAAAGACAATTTGGGCTGCCCTTTGTATAATTGTCGCAAATAAAGATCCATAAAGGGTTGTTGTTCGGGAAGAGCGGCTCCATTTTTTTGCTCGTTTTGGATACCAAGTCTTCTGAAAACATAAAATAATGAAGCATTTAGATTACGCACCATAGTTGCCTTACTCAACTGTTGATGCATACATTTCAATTTTTGATTTAACAGTTTAATATTATAGTCTTCTCCCGCCTTAATAAAAGCTTGGTGAGCAAAAGTAAGCCCACTGCATAAGGCAAATGTTAAAACACCCCAACCCAATAGAGGAAATGCAGCAAAACTTGAAAAAATGCCCATGCCTGTTAACACTCCCGAAAGTCCAGCGCTACATCCTGCTATAGAACCAAAAGTGCCAACAAAAGTGAAAAATGCAGAAATAAACTTCTCAGATAATGGAACAGGTTGCTGAGAAGCTGTGTGGACAATGCGCTTTAATATAATAGTAGTATTGGGGATAGTTTGTTTTGCTTCGAATTCATCTTTAAGAAGCAACAGAATTTGAGATAAAGGTGAATGAACATCCTTGCTCCTTATTTTATCAAGATCTGTATCAAGAATCCGCTTAAAAACATCATTAAAGCATTCGCCATTTTGTTCATAGGAAAAATAACGACGAACACTCTCAATATATTCATTAATGTCGGTCAATAACTTTTGTTGATTTGTTTGTAATTGCTCTTGAATGATTTGCTCATTATCTTGAGTTTGCTTAAGTGAATAATAAAAAATGGTGGTACCAATAGCCAAAAATAAAAAAAGAGAAAAAATACCCAGAGTTAAAGAAAAAAAACCACCGATCGAGCCACCAATGATGGCAAAACCGATACCAAATAATGACCATGCGACTCCAGCACCCGATCCAACACCATTCAAAACAGATTTTAAAAATAACATGTTTCTTCCTAAATAGCTGAAATCATTACAGGAGGTCATTGATTTTCAGTGAGTGTGTAAAAGAAATATTATTAACCAAAAAATCAATAAGTTAACTATTAAAAATGAATTAAACGAAGAACGACTAGAAAATAGTTAAAAGGAATAGAAAAAGATAAAAAATAAATCAGATTGGATCAAGTTAACTATGAATAAATACGATCGAATACCGGGTATAAGGTGATAATAAAGCATTGAATAAATCAAAACATAAAAATACATACAAATAGATCACAGGCTTAAAAAGAGCTTACCAACAAAGTTATTTTTTAGTTAACCTATTGATTTTTAGCAGTTTTAAAAGGTTATCAACAACAGATAAAAACCTAATAACAATAAAAAATTTAAAAAAAATAAAATAATGTAGTTATTAACAAGAAAAAAAATCGAACAAAAATGAGACGATACAAAAAATAATCAATTATCAAAATTGACAGTAGAAAAAAAGTTCTCTATTATTGCCAGCCTCATAATTTTATTAACAGGTTCATCATGAAACGTACCTTTCAACCTAGTAATTTAAAACGTAAACGTGACCACGGTTTCCGTGAGCGTATGGCAACTCGTGCAGGTAGATTAGTAATCAAGCGTCGTCGTGCTAAAGGCCGTAAGCGTTTGACTGCCTAAGTGTTTGCTTTTAAAAAAACACAGCGATTATTAACAAAATATGATTATAATCATGTGTTTGAACAAGCAAAAAAAATAGTAACATCCGAGTTTATCGTTCTCTTTAGAGAAAATAATTTAGGTTATGCTCGACTTGGGCTGGCGTTATCGAAGAAAGTGATAGCAAAAGCTCATGAGCGAAATCGTATTAAACGGCTGTTAAGAGAAAGCTTTCGACAAGAAGAATTACCTGCAGTCGATGTGGTTTTTTTAGCTAGACAAGGCGTAGCAAAACAAACAAATGCAATTATAAATGCTAGAATGAGCAAAACATGGAAAAAATTAATCTCATGTTACGAAAAATAGTTTGTTTCCCTATCAAATTGTATAAATATTTGATTAGCCCCTTGCTGAAGCCAAGTTGCCGATACTACCCAAGTTGTTCACAATATGCTGAAAGCGCTATCCTACAATGCGGCATAACCAAAGGTTTATGGATGGCTTTAAAAAGAGTATTGCGTTGCCACCCTTGGTCACGTGGCGGCTATGATCCTGTACTCCCCAACAACGAGAATCATTGATGGATATACGACGTATTGTTTTATATATGGCGCTTGCGCTAGTTAGTTTATCACTTTGGAATGCCTGGCAAATAGACTATCCTCCTCAGTCTCTACCAACAGAAAATGTGATAAGTCATGAGCAGAATGGACAACCTTTGCTACCGCAAGTAACACCATCCAATACATCCGCATCTACGCCCATCAATCCTGTTGAGGGACAAACTAAAAGCAGTAATGCACCGCTAATACAGGTTAAAACTGATGTTTTGGATGTGGCTATTGATCCGCAACAAGGTGATGTTGTTTCAGGGCAGCTCCTTGATTATCCGCAAAGTGTTGACGAAAAGAATAAACCTTTTCTTCTTTTACAAAATCAGGCGAATGAGCGTTATGTAGCAAACAGTAGCCTTTTTGTTGCTTCAGGACAGAACGTCCAAGCTCTGGATTTAAATTTTACGACACCACAACAGCATTACGAAATGGCGCCTGACCAGCAGCAATTAACCGTAACGCTTAGTGGAACAAATAGCGAAGGACTTGATGTAAAAAAAGAGTTTATTTTTACTAAAGGCAGCTATCTTATTGATGTAAATTATAAAATTGTTAACAAAGGCAGCAATGAATGGACTGGATATTTGAATACCCAGTTGTTACGCAGCTCTCCCAAGGAAGATAAGTCAAGTGTATTTCATGTTGGCTCATATACCGGTGCTTCTTATTCAGAACCAGGAAAACACCGCTATCAAAAAGTAAGCTTTAGCGACATGAATAAAACAAATCTTGATGTGGATAGTAAAGGTGGCTGGATTG
Source organism: Fluoribacter gormanii (assembly GCF_900156395.1). Taxonomy (GTDB): domain Bacteria; phylum Pseudomonadota; class Gammaproteobacteria; order Legionellales; family Legionellaceae; genus Legionella; species Legionella gormanii. The sequence goes on along the minus strand of NZ_FTNL01000006.1, from coordinate 96,627 downwards.
CTATGCAGCAACATTATTTTTTAAGCGCCTGGGTTCCCGAAGCTAATGCGAACAACAAGTTTTATACACGCGCTGTGAATAATGATTACACTATTGGTGCGGTGAGCAAGCCAATTACCTTGAAACCCGAAGAGCAAACCACTGTTGGCTCCAGATTGTATATAGGCCCAGAAATTACGAGTGTGTTAAAAGAGATTGCTCCATCACTGGATCTCACCGTTGATTACGGGATGTTATGGTTTTTATCGTCGCTATTATTCTCGCTGATGAAAACAATTTATAATTTCATTGGTAACTGGGGTTGGTCTATCGTTTTAGTGACTGTATTGATTAAATTGGCATTTTATCGTTTATCTGCTGCCAGCTATAAATCAATGGCAGGTATGCGTAAATTACAACCTAAATTACAAGCGTTACGTGAACGTTATGGCGATGATAAAGCTAAAATCAGTCAAGCGACCATGGAACTGTACAAGCAGGAAAAGGTAAATCCACTAGGTGGTTGTTTGCCTATATTAATCCAAATTCCAGTATTTATTGCCCTGTATTGGGTCCTATTGGAAAGTGTTGAGCTAAGACAAGCTCCATTTATCTTGTGGATTAAAGATTTGGCCTCACCTGATCCTTATCACGTATTGCCAATAATCATGGGGGCTACCATGCTGATTCAACAAAAATTGAATCCGGCACCACCAGATCCAATGCAAGCAAAAGTGATGATGTTTTTACCCGTGTTATTTACCGCATTATTTTGGAATTTTCCAGCTGGTTTGGTACTGTATTGGATTGTGAATAATGCCTTGTCCATATTGCAGCAATGGTACATTACACGTAAATATTCCGATGAAAAAACAGCAAAAAAACTTGTTTCAGCTAAATAAATGTCTACAGAAACTATAGTAGCTATAGCTACCCCACCTGGCAGAGGTGGGGTAGGAATAATCCGATTATCCGGTCCAAAAGCATACGCTATTGCCTTTACTATGAATGGCAACAAGTCACTACCACCACGCATGGCTACTTTTTGCTCCTTTTATTCATTTTCCAATAATAAGCACGCACAACAACTTGATTCTCTAATTGATCAAGGGATAATGATTTATTTTAAAGCGCCTCACTCGTTTACTGGGGAAGATGTTGTTGAGATTCAAGCGCACGGCTCCCCTGTTGTGCTTGATATGCTGACTAAAGCATGTATTCATTTAGGGGCTCGCTTGGCACGGCCAGGGGAGTTTTCCGAGCGTGCCTTTTTAAATGATAAAATTGATTTAACTCAAGCGGAAGCAATTGCTGATTTAATTCAAGCCAGTTCGCAAACAGCAGCACGAATGGCATTAAAGTCATTACAGGGAGAATTCTCAAATAAAATCAATAAACTCAATGAAAAGATTATTTACTTGCGTTTATATGTTGAGGCCGCAATAGATTTTCCAGAAGAAGAAATTGATTTTCTTAATGACGGTAAAGTCGCGTATTTGGTGCATGATATTTTAACTGAATTGGATGATATCCGCGCCCAGGCTAATCAAGGAGTTATTTTACGTGAGGGATTGTCTGTAGTGATTGCCGGAAGACCTAATGCAGGCAAATCAACCTTGATTAATTGTTTGGCGGGACGCGATGTGGCTATAGTTACCGAGATTGCTGGCACTACTCGTGATATTATGCGTGAACATATTTTATTGGATGACATTCCCCTCCACATCATTGATACCGCCGGTCTACGTGAGTCTGATGATATTGTCGAAAAAGAAGGAATTAAAAGAGCATGGCAAGAATTAAAAAAAGCAGATTGTGTTTTGCTTGTTGTTGATGTGAATGATCTGGAACACCATGATCATTTGACTCAACAAATCAAGGCAGCCTTGCCAGAGGAAGTTCCGATTATTACTGTCTTTAATAAAATTGACACCTTAGGTCACAGTGCCCAAATAAGCAATCAAGATATCTATCTTTCTGCAAAATCAGGTGAGGGAATTGATGGCTTAAAGCAAGTAATAAAACACGTTGTAGGCTATCAACCGAATGAAGGGCATTTTCTTGCCAGAAGACGGCATTTGCAGGCATTAGATGAAGCAAAAAATTTAATTACTACAGGCCAGCAACAATTGGCAGAGCATCGCGCTGGAGAGTTATTGGCAGAAGACTTGCGTCTGGCGCATCAAAGTTTATGCGAAATAACAGGAGAGTTCAGTTCTGATGACTTATTAGGACGTATCTTTTCCAGTTTTTGTATTGGTAAATAAGTTGATTAATATGCTGTTGCACTTTCTAGAACTCAAACCTCATTATTCTTAATTTTTTAACTTTTCTTTATTATTCAAAAGAGTACTTTACAGCTCTAAATACTTTCTTTACTGTTTTGAAACATTGTGTCAAAAAAACATACAGAAGTATCTTGTCAAAACCATTATCAAATGATAACGTAGCAAACTTACTGTCTAATTTTTGTGAGGTTTTTTATGGCTCATTCAAAACATAATGCGGATCTTAGTAACGATAAGAACTCGTTTTTTATGCAACTTAATCAGAATGAGCTTCGGACTTTAGGGGATATTAAACGTCGTGCTGATAACATCGGCTATCCTTTTATTTTAGAAAATCAAAAAGCGCTTGAAGCTGAATTCACCCAAATGTTTGCAGTGCTGCAAAAGCGAAAAAATGAAGATGATAAAGCTTTTTGGATGTACTGTTACTATTGCGCTACCCTGTTAGAAACCTTCCATAAAGCATATTCTCAGTACAGTAAAGAAGAGGATTATAAAAAAATAAAGCAACAAATTAAGAACCGATTATTAAATAAACAGCAAGAGGATGCTAAAGCAGAGGAAGAGTTTATCGAATCACTGAAAAACAGTTTTATTAACAGTTTTCGTAATTTGATGAATGCACCATTACATCTATCCCAGATTCGTGATTATGTGGCTTATGCCAACTTATGTCGTGTATATTGGGTATTTTGCCGTTTAACTCTAGTATCGGGTTTTGCTTTTGCAAAAGACACGCATCTTATTGATCATCTGGATTCGATTTTAGGTACGCACACCGATGTCGATCAAATAATTGATTTTCTTAATGCACCCAATGGAGTGCTTAAATATTTTAGTGTGGGTTTATTTTTAATGCGTTTTGCAATTGATGCGGGCTACTTGATTGAACATACTTGTTTTCCCACCGCTGAGGAAGAAAAGAATGGAACTACGGCCTATGATCGATTTAAATTTGAACTTTATAAACGTCACTGTAATTTTGCCAATGACCTAGTGTGGGCTACAATAAATTTCCTAACCAATTTTAATCATATTACCCATATACCCGATCCAACAGCGGGGGTAATAACCTTCGTCTTTTTGGGTTTTGACGTGTGTATGACACTGTATAAATGTCATCTGGCCAAGCAGGAATATCTAGCTAAAAAGGCGCAATATGAGCAAGAAATGGAAGATTACCTAAATCATCCAGAAAAATTTCCTGGTATGACTGATAAGCAAAGAATTGCTCATGCAGCAATGCTCCAAAAACAACTTAAAGAGTTAGAAATTAACTGGCGCACAAAAGAAAGTACTTTTTATTTTGTTGCAGCCGCAGCTGCCTTGCTGATGATGGGATTCGGTGCTTCATTATTATTTACGGGCCCAGGAATAGCTGTTGCATGTTTCTTTGTTTGTACTGTTGCGGTAGCGATGTATCTTTCTTCTGATGCGTATTCGAAATACCAAGAGAAAAGCATTCGCTTAGAGGAAGCTACTGAAAAAGAATATGCTGCAGCACTCGTAGAATACGAAGCGGCACGTAATGATTTTATCTTCACGTTAATAAAAAATACGGTAATGCCTACACTTTTAATTGCTGCCTATGCAACATGTTGGCCTGCAGCAATCGCATTAACTGTATTGTATGTGGGGTATGAAATTTACCATGCCTATGATCAGCATAACAGTAAAAAAGAGGCCGCACAGTTGGCTTTGGAAGGACCTAATAAAGAAGATAAAGAAGATAAAGACGATAGCCTGCTTCTAGATGAAGGTAGGATGAACGATTTAGACGAAACTTCGTGCTTTAGCTGTTAATCGGTCTAAAAAGAAAATAATCATGTAGCGTGGGTTCCGCTGCATGTATAGACCGGAGAGTTAGGTAACCGGTACTCTTTTTGCCGTCATCTCGGGTACAACGAGGGATGACGGCACTTTGTTTCTGAACCAGCTTACATTGATTTATTTTTTATTGCTAAGGCTTTTTCGTACAATTCATTTTTACTCCCATTGCTCAATTTGCAAGCAATTGCTACTGCCTGCTTGAGTGGAAGCTCATCCAATAATACGTTAAGAAGTTTTTCATAGGTTTCTGGTTCATTAGAAACGGGTCGTGGAGGGATTAACAGTACAAACTCGCCTTTTATATGCCCCGGATCGGCCAAAAGCCAATTTTTGACTTCAAGTACAGTGCCAGTAATAAAGCGCTCAAAAGTTTTGGTTAATTCCTTGGCCAAGACAATATCACACGTTTGTCCATAGAGTTCACTAATGTCATCAAGACATTCCAGAATACGATGTGTTGATTCATAAAAAATCAAAGTATGTGGTTCTGTACGCAAGGAATCGAGTTTAATTTTTCTCGCATGCTGTTTTGCTGGGAGGAATCCTAAAAATAAAAAGGAGTCGCAAGGAATTCCTGCAGCACAAAGAGCGGTAATTAACGCGCAAGCACCAGGAACAGGAATAACCGGAATTTGATTTTGACGGGCCAATTTTACTAATAAAAAGCCAGGATCGCTAATTAATGGAGTACCGGCATCACTGATTAAGGCTATGGATTTTCCTGCTAACAGCTGTTCAATAAAATGTTTGCTTTTATCATTTTCATTATGCGCGTGGAGGGATTCAAGATTATTTTTTATTCCTAAAGAGCTCAGTAACTGTACCGAATGACGTGTATCTTCAGCTAAAATGGAATCAACAGACTTGAGCACCTCTAATGCTCTAAACGTAATGTCCTCACGGTTTCCTATTGGAGTTGCAACAATATAAAGCGTTCCTATTCCTGTTGCTAGTGAGTTTGTCATAGTTTATCCTCTTGCGTTATTGCTTATTCAATTCTTGAAAAACATGTTAATAAAAATACGCGTATTTTTTTTACTGACATCTACTTTTTTTCTTTGCCAGTGTACTACCGCCGTGAATCCTCCGGAAATGACAGCACCAGTGCCGGCACCTAAGATAGAGAAGAAAAAAATAGCGAGTCCTTATTCCAAGCCTACTGCAAATTACCTTATGCAGGCTAAAAACCAACAAGGCATTGAAAAGCAACACTCGTTACTCTTGGCCGCAGGACGTTTGATTTCAGATGGCCAATGGCGACAAGGCACTGCTATTTTAGCACAGACTTCTGACTTGACACCGATACTTAAGGATGAAAAAAATCTTTTGCTAGCCCAAATTGATCTCATCCGTGACCGTCCCAGTATGGCGCGGAACAAATTGACCAGTATAAGGGACAGTGACGCATTTTCTGCATACCAAAAGATCCAGTTTCATGAACTTTTGGCACAAGCCTATCGCGGCGAAGGAAAGCCATTGGAATCGATTAATGAGCGAATAAAACTTGAGACTTTGCTAGCCGATGAAGGGAGTCAAGACAATAATCGTCGCGCCCTGTGGTTAACTCTAACGCGGATGTCGCAAACAGAATTAAATTCATTGACTGCTAAAACATCAAGCCAATCTGATTTACAAGGTTGGATTCAGCTTGCATTGATTTCTCGCACGTATCGCGATAATCCTAAATCCTTGCTCGCTGCTTTAAATCAGTGGCAATCTCAGTACAGTAACCACCCAGCAGGTCATATTTTGCCTAATCCACTGGAGTCGATTGCCAATAAAATCCGTGCTCAACCGAAACAAGTCGCTCTTTTGCTTCCTGTAAGTGGCGCTTTGCAAGGACCTGGATCCGCTATACGTGATGGATTTATGGCGGCTTATAACAAAAACAGTGAACAATCAATGCAGGTGAAAACCTATGATACCAATAAAGGCGATGTTGCTTCTTTGTATCAAAAAGCAATTGATGATGGTGCTGATTATATTGTAGGACCTTTAACCAAATCACAAGTAGCTACAGTTGCAGCCTTACCACATCCTGTCCCCACTCTGCTATTAAATGACGCTGATAACAAAATTCAGGAAAATTCCTTTCTATTTGGGCTTTCTCCCGTTAATGAAGCAACCCAGGTAGCAATCAGAGCAAAAAATAAGGGATATAGTCGATCATTAATTATTGCACCTGGAAATGATTGGGGAAAAGAGATAACCAAGGCGTTTACGCAACAATGGCAAAAAGATGGTGGACGAGTTGTTGATACTTTTTTATATAGCTCTAATGATGATTTGAATAAAAAAATGAAGGATTTTCTGCAAATCAGCAACAGCCAGCAACGCGAAAAAAAATTAAGGCAGTTATTAGGGCAAAAAATTCAGCCAGTTATTAGTCGCAGACAAGATTTTGATATGATATTTTTGTTGGCCTATCCGTCAAAGGCCCGGCAAATTATGCCGTTACTAAATTATTATTATGCAGGAGACGTCCCCGTATATGCCACAGCCAGTGTCTATGGAGGAAGTGCTAACCCACTGAAAGATAAAGATCTTGATGGCGTTATATTCTGTGATATCCCTTGGGTTTTCTCGCATCAGGCAGGAACACGCAATTGGCCTGAACAATTTAACAGTTACAACCGATTGTATGCTTTAGGAATAGACAGTTATACTTTGGCCACACAATTGAATCAATTGATGCTATTTCCTGCGGATAAATCGCATAATGGAGATGGTATTTTATACCTTGAGCCATCTCAACACGTTGCACGTGTTTTAGAGTGGGGGCAGTTCAAACAAGGCCTTGTGCATTCCCTAGGTGAGACAGTTTAATTGATGACTTATGAGAAAGGCCGTATTGCTGAACAAAAAGCTTTAACCTATTTAAAAAAACAAGGTCTTGAGTTCATTACGCAAAATTATAATTGCCGCTTGGGTGAAATTGATTTAATTATGCGTGACAAGGAACAGTTGGTTTTTATAGAAGTACGTTCTCGGGTTTCTACCCAGTTTGGTGGTGGTATCGCAAGTATTACTTATACAAAGAAACAAAAAATACTCAAAGCAGCGACATATTATCTGCTGGAACATCAACAGTATGACCAATTAGCTCTTCGTTTTGATGTGGTAAGTATTGATGGAACATCAGCATCCATTAACTGGATAAAAGATGCATTTGGAGCGGATTATTAATTAAATGTAGCCTGGGTAGCGAAGTGGAGCCCGGGAATTTTATGAACAATAACCGGGGTTCCGCTTCGAATCACCCAGGCTACAAAGAAAGTAAAAGATAGAGGTTTTATATGATGGGACAAATGGAAGAACGAGTAAGGCATCTGTTTGGGGTGAATATAGAAACCAAAATAGCACTTGCTGATTCTTTATCTGATTCAATCGCCAAAGCGGGGCAACGTTTAGTGAATTGTTTGCTTGCCGATGGAAAAATATTATTGTGTGGTAATGGGGGGTCAAGTGCGAATTGTATGCATTTTGCCAGCGCCATGTTGAATCAATTTGAAGTTGAACGACCCGCCCTTCCGGTAATTAATTTAAGTACCGATGCGAGCAGTTTAAGTTATTCCGCAAATGATAATCATTATAATCAGGTTTTTGCACGACAAATTCAGGCTTTAGGACAAGAAAACGATGTGCTGCTTTTATTAACTACCTCGGGTAACTCTGACAGTATGTTGCATGCACTCCATGCTGCTAATGAACGGGGCATGGATACCGTAGCGTTAAGTGGGCGTGATGGTGGTGTGCTTGCAAATCATTTGGGTCCCGAAGATATTGAGCTTCGTGTGGCCTCAGATAATTCAGCACGAATTAGAGAAATGCACTTGTTCATCTTACACTGCTTTTGTGATTTAATTGACCAGTCATTATTTGGTCAGGTGTTGGGGTAAAAAAATGAGTTTCAAATTAAAATCAATCGCTTTTCTTTTAGTAACCACCTTGCTGACAGGATGTGTTGCTGCTGTAGTAACTGGAGCCGTTGCCGGAATGGTTTATGATCGACGCGGTGTCATAACTATGGAGGCAGATGCGCGATTATTTCATGTGATTCATAAGGCAATAGTAACAAATCGGAAGTTTAGTGATTCGCGAGTTATTGTGACTAGCTTTAATCGAGCGGTTCTACTTGTTGGTCAAACACCAACCGCTTCCTTACGTAATTTAGCTGAAAAAATAGCCCGAAGTGCTCCAGGCGCACATCGAGTTTATAATGAAATATCAATTGGTTATCCTATTCCGCTTACAGAGCGATCCAAAGACAGTTTGATCACCAGTCAAGTTCGGAGCAGAATGTTGGCTAAAAAGGGACTTGAGTCCGGATCAATTCGTATTGTGACAGAAAATAAAGTAGTTTATCTCATGGGTATCGTTAACGCACAGCAAGCAGCTCTTGCAGTCGATGCGGCGCGTCGAGTTAATGGTGTGAATAAAGTAGTTAAAATTTTTCAGTATATTCACTAAATAAAATGTTAAAACAAGGATGTTTTGCGGTATTACTTGCTAGTGTTCTATTTTGTTTGTATGGCTGCGCAGGCGGTATATGGACTGGCGCCACTATGGTTTACGACAGACATAATGTGTATAAAAAACTGGATGATTACAGTTTAAATATTAAAGTGAATAATGCGATAACTGTCGATAACAAATTCAAAAATAATGGATGCGTTATTGATATCGCCGTATTCAATGGGGATATTTTAGTATCGGGACATGTTCCTACAACTGAAATGAAAGAAAAATTGAATCGACGATTAGCTAAGGTAAACGGTTACAGACGTTTATTTAATCAAGTACAGGTGCGCACCGAAGAGTCCAATTTGATGCTGGATAGCTGGATAACGGCGAAAATTCGCGGGCAAATGTTTGCTGATGATTCGATTGATCCTAAGGCTTTCAAAATTGTTACTTCAGATCAAGTGGTCTATTTGATGGGAGATGTTCATAAAGAGCAAGCTGAAAAAGTGATTAATATGGCAAGAGAAACGAGCGATGTCGTACGTGTGGTAAAAATGCTAAAATATTTTACCTATCAGGATAATTCTGTAGGGTAATCCTAAAGAAAAGCGCTTGATTAAAGGATCTCATACAACCAAGCGCTTGTTTTACGATGGATGTATATTAATGGAAACTTCCCTTATCAGGTCGCTTACGCATTTTCCTTAATTTAAGTTGACGTAATAATCCCGTAGAGCCGGTTAGCTCTTCTTCATTAAAGTCATTACCTTGATTACAAGGGTGGGATCTACAATGTTGTCGATATTCTAGATGATGTTTGTTATGTTTATGATGTAACCCATCGCTATAACGAGCGAGCATTTTTTGCTGCAGGCTGGCTGCAGTACGTTGGATCTTATCAGGCATGTTCTTTCCTTTTGCGAGGTTAATAAACACTACTTATTACCCGAGTTGCGATAATAAGCTCCACACTTAAATTATAGACGGTAAAATCTATTGTAATCGGCTTCCTCAGGAAAGCTATAAAGGAGAAAATGGATGAATTATTTACATACGATGGTACGAATTTCTAATTTAGATGAGTCGCTCGATTTTTATTGTAATAAACTGGGCTTGGTAGAAGTCAAACGCACGGAGCATGAAAAAGGCCGATATACTTTGATATTTCTGGCATCACCAGATGATTTAGAGCATACAAACCATGCAAATATACCCATGCTTGAGCTTACTTACAATTGGGATCCCGAAGACTATCTAGAAGGACGCAATTTTGGTCATTTAGCGTACCGGGTGGGCGATATCTACGCGACATGCCAACGATTAAAAAATGCCGGGGTAATAATTAACCGGCCACCTCGAGATGGGCATATGGCGTTTATTCGTTCGCCAGATAATATTTCTATCGAATTGCTGCAAAAAGGTGAACCACTGCCGATACAAGAACCCTGGGCATCAGAGCCGAATGTAGGTCATTGGTAATTAAAAAATTTGTTTTTTAAAGGACACAAGCACCCGTGAGGAAACTCTGGTATGTGGGCATTTCATCATAGGCTCCATTACCGGGTAAAATAGTCTCTGGGCTTATCAATCGGAGCCAGAAAGGCTCAACTTACCGTCAGACTCAGTGAGATTTGCTGGAGGTATTAAATCGCAAGACTATAATCGTCTATAATTTGAACATATAGGTTGACTGGTGATCAATTATGGCGTTAACGATTTATACTTGGAACAATAGCACGAAGGAGTACTCCAAAGGATTGAAAAGAGTAATTGGGCCGAAATTTTTCGGAGGAAATATGGGACATACTTCGCTAGAGTTAACTTGGCCTGCGGATGAAAAAGGCGATAGTCTTGCTACGAAATATGGTAGCATTGAAGGAGTTACCATTAGTAAACGAACAGAATTCATTCCTGAAAAACAGGGTGACAGCTATCAACCTAAGGTACAAGTGGTTTATTTTGCCTACTTTAGTTGGTGGCCAGGATATACGAATGGACATCATATCAATGGGTTCCTTGATGATCGAAAATCAGAATGGGAGAATGATCCTGAAGGAACATTAGAAGCGCAACAAATAATAAATTTATATGGTTCGGCAGAACAACCCATAACTACAAAAACGACAGTAAAAGGATATCTCACAACAAGAAAAGAAGTGACCAAGATAAAAGAACTCGAGCACCCCTCTCTGCAACAGGGTAGACTACTTGAAGATGATCCTGCCTATCAACAATTGAATAGTATAAAAGTAAATTTGGAAGATGAGCAAAAAATGCTTATGGAGAAACGGGATGCATTTATGAATGAGCTCGAGTTAGCAAAAAAAGAAGGAAGGGCGCCTGATTTAAGTCTTGATTTTACAAAAGAAGATGGGGATCGAGTTGATGGTCTCATGATAGAGTTAAAGCTAGCAACGAAACAACTCGAGGTATGTAAAGAAGATTTTGCCGAGCGGCATAGATCTGTGGGAAAAGAGCCTGATGGTGTGATAGAACTTCCAACGGATTATGATAGTCAGCAACCGACATGTAGTTTAGAAACAGAGCGTGTTCTCGCGCAAATGGTTGCATTATCTAGGAGTAAAAAAAGTTACAATATTCGAAGTTTCAATTGCTCAACAGCAGTACATCAAGTTATTGAGTCAGGGTTAAGTGATGAGTTAAAAGAAAAAATAAAGAATGATGGATTTGATGTCAGTATAATATCCAAACCATCCATCGCAAGTCCCACAAGTGTATATAAAGCGGGTATGAAACTGAAAGAGGAATTGTTTCGCTTAAATTTACAATCAGAGGAAACCGAGCAAAAGGACGCAGAGAGTCAAGTACTTAAATTGAATTGACATTAGTAATCGTGAAGTGCGCGATTCACATAACGGCAGTATATCGCGCGAAAACAATACTTCGAATGCCCACACTCTGAGATATCCTATGTTTCAAAAGCATATTTTTATGCGCAGACCGCCCTAAAATCATACCCCTGCCCAAGGTTCAAGTATATCTTCTGAACAGTTACTAACTTTATTGCATAGATCAGGCATTGCTTATTCATACGGGTTGCTTTATAATTCGCGCGGTGAAACTTAGGTGAATATGTGAACAAACAACTAAGTAATCGTGGAATTGTACGATTATGGCTTGTACAGTTAAGCGCTACATTGATCATTGCAGCTTTGTGTGCACTAGTATATGGTACTAATGCAGCAAGTTCGGCATTGCTAGGTGGTCTGGTTTGTATTGTTCCTAATGCGTATTTTGCAAGCAAACTATTTAAGTATCAAGGTGCTCGATCAGCCAAGCAGATAGTAAATAGTTTCTATAAAGGCGAAGCATTAAAGATAGTTATATCCATATTCCTGTTCACCGCGGTGTTTTTGCTATTTAAAATCACACCGCTAGCGTTTTTTGCGTCATATATTATGATACTGATGACGCATTGGTTTGCCCCGTTGATTATTGAAAATAAACAGAATAGGCCTGAAAGTGACTGAAATGGTATCTAGCACAAACTACATTAAGCATCATTTAACGTATCTTACTTATAACGTTAGTGATATGAAATTGGGTTCGGGTGGTTTCTGGACATTGAATCTTGACACTTTATTTTTCTCAATTGTTTTGGGAATAGTTGTTTGTGGACTGATGTATTTTGGTGCACGCAAAGTGACTACGGGCATACCCGGTAAATTACAGAACTTTGCGGAAATCATGCTGCAATTTGCAGATAATCAGGTCAAAGATTGCTTCCATGGTAAGAATAACTTAATTGGACCATTGGCATTAACCATATTTCTCTGGGTTTTTCTAATGAATTTCATGGATATTTTGCCTGTAGACATATTGCCCGCACTGGCGCAAACTGGAGGCATCCACTACCTTAAGGTTGTGCCAACTAACGATTTGAACTTAACCTTTGGTTTATCGCTATCGGTATTTATTCTGATTATTTTTTACAGCATTAAGATAAAAGGTGTGAAAAAGTTTATCAAAGAGTTGACTTTACAGCCTTTTAATCATCCTGGATTTATACCTTTTAACTTGTTGCTCGAAGTGGTTGGCCTGGTTGCTAAACCAATTTCACTGGCACTACGTTTATTTGGTAACTTATACGCAGGCGAGTTGATATTTATATTGATCGCGCTGTTAACCTTAAATGCTGCAACTTCATCAACACTGGCTACTGCGACCTTAGGATCAGCACAATTTATTTTGGCGCTGGCGTGGTCAATATTCCATATATTGGTGATAACATTGCAAGCATTTATTTTCATGGTGCTAACGATTGTTTACCTTAGTTTGGCACACGAAGATCATTAACCGATTTAATTTTCATCCATTGTAAAGGGGATAAATATGCAAGCCGCTAGTTTAATAGCACAAATTCAGAGTATGACCGTTGTTGCGGTTGCCTTGTTAATTGGTTTGGGTGCATTGGGCACAGCGATAGGATTTGGTTTGCTTGGTGGCAAATTCCTTGAAGGCTCAGCTCGCCAACCAGAAATGGTTCCAATGTTACAAGTAAAAATGTTCATCGTTGCTGGTCTGTTAGATGCCGTAACCATGATTGGAGTGGGTATCGCATTGTTCTTTACTTTCGCAAACCCTTTCCTTAGCAACCTGGGTTCTTGATAACACATAATCAGGGCGCCAGGCGCCCTAATTGTTACAGGAGATAAACGGTGGAAATTAATTTAACATTAATTGTACAAATGCTCGTTTTTGCAGCGTTTGTTTTGTTTACCATGAAGTTAGTATGGCCTCCATTGGCAAAAGCAATGGAAGAGCGACAAGACAAAATAGCTGATGGTCTAGCTGCTGCTGAACGTGGTCGAAAAGAATTAGAACTGGCACAGCATCGCGTTAAAGATGAATTAAAACAAGCTAAGGTCCAGTCAGCAGATATCATTGAGAAGGCAAATAAACGTGCTGCGCAAATCATCGAAGAAGCAAAAGAAGCTGCGAAGCATGAAGCGCAAATGCAAGTGAAGTTGGCACAAGAGCAACTACTGCAACAAATCAATCATGCAAAAGATGAGTTGCGTAAACAGGTTGCTAACTTGGCAATAACTGGTGCTGAGAAAATTTTGAAGCGCGAAATTGATGCCAAGGCAAATACTGCCTTATTAGATAACTTGATAGAAGAGATTTAAAAATGTCTGATAGTACCACCATAGCCAGACCCTATGCTAAAGCGATATTTGAATATGCTTTGGGGGAAAGAAAATTAGCTGAGTGGTCAGCACATTTGAAAAATCTTGCACAAGCTGTGCTGATGCCTGAGGCTGAAAAGTTTATTGCAAATCCAGCAACTACTGTAGCGCAGCATATCGAGTTGTTGCATGCAGCAACCGATGCAAAATCAAATGAGAATAAGGCATTAAGCAACTTAATTACCTTGTTGGCTACAAATAAAAGATTGATATTGCTACCAGAAATTTGTGCACTCTATGAGGCACATCGTGCAGAGCAAGAGAAAACTCTGTGTGTTGATGTAAGCAGTTTTTCTGATTTATCAAATGCGCAACAACAGCGATTAATCGAATCATTAAGTCAGCGCCTACAGCGCGAGGTCTCGTTAAAAATCAGTATTGATCCTTCCTTGCTTGGTGGAGCAATAATTCGAGCGGGCGATTTAGTTATAGATGGTTCAGTTCGTGGCAAGCTTAACAAGCTCAGTACAGAATTGGCCGCATAATTTAGAGGATAGTTTCCATGTCAGAACAAGTAGCGTTAAATCCTTCTGAAATCAGTGAATTAATCAGAAAGAAAATAGAACACTTTAGTGTAGTATCTGAATCACGCAATGAAGGTACTATTGTTAGTTTAAAAGACGGTGTTGTGAGCTTGCATGGCCTTGAAGATGCAATGGCTGGTGAAATGATTGAATTTCCAGGCGGAATTTATGGTCTGGCTCTTAACCTTGAAAGAGACTCGGTAGGCGCGGTTGTTCTTGGTGATTATTCTTCTCTAGCTGAAGGCCAAAAAGGTAAATGTACTGGCCGTATTCTTGAAGTTCCAGTGGGTAAAGGACTTTTAGGTCGTGTTGTTGATGCATTAGGAAATCCAATTGATGGTAAAGGCCCTATTGATGCAGCAGGAATGGCTCCAATTGAAAAAGTTGCTCCAGGGGTTATTGCACGTAAATCAGTAGACCAGCCAGTGCAAACAGGATTAAAAGCAATCGACGCAATGATTCCAGTTGGACGTGGACAGCGTGAGCTCATCATTGGTGACCGTCAAACAGGAAAAACAGCAATCGCAATTGATGCGATTATTAACCAGAAAGGCACAGGCGTTAAGTGCGTCTATGTAGCAGTTGGACAAAAAGCTTCATCTGTGGCAGCAATAGTACGTAAGCTTGAAGAGCATGGTGCTTTAGAACACACCATCGTCGTAGTTGCTGGTGCCTCTGATTCAGCTGCATTACAATTTATCGCACCATATGCTGGATGTACCATGGGTGAATACTTCATGGAACGCGGTGAAGACGCATTAATTGTATATGATGACTTAACCAAACAGGCTTGGGCTTATCGACAAATTTCATTATTGTTAAGAAGACCACCTGGCCGTGAAGCATATCCTGGTGACATTTTCTATTTGCATTCACGCTTGCTGGAAAGAGCGGCCCGAATCAATGCTGATGAAGTAGAAAAATTGACAAATGGTGAAGTTAAAGGAAAAACAGGCTCATTGACTGCATTGCCGATTATTGAAACACAAGCAGGTGACGTATCAGCATTCGTTCCAACTAACGTAATTTCGATTACAGACGGGCAGATTTTCCTTGATGTTGATTTATTTAACTCAGGTGTAAGACCAGCAATTAACTCCGGTCTCTCTGTATCACGGGTTGGTGGTGCCGCACAAACAAAAATCATGAAAAAACTGGGTGGTGGTACTCGTTTGGCACTTGCTCAATTCCGCGAATTGGAAGCGTTCTCTCAATTTGCTTCAGACCTTGATGATGCAACTCGTAAACAGTTAGAGCGCGGTCAGCGAATTACTGAGTTAATGAAACAAAAACAATATTCTCCATTATCTGTTGCAGAAATGGGTACAGCATTGTTTGTTGTTGAAAAAGGTTATTTGGATGATGTACCTGTAAGTGAAGTTGCTGCGTTTGAAGCGTCATTGCATGACTATATGCGTACCTCACATCCTGATTTGCTACAACTGATCAATGAAGCGGGTGCTTACGATAATGACATTGAAGCAAAATTGAAAAAAGCTGTAGAGGACTTTAAACGTACAGCAAGTTGGTAAGTCAATTTAAGGCGAAGTGATATTATGGCTGGAGCAAAAGAAATCCGTTCGAAAATTTCGAGTATCAACAAGACTCGAAAGATTACTCGTGCGATGGAAATGGTGGCAGCAAGCAAAATGCGTAAAACTCAGGAACGAATGCGCGCATCTAAACCTTATGCCAGTAAAATCTACGGTGTAGTAAAGCATATTGCCCGTGCTCATTCAGAGTACAGACATCCTTTTATGACGCATCGCGAGATTAATCGTGTTGGTCTAATCGTTGTTACTACAGATCGTGGCCTGTGCGGTGGTTTAAACGTAAACTTGCTGCGAGAGACAGTTCGCACGATTCGTAACTGGAAAGAGCAAGGCAAAGAAGTTGATATTGCTGTTATTGGCCGTAAAGGACAAGCATTTTTTAAACGCGTTGGCAGTAATGTTCTTGGCTCAAAAGATCATCTAGGTGATACGCCAAGCATTAAAGATCTTATCGGTATCGTTAAAGTGATGCTTGATGCGTTTAATAATGGCACCATCGATGCATTGCACGTGGTATATAACGAGTTTGTTAACACCATGACTCAGAAGCCCATGGTGAAACAATTACTACCATTGCCAAAATCAGAAGAAGACAGCACAACAATGGGGCATCATTGGGATTATATCTACGAACCTGATGCTAAGGAATTGCTGGATAATCTTTTGGAACGTTATATCGAATTGCAGATTTACCAGGCAGTAGTTGAAAATATTGCATGTGAACAAGCGGCGAAAATGATTGCAATGAAAAATGCAACCGATAATGCCGGTGATTTGATTAAAGAATTTCAATTGGCTTATAACAAAGCCCGACAAGCTGCAATTACTCAAGAGTTAGCAGAGATTGTCGGTGGCGCAGCCGCTTTATAAGAGGGTATAAAATGAGCTTAGGAACTGTAGTAGAAATTATTGGCGCGGTTGTGGATGTGGAATTCCCCCGTGATAATGTCCCTAAAATCAATGATGCATTGAAACTTGTTGATGGTGATTTGGTTTTCGAAGTACAACAACAGCTGGGTGATGGTGTCGTACGTACTATTGCGATGGGAACAACCGAAGGACTTAAGCGTGGTTTAAAAGCTGAAAATACAGCTAATCCTATTCAAGTACCTGTTGGTAAGAAAACCCTGGGTCGAATTATGGATGTTTTGGGTCGTCCAGTAGATGACGCTGGTCCAATCGGTGCAGAAGAGCATTGGTCGATTCATCGCAAGCCACCTAGTTACGAAGAACAGGCCGGAAGTCAAGAATTGCTTGAGACCGGTATTAAAGTTATTGACCTGCTTTGTCCTTTTGCTAAAGGGGGTAAAGTCGGTCTGTTCGGTGGTGCCGGTGTGGGTAAAACCGTTAACATGATGGAGTTAATTCGAAACATCGCGATCGAGCATAGCGGATACTCAGTATTTGCGGGTGTGGGCGAACGTACTCGTGAAGGAAATGACTTCTATCATGAAATGAAAGACTCCAACGTGTTGGATAAAGTATCCTTGGTTTATGGTCAAATGAATGAGCCACCAGGTAACCGTTTACGTGTTGCATTAACTGGCTTGACTATGGCTGAAAAATTCCGTGATGAAGGCCGTGATGTATTGTTATTTATTGACAACATTTATCGTTATACCCTGGCAGGGGTTGAAGTATCAGCACTTTTAGGTCGTATGCCTTCCGCTGTAGGTTACCAACCAACACTTGCTGAAGAAATGGGTATGTTGCAAGAGCGTATTACTTCTACTAAGACTGGCTCTATTACCTCTATCCAAGCCGTATACGTACCTGCTGACGATTTAACTGACCCATCCCCAGCAACTACGTTTGCTCACTTGGATGCTACAGTTGTATTGTCACGTCAAATTGCTGAATTAGGTATCTATCCCGCGGTAGATCCTCTGGATTCTACGTCTCGACAATTAGATCCACTAATTGTAGGTCAAGAGCACTACGATACAGCGCGTCGTGTACAACAAACATTACAACGCTATAAAGAATTAAAAGATATTATCGCGATTCTTGGTATGGACGAATTATCTGAAGAAGATAAGCGTGTTGTTACCCGTGCGCGTAAAATCCAAAGATTCTTGTCACAACCATTCTTCGTTGCTGAAGTATTCACTGGTTCTCCAGGAAAGTACGTTTCGTTGAAAGATACGATCAAAGGCTTCCAAGGTATTCTTGCTGGTGAGTACGATGATTTACCTGAGCAAGCATTTTATATGGTTGGTAGCATTGAGGAAGCGGTTGCTAAAGCTAAGACCTTGTGAGGTAGGCAAATATGACTAGAACAACGCACTTAGATATCGTCAGTGCTGAACATGAAATATTCTCTGGTGTAGTAGAAATGGTAGTTGCTACAGGAGAATTAGGCGAAATAGGTATTACAGCCGGTCATGCCCCTTTGCTTACAATTCTAAAGCCCGGCGAAGTGAGAATTACTTTGCCTGGTGGACAGCAAGAAATTTACTATGTTCAAGGTGGAATGCTGGAAATACAACCTAACTGTGTGACTATTCTTGCAGATGTGGCTGAGCGAGCTGAGCATCTTGATGAAGCCGCTGTTCTGGCCGCAAAAGCTCAAGCTGAAGCGGCAATGGCAAGTAAAGGCGGAGAAATGGATTATTCTGTTGCTGCTGCTGAACTCGCTCGAGCTGTAGCACAAATTCGGGCTATTCAAAAAGTTAGAAAGTCAATTAAATAGTAACAACACCCACCTTTTAATCTTCCCCTCCCTTCTTTAATAAAAGAGGGAGGCGATTTTATTAAATCACTGAAAATAGTACCGTCTGAATAAAATAAAATGTTGACGAACGGTTTATTCGGCGTTGTCATCTTTAATGCTGGAACTTTCTGTATTATTTTGGATATCAGAATATAAAACAACCTGATTTCGACCATTATTTTTGGCGAAGTATAATGCTTTATCGGCGGCTTCAATAAGCTCAACCAGTGTGCGACCATGTTCTGGATAGGATGAGATTCCAATCGAAATAGTTATGGGGCCAACATGTTGGACGCCGTACTTAATTTTTAACATGGATATTGCATGCCTGATGTTATCTGCACGTGGCTTAATAGATTTTGGATCTGCATTAAAAAATACGATGACAAATTCCTCGCCACCATATCTCGATGCCATATCTTCAACACGGATGTCTTCCTGCAATACTTTTCCTACTTCTATCAAAACAACGTCACCTGCATCATGCCCATAAGTATCATTAATCCGTTTAAAATGGTCCAAATCCAACATCAAAATTGAAAGAGGCAGTTTTGCACGTTCCGCTTGATGAATTTGTTTAAACAGAAAGTCTTCTAAGTATCGGCGATTATACAAACCGGTTAATGGATCACGGATTGATTGGTAGCGCAGATTTTCCCTTAGACGTACATTAGCATAGGCCAAAGCGATTAATTCCGAGAATGCTTTGATTAAAAGTAGATGATCATCAGAATACAGAGTAGTGTCTTCTTCTTTCATTTCGAGAAATAACAAGCCGTAAATATCATTTTGTGCCATTAATGGTACGCAATGAGACAATAACTTTTGATCATCATCAATTTTGATATGATTGCAAATCAAATCATGGTGTGAGGGACTTACCGTATGAATATGACCCAAGCGAATTGCCCAACAATGTTCAGGGGTGAAGCTGGCTTCCTGCGGGGTAGGATCGCCCCATGAGGCGACACTTTCAAAATAATTTTTTGACGGATGCAGCACATATAAATAGCCATTAGCAAAATTAAGTGCGCGTTGACAATATTTGGTAACCACATTATTTAGTTCTTCGAGGGATCCACATGCAAGTAATATGTCGCTCATTTCAACAAGAAGTGTAATTTGCCTGTTTTTATCTTTTAATGCTTGCAGGCCTGAATTAAGATTTGAATTTAAATCCTTAAGTTTGTTCTGCTCCTCAATCCACTTAGTAATATTGCGAACAATATGTACAGCACCTTTTACTTCATTATTTTGATTGATAATGAGACTGGAGGTTATTTCATAGATATTTCGTTCCTTATTGATCTCCAATTCAATGTTTTTTACAAATTCCTCTCCTTTTAAAGACTCTTCCCATAATGTTATTAAGGCTCTATTTGAATCGGTTACATCAGCGAACGCTTCCTCAAGAGTTATTCCTATAGTAATTGATTTAGAGAATATACGTCTAATCTCACGATGGTAGGATTCATTAAAGATAATAAATCGACGCTCGCTATTTACAGCAGCAATCATATCACTCGCACTTTCCAGAATACTTTTTAATTGTATTTCGGTACTTATTCTTCGCCGCTCGGCCTTTAGACTGCTTGCCAACTCATAGTTTCCTAGCAGAAATGCCGCAATTAAGCCTGAAAGACTCACAATGCTGCCGATGATAATTATCAAATTGGTTTTATGGGCGCTGTTTATTACAACGAGATTTCGTTCATTCAATAATACCATTTCAACTGCATTGATTTCGTTGCCAAGGCTCCTTACTACGTCTGATATTTCTTGTCCTTTATGAACTAAAGCCTGGGTGTCCTGGGAATTTATGTTATTATCCTTTTTGAATTGAATAACTTGATGTATTATTTTCAGCCTCTGATTCACTAAATCAATAAAGTGTATAACACGTTCATGCTGCGGAGGATTATCTTTGGTTAATTGCAAAAGATTGTCGAATCGTTCAGTTAAGCCCTTTGTCGCAGTTTTGATATATTCAAGGAACAGATTATCGTTGGTAACTAGATATCCCCGTTGATGCGATTCAATATCAACTACAGTATATAGTATTTTGTCTGTAGCTTGAGTTACTTGATAACTATGGGCTACCCAATTGTTAACCTCTACAAGATCGCGAACCTGTTTGTATGAATAAATGCTGATAATGAGTACGATAACAAATGCCGGTACGGAAATTACATACAGAACGTACTTACTTAGGCGTGAATCGCTGTAAGTATCAAAGGAAGGACTTAAATTCGTCTTTTCATCCATTACTTAATCTCCGGCTTCCTTTATAGGATGCTTATTAATACAATTATATATTATTTATTTTGTTTGCCGGGAAACGGAACGAAAAAGAGGCATACAGTTACTGCGTTAAAATGATTTTTTAATTTATTTACAAATAACTTATCCGAAATATGTTATGATAATACACAAGGTTATCCACAGGTAATAAGATTTTTTAAAAAACCACAATTTTTAAAAAGCATTAATAATTAATAGGTTATTTTTAATAAATCAAGTTAATTAGAAAAACACACAAAGTTATTCACAATTTACAGGCAGTTTATCTATCGGCCAGAGCGCCCATTTTGTTGAAAATACTTTGCAACAAAGCATCCTAGTGGTTAAATAACGATATCAAACTCATGAATAAAATATCAATGAATCAAGTAACAGAACGAAAACCATTAACTGAATTTACCGAAAAGGCTTATCTTGATTATTCAATGTATGTCATATTGGATAGAGCCTTACCTCATATTGCAGATGGATTAAAACCTGTTCAGCGACGCATTATTTATGCGATGTCTGAACTGGGTTTGAAAGCAACGGCCAAATATAAAAAATCAGCGCGTACCGTCGGGGATGTATTAGGTAAATTCCATCCACATGGTGACAGTGCCTGTTATGAAGCTATGGTATTAATGGCGCAGCCATTTTCCTACCGTTATCCCTTTGTCGATGGCCAAGGAAACTGGGGTTCTCCTGATGATCCGAAATCTTTTGCAGCAATGCGTTATACGGAGGCTCGGTTATCGCCTTATGCAGAAGTTCTACTTTCAGAGTTATTACAAGGTACGGTAGATTGGGTTGACAACTTTGATGGAACGTTACAAGAACCTGCATTATTACCGGCACGCTTACCTAATATACTATTAAACGGTGCAACAGGTATTGCGGTGGGTATGGCTTCAGATATTTTGCCCCATAACTTGACCGAGGTGGCAAATGCTTGTGTGCATTTATTGGATAACCCACACGCAGATTTAAACGCAATGACCCAATTTATCAAGGGACCTGATTTTCCGACTGAAGCGGAAATAATTACTCCGCCAGAAGCCATAGCGAGCATGTATGCGACAGGTAATGGTTCAATTAAAATGCGAGCTGTCTATAGTCAGGAAAAACAGAATATAGTCATCACGGCTTTGCCCTATCAGGTGTCTGGTGCCAAGGTAATAGAGCAAATCGCGTTACAGATGCAACAGAAAAAACTTCCCATGGTGGAGGATTTACGTGATGAATCCGACCATGAACATCCTACGCGGCTGGTTATTATTCCGCGTTCAAACCGAGTCGATGCCGAAGGGTTGATGTCACATTTATTTGCAACCACAGATTTGGAACGTAGTTATCGAGTTAATTTTAATATGATAGGACTCGATGGCAGACCAAGGGTAAAAAATTTGCTGGATATTCTGACCGAATGGTTGTCTTATCGATTAACTGTAGTCAGACGACGATTGGAGTATCGCTTGGCAAAAGTGCTTGATCGTATTCATGTTCTGGAGGGCTTACTGATTGCTTATCTGAACATCGATGAAGTGATTGCCATCATTCGTGAACATGAGCAGCCCAAGCAAGGACTAATGGCTCGTTTTAATCTCAGTGATCGTCAGGCAGAAGCAATTTTAGAAATGAAATTGCGTCATTTAGCGAAACTGGAAGAGATAAAGATACGTGGCGAACAGGATGAGCTTTGTGCTGAGCGAGATAATCTGCAAAACATCTTAGCCTCAGAGCAACGATTAAAAACTTTGATTAAAGAGGAAATTATTAGAGACAGGGACGAGTTTGGTGATGCGCGTCGTTCACCAATTATTGTGCGACAAGAATCACAAGCATTAAAAGAAGAGGATATTTTGCCTAATGAGCCGATTACGGTAGTGCTCTCCAAAAAAGGCTGGGTAAGAGCTGCTAAAGGTTATGATGTAATCGGAAGCGAGTTGAGCTATAAAGCTGGCGATGAGTTTAAGGCCCAAGCCATGGCACGTTCAAATCAGCAAGTCCTCTTTTTCGATAGCGAGGGTAAAGTATATTCTTTGCCGGGACATGTTTTGCCATCTGCTCGAGGACAGGGTGAACCTTTGACAGGTAAGCTTAATCCTGCAGAAGGAGCACTGTTTGAAGCGGTAGTTGGCGGCGAAGCGGAACAGTTGGTGTTGTTGGCGTGTGATGCGGGATATGGATTTATAGCTAAGATAGGTGATCTTTACGTAAAAAATCGCAATGGTAAGGCCTGTATCAAGTTACCTGAATCCAGCCAAATTTTATCACCGCGTGTTCTACCTAAACATGAGGAGTTGTATGTTGCTTGTGCTACCAGTGCTGGCCGATTACTTATATTTTCTGCGAAAGAAGTACCTGAGTTATCTCGTGGAAAGGGAAATAAATTGATCAGTATTCCTGCAGCTAAAGCCGCATCTCGTGAGGAGTATGTAATTGATTTGCAAGTGCTCTCCGCTGATGACTCGCTTACAGTGCATGCGGGTAAACGTCATTTTACCTTGAAAGGCGCGGATCTGGAGCATTATAAAGGAGAGCGTGGACGACGAGGTAATCGATTGCCACGTGGCTTGCAAAATGTGACCCAACTGCAAGTCATTAGCCCAGAATAATTTTTAAAATTGGAAAGTTGCCTGGGGTGAAGGCATAGTTGAAACCCGGATTTATGTGGGTAATAAATTCCCGGGTTCCACTGGATTGTATCCTGACCATGCGTTTTTTAATGATAGTGGAACCATCGCCTAATCTATGGGATTTACTCCAATGATCTGTTAAATAATTCATAGTAATGATAAAGTGCTTGAAGCAATAAGCTAATGTCATTTCCAATAATGGAAAATAGTTTAGATAGGGAAGTCTTGGCACCCATGTTAAAAATTTTTACCTTTGTTGCCTGCCTGTTACTGAGCTCCTGTTTTATGGTTGGCCCTAATTATAAAGAGCCGATAAAGCCCATCGCGGCCCATTGGCCGAAAAAGGATGCAACGGTAAGAGAAGCGCCATTTAAAACGACAAAATGGTGGCAAGTTTTTCATGACCCTGTACTGACCTCATTAATTTATCAAGGGTATCATAACAATTTGACGCTCCAGAGTGCTGGGGTAAGGGTTTTACAAACCCGAGCGCTATTGGCCCAATCGGTAGGCCAGCTGTATCCACAACAACAAGCGGCCATTGGTAATTTCACCTATTATGAAATTGGTGGTGGCGAGCTGCAAACGCTGTTGCCTTCAACCTTTGAAACGTTATCATTGGGTTTTTCTGCGAATTGGGAAATTGATTTTTGGGGTAAATATCGAAGAGCAATTCAGGCCAATGATGCTACGTTTTTATCTTCACTTGCTGCATATGATAATGCTTTGGTCACTCTTACCGCAGATATTGCCAGTACCTACATCCAAATTCGTACTTATGAGAGACAAATCAAGGTAACGCAAGCGAATATCGTCGTGCAAAGAAAAGGATTAAAAATCGCACGCGCTCGATATAATGCCGGTCAAACGAATCTGATTGATGTGGAACAAGCTCAGACAGAGCTTTCACAAACAGAAGCCTCCTTGCCTCCTCTGGTAAGTAATTTAGAGCAGCAGAAAAATGCAATGGCTCTTTTATTAGGTACGGTACCTAATGGTGTTGATGGAGAATTGAGGAAAAGCAAAGGGATTCCCAGTGCACCTTCAACTGTAGCTGTTGGCATTCCTAAAGAAGCCTTGGCTCGGCGTCCGGATATTCATCAAGCGCGTTTGGATGCGATGGCACAATCGGCTAAAATAGGCGCAACAAAAGCCAATCTTTTCCCCTCTTTAGCATTAAATGGAACGTTTGTTTTTTCTTCAAATAATATTGGTCAAAATTCGCTTTCGGATATATTCCAATGGTCAAACCGCTCCATAACAGCTGGTCCGGCACTGACTTGGCCAATACTTAACTACGGACAAATTACCAACGCTGTGCGCGCGCAAGATGCAGCATTCCAACAGTCTTTATTAAGTTATGTCAATTTAGTCCTCAAAGCACAGCAAGAAGTTCAAAATAGTATTACCGCTTATATCGAGGCCAAAAAAGCGGAACGTGCTTTAACCAAGGCCAATAACGCTGCAATTAAAACATTGAAACTAGCAATAATACGTTATGTCGATGGTGAAGTTGATTTCACGCCGGTATTGAATGCTGAGCAACAACAATTGAGCGTACAAACGTCTCTTGTTAATGCACAAGCGAATATTCCACTGGCATTAGTCTCTCTTTATCGTGCGCTTGGTGGTGGTTGGGAACTTCGTGGTACGAATGATGTGGTGCCACAACAAATAAAAGCAGAAATGGCCGCACGAACGAACTGGGGTACTTTACTTAAACAGCCAAATCATGAGGTACCGCGAACGAAGAAAGAAGAAATAAAAGAACTTTATTTGCCTAAGTGGTAGAGGAACTCTAAATGGAAGCGATTGGTCACATTGTGTCACCTTCACCCTTAGAGAGAAGGAAATTTTGGAAAAATTAAATAAAATGGTATTGGGTATGAACTTTAATAGAGATTCAAAGTCAGTCAAAATTGCCGGGATAGCTGTTGCTATTTTATTTCTCATCTATTTGATTTCGCATTTTTTTGGCAAAAGTAATGCTCCAACCATTCCTGCACCGGCGGTTGTTGTGCAAAAACCAATAACTGCGGAAATGGCTGAATATGTGACACAAACAGGGAATACAGTAGCGTATAACTCAGTCAACCTGGTTGCCCGTGTTGAGGGTTATCTTGATTCAATTGAATTTGTTGACGGCACTTTTATTAAAAAAGGAAAAGAGCTCTTTGTAATTCAGCCCGAGCCCTATTTTGAAAAACTTAGGGCGGCCAAGGCGACTGTTGCTGCAGCAAAAGCCTCACTAATTTATAACAAATCAGAATATGCACGGCAACAGCGGATGTATAAGGAGCATGCTACCTCCCTCAATGAAGTCGAAAAATGGTATGCCAAAACCCTAGAGATTGCTGCACAACTGGATAAATCAGAAGCTGAAGAAGTAAATGCGGCAATTAATTACAGTTATACCCATATCTCCGCTCCATTTGATGGTCGCATCGGTCGGCATTTGGTAGATGTAGGAAATCTTGTGGGGCATGGGGAGGCGACTAATTTAGCCACCATCGAGCAGATAGACCCAATCTATGTTTATTTTAATCTGAATGAGATTGATTTAATTAAATTACGCGCGGCAGCTCGTGCACGTGGGTTTAAGCCTGAAGATATTAATAAAATTCCTGTTGAAGTAAGCTTACAAAATGATCCTGAGACCAAGTATAAAGCAACGCTGGATTTTGTTAATACGGGTCTTAATGCTTCCACCGGTACTATGGAGCTTCGCGCTATTTTACAAAATAAAGAGTACATTTTTGTTCCTGGTCTTTTTGTGCAAGTGCGAGTTGCAATCTCCAGACCTAAAAATCAATTAACTGTGCCTGATACCGCAATCCTTTATGACCAAATCGGTTCTTATGTATTGACTGTGGATAACAACAATGTTGTGGTTACGAAAAGGGTAACCTTAGGCAGTATAGAGAACGGAATGCGTGCGGTGACCAAGGGACTAGCTGCTCAAGACAAAGTAATTATCGATGGCTTGCAGAATGCGACTCCTGGCAATAAGGTTGAGCCGCGTGAGAAGGCGACACAAACAAAGAGTAATGCGCAAGCCAAGCATTAATTTAGATCAGGACTTATGAACATTCCAATCTCTTCATTAAAAAATGTTTTTAATTCGGTCATTTAGTTTATCTAAACTCCCTCGTTAAAGACATTTTTGCCTTGAAGTGGGGGTCGTAAGTCCTGTAGATATGTCAGGCGTGCGTTGTTCGGGTAATTGTTACAACATGTGAGAAAACGGCAGAATGATTTCTAAATTTTTTATTGAGCGGCCTATTTTGGCAAACGTTATTGCGCTTCTCATTGTGCTATTGGGAGCGGTAGCTGTATTTGTTCTACCTGTATCTCAATATCCTGCTATTGTCCCCCCGACCATTCAAGTGACCACGACATATCCAGGTGCGGATGCCAAAACACTCATTAAAACCGTGGCCTTGCCTATTGAGCAGCAAGTGAATGGGGTGGAAAACATGTTGTATATGCAATCCACCAGCACGAATAATGGTACTTATACGCTGATTGTTACTTTTGCAATTGGGACGGATCTTAATTTTGCACAAGTATTGGTACAAAACCGCGTGCAATCAGCAATGGCACAACTACCCGATTCAGTACAAAAGCAAGGTGTTATGGTCCAGCAGAAATCAACGGCGATTCTGCAATTTATTACCCTAACATCCAAAAATAATGAATACGATGGACTGTTTCTTGATAATTATGCTGCAATTAACATGCAAGATGAGTTGTCACGCTTACCTGGTGTCGGAAACGTGCTTATTTTTGGAACCGGGACTTATGCGATGCGTGTTTGGCTGGATCCTAAAAAAATGTTGGCTTATTCGCTTAATCCAAGCGATGTGCTACAAGCTATTAGCCGTCAAAACCAGGAAGTTTCTTCCGGGCAAATTGGTGCACCGCCAACTGATGGCAAAGCAGCGTACCAATTTACGGTCAACGTTCCAGGACAACTGGCTGATGTCGATCAATTTGCCAACATCATTGTGAAAACAGTAGCTCAACAGCCCAATCAAACGGCCAATCAAAGTAGCAGTGCACAAATTGTACGTATCCGCGATGTAGGTCGTGTGGAACTGGGCTCCAACAGCTACAACCAGGTTGCGAAACTGAATAATAAACCGGCGGCTGCTATTGGTATTTATCAGCTCCCCGGAGCCAATGCGCTGCAAGTTGCAACCGAAGTACGTAAAGCAGTTGAGAAGATGGCAAAGAAATTTCCGCCTGGAATGGAGTATTCAATTCCTTTCGATACAACCGTTTTCGTGAAAGCATCCGTAGACGAAGTATATAAAACGTTATTTGAAGCGGGTATTTTAGTTCTGATTGTTATTCTGCTCTTTTTACAAAACGCTCGCGCCACTTTGGTCCCTACCACTACGGTACCTGTAACCATCATCGGCGCGTTCTTTGCCATGCTCGCATTAGGCTATTCGGTTAACTTACTGACACTATTTGCCCTTGTCTTAGCAATCGGGATCGTGGTGGATGACGCAATTGTAATTGTTGAGGGGGTAACTCAACATATTGAAAAAGGCACACCTCCCAAACAATCGGCAATTAATGCCATGACGGAGTTAATGGGGCCCATTATTGGTATTACGCTTGTATTAATGGCGGTGTTTGTTCCTGCAGGTTTTATGCCTGGCTTAACCGGCGCGATGTATGCCCAGTTTGCCTTGGTTATTGCCGCAACTGCATTTATCAGTGCGATTAATGCCATGACCTTAAAGCCCACTCAATGTGCCTTGTGGCTCAAGCCAATTGACCCTCAGAAAAAGAAAAACGTTGTTTTTCGTTTATTTGATAAGTATTACTATCCAATAGAAGATACCTATCTCAGATTCATCGACAGACTGGTTCATAATAATAAATCGGTTTGTCTTATTGGCTTTACACTGGTGATTTTGGCGATTATAGGCCTCAGTCGTATCCCCACCGGATTTATTCCAATTGAAGACCAGGGCTATGCGATGATGAACGTGCAACTGCCCGA
Organism: Fluoribacter gormanii; assembly: GCF_900156395.1. Taxonomy (GTDB): domain Bacteria; phylum Pseudomonadota; class Gammaproteobacteria; order Legionellales; family Legionellaceae; genus Legionella; species Legionella gormanii. Next base: position 68,130 of record NZ_FTNL01000006.1, on the reverse strand, counting down.
TGGTTCCAGTTTGGGGCGTACAGAAGCTTTGTTACGTGATTTAAGCGAGCAGGTATCTAAACTCGATGGAGTAGCCAATGTGATCACCATTGACGGCATCTCGCTTTTAGATAATAGCGCAAGCCTTGCCAACGGCGGGGTTCTTTATATTATGTTTAAAGATTGGAGTGAGCGCGGTAAAAAAGAGGATTTGCTGGCGATGTACAAAGCGCTGAATGCAATTGCGCAAAAAACCTTGGGTGCTAAAATATTGGTTATGATTCCCCCACCAATTCAAGGTTTGGGTACAGCGGGCGGCTTTCAAATGCAAGTTGAATTGCAAGACGGCTCCTTTGATTACCAAAAATTACAAACGGCTACAGATCAGTTGATTCGTTATGCCAGCCAGCAACCTGAATTACAACGACTAATGACTTCCTTTCGTGCTTCAGTGCCTCAGCTTGCTGCCCCAATCAACCGAGTGAAAGCCGAAGCTTTGGGCGTTTCGGTGGGCGATGCATCCGATACATTACAGACTTATCTTGGTTCATCTTATGTGAATTTATTTTCAAAATTCGGGCAGGTTTTCCAGGTTTATGTGCAGGCGGATGCAGATTCACGCATGACGATTGGTGATGTGCGTAATTATTATGTGCGAAATAAGACCGGTGAAATGGTGCCCTTGGGAACGCTGACTGATATGTCACCTACGGTTGGGCCGTCTATTATTTCTCTTTATAATTTATACCCTTCCAGTAATATTTATGGTGCCGCAGCACCAGGTTACAGCTCCGGTCAAGCCATGCAAGTTATGGAGCGATTAGCCAAGCAAGTTTTACCTGCGGGTGTCTCTTATGAATGGACGAGTACCGCTTATCAGGAAAAAATAGCCGGCAATATGAGCTATTATATTTTTATTTTGTCACTGGTTTTGGTGTATCTGATTTTGGCGGGTCAATATGAAGACTGGATTGCCCCGGCAGCGATTTTATTAAGCGTGCCATTAGCCTTGATTGGAACGGTACTCGCTTTATCTGCTTTAGGTCTTGCCAATAATATGTACACCCAAATTGGAATCTTGCTGCTCATTGCCTTGGCCGCCAAGAACGCTATTTTAATCGTTGAAGTGGCACGAGAACAGCATGAGCTTCATAATAAATCGATTATGGAAGCTGCCGTAATTGGTGCCAAAACGCGTTTTCGCCCTATTTTAATGACCTCTTTTGCATTTATTCTTGGGGTAATGCCCTTAGTCTTTGCAACGGGTGCGGGGGCTAATGCGCGGCGCTCTATAGGTATTGCCGTATGCAGCGGGATGCTGGCATCGACTTGCCTTGCTGTCGTTTTTGTTCCTGCATTTTTTGTGATGTTGCAAACCTGGCATGAGAAAAGAAAAGCAAAGAAAAAATCCAATAATTTTGAACCAATTAATACAGAGAATTAAGAAATTGTTAAGCTAAAGGGGCTATACTTCAATAAAGAGTAAAATCTGAGAGGTTTTTGCCTATGCCTTCCCCTGAAATACGCGCTAAAGCACAAGCTATATATTTAAAAGAGCTGCATAGTGTCGCACAAAAAATATATAATCAGAATCCTGAATATTTTCCAATGGATCCACAAGGTCGGGTTATTATTGATGTTCAACTTGACGAGGGTAATTGGAAACATATTTATCGTACTGATAAAGATCTTGATAGCGAGGAAGAGATTGATGCAGAAGACTTGCAGCTATTTAAAGAAGAGTTCAAGAAAAAATTAGGGCATCCTATTCAGAGCATCACTTCTGTTAGCTTCGATTTACAAACCCGATGCAATCAAAAATCACCTTTAGATTCTGCACTAGCAGAACATTTACCTGCGGGAAGCGAAAAAATCTTAGCGGCATATCAAGGCTTAGCCAAGGGCCGCATCATTAGTTTGCAGCAAGAAACCCACTTTCATGCCCATTTAATTGGGCGGATGCTTAAAACTGCGGTTCACGCTGAAGGCATTAACGATAAGGATGCTCAATTTCAAGAAGGTATAGAGGCCGCACTTTTAAAGCTTAATAAACGCATCATGGAGTTGCAAGCGAATGCATTGAAAAAAGCCTATGCCAAGGCTAATAAAAAAGACCCATTTGATCAGGAACAATTTGCAATCACTTTAAATGCCGAGCTTGATAAGGCCAGAAAGGAGCTATTGCCGGATATTGCTAAAACAATACGAGTAGAAGTCATTAAGGCGACTGGAATTCAATTTGATGCAAATATTACAAGGCATTTATCAAAACATCTAGCAGAAGCAACCACTGCCAGCACTAATGATTTCGTCCATATCGATAAAGGAACAGGGTTCATTAGCTTTATCGGCGCCAGTGAGCATACCTCGCATCATCAGGAGTTGGGTGGAAGTCATTTAGCAGATCGCATGATGTATTCTCACCATCTGCAAGGAGATGATGTATTCCCTTTATCTCAGCGTCAGCAAGTCCGCGTTCCTTCACTTGCGGTAAAACAACTGCATCCTATCACACAAAAGCTTTTGCAACAGGAAGTAAAGCAAGCTAAAAACATCGAAAGCAAAGATGATTCCCTAGTAGATGAGGAAATAAAGAAACTTGACCCCAAAAATAAGCTCTCTCAAAAAGAACGAGAGCAGATTCGTAATGAATATCAAAAAGTAAATGAGCTCCTTGTCAAAAAATATGACAACGCACTCTATTCGGATGAAAAAATAAAATGGGCTTTTAACGAGCTGATTGTGAATGATACGGTTGAAAAACTCCGTTATTTACAAGATAAATATCAACTAGGTGGAGATGTTCGCAGGTCAGCGGGCCCTCAGTTTCCGCAAGCCTTTATTTACAATCTATATACCACTTTAAATAAGGGCAATCCTGCTGGAATTTATGATGAGAGCAAAAATAAGCAAAGTCAAAGTGCGGAACACATTTTGGCAGCGGCGCATGCGTTCAATCGAGATAACCCTGATAAACCCTTATGTTTAGTCCAAAATATCGCCGTTAATGGTTGGGGCCATCAGCTGTCGATTGATGATAAAAATTCTGAGCTGGTCAATGAAGCCGCCTTGATGACGCAAATGGCTTCATTGCATACTATTTATGACGTCCTGAAGGACCCTGATAGAACGTCCGTTGAATCATTGTTTGCTGAATACAATGACTTTCTTACCCTTGATGATGGGCCTTCTTTTTATAGTTATCTCAAATCAGAAAAGCCTGAGGTTTTGATAACTCTTAATAACCTACAAAGCAGTATGACAGTTCCTAACGTGCTAGTAAGTACTAACTTGCAATCGGAGCCACATCGTGCGGCGATTGTACATAATGTAAAGGTTGCTTTAGTTTCCCTATTCAAAGAGGGTGCATTTGGTCATCATGAGAATGGGTTCACCTACCAAGCTTTATCTGTATTTGCGGAAAAAGCATCTATTGGTGGCTGTAAGAGCGCAAACGAAAGGGCGCAAGCCGTCAATGGTCGTGTCTCTATTCTTGATTTTGTAAGTTTGGATAATCCAGCGCGCGAGAGTCTTTTAAAGAGGTATCTTTCTGACCCGGAAGCAGAGAGGCTTATTAATTTAGCAAATGAGTTGGAAACGAGTATTTATTGTAAGAATACAGCAGATATAACCAAGAATTTGGATGCGCTCTATGAGGCTTTAAACCTTGAAGGGTTCCAAGCCGTAATTAGTTTGATCGATCAGGGCGGCCATGCAAAATTAGGCACGAGAACTAGTATTTTCTCTGATACCAATAATGCAGAAACAGTTACTACCCATGTTAAAAATGCGTCGAAATGGCAATGCCATAAAGGGTTGACCGATAATGTATTAAGAGAATTTTGTGGGGTAGAAAAGATAAGTTATTGGAATGAGCTTAAGACTGCAGGTAAGGCCATTCTTGCGATAGCAGTAGGTGGTGCATTAATTGAAGCTGGAGCTTTGGGTATTGCAGTTGTTGGCCTTGGTCTAGCTGTTTCAGCATTTCCTCCAGTTGCTATTGCGATTGGTGTAGGAGCAGGAGTTGCAGCTGGAGTAATAGCGCTGGTTTTGCTGGGTGATTTTCTGTATAGACTTGCTACGAAAAATTCCGCTCAAAAAGCTCGATTTGAAGAGTTGCAAACAAATAATGAAGAGCTAATTGAACAGGGTGCAAAGGAAAGACAACCATCTGTGTCTGACATGAGCCAATTATATAAGGAGAAAGGTGCGGAACAGAAGCAAGTAAGTGAACCGAAATTGAATAGGTCTCAGTCTTCACCTGATCTGGGAAACTTGGATCAGTCCGAATCTTTAACAAGATCTACTTCTGTGGCAGATATGAAGAGTTTTTTAAATCAAGAAAGAAAAAAACAAGGTGCTCCACAAAAGGATGTTACCGCTAGGCCTCCAGGCTTTGGCATGAGTAATTCAGATTAATGTAGCGATCTGATATAAACAACTTATGTAGCCTGGGTTTGGCAAAGTGAAACCCAGGGTTTCCTGCCAATAATTCTCCAGGTTACGGCTACAAGGTTTGATATCCTAACTACAAAGATCTCTAATCTTCTGCTTTAGTTCTACAGATAATTGGGTCATCGGCAATGTAGCCAAGGCTGCAGTTTGGTATAAATCCTTTATTTGAGGATTATCTATGGAGTCCAAATGCAAGGCGATGGTTTGGATATCGCCTCTTGCCAATGGTCCGGTGAGAGACTCGGCGATATGTTCGGTTTGCAATAAATTATTGAGATTTCCTTGCATTAAATTGACCATCATCTGTCGGCTTTGCTGGCGATTTATGCCGGCGTTCATCAATAATTCTTCACTGCAGGCTGCCAAGGTAATTAAATAGTTCGAAGCCATGCAGGCTGCAGCATGATAGGCTGCTTTTGCCTCGGGGTTAATGCTAATTGTTTGCGCGCCTAACTGCTCAAAAGAGCGCTTCAACCATGCACATACTTCCTGATCTCCCTCTAAGACACAGTCGACTTGCTTAAATGCGGTGTGCTCAAGATAATTTGTCTTAAACGCTTTTAAAGGATGAAAACTTGCCACGAAACAGCCTTGTTTTCTTAATGGGGCAAGTAATGCCGAGCTGAGTACGCCGCTGCTATGGATGACAAAACTGCCTGGTTTTATAGTGGTACGGTAAGCTAAGGTTTCAACAACCTGCTCAATGGCATCATCATTACAACATATCCAGGTTATTTCTGCTGCAGGTAAGTCCGCTAAGTTGTCAATTGTCTGGCCAAAACCCAGCTCAAGATGTGCTTTTTGCGCACTTTCCAAGCTGCGATTGCAAATCGTTATTGATGAGATAAAGTGTGCTTTAAATAGGGCTAAAGCAATATTTTTCCCTAACCGGCCAGCTCCTATGAGATTGCATTTCATATTTTTTCTTGCCTGTAAATTTATCATGTGTACATTACCCACTAAAAACGCAATTTTGGCAAAAAATCATCACCATTCGGGCAATTATTGGTTATAATACTCTCAATTTGTCATACTGAGAAATGAAATTATGCCTTATATCGTACAGGGAAACGCACAACAAATATTTCATGCATTTGGACAGGACTGGGCTATTGCAGAACAAAAAGATGACACAAAAGTGATTCATAGGGAGGTGATTAACTTCCTGGGTTCTATACCGCACGCAATAAGACATTTAAATATTTGGCAAAAACAAGTCTCAGGAACGCATTTTCTGCAGGGTAATATGACTGCGGGTAATTTGGCATATTTATTTGGCCCCGATCCTCTAAAGAAGAAAGATGAACGCTCGGAAAATTGTCATGCACATTTGATTCGGCAGGATTTTGCCTATATTGATGATGCAGGGGAAGACTGTGGCCTTATCGTGATGTATCGACAAGATGACCCTAAACAATGGGTAATCGGCTTAATGAAAAAAGGCCATGCAGTACCACAGGATAGAGAGATTATCTGTGCAGCGAGTTTTGATTTACAGCCGTTTATTAAAGCGCCTGATTCCGGGGTGACCGTTTCTTCTGCGCCCTCTCTTGACCTGTTATTAAATCAGCTTGGTTCTGCCCTGCCGTATTTTTTATTACAAAACGCAGTCAAAAAAGATAATGGAATTAATTTACGCTTTCAACGTGTTGCGCTGTTGATGCGACGGTTGCAAGGAGGGCAGGACCCTGAAACAGTTCGTACTGCCATTCCTTTTAGTGAACTTAATTTGTCCGCCTTATTTGCAGAGAATCCTGCTCTGGATTTGATTTTGCACTCCAAAATACTTGATAAATTTTCTTTGCCTGTTCGCATAATCAAGGATCTTTTGTCGCCATCCAGCCAATTGTGTAAGGAAATTCTGGGAATTCAATTCACCGATGATGAACGGATTAATAAGAGTCTATTGAAAATCACCATCATATTTTATGAGCAAGGAATTCTCGAACAAAACCGCAATCTACTGAAGAATTTAGAGTTTATTAAAAAATTCAGTGGTTTTATGTGGAATGAAACGCAAATCAAGTTGCTCCCATTTTTAATTCAGCAAAACTATCCTGAAGATTTAATCCGTCTTATTTTATCTAATGAAGCTTATTACCAGGCGCTAGACAGCTTGGTAACATTAGAGCCGGCTCTTACGGAAGATGTCCCGGAATTCTTTAAAGATCCTAAAAAACTCGAAGAATTAAATTTTATTCATTCGCAGCATGATGACGACTGTAAGAGAATTTGTTTGATTTTTTGGGTAAAAGGATTTTTATCTGCGGATGGTTATCAACAAATAATTGATGCCACAAACGATTATCCATTATTGGCTTCGACCCTGGTTGCTTTGGATCAAACAAAAACCTACAGTATTCAAGAGCTGGAGCGACTTGCATTAGCTCCCCGCAGCCATTTGAATGAATCAATTCGCCATCATTTTGAGAAAGAGCTCAAAGACCTGCAAGATGTCCCCGCGCGTTTACGGAAGTTAAAGTCTCTAGAGCTGGAAGCTGCAAGTAAAGCGCTGCTTCTATTAAGGAAATCAGGAGTAATAATGCCTGAAGCGTATCATTGGGTTTTAAATGAAGCTCATAAAGGGCAAGCCTTACGTTTGTTTTTACCGCAGTTGGAACATATTGAGGAGAGTACTCGAAAGGTATTAATAGAGGTTCTTTATGCTGGAGTAATAAATGGAATACCGACTCAAGGCAAGAGGGTTCTTGCAATAAAAGATTCTCGGCAATTGGCTTTAGCCAAAAGTTTAGGGGAGCGATTTATATGTGTCAGACAAATGCAAGATTTAAAGCTCAAAAATGAAATGGTTGAATTGGCAGCAATAGAAGAGAGTGAAGAAGCCCAACGTTTTCGACACGTTATTATGCGTGTTGAAGCGCAATGTAAAATAATTCATGAACGTTTGTCCGGGGCTGTCTCAGATAGGGAAATGCTTGAAAAATGGAAGCAAGCAGAAGAAAGCTACAGGAAAACATTATATTCTATTACTTATAAGGCGATTATGAATCCTGAGGTCAAACTAGACGTGTGTGCCAAATTAAAGATAGCTGAAAATAAAATTCTTGATATTGTTGATCCCAAAATCGACTCGGATATCTACAAAGCCATAATTGTCCTTGCTAATATAGTGATTAGTGTCTGTTCCCTTTTGGGGGCTAATGGATATAAATACCACAAGACTGGAAATTTTTGGTTTTTTAATCAAACCCGCTCAGGGGAAGAGATACGAGCTCTTGATAAAGAGATTCTGCAGCTTATAGAACCAGAAAAAACGGATGAAAATGGAATTTGGTCCTTCATTCCATGTTTGCAACTGAGTTAAACAAGTGTAGCGGGTAACTGCTACAGCCTTAGCCCGAGAACTTATCTCCCTCCGGGCTAGGGCATTCTTTAGCAAAAGACCACGACTAACTTGATCCGTTATAGTAAAAAAAACAAAGAACTTCATCGAAAGACTATTTTTTAGTGATGTGGTTAGCGCTTGAATCTTACTGTTTAGTTTCCTTGTTATCTGTTTGAAAATTATTCTTGAACTTATTGAATATTTCTGCTTAATATGAACTATTCTAAAGGACGACTGTGATTTAATGGATTAAACATATGGGAATTCCAAAAAAGGCGCTGAGACATCGCCAACTCACTTATTCTACAAAAACGGCTATTTCGGATAGCTCTCATCAAACATTTCATGTTAGTTTTGAAGAAGATGGTGTTACCAAGAAGGCTTTTTTTAAAAAATTAGAACCTAAAAATCACTACCCTGAATTATTAGCCAAAATAAGTGTAGCAACTTCATCATTTAAAAGGTTATTCCAAGGAAAAAGATCTGCTGAAGAGCGTTTGGTATTTGAAGAGTATGATATTGAATTAATGTCAGACAGTGTTGATTTGAGCAATACACTAAAAGACAACACACTTTATATTAAATTAGATCAACAAGATTCGCTTAAATACATTGTTACGGCCCCTGATGGATCGATAAAAAAAGACACGATTTCAATCAAGGAAATAAAAGACTTTAATCTTGAATTGCCTTTAACAGTAGAGCAGCTTCAATCGGTAAAGAGCCATATCCTGGAAATCACATCGAAAAGAGGCCACACCGAAGATATATTAATCGGTACACTATCTATTGGAGTGGAAGATTTTAAGCCATTTCATTTTGCTAAAGAAGGCATTCCTATAAATAGTTCCTTAAAGGAACAAGTTGCGCCCAGTGTGAAAACACTTATTGAAAAAAACATCATGGAACTTCTACTCGGCAGATGGTTTCTTGATGATGATGATGCGCATCCGCATAACCTGAGTCTAGCTGGCGATATCGATTTTGATATGTTTTTCTATTGGTTCACTATTTATATGAAAGAGCCAAGGTCGGTAATCGGCGTCCCCAAAAAACACGTTACTCTAACTGTCCATGATTATGAGGCTTTTCCCAATGTTCAGGAGTCGATGCCTTATCACTGGCCACCTTATCAACATCCAGGGCAAGTAACCATTCCGGTAATCGTACCCGGAGTACAAGAGCAGGCTCTTAAACTATTACCGAAAGCTTATGCAGACCCAGTTGAATTTGCACGTTTAGCGCAGAATTCTGTCGCGCAAGAACAAAAGCTTGCTGCGGCTTTAAAAGCTTTATTAACGTTTCAGCCGGAGATACAACGCAAACGTTTAACAGAGCTGTTTGGGGATCTGCCCTTAAATTACGCTTCCTTAGATGAGACCGATCCTAGCTTAAGGGCAAAATATGAAGAGCTGTTTCCCCGCTTTTGTAATGAAGAGACAAACAAAAAGTCATTTGTCGATTTTATGATGGACTTGTATCAGGAACATTATGATAATTTATATCGAGTTGTAGCTTTTTATATGGGATGTTCTGACAATCGCTATGGAATACCATTATCACCTACCTATTTGGCTCTTTACCAAAAGCCTTCTTTTTATCGTAACATTGAGGAATGGGTCAAAAAGGAAAATGAAACAACCTATGCCAAAGAAGAGACACTTAAATATGATCTTGGCGAATTGCAAAAACGTTACCACCAAGTTTGGCGTGATGCATTTACTCCAATAATAAAAGAATTGATTTACAGTTCATACAGACTAACGAATGCATTACTTAAAGAGGCTACCAGTCCACCTTATGTACAAATCTCTGAGCTGGTTAGCAAAACAGCCACCGATGAAACGTTAACCAGTGCATGGGAGTTATTTGGAAATCTTCCTTTACTCTCTGCTGACACAATTGAAACGAAAATTAGTGTCGATAAGGACAGTAAATTGCGTGATGCAGTGTTATCAATGGTCGCATTTGTTAATGAGTTTCGTGATATTACAAAAGCTTATTATGAAAAGGAACGTAAGGATCTTTCAGAAGAGGACAATCTTGAATTTGCAAATAAACTAAGCTTGCTCCATCAAACCTATAACTTAAAAATTCGCCAGGCTTTAGCAAATACGACAACTCATGCAGCTGAATTTAACAGTATTGCCTCAAGCCTTAAGTTGATGGCAGAGCAGGTGAATTTCCAATTGCATTTGACCACTACTGACGAGCTTATGGAGAAAGCATTACTTGCAGTTAAAAAAGATGTATTACCTTTTACGCATGAAGATGTGAAAAAACAATATTGTGATTCATTATTTGTTTGGGCAAAAACCATTAAGCCTGAGGAGTTAGAGCGTTATATCATCGAAATCATTGATAAAAAATATGCTCCCTTGGTGCCTGCAATATCATTCCGTCAAAGATCGGAGCCAGTGAGGCAGTATTTAAAAACAAGTGGAAGTGAAAGTGGTGATAATCGCTTGGCTTATATTTTAAGCTCAGGGACCCAAGATAAAGGGGCGTTGAATACTTTGCTTATACAAGGGCTTACCCCTCTTATGTTACAAAAACATCCTATACCCAGTATTGATCTGGCAATCAGGGAGAAGAGTTTTGAAAAGGGTATCGCTGATTTTACCAGCGATGTAGTATCTTTTGCGAAGGAAAACAAGCGCTTTACGCACCCTTATAGTGATGGAGGCATCAACATGGTGTATAAGGCGCTTTATGATTGGGTAGATACACTCACCCCTAAATCATTTAGGAGCTTAATCAATTCTACATTAACAAAATATGAGTCGAAAACATGGGGAAATCTTATAGGTGTTTCCAGAAGATCGGAAGTAGAAGGTTATTTAGAAGGAAATTGTAACTCGAAAGCACTTGCCATGATCTTTATGAATGGAGGTGAGGCGTCAACATTAAATGAGTGTTTGTTTGTCAAAATAATAGAAACAATTAAAAAAGAAGTCTCTAAATACCCGGTGATGCTGCAAGAGCCAAAATATCAAGTCGTCGCTCAATTTAATTTAAATGAGCCGCATAAAGCATTTTATCTTGCGAATCTGAAATATCATCATGAAACGATTTCTGCTTCGCATCGTCAGTTACAACTTACCTTCGGAGAAGCTAGTAATAACAAGGAACCTACACCACAATATTTGTGACCATTGGAAGTATAGGTTATGATTCCTTTTTTTAAAACGCGGTGAGAGTTGCGCATGTCTTTTGATTTAATAAAAACATTACCTCAATACCTGATTCCTCAGCATGGTCTTACAACCCTTGCGGGTTGTTTGGCTGAAGTAAAAAATGCCACAGTAAAAAATTATATTATTCAGCGATTTATAAGAAAATATCAGGTCAATATGAATGAGGCTCTTATCGAAGATCCTACCGCATACCCTTGTTTTAATGATTTTTTTATCCGCCATTTGAAACCGGAATGTAGGCCGCTGGCCCATGCAGACATTATCTCTCCAGTAGATGGTTGTGTTAGCGAGCTAGGATCTATAGAACAAGGCCAATTAATTCAGGCAAAAGGCCATTATTATTCTGTCGCAGATCTTTTGGCATGCAATAAAGATGTGGCATCTCAATTTATCAATGGCTGTTTTGCTACGTTGTATTTATCACCCAAAGATTATCATCGGGTGCATATGCCTATGGATGCTCAAATCATATCGATGACCTATATTCCGGGGGCTTTATTTTCAGTTCAGCCTTCAACTGTTCGAGTTGTGCCGAAATTATTTGCGCGTAATGCTCGACTGGCAATCTTTTTTTCTACCAAAGTAGGTCCTATGGTGATGGTGATGGTTGGCGCAACTATAGTTGGCGCGATAGGGACCAGTTGGCATGGGGACATCAAACGGAGTAAGACCCGTATTGATTTTGAATACAATCAGGATAAAGAACAAATGATGATCGCCCAAGGCGATGAAATGGGCTACTTTAAATTAGGTTCAACCGTTGTCTTGTTGTTTGCAAATGGCGCGCAAGTGAATTGGCATGATGCTTTAAAAGCAGGAAGTACAATACGTTTGGGCGAGGCATTGGGCGAAATTAAATAGCTGCGAAAATCAGGAGATTCTTTATCGTCAACTCCTCAGAATGACGTGGTACAAAATGCAGTCCGGGTGTTGCGTACCGAACACCCGGGTTACAGTCTTACTAACGCTCATTACGTTAATGCAAATAACGTTCCCAAGTTCTTGTTTATAGCATTCTGATAAACAACAGAGGCAACACTTAAATCCTGTATTGAGAGCCCTACTGATTTGAATACGGTGAGTTGGTCTTTATATTCGGTGTTTTTGTCTATTAACCAGTTACCAAGCTCAACAATTTCCTCTTGTTTTAACTGATTTTGTTGTACTGCACTAATGATTTCACCTGCTTCGGCCATAACCGCACTTAGTTGATCAACAATTACGACAGCCTGTTTGAGTACTTCGGTACTGATTTCTTTCATCATCGCAGTATGTGAGCCTATGGCATTAATATGGACATGAGGCTGCACGTCGCGCAAGTGAATCAATGGCTCGGTACTGGCAGTCGCTGTACAGATAATATCCGCATCTTTAACCGCTAAAGAAATATGGTCATATACATTGATGGTGTATTGGTTGGCGAATTGAGCTGCAAATTGTTCTGCATTCTTAATATTCCTTGACCATATGGATACTCTCTTTATATCACGTACAGTTGCAACAGCTTGAAGTTGAGTTTCTGCTTGAACTCCTGAGCCGATGATTGCAACATGGGTTGCATCATCTGTTGCAAAATATTGAGTTGCTAATCCAGAAACAGCCCCGGTTCTTAATGCAGTGAGATAACTCGCATCCATGAGTGCCTGAGGTTCGCCAGTGGTGGCATCAAGTAGCATGATAAAACCAGTAATAGAGGGTTTATTGCGGGTACTATTTTTTGGAAAAATGGAAGCCACTTTCAATCCCAATGCCTTATCTTGAGCTAGATAGGCAGGCATGGTTAAAGTGAGCGCATCTTCTTCATCGATAGTGATCCCCGTTCTTAAAGGTAATTTAGCGTGTTGCTTTGCTAATTGAATAAATGCATTTTCCATTGCCTTAATTGCTTGGCTCATGGTGATGCTTTGCTGGACTTCATCTAAGGATAATAATCGAAGACTCATAATAATTCCTAACCTCTTAATTCTTTAGTTAAAGCGGACAATAAAGTCGGGTATTTGAAATTAAATTGATACTCTGACAATCGTTGTGGCGCAACAGTTTGTCCTGACAATAATAGCTCCTCACCCATTTGACCAAACAAAAGTTGAACAGCCCATGCAGGCATCCACATTAACGCCGGCTTTTTGAGTACCTGAGCTAACGTTTTGGTAAATGTTTTTTGTGACACCTGCTCTGGTGCAACCAGGTTTACTGGCCCTGTAATTTCGGGATGTGATATCAAAAACAGGATCCCCTCAACCAGATCGGTGCTATCAATCCATGCAAGGGGTTGCTCTCCAGAACCAATCACCGCGCCCATCCCATATTGGGCGGGTAATTCCAATTTTTTTAACATGCCTTCACCGCGTTTTAAAATCACGCCAAAACGCATTAACGTAACAGGCATACCCGCTTCAAAGCCTCTTTTTGCTGCTTCTTCCCACTGAGTAACCAGTTGATTTGCAAAATTGGTTTTAGGGGAGCTGATAGGGGGAGTCGTTTCAGTAAATATAGTATTGTCTTGCGCAAGTTTCCTCTGTAAACCATAAATGCCAATTGCGCTGGCATTATACAAGTGAGGTTTTTTAGTGGTCGCCTTGATACCCCAAAGTACCAATTGGTTGGTGGTTTCAATGCGACTGGAAAGCAGCTTTTCTTTTGTTCTGGCAGTCCAGCGATGATCGGCAATGTTTTCACCAGTCAAATTAATAATTACATCAAACTCATTTGGATTTAATGTATTAAGCGTATCCCAAGTGACCGCATGAACTGTATTTGCGAAGACACGTTTAATTTTCTCTTCCTCTCGTCCAATTACATAAATATTATGTGCGGACTTAAGTAATTCGGGCACCAATATTTGACCAACTAATCCTGTTCCGCCGCCAATAATGATGTTCATAGACTCCTCCTTTTGAATTGTTCTAATGATACCTTAAGCAAATTAACTTTTCTTGCACACGATTTAGTTATTCGCATGGAAAAATAGGTTCAATTGAAGCGTTTCATTTTTCAGAGCCTACTTCAAAAAGGGGTTGCTTTTTGATGCGTATTATACTCAATTTAATAATAATGATTATATTTATTGAAATTCACTATCGCTTTTTATTTACTATAATTGACATACACTTAAAATTCATGAGTTATAATTATCTTTATTTTTAAGGCCGAATTTATATTTGATATGCACTAATTTTAGATGAATTGTGATTAGGCCAAAGGATGGCTATAAGGCAGGTTGACAATGAAGTCGATGGATGATGAGTTAAAAAATAAAATTGTGAGAACAATCAAATTCTACGAAGAAAACTGCGACACTATGCAAAATGAGATTAAGCATCTTCGCAAAGGCATATCTGAATTGGCTCGATTGCAAATGGGATTTAGTAGTGATTGGGATGATAAGGTATGTTTTTTTAACGAAGTAATCAATGATGATGTTGATGCAATAATAATAAAGCAAAAATTAAGTTCCGTTGTTTCTGCGCTAAATACTTTATTAGAAAAGAACTCCGAAAAAATAGTTGATGACTCTGATTTGACGATTTTGTCTAAAAAGATTAATGAGCATTTACGGGAGCTTCTCCACTGCCTTAAAACTCCTCCCGAGTTTGCTAATCAACTAGTAGCTATAGAAAAAACCTTAGAGCATAATTTGAATGCTAGCCTGTTAATTCAGGTAATCGATGAAATAAAAATTCTAGCTATAGAATTATTTGGCAAAGAGCAAGGTCAGCTTAAATTTCTTCTTGAAAAGATTACCACTCAACTTTTTCAGGTAAACAATTATTTAAAAACAACATTTGAACATAATAAAAATTCAAAAGAGGAACGAAATAAACTGGAATTAGGTATTCAGACTACACTGGATAATATTCAATCAAACATGTCGAGTGCAACATCAATTGATCAATTAATTGATTACTTAAATAAAAGTTTGAATTGCATCAGCAGTCAAATTCAATCTTATAAAGAGGCAGAAGATTTACGTTTGCAATCCTATGAAAGTCAAATTAATGAGTTACAAAAAAAGATGATGAGTTTCGAAGAAGAAAATGCCCAAATGAAAAAAACTATTTTAGACCAAAGCATACAAATCAATTTAGATACACTTACTAAAATTGCAAATCGAAATTTTTATAATATTTCTATCAAAAAAGCATATTCTCGTTGGCAAACCACTGGAGTAAATATTGTTTTGGCACTAGCGGATATTGATCACTTTAAAAATATTAATGATAAATATGGCCATCTTACAGGAGATAAAGTTTTGATGAAAATCGCGTCTATATTTCAGGACTCAATGCGTTCTATCGATTTTCTTGCACGTTATGGTGGTGAGGAATTTGTTATTATTTTTGAAGGGTTATCTTTAGAGCAAACTAAAGCAAAACTTGAAAGTCTGCGCTGCGAAATTGAAAATTTCCATTTTCTTT
Source organism: Fluoribacter gormanii (assembly GCF_900156395.1). Taxonomy (GTDB): domain Bacteria; phylum Pseudomonadota; class Gammaproteobacteria; order Legionellales; family Legionellaceae; genus Legionella; species Legionella gormanii. Next base: position 52,735 of record NZ_FTNL01000006.1, on the reverse strand, counting down.
TTCGAGGCAATAGAGTTCCTGTTACGGTTTCATTTGGTTTAACCAATATTATTCAGGGTGACGATACAGATTCTTTATTTATGCGTGCTGATGAAGCCTTATATACGGCTAAAAATAATGGACGAAATCAAATAGTTACTTGGGAAGGTTTTGTAGCTTAATCTCTTGTGTCCCTGGGTTGGTCGCTTCTATCAGACCACGTCAGTAAAAAATGGTACCGAGAAGAGGACTCGAACCTCCACGGAGTTGCCCCCACTAGCACCTGAAGCTAGCGTGTCTACCAATTCCACCACCTCGGCATTGTGGCGCTAAGGTACTCATATTTTGCTGCTCTGTCAATGGATTTTTCAGATTAAATGAGGTAATCATTCCCAGATTAACTGCAATAAGGAGTCCCGGCTTTTAAAATACGCTCTCTTACTCCTTGCCATTCACCTGTAGTTGGAGGAAGTTCGATTGCAATAATCTGGGCATCGGATGCATCCGCTTTTCTTAATTGATAATACAAGTCAAAGGCCACTTTTTCAGGATGATCTTCTAACAAATGAAAATGATCTTCGCGGGTTCCTGCTGGTCGATCGCTTGCAATAACGTAGATTTTATCTGGATTTTTTTGGCAAAAATCTGCAAGTATTTCGTAGGAGGTAAAATAGTACAGGATCTTTTGGGGCTGGTAATGACTTTCCAGTTTTCCTGGGACTCGAAGGGTGTTTTCGTGGTTAAATGATGGTGTCGCAATTACTTTTGCCAAGGTTTTTTCATCGATAAGTCCATGACGTAAAATCTGATAGTTTTCTGCATGAGTCGCATCAATGATGGTGGACTCAATCCCTACTGTGCAGCGGCCTCCATCTAATATGGTTAACTCCTGGTTAGGGAATGATTCACTAACATGCTGTGCGGTGGTGGGGCTTACCTTCCCAAAAGGGTTGGCTGATGGGGCGACTAAGGGGATGTCTAATTTGGTTAATAATTCCTGGGCTATGGGGTGGGCTGGGCATCTAATCGCTACTGTAGTTTGGCCACCGGTAATTAATGGATTAATTTGCTCGCGTTTGCAATGCAACACCAGAGTTAAAGGGCCTGGCCAAAATTTTTTAATGAGCTGTTGGGCATAGGCAGGAATATCTTCGACTAGTGTGTTGAGATCCCAGTTGGAGGCAACATGAACAATCAAAGGATGATTCAATGGCCTATCTTTCATTGCAAAAACTGCTCTAATTGCCTTTTCATTATTAATAGGTGCGGCTAATCCATAGACAGTTTCTGTAGGAATGGCTACAGGTTTCCCTGCTCTTAAATCGCGAATAGCCCGATCAATTTCGGTAGTAATTAAAGGCATATACAGTTCATCAATTAAAAAGGCTATTATTTTTACACAAGTTGCAAGAGAAATCAGCTCCTTTTGCGTTTTCCATGTTCCGTGCTTAGAATAAAAGTAAACAAATATAAGGATATCAGTGTGTCACTTAACTTATTGCAAAAAATAGTGGATCGCTATTTTGCTATTGTCCCTCGAGATAAACCCTCTTTAGAGATGGTCAAGACCGCGCGTTTGATTGCACACCGGGGTGCGCACAACAATGCTCAGGGGATTATTGAAAATACGCGTGCCGCATTTGATCTGGCAAAAGAATTGGGTTGTTGGGGAATTGAGTTTGATGTACATGCAACCGCAGATAAAGTGCTTGTGGTAAACCATGATCCAACGCTAAAACGTCTGTGGGGACATGATCGGGCAATTGCCAATTTGAACTTTAGTGAATTACGTGACCTCGCTCCTGACGTGCCTACCCTTGATGAGGTTATTGCAGCTTATGGGGGGCGCATGCATTTACTTATCGAATTAAAAGAACCCTTTTATGACGAGGACGCTTTAGTCAAATCCTTGCAAGGATTATCTCCTGGTGAGCATTATCATTTGCTTACTTTAAATTCGACCATTTTTTCTTCTTTGTCAAAATTTCCCAAAAATGCACTGCTGCTGGTAGCAGTTCATAATAACGTGGATCAATTTTGTGATGCTAGTTTAAATGAGAATTATGGGGGCGTATTGGGTCATTATCTTATGATCGGTAACAAAGCCCTTAACCGGCTAAACTCGGCCGGAAAAATTATCGGGGTGGGTATGGTCGATTCCAAATACAGTTTATACAGGGAACTCAATCGTGGGATAAATTGGCTGTTTACTAACCGTGCCAGTGAAATAAATTCTTATTTGCATCAATTTTAGGATGTGATAGCGAGTGCAATCTTTTTATTTCTTTCAAGCAATATCCAAACCCTGCTGGTAAATAATATTGACCCGTTGAAATAGATATGTTCTGATAATTCGGACAGATATTTGTCAATCTTTTGACTTGCAATGATTCAAAATAGAGTGAGTCTTTTTTATAGTTAAAGAAAGGTAGATTTATGCGGTGGATGGATAAATTTTGGACGGCAACTCATTGGGTATTTGATACAACAGTTCATACAGTAGCAGATACCATGAACGTCTGTGCTACATTGGCATGCTCTCTAGGCGGCGCCGCATTTGCTGTTTCTAATGCGCTTTCTTTGCATGATGTGACTGCATCATATTATGGCTCGGTTCATGCAGAGGGGAACTTTACCCTGGGTGTTGACTTGGCAAGTTTGGAAAACTATCGCTTTAACGAATCGTACCCTTTGTCTTACAATAATCATGTAAATAATGGCACCACGTACAACCTCACTGATTATGTTAATGCAGGAACGCTGCAAACTGCCAGCGCGATTTGTGTCGCGTCAGGTGTCGCTTTAAAAACTTTAGGGGCCAGTATTAACCATTGGCAACAAAACAGAGAAGAGCGGCGTTATTATGCCCGCACGAAAGAGATGCAAATTGCTAAGCCTAGTTACAAAGAGTATGCATATGTAGGCGCGGAAGCGTTTACTGGAGCAGTTTCTAATGCCATGCTAAGTAATGCAGTTACAGCCGCAGTACTCCATATTTCGGAAAAGAGCTTTCCCAGTATTACTTATCCCCCTCATAGCAAACAACTTGTGAGCGGTGCACATTACAATGGCCCGGTTATATCCGAGCCTTTTAAAATAGGAATTGATCTGGGTGATAGTAATTTCACCATTCCATTGTATTTTGATAATTTGAATGTGTTGCTCAAAAAAACAATTGATGTGGCGGCAAATGCGACTTATGGCGGCGGCTTTTTCTTTAAGCGGAATGACGTAGAACAAGAACCACCTTTGGCTGCTACTGAGGCAGTGTCTTCAACGGTTGCTGTTAGCGCCTATCTAGCAAGTAATTTTTTTGCCCGTAAAGCCAAAGAGCTTCATAGTGAACGAGTTCAGGGAGAAGCAAGGCCTTATACACTTATTTAAATCATCAACTCGTCTGAGTGTTGTAAAGCGCAAACCCCGGCTTTGTGGTGTTTTTATTTGTAATGACTCGCTTCTAGGCTGGGTACGCCAGGCTAGCGTTCAATAATTGCAGCAACGCCCATCCCCCCGGCAGTACAAACGCTCAAAAGAATACGTCCTTGACCTTTATTGGCGAGTATTTTGGCAGCAGCGCCGACTAATCGTCCACCTGTAGCAGCGAATGGATGGCCAAGGGCAAGGCTTCCACCTTTAATATTCATTCTTTGTGTATCAATACTTCCTAAAGGTTTTTTGAGGTTCAAAACTTTTTGACAATATTCAGTGGATTCCCAGGCTTTTAAAGTACAGAGTACTTGACCCGCAAAGGCTTCATGAATTTCATAATAATCAAAATCGTGCAAGGTGAGGCGATTTCTGGCCAATAAACGAGAGACTGCAATCGTGGGTGCCATTAATAGGCCTGCACCATGCACAAAATCTACCGCAGCCAACTCACAATCAACAAAATAAGCGAGTGGCTCCAGCTCATGGCTATTAGCCCATTGAGGAGAGCCTAATAGCACCACAGATGCTCCATCGGTTAACGGGGTTGAGTTTCCTGCTGTTAAACTGCCTTTATCTGATTTATCAAAAGCAGGTTTTAATGCCGCTAATCTCTCCAAAGACGTATCTTTGCGAGTAATCGTATCACGTTTTAAGGAATCGAGAGGTGCAATCAAATCTTCATAAAATCCTTCATCATAGGCCTGCGCCGCATGCTGATGTGAGCGAAATGCCAACTCATCCTGAGCCTTACGGGTAATTTGCCATTCTTTAACCATCAGTTCACAATGATCCCCCATGGAGAGGCCTGTTCGCGGTTCGCGAACTTCCGGTAATTGAGGTTTTAACATGCCCAAGCGGAATTCTTTGAGAATTCCCAGCTTTTCCTTAAGGCCTTTTGCATGTTGAAGTTTAATTAAGAAATGGGTTAGCTTTCTTTGACCGATTAATGGGGTATCTGAGTTCGTATCTGTCCCTCCCCCTATTCCCGCGGTAATTTGCCCACTGGCAATTTTAAGTGCAATCAAGTTGATTGCCTCTAAACCCGTACCACAGGCACGTTGTATGGTTAATCCCGGGGTTTCAGGTGATAGGGTGCTGCCCAAGACAGTTTCACGCGCTAGATTCCAGTCAAAAGGATGATTCATAATGGCCCCTGCAATAAAATCACCCAATAGTTCACCTTGAATTTTGGTTTTATTGATCAGATCAGCTAGGGCGGCTCCTAACAAATCCTGATTGGATTTGCCTAAATAGTGGGTTTGCGATTTGACAAATGGAGTGCGGGAACTGCCAAGAATGGCCACTTTTTCTTTGAAGCTCATATTAAATCCTTTTCGCTCTCTATGATTTCTAAGAATAGCCTAAAATAATTAACTAAGCAGCTTGCATCAAGTAGTCACCGGATTAGGAAAACCTGGGTCCATTTCATAGGTTCAGACTACAAAGCCTGTCCTACCCCCTCTCCAGTTAGAAAAAATATGTGGAGAGGGAATATGAATCAAGTTACTTCTAGTTAAATTCAGGCGATAGAGTTTCGGTTGCTTGACTGACGGGTGCTCCTTGTCTCGTTGCATAAATCCCCACATTGCTCAGTATCTCGCCAACCGGTGTTGTTTTCGGAGTTTGCTCTGAGGGAGATTGGGTACTAAGTATTTTAAGCGTATCTATGTGCTTTTCCTGTATCTGAAGGAGCTCATGATAACGTCTGTTTGTGTTCTCTAATTCTAGTTGCACGAGCTTAAGTTTTTCTTCCGATGCACAAATGCGATCCGCTATTTGCAGAAAACTTGCTTCTTTATTTTCTATGAATTCATCTAATTTTTTTTGAAAAGCGAGGCGTTTTTCCTCATCGCCAATCGCGACGAGTGACAATTGACTTACGGAGCTATGAAGTGCTTCTATCAGTGATCTCGCTTTAGTCAGTTCTTCTCCAAGCTCGAATCTTACTTTTTGTACTTCTAGAACTTTTAGTGCTAATTCCTTTTGATTGGCACTGTATGCTTCCGTAATACGATCCAATTTCTCCTGGTTTTGTTTCATCAAATCAGCCTGTTGGGTCACTCCTTCTTTGAGGGACTCAGAAACTGCCACTAATCCATCTTTGGTTTCGCCTAATATTGTATTTACTTTCGAAGTAGCGATGACTTGCTTGTCAATTGCATCAATTTGATTGCTTAATGCCTCAATATTTTCTGCAAGCTTTTCATTTTCTTTGACGAATTTTTGAATTTCTGTTGCTAGCTGTTTACGGATAATATCCAGCGCATTAATAGTTAATTCAAGAAGATCAGCCAGTCCCAAAATTCCTTTTTGTAAGCTTTCTACAGCACTGGTACTGCATTTGTGATGATCATCAAGAATGACTCCTCCTGCTGCATAAGTAACGGCAGTAACACCACAAAGTGCTAAGAGAAAACCAATATGTGCCGCGATGCCAATGATTAATGTGGGAACAGTTAATGCGACACCACCAATAATTTTTTGCCAAAGTGGCAGCTCTCCCCAGTATTCTGCGGCGCGCGAAAAAATACTTGGGTTTTTTTCCATGCTTTTGACAGTATCTTGTAGACTTTTTCTAATTTCCTCAAATATTTCTTTAGTAATGGTAATTTTTTCGAGCTTATCTTGTTCTGTATCTTCATTGAGAATTTTTAATTGAGAGTGTATTTCTTCTTCTCTGATTTTTTTGGAGGATTCTGTTGGTTTTTGTTCGGCAATATCAATTTCGATAAGATGTTGAAGCTCTTCTGCGTTGGTAGCCATACGATTTCCTTTCTGTTGAATATTCTTCCTGTGCCTACTATTTTTAACCAAGATAACCTAAAAAAACAAGGAAAATTTGTTTTTAGAACGACTAGGGATTTGACTCAGCAAACAGGTATTATTGAGCGAGTTAAAAAAATTTTTTTACAAATGATAGGTTGGGCTTTATAGCCCAACTTTAAATCAGTAAACTTATTGCACCCTTACATAGCCATGATTGCTACTTTCTTCGTTTTCTTCTTTTTCTGCATTTTCTTTAGAGGAACAAGTAGAAATGCACTTAGAAGTTGCATTAACAACGGTTGCACCAGAGCGAGTAACAAAATATGTCAAAGCTACTGGAGTCAAAACAACGGCTAATAAAGCAGCAGCAATTGTAATCGCAGCACAAGCAGCAGCAACAATACCGGCTTTCGCAGCAACCATAAGCGCTTCTTGAGTCGTTTCTTTTGCTTCGGGTTTGCGTAAACTATGTAACCCTGCTCCTGCAGCAAAAACTAAACTTCCCAAAGCAGTTAATGCGGCTCCGGCAGCTGCGATTGCTGATGCGGCACTAGCAATAACTAGAATAACAGGAGAAACAATCGGAGCAGCTGCGAGAGTAGCGAATTCCTTTTTATTTCTCAAGGGGGCGAAGAAACCAGGGAGAACTCTTTGAGCCTCTGAATAAAATCCCATAGCGTTGCCTTTAAATGCAGCTCGGGCTCCCTCCTTTTCTCTTGGTGTGCCTAAGCATGCATCAAAGATTGAAGGTTCTTTTCCAAGAAAGACTTTTTTTGGTTGTGAATGTGAAAATTTTGTTCTTGGATAGTAATATTGATCTTGGGTGCGTGAGTATTCTGAGTCTTGCTCAATGTTTCTATCGCGTTTATATTCCATGGTGTGCCCCTCAGTTTGTTTAAAACCGAGCCATGCTATTCAAAAAAAGAATACAAGTCAAGTTGAGTTTATTTAAATTTTTGATTATTTTATCCACACTTAACAATTAAAGATGATTTTTTTATGACTTTTAATATTGGCCAACGCTGGATAAGTAACACTGAAACACAACTGGGTTTAGGTATCATTATTGATCTGAATGGCAGACAAGTGAGTTTAAGTTTTCCAGCGGCTGGCGAGGAACGAATTTATTCTACAGATAGTGCTCCACTGAGTCGTATTATTTATAAAGTAGGTGAAGAAGTAATTACGTCTAACCAACAAAAAATGCATATTACGCAAGTTGAAGAGCGACAAGGATTGCTTTTTTATACAGGAGTTGATGAGGAGGGTAATGAGCAGCGCATCAGTGAGCTTTCCCTCGATTGTTTTATCAAACTCAATACTCCAGAGCAAAGACTTTTTAGTGGATTGCTTGATAAGTTAAATACATTTAAGTTGAGAATCGATACCCTGAATCATGTAAGTAGACTTCAGCAATCTATGGTTAGGGGATTATTGGGTTCACGAACCAGCCATCTCAAACATCAGGTTTATATAGCCCGGGAAGTAGCACAGCGCTATGCCCCGAGGGTTCTGCTTGCCGATGAAGTAGGGCTTGGTAAGACCATAGAAGCAGGCATGGTTCTCCATTATCAATTATGTACTGGCCGGGCTAATCGAGTATTGATCGTGGTACCACAAACTTTGATTCATCAATGGCTTGTCGAGATGATTCGCCGTTTTAATTTGTATTTCTCGATCATTGATGCCGAACGCTATGAACTGGTTTATGAGTTAGATGAAGAAGAAGGGATGCAGATCGGTACAACACAAGAGAATCTTTTTGAACATCAGCAATTGGTGTTATGCAGTCTGGATTTCCTCATGGAAAATGAAAAAGCACGCCAACATGCGCTTAGTAGCCAGTGGGATTTGTTGATTGTCGATGAAGCGCATCATTTGCATTGGTCCGAGGAAGAACAGAGTCCTGAATATGAATGTATTGAAGAATTAGCCAACCAAAGCAAAGGCTTGTTGCTTCTCACTGCAACACCGGAACAAGCGGGAATTGCGAGTCATTTTGCTCGATTAAGGCTGCTTGATCCTTCTCGATTTTATGATTTTTCTGCGTTTAAAAAAGAAGAAGAAGGGTACCAGAAAATCAATAAACTGGTACAAGAGTTGATGACATATGAGGAGCAAACATCAACGGAAGCCTTGAATGCAGAGCACAAGTCTCAATTAGAAACCTATTTGGGAGAAATAGCCGGTTTGAGTGTGAATCAGATCATTAAAGATCTGCTTGACCGACATGGAACAGGTCGTGTTCTATTTCGTAATACGCGTGCTGCGATTCAGGGTTTTCCTGAGCGGCGAGTACATGCCAATCCGTTGGAGTGTCCGGCGATTTATTCTGCTCTTGATGAACAAAAAGGCCAAAGAAAACTTTATCCCGAACAACTGGTGGCGAAAGAGTTGTGGCTTGAACAGGATCCGCGAGTAAGGTGGCTAGCAAACAAAATCAATGAAGTGTATCCCGAAAAGGTGCTGGTTATTTGCGCCAAGGCAAACACCGCAACTGCATTGGATCAGTATTTAAAAGTAAAAATAGGGATTCGCAGTTCTTCTTTTCATGAAGGACTATCGATTATTGAACGAGATCGGGCCGCCGCTTATTTTGCTGAACAAGAAAATGGTGCTCAGGCGCTTATTTGTTCTGAAATAGGAAGTGAAGGTCGAAACTTTCAATTTGCTCATCATCTAGTCTTGTTTGATCTGCCATTAAACCCCGATTTACTGGAACAACGCATTGGTCGACTTGATCGCATAGGTCAGCGGCATGCTATTGAAATTTATGTTCCTTATCTGATGAATACCGTACAAGAGAAATTGTTTCGCTGGTATCACGAAGGGATTAACCTATTTACCAAGAGTTGCTCTGTTGGTTTTACCCTCTATGAAGAATTTGAAGAGCAGTTACTTCCAATTCTTGATACGGTAGATACAAATAAGGAAAAACTAGAACAGCTGATTGCCCAAACAAAAACACGTGCGGAACAAATTAATCAGGCACTGCATGAAGGACGAGATCGGTTGTTGGAGTTAAATTCCTGCAATACATCGGAAGCAGAGGCATTGATTGCGGCTATTGAAGCAGAGGAAAATTGTTTGGGCTTGGAAAATTATATGGCACAAGTGTTTCAGGAATATGGCATCGATCATGAATACCATTCTGAATTTTCGGAAATATTGCGGCCTACGGATCATATGAAAACAAGCCATTTTCCTGGGCTAAAAGAAGATGGGGTTACGGTAACTTATTCGCGCGCCAAAGCACTGGTGCGTGAGGATGTTGAATTCTTAAGCTGGGAACATCCTATGGTCAGTGAGTCGATGGAAATGATCCTGGATTCTGAGCTGGGTAATGCAACTTTAGCGACTATTTCTATTAAAAGTATTAAACCAGGAACATTGTTTTTGGAATCCTTTTTCACAGCCAATTGTGTTGCGCCAAAATATTTGCAATTGGACCGTTTTTTACCGCTTACACCAATTCGTGTGCTCATGGATGTATCAGGGAAAAACCTTTCCAAAATCTTGGATTACACGCAATTGAATCAAATGTGCCAGCCTGTGAAACGTCATTTAGGATACCCAATCATTCAGCAGATTCATGTGGAGCTCGAGAATATATTGGCGCAAAGTAAAAAAGTAGCTGAATCACAACTACAAGAGATATTGGGAGAGGCTACTGGACAGATGAAACAAACTATCTCTCAAGAAGTAAATCGACTTGAGGCGTTAAAAAGCGTTAATCCCTCGATACGTGAGGATGAAATTGCTTTTTACAAAAAGCAGCTTGTTGATAGTGAGGAATTTATTCACAGTACCACTTTAAAATTGCAAGCGCTACGGGTGGTTATTAATAAAATCTGATGATGTTTTTTAATGGGTCCGGGTTATCGCTTTGTCTCTACCCGGATGCCATTGCTCGTTTAGCAATCGTAAGTTCTGTGAATTACTCCCTTGATGATAAGGTAATTCATAATGCCTTGATTTTTATAATTCGTTTATTATTTCTAATTGAGGAGCATGAGTTTAATCAAAATGTATCATCGAATAAATTATAGGTTTATCCTGGATATTTTTGATTATAATTGTTTGCAATAGATGCATTGTGAATGCATAGTGTATGAGTACTTTTGCTATTTGGGGTTATAGGATAAGTAGGGTAATATCGTTTGCTAATCATTACTCACTAAATATTTTCTTGACGCGTGTAGTACAAAGGGATGAGTCTACCAATGAATCAACAGATTAAAGAAATTGTAACGGACCTTTTGCATTCAGCCGGAATTACGCCTAATGGGGGCGAAGCCTGGGATATTCAAATCAAAAATGAAGCATTTTACCCACGTATTTTTAACGGTGGCTCATTGGCACTTGGTGAGTCCTATATGGATGGATGGTGGGATTGTCAACGTCTCGATCAATTTTTTACCCGTGTTCTTCAGGCGCAACTCGATCAAAAAATTAAATCCGACAAATGGCTATGGCCAAAATTAATTTGGCTTAAGCTGATTAACCATCAATCTAAAACACGTGCCCTGGAAGTGGGTAGAAGACATTATGATTTGGGAAATGATTTATTTAAGTCCATGTTGGATAGTCGCATGAATTATACGTGCGGTTATTGGAAGAACGCGAATGATCTGGAAACCGCACAATTAAATAAATTGGAATTGAGCTGCCAGAAATTAAAACTTGAACCCGGGATGCGAGTATTAGATATAGGTTGTGGCTTTGGTGCGCTTGCAAAATATGCTGCGGAACACTATGGAGTTAACGTTGTCGGCATCACCATATCCAAAGAACAATTTGAGTATGCAAAACAGAATTGTTCCGGCCTACCCGTTGAAATTCGCTTTCAGGATTATCGTGATGTTAATGAACAATTTGATCGCGTGGTTTCTTTAGGGATGTTTGAACATGTCGGTTATCGAAATTACCGCACCTATATGAAAAAGGCTCGCGATTGTCTCAAAGACAATGGTTTGTTTTTGTTACATACTATTGGCGGTGATTTGACTCAAACAACATCGGACCCCTGGATTAACAAATATATTTTCCCTAACGGCATGATTCCCTCCATGGCGCAAATCAGCCATGCTTCGGAAGGAGTATTTATCATGGAAAACTGGGTCAACTTTGGTGCTTATTATGATCATACCTTAATGGCTTGGCATGAACATTTTGAACAAAATTGGGACCGATTAAAAGAACAATATGACGAGCGTTTTTATCGGATGTGGCGTTATTATTTATTGGCATGCGCCGGTAGTTTTCGTGCACGCACCAACCAGTTATGGCAAATTGTTTTTTCCAAAAATGGGGTTCCAGGAGGATATCAGGAGCCTTTATTTACAGGAATTAAAAAAAGCGGTTCTGAAAATAAAAAAGCACTATCCGATCTTGAACTGTCTTAATCAAAAATAAAAGGGATACTATTCTAGTGCAGTATCCCTCACGCGGTATGGGTTAGTGCTTGTGGGCAAAAAGCATACGTAAATGACTATTAATTGTTTCAATGGCATTGCGGCAGGCTGGAGTATCGGCTAGCTCATTTAACATCAAAAAATCATGAATTGTGCCATGATGACGAATCCCAGTTACAGGCACACCCGCGGCATTAAGCTTGTGCTCATAAGCTTCACCCTCATCTCGCAATACATCACATTCACCGTTGATGACGAGCGCAGGGGGTAATCCTTTCAGTTGCTCAGTAGTTGCTCGCAAGGGGCAGGCTGTTATTTCATTTCTTTTTGATTTATCAGGTAAATAATTATCCCAAAACCATTCCATTGCTTTTTTGGTAAGCCATGGTCCATCGGCAAATTCTTTGTAGGAATCATTTTCAAAATTTGCATCGGTCACAGGATAAATAAGTACTTGGTAATCAATTTTTGGACCACCGCGTTGTTTTGCAAGAAGCGTCATTACTGCGGCCATATTGCCACCTACACTATCACCTGCAACAGCTAAACGAGAAGTATCCAGATTTAATTCTTTACCATGCTCCGCAACATATTTCAATGCGGTATAATCTTCTTCAATTTGCGTTGGATATTGTGCTTCAGGTGCTAAAGAATAATTGACAAATACAATTGCAGCCTGTGCGCCAACCGCTAGTTCACGGACAAGACGACCATGAGTTTGCCAATCACCAAAAACCCAACCTGCTCCATGGTAGAACATAACTACTGGAAGTTTTTCCTTTGAGCCTTTAGGACGAACAATCCGAATGTTTAATTTGCCATTCGCATGCTGAATAAAACGATCTTCAATATCCACTTCGGGTTTTTCTTTCTCTAAAGGCAATTCTTGTAATTTGTCAAAGATTGCCCTTCCTTCTTGTACCGGAAGATCATAAAGCGGTTTACCCCCAGCTTTCTGGATTTTTTCTATGAAAGCCCAGGTTTTAGGTTCGATACGTTTACTTAGATCCATTTTGCTTGTCCTCATGGTTGAAGTTCAAAATACAATTTCATTCTTTCTTTAAATAAGATGAAGCCAAAACTGTCACTTTTATTATCGGGACAGAATAATTATAGACAATTTGCAAGGTTTTTGTTTTGCAGTGAAAAAAAAATGAAAAAAATGAATTAATTAATATAAGGCCATTGAAGCAAACAGGTTAAATTATAAAAAATCTTCATGTCGCACAAAAAATGGCTTTGTGATCATTAAAACAGGAAAAGAACAATGCATGTGGGTTATTTTTCAGACCCTTAAATAGTTAGGGTACTGCTTAAATGTTGAAGAACTGAAAACTGGAACACTTGAAGGTCATTCGAGTGGATTCCGATTGCATTTGCCAATCAATCTAGTTAGGCTCTTTCATTTCGTGATTATTTCGTAAAGAGGAGAAGCATGGGATGCATGAGGAGGGAGAAAATGACATACAAGAACCAGTCAAAAAATTCTTTCGAACGAGTGAAAAATTGCTTGCCAAACTCTCAAAATACTTCGACGATCTGGATTCTGATTCTGAAGAGGGGCATGAACTACAAAAAGAATATGAAATAGCGGCCGAAACTATACTGGCAATTCATTGTGAGCAAATAGTAACAGACGCAAGTCAAGTCCTAATTAGATTATTAGAGGACTATATAAATAAAATAAATACCCATCTTCTCTCTTCCTCTTTTTTTGATCTACCCGGCCGTAAAACAGATCTCATTCTCGCCAAACATTGCTTGAAGTTATTAAATCCTGAACTTGCATCAGATCGTACGGGTGATACTGCCATTTATTATTTACTGAAATATCTGAATTTACATCCTGAGAAGTTGGATATAAAACAAGGCGCTACACAAATACTATGCGCTTTTTTTTCTTTGTACAGGCACTATACTGATGGTCTCTCTGAAGAGCTAGCCAAGCAGTTACAGGTTCACAATCTCTGGGATGTTATTACTTATGGGGATTGGGTGGCCCCTTTACTGGTTGAAATGAGTTATAGCACTGGTGATGCCAGAAAAAGAAGTTTTGAAAAATTATCCGCCGTTCAAAGCTGGATGCCTGAGAATACGTCCTCATTTCAGCAATTATTTACCCTAAACGCCCTGGCCGGACTAAAAAGAAAATGGATGAATAGTGAAGACAGAAGGAGCTTGATATCTGGACTGGAGCAATTGACAGCCTGGATTTCTCCCGCATCGAAAGAAGAAATTGTGGAGAACCTGGCTTTTCTTTTGGCACATGATAATTATGAACTGGCATACCCAATCTCACAAACCATAAATAAATTAATGGAGGGTAGGATTTTCTATAAACCCATTGATTTTTGTATTAGTGCCTTACTCAATCACAGAGACTTCCTGCAAAAGCTCGGATCAAGAACAGGTACATTTAATATGCTTAATGATATTAATAAGTATAGTGAGCTCGCTTCCCCCGATTGCCAATCGATGTTGATGGCATCTCTTAGCCAAGAATTTTTACAGGTATCTGATGTTGCACTAAGTGGCCTTCTTTGCAAGTCGTTCAACCAATTACACGTACCCCTACCCCCAGACATACAAGACGATGTGCTTGCAAAAATAGTCCGCTTGTTACGTTATAATAAAGACAGCTCGCCTCCGCGTAGTCATTTTAATGATTTTTGCGATACGTTCATAAAATTCGGCGACAATATGACTCGCACCTCACGGGAAAACCTATGCTATGACTTATTTAAGAGTTTTATCCGTTATCATGGTTGGGAAACTATTTCAAAACCGATTAACGAACATTTTTCTAAACTCATTGAAATGATGTCTCCAGAGAAACAAAAACAACTTATTGAACATGCACGTTCTCAAATGATTATGGAATTCATGCCCGAGCTATTTGATACACGGAAGACTTTTTTACAGTGGAAGAGTCAGGCAATAATTAATTCGATTACCATTATCGCTGCCTTAATGGGTACTGTTACTGAGAAAATGGAAATGCAGACCCGATTTTTTGATGATCTCATGGTTCTTGTGATGGATAAGGAGCAATATTATGAGACTATCTCAACAGCAACAAAAACACTGAATCACTTGCATTGGCATTTATCTGATGAATACAAAATCAAAGCAATTCAAGATTTGTTTGATTTAATTAATCAAAAGGCAAAATATTATCACCGAAGCAAGAAGCCTTTTGCTTTAAAACTGATAGCGCATCTCTCCGCGGGCTTAGACGAGGCCACCTGTGAGGCTGTAAATGATGGATTGCTTGCTCTTATTCATAAAAAAGGAGCTCCCGGCCTGAAATGCGATGCTATTGCAGCACTTATAAAACTACAAGCGATGCTCAACCCCCAAAAACGTACCGCTGTTGCTGAATCCCTAATTACTTATTTAAAAAATCCCCAAAAAAAGAAAATAGTCAAAGTAAGCATTATCAACTTCATTAAGGAAGAGCAAAAAAGAAATCCGCTGCCTGTCTATGAAACGGTGGTTCCCATTCTTATTGACGTTATTAAATTAAAAACCAAACATCGTAATTTTCAAATTGCTGCCTGTGGGGCCTTGTGTCAATTTAGCACGACACAAAAATCCGAATTAAAGCGAAGTATTAGCTCTGCTTTAATTGATACAATAAAGAACACTACCGATACGGATCTTTGGCAAGCGCTCTACCAATCCATCGCGGCACTACAGCATTGGTTAACGCCCGAACAAAAAACCAAATTTATGCTTGATTTAATTGGAACCATACCAAACACTAAAAAAAATGAACAGGCTCAGCGTTTAAAAGCACTTTTTACTTTAAGAGACTGGTTGTCTGCTGAACAGCATTTTCCTGCTCTCGAAGAGACATTAAATAATCTTCTAATTCATCTCGACTGTGTTAAAAACTATCGATTATTAGAAGAGTTAATGCCTATTCTCAATGAGTCTGAACGTATCAATGTTATCCATCATTTGATAGCACATTTGGATCATGACAGTCCCTATATGGCTCGTTACCTGATTATGAAGTATGCTGCCAACATCAATGATAATGATAAAATATCCCTATTAGCACGATTGCGGAAACTTGGGTTACAGGGGGAAAATTGGGAGACAAATAGAGCCAAGTCACTTTTCGTAATGATTTATAATATTTACCATCAAAGCATAAAAGAAAAACTCCTGGAAAACGTTGCTCAACAGCACAATTTGCCGGTGGAAATTACACAGCATATTTTGGGCTATGCTCGAGCATAACCTTAGACACTCTCGAAAGCCTGCGGTTTGGCGCAGGCTGCTCATCCACATCCTCAGGCATTTGCAAAAATAAAGAAAACGTCCTTGAGGAACAATAGAGGTGCAGTTTTCTTTTGATGTTTCTATGCGTCCCAAATCAGAGGTCTTTGCAGGGCTCTTTTTTATATGTCGCCTAATGATAGATTGATCTTCAAAATTATTAAAATGATTCAATCCAAATGCATCTATAAATTTTTACAATTTTTAATGATATCTAAATAAAATAATCTGGATTAGAGCAACAAAATGAATTTTATTTTGCCAGTAATTTTATTATTGATCAAATTGAATCGTATTGTTTCATCGCTCTGGATTTGTTATAACGTTTGAGGGAAACTATGGACTTCTATTTCAGGAAATAGAATAAAGGAGGCATCAATGCTACGAAATAATATAGGAAGACCGCACAAGGAACTGACATTACCACGCTTAAAGCGCCAGTTATCAATATTTTATACAGGCCCAGACGGCCGACTTACTTCGGATGATCCCGACGCCTACAAGGGAGAAGAGCGTGTTGCTTATCAAGATGCGCTAATTAGCCAATGCCCATGGACCGGTTATGCTGATCGAATTTTAAAAGAAAGAAACAAACAAAAAAAGCCTAACTTTTTTTCTGTTACAGAGAAAGAAGAAGCTGAGAATGAAGCTCCAGCCCTTACTCCGCAGTAATTTAATAAAATCTAAAAAGAGATACCTCTCATTCTTAGGGGTATCTCATCGATTCGAATTTCATAGAAAATGAGTAATCTTAATCGTAACTTTGATAGAGTAATTGATGGTATTTACTAACCTAAGTCAGTCAAAAAAGATTTCATTTCCTAGGCTTCCAATATCCAGAAACGCGAACCCTGGATAACACCAAGGACACAGGGATTGCTTTGGTTGCTCTTAATCAATCAAATTTGCGCGGCTTGGGCCTGATTCTCCACCAATAGTTGCTCTTCAAGCTGCTGGTTAAGATTGATAAAATCATTTGTTCTTACTTCACATAAGGCCTTCATGGCGGTTAAATCGCTCCATCCGCCCGCCCGGCGGGGCGCGCTGTGTCCGCTCGCATGAGCCCCGCGACGCGAGCCTTTATATATCGCAAAATCTTGGCCTAACTTAGAATCTTTATGAAACCAAGCTTCGCATTTTTCGGTGATCCAGGTATAAAATTTTTTTGTAGGCGAGGGGTGCTGCTCACCAAATTTTGGAGTAGGACTAAAAGGTATTTCACAGCAATACCAATGAACAACATGAACAGGTAACAACCTTTGTGCATAGCCTACCCCTTTTCTCCATTGCTCATTAATGGCATTCCAATCCTTTGGCTCTGGTGCATTGATAGAATCAATTTGGATATTCCACTCCTTGATGATCGTCTCCTCAAAATCAAAATGCTTTTCCCCCGTGATGGTTTTGCCATTTAGGCTGTAGGAAACGCCCTGTGTTTCTAGCTTCTTATATTGAGTCAATAATCTTGCAATTATCTCTTTACCCTCTTCATTTTTGGGTATGCACTCAAGCATCAGTGCCCACATGTCTTTATCCAAGGCCCAGAGTGCATATTCAAAGCCACTGATAGACTCGAAGCTCCGGCCTGAGCAATCCGTTACCTCTCCTTTTTTATAAAGTAAATGGATGTCCTTCTCAAGCATGGATTTAACCTTCTCATGCTCCCCACAAACAACATGATGTAAAAAACGGCGCACTTCGAGCGACGGTTGAAAAAAAGGGGCACTGCCAGTCTTTGAGACTAAAACCTGATTAAGCAAATCTTTTGTTGGTAAAAACCGAGCTATAGCATCATTTATTTCCTGGGGTAATTTCTTAAACTCAAGTTTGTCTTGCATGGGATTCCTGGGGTGAACGATTAATCAATAAACAAATGGATTCTACTTATCAATATGGTGATGTAAAGAGCAGCGACGGACTGGAATCGTTGACTTAGACAAGACACTAATTCGAGATCACGCCCGTTTGTACTGATATTGTTAGAGGTTTATCTTTACCCTTTATCGCGCTGATTTGCTGATTACCAGGACTGATAGACTCGAAAAATGGCGGAAAAAGCTGTGCTATAAGTGATAAAAAATCTTCAGGTTAAGAAACCAGATTGTAGCCCGCACATGATGGCAGCAAGCCCGGGGGAGACACGCTTTGCTTCAACCAGGCATACGTTATGTTTTATTATGGGAATGAGCGTATTGTTTTGTCTCAGACTGGATGAATGTACGTAACCCATGTGCTATCCGCCCTTGATGACGTTTGCCAGCCTCCCATCCTGGACATTGAGTCAACCGATAAAAACTTAAGCAGTATTTGATTGGGCTTAAACGTTTTGCCAAAGCAAATGCATTCAACAAGCGTTCCTGAGATTCAAAAGCATGCCAATGACCCAAATAGCTATCACGTAATTGACTATAGATTTTATTTTGCTCGTTCATTTGATGAGTGTGCATCATGTTCATCAAAAAAGAAATTAAAGAAAAAAAAGGATGAGAAAGAACACTTTCACCCCAATCAATAATTGTAAGATGTTGTGCTTGATAGAGGATATTATTTTCGTGAAAATCACTATGTTCTATTGTTTCTGGAATAGAATACTGGGCAAGCTGCTGACAAAGCGCTGCAAACCTGGAGTGATGCGAGATGAGATGTTGCTGCTCATTTGAGGTGAAACCATCTTGGATCAAAAACTCGGCGTCATCCAATAATTTTAAATATAAATCAGGGAGCTTCGCCAAACGCCAATCAGGTACTCCAAGTGCCAGTAGCGAATCAATTTGGCTTATAAGTCCCGTTTGGATTACCACATAGGATTTAAGAGCTTCTCTGGCTAAATCAAGCTGAACGTTGATGGCCAATTGTTTTTTAAGTGGTGTTCCTCGGTCACTCATCAAAAAACAGCGCAAATCTGGATTGTGGGCAAGTACTTCCGGCACCAGGGCAGGGAAAAAACTCCGCAGGTATAATAATAAATCAGGCTCAATAGCAAATGCTTCTGGGATTTGTTTTAAATACAAATAGCCTCTTGTTGTGGCCAATTGATATACCTTGGCCCAGGAGGTGTTTTGTATTAATTTAGACGCTCCTTGTATGGAATAACCCTGTTGATTCAGGTAGTTTTGCGCCCAACGAAGCGCTGAATCATTTTCTGCATTCATAGAGAATTGTCTCATCCTGTCTGTCAGGCGATGCGGTCCTATCAAATGCTTTGAGCAAACGAATTTCTCTAAAACCCGTATCCTGAAGTAAGTCGAGTAAAAGAGATGGGTCATCATAAAGACGAATCTTATATTCCTCGATTTCCGTTTTAATGAGTTGATTTGCCTCAATTAACTCATATTTGCCAATCGAATAACAAAGGGATTCTTCAAGCAGGGCCAGCTGACTGAGCAAAATAGTTTGTCCATCGGCATGATGCCAACGCGAACCACGCCAAATACCCAATTCTTTAGGCACAGCATTTGAGGTTTCCGTTTCAAACACGAAAACACCCCCTTCTTTTAAATGATGATAAATAACCTTTAGCGATTGTTTAATCACCTCTATATCAATGATTAAGCCAAATGAACCGCTCGGAATAAAGATGAGTCCATATTGCTTTGCCTGGCTGAGCTCTTCAAGATACCCATGCCAGACCTTGGGGTCTAACTGTTGTGCTTTTGCTTTGGCGTGTAGCGCATCCAGCATCGATTGGCTGGCATCAAATCCTTCAATCGCAAACCCTTCCGTCAACAGAGGAAGCAGAAAACGTCCCGTACCGCACATGGGCTCTAATATAGGCCCTTCGGTCTCATTTGCATAACTCAAATAAAAATTCCAGGCATCCTGTGGCGGATGCGGCTTACTCAGATCATAGACCTGGGTGCATAAGCTTAAATAAGTATCCAGAGATTTATTGGCCATAAACACAACCTTCATTAGGATTAAAAAGGGATAATTTTATCCACTGTTTTTCTCTTTTTTTATTGATATTATCTGTAATGAATGATCAATGCCAACATGTTTGGTGTTCCGATTTACAAAAACTTTTTTCTTAATGAGGGATTATGGTGTCAAAAAAAACATTGGTTTTTTTACCAGGTGTTTTGTCGGATCATCGCGTATGGGCTTATCAAACACATCATTTGCAAGATCTGGTGAGTTGTCAAACCATTCCCTTGGTACATGGCAACACTACTGAGGATTTGCTCCAAAGGGTGTTAAACCATGTTGAAGGGAGGTTTTTTCTGGCAGGACATTCGATGGGTGGATGGTTGGCGTTGGAACTTGCCAGGAGGGCTCCGGAGCGCATTTTAAAATTATGCTTATTGAATACTTCTGCGCAACAAGACTCCGAAGAAAAACATCAAAACAGAATAGAAATGATACAAAAAGTTGAGCAGGGCAATTTTCAGACAGTTGCTGCGGCACTTGCAGATCATTATGTGTACGATGACCGCGTTAAGGTGGAAGTGCGTTCCATGTTTCTAAGTGTTGGCCAACAGGCCTTTCTTTCTCAGCAAAAAATCCTGTTAGCTCGCGAAGAATGTAGCTCGTTCCTTGCATCACTTGCGATGCCTACTTTAGTCATTCATGCACGCCAGGATAAAAATTTTTCTCTGGCCGTTCATACCGAGTTGGCAGACAAAATTCCCAATGCAAAATTGGCGATTATTGAGGATTCTGGCCATATGGCACCTATGGAATCACCCCAAGCGGTCACTGCATTATTACGATTGTGGCTGGATTATTTTTGAGGTAGTCACTCTTCATAATCACTCAGATCAAATGCTTCTTGCAAATTACCCAGCTGCTCTTCAACAACCGTTAATTTTTCAAAGCTGGCGATATGAAACAAGGCCTGTCCTGAATGCACAAGCGGCAGCATATTTTCACCAATAATAATGCCAGAAAGAGGTGATTTTAATTTGTATTCTTCCGTACTGGTTGGATTGGCGATAATCGCAATTACTTGTCCTTTGGTGACCCGATCTCCTGATTTTTTAATGTGTCTTAAAATGCCGCTTATAGGAGCTCTTATCCAATAACTGTTCCTGGATACAGTAGGGGTACATTTTTTTACTCTGTATCGTCCCGGTTGCACCATTCCTAAGGCTCCCATAACACTCAAAATACCATTAATACCCGTTCTGATGGATAACTCATCAAAACGCAAAGACTCTCCTGCTTCATATACCAAAATAGGAATACCTTGCTCATTCGCATATTCTCGCATGGAACCATCTCTGAATGTTGAATGCAGAATGACTGGAACATTAAAAGCAAGAGCCAGATCTTCAACACCTGGCATATCAAGATTTGCTCTAATTTGAGGTAAATTAAAGCGATGATTGGAGCCGGTGTGTAAATCAATCGCGTGAGTTGATTGAGATAAAATTTGCTTGCTGATAATTTCAGCCAGAATGGAGGCAAGTGAACCATTTGAACTGCCTGGAAACGATCGATTTAAGTCTCTTCGATCCATTAAGTATCGTTCCTGGTATAGAAAACCGTATACATTGACAATAGGAATCGCAATGACATTTCCTTTGATATTTTTTAATCCCTTTTTTTTCAAGAAGCGTCTGATGATCTCAACTCCATTGATTTCATCCCCATGAATGGCTGCAGTAATGCATAACGAGGGGCCTTCTTCCACGCCGTTAATGACATGTATTGGCAAACTGATTGGCGTCCAGTCATATAATTTGGGCATGGGTAATAAAACAGTTTTGCGGTAACCCGGCTTAATTTTCACGTCACCAATTACAACGGGTGCTTTGCTACTCATTCTTACTATTTCCTTAAATAAGGTTATATAACAAGTGTAGCTTGAATTAAGGCAGATATAAGGAAAACACCGCTAAAGTTTCAGTCCTTGAACATTTAGCGGTTTGGATGGGACAAGCCTTTAAAACGGTTTTTGATATGTCATACAATCATTTAATCAAGGCTTAAATCTGAACCAACAGAACGTGGATTTCCAAGTTTTATGCCCGTGAGTTGCTGATTAAATATGGCATAGTTATTGTGTGATCCTGTATTAATTATTGGGAACACAAGATGGTCGAAGAAATGGGCTCGTTTCTCAATTTCTTCACTATATACCTTGGCAACTATTTCAGGATCATTTTTAAATTCCCCACAACCCCAGGCGCCTAAAATTGCATTGGGCTGTTTTGCAAGAATTAATGTATCGAGTTGGGCGGCGATGCGTCTTCTTAGATCCGCTATATATTGTTCCTTGGTTTCAAGATCCAAGGCGTGGGGTGTGGAAGAAAGTTGCGGCGCTGCTGATCTTAATTCATAAAATGGGAAAATATCTGACTCAGGAAGAAAGGCGTAACTCAAGTCACTATCTGCAATATAGTGTGCTGGTGTAAAGTCTTCAGGATCAGTAGGAAACGCTATTTCAGGCCCTCTGAAACAGACCCTGGATTCTGGGCTAAAAAATACTTTATATCCTTGGGAGTCTGTTTCGCCACTGTGATTTTTTAATGCCTCAAGTTCTTCCGCAGTCATTTTTATCTTGGCTTCTAAAAGCATTCTTGCTGGGTCACGGTAGCAAAATGCCTTGGCTTTCTCATCTAGATAAATCATATTGTCTAATAAAGATTGAGCACAGGTACTTCGATGCCAAATATTTTCCTCTTGGGCACTTCCGCCCTCCAGGGCAGCGCCTCCAGGAAACTGCGGATTTGCCATATTGAGTACCGAATAAGGTACGCCATATTTTTTGGTTGCTTCAAGCGCTGCAAGCCCCCAATCCTTATGAACTACTTCAACTAACTTTGGAGAAGCTGATTTCTTTTTGGCCCATAGGTTTAAATTAGATTGTGCTTGCTTGTGTAATTCCTCTGATCTTTTTAAATCAGTGATCCAATCCAAGGTTTTTTCCATGCTTTTGTGTCGCCATCGCTGACCAGTATAAGAGCCTTTGAGAAGGCTTGGTTTATTTTCAGCATGCACTTCTTTAATCACAGATGTGGTATTTCTCTGAGGTAATGGTTTAAATAGTCTAATTTTCGACATCATTTTGTCTATCCTTAATCTCTTGCTTCCATCTTCTATCCACAGCGACTTGCTTCCAAAATCAATTGATTGGTTTTTATTAAGATTCCGCTTTTTAATGGAAGACGGTACTCTTCAAATTTCCATAGGTACAACAGCTTTGAGTGTCATTAGTTTAAATTTCCATAAACAGACAGGGCTCTTGATTTTTATTTTTTTTGATAGGGAGAACATGCAACAGTTAGGGGTATCTCTACTAACAGCAATATTCTAAGCAATTGTATCCTTCCTTATGTACTTCTTTGACGCAACGATGAAGTCGTTGAATCAAAGTCAGTAGACCAAAATGCTCAAAAAAAGTCAACTGTGTTTTTTGTTGTGAGACGAAGTTCATTTATTGTCATCTGCATGGGGCATGCAGGAGCGCAGAAAAGATCGATTCCAACACTGAATGTGGCGGTATAAAAAGCCTGAAGAAGAAAAATAATTACTAAGAATAGCGAGGTGTTAGAAAGGCCTTTCAACAAAAATAGATTAATAATTAGTCTATAATTATATTAATCTAACTTTTTGTTTGATAAATATGAAAGTTGATCGACAATCAATAAGAGAACTATGTGGTGAGAGTTCCGAAGTTGTTGTATTTGGTTTTGGCAAATATGACTATAAAAAGCTCTGTGAAGCCATCAATCAAAATGATGAGATGAAAGCGGTTCATTCTGATAATTACGATACCAAAAATGCAGACCTAAGCAAAAATAATCCCTATTCTATGTATAATTATTTTAAGTTTATTCTTAACGACTTAATTGTTGAAAATTATAAGAAGCAAAAAGAAGGCAAACCGATAGTTCCTTTAATTTTTGTAGTGGGGAAAAGTGATGCGAGTTATGACCCAAAACAAATTGCTGAAAGAGAGTACGATCCTACCGATAAATGGGTCACGCTTACAGAACTACGAAGAGTCTATAAATTAGCAACAGAATTTGGCCCTGAATTTTCTAAAGTTGCTTTAAATACAGTTAAGTTTGTAAGTCTTGAAACAAATTCTGATGTAACTACATTAAAGCCTGTTACTCCTTTTTGGGAAGACAAAAACTGGCAGAAAGAGTGGCAAACACGAAAGGAAGAGACCAAGCAAACACATGGTCGACTGATTAAAAACAGTATTTGGCGCTCCAATTTACAAGAGAAAATTCAAGAAATCGATAGTCAATGTTCTGATGAGAAAAGTAAAGAAGAAAAAAATACTCTTAAGAGTTAGCCAAAATCGGCTCTTCGGACGAGACTCGAATGGGTGACCCCAGAATTAATCTATACCGCTATTCCCAACAGTGAACCAATACCTGCACTCACAACCATCGCCAGTGTCCCCCAAACCACAACCCGCACTGATCCTAATATGATTCGAGCGCCCCCAACCTGTGCCGCAACCCCTCCGAGTAATGCCAAAAATAGAACCGTCATCACGGATATGGTTAGAATAAGATAGGTGCTGGGAACAATAAATATGATTAATAGAGGTAATAATGAACCAAAAGTAAAGCTGCAGGCCGAAAACATTGCTGCCTGCAGCGGACGTGCACTCGATATTTCTGTAATACCAAGCTCGTCTCGAGCATGTGTACCTAAAGCATCCTTAGCCATCAATTGCTTTACAACTTCTTTGGCAAGGCCGGGTTCTAATCCCCGATTGATGTATATGGTGGTTAGCTCTTCTATTTCATTCGGTAAACTTGCCTCAAGTTCTCTCTTTTCACGTTGTAGCGCAGATTTTTCTGTATCTGCTTGAGAGCTTACGGATATATACTCACCCGCAGCCATTGACATGGCACCAGCAATTAATCCGGCAATCCCGGCTATAAGTATACCATTATATGGCGTGTGAGCCGCAGCAACACCAATCAACAAGCTCGCTGTAGATATAATACCATCGTTTGCGCCCAATACGGCCGCACGCAACCAGCCAATTCGTTCGATTCGATGATGTTCTTTATGTTGCATAAACGGCAAACCTCCTATGAAAAACAGGTCTGGGGCGAAATGCCACCAGGTCAATCTCGTGGCATATCCGATTTGTGTTTATATACCGCTTTTTCAGGAATATCAGTAGCTGAATAGATGCTAATTATTTTAAATGGTTTTTTTGCATTAAGATTAATAAAATTATGAGGAATCCCTTGAGGGACAAAGATCATATCACCTGCTGTAACGGTTGAATTTTTTCCATTGAGAACCGATTTAGCCTGCCCCTCAACAACAAATATGACCTGATCAAATTTATGAGTTTCCATCCCAATCTCATTGTTGGGGTTCGTTTTGGGGGTGATATTCATGAAAACAACCTGAGCATCTTTACCGGTCATGAATGCGAACTTCCAGTTTTCATTATGTTTTGCCTTTTCAAAGATTTTGGGAGAAATAACCGCATTTATTTTATTAACGGCGCTTTCTTCAGAACTGGCAAATGAAGATGCTGCGATTAAAGTTGACATCAAGAACGTAGATATAAAAGCTCTTCTAATTCCTTTTATTTTCATACTATTCTCCGTAATTTAAAATTTGCTGTTCACCTATGTAATAATTGATCTTCTTTATATTAATTTTTCAGTATATTTTAAAAACTGCAACTGATTACCCACCGAACTACGCAATAAACTCAAAACTATATTTAGTGTAGCATATGGATTAAATATTGTATTAAACGTGATGAAGTTAGAACAAGATAGAATTTGACTTAAAAGCCTTAACTACAAGCATTTCTTCAGATGTATTGTGATCGCTTGGCTTGGCATTAAAAGAACTGTGCTTATCAATATGGGTAAATAATTGCTAAATAAATTCAATTGCCTCCAATTTTACATCTAATTTAATTTTTTTCATTCATTAGCAAGCAGTAATTGAGATATAGTATCTATTAGAAATGATTGCTATAATTTTCTCATTTTATCAATAAATTAAACAATAAAGCGTTATGCCTCATTTTTTTAAAGCGCTAAATCCTTTGTCCAAGTCATCAGGTATTAACTATCGAAACAAGCCTTTGCTGCATGTATTAATGTCTGAGGAAATACCAGATCTGTTAACTCAGGAATTTATCCAATTACAGTGGAATAGAGATTTATGCTGGTATGAAACTATCGATGCAACATATGCATGTTTGGTCGGAGATCATTATGATCATCCACCTCCCGCTTCTCAAAAAAATTTGTTTGAGCAAATAATGACAGTTTTTTTTCGTCCCTATCTGATCCCTGTAATCGTAGGTTCCGAAATCCATGCTGTTTATACTCGTAAAACAGGGGTCAAAGGCGCATTGGATTTTTTAATTTTTCCATTGGTAGCACGTAAGTTAATTGCTGATACCTGGTTAGAAGAAAGAAAAAATACACCCATTATTAATGGAATCGCTTGGGCAATTGCAATTCCTCTCGAAGTGTTAAGACATTCGCTGGCTATAGCATTAACTATTGCCATGATTCCTATTGTCTCTTTAATACATATATTCAGAAGCTTAATTAATACTTTCTCAAATGTACCTTTACAGGAAAATGAAGAAGATACTATAGATTTGATGCTATTCTAAATTAGAACAATCCTAGTAATTGTTATTGAAAATAACAGTTATAGAAGGGGGTGATCGCAAGATGAAGATCACGAAACCAGTCGTCGATAAATTACCAATACCCGTTTCAATGACTCCTGGTAAGTCAGCACAAAAACATTATTACGATGATGCTATGAAGGGATTTGGTGTCAGAGTTACTTCCAGTGGTACAAAAGCCTTCTTTGTTGAAAAACTGATAAAAAATAAACTGTCTCGCATTACCTTAGGTCGTTATCCTAAACTCACAGTTGAAATGGCAAGAAAGGAAGCTCAAAAATTGCTTGGGCAAATTGCGACAGGAATTGATCCGGTTGCCGAAAAGTGTGCTGAAAAAAACGTCAAATCACACTAATGAACTGAGTCCAATATGTCCCAAATTCATGACCCAGGGTGGGGACGGCTAAAACCTGGTAATGACGCGCTAGTCCCAAAATATCCGCTTTGTCTCTGAGATATCGGATAACATGTTTATGTGAATTTACTTGCATGATGATAAAATATTAATCAATGGTGTCTGCCACATTGATTTTATAAAAAGTGCAAAACATATGGGTTAAATTATCTATTCCCTCAGTTGTTCTTAATGACTTTATTCCTTTCTAATAATTCGTCTATTTCTTTTTGTATGTCGTAATTGAATTGGTTCGCCGAAAGGCCAATTGATGTCAGAGTGGTATTGTATTTTAAAGTGGCATGCTATGAGAAAGAAATCCGTTACACCTGTTTATCAAAGATGGCTTTTGTTTTATTAAGCACTTCTGATAAAATATCGCGCATTTTAATCTGATCCAAATCTTTAGAAGGGATAATAGTGTTTCAATACAATCGTTTTTGGCATTTCTGTTTTCAGTTAAATAATCGACATTACTTTAGAGCTTCCTTAGTATCCTTAGTAATTTCCCTGCTCCTTATTCCAGCAGCTGTATTTTTTCCACCATTATGGGGGCTGGTTGTCGCACTTCCTCTAATTGTAGGTGGGACAATTGCTTTGTTTACTCAACTCTCTAATTTTTTCTATAACAGACAAAATCAGCGATTAACACAGCTTAAGGCAGAAACTACTGATGAAGCTTTAAAAGAAGAAATTGATTTATATCTAAACCGCCGTGTAGTTTGCCCTGAAGAATTGCTTGCAGGAGCTCATTTAAATCTCCCTCATGATACGCCAAAAATGAAAAAAGCCGCAGCAGATACACCGCTTCTTTTCGAGACTGAAGATACATTAAATATCACCAAAGCTTCAAATGACATCTATCGCCGTAATTCTGCAGTTAAAGCAACAAGCGAATCCAATCAATTATATGTAAAAACTGTTGCAGCTAAAGATGGTCTTTCGGAAGTGGCAGCTCGTGAAATGGCTGAGATTCTCGGATTTGGAGGCTTGATTCCATCGAATACGATTACTGGAACAGATGTATTACACGACTATGAGAATGAGCCTTCTATACCTAACACAGGTTTAGTTCTTTCACGACAAAAAATAAGAGAATTAATAGATGAGAGAAGAGAGGAGTCGCCTGAAAGAAATATAACAAATAGTCCTGGAGTACAAAACGCAGTTGCAAAATTCGTATTTAATTTAAAAACTGCAGCTTATCGAACTAAAGCGCAAAAAGAAGAACAATTTAAGTTATTACATGTCCAAAAACTTATACCTAATGCCTTAGATGGACTACAAGTTTATACACAATTATTTAATGAGCCTGTAGTTCTGCCGGGGCAACTTGTTCTTGGTGGCCTAACAGAATCACAGAAAAGACAACAGCGTGTCCAAGCTAAAAATATAGTACAAAAAATTAGCCTTCCTTCATTTCAAGAAAATTTCTTATTACATCTTATCTTAGGCTCTCAAGACGCCAATCCTGGAAATACCCTATTTACCGATGGTTCAAATGATTCAGTAATACTTCATAGCATCGATCACGAAAGGATTATGCCGGAAGACAATTACAATATTACAAAAAAAATTCCTCTTGCAAATGGAACGAATCTCGCAAGCATAACTGAAAAAGATGTTGAAAATGTATTTCCTATCCGTTTATGGTTAGCTGGTTTACCACAAGCAAATGTTCCATTCACCAAGGAAGTTATAGAAAAAACCATCGATTCCCTAAATCCTGAACGTTTACTTGCTTATCACCACCAGAAAAAACTTTTTTCATCTGCAGCGGTAGGAGCGCAGTTAGAAAGAATACTCTTAATTAAAAATACATTTGAAGAGGAAATTAAAAAATCTCAAATTACTTTAACCCCTAAGCAGTTATTTTTAAAACTTATCAACAATCATCCTTCTTATATTTTCTTAAAAAATGAGCTTCAATTAAGTGAATTATCTACATTTATGCTATTAGGTCAAATCCCAGAGGGAGCGGATATGAGCTTATTACGACACCCATTGCAATGGTTCTCAATGATAGGAATGATAGTAGAGGCACAACTAAATGAACTGCAAGGTCGCCCTTCTTTTTCCGAAGAAAGCTTTAAAAGCTCTCATGCGCATCATGTATTATTTTTTAGCCTTGCTAACCAACAAAAAATGGCAGAAGGAGCAAATAAAGCAGGCTTAGATATTTTGAGTGAAGCCTCTGCACATTTGGGATTGCACTAATTTCACAATTTCTTTTATTTGGCCTGAATGCGAAGCTCAGGTCAGATAAAAGCTCATTTTTAAACTAACGCCTAGACGCCTGTATTTAACTAGCTAAATTCGTTAATAGGCTTCTTTCTATGCTGAACAATACCTCTAATTTCAATCCGAAATGCTTTAACCTTAGCAGTTGTTCCGCCATGTTTTAAAGCATTGGCATTACAACGCGGTGCTCCTGAGCCCTTAGCAACTCCATGAATATGGGAACGAGTTTTACCTCTGATTTTTTGACCCCCAACCCCCTGTAGCTTTGCAAGGATATTTGCTTGCTGAACAAAGCAATTAGCCAATTTTACTGTTGTACTAGTGCAATACTTCTTTAGCTCCAAGTCATCACATGCATTAGCATATGCCATTGTTCGTTGTTGTAATTCATGAATAGACAGCATTTGTGCTACAAGCATTGCTTGTAAGCCATCATCAAAACTCATTGCTGACATGGCATTGCGACTTTTTTGTTTTGCCTGCTCCAGGTCAAATTTATTAGACCTAATGTCGTGAGTAGCAGTAGCATTGTTGTGGATGATACGCTGAATAAACTGTTCTTTTGCTTCTGCTTCAAAAGTACAGGTAGTCTGTATTGACTTAAGCTCCAGTTACCGCAAGCTAATCAGGCGTTACTTTCCCAATGCCATGATTGTTGCCGCTCGCTTTTATGTAATTCGTTTATTGAATCAATTCTGTTTGCAGACTTATCAGCAGATTGACCCTGAAATGAAATATCAACGAGGTCTGTTGGCCGCATTGAGAACCAATCCCAATAATCTGACGGTAAAACGATTAAATAAACGAGAACGTTATTTGCAAAAGCAGCCTGTCATTGCCGCACTTTATTACTTTAAACAGCGATTACATCGCCTACTCATGCGAAAATATCGCACCGCAAAGCAGTGTACGCGTTTGAATAAGAGGGAAAATGAAAATAACAAAATCAGCCGTTGATAAACTACCTTTGCCTGTTTCAACGACTCAGGGAAGAACGGCACAAAAGCGATATTACGATGACGCAATGAAGGGATTTGGTATCCGAGTTACCTCCGGTGGAACTAAGGCTTTTTTTGTTGAAAAACTGATAAAAAATAAACTGTCTCGAATTTAGGCCGTTATCCTGAACTGACAGTTGAGATGGCAAGAAAGGAAGCCCAAAAACTACTTGGGCAAATTGCGACAGGAATGGATCCAGTTGCCGAAAAGCGTGCTGAAAAAATGCGTCAAATCACCTTAAACGATGTATTCAATGATTACATCCATGTCCGTAAATCGTTAAAGCACAATACTCTTTATAATTACAAAAAGGTATTAGCCACAGGATTTGCAGGCTGGGTTAATAAACCCCTTCTTGGCATCACCAAAGATAGTGTTGCAAAACATCATAAAAAATTAGGGCAAGAACATGGAGAGGCTTACGCCAATTTAGCCATGCGTCTACTGCGCGCCCTTTTCAATTTTGCGGCTGGTCAATATGAAGATTCACAAGGTAAATCATTTTACAGTTCATGATTTAAGACGAACGTTTATTACCATTGCTGAGGGATTGGATATCTCAGCTTATGCTTTAAAGCGTTTGATGAACCATAAAATGAACGGCGATATTACTGCTGGATATATCGTGACCGACGTTGAACGGTTGAGAAAACCAATGCAACAAATTACCGATTATTTTTTAAAGTGCATGGGTGTCCAACCATCCGCAACACTAATAACAATCCAACCACAAGGAGCAGTTCATGAGTAAAGAAATTAAGGTTCAAGATGACGTATTACGTTTAAACCAAGATTACAAACATTTTTTAACCGATATCAAAACAAGGTTACAGACGGCTCAGATCCGCGCAGCACTGGCTGCGAATAGTGAGTTGATTAAGTTTTATTGGGAGCTTGGCCTGATTTGATCGAGAAACAAAAAAACCATCAATGGGGTTCGCATTTTCTTGAGCAATTCTCACATGATATGAGACAAGCATTCGCTGAAATGCAGGGGTTTTCTAAAAGAAATCTTGAATACATGCGACGGTTTGCCCAGCTGTATCCTCAAATTGAATTTGCGAAACAGCCCGTTTCGCAATTGCCTTGGGGGCACATTGTGCGCTTGATGCAGATGGTTAAAGAAGAGTCTAAGCGAGAATGGTATGCTGAACAAACTATAAAAAATAGTTGGTCACGAACCATTCTTGAAATGCAAATCGAGAGCGGTTTATATGAGCGCCAAGCGATTGCCAACAATAAAACCTCCAATTACCACAAGCACTTACTCGAATTACAATCCGATTTAGCCAATGAAATATTAAAAGATCCCTATAACTTTGACTTTCTGACCATTCAAGGCAATGCTCATGAACGCTCTATTGAAAATGCATTAATTACGCATATACGCGACTTTCTTATTGAGCTCGGTCAAGGTTTTGCCTTTGTTGGTTCTCAAGTGCCCTTGACGTTTGATGATCAGGAATTTTTTGTTGATCTACTATTTTACCATCTCGAGTTACGAGCCTTTGTGGTTATCGAATTGAAAAATACAAAATTTAAACCTGAACATACAGGACAGTTGGGTTTTTACCTTGCAGCTGTTGATGATCAATTAAGAAAGCCTGGAGATAACCAAACGATTGGAATCTTGCTATGTAAATCAAAAAATAAAGTCATTGCAGAATATGCATTGCGAAACATTAGTGCACCTATAGGTGTTTCAGAATATACCTTGTCTAAATCAATTCTCACGGATTTGAAAGGCAGTTTACCGACAGTTGAAGAAATTGAAGCAGAGTTAAATGAGTCTGCAAAAGAGGATTGATTGGTTCAATCTATTGTAGACTTATAAAAAATGCTGGGACAAAAGGGACGAGGGGGCACCCATATTAATACCAGGTTAAAACAGTCCCGGCATGAATTGTTCATGTTGGGACTTTGGAGACTTTTTGCTTTTTAGTTCTGTTGTTTCAATTTAAAAATAAAAAATAATATCAATTAGAGATAACAAGGCATTTAAAGTAAATTCCAATATAAATTTCATATCTAATTTCAAGGGAAATTACCATGGTAAATTATCGAAGGGATTATACCTTGGGCGCACTCTATTTTCTCACATTTAACAAAGATTAAATTTCTTTAATTGACAAATAGAATTGAAGAATATCGAAACAGTAGTTTATATTGAGCGTTTCTTGATTATACGTAAGGATATCAATCTATTGATTTTTCTGAGGGAACTATTTTATATGGTTTTTTCATTCTATATCACTTATACTCTTTTATAGAGGGCATATAAGAGTGAATATTATGAGCATCTTGATTAAATTCGAAAGCTTGGCTAAACAAGCAATCTTTTCCAGTAACAAAGATATCATTCTTCAATCGATTGGCCTGCTTGATACGATTAAGGCTAAAAATAATCAAAAAATAAGGATGACTTTATCTAATAGTTCTGAACAATTTGCTGATATGTCTAGGGTAGTTAGATAGTAAAAGGATTTATCATTAAGAAATTAGCTTTAGTTGGTTCAGGTATTAAATCTATATCTCATTTCACAGTTGAATTTAATACTTACACTACCAGTGCAGATAAGGTTTTGTATTTAGTTAACGAGCCTATTACTAAACAATGGATAGAACGTTATTCAAAATTGTCAGAATCTCTTGATCCGATATATTTTGCTGAAAATGATCGACAGATCTCTTATGATAAAATAAGGGATAAAATTCTTACTGAGCTGGAAACACATAATTTTATTACGGTGGTACTTTATGGGCACCCTGCAGTTTTCGCAGATCCAGGCTTACAGTCTATAATTATAGCTCAAAAAAAATCGATTGAAACAATCGTCTTACCTGGTATTTCTGTTGAAAATTGCCTCTATGCAGATCTTAAAATTGATCCTGGACAATTCGGATGTTTCCATGTAGAGGCAACAGAATTATTGCTGTATGATAAAATTATCGATCCTACAGTGCATCTTTGTATTTGGCAGCCAGGTATGATTGGCAATCGCTCTGTACCTAAACCAAATCAAAAAAGTAATCATTTAGAATTACTAAGAATCAAATTAAAAAAATATTACCCAGACGACCATATATCTATTCTTTATGAGGCGTCAATGTACCCAGGTGTTGAACCAATAATACATAAATTCCCATTATATGATATTGAAGATCAAAACATTGGAACACTTTCAACATTATATATCCCCCCTCTTCCTCAAAGGAAACCTAATTTAGATATTCTGAAACAAATAACTTCATAGAATAATCTACTAATTATTTAAGGAAAAATATGTTATCTGTACTGTCTTATCGATTAAGTTTACTGCCGAAATTATCAAAAACTTGCTATTTACTTCTTCTTTTTTCTTTCTTGGAATGTGTAGCAGGAGGGATTGCGTACTATCTATCATTATATTTAGGAACATCAACACCATTAACAAAATTACAAATCGGTCAGGTTGGGTCAATCGTTGGATTTGGAGCATTAGCAGGTGCGTTATGTTCTACTTACATAACAGATAAACTCAATAATAAAAATATTATAATTGGCAGTTTTCTCTTTCTAGGATTAGGCTTTTTTTGTTTACCTCAAAGCATGAGTTTCCTGCCTATATCAGGTTGTGTTTTCATAATTGGTTTTGCAACAAATATTTTTCTTGCCACGAACAATACTCTCTTATTACAAAACGCTCCTCAAGATCAAAATAGCCTTCGCTTTATACAAAGTATGAAAATAGTCAGTGAAAACCTTGGTAATAGCTGTTCTATACTATTAATTATGTTTTTTGCAGCGCAATACTACGGTCAGATTTTTGAAGTAATTGGCCTATTTTTCTTCCTTTTTGCACTGAATACCATGAAATATCTAAATGTAAAGCAAAACTCATTAGAAGACTCCTCTTATGAAGAAAAAGAAACAAATCAACAAGGGAATAATAAACGACTTTACGTCACTATCAGTGCTGTATTTATAGTTGGAATTATCTATGCCCAGCAACGAATTGCATACCCACTTTTTTTAAATGAAACTTTTTCAAGTTTTACTATCACTGCAATCCTTTTCTGGTTAGATCCTATTATTGTTTCTTTATTTCAGGTCAAAATAACAAAAATGGTATCCCCATTGAAAATACCTCATCAATTAGCAATGGGAGGATTATTATTAGGTACAGGCTTATTTGCATTATTGATAGTTAATAGTATTGGAGGTGCAATCATGGCTTGTTTGACGTTTATTTTAGGAGAAATGTTATTTATGCCTACTTCCTTTGTACGATGCTATGAGTCAGCTGGAAATAAGCGTAAAGGCATGGTTGCTGGTGCATGGAGAAGTGCTTATTCCTCTGGTCTGATTGTTGGCCCTGTTTTATCAGGTTTCCTCATGGAGTATTATAGTTATAATGCCTGTTGGATATTAGCCGGAATACTTGGTTTTTTCCTATTTATTTTATTTTTAGCGTCAAAAAATAATTAAATACTATTTGAAAAAATTGAAATGCATCCTTTAAAAAAGGATGCATTAATAGGGAACCTCTTTTCACCTCTGAAGCGCTCATCCTGATAGGGAATAATTTCCGGTGATTTGATAACGCTATTTTCTTCAGTAGTTGGATGATAAAAATTAAACCTGGTTATTTTAGAAACCTCTTCAAGGATAGTATTTTTACATTCCCGAATCGGCAAAGTGAAATCCTTTTGATATTTATGAACAACATCAATTAAAGCGATAAGATCTGAAAGGGTAGTCGATGCATTCCTTGCTTTGGGTGAATAACTACATAGAGAGGGATACTGAAGAGAATAATAAACAGGTTTAGGATCCTGGTAATTATAATATGCAGGTATTGCTATAATGGGCAAATATTCTAACTTATAACATTCTGAATAAACTTCTTGAATAATAGATAATGGGAGTAATTCATCATCCATTGCAGGCGCAAAACCAAGTTTTGCGCCTAGCAGTATCTCAAAAAGATGTCGTGCTGTTTCATAGATTAATAAATTAGATTTTAAATTATTCCTTTTATTGGTAACTCTATAAACGTGATTATAATAATCGCTATTTACTGCATATTCAGATCGATGGTTTGAAATCCTGTAAAAATAATCTCTAACTTCCTGCCATGCGGAGTCCTTACTAATTTTTTCAATCCAATTTTCAGAAAAATATAATACAGACGCTCTCCAACCGTTATTATCAGCGTTACTTTTAACTATATCTTGAAATATATCAGCATGCTCATGATAAGAGCGAGGAGCCGACTTTGTAATATTATGATTCTTTTGTATTCGCGAATGCATAACTCCACACCCAATTTTGGGAATCATAAAATTTGATTTTGAACCGGCTGTAACAAAAAGAACCCCATTTGGTAAATGGGTTGCTGTATAACCAT
Source organism: Fluoribacter gormanii (assembly GCF_900156395.1). Taxonomy (GTDB): domain Bacteria; phylum Pseudomonadota; class Gammaproteobacteria; order Legionellales; family Legionellaceae; genus Legionella; species Legionella gormanii. The sequence goes on along the minus strand of NZ_FTNL01000006.1, from coordinate 17,248 downwards.
AATTAATAATATGTCCTATACTAAAAAATGTACCTGGAGGATCAATATATATAGGAAACGTCCGGTTAATTTGCTCATCTGAGGTATTTAAAAACCATTCAAATGATTTATTAAAAAAAACTCCTAATGGACTATTAGTCAAACCATAAGCCAAATCATTTAACATCGATGGGGGAGTATATTCTGAATCAAGACGAACATATTGACCTGTTTTAGTTGGCAAAAATATCCCATCATCATCGCCAACCAAATCTCCATAACCATAATCTACGAGATACATTGCAAATTTATTATCTGGGGAAAGTTTATCAACTAGTTCAAAAAAAACCGGATTAATGGTTTTCATGATGTTTCTGATATCAGTCCAAAAAACTTTTTTTATTGCTAACATTTTGGTACAAGAAATTAATTAGTGTGCCCCAATTCTAATCAAAAAAATAACTTTACTCTACTATTAGTTCAGACAAATTGTCAGTATAAGTTCATGAAGTTAAATGATTAAATCCCATCTTCAAATTGAAGTTTTTATAACAGCATTTTGAATCAAGGTTTGTTAGTAAATCTCTAAGTTACAAGGAAATGTAAATATGCTTAAATCAGTCCAACAACGTACAATCCAGAATGGTCAAGTTATTCCATTCTATCATTCCACTAATGAACTGGCACACATCCAAAATATTCTACAGTCTCAAACCCCATTGGTATCTATCAAAGAGGTTAATAAATTCCGTCAATTGATAGCAAGAGCATCGGTAGGGGAGTATTTTTTAATACAATCGGGTGACTGTGCCGAAAGTTTTTATGAGTGTGACAAAGACACAACCCATGCGAAATTAGATTTTATTCATCAGTTAGCCACATTTTTTCATCAGAAAACTGGCTGTAGCGTTATCCAGGTTGGTCGGATTGCAGGGCAATATGCGAAGCCTAGAAGCAATCAGTATGAAATTTACCAGAATAAAAGAATCTATTCATATTTTGGTGACATGATTAATCAGTCTCAAGAAACTCAACGACGTCCCGACCCTTGGAGGATGTTGTTGAGCTATAATTGTTCAGCATCTATTTATCGTAAGATTAATCAATGGAATCGAGGAATAAACCCAGAACAAAAAATATATACAAGTCATGAAGCATTTTTACTTTATTACGAACAATCATTAACTCGGTGGGATGAACGAACAGGATTATATTACAACCTTTCAACACATTTCCCATGGCTTGGTAAATGGACAGTGAGCAGCTTACAGCACATTAACTATTTGAAAAAAATTGCAAATCCGATTGCCGTGAAAATAGGCCCGGATACCCCTATCAAGAGTATTGTAAAGATCATCAATGAATTAGATCCAAGTTATGTTCCTGGACGTATCACCCTTATTCCTAAATTAGGAGCGCAAAATGTCTATCACATTTTACCGCAGTTAATTGATGCAGTGAAAAGAACAGATCGCACTGTTTTATGGAGTTGTGATCCCATGCATGGAAATACTGAAACTCTAAGTTCGGGAATAAAGATTAGAAAACTAAGTAACATTGTTGACGAAATCAAAAATTCATTTTTTATTCATAGAAAGATGGGTAGCCAACTTAATGCCATCCATCTTGAAGCAACACATCAGAATGTCACTGAGTGCATGGATTATAAATCATCTCGTTGTGAATCAATAAGCGACCTTAAGAAAAACTACAAAAGTCTATTAGACCCTCGGTTAAATTATGCACAAACGATGCATGTCATTCAGTGTGTTGCAAAACATTACGCTAAATCTTAATAAAAGGCAGGGCATGAAGGAACTGAAAAAAACGGAGCTAATTTAGCTTTAACCAACATATCCAGAAAAATAAGTTTAAACACTGTTAATTGAATTAAGGAGTAATTATGAACAGTTTGAAAAATGAATATTATATAAGAACCCAAAAAGAAAAAGATTTCCAAAATTACAATGGAAAAGAATTAAAGAAAATACATCTGTTTATGAATGAAATTTATCATCAAATATTATTTGGTGATAAACCAGTAGATAATAAAATATTTCATGAGTTTAAAAAATATGAATCTTCATGGATGGCAAATGAAAAGAACTATTTTTTAACAAAATATGATTGCAATGTAATTGTAAAAGATGAATCTCTTGTTATAGATATGTTGCAAAAACATGAGGTATTTAATCATCCTATCTTTGATTATTTAATGCATGATGCCAGCCTTGAGGAACTCAAAAAATTCGCCTATAGCGAATCAATTATGAATTTGGAATTCTTTGACTATTTAGCATTAGCAGTGATAGGGGTTTCTGATCAAACAAAGGTAGAAATTATGGCAAACCTTTGGGATGAGGCAGGCCAAGGACGTGTTGAAAAGTTTCATACCGTATTGTTTCAAAATTTTTTAAACGATTTGGGTATAACCTATGATCGAAAACAAATTTTAGAGAGCCTGTCCTGGGAAGGAGTGGCTGGAATTAATTTATTCAATTACTTTTCTATCTATCCTTTCAATAAAACGAAGTACTTTGGCATGCTTGCAGCAACAGAGATGCTTGATCCTCCTCATTATAACAAATTAATAAAAGGTATTATGAGAATATTTGGTTCGCATAATATCGATCACTCATATTACACAGAACACGAATTAGTGGACATTGGGCACGCTAGTGGATGGCTTAACCATGTAGTCATACCAGAATTATTACTTAAACCATATAAAACGCAAGATTTTTGGTTGGGTTTTTATATGCGACTGGATTCGACCAAAAAATATTATGATCAGTTATTAAATAGCTTAATCATGAAAAAAGCTGCGTGAGGTGGATGATGAGTTACATGCTTGTTTCAAATGAAAAAGTAATTGCAGAAGAATGGAAAAAATATGCGGGATACACCGTGCGACCTTTACCCAGTACTTGTGCTTATTATAAGGAGTTAATTCAATCTAATTCTAATAAGGATTCATTTTTAATTTATGGTGGAACACCAGAAATCAGATCACTTTTTCAGGAATCAAATTTAAAGGTCACCTTAACGGATCAATCTGAGTTAATCGTTCATGCCATGGGCTATTTAACAAAGGCTGCGGCTCCCATTGCTGCAAATGAGAAACTCATTGTAACCAATTGGCTTAATTTAGAGGGTGTTGCTGATGTTTCATGTGATCTCCTCATTGGTGATGATGCGATTAATATGGTGGAGTGGACTCAATTTGACTTGTTCTTATCTAATGCCCATCGTGTTCTTAAACGGGATGGTTTATTCATTTGCCATTTGTTAGTGAAACCAGAGGAATGCTTCATAACGAATAAAATAAATGATGTGAGACGTGAGTATGAAGATGGAAGAATTAGGACTCAATATGACTTGGCTAGTAGATTAAATTTTATCTGCTATGACACTAATTCTTATGCTATGGGGTGGCAAAATACTATTGAACAGCTCGGAATCGATCAACTAGACCAGTTTAAACCAAGTTTTGACTTTGTGGATACATTTGGGCGATGTAATAGCAAGTTTTATTGCCCTCCCCAAGATGCATTTGAGCGTTTACTCAATCACTATTTCCACATTGAGGAGGTATTTTATCCGCATGAGCATGCGTATTGTCAGTTTGAGCCAGTTTATGTATTGCGTAAAAAATAATATAGGGAAATTTTAAATGAGTACTAATTTAATTAACTACACGGCACAACCAGAATGCATTGAATTAATAGTGCAAGGATATAAAAATTTTGATTCGACAAAAAAAACAATTCTTTTTATAGAGCCTTATGGTGCTGTTCTTTCATTGTTAAAGAGAGGGCTTGAAAAAAAGTACAATATTATTGTTTTAACAGCCAACTGTGATTTTAGAGTGGTGCCTGATGAGCTTTTAAATCATGCTGCACTGAGTATCAATATAGATACTGCAAATAATAATAGTGTATTGGAGCTTGCAGGCACATTACAGCAGCATATGTCACTAGATGCGGTCATTCCAGGTTTTGAATATTTTGTTCCTATTGCTTCAAAGGTCAGTACCTTATTGAAAGTACCTGGGATTGATTGCAAGCACGTATTGAATCTTAGAAGAAAAGACCTCATGCGAACTGTTTTAAATAAAGCGGGTTTGAATAGTCCACGGTATTACTTAGTAACCTCTCTGGATGATATTAATGAAGCCATAGATTATATTGGGTTTCCGGCCATCTGTAAGCCGATTGATGCCGCAGGAAGCGTTCACGTTAAGCAGGTTAAAAATAAAAAGGAATTGCTCGAAGCTGCTCGCCGGATATTAAATGGCAATGATGTTCTGTGGGGGCATAAGTTATCTAATTCTTTACTATTAGAAGAGTATATTGATGGCAAAGAATACAGCTTGGAAGGAATAGTGCAGAATGGTGTTGCTACCCATTTTAGTACTACAGAAAAATTTGTTTCAGATCAATCTGAGTTCATCGAAATAGGGCATATTGTTAATGCTCCCATTGAACGGCAGTTGCATACAAAAATTCAATACTATATTGAGCAGGTTATAAAAGTCCTGGGGGCTAATCATTGTCCATTTCATGCTGAAGTGCGATTGCGACGTGATGGGGAACCAGTACTTATGGAAATTGCAGCCCGATTAGCAGGTGATAAGATTGGCGATTTGCTTTGTTTATCTCGGGATATTAATTATTTTGACTATGTTTATGCGGCTTATCTTGGTATCAAACTACCCTTAGCAGAAATGAAAAATAATTATGCGGGTATTCGTTTTTTTTATCGTCCCCACGTTGATATGTTTACAACAGTAACAGGTATGGATACAGCGAAGTTGCAGCCTGTTGAAGATATTGCAATTTACTATAAAGCTCATGTGGCAATTCCAGAGTTTCCTAAACCCTTACGTCGCTTGGGGCATGTCATTGCTAAAAGTGATGATTATAATAAGCTATCTAAAATGCTTCATGATATTGATTCAGACATCCATTTTAACTGATAAAAATGAGGGAGAATCGAATGTCTCAATCTAATGTTATTATTGTTCATGGTGCCTATGGTCATCCATTTGAAAATTGGTTCAATTGGATGACGACTGAATTAGAGAGTCTAGGTATTGAATGTTTCGTTCCACAACTGCCTACGCCAAATGCTCAGGAATTAAAGAACTGGCTTCGGTTATTTAATTCTACAGTATCACCAATGATTACTCATGATACGATTTTAATCGGACATAGCTTGGGGGCGGCATTCTTATTGCGGTGGCTTGAGCAGGCCAATCAGCCTGTATCTAACACTATTTTAGCAGGTTCGTTTATAGGAACTGTCGGAATACCGAAATTCGATAAAATTAATGAGAGTTTTTTTGAAAATCCGTTTGATTGGCATTCGATAATCAATAAATCCAAACAATTTTTTTGCTACCACGGAAGTAACGATCCTTACGTATCAAGAAGTAACTTTAATTTTATTGCAAACAATCTACAGGCTAGAAAAATTATCATCTCTCAAGGTGGGCATCTAAACGAAGCGGCAGGTTTTTTGTCGTTCCCGCAGTTACTTATTCAATTAAAATCATTATTAGGTATAGATCATGGCAAATTTATTTAGTTTTTTGTTTCTTGGAACGTTAGGATGGGGTATTTCACTCTATTTAATGAAAATATTACTGGTGTCTTTAACGCCAACTGAAATTGTTTTGTATCGAATGGCGGTTGGCGCAGCTTCTCTCTTTATCTTGGCTAAACTACTTAAACTAAAAACTGATAACATTCGTGGATTAATTCTGGATGGAATAATAGTCGGAACATTTAACATGACGCTGCCATTTTATCTGACAACATTTGCAGTAAACACTGTATCCAGTTCATTAGCATCTGTTATTAATGGGTTTTCACCGTTGTGCACCTTAATATTGGGTATGGTGTTTTTTTCTTCGAAACAAAAATTAGGTGTATTGAATCTATTGAGTATCGTGCTTGGATTTATTGGAATAATTATTATTAATTCAGATGTTAGTATTTATGAAGGTTCAGTTGTTGAACTTATTGCTCTTTTAGCAACAGCCCTTTCATACGGCATTACTGCTAATTATTTCAAATATTATGCTCGTACTAAAGATCCAATACTTGTATCAGCAATATCGGCGTTCATTTCTGCAATGACAATGCTCATTTTCAAATGTGCAACGGAAGCCTCAATTAACTACTGGGGAATGCCACAAGATATACCTCAAATAATCGCTTTGTTATGGTTAGGAGTTATTGGATCAGGATTTTGTTTGTATCTCTACTGTTCGTTGATCCAAAATGCAGGTGCAGTTTTTGCCTCAATGATTACCTATCTTATGACCATAACAGGGGTTATTATGGGGGTGGTCTTTTTACACGAAACAATTTCTCCTCAGACTATGATTGGTTGTATATTCATTTTTTTCTCCTTGATTTTAGTTAATCACGCGTCTCTTTTTGAAAAGATATTTGTTTCTATATCAAGACAAATTAAGATATAAAGATATGTGGAATAAAGAGATTTAAATAGCACGGTTACAATCTTAAAATTGAAGCTAATGATTAACAACCTCGGATTGACCTTATTCAAGTATTCATCGATATATTAAACAAGGAATAATTGATGAGGAATGGGAATGTGGAGAAAGTCCCGTATTACACTTTCGCTAATAGGGGGTATGCCTTCTGGTCAAATAATTCTTGTTAAAACGTAGAACTTGAGAAACCTTGATTTAAATTCAGTAGGAAGTAAATAATGCCGCAATTAACCCTTACTATTTCACATAATATAAACACTTCTATAATCAACTTCAAAAACCTGTTCAAGAAGATTCATGAGACTCTTCAAGGCGTACCCAATATGGATGTCAATACAGCCCATAGTGGGGTAATTCAGGAGTTATTTTCTTACATTGGTTTTGACAACCCTAAAGCAACTAAAGTTTATCTTCAGCTTTACTGGATGGAAAATGAAAAGCGAGCTGCGATGAAATCAGCGTTAGGACGTGCATTACTTGATATTCTTGAAAAGAGTATTGTTCCAGAGGTAGAAGCTCAAGGGTTAATATGTATACCCAGAGTTAGAATTGCCAATCTTGGAAATCTAAATCAATGCTATTTTATTAGTGGGATTTAACATTAGTGGCAAGATGAGGATGGGGTAACCCATCAATAGGCGATGCTTTGGATACGTTAAGAAGAGTAATCTTCCGATATATAAAATTAAGAATAAATCATAATGGGATAGGAATGTCATATATTGAATTATCTAATTATGGTACATCACCTTTTGAACAACTAATGGGACATGCACCGGAAATTTTGGATCAGTGGGTAAAGCTAGAAGAAATTTTTTTTAAAAGCACTATTTTTTCATCAGCATTTCTTGAATAAATTAGAAGAGCTTTAGCTTTCAAGAATCTTTGCCAATATTGTATGTTAAAGGCGGGACCACCTGATAAAAATCCAGAATCTATTCCTTTAAGCATGGCTTTAAGATTTGCAAATAAATTTGCAATAGATCATACCTCTATTCCAAAGGAAGAGATTCAAGAAATGAGAGAATATTTTTCAAATAATGAACTTATTGAGTTAATTGCATTTTGTAGCTTTATAACAGCCTCGCAGAAATTTGGATCTTGCCTAGGACTTCAATCATCCAATCATTATAACAATCTAGAGTGAAGGTGTAAGTATCAAAAAATCTCTTACAGTAAGAGTTTGGCTTGTTACTTTTTCCTAGAATTGCATGGATTATTCAGTGAATAACCTCAAACGCATGTGAATATTTGCGCAAATCCATCCTGATTTTAAAATTGGTGCACAAGCTGTGCACCAATTACCTTAGTATGCGCATTAATCAGGTGGTGAAAAATTAGCACCCATTAGGAGAGTATTTTGGATCAAGAACTGCCGTTGTGATTAAAAAATGTCAAACTGGTTGTGATGATGCCTGGTGGTTTGGTGTCGGATATGTTTGCGCAGCAATATTAACAGATAGTTGTGAAGCGAATACTTATTGGCAGAGTCAAAGCACCCCGTGACTTTTTGTCACCGGTTGAAACTCCCTGCGCAAGATGGAAAATTACGAGTAACAGATTGTGCAAATACAGAGGGTATTTTCTGCTAATAATTATTACTCAACCAACTCATAATCACGGAGCTTTCGAATAAAAGATGATAAACGTCGATGTTCTTGTTTGAATCGAATCACTGGCTTCATAAAAGTCTAAAAGAGCGGCATTTTGTCAATTTTTTATTGGATTATCAATATTATTAGAACAATGATGTTAGCTTATTGCTATTGGAGATAGGAAGAAAGATCCTGATTTACTAATTAGGGCACAGGTTGTGCCCCATTCCACAAGAACAATGGAGTTTTGTATGAACGCCAAGCGATTGCCAACAATAAAATCGCCAGTTACCTCAAGCATGAAAAAAATCAATTAATAACAACTAACAAAGTTTTTTACATGAAATTTTAATAAAATTATTAGCAATGACGGTTTTTCCTGTATATAATATAACCATGAATACATTAAAGCGTGACAACCTATATTCCCATATGAAAGCCGGCCACGTTTACCGGAGAGAGGATTTGTTGCCCTTTTCAAGCAATCTGGATAGAGATCTCAATACCTTAGTGGAAGCAAACAAACTCAAAAAGCCAGCAACAGGTTTATATTACAAACCAAAGCATTCTCGTTTTGGATTACTACCACCGACTGATGAGGCGCTTGTTAAAGGGTTTCTCAATAAGCCCTTTCTCATGTATTCATGGAATGATTACAATAAATTGGGTTTAGGCCTGACACAACTTTATAACCAAGTAGTTGTTTATAACAGTGAACGCCATGAGGATAAAAGGCTTGGAAATCGAGTTTTCTCTTTTAAACGCCCAAATAATGGTTTCCCAACTAAACTAACTAAAGAATTTTTATTGGTGGACTTATTGAACAATGCGAAATATTTAACGGAAGATGTAAGCCAATTGCATTCAAAAATTGCTAAAAACCTCGATCAGTTTGATAAAGTCCTGCTGATGAAACTATCTGCCAAGTATGGCAAAGTTGCCACCCGAAAATATTTACATACCCTCCTTGGAAACTAATATGTTGTAAAGCGTCATCAAACTGGAAAAAAAGATAACATTGGGTTATCATATAAGATAACATTGGGATTAAATTAAGTGCATTGGACTGTTGATTTTTATAATGAGTCTGTAGAGGAAGCTATCTTGGCAATGCCTCCAAAAATTCAGGCTCGAATGCTTAAGCTTCTGGAGTTAATTGAAACGCATGGCGCCAATCTTGGGCCACCCCATACAGAGGCGATGGGTAATGGCTTGTTTGAAGTTCGTGCAAAAGCTCAGGAAGGCATTGGCCGATCGCTTTATTGTTATATGAAGGGTAAGCATATTATGGTTTTACATGCTTTTGTAAAGAAAAGTGCAAAAACACCAAAGCAGGAGTTGAATTTGGCTTTGCAGAGAAAACGCGAGGTGGAAAAATTATGAGCCTTAAAACATTAAAAGAGAAAGCACTTAAAAATGAGGACGTAAAGCAAGCCTATGACGCATTAGAGTCAGAATTTGCATTGATTGACTCATTACTTTCGATGCGTCAAAAAGCGGGATTAACTCAAGAGCAGCTTGCGGATCGCATGGGAACACAAAAAGGAAACATTTCTCGACTGGAGAAAGGGAGCAGCAATCCAAGCTGGAAAACATTGGAAAAATACGCGCATGCTTGTGGTTTTGATATCTCCATGGCATTTAAGCGAATTGCACCATAACGATTTTAAAAACTATTTTCAGCATCAATCAATATCATCCGATAACACTTTTTTGAATACGATCTTTTCTCCTTGACAATCTTTGAGGGAATACGAGATACTTTTTCCGAGCTTGAAGTAGAAGCTTTTATAGCCAAAAGGCTAGTGAATATCAATTATTTGTCCAAGTCTAATCGGATAGGCATTTGAATTCATCTCCAAGGATGGTACAGGTCGGCATTATGCTGAATGAATAACCAATTGCGGAGATCCCTATGTCTGCTCAAAAACCATCCCGTTTACATTTATTAAACGAATTTGAATCTGCGCCACATTCTGCGCTTTTTAATCAACAAACAATCGCTGCGGTATTAAGCTGCTCCACCCAGTTACTTGAACGTAACCGCTGGGCGGGTGGTGGTGTTCCTTATTTAAAAATTGGACGCAAGGTGTTGTATCGAAAAAGCGATGTATTGAATTTTCTCCAACAACAAAAAATTTATTACTCAACCAGTGATGAAGGTCAGTTACAGCTCGTTGAGAACGCATAAATTTAAAATTCGTCAGAATGAATTTGCTTCATTTCGATGGTATGTATGTTGTTTGGAGAATAATGTATGTCACAAAATCATGTTATAGAATTACCTAATACAAAGCAGCGCCCAATTTTTTGTGATTATGCTGGTGGTCGCTTTCGATTAACTGCTGAAGGGTTAACCTTTATCGGTATTGATAAGGATGGCAATCCATTACCACCTCGGTGGATATGTGCGCCATTGTACGTTGTTGCCAAAACCCGAGATGCTCAGAGCCGTGAATGGGGTCGTTTGCTGGAATGGCAGGATGATGATGGCATCACTCATCAGTGGGCGATGCCATTGGCTTTGTTGCAGGGTGATGCCTCCGATGTGAGGCGAGAACTAGCACGATTGGGATTGAGTATCTCTCCCAATAGAACTGCTCGCGATTTGTTAGCCTCCTATTTACAAGTCTTTCCTGTAGATGCACGTGCCAGATGTGTTGATAAACTAGGTTGGCATGGCGATGTCTTTGTAACTGCTTCTCAATGTATCGGGCAATCATCAGAGAAGATTGTATTTCAGAATACCAATGCCATTGAACCGGCAGTGTCCATTAAGGGCAGCGTTGAGGAATGGCGAGATTCAATAGGCCGGCTGGCATCCGGCAACTCAAGACTGGTGTTTGCCATCTCTGTAGCCCTTGCTCCGGTTCTGGCAAAGATTGTTGGTGAAGACTCAGGTGGTTTTCATTTCAGAGGTGCATCTTCATCAGGGAAAAGCACAGCCTTAAGTCTAGCTGCCTCTGTTTGGGGAAACCCACAATCTTATTGCCGTTTATGGCGCAGCACCACCAATGGGCTTGAAGGTTTGGCATCATTACACAATGATGGATTGCTGATCCTTGATGAACTCAGTCAAATCGATCCCAGAGAGGCAGGGGAAGCGGCTTATTTGCTGGCTAATGGTCAGGGAAAAACACGTGCCTCTCGTACAGGTACAGTCAGGCAATCTTCTCGATGGTCTTTATTTTTCTTGTCTGCTGGTGAAGAGTCTTTGACAGCACTCATGGCAAAATCGGGACAGCGCACTAATGCAGGCCAGGAAATCAGACTTGCTGATATCGAGGCGGATGCAGGTTGCGGGATGGGGATCTTTGAAACAATTCATGATCAACTAAGCCCAGCCAGTATGGCTTTATCGATTAAGAAATACAGCAGCCGATATCATGGTGCAATCGGTATGGCGTGGTTGAATCAAGTAGTTGCCAACCGACAAACAATCAGTCGATATATTACCGACACCATTCAAACCTTTGTTGATGCAGTCATTCAACCCGATGCAACAGGTCAGATAATCCGTGTTGCCAGACGTTTTGCATTGGTTGCTGCTGCCGGAGAATTAGTTAGTCAATTTGGTCTGACAGGGTGGCAAAAAGGTGAATCTTTCCATGCTGCGAAGACTTGTTTCATTGCATGGCAGGATACTTTTGGAGTTGATGGCCACCGCGAAGATCGCGCCATTATGGCACAAGTGCGGGCTTTTTTTGAATCTCATGGTGCCAGTCGTTTTGATAATGCCAACTCACCCAACAATGACAAAATTCTCAACCGAGCAGGATTTTATCAAACAGATGACGAAGGGTTTCGAATTTACATGGTGTTAACAGAAGCGTACAAAAATGAACTGTGCAAAGGCTTTGATCAACGCACAGTGACAAGGGTTTTATTACAAGCTGGCTGGCTCAAACCCACCTCTGACGGTAAGGCCTCGCATAAACCAAGAATCAAAGGGGTTGGTACCCCAAGATTGTATATTTTTACCGGTAAAATTTGGGGAGGTGAATAAAAATTGCCTATACAAGTGGTTTTTTCGTTGAGCGCCGAAGGTGCGAATAAGGCAAGTGAAGTTTGGTAGGCAGCTTGCTGGTTAGCTAACTTCACCTATCTTGCCCTGCATTTTGAAAATTATTTTGGAACCGTAGTTTGGTAATTATTCGTAATTGTTCGTTATGTAACGATTAGTAACGAAAATAATCATGAATAAACAAAAATAAATAATAAATTACCGAAAATTACCAAAAGGGCTTTACCAGTTACCGAAAAAGTCAAAAATAAATAGAAATAAACTATAAAACGCAAAGGATTGAATAACCAATAATATGGAGAGTAGATACCATGAAAAAATCCTTAACAGAAAACATAATGACTTCTAAACAGAGCCAACAAAGAATGAACGCCAGAAAAAATAAAGTGGAATTCCTCTCTATGTGCGCAGACATTTCCGAAGCTTTGGAAAAAGGGTGGTCGATTACCATCATATGGGAAACGCTCAGGGATGAGGGAAGCTTCACCGCAACTTATAATACGTTTCGGTTATACGTATTGAAATACCTTAATAGTCAAAAGCCCGGGTTTTTTCGAAAAGATTTAGTTGAGCATCGAGCTAAGCAGTTGGTTGAAAAGCCCCCAATGAAGAAAGAGTCAACCCCAATACCTAGTTTTACTTTTAGTCCTGAGCGCAATCCAGAGGCTCTATTCTGATGACTTTGCTCTTTATTAGATGGTCAAAGTATTTTTAGTACATGGAAAAAATACTTGTTCTCGTAATTAACCTCAATTGTCCCTTATGTCCCACGCCGTTACTTTAAGGTGGGGTTAGCTATAGCCCAATGCTGGAAAGAGATTCCCATAAGTCCCTTTTGTCCCTTGTATTTCTTGTTAGTCTACAATAAATTAGTTTTCAATAAGGGCTCCTGCTTCTTAGCAGCTGGGCTACGATCGAGTCAGACCCTTTTGATTTTTGAAGCACGCGCCCTCTGTGTCGATAAATTGGGCTGGTATGGTGATGTCCCGGTTCAGCACAAGCTTTAACACAGACAATAAAAAGCCAGATATTGGAATAAGCTTAAAGAACGACTAAAAAATGAAGGAATTGAAGTGGTGACAAATTGTCACCACTTCAAATCAGAATATAGTTGCTATGGTTGAATTGCAGAGCCTTTAAGACCAACTCATGCTGGCTATGTCCAAAATATATTTGAAGAATATATGAAATTTGAACGTGTTGAGCTAAAAATAACTATACTCCTTGAAAATTTGCTATGATACCGTATAATTTTGCTTTAAAATCAACCATTGTTTATTTGTACATCCTTCAAGAAATAATTTTTCTCGCCATAAAAATAATTCCAAAAACTATAGAGATTGATTGTTATTTAAGTTTATGAGGAATTATGAGAAAAATTATTGCATATATTACAAGTTCAACGCGCTGATCCTGTTGTTAAAACCATTATGTATACAAATTTATAAACAAAAGAAATGGTATTTTTATGAGGATTTTATGAAGGGGCATGACAAGGAATTTGAGGAGAATTGCTTGCTAATATTGTTACTATCCTTTTTTAAAAATATAAAATAAATGAGGAGCTCTTGTGTTAGTCATTAGTCTAGGTATTCTAGGATTTTGTGTTGGTATGTATTTTTCTCTTTTGTCATACAAGAGAGTGGTATCTACAATGGCTAATACGATCCAAATAATCCAAAAAGATCTAAACAATGTGATGCCTGATATCCGTTCATTAATTAAAGGTGAGAATGAATATTTAATCACAATGATTGAAAAAATAAATTCAATTGAGCATGAAATTGAAAACCTGAAGTTAGTTTTTGAAGAGAATAATCATGATTTATTATCTGATCGAACAACCGATGCTGATATTGACGAACAAATAGAAGATATTAAAAATGGAATTTTAAGAATTGAGAAATACTTTATAAATCAATTTAAATTTAACGATGTTTTGGCTAAAGAAATTTCTGATAATAAGTATAATGTGGCTTATATAAAGGCTAAATTAATCCATGATTTGCCAACAACAAGCAAAGGTTCTGAAATACATGATTCGGCATTGCAATCTATTTTTAGATCCTATAGTAAATCCATTAAGGTTGCATATTTTCCAGGAGATGATGAGGATGAATATTGTTTTATATACCTAGATTTTGCTTGTATTACCCCAAACTTTGATTCGTCCGACTTTGAAACTGATGCAAGGACATTAATTCGAGCTTGTATGGGTTATGAAAATGCCTATTATATTGATAGCAGGGAGTTGGTTTATGACGATTTAAAGAGTAAGAGTATTTTATCCAGCAGCGAGCTAAAAGATAATAGACTTTGGTTCGATGAATACTCTCATATAGATCCTGAGTCTACATATGTACTTAAAAAAGGGATATCCGTCTGTGCGTATGTGTCTGAGAAAAAAATTGGTCGCCCAGCTACTTTCACTTCTGCCCATGCCGAAGTTATTAGTGTTAAAAAAAGTATGAATACTGATTATGGGTATGACGTAATTTTAAAATTGTGTTTGGATGACTGGAGTATAAAAGACATCATCAAAAAATTTAAGATAGGGGATTTTCCTTGTGTTATTGATGAGCAGTATGTTATTGCATTAATGACAATTGATCCAACAAAATCACCAGCCCCAACAGAATCTTTTGGAGTTAAGGATCAATTGCCATCAGGATTTGATCCAAAAACGCCAATTTTAATACAATATGGGGATGACTATTGGTTTTATGGAAATACAGATGGTAATAACTGGAAAACTCAGAAACTTGAACCAAAACCTGACTCGATTTCACAATGGTTCGATATTAATTTTTCGAGTAGGCAAGAAATTCCTCTGTATCATCATGAATCTGTTAATATTTGTAATTATTTTACTTCAATAAAGGCCCATACTATTGTTGACGAACCCCTTGATTATGAGTCTTAATAGAATTAAAACTTAAAAAAAGGGGGCTGGTCAGGTAATTGACCGCTCTACCAGATAATTAGCATAGTGTTTTCAAATTAATATGTTGGCCAATAACTTCAAAGAGTGATGAATCTATAAATCTATTTTTTATTTTTAGATTTTTCTTGCAGTTATCAATATAAGTAAGGATTGTATTGTAAATAGCCACATTATCCTCTAATAAAGGCAATTCCAATTCTGGTTCGATTTTATCAGATACCAATTCGAATTGCTTTTTTCTTGTTTTAACAATCTTTTTTGCATTTACACTATAATATTCTCCACGTATCTGTGACCCTAAAATATATAATTTAATGTAACCAATAATTTCGTTGTATTCCCACATCCCACCAAACTGCCGGGTATAAAACTCCTGATGTTGGATAAGTCTTGTGGGATTTTTCTTGAAAAATTCTGACATTTCAGGGGTATTTATTTTTTTTGTTAAATATTCATTTAGTTTAACGGAATATTTTTCTTGACTAAGCCTGTAGACGGGGATGTCAAAAAAATAAATTGGTCGCACTATTTAACCTCAAAAATTATTTGCAGATCCTTTACTTTATTGGATCTCCTGAGTCTAAGGAGCTTTATATTTTGAAAAGTTAATACTGCTCATAAGATATGGGAATCTTCATTATCCACCCCAAACTTCGACACATATTCGACACGTAAAATTTAAGGTTTGATTGAATTTCGCTACGACCCATACTGGAATTGGCTCCCCGGACAAGACTCGAACTTGTGACCTAATGATTAACAGTCATCCGCTCTACCGACTGAGCTACCGGGGAATAGGGTCGGAATCTTAAAACGATTCTGATTGGTGGTCAAGTAGATTTAGTAATAATTTTTAAAAATTTGATATTTTGGGGGAGCTTTTTATTTTTTATCCTATTTTAGGACACCCTTATCCGCCCTTCTGTGCAACCGGTTTGATAGGTAACATTTCAAACCGGGCTGATAGGTAACAGATTTAAGATGCTAGGGTCTAAAAATTTTATCTACTCTAGCATCAATAAGACCTAATTTTAATTTTGAAAAATAAAGTGTAGCTCGTTCATTATCTATCCAATTCAAGCCCACAGGTTCCCCATGTAACAACTCCGAAACATAATATTTTTTACCAAAACATTTAATCTCACCATTAGTTCTAACTTTTCGAATTTCAAAATGCGAAGGATAAGAAACCTCGGGCATGCTATCAAAATAGGTTCTTTGAGAAACATGATAAACATCTGCAGGTCTTTTACCTTTTAGCGCTTGATGAGGACGTTCATAATTATATTCATTTCTAAACGCATCAAAACTTTTTTGTTGTTCTTTAAAATCTGCTCGAGATGGAGAGGCCACTGCTTCTTTTAAAGTACGATGCATTCGTTCATGTCTCCCATTTTGTTCTGGATGGCCCAGCTCAATACGCTCAGGCATAATCCCTAGTTTCAACCACCAAATGGATAAAGAGGTTAAAGCGCCAATACCCAGGCCTGCAAAAGGTTGGCCATTATCCGTTCTAATTGCGTCAGGCAAACCATATTCAATAAATGCTTTTTTAAAGCCCTCCATTGTTTCTTTTAGTCGCGGACCAAGCAAACCATCACATACTAATAAAAATCGACTGTAATTGTCTGTTATTGTTAGTGGATAACAATACGGTTTGCCTACTCTAAATTGCCCTTTAAAATCAGCACTCCAAATATGATTCGGTGCTTCGCATGCAGAAAAAGGTTCTGTATGAGCGGCTACTTTTTTTCTATATTTTCGCGGTTTAACCAATCCGTTATTTTTTAAAATATCACCTATTGTACTTGCTGCAGGCCACTTTTCATGGGGCTCATTGAGTAATAACCAATCTCGTAACTTTACAGGCCCCCATTTAGGGTATCGATGCTTTAGTGCAAGTAAGCGGCTCTGCTTGTCATAAGCGGTGACATTCGGATGGTGATGACGGGCATGAGATCGAGGTTTTAATGCCTGCTCTCCCTCTTCTTGATAACGATTTATCAGTTTATAGCCAGTTTTTCGACTTATACCATATCGTTTGCACAAATCTGTGAAGTCAAATTCTTTTTTTAGCCAATCACCAATAAATTTTAATTTCTCAGTTTCAGCTTGTGTATTCTGCCAAATCATCGGTAACACCTTTTTCTCCTAAGAAAGTGTTACCTATCATCCCGGTT
>NZ_FTNL01000015.1 GCF_900156395.1 Fluoribacter gormanii | reverse complement strand
AAATCGATCGCTCTACCGGTGATGAATGAGAATTCCTCTCACTGGCCAACGAGTACATTCCATAGAAATAGACTCTTCACGGATGGATGGGGTTTTTATCTTCCATGTTTGTAGAATTTAAATCTAATCTCTTAACTAGTTCCCAAAATTTTTTTATTTCCTAAGCGTTTTCAGGAGCTTGGGCCTCGATAAATGACAATTCTCGAGATACACTGGATAAAAAAATATTCAGGCATCTTATGATAAAGAAAAATTTTCTAATTTATGGCTCCTATGGATATACCGGTAACTTGATCGCTCAATTAAGCGTACAGCAAGGATTAAAGCCGATATTAGCAGGTAGAGATGAAGAAAAATTAAAGTCACAAGCCGCCGCTTTGAATTTGGAATATAGGGTTTTTGATGTTAATGATCTAGAACAAACTAAAAAAGCGCTGCGCGATCTTATTGCCGTAATCCATTGTGCCGGTCCATTCAAGCATACCTATAAAAATATGGCCTTGGCTTGTCTTGCAGTAAAGACTCATTATTTGGATATCACCGGCGAGGTCATGGTAATAGAAGGACTTATGGCGATGAATGAACGTGCGCTGATGGAAGGGATTATGCTATTACCTGGTTGTGGCTTTGATGTGGTTCCTAGCGACTGTTTGGCTGCTTATTTGAAACGTTGTTTGCCAGATGCAAGTCGATTACTACTGGCTATTGCCGCATTTAATGAAAACGCAGGTTTAAGTATCTCTCATGGTACTGCCAAAACAATGATAGAAGATATTCCTGAAGGAACTCTGATTCGAGATGATGGAACTTTAAAAAAAGTTTCTTTTTGTTGGAAAACTCATTCTTTTGATTTCGGTACCTCAAAGAGGATGCTATGTGCCACGATTTCATGGGGTGACTTGGCGTCAGCATGGTGGTCTACACAAATTCCACATATAGAAACTTATATGGCTTTACCTAGAAAAGTAATTCGATTTAAAAACGTTATTAATTCGTTTAAATGGCTTTTGAGTTGGTCTTTAATTAAAAAGTATATAACGCGTAAAATTACTCAGTTACCTGCCGGGCCTACTGAGGAACAACGAAAGAACTCTGTTGTAACAATCTATGGTGAAGTAGTTAATGATTCAGGAGAAAAAAAAGCTGCCTTAATGACTACGCCAAATGGCTATACACTAACTGCTTTATCTACAGTTATGATTATCCAAAATGTTCTCTCAGGAAATGCTCCAGTTGGTTTTCAAACCCCTTCTAGTGCATATACAGAAGATTTAGTAATGAATATTTCTGAAGTGACTCGAGTTATGGTTCGTTAATTGTTATTATTCCCCGAATTTAGGCTGGATACTAAGTCCATGAATATTTTGGGTATGAAAACTGATTTTTAAAAATATGTAGGGAAAACAAATGAAAATTAAAGAACGACTCATTACTCTAGAAAATGGTATTGAAGATGTTAAGTTAATGCAGTCAGAGTTGGCGGAGAAAGAGGCTCGCTTGCAACTTCTTATAAAGCAAATGGAACAAGAACTCGATCAGTATGAGCAGACCCTAGATTCAGAAGATGCAACAAAAGTGAATAATGGCAAATTGCTAAGTACACATGGCCTCATGAAACAGCCAAATAAAGTAGCGCCTAAAGACTCGATGCCACCGACACCTCCTACTCCATGAATTTAAACCGCTTTATCAGTTAGGAGGATAGGACGGATCTATGCATGGATCTGACTATCTTCCTAATTTATGTGTGCCTATTTGTACGACACTATAATGGAACACCAAAGCTCAAGCTAATCGGTATAATTTAATGGGTTTATCACGATGTTTCAATATGACATTGCCAACCAATTCAGCCTTAAGCTCAGGTAACTTCTTAATTGCATCTTCAGAGATAAGAATACTGGAGTTATATGTTTTATTGAGCTGTTCTATATGAGCCGCTGAATTTACAACATCTCCTATAATTGTATACTCCTGTCTTTTTTTTGTTCCAATAGTGCCTGTTACTGCATAACCAAAATGCAATCCTACTCCTAATTTTAGATCAGGAAGGTTTCCTTTTTTCACTTCTTCTTCAGTACGTTTCATGATCTCCAACGCTGCATTTACTGCATTAGCTACATCATTGCCACTCGACAAAGGAGCGCCAAATACAGCCATAAAGCCGTCACCTAAAAATTTATTGATAATTCCTTTATTATCATGGATGATTTTTACGGTGTATTTAAAAAGATTATTGAGGTAATTAACAACAACAGATGGTTCATTTTGTTCAGTAAAATGAGTGAAATTTCTTATATCTAAAAACATGATACAAACAGGTATATATTCGCTTGAATTGGCATCTTTTGATAGCAATTTGGCTACCACTTCAGGTGAAACATGCTGACCAAAAATATCTTCAATTCTTTCCCGTTCTTTTTGGGCATCAAAAGCTGTATGAAGCTGCTTTTTAATTTGAGTAGTGACAAAACCAGTAGCTACTCCTACGATTAATATCATGACTCCGCGGGCAGCAAAAGCAAACCATGCTACTAAGTAGTAATCAATGTGTTCGATGCTTGTGAAATTTAGAACATAATAGGAAAGTCCCCAATATTCAAGAGCTCCAATTAATCCAGAAAATCGGCAAATCCATTCATTCAGTGTTAATGACGAAAGAATGATGAAAATGAAATAAAGTAAAACAGGTGGCATTAAAAGCACGTACAACGGTGTTTGAAAAGTTGTGGCAATAGTTAGCCCCAATGTTGGAACACTCATTTCAATAAAGGCATTTAAATAACGTAAAACAATAGACAGATTTTTCTTATGATTGATGTGCCAACAAATAACTCTGTGCATCAATAGAAAATAGAGGGCTACACAAGCTAAATAACCTGGCAAAAGTAAGGCTGATATATTCACAATTCGAAAGAAAATTTCGGGGGAATGAATAATAAATATTATCCACATGAAGGATAATAAACTGAAAACAACAGCTAAAATTGTAGTTCTTAATTTTTCAGTTTTTAATATTTCCGCTTCTAACGGCGTTTGAGTCATTGCATCTTATCCATAATCTTTTCTTTTATATTAGATTAAATTTCTAAACAAATTCCTGCGATGAGAATACGCTGAAGGGAGGAACAAAAAATGTAATTAATATAAGACTCTATTATTTTTGAAGTTTTGGATATTGTAGCCGGAGGGCGTGAGACAGAACTCGATTTTAGGGGTATAACAACCTGATTAAGGACTTCATGTCGCATTATCAGGTTACAATACTATAATGATGCCAAATGCTTATCTTTAAGACGCACATAATGTTGTGCTGAATACTCTAACATCTCAAGTTCTTGTTCGGTTAATTTTCTAACTGCTTTAGCTGGATTTCCAAGGTATAGGTAACCACTTTCCAGTACTTTTCCAGGAGCGACTAAAGAACCTGCACCAACCATCACGTGATGGGGGATGTGGACTGCATCTAAAATTAATGCTCCCATGCCAATGAGACAAAAATCATCAATGATACAACCATGTAGTACTGCTTGATGTCCAATGGTGATTCCCTGGCCTAAAATTAACGGCTGTCCCCCTGATGTATAGGGGCCATCATGGGTAACATGCAAAATAGCCCCATCTTGAATACTGCAGGAATTACCTATTTTAATTGAGTTCACATCCCCCCGTAAAACAGCCATGGGCCAAACGGATACATCGTTACCTAGAGATACATCGCCAATGACTACTGATTTGGGATCAATGTAGACTCTTTGGCCTAATGAAGGTGATTTACCTTGAAAACTGCGAATAGCATCATTCATATAATTAAACCATCGTTACAAATTCTTCTGCACTTGTGGGATGAATTGCAACTGTATTATCAAAATCTTTTTTACAGGCACCCATTTTTATTGCCACACCAAAGCCTTGCAGCATTTCATCAGCAGCCAATCCAATGACATGCAAACCAATTATTTTTTCTTCTTTACCGAGAGTAACTAATTTCATCACGGTGGGTATTTTTTGTTTAGCGAATGCTTCAAACATTGGATTAAAACGAGTTTGATAGATTCTAATTTGCTCTTTACCGTATCGTTCAATAGCCTCCTGTTCACTCAGACCGACTGTGCCTATTGGGGGGTGACTGAAGATTACGGTGCTGATATTCTCATAGTCTAGACATGCTTCGGGTTGTTGGCCAAATAGACGATCTGCTAAACGACGGCCTGCAGCGATTGCTACAGGGGTAAGAGCTGGTGCATTGGTCACATCACCTAAGGCATAGATCCCTTGAGTACTGGTGTTTTGAAAAGCATCGACTAAAACCAAACCTTGTTCATCAATGGCAACGTTTACTTTTTCCAGGTTTAACCCAGATGTTCGGGGTTTTCTTCCCGCGGCGGCAATAATGACGTCTATGTCCTGAATAATTGATCCACTGGTACATACAATAGATTTTCTGCCATCACTATGTAAGTTTATTTCTTTTGCTTTATGATTTGTGTGGAGATGAATACCTTGTTGTTGCATGACCTCCATTAAGGTATCACCTAGGACATTATCAAAGCGGGATAAAGGTCGTGTGCCTCTCATTAAGAGATGTGTTTCACTTCCTAGACTGTTTAATACTCCTGCCAGTTCCACTCCGATGTACCCACTACCAATGATTGCTACTTTTTCAGGTTGCTTGGTCAAGGCAAAGAAACCATCCGAATCGATTGCATGCTGAATTCCATGAATCATTGGTAGAGATGGTTCGCCACCTGTTGCAATGATGATATGCTGAGCCTGATATAGTGCGTCATTTACACGGATTGAGTGTACATCGTGAAAAGCACCAGCACCCTGAATCAAAGTGATGTTAAATTGGGTAAAACGGTTTGCATAATTTTCCCTGAGTCGTTCTATATAGGCATTGCGTTTATTAACTAGAGTATTCCAATCAAATGTTGTTGCTGCATGAGAAAAACCATATTCAGGTGCATGATGTATCATTTCATTAATCATGGACGCATTGAACATAATTTTTTTGGGGACACAACCTAAATTGACACAGGTACCACCCAAATAGCTGGGTTCTACTACAGCTACCTTGGCACCATGTTTGGCAGCGCGCACAGCACTTGCGATGCCGCCACTGCCCCCACCAAGTACGATAAGATCAAATTGTTTGTTTTTCATAGACAATTTTTGAAAAATAAGTTTATATTATCAGGAACCGTCCAACCAACCAATATAAAATTCCTAATAAATGTTTGCCTCATTGGGAAGTTTTTCCAGTGTCTTGTTTTTGCTGCCTATATTTTTAAACTGATTTGTATAGATAAGTAGTACAAATACAGCTTTCGATACTGAATTACCTTTTGAAAAATTTGTAATCAATTATTTTGGATCTCTTCCTTGAACATGATCGGGATTAGGTTTAGGAGATTTTGAGTTACAACTGAAACTTATCCTGGTTTTTCTGCAATAGGAACAGATATTTTGGTCAATGATCTTTAATGAGGAGATTAATATGCCAGCATCTGTTATTAAAATTCGTCGTATCGTTGTTTTGGGAGATAGTTTATCGGATAGAAGTACCTTTGATAAACGCATGCTGTTCGGATTTATTCCTTTGGGTGAGCTTTATGAGGTTGGTTTTGACGCGCCTAGAGGGCGTTTTACTAATGGATTTGTTTGGGGTGATTACTATATTACAGCGATTATCGAGCAATTTGAACTAGATGAAGCACGAAGAAAACTTAAACTCGCTCATGATGCTTGGGGAAATGCAGATGTGGCGGATGCTATTTTAACGGATGATTTACACGTACGAAGAAAAAATGAAAAAGCATTTAGTCTGAATAATGACAAACATATTTTATATAAAGGAACCCGGTTTGCCCGATTCTATTGTGAAGCAGGATTGACATCGTATGATTACAAGACACAATTCACTCTTAATCCTAAGGATGAAGTAGCTCGATTAATCGTCGCTCATTTAGAAGAAAAACGAAAACTACTCATCGCAGATGATAAAAAGTATAACATCAGTAACCAAGAAAAAGCGGAAACCTTAATCATTGAGTGGTCTGGTGCTAATGATTTACTTACAGTGAATTCTGAACCTACTTTTCTTGAAGTGGATAATGCAATCGATGCACGAATGGAGAATCTTGAGGTCTTGATTCAACAGGGGTATCGAAATTTTGTTTTGTTGAATCTACCCGATCTGTCTTTAACTCCAAGATTTAAGAATAAAACTATTAAGGAGCAAGAAAATGCTGCAAAGTGCTCGGTGTATTTTAATAAGCGATTGGCAGCTAAGGTACAGCAATTTATTGAAAAATATCAGGACTTAAATACTCCTCTGAATCTTTCGGTTTTTGATGTCAGCACGCAATTTGAAAAAATCTATACTCATTGTGAAGAGTATGGTTTCGATAAAAGTAAGTTAGTCACTCCATATATTGATTCTGAGCAATTTAAACAAAGTCAAAAAAATCCAATGAATCAAAAAGAGCATATTTCACCAGCAGATGGTTATATGTTTTGGGATGATATACATCCTACTATGGATACGCATACTTGGTTAGCAGTACAATTTAAAGAGGCATACAATGCGATTTTTCAATTCATTCCTCCTGAGTCAGTACGAAAATGCTGTAAATCTGCAGAAGATGTCACACCTCAATTTTCATCGGCACCTTATGCCCATTTACCTCCGGATGTAGTAAAAATAATAAATAACCTCCATAGAAGTGCAATCGGCTTGGAACAATCATTTTGTGCATCTCGTCGTGAACGAGGTGAGCTATTAAAGCAGTTTATTTTTAATTTGCAGTGTCAAAGTGGGAATTTACAGGAGATTGATGCTTTTATTAAAAGATTTACTCAAGATGCTGAGAATATGAAAATAATAAAGCGTAATAGTTTACTTTTTGATTTTTTTGCATGTAAGAAAACGATTTATCCAGAAGACTATATTAACGAACTAAGTAGGGTGGTTATAGAAAATATGAGTCATATGCAGCCTGCAATATGATTGGAATATAAATCTTATCCCCGGGTGCGCTCAGCAAAACCCGGGGAATTTCAAGGCTTGTATAATCTTAAATCTTAGATAATCTTCGCTCCATCCAGGCACGATGTTTTATTCTGCGCTTATTTTAAATTCCACATCGACATTGCCACGAATTGCATTAGAATAAGGGCAAATTTCATGGGCTTTAGCTACTAATGCTTCTGCCTCTTTTTGGTTTAAGCCTGTAATATGAGTATGCATTTCAACCCCAAGCTTAAATCCTTTTTCTGCTGTGGGGTACAAAGAGACCTGAGAAAGAATTGAGACATCTTGCAGAGAAATTTTCTGTAAATTGGCAACATGGCGCATGGCACTTTCAAAGCATGCGGCATAACCTGCAGCAAATAATTCTTCTGGATTTGTGCCGCCGCCTTGGCCACCTAATTCCTTGGGTTTGGCGAGATCCAATCTTAATAATCCGTCGGAGGTTTCAATATGACCATTTCGGCCACCATGCGTACGTGCTGTTGCTGTATAAAGTGCTTTCATAATTTAGTCCTTTAATGATAACGGATCAAAGTTAGAGTTGATTTATCAATTTGTCAATTAGGATACTTTATATATTTTATTGCATTCCTGGTTGGGTACCTTCGGACTTTTGACTCCATAAAACAAACCTTTCTCTAAATAATTGCATACTTGTTCGGTATTTAATTTATTGAGGCATTGAGATAGTGTTTGGTGACAATGCGGAAAAATCGCTGCAGGAGAGTTGAGTGCCTGATAGCGCTGATTTTTCCAACTGTTTAAGTCACTTGTATAATAAGTAGTAAAGTTTTCTATTTGCAGATTATTACTCATGCTAAATATTTTCATACCTGGGTAATTATGATGGATGCGGCTGACAGATGGAGTAGAATAAGCATATATGTTACTGTCGCCCTTTAAATGGATTTTTCTGAACTCATCCATGTGGGTGTGGGATGTGATCAGGGTAATTTCTCCATATGATTTTTTGTTGTTGTTTAATATTTTTATAAATTCCTGAAGGTAGGGTTTATGCCAAATCGGCTCCCCGCGATATGAATTTCCTGGTGGTTCATGCATAGCAATTAATAGTTGTTTGGCGTGATGTTTTTTTAATTGCTGATTCAGCCAAGCAAGCTGGACTAATGCATCATGTTCCTGATTAGGATACTGTGAGAGGATAGGGGTTCTTGTCCACTGAGTTGCATTTAAGGCAATCAAAATAATTTTCTTGTTACCAGGGATTACATAACTGGAATAATATCCATCTTGATACATGTGACTGCCATCAATAATTAAGCCTTTGCAATGAGCACAAGCCCCATCCCAGTCCGTAGCAAAATTTAACGGGGAAACGCCATTTGATTGGAATGGTTGGTAATTGCCTAATAACGAGTCATTGTTGCCTGCAATATAAAATATAGGTTTCAGTTCCTTATCGTTTTCATATAATTCGTCAAATACAGTTTTTTCAAACTCTCCCTTTTTAGGTGTATTAAATAAAGAATGAGTGGGTAAATCGCCCAAGCAAAGAATGAAATCTACTTTTTTGCTCAATTTTTCATATTCTTTCATGGTAATTTTCAAAAATTCTATACCGGTATCTTCTCCGTCACGAGATAGATTATTACTGCCGTAATGAATATCACTAATGGTTAAAAAGCTGGGTGCTGCATATACAGAATGAAAGAAACAAAAAATCAGTAGAATAATTTGAACTAGTGAGTTCAATTGAATCTCCATTGTAATTTATTCAGGGATATTGGCTATATTAAATCATTTAGGTTGGGTGAGGGTAACGAAACTCAGAAATTTTGTGCTCTTCCCAAGTTTCGTTGCATGTCACAATGATTCATTTCTAGGCTGCTTCCCGAATGCTCCATATTCTTTGAGTTTGATTGGATGTATCGGGTGCCTGTATCCAGAGTAGAGCAGGGCTACCAGAAGAATTAATCGGTAGCGTCTTGGAAGACAGCATTACTGCAAAAGGATATTTTTTTACTACAGATTGCAATGTTGACCATACTTTTCCTGGATCCGCTTGGTTATCATTTACGATAAGCTCATTGCCTCGATAGATTATGTTAACAGATTGTCCTCTCAGCGCAGTTCGTATTGCAGACTCCAAACGTCTCCATCGAGCTTGATGTACTTTTTGTTTTTCAGCTTGAGTAGGATTCAATTGAAAACTAATGCGTTGATGTGGTGAAAAAACGCGACTTAAACGACTGCTTTCCGGGTTTTTCTGTAGAAAATAAGTAATAATTGCATCCAATACAGGACGTCCGGGGCCAGACGCTTTTCCAGGTTGTCTGTTGACATACATTGCAAAAGCCAAAGTATGACCATTGGCCGTATATAAATAGCCTGAAAGACTGTTTATCCCGGTCATGGTACCCGTTTTAGCACGCACAAAACCTTGTTGTATCGGAATACGGAATCTTTTTTGCAAGGTTCCATCACGTCCAGAAATAGGTAGTGCGGATATGTATTCATAAGATAATGGAAAACGTTGATATAAAAATTTTAGTAGTGATATGGTTTGCTCAGGGGTTACCAAGCTGTAGCGTGATAGGCCTGACCCATCAGTAAAAATTGCATTGGAAAAATCGATTCCTGTTTGGGATTGTAAAAAGTTTTTGATCAAGGGCTCTGCTCCTCGCCAGTTGACAGGAGCTCCTTTGAGTTTTTCCGCAGCATGTAAATAAAGGCTGTCCGCGTAGAGATTATCAGAGGGTTTTAATGTATCTGCCATCAATTGCGATACGGGTTTAGAGTATTGGGTTGCAATTAATAAAGAACCCGCTGGAGTTTTACCTAATTGCACTTGACCATTGAGTTGGATATTGGCTTTTATCAATTGGTTTTTGATCATGGCTTGAGCATACATTAAAGGGTTTTTTATAGCCAAACGTTGTTGTACTGCCCACTGTCCCACTCCGACGCAACCACGAACAGTTAAATGATTGTTTTGATCTAGACTAAACCCTACACCACAGCCTTTGGCATTGGCTTTAGTTGTAGCCAGGTTATTTAATGTGATGGCGCCACCACCGTCATCTGCTTCAACGATTGCTGGATCTCCAGTCTGAGCTCCAGGGTTTACAGTAACAGTCAAACGATTAGAGTCAACCATAACTGGGGCATTGGGGGCACCATAGCTGTAGGATAAATCTGTAGTTAGCCAACCAGGTGGATAGGGATCGACTCCGGAAAAACTGCTATCGATGTATACATTACCCTGGATGGTATTGATATTCCATTCTTTCAGGGAAGAAAGTAGCATGTTTAAATCATTGCGGCTAAATGAAGGATCTCCACTTAGTTGCACATAAACGTTTCCTTGGAGCACTCCTTGTTCAATTTTACCAGCACTCACATTTAATTGATTTTTAAAGCGATAATCTGGCCCAAGCACCATTAAAGCAGCTGCTTCCGAAAAAAGCTTCATATTACTTGCAGGGATATACAACCGTTCGGCATTGCGGCGGTATAGAGTTTGACCAGAGGTTAGGTCAAGTACGACAATTCCGAGATTAACATTTGGATTAATACGGTTAACTAACTTATCCACCTCGCTTTGGATACTGGCACCATTTGACAGCGCTGATAATGCCATTAAAACTGTGCCAGTTAAGCTCCTTTTCATCGATGTTGTTCCTTTTGCTTTACCATATGCTGAAGAGAGGGTTGATAAACATGGTCTAATCATATCGCAAGCCCAATCGCTCCAAAAGTCCTGCAAGGGTATCATTATCAAAAAATTTAACTTGTAACCACCCTCCATCACCATTGTCGTTTATTATTTGTACAGGAGCCCCCACTTGCTCTGCCAATACCGTTTGCAATCGCTCTATGTCTCGATCTTTTTTAGCATTTTGGTGAGGAGAAGATTCTTTGTTTTTTTGCATTTTAACCGCGTGTTCTAACTGTCTCACAGACCATTGTTGCTCTATAGTTTGCTGGGCTAAGTATTCTTGTTGCGCTGGACTTAGTCCTACGAGGACTCGCGCATGTCCCAAAGATAACATTTTATCCCGAATTAAATTTTTTACTTTTTCACTTAAACTAAGTAGACGAATAATATTGGCAACATGACTACGTGATTTTCCAACTAAAGTAGCAATTTCATCTTGATGATAATTAAATTCATCAACCAAACGCCGATAAGCGCTTGCTTCTTCAATCAAATTTAAATCTTCTCGTTGAATATTTTCAATTAAAGTGAGAGCGCATGCTTGTTTGTCACTATAATCTCCTATCAGGCAAGGCACTGTTTGCAATCCTGCTATTTTTGCAGCGCGCCATCTTCTTTCTCCAGCAATAATTTCATAACGTTGTTTTGCTATTGATCTTACGATCAAGGGTTCAATCAAACCCTGAGATACAATCGATTGGGCGAGTTCTTTTAATGCGATGTCATTAAAATCTTGTCTGGGCTGATATTGTCCCGCTTGAATGTTTTCTATAGGTACATGGTGAAATTCAACGTGCATCGAAAATAGTATTGAATGAAATTGATATAAATTGTTTCATATTTTCGTAGGAATGAAAATAGGAGCTGGGCGCAACTTAGCCTGTGTCTGGTTATGTTGCACGCAGGCTAGGATCCATTTTTACAGCAAGCCATATACTATGGCTGAAATAGAGATAATGCCCATGATTGTTGTAAATACATTGCTTACAACATGTGTGCGATATTTTTTCATTGCTGGAATTTTGGCTGTTGCATACATAGGCATAATAAATAGCAGGATAGCAATAACTGGCCCACCCAGAGTTTCTATCATTTTTAAGATGTTGGGATTGATTGTAGCTACAAGCCAGCAGGTCAGGACCATAAAAATTTCTATGATTCGTTGTAACTTGCATGGGCTTATTTTTTTTCCTTTTGGCTTTAGCAAATTGACAATTATACTGCTAAGGCCTTCTTTAGCTCCTAAATAATGGCCAAGAAACGATTTGGAAATTGCAATAAAAGCAATGATAGGAGCGATGCTTGCAATCAGCGGCGTTTTAAAATGATTTGCAAGATAAGATAGAATTGAAATGTTTTGTTGTTTTGCTTGCACAAGATCCTGCGGTGAGAGACTAAAAACACAACTGAATACAAAGAACATCACTGAAAAAACCATGAGTAAATGGCTGTAGCGCATAATCGAGGTACTATGGCGGTCTGCATCGATACCATGTTGTTCTTTTTGATTCACTGCGAAAGATGAAATAATTGGTGAATGATTAAATGAAAATACCATGACTGGAATGACTAACCACAGAGTCATTAGCAATCCATGACCACCGTTGGCATGTAATGAGTTGCCTTGTTGTAAAATGGCGTTATTCCAGTTGGGAATTAAATAAATAGACAAGAATAATAGTATGGTTGCAAAAGGATAAACCATTACGGACATCGATTTGACAATTATTTCCTGACCAAAGCGGACAATGGCCATAAGAGCAAGAATGAGAATTATGGCTAAAAGTGCTCTCGGAGGTGCAGACAAACCTAACTGATTCACAAGAAAACTTTCAGTAGTATTGGTAATGGCCACACTATACATCAATAAAATGGGATAAATCGCGAAAAAATACAAACCTGTCAGTATTCTTCCTGCAAAAGTACCGAAGTGCTCTTCAACCACATCGGTAATGTCATTTTGAGTAGAGGAACCTGATAAAACAAAACGGCATAGTGCACGATGTGAGAAGTACGTCATGGGAAAGGCAAGTACAGTCATTATAATCAAGGGCCAGATCCCATTAAGTCCTGCATCTATTGGAAGGAAAAGAGTTCCAGCGCCTACAGCAGTACCGTAAAGACTTAGCATCCAGACGGTATCCTGTTTTGTCAATGAATACTTTTTATTTGCTGCTAAAGATGAAAGTATTCCTGCAGTTTCATTTGATGACATTAAAACGTCCTTTATATAATACCGAGCACGGTGTTCAATATTAACACTGCGAAGCTAAAATTTCAACAATCGTCTCTTATGTTGACGGAATGTGTCATGTATATTTACTTAATTTTAGGGGCTAATATTCCAGTTTGGTACCATAAAGTCGATCCCCTGCATCTCCCAATCCTGGGATAATATAGCCTTTTTCATTGAGTTGTTGATCGATTGCTGCCGTGTAAATGGGAATTTCTGGATGTTCTTCATGAAATGCTGCAATTCCTTCAGGCGAGGCAAGCAGACAGAGAAATTTGATCGATTTGGGACAAATGGCTTTAATTTCCTTAACTGCGGCAATTGCTGAATTTCCAGTCGCTAACATAGGGTCAACTACAATGACATCGCGATCTCGAGTATGCTCTGGAAGTTTAATGTAATATTCAATAGCTTCTAGCGTTTTAGGATCGCGATACAAACCAATGTGACCAATTCGTGCTGTAGGTACAAGTTGTAACATTCCATCGACTAAGCCATTGCCTGCTCGCAAAATTGAAACAAAAACCAATTTTTTACCTTTTAAAACAGGCGATTGCATCATGGCTAGGGGTGTTTCGATTTCTTCATATTCGATTTCTAAATCACGAGTGATTTCATAAGCGAGTAACATGCTAATTTCATGCATCAAAGTACGAAATTTGACAGTACTGGTATCTTTTCGGCGCATAATTGTTAATTTATGCTGAATTAACGGGTGACTCACTACAACAACATGTTGATTGTTCATTTTAACTCCAAACTGCGGTTTTATGTGAAGAATTGTAGCCTGTGTAGCGACGAAGACCCGGGAAATCTTTGTTAGGAAACCCGTTACGGCTTGTGCTTCACTTTGTCTACAATACATCCTGTCTTAATTTAAAAAACGGTACCATCACTAATAATTTGGATAGGAGGGGTGCCTTGGGGACGTTTTTGTTTCGCAATTCGTCGTCCGGCCTCCCAGGTGCCTCCTTGCAAAATTTTAGCCAAAGGGAGTTCATGGGCATTTTTTTGCAATTTTTTTCTGATCAACGCAGCTAATTCATCCAAGAGTGTAATGGTTAATGCTCGCCACTCCACGATCATTTCTGAATCAGGTGGCATGGCTTTTTCCAGAATTTCTTTATTTTTTATCTGCAGTACACCACAATCGATAAGTAAACCACCATTTCGATACTCTGGTAAACCAGTGAGTTCTTCCAAATGAGTTACTGTAATTCCTGCTTGTTCTAATGGCTCAATCAAGGAGTAGGTAAGCCACTGGGATAATTTATGAAATGGAATGTATTCTGAGCCTGGATCATTTGTTTTTAGAGCATTATATTGCCACACATCTCCAAGTGGGGCTCCATGAAATGAAAGTCTGGTTGGCCATATTTCGTTAAATGTATTGAGTACTTCATGAAAGATTTGAGGTGCTGTAAGTCTGTTATTTGCCGCCAAGGAGCTTATATAAGTATAAAAGTTACCCAAGCGGTTTTCTTTTCCAAAATGATGCTCATCCTTTTGTATTAATGCGCCAAGTCGATTGAGTAAGGCAACTCTCCCGGAAAGGCCATCTAGTGGATTTTCGGAACTTACCTGGAATCCATGACGTAACTCATCTTCATTAAAAGTCAATAAACGCTCGGAATCTACTCTCAGGGGTTCGGTTGGGAGGGTACTGAAAACACCTTCTTGATAAAGAGATAAGCTTGCTAAGGCAAGGCCTTCTGAACGGGAATATTCTGTCCCTGTCTCAGGTTCCTTATAGTGCCAATATTGCCCGGCGCCGGCATCTAGAAATACACTGATGATTACCAGTTCATAAAGGATTTTTCCCTGTTCCTCTGCAGACAAAGTGTTCAATTGTTGCAGCATTTTTTTTATTCGGTTAATACCCCCAGCTTCAAAATGACGCCAACGACTGTGATAAGGAATATCAAGATTTGGATAATTATCCTTAATGACTTCAATAACAAAAGAAGCGGTGCTGGTCATTTTTTCCGGATCCAGGGAGAAATAAGCTGACTTGTCTTGTTTCACTCGCTCTAAAATAGCTTGTGAGCGCACACGTATAGTCCGCGGATCCTTTAACGTGTCTAACACGTGGGCTGTTTCTTGTTCATTACTCATTAAGATCGCGTCCTCTAGTTCTTGCTAATTCATTAATGTCTACGATCCGATCGGGTGAATAATAACCGGCCGCACGTTTGGCATTCATTTCTACTTGTGCATCAGGAGGAACGAGTTCATCGGGAATGGTTACTCGTTCTACAACCTGAATTCCAGATTTGAGTAATGCATCATATTTCATATTCGACATGGAGACGAAACGATGAATCTTGGTAATGCCAAGCCAATGCAAGACATCTGACATTAATTCTTGAAAACGCATGTCTTGAACTCCCGCAACACACTCTGTTCTTTCAAAGTATTTAGCAGCCGTATCGCCACCTTTTTGTCTTTTGCGAGCGTTATAAACTAAAAATTTGGTTACCTCACCGAGAGCCCTTCCTTCTTTACGATTATAAACAATCAAACCAGCGCCGCCTTTTTGTGCGGACTCAATAGACAATTCGATTCCATGTACCAAATAGGGTCTGCAGGTACAAATATCTGAACCAAACACATCAGAGCCATTGCATTCATCATGAATACGACATGTAAGCTCAATTTTTGGATCGTGGATGGTGGTTACATCACCAAAAAAGTAGGCGGTCATTCCACCTATAGGAGGTAAAAAAACATCATAATCAGAGCGTGTTACCAGTTCAGGGAACATTCCTGCTGTTTGTTCAAATAAGGTTCGACGCAAAAGTGATTCTGAAACGCCAAATCGTTCCGCTATCCCGGGTAAATACCACACAGGCTCCAGTGCAACTTTAGTAACCGCTACGTCTCCGGATTCTTTTAATATTTTTCCATCGGGCTTAAGGCGGCCTTTTTGGATGGCTGTATGCAATTCAGGAATATTGATATGTGCTTTGGTAACGGCTATTGTAGGTCGAATATCATATCCTGCATGAATTTCTTCTGCGAAAACACTCGCTACAAGATGTCCCCAGGGATCAAGTGAGACGATTTTCTGAGTATCGCTCCATTGAGGATGAGGACCTATAGCTACGGGTGGTGTTGTATCCGTTAGATCGGGTACATGTTCGGGATCCAATACCCCAGCTGCGACAGCAAGTGCTCGATAAACTGAATATGAGCCGGAGTGGGTACCAACCGCATTGCGATTTTTTATATTAGTTAGGGAGGCGATTACCGGACCTCGTTCTTTAGGGTTTTCTGCGCCCCATTTAATTTTTAATGGTGCAGCAGTATGTCCGGATGGATGTGACGATAAAACAATATGTCCTTTAGATTTTTTCTTGGACTCATCTTGAACCATAGTACTAATCCTTTAAATAATAACTACTCAATAAAATTTATCATAACAGAAGAAATTAATTGGTAGAAAGTACTATTTTCCTTATCGAATAGGGAAACCCAAGTCATTGTACTGGGTTAATATTCTCGTTATTATGGTTCATTTTTATTAATTACTCAGAAATAACGCTAAGCTATGCTAGTGGAATACCCAGGCTACAGTTTTTTGATTTTAACGTGAAACGATTATTGTTAGGAAATACTACTTTATGACCACCTTAATTTTTTGTTTGTTCATTGCCATATTATTGCCCTATCTTCTCAAGATTGTTGTTGCCAATTTTATGCAAAAAGAAGGGAAATACGATAATCATAATCCAAGAGCTCAACAGGCAAGATTAAAAGGAATGGGAGCACGAGCGGTTGCCGCCCATCAAAACAGTTTTGAATCGTTACTCGTATTTGCTACTGCTGTATTAACTGCGATGGCGACAAATCATATTGGTACAACAATTCAAATTTTGGCGATTGTTTACATTATCTCCCGAGTTATTTATTGTTATTTTTATTTAATGGATTTGGCTTCGTTAAGATCAATCATATGGTTTATTGGTTTTATTTGTTGCTTGATTATTTTGGGGCTATGCATGGTGTGATTTTGCTATACTATGGGCCTCATTCGGGTAGGTGCCATTAATAAGAAGGTTAAAAAGGGTTTTTTGATGCACAAAAAAAATGATGTTCAGAACGTTTCGTTACATCCTTTACTGGTTTTTGTTGTTTTAATGCTTATGATATTGATGCAGATGACTACCGATCAGTATATTCCTTCATTACCTGCAATTACCAAAATTTTTAACAGTAGTGAAGCCTCTATTCAATTAACGTTATCACTCTTTATGCTTGGTTTGAGCATTTCCCATGTGTTTTACGGACCTTTATCCGATAAAATTGGTCGTAAACCACCTCTTATGTTTGGTGTTGGTCTTAGTATTTTAGGCAGTCTATGTTGTTTTCTGGCGCCTTCAGTTTTGGTCTTGATTATTGGCCGTTTTATTCAGGGATTTGGTATAGGGTGTTGTGGTTCAGTAGGCCGTTCCCTAGTTCGTGATCTCTTTACTGATAGAGTCTTATCCAAAATTGGTTCTTATGTAGGTATTGTGAGTGTTTTTATTATGGTTGCTTCTCCGGTTCTCGGAGGCTATATCCAGGAACATTTTGGATGGCGTTTTAATTTTTTAATTTTGTTGGTATTTGGCCTTATTATATGGATTTTAGCGTTATGTACTCTTCCTGAAACGAATAAAAACCTTAATCCTGATGCAACTAAATTAAGAGTAATGCGCGACAATTATTTTGCCTTATTAAAATCGAAAGTATTTTTAGGTTATGCATTATGCGCCTGTCTTGCTTCCGCAGGTTTGATTGGTTATCTCGCGATCGCACCATTCCTTTTTCAGGATACATTAGGGCTTAGCCCTATAGAGTTTGGTCAACTGACAATTTTTATTGCTGGTGCAATTTGTGTTAGCGGAATAATCAACAGTCAAATGGTGATGAGAAAAGGTGTATCCTTCATGGTGTTTATCGGAATTATCTTTATGATAATCGGTGGTTTTACCATGCTATTTTTGTCACTCATAGGATTGCAGAACGTACTTTCCATCATGATCCCTGTGTCTTTGTTTAGCATGGGAGTGGGGTTTACTTTTATCAATGCGTTTGCTGGAGCTTTTCATCCATTTCCTCATATGGCCGGAACTGTCGGTGCCTTATATGCATGCATGCAAGACTTAAGTGCTGCGTTGTCCAGCGGGATTATTGCTCTTGGTGAATGGTATGGCCAATTCTCATTAGCGATAATTTTACTTATTTTAGGGTTAGGTTCTTTCGCTTCATGGTATTATCTGGCCTCACAAGAGAATTAAGAGGTATTGCTTATGAAAATTACTGAAACGGAATTAAAAAATATTATATCCAAATTATCAGGCGCTAAAGCAGAAGAAATTCATGATGATACTGCATTAATAGAAGACCTGCATTTAGACTCATTGAAAATAGTAGAGTTACTGGCCATTCTTAGTGAAGAATATAATTTAACGGTGACTGAAGAAGATGCAATGAATTTTCATACTTATAAAGATTTATTTGAGTTTACTCAGGCATAATCTGTTTTATATTTTATTTCCGTTTTCATGGATGTGACAATTTTATTTTCTCTGATGTAACTGAATTACGCCCACTGCCATTAAGTTCAGGGAAATTTTCCAGAGAGAGGTGCAACGCTACTTTTAGAATAGACTCCCGCCTGCGCGGGAGTGACAGAAAAATAGCAATAGGGTAACGGCTGTCCCTTAGGTTTCATCTAGGGATTCAAAGTTGGATTTAGGGGATTTTCATTATTCTGCTGCTTCATAAAATAGATAAGTAGCATGCCAACAACTACTATGCCTAGAGCTATGCCGTTAAACAATGTAAGATTCTGAGTAGAATATGCTGATTTTGGTTTTGCTTTTTCATCGTTTAATTTACCAATTTTATACCACTCATGTTCAGGGCAGAATAATGTAGCGTTTGGCTCAATTTTTTGATAACGCTTAAGTAAATTACTCCATTGTTCTCTATGTTTTTTTTCATAGACGCCAGCATTCGCTTTATCCAGTAGAGTATTGCTTTTTTGATCTTCGAATTGTTGTAAAAAATTACTACATTTTTGATGTAACTCACGGATTGGTTGTGCAAACTCCTCTTTGCAATAACGGGTAGTCGCATTACGTTTTAATATTGGGAGAGCATGTCTTAAACTTTTTTCTTCCAATTCTATCGACGGATTTTCGGCTATTTTTAGAGCGAGATCCAAAATATAAAATGCAATTGCAACACTATCATATTCAGTTTGTCGCTGTGTTTCTGTTACAGGTTTTGATGAGGAAGAATATTCAATATTTGCTGAGTGTGCGATCTCTTTCAATTGTTTGATTTGCACATTTATGCGTTCCATAAGCGGGGTGTGGATATTGTTTTCATCAAGAAGCCAACCCGCATATCCCCTGAGGTGTTCTTGTTCTAGATAAAATTTAACTTGTTCGAATATTGAGGAAAACAGTTCGAAAGAAACAGGTTTATCGTTACTTGCGCTTTCCATTTCATCTATAAGTTGACCAGCAAATTCGATCAACTCATTTACCTCTTGAAAAACAAGTTGTCCATTAAGACGAGCATCTGGACCGATTCCTATTTTAGGTAAGGCAACGTATTTTTTAATTTGAATATCGATTAACTGGCACAAAAACTCGAATAATTCTTTTTGACTCTTCATAGTTCTTCCATTCTGAATTTTGAGCGGATAGATTATCTGATGACTTTAATTGACGCAAATAAATCATACTAGATCTTATTTTCCTTAAAGAGATATATAATAAAAGAAGGATGGCGAATCTTCGTCGGGAATAATATGGAAACAAATCGTGGTTTATCCGTAACGACTCGGTCATTGCTGGTTATAGAAAGCATCAATCATTTCCATCAACAAGTCATGGGCGCGGGTAATGAACCCCATTTGATTTTGGATGCGGTCAAAAATAATCCCGATAATTTGCTTCTCCAGGTTTATGCTGCAGCGTTTTATCTTTATGGCCAAACTGATGCAGCCACCTCTCTAGCAAAAGAACATTTGGTTCAAGCTGAAAAATTATTATATCCAGTTAATTTAAGAGAAAAACTAACCTATCAAGCAGTTAAAGCCTGGATGAATCTGGAGTATGAAACTGCTTTAACTATTTTAGAAGCTTTAACGACCTTATATCCTCGCGATACTT
Source organism: Fluoribacter gormanii (assembly GCF_900156395.1). Classification (GTDB taxonomy): domain Bacteria; phylum Pseudomonadota; class Gammaproteobacteria; order Legionellales; family Legionellaceae; genus Legionella; species Legionella gormanii. The sequence continues at coordinate 85,446 of NZ_FTNL01000015.1, read as the reverse complement.
TAGCTGCAAAGTTTGCTGAATGGTTATTTTATTGTTCGGGACAAGCTTACAACGGTCATAACTATTTGAAATTTTGTGAGCGGATAGCAGCACATAATCAAGATGAATCGCACTTTTTAGCCATGCATTCTTTTGCTGCGGAATTGTCTGGCCATATATCAGACGCGCACCGTTTGGCGGAGCAGGCTTTGGCCATCGAACCACTCACACCTTGGGCGCACCACACTCTGGCTCATATCTATCTGAACACAAAGAATAGTGCAAAAGGGATAGCGGCTTTAGAAACGTTTCGAGGAAGCTGGGAGCAGATTTCAACACTTCTTCGCGGGCATAACAGTTGGCATTTGGCATTATTTTATCTGGCGTTACGCCAAGTAGATAAGGTAATGAACTTATATCCTGTCATTTTTGGTATCTCTCCTGAAATCATTACCGAGCAAATAGATGCTATTTCATTATTATGGCGCCTAGATATGGCAGGATTGCCGCAGATCGATCAATTTAAAGTTGTTGCAAATTATTTGGATGAAAATCCTTTTACGCATTACACCGGTTTTAATTCAGTTCATTACGTATATTGTCTTGCTCGTTTAGGTCAGGAAGATGCAGTTCAGAAATCTATGGTATCGCTTGAAACGTATGCTAAAACTCTGCCTAAGGGCTATAACCAAGCACTATGGCTTTCAGTTATTCTGCCTTTAAGTAAAGGGATCCATGCATTTGTGAATAATGATTTTCAATCTGCTTATGATTGGATGACCCCTTGTATCTCCAGACGTACAGAAATCGGGGGCAGTGATGCCCAGTCTGAAATCATTGCACAGACTTATTTGCTTTGTTTATTACAAAATAAGAAAAAAAAGGCGGCAAAAGAGTTTTTTAATTTTCATTTGGCGCATTATAAAGGAACACCACTGGCCGAATTTTGGTTTGATTCGAACCTGAGCTTTTAACTGGCAGGGAGGGCAAAGCCGTAGCCCGGATTTCACTAAGATGCATCCAGGCGATAATAAATTACATTAGATGACTTCCAAAAGAGCGCAAGCAGCAATGCCACCTCCACCTGCGGCAACTAATAAAACTTTATCTTTTGCCTTGATGTTTGCATGTTCGCGGAGATAATCCAGAGCAATGCCTACACTTGAACCTGAAGTATTCCCCGTTTCTTCTACGGTCTTGACGATACGGTCTTCGGGAAAACCTAATTGTTTGGCAACGGATAAAACTAAATTTTTATTTCCCTGGTGGGGAACCAGCCATTGGATATCTGCAGTAGTAAGGTTTAATGCCTTCAGGAACTCTTCTGCACCATCAACCATACCATGCACCGCCTTTATAAATAGTGCAGTATTTTCTTTAATTGTGATGTAAAACAATTCGGGGTTCGTGCAATTCGCTGCGGGCAACCGGGAACCTCCGGCAGGAGTGGATACCGTATCGCTTACCTCTCCATCAGCAAATAAAGCAGAAGCAAGAAAACGAAACTCTGCATTTTCCTTATCAGTGGACACCACACAAGCAGCGGCTCCATCGCCAAAAAGAACGCTTGTAGCAAAATTATTTTTATTTAAAAACTTGGAACGAATTTCACTTGCTATTAATAAAATGGAACCCATGGTTGCCTGAGTGAGGGCAGCGCTAGTATGTAAACCAACTACGAAACCCGCACAGGCTGCTCCAATGTCAAAAGCACCAGTATTGTGTAATCCAAGCCGGTGCTGCACCAAGGGGCTAGTTGGTGGTGCTAGATAATCTCCTGATATAGTTGCCAAAATAATTTGATTTATTTTATTTTTTTCCGCGGGTTTCGCCGTGAACAATTGCTCTGCTGCAAGGACCGCCAAATCACTACAGGCCTGATCTTCATTGGCCCAGCGTCTCGTTCTAATTCCTGTCGAGAAGCTAACCAGTGTTGGACTTTGTGTGCTATTCATCCACTCAAGCACATCTTTATTACTCATAACCTTCTCGGGCAATGCAATAAATGGGCCTTTGAGGTATATATTTTTTTCAGCGCGTAGTAAATTCATGGTAACCTCTCGCCACTAGATTTTTTTCCAATGCATTCAAAATGTGGTGAATAAATCCAATTCATGATGATAATAGACCTTCCGAACGCATGAGTGGTAAACCTCCGCTTACAGTAATCACCGATCCCGTCATAAATGAGGTTCTGGATAATAAAGGATCCGTTGCCTCTGCAACTTGTGCTGCTTCTCCCATCATGCCTTGAGGAATAATTTGCGCCATCTTTTCTTGATAGGCAGGTCTTTTCCAAAATTGCTCGGTTCTTGAGGTCTTAATCAAACCGACACGCACAATATTGGATAAAATATTGTTGGGGCTGTAATCTACGGCAAGATTTAAAAACAATCCCTCGAGTGCGGCTTTGGTCGCGCAATAAGCACCATAACGACTGGTTCCAGTAATTGCAGAAAGACTGGAAATTAGAATCAATCGTCCAAATTTATTGGCTAATAAAGCGGGCAATAATTGATGAATTAACCAAATATTACCATGCAAGTTCTCATCGATGTAGGTGCGTAATGCAGGATAGGATAATGCATGTAATTTACGTAGTTGGCTGACACGCGTAAACGCATTAAGAATAATCCCATCTAAAGGCTCCTGCAGCAGATTTTGCAGTTCATCTTTACTGGCTTCTGGATTGGAAAAATTATATACCAAACCTCTGACCTGCATGTCTTGTTGTTTATAATGCTCTAATGTTTTGTATAAACTTTCCTTACTTGAGCTGGTGATGATGATTTTATCACCTAATTGCAGCCGTCGTTTGGCTATCGCTTGAGCGATATCCGATGAGCCGCCGGTAATCAAAATATTCATTTTGCCCCCAGCTCGATTAAATGCTTTTCTATACTGCCTATTGATTCATAGCGTTCTTTTACTAAGGGTATAACCGGAATCTTAATTTTGAATTCTCGCTCCAACTCGATGATGAGTAAGGCTAACATTAGACTATCTAAGCCTCCTTGTTCCAGTGAGGCAGATGAATCTTTAGGAAGATTGCCAAGTCCAATCTTTACTAATGTATTGCGAATTCGTTCAGTGAGCATTGATTTTTTCCTTCTGACTTAAAAGTAGTGTTTTTCTATCAAGCTTTCCATGTTGGTTCCGTGGCAATTTTTTCAATAATTGCACCGTAATTGGAAGTTTTCTGGGTAAAAAATGTTGTTTTAATTGTTCGGAAAGCATTTGTTCGGTGGTTGTGGCACTGAAGTTATCTTGTTCCAAACACGCAAGTAAACGGACACCATAGAGTTCGTCATCTAAAGGGATGACAATGACTTCCTTAACTCCTTCAATTTGGCAAATTTTATGTTCTATATCAATTAAATTAACTTTTTCACCGCCTATATTGACGATATGATCCTGCCGTCCTTTAATTGCTACCAAACCGGAGGGTAATTGCTCTGCTAAATCCCCAGTAAAAAACCAACCGTCTTGCATTCGGGATTGTTTTTCTTCCCCCAAATAGCCTAACATGAGTTGGCTCCCTTTAATGAGCAATTCATTTTCTTCTGACAACCGTATCTGCCAATCGCCTACTGGATAGCCAGCAAAATCTTCAAGAAATAATGGATCTTTGTTGGAATAAGTCAATACGCGTGGAGCTGCTTCTGTTAAACCATAATTATTATAAATTGTTGCATTGGGGAAGGTCTTTATCAAACTATGACGCAATGTAATGCTCAAGGGTGCACCCGCGGAGACGATCGCTTTTATTTTTGCGGCACTTTCCGGAAAGAGACTTGCCATTTTATGAATCGCCACCCAATGAGAGGGAACACCGCTCCACATTTGAGGCACAGCATGCGTTTCTAAGAGTGTTTTAATATCTGTAAATTGTGAAATCAGTCGTGTCTTTATTCCGGCGATTAATCCAGGAAGTAATTGACCAAGGAGGCCAAAAGAGTATGACAAAGGTAAAAATAATAATTGATCGTCTATTCTGGAAAATTCAAGAGCATTAATCACTGCCTTACAATTTGCAGTAATATTTTTTAGAGACAGTTGCACCGCTTTCATTTGTCCTGTACTCCCTGAGGTAAAGAGTACTAAAGCAAGCTCCGGGTGGTGTTTGATATGATTGTTTTCCTGGATGTCTATGAGATCACCTTGCTCACTCACCGTCATATTCGTACTTAAAAGATGACGTTTTTCCTGCCCCAATTCTTGATCAGCAAAGAGTGCAACAGGTTTTCTGATTTTTAAAGCGGCTAACAATTGAATCACAAATGAACGCTGGGGTATGGCATGTAAAACCAATATTCCTGGAGGTAGTTTTTTTAACTTTAGCGACATTTTTTGGATATTTGTCTCTAGCTCTGCAAAGCTTAATTTCTGATCCTCGATGATTAATGCAATTCTATTAGGAGTGTTTTGAGATAAAAATTGCATGCTCTTAACCCTCCACCTTGTTTAATCGCCAGGTGGCGATTATAGGTAACGTTGTATCTAATAAGTGTTTTCGACAGAAATTTCGACGAATTTTCCCACTGGTTGTATGCGGCATGGCTTTGAGTGGAATAAGAATAATATTATGAATTTCGAGTTGATGGGTCTGATAGATCAGTTCAAAAATAGTATTAAATAAATTATCTTGCTCCTCAGATGACATAAAACGGTTTTTTACCTCACACATGACAGTCAGTTCATATTCATGTTCTCTTTGAGTGACAAACGCTGCACATTTGCCGAGAGACTCATGTATTGGGGCATGGAGAATAGAGTACTCGATGTCTTGTGGGTAATGATTTTTACCATAAAGGATAATCAAATCTTTAATCCGGCCAGTCACATACAATTCCTCCTCATGCACAAACCCTAAATCACCGGTTCTTAAATACAATTGATTACTTGGATCACCAGAAATTTTGCCATGAAATGTATGTTGTGTTTCCTCGTTTTGCTGCCAGTATCCCTGGGCTACGCTGGCACTGTGCACCCAAATTTCACCGATTTGGTCATTAGCGCAGAGGGTAAGTGTTTCCGGATCTACAATTTTTACTGTTTGCATAAACTGGCCGCAACTAATCAAACTATGGCTCTGAGGGCTTGCTTCTGCAGCAAAATGGACACGATGATCCTGGTACTGTTCTTTAGCCAAAGTGAGTGTGCGATAAGGGGTTCCTGGGGTACTTCCTGTAACTAACAAGGTAGCTTCAGCCAAACCATAACAAGGATAGAAGGCCTCTTTGTGAAATCCATAATCTTTAAATGCATGATAAAAATGTTCTAAGGTTTCTTTTCGAATGGGTTCGGCCCCATTCGATGCAATTTGCCAGCAGCTTAAATCAAGCCCCTGCTTTTTTTCTTCTTTTATGCGTTTTACACAATAATCGTAAGCGAAATTAGGGCTACCGCTTATGGTTGCTCGGTATTTACTAATGTTTTGTAACCAGGAAAGTGGATTTTGTAAAAAAGAAAATGGGGACATGAGATAAGTAGGTACCCCCGCATAGATGGGAGTCAAAATATAACCTATTAACCCCATATCATGATGGGGAGGGAGCCAACTGAAGGAAATAGTTTCCTCATTTAACTGAAATGCAGCATATATTTTGTGAATATTATCCAGTAAATTGCAGTGAGTGACCATGACTCCTTTAGGATGCATCGTTGAGCCTGATGTGTACTGCAGAAAGGCAATGTCTTGACCGCGAATAAGAGGCGGTTGCCAAAAAGAACTCATTGGTAATTCCATGCTGTCTATAGCAAAGCACGGAACTTCATCCAGATGTGGTTTTCCTTTGCTATTCAGTGTGGCAAATTTAACTAAGTGATCGGCCGTCATAATCACACATACTGGTTGTGCATTCTGAATGATGCGATGTGCTTTATCCAATAATTTTGCTTGGGCAGGAGGATAAATAGGTACTGCAATACACCTCGCGTAAAGACAGCCAAAAAAAGCCTGAATCAAGGGTAGACCTGGAGAAAATAATAATAAGATTCTATCTCCAGGTTTTACTCCTTGGGCTTGTAATTGTGCTGCAATGGCTCTTGCCCGTTCATCCAATTCAAAAAAAGTCATTTTTTCTTCTAAGTTTCTGTTAAGAAAAGTGCAACTTATTTTCTCTGGGGTATGAAGGGCTCTATATCGAATTGCATCAACCAGTGATTCACAGCTGAAAATCTCTTTATTCATCATCGGCCCTTATGACTTGTGGAATCGGAGAACTTGTCCTGCATAGGAGAGGCCACCTCCGACACTCATCATCAGTATTTTTCCAGATCGATCAAAAATTTTTTCTTCAATTGCTTTAGCCAGAGAATAGAGAATGGATGCTCCACCAATATTACCAATCGTATCTGAGTCCCAAATAATTGCTTTGTTCATCATTTGGTTTTCTTGGAGGATTTCGGTAATTAATTTACGATTTACTTGATGAGGAATAATCCAGGTAATAGCGTTTCGATCCTCTTCTGTTGGTAACAAATGGGCAAGCATCTGCTTGTATTTAGTATAAGCGAGTTCTTTCATTAGCGACTCATCACCAATTAAGTGATAGCCTACGGTATCGATTTGTTCTTTGGTGGGTGGAAAAACACCGTGGGTGGTAAACGCTTCCACATATTTTCCTTCCGTAGAAAAAAAGGTTTTCTCAACGGTGAATGCACCAGTTTCCTTTTTTTCCATGAGCAATGCTGCTGCACCATCACCTAATCCTATCCATGTTTTTTCATTTTCAGGATCGATTACTTTAGATAAAGTTTCAGCACAACTAACCATCACATTAGAGTACCCTAAGGTCATTAAGGCGTAGGCAAGGTGAAGCGTAGATAAGGAAGTCGAACAACCAGTTTTTAAATCATAAGCAGGAGCATCTATTCCCAAGTCCCCAAGAACTGCTGCCGCTTGAGAGCCTGTAAATCGTTTATTGGTAGTAGAGCCCAGTAAAAAAGCATCTACTTTTGCTGGGGTATAGTTTGCAAACAATTTTCGTACCGCCTCAGTCGCTAAGGATTCAGCAGTCAATTCTCGAGATTTATCTAAAGATTCCCAAGGTTTATGACACCAATAACGGGAATAAAAACCAAATTCCTCGCCTATTTTTTCGGCAAATTTCTCTAAAAAAGCTAAAGAATGTTCTGAGGTTCTTGGAAAGTTTTGTAAAATTTCCAGATTGGTAATAGGGGGGGCGTCAGGAAGAACTCGAGAGGCGGCTGTAATATTAAAACGAATGTTAGGATGCAAAATTTCCATAAATTACCTTTTATTATGTTCTATAGTTTGCCTTTTTTAGCGCTTACTTTAAATTATAGGAATTCAATGTGCCTAAATTATAGCGGTTTTTTAGGAAAAATTGACCCTTGTAATTACGAAGTGTATATTTTATATAAACTTTATTTTAATTGAGCGTGATATGTCCTCATCGTCTGTTGATAAAACCACGATGAAATGGATAGAAAATCTTATTGATGAGCATAGTTTTCTTCCATTACTTGCTGATTATCTTCCTAATAATCAAACCCATTTACAATTTGGTGCTGAAGTGATTACGGGGTTGGCTAAAATAAACCGCCGTCCTGTTGCAATATATGCCCATGATAATTCAGTTAATCGAGGGTATATTACGAGCCAGGGCGCAAAAAAAATTCTGCGTCTTATGGATAGGGCCAAAGATTTACGTATCCCGATTATTGCTTTTTTAGCTTCTCCGGGAATTTCTTTGGAAGAAAACTTATTGAGTGGCGATGAATACACACAAATTATCGCACGTAACATCAACTTATCCGGCGTGATTCCACAATTTGCGGTGCTTGTTGCTCCAACTCTTGGAGCACCCGCTTATTCTGCAGTACTGATGGACCTGCTATTTTTCAACAAGCATCGTAGTTACCTGATGGTAACGAGTCCGATGGTAGTTCAGCAAGCTATAGGTGAAAAAGTCAGTATGAGTGAATTAGGTGGTACAGCGATGCATGCAGGTACTACAGGTATTGCTGATTTCGTTGATGACAGTATCAGTGCGCAAATAAATCATGTTAAAACCATGCTCAACGTTTTTCCATCACATAGTGGCGAATGCCCTCCTATCCATTCGGTGCAAGAGCCTATACATGCTTTGCCCAACATTCCAGCTGATCCGAGAGTACCGTTTAATATGCTCGAATTGATTCAGGCGATTGCCGATAATTCTGAAGTATGGCAATACAAAAGCGCCTATGGACAAGCCATGATTTGTGCTTTTGTACGTATTCATGGGTATGTAGTAGGTATCGTTGCGAATCAGAGTACTCGTTTTAGTGGTGCGATTGATTCAGATGCAGCGCAAAAAGCTGCTAAATTTATTCGGATATGTGATGCTTATCGGATTCCAGTGCTTACTTTAATTGATGTTCCCGGATTTATGCCTGGAAAACGCGAGGAACAAAAGGGATTGTTACAACACGGAGCGAGGCTATGTGCTGCCATGCAAACTCGAGTTCCTCGAATGAGTGTGATTGTGCGTAAATGTTATGGAGCCGCAGCATTTCTGATGATGCAAACTACGTCCCAACAAGGAGATCTGGTTTTGGCCTTGGAGACTGCAACTCTTGGCGTAATGGGTAAAGAGACTACGAAAAAGGTTCAAAATTCTGATGGGCAAGTGTCCAATGAAACAAAACATGCTGTTACTGACACGCAGCATGTTGATCCTTCTCTAGTGGATGCTTATGTGTCTGGTTTGATCGACGAAATTATTGCTCCTCAGCAAATACGTGCGAGATTGAGCCAACATTTGGAATATGTATATCGCAAGATGGAGGATTTGCCAATTGCAAGGCATTCTATTGTGTAGAAGTTCTTTTTGATGAGTGCTGTAGGTGGAAGGAAATGTACCCCTCATCCGCCCTTCGGGCACCTTCTCCCCAGCAGGGAGAAGTAAAAAAACACTTTTCCCGATAGAGGGGGGAGGGGTGGCTTAGAGACGCACCATTGCAATTTTGTAAGGATCATTATGTCTTACCTTGATTTACAACAATTAATAAATTCATTTGAAGCGTACTTGGGAAATCCTGAAAAAAAGGAGACGCCTCTCAATTTTCAACAAAGCTTGCAATATGATGAACAAGAAGAACTTGCCTGGTCACAAATTAGATTGATTCAGCAATGGGGGTATATGGAATATCTAATTCCTCAAAACCTTGGCGGAAAGTTTGTCTCACTCGACGTCGGATATTTTCTAGCGAAATCAATCTGCAGGCGTGATGTAACTACCGGAATCGCCTTGGGTCTGCCATTCTTGGGTGCATTACCTCTGTGGATCGCAGGAAGCGACAATCAGAAAAAAAATTTGGCCGCATCTCTTCGGCGAGGGGAAATCACTGCCTGTGCTTTGACTGAGGAGGAGCATGGTTCTGATATTATGGCCAATGAAGTATTGGCTCATCCTTGTAAAAATGGATGGGAATTATCCGGTAGAAAGTGGTGTATTAATTTTGCTACATTAGGACAGAGTGTGACTATTCTTTGTCGTACTCATTCTCGAGGAGGACCATTAGGTTTCTCGGTTTTTTTTCTGGATAAATCGACAACCCAATCCGGATTTAGGCCAACGCCCAAACTTCCTACCCTTGGAGTTAGAGGACTAGACATCAGTGGCTTTTCTTTGGAGAACGTTTTTTTGCCTCAAGATGCATTGGTTGGGGATGAAAAACGCGGATTGGAAATCATTTATAAAACCTTACAGGTTTCCCGAACTTTATGCGCTTCTGTTTCTGTGGGAGCTGCAGATACTGCTTTGCGGTTAGCGCTTTCTTTTAGTCGGCATAGGCAATTATATGGTAAAGCCGCATATGAAATTCCTGTTGTAAAACAACGCCTTGGAGAGCAGTTTACACTGTTACTTATTGCTGATTGTACTGCTTTAGCAGTAGCCCGGGCTTGCTCAGTGACGCCTGAGAAACTATCATTTTGGTCTGCCATCATTAAATTCCTTATTCCCCAAATAACCGAAGAAATTGTCGAACAGTGTAGTATAGTGATGGGGGCTCGCGCATATTTACGCACAACCGAGTGGGCTATGTTTCAAAAAATCAGACGTGATATCCCGGTGGTTGGATTATTTGATGGGAGTAGCCAGGTTAATTTATCCGTGATTGCAGGTAGTTTATTGCCACAAGCAGGAATGAGAGGAAGTTCTCCAAATAAGTCACAACAATTGGAGTGTATTTTCAATCTCAACTGCATTTGTCCAGAATTCTCTATGGATCGTTTAGGTCTCTTTACCCATACTGAAGACGATATTTTGGCCGGCTTATCTACATTACAATCAACGCAAATTAGTTCGTTAATTAATGCAGTTTGTACAGAACTCAAACGATTGGATCAGCATGTAATTGCCTTGCAAGAGCAAAAACAATTTGACCCGCGCAGTCTGACCGCTTTTCGTCTGGCAGAGCAGTATTGTTGGATTTTTGCAGCAAGTTCCTGTATTCATTTTTGGCATTACAATCAGGAATTAATGGCTCAGGAACTAGGGGGAGTTGAGTGGATCAATTTGGCGATTCAACTCATTCTTAATAGATTAAATGCGCATTCAAATGTTGATAATAGATTGCAAGAGTCTATGGCGGAGCATTTAGCTTTGTTTGATGAGCAAAATAAAATGTTCTCTGTGGTCCCAATAAAAATACCTGATTGAAGTGCCTCGCTAACTTCAGCTTTTGCAGTTATTATTGTGTATTGTATTCATTTAGGTTAGCAATAAGAATGAATTGGAAAAGATTATTAATCGCAGCAATTACTCGAAAAAAATATCAGGCTTTTATTGAGGATACGAAATATCCCGAGCGTGCACGCGAAAAGTTGTGGAATCGAGAGATTGTACCTTTATTAAAAAGGTCTTCTTATTGGAGTGCGGCATTAAAAAGTATCCGAACTTTAAACCTTAGTGATTTTCCAATTACAACCTATGAAGATTATGAAGCAGACCTCTTGGCTGCTCAATATAGCCTCATCCAGCCCTTTAATGGGGAGAAATTGATTTTTTGGTCTGAGACATCAGGAACAGCGGGTGTTCGAAAATTCTTCCCAATTACCACTTCGTTCCAAACCCAGTTTCAACGTACGATGCCACCTTATATTTATACTCTGACTCAGCATTTCCCTCGATTATTTCAAGAAAAAATACTGTATCTGGCGGCAGTAGATGCTCATCGAGCATCTCCAGCTGGCATTCCTTCGGGTTGGATTAGCAATTTTAATTATCGTAATTTACCTTCTTTTATAAAGCGTTTTTATGCTATGCCTGATGAAGTATTCGATAATACAGAAGTCTATACACAATGGTCTGCCTTGTATGCTTTAGCTTCCGATCTTAGCGCAATATTTGCGGTAACTCCTATGGTGATGGATGCTTTTTTTGAGCGTTGTCTTAAAAAATTTAAGCACTTTTTGCCCTACTTATTGGGTGATGAAGCTGTTCCTGACTTTTTACCACCGATTCAAATTACGAGGAAGCGTCGGGAGTACTTGCGTCAATTAGCACAGCAAGAACCCAGCTCATTCAAAGAGTTTTGGCCGTCATTGAGCGTAGTCGGATGCTGGGTTTCTGGTCTCTGTGAATATCCTGCACGACAGTTGCAAAAATTGTTAGGACCAGGAGTTGATATGGTTGATGGCACTTTTTCAGCTACGGAAGGATGGCTTACCGTTCCGATAGACAATCAACCGGGCGGGTTTTTGCATCCTGGCGCGCATATTACCGAGTTTATTGAGGAGGGTAAAAGTATTGAGAAGGAAAATCTTTTGCAATCCTGGGAATTAGAACAGGGCCAAAATTATGAGGTATTTTTAACTACAGCGATGGGGTTTGTTCGCTATCGGCTCAAGGATGTAGTGAAATGTACCGGCTTTTTAAATCAAGCGCCAAGACTAGAATTTTGTTATAAAACACAAATGCTGAAATTAGAAAGCTGTTCTATTTCGGGGCAAGAATTGCAGGAAATGTTGCACTATATTTCATTTGAAATGGAATCTCACTGGTATTTTGCCCGTAATAGCTTGGGAAATAGAATTGTTTTGGTTATTGATGATGCAACTCAAATAGCGGATTCCATAGTAACAAAAATGCATGAACGTTTAATGCAAATTAATGAACCCTATGCCCATAGTGTGATTACTAAAGAGGTACTGCCTATGGTTTTATTCCAACTGCCAAAAGATGAGTTATTAGTGGATAGTCATGCTCAAACCAAACCAAAGCTTATTTCTCAGCAAGTAATTACTGAAAAATGAATGACATTGGTTCCGCATAGCGCTCAATAGTTTTGTTATCGTTTTGCCTTCGACCAGGCTGTTATCAAAGAGGAACATCATATTATGACTGAGAAGAATAAAACCAAGTCCAAAAAGACCCCGGTAAAGACTGAATTGACATCATCTATGCTCATTATTATTGATATGGTATCAATCTTATTTAGTTTGATGCCCGCTGTCGCTGCTTTTAGTTTAACGGGTTTATTTATTTATCATGGTTATACATACACCTGGTTGGTTCTTCCTTTAGCCCCTTTTGTATTATTTACTTCTTTTATAACTATTATTGCAGCAATTAGATTGTGTTTACCTCGTTTAAAGCCGGGTCGTTACAAACGTGAAATGAATCGAATGACTGTTGCCTGGTTTTGTCATTTTGCTTTGGCTCGTTCTGCTAAAATCGTTGGCTTGACTCCTTTATTGCAAACATTCAACATTACCAAGTTTTTTTATTGGCGTGCGCTGGGTGCCAAAGTTTCTTTTCAAATTGTAAATTCTTTTGATATAGATTTTGTTGATTGTCCGTTAATTACCATCGGGAAAAATGTCACGCTTGCGAGCCAGGTATCAATTAGTTGTCACTCCGATGTAGGTAATTTACTTTTTCTTGCTCCAGTAATCATTGAAGATAATGTCTTTATAGGCATGGCTACAACTATTGGTCCAGGAACGACAATTAAAAAAGGGTGTTGGATTGGTTATGGGAATACGTTCGTCAATCAGGTGGTCGAGGAAAATTCTCGATTTGGCAATATCAGGCCCATCCCCGATGTGCAATAAAACATCCGGTAAGTGAAAAAGTATTCACTGATAGCAGGTTTTTTACGGTGTGATTATTGTTAATAGACTGGGTTGAGCACCTACCTGAAAGGCTATTGGCATATATGGAAGGTTGAGCAAAAAGAGAGCAATTATAAAGTACAATGCAGAACAAATGTTCCCTATCCGTACCCATTTTTGCTCCATAGTCTCAGGAAACCAGGCTGTAATCGCATAAGTTAAGCTGAATAAAATTCCAGTGATGATGCAAATGACAACGTTAACATCCACCGAATAAGATTGGAAAATTTTATGAGTCATCATTAAAACTAAAAGGAATAAAATCACCCGATAAATACCTAATAACAATTTAAGCCAGGATGGAGCCCCTGACTCTATACTTCCATCCTGAAAGTAGGCATTAAAAAATATAATTCCTAAGGCAGTCAGCGGTATTAAAATAACTAATGGGTTGATGTATTGTTCACCACCAACTACGGAGTGGCTCAAATAAAGAATAAAATACACAGTACTAATCAATGCTAAGAAAGGGAATAGATAGTACATCATTCTTAACATTAAAAAGCGTAAGTTATAGATAATTTTGATATTTTGCTGACCAACTCCTAATCCTATAAAAAACAAAGTGGTGTGGGAAATCAATTGAAAATGTAGATTTTCAGAATATAAAGCCCATAAAAAATCATTACCTACAGTTTTGAAAATAAAGGCGCCTAACAAAATCAGCAGATTGGACAACGCTGCAAACAAAGAGGCCACAAAAAGCAGGGGAATCGTATTCCAAACAGCAGCAAATAAACTGTTATAACTGATACGCCATGTATTATCATGATGGTATGCATAGTGGAACGAATGCCCCACATAGGCAAAGAGTGGGAAGGCACAAAGAAAGGTAAACCAGTGTTCAAGATGTATCGATGTAAAGCGTGCTTCCAAGGGGAGCAGGGGTAAAGACAAAAATAGAGCGACAATGAAGCTGCTTGTAATTAGACGGAAGCTGCTTTTCTCATTATATGCCAGTGTATATAGAAGGGTAAAAAGACCGATCAAAGCATAATCGAATACTTTAGTAATTTCATTGCGGATTAAACCGTCAAGTGCAAATCCAAGGAGTAAGCCAATTAGGGCAAAGAGATAAATTCCTTTTTTTGATGGCATTTTTTTCTCCATAGGTGTATGAATTTAGAATAGCCGATTTTAAATAAACTTGCATTTATTTCGTTAGCACTCATTTGGGAATTAGAATAATTGATAGATATCATGGTTTTATTTTGATCTGCGTTTTTGTAGAATGAATTTTCAGTAATTGATTAACTAACTCATTGAGTGGCTATGCTGAGTAAAATCGAACGTTTTAAAGAATGGCGTGGGAGCAAATCGGATGCTGAGCAGCAGATTCTGGAGTCAGCATTGCTTATATTTGACTACGTTAACTCAGTGGATAACCTTGATGCCATTAAAGCAAATGCGCAGGAAAAATATAACGAATTTGATCAACATGGTAAACGCTCATGGGCAACTGCAGTTTTTGTTAAGCTATTTATCGATGAAGCAATCGCGCAGCTACCAGAAACAGCTGAAAAAGAAAAAGTTTTGCTGACTCAGTCTAGTGAGGTCATATCCGCTTTATATGAGAATTGGAAAACGAATACTACGAAAAATATCTTCGCTTTAATTGGGAATATTGAAAAATTATTAGCTTTAAACAGTGTTCCTTTTACGGATAAGAATGATTATAAAACGTTTCTTCTTTCTGCAGGTATGCTATTCCACATCATTAAACTTGGAATTGCTGAAATAGAAAGAGATTGGAAGGCGAAAATGCTGCTTGCTGTTGTTATAGATCTTAACCAAATCAAGCCCAAGATAGATCATTTTTTGCTAAAAATTGAAGAGCGGATGACGCAATTAACACAGCCAGATCAATTAGTAAATGCAGCTCAAAGTAGCGCTCCCGATCCTTTAAAACCCCTGAAAGAGCTCTTTACCAAGCGATATCTTAAGGTCATCGGAGTTAATCCTGTAACCAATACAAAACCGCAAAGAAGAAAAACAGGCCCATTTGGCTTCATGCGACTTGCTCCAACAGGCCCTAATTTACAAACTCCAGGACGAAACATTCTTGAGAGCCTTTCTGCGCTTGAAGCAGATATGGAAAAAGTTTCTGCAGGTATTTTTAACTTGATCGAACTAAGAAGTAAAAAATCAGAACTTGAAAAAAAAATAGAAATCGTAAGGGCACTGCTTTTAGCTGCAAAAGAAAATGATCTGAAAATCACTGGAAGACAATATTTTTTAGAGTTTATTAAAGGAAAAGAACAGTCAATTCACGTGCTTTTAGAAAATTCAGAGGAACATCGAAAACAAAAATTAATTGAAAAAATAAAACAATTAAAAGATATGGACGAATCTCCTGCTCTGTCTTCAGAGGTGATACAGGGCGTTAGTTGGGTGGCGACACCAATAACAGTTGTTTATCGAACAGCCACTCCACAGAAATTGCAAGACATCATTGGATCTTCTCTCCCTGCTACATCAGATAGTTTGTGTAAGACAGAATTTAAAGAGATGGCAAAATTATGTTTGTTGGATTTAGAAAGCAAATTAAGGAAAAAAGAACAGCAAATTGCTACCATAAATAATCGCTTTTTTAACCAAGATGATGCATTAAAATCATTCATCGCAGATGAAAGTTTAGAACGGCTGGCAGCTTTTCAAAAAGCAAATGAAGAGATGAAAGAGGCGGTACAAACGAGTTATAAGTTACTTGTGACCGTAAAAGAAAATTCACTGTTCCTCCATGGCCTCCAACAAAAGAGCCAAATCTTGAGTGAATTTATTAGACTCCATGACGGTTTTTTTGTGAAAATTAGCAATTTTCTAGCTCAGTACTTTTCCTGCTTTAAAACTCAGACAGCAAAAATGATAGATGATGCTGCTAATTTGAAAATTAAAGTCGACGGAGTCGTAGGTAAATATCGAGAAGTCGTAAATCAGGGAATAGGTCAAATTGACCGTATATCATCTCTGGATCCACGAATTAAACTTCATATAAAAAATCAATTTAAAGCTGAAGACTACGAGATATATCGAGAAAGACAAAATCACAGCAAGCCGAATAGACGTACGGTGAGTCTATTGATGAAGAATTTATCGTATTTATTTACTGCAAAACCGCAACCTCTTGGAGAACAAAAGAACATAAAAGAACATGATAACGAGATATCTGGTTTAGGTAGCGTTTTATTGTAGATATCTCTTATATAATCGATGTTCATCCCCATAATCTAAGATGAATAATATTCTATAGGAAATATAATTTTAGGCATTTGCTCGGGCGGGGAAAAAAATCAAATGTTCTTTTTTTATTATAGTTATTAAAAACTCTAAAGCTACAGTAATTTTTTCTGGATGATCAAAAAACTCGATAATGAGAGGAAGGGAAAACGATACATCCAAAAAAGAATCATTATGGATGCCTGTTTCACCACTAAAACCACTTATTGCACGAAAAACACTAATTCCCCGAATTTTAGCCTCGTTTTGTAAGTAATTTAAAATTATAGGTACATTATCAGCTCTTTCCAAAGTATAAATTCGTACCACTGTAACTTCGACCGTTGCAATATCAAGCTTCTCGTTCATTCTTGATTCTCCATGTCACTTCTCAAGTTGAATCTTATAATCATAGGATATTGTAGGAAATATTAGTATCACAAATGCGCATCTAATATCTTTCAAACTCAGAATAACCAAATCTGTTGAAACATAGAGAAAGATTTCGCTACACTTGTAGTTCTGATTGATTTTTACGAATTTTGAAAAAATTTCAATTTATTGTAGGTTGAACAGAATAAGATATTCAGTAAAACAAATTTAATTGATTAATTAAGGGAGTCATGAAAAGGATATTTAAAGTCTCAAAAAAGGAGATTAATTTACCTGTTATCGTAATTGTATTGAGTATCTTTATTGGTATTTATCATATCCTTTCCTATTTAATTCCCTTTACAAGTCATGCCTTTGTGGTGACTAATGTTACGCCAATTGCTGCAGATGTTTCGGGTTTTATTACAAAAATCTATGTTCAAAATGGAAGTGCTGTAAAAAAAGATCAACCCTTATTCGAAGTTTATCGAAAACCATATCTTTTAGCTTATGATTCGGCGAAAGCAAGATATGAGGAAGCACTAGAGCGTATTAAAGTAATTGAGCGGCAAACACAAAAAACAGAAACTTTATTGGATGCAGCCAAGTTTGATTATGAAAAATCTCGATTTGAATATCAATTAAAAAAAGCACCAAGTGTACGCGAAGCTCTATCAAAACTTGAAGTACGAAAGCTTGATTATGACTTACATTCAATAAAAAACAAAATGGATTCACTTAAAAAACAAATTGCGATTGAAGATCAGCAAATAATCCAACAAAGAAAATTAATCAAAGCCCTCAAAGCAGAAATGCACAATGCGAAAGTAAATCTTGATTTGACCATTGTTAAAGCGCCTACTGATGGAGTAGTCGATAATCTTTATATTGGACCAGGAACACCTGTAAAAATACACAAACCATTATTCTCCTTTATCGATACGTCAAAATGGTGGGTACAAGCTAATTTATACGAAACTGATCTACGTAAAGTAAGGCCTGGTGATAAAGTTTATATCATTCTTCGGATGTATTATTTTAATAAAATCTTCCATGGCAGGGTAGTCAACACTATATGGGCAGCAGACCGACAAATCACGGATCCACGCACTCAACAGCAAATGGTGAGCAGCAACAATCAATGGTTGCTGGAGCCACAACGCTTTCCAATTCAAATAGAGATTCTTGATCCAGATCCTAAATATCCATTACATCCCGGTGCGAGTGCTTATGTTTATATCGAAACTAATTCGCATCATTGAAGACTACGATCCCTATGGAAATCATCGGGTTAATGGAGTGAAAGTTACTTATGTTTTGCTTATTCTTTTTGCAGTTAATTTTATTTTTTCCATTCCTAATCCCTATTTTTATTATTTTTACATCCCGATTACCGCTATGGCTGCTGAAGTAGTAGGTGATACGATAAAGAGAAAAAATGTGCTGCTTTTTTATTGCATTTGGTGGGCTGTTATAAGTGCTTTTCTGTTTGATATTTTGTCAATTAGCCCTTTTTTCCCCATTTTTGCTTTTTTCTATTCTTTCTTTTTATATATGGTTGCTATTAAGAGCAGGATGCATACGATTGTAATTGCGCCGGTTGCGTTAAGTTTGGGAGCCTACTCTCTGCTGTATAAAGATGTAAATACCAGTTTTTATGCGATTTTAAATAATTGTTTGAATACCTTTATAGCAATGGCAATAGTTTTTGCTGCATTAGCTTTTTTCCCAAGGAGTTATTATTATCGTTTATGGTTAAGGGCTTTGATATTACTTATTTCACAAATTATTGAGCATTTATCCTTAATGGTTGCACGTAAAAACATCATTTTTAATCCGGTTAGAGGTCACACAACCCATTTAGTACGTTATGCGACGATGCTTCCCCAAACGTTTCCTCTTCGCTCCATCTGGAAAATTAATTTGCTTATTAATCAATTGCATTTAATAGTTTGTGTTATTGAATCTGAAACTATCATTTTGGAACCTGAAAAAATCAATTTATTTATAGAAAAGCTTCATATTTTTAAACGTGCAATTGAAAAAGAGCAACCGTGCGAGTTGGCGGAAACACCATGGAGCATTTTAAATAAACTTATATCTTCTTGGAATTATCTATGTTTAAAATTGTAGATTATCGAAAAACAAGAGCATTACAAATTTGTCTCGTTTTCTCAACTGCATTGGCAATTCAAAGTCTTTTAGGATATTCACATGCTGGATGGATTGGTTTTGCAGTAATGATGATTTATGCAGGATTTGATAGGGGTGCAAGTTTGCAACGCACGACCCATCGTTTTTGGGGGGCGGTTTTTGGATTGCTTTTGTCCTATATATTATGGTTTATAGGGCAAATTGATTTTCGTTTTATCCTGATTATTATTCCTTTTATTGTATTCATGGCTTACTTTTCTTTAGGAAAGCGTTATGCATTTCCTACTATTTTCACTGTGACCTTAACTTCATTAGGCACAGATTATTATGGTAGAAATAATTATGCTGTTCCCAATTTCTTTTTTGATTACTTATTATCGACAATTGTCGCATTTTTACTTTGTTTTCTATTTGAAACATTGGTATTTCACAATAGCCAATTATCGAGAAAATTTTATATTGATTTACAAAAAAGAATTATTACTCATTTGAATAAACTCTTTGATATAGTAACTCACAAACCATTACGGGATAGTCTTTATTTAAAAGAAAGTATTGTGTTGAACACCAGCATGCTGGATTTATATGCTTTTGTTGATGCAGCGAAACATGAGCGTGATTTAGATGTAAATTTTGCAACTGAATTGGACTCATTTGGCTCTGTAGTCCAACAAGCATATCATAATATTCGAAGGCTATTTGTTTTAGGAGCCCATAGGAATGAAGTACTGAAAATAGAAACGCGGAGTATACTGGAACAACTTACTCGGATAAATCAAAGCCAAAGAATTAAATATATTGGAGAATAAATTGATTAGGATGATTGGCTTATTGATTTTAGGTTTCATGCTAAATTCCTGTACTCAGCATACCCCTAAGCCCTTACTTATTGCTAATCAATGGACTGTTAAAGATTCTAAATTCATAAATTCTGATGAAAATTTGCCTTGTTTTCCATGGTGGAAGCAATTTAAAGACCCTAATTTAAATTCACTGATTGACAAAGGATTAGTCAATAATAATGATGTAAAAGTCGCCATGGCTCATATTGAAGCCGCGCAAGGTGAATTAAAGCGCGTTCAACTGAACTGGATTCCTGAAGTCACAGGGAATGCAGGTTATTCTTCGTTCCCTTATTTAGGCTTTCCTGGTGTTCTGCTTACAGCTGTTCCAGCTTATACCATTAATATCTTTAAACAGATTAAAGAACAACAGAAAGCCAAATATGAATTAAAAGCAACAAAAGCAATGTATTATGGCGTTCGACTTGCTGTGATAAATCAGATTGCGAGCAATTATTTTAATTATCAAAGCCAAATGGAACAATTAAGTTTGTTACATTCATTGGCGAATGATCTTTCTCAATTAATTACTATTACTCAGGCGATGTATCAAGGTGGATTATTTGCTCGAACTCAATTAGAGCTTGCCAAAACAGAGCGTTCATTAATCCAGGCTAAAGAAAGAATAGTGCAACAAAATATCGTGGTTAGCGAAAATGCTCTGCATTATTTACTGGATGAAAATCCAGGGAAATTTCCGATGAAACGCCACTTTAGAGACTTAAATAGTCAACAAATGATCATTGGTGCTCTTCCATTAACTATTATTGAAAATCGCCCTGATATGATCCAAGCAAAACAAGAGTTTTGTGCCGCCAATGCGGGAATTGGTATTGCTTTTTCTCATTTCTTGCCTACCATCAATTTAGCCATGGCACGTGGAGAAATTGCTAAAGTTGCCAATGGAGGTCAATTAGGCCAGGCGATTCATTTTAATCAGGCCATTCTTGAAGTCCCTTTTTTAAGGGCATCTGCTTTAGGCCAATTACAAAAAGCCAAAGGATTAAATAAAGCATCTTATTACCGTTACACTGATACCTTACGCAAAGTACTTAGAGATGTAACAAATGATTTATCCGCGCATGAACTTTATACAAAGCGACTTAATGATGTAATGAGGGCAGAGCGCGAGCTAAGGAATGCTTATCGATTGAATCAGACTTTATATAAAAGAGGAATTATCAGCCATCTTGTTTTGATTGAAGAAAGAATTAAATTGGATCAACTCGCTATTGAAGTAAACCAGCACAAGCTGGAGCAATTAATTACTATTGTCAATCTGTATCAGGATTTAGCTGCCGGATATAATTATGGCTCTTTTGTGCTAAATAATAAGTAAGCCCCCGAGTTAAAACGTTTGATGATTATTCTAGATGATCCCGAATACCGCAGGTTTTTCTTCTACTTTGACTTCTTTCTTCTTGTTCACATTAAAAAATATAACATTATCATGATGATGTCTCACCGTAGAACGATGCGCGATACTAATGATTGTAGTTTTTGGCAGAAGTTCCTTGAGTCGGCAATATACGTGCTCCTCGACATGCTCATCCAAAGAAGCGGTGGCTTCATCCAGGAATATCCAGTCGGGTTTTCTCAGTAATACACGTGCAAAGGCAATTCGTTGTTGCTCACCTAATGATTTAAAACCAATTTGTTCATCTAATTTGTCTGCAAGTGATTCCATATTTACGGCTTTTAAAGCTGAAATCAATTCACTATCAAAATAAGAGCAGTTTGCATCAGGATAAGCGAGCACCGCCCTCAGAGTGTCGTTTGGAAGAGTGGGCTTTTGCGGTAAAAAATAAACAGATTCCAGGCTATTGGGGATGAGAATTTCTCCCTCACCGGATAACCATGTTCCTGCTATTGCTTTAAAAAGACTGCTTTTTCCTGTTCCTGAGGGTGCTTGAATCAGAGTATGAATTCCCGGTTTAAATTGTAAATTAAGACCCTTAATGACTAACTCATTACTGCCGTGTAAGTGAAGGTCTAAACTTCGTACTATAAGGTTTTCATTTTGAAGCCCTATAGTGCGAATAATGTTCTTGGTGGATTCAACCGCATTATTTTTCTCCAAGGTTTGTTGTAATGTTATAATACGATCTAAGCTCGTTTGGAATTTATTAATTGTTTCAAAAGAGTTGATAAACCAGTTTAAAGAGCGCGTTATCATGGAAAAATAATATCCTGCAGAATAAAATACATCCAACGTAATAAGATCAGTGAAATATAAAGGCGCTGCCGCAATTACTGGAATAATGGCTTGCAGTATCCCATTAAATAAATTAAATGAAGCGGTTTCATTTTGAATGGATAATCGTTTTCTGGTTTTTATACTTAATACATCTACCTCGTTTTCCAGTCGGTTTTGATAATATTTCTCCGCATGCTCGATTGCGATTTCTTCAGAGAACGTTTTAATATGTTGTAAATCAGAGCGTAAGTTGGATTGAGCAATCGTCTCTTCATTAGTTGATTCACGTAAAGACCTATTGATGAAATAACCGAGGAGCGAAGTTACAATACCAACTCCCAATGCCACTAATACTAAAAATCCAGGGATTATTATCGTTCCCCCAAAAAGCATAAAAGATAATGAACCTCCTGCCAAACTTAAAAGTACAGTATAAATGACGAGATTGGAAAGGTTATCGATAAAACCTAAAGATAAGTTTAGAAATGAATCAACAACTTTATCAATGTCTTCTTGAATACGTTGTTCCGGGTTATCAATATCACTATAAATACGGGAAATTTCCAAATAATTTGTCTTATTATTCAAATACTGATGGATTATTTTTTTAGTTAACCAGCAGCGCCAATTAACGTACAATTCATTTTTTAAAAAATTAGTCAAATAATTAAGACCAGCCATCGCACCAGAAATTAAAAGACCAGCTCCTAACCCGATTAACAAAGTGGCCGTATCTTTAACTATAAATGCGGCAAAAATATATGGAAAGCACCACCATCCTAAAACAAAACCAAGACCAATCATTGTTAATGTACTAAAAACACAACCAAAAAATAGCGCCCATGCCTTCCATTTATCATTTGAATTTAAAAAATAATCAGACAAAAATTGCAGGGATTTTTTGAAATAAGATCGTTCAGATGTCAACGAATGAGTCATTATGAAGTATCGATAAGGTAAAAAAGGACAAACATAATGCATAACCAATAAAGGATCAATGCGTCATTGTCTTCGTATTGTAGATAGCCGAAGAGGTTTGTTAGAATTCAAAACAATAAAATGAAATTAGAGGTAATTTCAATAGTGGTTAGCAAAATATCGCTTTTTTAGGCATCCCTAAGTATTATGCTCAACCTTGTTCTTTTCCAAGAGACGTTAAATGAAATTGAAACCAAATTATTTTAAAGAATCCAAGCCAATTACCTCATTCAAATGGGTAATGGATAATTGTACTGTTAAGGTTATAACAGAAGAACAGCGTGACTTTATTAATAGTAAAGAAGGTCAGAAGCTCATGGATCAACTGTTTGATAGCAAAAATCAGGATCAATATTTTAAAATTGCTTACCAAATTGAAGAAATAATGGAGTCTTTATCTGGTGGATATAAATCTTCACTTTGCTATCAATAACCGTAACCTTTCTAATCAGTTACTCTTCAAACAATCCTATAAAGTGCTTGATTATTAAAAAATTAATGTTTAAAGTTCGATCAGATTTAACTGCATTAAGGAGGATTAACATGATTAGTTTTTTTAATAAGGAAAATAGGTGGAGGGCAACTATGCAAGTTGCAAATGGTCTTGCTCTAACAATGGCTGCTTATAATCTATTTTCTAATCCGGAAACGGTTTGGGAAAATGGTTTTGAGATAGCAATGCTTGCGCTTAATGTAGTTACCTTTAGTAGTAATGACAATGCTTTGTCCAGCATAGGAAATGCCGCTCTTAATTTTACAAGTTTGGGTACTGTTTATGCAGGAGCTACGTCAGGTTGCACTTCAAATTCGCTTCCAGTGAACCTGGGAAATGCTTTATTGCATATGACCAACGCAGTAACAAGTATTTGTTACAAATATGAACCCAATGAAGAAAATACCTCTCAAACTCCTGCAAAAACCATGTAATCGATTCAGGTTGAGTGTGACGGCTCAACCTCCTCAATTAATTCAAATTGCTTAACAATAAATCACTTAGCGATTCATGAAATATAAGTTGTAATGAAAAATTTGAGCTATATTAAAAATACAGGATTTGAACAAATAAAAATAAGGACAAATCATGAGCGCTCTTCTGCTATTATTTTTAGCAGTAACTACAAGCTATTTTCCACAACTTCCTTTGGAGTTTCCACAGACACGAACTATGAAGGATGATGCTCGTTTCATCAGTGAAATAGCACCTTTTCCAGGGATCGAGCAAATTAATGATCTTTACCTAAATGATATTAAATCATTGTTAGCTCATGAAGCACCTAATTTAAATCCGCTAGTGATTAACAAAGTACTTACTACACTCAAGTGTGCTGCAACGTATAATGTGGAACATAATAACATTTTAACTATTATTGATTACTCTTTGCCTTCCAATGAGAGGCGCTTCTGGGTGTTTGATTTAAAAGCAAGAAAGTTATTGTTTTATACCTATGTGTCACATGGCATTAAGTCTGGGGCCTTATTGACCAATTTCTTTTCTAATAAATTTAACAGTAAAGCAAGCAGCATTGGAGTTTATCAAACCCAACAAGCCTATTATGGCCGTGATGGTCTTTCACTCCGTTTGGATGGTTTGGATCGTAATTTTAACGATAATGCATCAAGTCGGTCTGTTGTGATGCATTCTGGTTGGTATGTAGAAGAAGGTTTTATTAAACGATATGGGCGTCCAGGAAGAAGTTGGGGATGTCCTGCGCTTCCTTTAGCGACCTCCCAAGGAATTATTAATACGATAAAGGATAAATCATTATTAGTCATTTATTATCCTAGCGATGCATGGTTTGCTAAATCAAAATTTTTAAATTGTGATAAAACTACGGCGTCTCAACATATGAATGATCCTACAATCCAAGTGCCAGTCTCTGCTCCTGATGAACATCGTGATGCTATTTTATTCGTGGGTAGTGGTTATAAAGGCAGTAAGAATGCTGAAAGTAAACCTGTTGCGGTCATTTCAGCGGATACTTATGAACGTGTATTTCATACTACAGCACCATTGACACGGATGCTACGACGTCAGATCAATAATGCAGAGTACATTGCACTGAATGCGACAGAACTTTATTATTTGGCTAATAATAACAAGCCGGATAGTACAGCAAGTCAAGACGATGGCATAAATGCCATTCATTTTGTAATACCTGTTTTAAAAATAGTACGGGGTGGTTATTATGAGACGCAAATGCAGATCGTCAATTTAGGCAAAATCAAAGAAGTCAAAATTAATGGTGGTTTATCCAGAACAAATGAGCTTGCAAATAGTTTCACAGTATATTTTGAGGGCGGACCTTCAGTTAACTTAAATGCGCACAATGAGTTTATTCGTTGGGTGGGACTGTAGCGCATTGCATAGAACAGTAGAAACCCGAGAAAATACCATCTCTCGGGTTATAGATCGGGTTTATTTGTGCTCATCCTTTGAGTCATCGAGTTCAAGCCACATTGCATTTAAGATGGCAAAACAGCAGGCCAGACCAGTACCCAAAATCCAAGAAAAATACCACATAATAACCTCCTAATAGGCCGTATCTTGATTTTTAATAATCGTTTGTTCTGTTATTTTTCCTCTTAATACGCGATAAACCCAAGCGGTATAGGCCAAAACTATAGGCAAGAAAATAACAGTAGCTACTAGCATAATAAACAAAGTTAACTGGCTTGAAGAGCTATCCCATACAAGCAAGCTTTGCTCAGGATTAGATGATGAGGGCAGTATAAATGGAAACATACTAACACCTACGGTGGCGATGATCCCGGCAACAGAAAGAGCACTGCAAATAAATGCAGTTTTAATATGCTTTGCTGCAATAAGTGCAAGTAAGGCTGCAATAATTCCAATCCCAGGAGCAAATAAGGTTATGGGCAGATTACTGTAATTAGAAAACCAAGCATCCGCTTGCCGAATAACCGTCTTGTAATGGGGGTTTGATGGACCATCATGGCCTAAATTACTCGTTAGACTATAACCATCTATACCATAATGAAGCCAAATTCCTGCACTGATAAAAAGTAATAAGGCAAGTAATGCAGATATTCTTGCTGCACTTCGGGCTCGCTGTTGTATATGTCCCTCTGTTCTCAAGTTAAGAAAAAAAGCACCATGCATGGCGAGCATCAACACGGACAGCAATCCACACAATAGGGCAAAGGGGTTCAACAGGCCAAAGAAGCTGCCAGTATAGAATGGGCGTAAGTATTCATCAAAATAAAAAGGAACGCCTTGTAATACATTGCCAACAGCAACTCCAAATATCAGCGCAGGCACAAAGCCACCGACAAATAAAGCATAATCCCAAAATGAACGCCATTGAGGGTTGCTTAATTTTGAACGATATTTAAATCCAACTGGACGCAAAATTAGAGCCAACAATACTACGAGCATCGCCAAATAAAAACCTGAAAAAGAGAGGGCATATAAGGCTGGCCAAGCAGCAAAGATCGCACCTCCACCTAGAATAAACCAGACTTGGTTTCCTTCCCAAGTCGGCCCAATGCTATTAATCAATATGCGTCGTTCAGTATCTGTTTTTGCAAGCCATGGTAGCCACATAGCAACACCCAGGTCAAAACCATCCATGATCGCAAAACCAATGAGTAATAAACCGAGCAGAATCCACCATATAATTCGTAATGTTTCATAATCCAAGGGCATAATGAATCTCCTAGTGAGCCATATTATCAGGGCCAAGACGGATGTACTTAACCATCAAGAAAACCTCAACGACGGCAAGAACTGAATAGAAGAGGATAAAACCCGTTATTGAAGTTAATACTTGAGCATTACTTAACGTAGATGTACCCATAGCAGTAGGTAAGATATCCTGGACTACCCAAGGTTGTCGTCCATATTCTGCAACGACCCAGCCTAGCTCTGCAGCAATCCAAGGTAATGGTAATGAAAAGAATGCCATACGCAAATACCAGCGGGTAGTATGTAATCTACGTCTCATAGACAAGTAGAAACCTATTGCAAATAAGAGAATGAAGAAGAATCCACAAGCGACCATAATACGAAACGAGAAAAATAAAGGAGTAACTCGAGGCTTCAGATCATGTGCTGCCTGGTTAATTTGATCCTCAGTTGCGTCAACTACTTTTTCGGTATATTTCTTCAAAAGCAGTCCATAGCCTAAATATTTATTGTGGGCGGTAAAATCTGCTTTTGCTTGTTCATCATTAGGATTCTTTTGTAATCGGGTTAAAGCTTCATAAGCAAGCATCCCTTCTTTGATACGTTCTTTTCCTTGATCGATCAATTCAGCAATACCTTGTAACGGCTCTGTGAATGTTCGTGTTGCAATTAATCCTAATGCATAAGGAATGGTAACTGCATAATCAGTTGTCATTGTTTCTTCATTGGGAATACCAAAAACTGTAAGGCCTGCAGGAGCTTTTTCTGTATGCCACATGGCTTCAATTGTTGCGAATTTCATTTTCTGATTTTGATTATCAAGATAACCGCTTTCATCGCCTAATACGACTACAGCTAAAGCAGATGCAAGTCCAAAGCTTGCAGCTACAGTTATTGAACGCTTAGCAAAGTTGATGTTTCTGCCGCGTAATAAAAAGTAGGCACTAATGGATAAAACAAAAATTGATCCCGTGACATAGCCTGCGCTAATTGTATGAACGAATTTGGCTTGGGCAACCGGATTAAACATCACGGCAACAAAATCAGTGACTTCCATGCGCATGGTATGGAAATTAAATTCCGCCCCAACTGGGTTTTGCATCCAGCCATTAGCAATCAAAATCCATAATGCTGAAAGATTTGTTCCTAAAGCGAGCAACCAGGTACTACACATATGCTGCACGCGACTTAATCTATCCCAGCCGAAAAAGAATAAACCGACAAAGGTGGCCTCTAAGAAGAAAGCCATAAGTCCTTCAATGGCCAGTGGAGCACCAAAAACATCGCCAACATAATGAGAATAATAGGCCCAGTTAGTACCAAACTGAAACTCCATGGTCAATCCGGTAGCCACACCTAAAACAAAATTAATACCGAAGAGTACGCCCCAATATTTGACCATTTGTCGCCAAATATCACGACCAGTCATTACATAGATTGTTTCCATAACGGCTAAAAGTAACGACAAACCCAACGTGAGTGGGACAAAAAGGAAATGATAAAGTGCTGTTAGAGCAAACTGTAAACGGGAAAGATCGACCAGGTCACTACCAGGAATCATTACTCACCTCTCATGTATGTACTGTATTGATAAAATCCTTAAATTTCTATGTTTATCTTAAGAAATACTAAGGACTTCCCTTGTTTATTTTTCTTTAGAAGGAAAATATTCTTTTGCTTGAATCGTTCCTAACAGCCACTGCTCATTGCTCTGATGTGGTTTTTCCACGTCCTTAAAGCAGATTATCCATAATAAAATCAACAAGCTAAACTTAATAATTAAGGTTACTAGAATATCACGAGTAAGTGGCTTAAGCATGTTCTTTAACTCTCTTTTCTTGACTCAGCATTCCATATTTTAGAGACTCTGCAATCAATGAGGCTTTTTGAACGATTTCCTCTGAAATCCCCGCAGGTAAATGGAATTCGGCCTCTTCCTGAAATAAATCCAGCCAACGGACAAAATGTGCTTCTTCGATATGGACGAACTGTTTTAATAGGACATGTTTTTGATAAGCATTACCGTGATATTCATTGGTTTTCAACATGATGCTATTCCAAAATTGACACAGAAGGGGGATGTGTTCATCCCAATCAACTTGTGCCACATCATTAAAGATAGAACCAAGGACCTCATCTCTTTGCACTTTTTGGTAAAAATGGGTCACGAGCTTTTCGATATGTGTTTTATTCAGCTCAGTCATGTCACTATCTGCTGATATAAATTAGGGTAATGATACTTAAGTTTTATTTTAAATACAACTTTAAATTAGTACCAAATTTGATTATTTTCTTGCGACTGCATTAAACACCCTAAATTGGAAATGGGCGCTTATTATTTCTTTTTATTAGATGTACTTCAAATGCAATTTTAAAGTAACAAAAAATTGACAGAGATACTATTATTAAAGCGTGCTTGAGCTATAATTAAACTTATGGAAATCGAATCGAGGAATGATCATGAGCAGAAATATTATGAGTAAAATCATATACATTGCAGTTTTTGCTCTAGGCCTATTTGCTGCTGGAGTGTGCTCCGCACATGGTGGTGGCGGCTGGCATGGCGGCGGTGGTTGGCACGGTGGAGGCTGGCACGGCGGTTACTATCATAGCGGTTGGCACGGTGGTTATGGTGGGTGGGGTGGTTATGGTGGCTGGGGTACTGGTGTTGTTATTGGAGTTCCTTACTATAACGACTATTACTATCCCTCGTGTCAAACTGTTCGCGTATGTAATAGATATGGACATTGTTGGTTACAAGAGTCTTGTTATTAAAACTATATAGAGTTATTTCATTTTTCAACCCACACATACGCAGCGTGGGTTTTTATTTTAAATACTATCATGCACAGGCTTTGGGTGTCTTGAGATATTACTCGGATTGATAAAAAGCCTATAGTATCTATTGGTGAAAATTGATACCATTTTTGATTGTTTTCTGCATTTGACATGAGTCTTTTATGAACAACACATTTGAATATCTGAAGCATATAAATTGGGAACATATTGCTTTTGCACTTCTTCTGCTCTTTCTCGGTTATTTTTTGGCAAAAAAAATCAGCCATTGGGTCGAAAAATTAATTGAAAATCGATTTTCAAAACACCTTGCTATATTATCCAGCCGTGTCATTTATTACGGCTTGTTTCTACTGTTTTCGATTTCAGCATTGCATGAGATGGGGTTTAAATTAACCTTGTTACTAGGTACAGCGGGTCTATTTACTGTAGCTTTAAGTTTTGCTTCGCAAACGGCTGCATCCAATCTCATTAGTGGGGTATTTCTTTTATTTGAGCGTCCTTTTAAAGTGGGGGATGTGATTTCCATAAAAGATATCAAAGGAACGGTAGAAACAATTGACTGGTTATCAACCAAAATCAAAACCAGTGATAATCGTTTGATTCGCATTCCTAACGAAGGTTTAATTAAATCAGAAATTACCAATTTAAGTATTTATCCCCAAAAACGTGATGAGATAATACTTAGAATTGATGCGGTACATGATGTAAATAATATTAAATCTTTACTTTATAAGATTTGTGAGGAGTGCAGCCATATTTTACCAACACCTAAACCTCAAATTTTATTATCACAGATGATTGATAGGGGGGGTGTTGAGCTTAAAGTACTATATTGGTCAAAAAGCGATCTGGCTACGGTACGCGATGAAGTGCTTTCTGCAATTAAAATAACATTTGAACGTGAAGCAATTACTTTTGTTAATGAACGAATTTATATTCCGACGCTCCCCTCGTCTATAACTCCATTACCTCTATAGCCTGAAGGAAAGACGAAGCAAATCCAGATCATTAATTTTTGATTGTTTTCTAAACAGATTTCGCTTCGTGCTCTCTAAATTACAAAATCAAGCCCACTTGCGAGTCATGCATACTAGGTGTATGTTGAATAAGAATGGATTGTAAGTTGGGAGTTGAAATGGAATCAACGATCGAAATTATTGGCTATGTTGCCTGTTGTCTTGTTTTAGCGACTTTCTATGTTAAAAGGATTTTGACATTACGTCTTATCGCTATTTGCTCTAATGTAGCATTTATAATGTACGCGCTTGGTAGTACTCTTTACCCGATTTTTATTCTGCACTCGTTATTATTACCGCTGAATTTATATCGGATTTTTGAAATAAAAAGAAGTTCATTATGTGCTCTTAATCATGGTTCAGTGGAGTCCGTAGTGTCTCTAGACGACTAAGCAAATGGTTAAGAAAGTGTAAATAATAGTTACAAGCGTTTAAAGGTAGAAATGGTATTCTTATTCTAAATTCTTTTTATCATATTAAAGTGATTAACAGGAAATTTGCCTGATTTAAAAGCATCCAGTTCAAAAATTGCGTTGGATGAAGAGAAACATTAGTCGAAAAAATTCCTGCGGTATTTGCAATGCCGCAGGATAGTTTGTGTGCACAACTCTGCTATGGGTGAAATGTAAAAAAACAAGGAATTCGAGAGGAGATATTAACCCGGATTTTGTTCCTCTCCACCCAGGCGCTATCACTCTTGAACTAATCGTTTATTTTTCTGCTCATGCTCAATGAGCCATTTCTTACGTGAAATCCCTCCACCATAACCTCCTAGGTTTCCACTCGAGTTAATGATTCGGTGGCAGGGAACAATAATCGAAAGCGAGTTTGCGCCATTAGCGTTGGCAACTGCTCTGTATGCGCTAGGTTTGCCTAGCGCTTGAGCTTGTTCGGCATAACTTCTAGTTTCCCCATAGGGAATAAGTGTCAAAGCATGCCAAGCCATTTTTTGAAAAGGGGTGCCTAGCATCTGTATCGGAGTATTAAATTTTTTTAAAGTTCCTGCAAAATACGCTTTGAGCTCTTTATTAATTGAACGAATTGGGGAAGAGTCGCCTGGAATAATGGCTGCTTTCATTTTATTTCTTAGCCGTTCTACCTCGCGCTCCAAACCTCTTCGATCGATGAATTCCAAAAGGTATAAAGCGTGTTCATCAGCTACTGCAAGCATTGGTCCAAGAGGCGAGTCGAACCAGGAGGCTTTTAAAACAGTAGGATGTTTTGCTAACTGTGAAGGAGCTGCTCCCATTATTTTAGAAAAAGCATCGCGAAAACCGCTACTGGATTCATATCCTACATTGTGTTGTGTTTCAGTCACTATTGTACCCTCACGAATTTGTTTCATTGCTATACCCATTCTTCTTGCGCGTGCATAAGCAACAAAAGTCATGCCAAAGCGTTTTTTAAATTGCCTGCGTGCCGTTGATGTATCCACTCCTAATGCAGCGAAATCCCTGTCTTTCCATCTCTTCTCAGGATTGGCTTCCACAGCCGCAACCAATTTTTGAATTAAATTAGAAGCCTGGTTGGGATACGACAATGGCTGGCAGCGCATACACGGTCTATATGAAGCAAGGAGTGCCTCTTGAACTGTTTGAAAAAATTCACAGTTTTCAAATTTTGGTTTTTTTGCTGGACAAGTAGGTCGACAAAATATTCCGGTCGATTTTACTCCAACATAGAATAGGCCTTCATATTTGGAGTCTTTAGCAAGTAATGCCTGGTAATATTCATTTTTTGATGTATCAGTTAACATGAATTGCTCAAATCAGTTGTTCACTAGTTACTATAGCTTTTTTTTAAAAAAGTGCGACCGAAATTCAGGCATCGAATTTAAGAACAATTTGTAGCCTGGTACAGTGTAACGTCTCCCGGTGTCTCTTGATACAGGACTAGGTATTATTGAGGCCGCTAAAACAAATAGGCTTCTCTATATTTCCCTGAGCCGGTAAATTGATTCGTACCATGCCGCAGCGATCTGTTCTATAAAAGAGAATATCCAATGCGTTCATGCTTGCCAAAGTTTTAGAATGAGGAAAATGAAAACGATTGTCAAAGCCTAAAGACGCTATAGCGTAGCGTGGTGCAACTTCCAGCAAGAATCGATAAGAAGAGGAAGTTTTACTGCCATGATGAGGGACTATTAAAACATCGGATGCAAGTTTTTCTCCATAGGTTCTTATTAAATAATCTTCGGCTATTTTTTCAATATCACCGGTTAATAAAACTGTTCCGGATTTAGTGCTTACTTGCAGAATACAGGAGTTATTGTTTTTATTTTTAAAATGAATGGTGATGGGCAAGAAACGAAAATGTACGCCATCCCAATTCCACTGCGGATAATCGTGACATGATACACCATGATTATAATAACGAGGCTCATTGACTAATAGTTGTTCCACCTGCATCCCTTTCTCAAGAGAGTTGAGCCCACCTCGGTGATCTTTATCAGGATGACTAATGACGACGGCATCAATTTTTTTTATTCCCAAGGTTTTTAGATAAGGCAAAATCACCATGTTTCCCAGATCATTTCCCTGGAAAAATCGATCTCCGGTATCATAGATCATGACATGATGTTGACTTCTTATCGCAACTGCCAAACCTTGTCCAACATCCAAAATATCAATTACTGCTTCTCCTGGTGCCAGTACAATCCTGGATGGAAAAAATGGAAGCAGTATCCAGAGTAGTGCAATCCATTGAAAGGGTTTAATTGGCAATAAAACCCACATCAGTAAAGCACCCATTAAGATAATCACCAGTTCAATACTATGAATAGACCAATTGATATTAATGATTTCTAAATGTTCAAGGAGGCTTAATCCTTTAAATAACAGGGCAATTAGCAACGCTAAGGGCTTCATTAAGAGGCTGGCAATACCCCATGAACAGAGTGTCATCGTTACTAAAGCCATAGGAACGATCAAAATGCCAACCAGAGGAATAGCAAATAAATTCGCAATAAATCCATTAATTGAACCATAAGAATACCAGTATAGGGTTAAAGGCATGAGTCCAATTAAGCAGCTTAATTGTAAGGCTAAACTTCCTTTGTATCCTTTTAGTCTCCAACGTTGTTGGGTTAAAAGTAAACACGCTACTGCTAGAAAAGAGAAATAAAAACCTTGCATGAATACTGCGTGTGGTTCAATACACAAAACGCCAAAAAGGGCGTATCGCCATATTTGCCAAGCGGAAAAGCGTTGTTTTCCCAGACGATAGAACGTATAAAAAAAACAACCGATTAACGCTCTTTGTACTGGTGGAGCAAATCCTGCTAAAAAGGCATAAAATAAAGCGGCCAAAAGTCCACTGACACTAGCAACATAAGGTGCTGGAATATACAAACAGCATAGAGCGCTTTTAGACCATAACCAACGAATCAGCCAATAAATCATTCCTGATATCAATGCAATATGTTCGCCTGAGATTCCAAAGAGATGGGTAGTGCCCGTGCGTCTAAATAAATCCCAATTTTGTTGGCTAATATGGTTGGTCAAATTTAAAGTTAGTGCTTCAACAACTCCTGCCGTGAATTGATCGGGTGCTAATTGGCTGAGTTTATTGCCCAGACGCTCACGAACTTGAAGCCAACTAAAATGTGAATGAGATTCTAATCGTGATTGATTGTTTTGAGAGAGAATGTAACCAGTCCAATGAATATGCCTTGTATTGAGTGTACCCTCATAATCGGCGCTTCCCGGATTAAGATAATTTCGTGGTTTTTTTAATTTGACTGTGAACTGCCATCGTTGTCCTGCATGTAATTCGGGGGCATTGTTATACCAAGCTAATTGGATTAATCCTTGGGCTGGATGAGTATCGTATTGTTCCAGGGCAAGTAAGAATTGTGTTTTGGAAAAATCATGGGTAGGAATCGATGCAATTGTTCCTTGAATTGTTACTTTTGGGATTACGGCATTATTGGGTATTGCTTTGGGTAAAACAAATGATTGATGCAGGTATGCCAGTAAAGCACCTAAAATAAAAAATAGAATCAGGGAATACTTTGGACTGAGAAAAAAGACGAGTAAGCAAATTAGAGGTAAAGAACGATTGAACGTATAGAGATAGAGTATGCCTGTGAAAAAGCAAAAAATTTCCATTTCATTTTTAAGTTGGACTATCCGTTAAGTGGCATAGTAGAGAATAGGTTTTGGTTTGTAAAGCAAATTTTTTTACTGTGATTGCTTGGATGTGGAGGGATAACGATCTGATCCAGATAAATGTACATTCCAATTTATCTTGAATTCCAACAAATAGTTTGTGCGACTCCTAATGAGTCTATAGCTGTTTTTGCATTCGATTGATCAATAGTCATACTGGCACAAGTTGCATCTTTTGTTTGACTACCTATCGGGGTGGCTTTTAGTGTATAAGTAGCGGTTCCTAAATGAGCCAAGCTAATACTGTAAAAACCTTGAGTTGATGTTTGCGGAAATGAGGATAATGCCTTACAGGGTGCATTATAAGAAAAATTTTGAGCATAACATCGTTCCAGGTTGAATTGAGTTTGTGCTAATGTCGCGATAGCATCGGAGCGACGCACTTTTAGCAAGAAATGAACGTAGCATGGATAGGCTATTGCGGCCAGTATTGCCATAATAAATATGGCAATCATCAATTCAATTAAGGTGAATCCTTTTCTTCGTATTTGATTCTTTTTTTGCATCCGTGTTGACACCAGAAATACTCGATTGTTTTGCACCAAGTGGGCACTGCTGTGGGTAGTATGTATTTTTCAGTGAGTGCCCTTTAGTCATTTTTCTAATCCCATTCGATAAATTTCTCAATATCATTGCTTGCAATTTTGTATTGCTGAGGTTGTTTTTTGTTCTGCGCAAGAATATGAGGCCTATTACATTGAATTCGATTTTTAAATGATTTTAGTGCATCTTCTAAATTGACAAATTCATAACCATTCTTTTTATACAAATTGATGATATCAGGCAAAACATAAGCATTAAGTAGATTAGCATGAATTAGTAAAATTTGTGATTGCTCGGTATTTTGATGAAATTCATTGTGTTCCTCAGCCCGTAGGGTCTGTTGCCAAATAAAATCAAGATAAAAAGGTTTCAATTCGTCAAGATAGCTGCGTCTGTTTATTTCAGGAACCGATAGCAAACGTTGATTAAAGACAAAATCTTTAGAGTCTATTGTAATAGGGGCAACATGATAATTTTTTCGCGCAAGATAACAGAGTATATCTTCTTTTTTTTGTCCAGAGCTCATTGCCAAATAAGGATAACGAAAATATTTAGGTTTCGTTAAAACAGGGTGTAAAATGTTGTCTGCACCTCGAATTTCCTGAATGTATTCTTTAGTATCCATTTTATTTAAATTTGCATGGGTAAGGGTGTGGTTACCTAATCCAAAACCAGCATCACGAAATTTATGCAGAATTTCCCAGTTATTCTTGCGTACTTCACTGGCAATAATAAATCCAGTAGCAGGAACTTGTTCCTTGGTCATGGTATCAATCATCATATTCAAATGAAAGTTTCGATACTCGCCTACAAAAGGTAAATCATCAATGGTGATGGATACTGTTTTTTTGTGGGTAAATGATTTTTTTGCGGACTCTTTTTTTATCTCGGAAGGCTCTTGAGATTCATTCTCGGAATCTAAAATACTACTAACGTTGTAAGCGGTGTCTTTAGAAATGCGGTGTCCAAATGCAAAACCGATGCTTTGACTTGCTATTAAAAGCATGAGAATAAACGATATCTTTTTAATAATTAATTTAATTTTCATTAGTGCTAGGTACAAACAAATAGGGAAAAATGACATTGTAACAAAAAATTAGCCTAAATGGCTTATCTTAGATGAGGTGGTTACAAAAATATTAAGAAGATAAGGTGGCAAAATGTGAATAATTTAGCCGCCTTATCTTTAGGGTCAGAGTAAAAAGAGTTGATGATTAAAACTAGCCTTTTTTGCCAATCGCAGGCGATGTATGTTCCAGTTCTTCTTCATCATCCTCTTCTTCTTCATCTTCGACCTTGCTTCCAAAGAAGGTTTTATTGAGTGCGGAAGAGAAGCTGCCTAAGTAACCTTTAGACTCTTTGTCAGACTTTTTGGTTTCTTTTTTGGTTTCTTTTTTGAATTCATCGACAACACCTTTTAACGATGCGATGCGGCAATCATAGATCATGTCAATAAGTAAATTAAAGGAACCTTTTAAATTAAAGTCTGCAATTGCTGAGAAAATATGGTTATCTCGTATTGCTTTTTTGCCATTATTTTTCGGAGCTACTGTCATAAATTGCATAAATTGAGTTGTTGATGTAACCAAAGATTCAACATCTTGCGGGTTTACTTCATCTACAGCAAGAATCTTATTTAATCCCTTGAAAATAACAGATTTTTCTGATCTTGATAGGTATGAAGAGGCATACTCATTATCGATTTGTTTACGAACCAGATGCATGGATCCAGCGAGAATGGCAACTTTTTCAGCTTCATCGACTTCTGAAATTTTCAGTGCATCTCTTATTGCGTTTAGAAAATGCAGCTGGGCAATACGCTCTGGTGATTTTAACTTTTCAATCTTGGAAACATTTTTATCAGCAAGCTCATCTTTAATTAATTCATCAAGCGCCGCATTGAGTTTATCCCATCCACCAAATCGATCGGTTGCAGAGGCAGGGGATTTTCTGTTTGATTTGAATTTATTGAGTTCAACAGGTGTTTGTCCATCATTAGTGAAAGAAGCAACAATTGCCTTCTGGGCGTCTTTTTCAAGTTTATAGGAGGTTTGAATTAACTTGTCCAGGCTATCTGTTGGGACAGCAGTTAACATATGGTTTTTTGCAAATCCATTACGGGAATCATTTCCTATAAAAACTTGGTTTAGCAAAGCGTTTATTGCAGTATAGAATTTGGAAACT
This sequence comes from Fluoribacter gormanii, assembly GCF_900156395.1. Lineage (GTDB taxonomy): Bacteria > Pseudomonadota > Gammaproteobacteria > Legionellales > Legionellaceae > Legionella > Legionella gormanii. The sequence goes on along the minus strand of NZ_FTNL01000015.1, from coordinate 48,219 downwards.
TGATATAAGTCAGGCTTGTCTTCTGCTTTGACGTCATCGCTAATTCCTATTGCATCTTTCAGGCGAGCGCTGAGTAAACCAGATGACTCTATCATACCTCGGTTATTTTCGATATCTTGGATTACTGTTAACATTGCGCCATAAAAAGCATTTGTTAAATTGACAACTGCCGCATGGTTTTTTTCTTTTTCTTTTGCTTGGTCTTCTACTTGAATAAGTATTGAAGAGAGGAATTGAAGTTCAAATTTTCTTTGAGGGTTAGTAAGATCTTCAATTTTTCCTTTATGTTCACGTTTTAATATAATTTGAACGGTATCATCAAAATGTCTTCTTAATTCACTTAGTTCCTTTAATACAAACGTCATGTTAGTCTCCAAATGTCCAATGGATAGATATGTAAGATCTTCTTACAAGGGCTCAGTGTAAACTAAAGTAATCCGCTCGTCATGTATTTTCATTATACAATTTCAGTCTTTTAGTAAAAAGTAATAAAATTCATTATGTTAGCCAGAACATTCAGCATGGAAATTGGTATGTTTTTTATCAATAAACATAAAAAAAATTGTATTAATTAAAATAAAGGGTAATATTCCTGACAATTTTTTATTGAGTGCTTAATCAATGTAGCTTTATAAAGCGAGTTGAAACCTAAGATTCATAGATTTTACTTACTTGCAAGAGAGAAAATTTTTAACGAGGGTCTGTTTTGAATATTGAAAACGAAAAACAGTTGCAGCAACAATTTTTTTATAATGCACACTTTGCATTAGTCTTTCTTCTCGTGTGTCGAATTATTTCCATATGTTTTATACCATTGAATGATGTTTCCGAAGCACGTTATGCAGAAATTGCTCGCAAGATGTTAGAAACCGGAAATTGGGTGACGCCACTTCATGATTATGGTATTCCTTTTTGGGCGAAGCCGCCTCTGTCTACCTGGTTGTCTGCTTTTTCAATGAAACTTTTTGGCGTGAATGAATTTGCGGTTCGGTTACCCGGCTTGTTTCTGTCTTTGGTTACGATATGGCTTATTTGGTATTTGGTTAAAAGACATGGCGGCGATGTGATTGCTATGATCACCACCTTAATTCTTGCAGGAACATTGTATTTTTTCCTTGATGCAGGAACTGTAATGACCGACCCCTCTTTAGTCCTTTGCATTACTTTGGTTGAGGTTGCATTTTGGCGTGCGTTGGTTGATGGAAGTAAACTTTGGTCTTATGTTTTTTTTATAGGCCTGGGGTTAGGTTTGTTAGCAAAAGGCCCTGTTGCCGTTGTTTTATCGGGAATGCCAATATTTTTTTGGGTTTTATTACGGAAGCAATGGCGTAATTTATGGGAGCGATTGCCTTGGATAAAGGGCATAATGCTAATGCTTGCTATAGCTCTTCCCTGGTATATTTGGGCGGAAATAAGAACGCCGGGTTTTTTGAATTATTTTATTATTGGCGAGAATTTTAATCGATTTTTAAAACCTGGATGGGCAGGTGATAAATATGGTTATGCGCATCAGCAATCCTGGGGAATGATTTGGGTATATGCTGTAATTGGAACCTTGCCTTGGTGTCTACTAGGCGCTGCTTGGTTTATTAAATGCAGGCATAATGTACGCAAAGTATTTGTCGACAATGATGGGTGGTTGAGCTATTTTTTTCTGTGCACTATAGTTCCACTCTGCTTTTTTACCTTTTCCAGCAACATTATTTATACCTATGTTTTTCCCAGCATTCCTGCTTTTTCAGTGTTTTTTGTGGCGTACTGGGAGCGCGTTGGTGCCATCCTAAGAGTAAAACAACTTATTACAAAGCTCTCTATACTTGTAGGTGTGCTTTTTCTTGGGGCAACTCTTGCTTTTAATGCAATACCAGAAGCAATATCCAAAACAGAAAAATTTGTAGTTGCTGCTTGGTTAAAGCAACATCCTGCTGCTGGAAGCTATCTGATTTATTGGAGTTACAAAACAGAATTTTCAGCTCAATTTTACTCAGGAGGTCGGGTGAAACCTGCTGTGAGTAATAAAGAGCTTTGCCGCTTGCTCGACAATGGACTAGAAAATTATTTGGTAATTAAGCCATATAATACCACCGATATCTCACCTGAACTGTTTTCCAAAATGGTCCTAATTCAACGTGTTTATTCCGGTGATAAACGGTTTTTATTGATGCGTATTCCGGTTTCGGCAAAACAAACTTGTGAAAACATAAAAACAGCAAAAGCGGGAAACTCCAAATATTATTACCTTGAGCAGGGAGATCTTTTACGACACGTACTCACTTAAGTTTGTTCAATAAAGATACCAATTTATTTAGAGTTTTGGTATAATCGGGCGCAATTTTTAAGCCATAAGGAGTAACTGTGTCGCAATCTGTTGCAGTGGATTCGAGAAGCTTTGTGCCCCGTGGTGATTTCATGGCCTGGGTTGTGTGCCTGTCAGCAGGACTCTTTTTCTTATATGAATTTTTTCAACTCAACATTTTTGATGTGATTAATCAGCCTTTACGCGATGATTTTCATATTGATGCAACTCAATTAAGTTGGATGTCCAGTGCTTATTTGTGGGCAGATATTTTATTTCTTCTCCCTGCGGGAATTATTCTGGATCGTTTTTCTACACGCACTGTTATTTTAAGTGCGATGTTCATTTGTGTTCTTGGCACGATAGGTTTTGCATTAACCCACTCGTTTATTTTGGCTTCGTTATGTCATTTTCTTTCTGGGATAGGTAATGCATTTTGCTTTTTATCCTGCGTCGTTTTAGTATCGCATTGGTTTCCACCAAGAAGGCAAGCTCTTGTTATTGGCTCTTTGGTTACTATGGCATTCGTTGGTGGGATGATGGCCCATACTCCTTTTGCTTATCTTTATGAACTGTTTGGATGGCGTAAGGCTTTGTTAATTGATGGCGCCGTTGGTGCTGTATTGCTGCTGTGGATTTACTATATGGTAAGCGATAAACCTGCAGAGTCACCAATGAAAATTCGTACCAATCAGGGGCAAGTCATTTCGGGATTTATCAAAGCATTATCTAATTCACAAAATTGGTTGGCAGGTTTTTACACCTCTTTTCTTAATTTACCTATTATGGTCTTATGCGCTTTATGGGGCGCGAGTTACTTGCAAGTGGTTCATCATTTACCCGAAATGGTAGCCAGCAATGTTGTCAGTTTGATTTTTATGGGAAGTGTAATTGGTTGCCCATTAGCAGGATGGTTGTCTGACTCCCAGGGGCGTCGTAAGCCTTTAATGATCGGGGGAGCTATTGCAACCCTTATCACCGTAATTCCTTTATTCCTGGATATCGTTTTATCGCAATTTGCGCTGAGTATTATCTTTTTTGCTTTAGGCTTTTTTACCAGCACACAAGTAATTTCCTATCCTTTAGTGGCTGAAAGTAATTCTGCTGAAAATACCGGTGCTGCAACAGGTATTGCCTCTGTAATTATCATGGGCGGTGGTGGTGTAGGACAAGTTCTCTATGGTTGGTTAATAACCCATCATGCTGGGTCGACAGTGACAACTTATTCTGTGGCTGATTTTCAATACGCCATGTGGATGTTCCCAATAACAACGGTTGCGGCTTTAATTGCCGTATTAATAACCCGTGAAACATATTGCAAGCGATAAAGCTGAGGAGTAAAAATGCAAGTGGTGGATGAGTTTCAAGGATATAATGAGATTAAATCGTCATTATTACCCTGGATGGTGTGTTTTGCTGCGACCTTATTCTTTTTTTATGAGTTTATTCAGGGGAATATGTTTGCGTCCATTGCTGCAAATATCATGCAGGATTATCAGATACAAGCTGATAAAATGGCCTGGTTATCAAGCATTTACTATCTTTCTAATGTATTGTTTCTTTTTGTTGCGGGGATGGTTCTTGACCGCTTCTCGATTAAGAATACATTGTTAATTGCAATGTTTTTATGTGTGGCCAGTACTTTTCTTTTGGCTTATTCCCATTCATTTTATATGGCCTTATTTTGTCGGTTTATAACAGGCATTGGCAGTGCTTTCTGTTTCTTGGGGCCTGTGCGTTTAGCGTCTCATTGGTTTCCTCCAAAGCGTATGGCCTTGGTCACTGGCGCTATAGTGACTATGGCAATGGCAGGAGGCATGTTGGCGCAATATCCTTTAACCAAGTTAGTTATTTTGGTTGGATGGCGCCAGGCAGTACAAGATGTGGGAATTCTTGGTTTTGCCATGCTCATCGTTATGTTTTTTTGGATAAAAGAAAGACCGCAAACAGCAATAAAGCAAGTTGTTAAACCAATCAATGTAGTCTCAGCAGCTAAAAAGGCTTATTTAAATACCCAATATTTGCGGGCAGCCTTTTATGCCAGTTTAATGAATATGGCTATTGCCGTATTCGGTGCCATGATGGGTACTTTATATCTGGTACAACGCCTGGATATTAGTTCTTCACAAGCGTCTGTGGTAAATGGCATGTTATTTTTGGGGGCGATTATTGGCTCACCTTTGGTCGGTTGGATATCTGATAAAATGGGTTTACGGATTATGCCTATGAGAATAGGCGTAATTGCTTCCTTATTGACGTTGCTTGCAGTGCTTTATCTTCCTGTTTCTTATAGTATGATGGCATTTTTGTTTTTCTTGCTTGGTTTCTTTACTTCGGCGCAAGTGATAAGTTACGCATTGGTGGCTGAAAGTAGTTCACCTGCAATGACCGCAACAGCTGTAAGCGTCATTTCGATATTGACCCAAGGCGGTTATATTGTGTATCAAAATATGTTCAGTTACTTATTAACGAATCATGGCGGCATGCAAATGGTTAACGGAACTCCTGTTTATCTACTCGATGCATATCAATATGCTGCAATTATTTTGCCTGTAGGTTTATTAATTGCTTTTTTCATGCTTGTAGGTTTAAAAGAAACGCACTGCCAACATATCGAGGATTAAGATGACAGGGAGAGTTTGTATATTACTGATGGATTCTTTTGGCATTGGTGCTAGTTTGGATGCCGCTCGCTATGGTGATGCTGGAGCCAATACTTTTGTTCATATCCATCAGGCATGTGAGCGTGGTGAATGCAATCGAGAAGGAGTGCGCCTAGGCCCATTAACTTTGCCAAATCTCGCCAAATTAGGACTTTATCATGCAACCCTAGCCAGTTGTGGCTTGCGTTTTGTTGAATTGTCTACATTTCCTGAACCTGTTGGCTATTATGGTTATGCAGTAGAACAGAGCTTAGGCAAGGATACTCCTAGCGGTCATTGGGAGTTAGCAGGAGTTCCTGTGACGTTTGAATGGGGGTATTTTCCTGAGCAACCGTTTTGTTTTCCGCAAAAATTAATTGATACGTTTATTCAACGTGCCGGCTTACCAGGAGTTCTTGGTGAGAAGCATGCCTCGGGAACTACAATTCTTGAAGAATTAGGTGAAGAGCACATACGAAGTGGAAAACCAATAGTTTATACTTCTGCAGACAGTGTATTTCAAATTGCAGCCCATGAAGAATATTTTGGTTTGCAACGTTTGTATGATATTTGTGAAATCGCGCGTACTTTAGTAGATGAGTATCAGATCGGACGGGTGATCGCTCGACCTTTTATTGGTCAACCAGGAGCCTTCAAACGAACTGCTCATCGCAAGGATTACGCAACGTTACCGCCCGCAAAAACACTGCTTGATTACATGAAAGAAGCAGGCCGTGAGGTGATTGCGCTAGGGAAAATTGCTGATATTTATGCTCATCAGGGAGTAACGCAAGTGATTAAGGCTGATGATAATATGGGCTTATTTGATGCTACGTTGAGCGCAATGAAGACTGCTCCTGAAGGGAGTTTGGTTTTCACAAATTTTGTAGACTTTGATTCCTCATTTGGCCATCGGCGTGATGTAACGGGTTATGCACATGCGCTTGAAGAGTTTGATGCACGTCTTCCAGAGCTTGATGCTTTATTAAAGCCGAATGATCTGGTTGTTATTGCAGCGGATCATGGTTGTGATCCTACTTTTCCTGGTTCAGATCATACAAGAGAGCATATTCCTGTATTAGCTTATGGTCCAAGTCTTAAAAGTCGCTTTATTGGACGTCGCGATACCTTTGCTGATGTAGGCCAAAGTATTGCACAACATCTTGGATTAGAGAATTTATCTCATGGAATATCTTTTTTAATCTGAGTCCGTAGGTTTTTATTTTAACTGTTTACGTACTTGCGCCAACTTAAAATCATTGTCCAGAGGGCAAGTCGTAGGCAGGAATTCACGATTGAAAAATCTGTGTTACCCTATACTTCACCCATGTTACGTTCTGATGTCTTAGTTGCAATTTATTCACTTTGTCCCCCCTTGTTTTTTTGCTTATCATCCCCATGTATGTGGTTCCGGTTTGATTTGAGGATTTTATTTTGGAACAGTTTCGTGGGACAACCATACTTTCAGTACGACGCGGAAATCAAGTGGTTATCGGTGGAGATGGCCAGGTAACTTTAGGTAACACCGTGATGAAGGGTAATGCGCGTAAGGTGCGACGCCTCTACAAAGATCAAGTAATTGCTGGCTTTGCTGGTGGTACTGCGGATGCATTCACACTTTTTGAACGTTTTGAGAGCAAGTTGGAAATGCATCAAGGCCATTTGGTCCGTGCTGCTGTTGAGCTTGCTAAAGATTGGCGAACAGACAGAATGTTGCGCCGATTAGAAGCAGTTCTTGCGGTTGCAGACGTCAAATCTTCCTTAATTATTACAGGTAATGGCGATGTAATCGAACCTGAGCATAGCTTGATTGCTATTGGTTCAGGCGGTCCTTTTGCCCAAGCAGCTGCACGAGCATTGATGGAAAATACAAAATTATCTGCTGTAGAAATAGTACGTAAAGCATTAAGTATTGCTGGAGATATTTGTATTTATACCAATAACAATTTAACTATAGAAGAATTAAATAATGGCAACAAATAACAGCAAGAAGACGACTCCTCGTGAGATTGTCCGAGAAGTGATGACTCCTCGTGAAATTGTCCAGGAATTGGATAAATATATTATTGGCCAGGATGATGCGAAAAGAGCGGTTGCAATCGCATTACGTAATCGCTGGCGGCGCATGAATATTAAAGATCCTGCTTTGCGCAATGAAATCATGCCTAAAAATATTCTAATGATTGGACCAACTGGTGTTGGTAAGACAGAAATTGCGCGACGTTTAGCTAAATTAGCTCGTGCCCCCTTCATCAAAGTAGAAGCAACAAAATTTACCGAGGTAGGATACGTTGGACGCGATGTAGATTCCATTCTGCGCGATTTGGCGGATATTGCGGTAAAACAAGAACGTGAATTTGCGATGAAAAAAGTGGAGCATTTGGCTGAAGATGCAGCTGAAGAACGAGTTCTTGATGTACTGCTTCCGCCTGCACGCGGTAGCTTAACTCCGAGTGAAAAAGACAGCACAGCCAGACAAGTCTTTCGTAAGCAATTGCGTGAAGGAATTCTTGATGAAAACGAAATTGAAATAGAGGTTTCAGCAACACCAATAGGCATTGAAATTATGGCGCCTCCAGGCATGGAAGAAATGACAAGTCAATTACAATCAATGTTTCAACAAGTAGGTACTCATCGAACAAAAACACGCAAAATGACTATAGCCAAGGCAATGCAGATTTTACGAGAAGAAGAAGCTGCTAAGCTGATTAATGAAGATGATATTAAAATTCGTGCCATAGAAAATGTGGAGCAAAATGGAATTGTCTTTATTGATGAATTGGACAAAGTAGCACGTCGTACTGAAAATGCGGGCGGTGGGGATGTTTCTCGTGAAGGCGTACAAAGAGATCTATTACCTCTAGTTGAAGGAACATCAGTTACTACTAAATACGGTATGATTCGTTCGGATCATATTTTATTTATTGCATCTGGGGCATTCCATGTAGCTAAGCCATCCGATTTGATTGCAGAATTGCAAGGTAGATTACCTATACGTGTGGAATTATCTGCTCTTTCTGTTGATGATTTCGTACGTATTCTTACAGAGCCTACTGCATCATTAACATTGCAATACAGTGCTTTAATGGCTACTGAAGGACTGACATTGACTTTTGATGAGTCAGGGATTAGACGTATTGCCGAAGTAGCCTGGCAAGTGAATGAGCGTACAGAAAATATTGGGGCGCGTAGGCTCTATACCGTGATGGAGCGGTTATTAGAAGTCGTTTCCTTTGAAGCCACAGATAAATCAGGCGAATCTGTTCATGTTGATAAAGAATATGTTGAAAAAAACCTAGGACAGCTCGTCGCTGACGAGGATTTAGCTCGTTATATTCTTTAAACTAAATTGGCCTGAGCACTAAGTGAATCCGGGATTTATGAAAATAAATGAATTACTTAATCCCGGATTCTGCGGCACTAAACTTGGGTAACAAATCTTCAGTAATTCAACGCGATAACCTTTATTTCCAAAATCCGAGGTTTATTTTTTATTTGCTTGTTATAATCAGTAAGTCAAATAAATTAAGGAAAATTATTATGACAACTCGGGCACTCTTGTTTAATTTACGGAGGACTTGAATCAATTGTAATTTTGGTATGTGATTAAAAGAAACTGCAAGTTCTAAAAAATGGTTGTTCTCACGGAGGAGAATAAAATGTCACATCAACTGAGTTCTATTGCTACAATAAAAGGTGAAGATTTTGAGTTTTTAGAAGAGGGAACAGATGATGCTTCCGAAAATGATGAGCCCCACTCTTCTTTTTCGTGTATTGGTATAAAAACGTATTCATTTTTTAATAATCCAAAATTGACTTTTGATTTCCCTGCTCAAGCCAAGATTTGGAATAAATGCAGGGGAGACTCAAATCACAGAAGAATCAAGGCTTTGCTTATAGATTACACTCAAGAAGATTGTTTATTTGGTTCATTTATCGGACGTATGATTTCAGGATATTGGAATAGACATCATGTTAGTGCAGTAAGTAAAATTATCGCGAATATGTCGGTTAATAATTATTATGATTCAGCTGATGACATTGTTTCTGACTTGAAAACATTAAAACCTAAAAAAGGAGGGGCTTTGTATCAGCTAATTAAATTTATTGAAATGAAATTGGAAGCCCAGCTAAAGTATGATTTTAAATTTTAATCCGGAACGCAGTTGGGTTGTTGCGAACAAGGAAAAAACTGGCAGTTTCAGTATTATTCGCTTGGACTCAACTGTATTTTTAGATTTAAAGTAATGGAGTTGTTTGATGTCTAATCCTTATATTTTGGTTTTATATTACTCGCGAACCGGTTCTGTAGCGCAATTAGCACAATATATTGCACGTGGTGTAGAACGTGTTGTGGGAATTGAAGCGCGTTTAAGAACGGTTCCGCCTGTTTCTGCAACATGTGAAGCAGTTGATAAAGCAATTCCTGAGAATGGCGCGCCTTATGTAACCCTGGATGATTTACGCCATTGTCATGGACTTGCTTTAGGTAGCCCAACCCGTTTTGGAAATATGGCGGCCCCTTTGAAATACTTTCTGGATAGTACTTCATCGTTATGGCTGGCAGGTGATTTAATAGATAAACCTGCTTGTGTTTTTTCTTCTTCTGCAAGTATGCATGGTGGCCAGGAAACCACTTTATTGAGTATGATGTTGCCTCTATTGCACCACGGCATGATCTTATTAGGGGTACCTTACTCTGAGCCTTCTTTAAATGAAACGGTCAGTGGAGGAACACCTTATGGTGTAACTCATGTTTCTGGTGTGGCAAATGATCGGCCTCTGAGTCAGGATGAAATTAATATAGCCAAGCACTTAGGCGAGCGTTTGGCTCGAGCTGCTCTTAAATTAAGTGAATAAAAAATGAAAGTAATTAGTTTTAATGCCAATGGTATTCGTTCCGCGGCGCGTAATGGATTTTATGAGTGGCTTGAAATGCAAAATGCTGATTTTGTTTGCATTCAAGAAACTAAGGCTCAGCCTGAACAATTAATTCCGGAAGAATTGTATTATCCACGCGATTATTTTTGTGATTATTATTCAGCTCAAAAGAAAGGATACAGCGGCGTGGCAATTTATGCTCGTCACAAACCGAATCGCATAGTTAAAGGAATGGGCTTTGATTATTGTGATCATGAAGGAAGATATATTCAATTTGACTATCCCAAATTCAGTATCATTTCGCTGTATTTACCTTCAGGTACAAGTGGTGATGAGCGTCAGATGGTGAAGTACGATTTTCTCGAACAATTTGCCAAGCATTTAATACGATTAAAAAATGAAGGACGAGAATTAATTGTGTGTGGTGATTATAATATTGCTCATAAAAAAATTGATTTAAAAAATTGGCGTGGCAATCAAAAAAACTCAGGATTTTTACCTGAAGAACGCGCCTGGATGGATGAGTTGTTTGGAACTATGGGGTTTGTTGATGCGTTTCGTGTACATAATCAGGAAGAAGAACAATATACCTGGTGGTCTTTTAGAGGGCGTGCATGGGAAAAGAATGTAGGATGGAGAATTGATTATCAAGTAATTACCCCTGGACTCACAGAGCATGTAGTTGACAGTTGCATTTTTCGAGAAGCACGCTTGTCTGATCACGCTCCTTTGCTAATTGAATATAAAGGAGATTGGTGTGCTTAAATTAGCAAGTTGGAATGTGAATTCCTTAAAGATACGATTGGATCAAGTTTTGGAGTGGTTTGATTCTGAGCGCGTGGATGTTCTTGCCATGCAGGAAACCAAATTACTTGATGAAAATTTTCCTATGAACGCGTTTATTGAGAAGGGCTATCATGTAGTATTTTCAGGACAGAAGACTTACAACGGTGTTGCTGTAATAAGCCGATATCCTTTATCTGATGTTCTAACGGATATCCCCGATTTCAATGATCCGCAACGGCGCATTTTGGTAGTTACTGTTGCTGGTATTCGTTTGATCAATTTGTATGTCCCCAATGGGTCGGAGTTAACTTCGGATAAATATCAATACAAATTAAATTGGTTGCAAAAAGTTACGACTTTTATTCAACAGCAAATGAGTATTTTTCCCAATTTAGCTGTGGTGGGTGATTTTAATATAGCTCCAGAAGATCGTGATGTTCATGATCCCGCTGAATGGGCGGGCTCTGTGTTAGTTAGTCCCGCTGAACGAGAAGCTTTTATGCAACTGTTACAACTCGGATTATACGACAGTTTTAGAAATTTTATACAGGATGAGCAGATATTCAGTTGGTGGGATTATCGTGCTGCTGCGTTCAGGCGTAATCGAGGCCTGCGTATTGATCATATTTTATTGAGTAAAAGCCTCAATGCATTGTGCCGGCAATCAGTTATTGATAAAGAGCCGCGCAAATCAGAAAGACCCTCTGATCATGCGCCTGTATGGGTTGAACTGGATCTTAATGTGAGTTAGATGTAGTCTGATGAAGTAAAACCCGGGTATGGAAATAATCACCATTCAGAACCCGGGTTATGGCTTCGCCTTCAATCAGGCTAAAATTAAGCCTACTGTTGTAATTCTGTTCCCATCACTGATTTTGCAACGTTTCAAATAAAAACCAAATTCGCCGTTCTGTTTCATCAATATAAACTTCCAAGATACTCGTGGTAGCGAAATCGTTTCTTTTGCTACACACTTCATGAACTTTTCTCAAGCTTTTTAAGAAACATTTATTGTCTTCGAGTAGATTTTGCAGCATATCATCTGCAGAAAGGGTTTCATTGGTATCTCGAAGCGTCTGCAATTGTTTGATCTCGCCAATAGAATGTATCGTTCTTTCTCCTAATTTGCGCACACGCTCTGCTAAAGCATCAATCATGGCAAAAATTTGTTCGCTTTGTTCATCTAATAAAAGATGATAATCACGATAATGAGGTCCTGTCATATGCCAATGAAAGTTTTTGGTTTTAACAAATAAAGCAAAAGTATCGGCCAAGAGTGGATTAACCGCTTCAGCAATTTTACGACGATCTCTTATATCGAGATCATTGGGTGTCTCAAGTTTATACAGTTCCAGCTTTTTCATTTTAACTCCTGTTAAATTAAATTGTTTTTATAAGCGTAGACCAATTGTGGCTATTTTGTTTCATAGGCTAATCAATATTGTTACTTTAATGACGGTCTGAATAAAAATAAATCAGCAAAAGGTTTATCCATATGTAAGATTAACTAATGGCTCTTCTTTTTCTGCGTCTAATTACCCTGCGTTTCGCGGATTACTTTGAACTAAATTTAGTGTTTCATTTGGGCTCGCCACTATAGATGTTGGAGCTTTGTAGGAAAAATATGTATCAAGTTTGGTCAATACCAAACTGCATGAGTTATGATGTATAGAGGATTCATCCAGAAATAGAATATTTTTTAAATAATAGCTTATCAATATATCCGTTAATTCTGCGCTATCACAAAATACATAATTAAGAGGCTTTTCAAGAATAAATTCTGCAATTTTTGTTGGGTTTGAACGCATTAATTATCGATTTTCATTACGTATGATTCTTTCATTTAATATAACAAACAGGGATATAACCTTGGTTTCGGTTTGATAAAAATTGCTTTACAGAAGTTTTTCTGCTATTGTTTTGCGTCATTTGTACCGAGTATGGTGCCTGGCGTTGGGTTCAGGTGGCGATACTCATTTAAACTATAGAGAGTAGTATTATGAAGGCATCAATTCATCCAGAATATAAAACAGTTAAGGTAATATGCAGTTGCGGCGAGGAATTTGAAACTCGTTCAACGTTATGTAAAGATTTGAACATTGAAGTATGCTCACAATGTCATCCTTTTTATACTGGTAAGCAAAAATTGGTGGATACTGGAGGTCGTGTTCAGAAGTTCCGCGATCGTTATAGCCAGCGTTCTACACAAGCTTCCAAAGAAGAAAAGAAATAAGGCGCGTTATTTTGCGCCTTATTTGTATATACTTCATTCGAAGTATATCTTATTGACAGATTGTTCCTGCAATGCTAATTTCAGTGTCGCAGGTTCTTGACGTCCAATTATTGTCTCCATCCCATCATCCTTTGGCTGTTTCTCTTACATTTTATTAAGAGCTCATAGTCTGATGTTTGTGTGCCTATAGCACTTTGGATGAACAATGAATTGATAATGGTTGGTAGGATTTTTAGACCTTACTTAAGTTTTATTTCAATGTAAGAGAGTGAGTACTTTGGATAATGAAGTTTTAAAGCAGTGCGCATTGGATTATCATGAGTTTCCAACCCCCGGAAAACTCGGTGTTCATATTACCAAATCAACCGACTCTCAGAGTGATTTGTCTCTGGCCTATACACCTGGTGTTGCTGCCCCGGTGATTGCAATAGCAGAAAACCCCGAAGATGCTTATCGTTACACGAATAAAGGAAATTTAGTCGCTGTAATGACTAATGGCACCGCGGTACTAGGGTTGGGGGATCTTGGACCTCTTGCCAGTAAACCAGTGATGGAAGGTAAGGCCGTTTTATTTAAGCGTTTTGCTGGAATTGATGTATTTGATATAGAAATCGATGCTCATGATTCACAAGCTTTTATTTCTACAGCAAAACGTATTGCTCCTACTTTCGGGGGGATTAACCTGGAAGATCTTAAAGCTCCAGAATGTTTTGAAATTGAGCAAGCTTTAATTGAACAATTGAATATTCCAGTATTTCATGATGACCAGCATGGTACTGCCATTGTTGTTGCGGCTGGTTTGCTTAATGCTCTTGATTTACAGCAAAAAAAATTATCTGATGCAAAAATTGTGTGTATTGGTGCAGGAGCTGCTGGAATTGCTTCTATGCGATTACTTGTTGCGTTAGGTGCGAATAAAGAGAATATGTTACTTTTGGATACCAAAGGAGTTATACATTCGGGGCGCGCAGATCTAAATGCTTATAAATTTGCCTTTGCACGTACTACTGAACGCCGTACTTTAGCTGATGCACTTGTTGATGCTGATGTATTTATTGGGGTTGCCAAACCGAATTTATTAGATGCTGATTTATTGAAATTAATGGCACCGAGACCTGTTATTTTTGCTTTATCTAACCCTGATCCTGAAATTAGACCTGAATTAGCTTTTCAAGTACGTGACGATTTAGTTATTGCTACTGGACGTAGTGACTATCCTAATCAAGTCAATAATGTGTTGTGTTTTCCATATATTTTTCGTGGCGCGTTGGATGTCCGTGCCAAGTGTATTAATCAATCGATGCAAATTGCGGCAGTTGAAGCCATTCGTCAACTGGTGCACGAGCCCGTTCCACAGGTAGTGAAGGATAATTACCCAGGTGTTACGCATTGGGATTTTGGCCCTAACTACATTATTCCCAAGCCTATAGACCCTCGTTTAAGAGAACGAGTCCCTGCTGCTGTGGCTCAGGCTGCAATAGCAAGCGGCGCGAATCAAGTAAGTTGTAATTTAGAATAAAAGTAGCATCCCGAAAGTAATAAGGGATCTCAAGGTGTAGCAGTATACCATATGAGATGTTCCTTTTTGCGCTCGGGATAATAGTAGGTTAATTGTAGGTACGAATTTTTCACTGTTGAATTTTAAGACAGTGTACATTCTTGCCTAACAAATAGTTAAGGAGATTACTTTGCTTTCTGAAAACCGGAGAAATTACGCATTAATTGGATGGCTTATTTGTGGTCTTGGAGCTGTATTTTACAGTTACGAATATTTGCTTCGAATAGCGCCTAGTGTCATGGAAACTGCTCTACGCGAACATTTTAATTTGTCCGCAACAGGTTTTGGACACATTTCATCTATTTATTATTATGCATATGTCCCTATGCAATTACCTGTAGGGATAATGATGGATCGGTATGGTCCTCGAAGATTGTTAACTGTAGCGTGTTTTATTTGTGTCCTAGGAACGTTCTTATTCACAAGTACTACATCTTTTTGGATTGCAGCCTCTGGACGATTTTTAGTTGGGTTAGGCTCTGCATTTGCATTTGTGGGAGTCTTAAAGCTTGCTACAATCTGGTTGCCTGAGAATAAACTTGCTATGGTCTCCGGTATCACCTCGGCATTAGGAACAGTGGGTGCCATGCTAGGTGATAATTTTTTAGAACTATTCGTCACTAAATTAGGTTGGATTAAAACCTTAAACATGACTGCATTTTTTGGGATGGTATTAACCTTTGTTTTATGGTTAGGTATCCACGATAAAAAAGGTCGATATAGACAAAGTGGTACCGTTTCTAATTTTAAAATCGGCTTAATTGACTTAAATATAATACTCAGTAATAGACAGATATGGATTAATGGACTGTACGGTTGTATGGTTTATCTGCCTACGACTGTTTTTGCTGAATTATGGGGCATTCCCTATTTAAAACATGCGCACGGCTTGTCAGCACATGCCGCTGGTTTAGCAAACTCATTGCTTTTCCTGGGCTTTACTGTCGGTGCCCCTCTTATGGGTTATTTTTCTGACCGCATCGCACGCAGAAAGTTACCTATGCTTTTAGGTGCTAGTATGGCTACCGTTCTCATGCTGGTTATTCTGTATTTCCCAGGTTTAAATGAAACTAATGTACAAATACTCATGTTTTTCCTGGGTTTATTTTATAGCGCGCAAGCAATTGTATTTGCCGTCGGAAGAGAGTTGAGTCCGGGAGAGGCAGCTGGTACAGCTATGGCATTTACCAATATGATCGTTATGCTTGGCGGTATGTTATTACAACCTCTGGTAGGGCATTTACTGGATTTCAGTTATTCCTTGCGTAGTGGTGCCTCGCTTTCTTCGGCGCTGGTTGTTGAAAACGTTAATAAGCTTTATAACGTGACTGATTATCGCATCGCGCTGGCATTCATACCTCTAAGCATGTTTATTGCAGCTTTATTAACTTTCTTTTTAAGGGAAACTCACGCACATGCACCTAAATAATATTGTTTCAAGAAAACAAATGCTCTTTGGCATGTTTATCTGCTTTGTTGGGGCTATTTTTTATTGCTATGAGTTTATCTTACGCATTATTCCAGGTGTTTTGCAGACTGAACTGAGTATTGCGTTGGGGCATATTTCAGCGACTACTTTTGGTCAAATATCTGCCTTATATTATTTTGCATACTCGCCCATGCAAATGCCTGTCGGAATGCTCATGGATCGATTTGGTCCCAGACGGCTTTTAACTTTTGCCTGCATTTGTTGTACCGTGGGTTCCTGGATGTTTACCCTAACCTCATCCATGTTTTTGGTAGGAGCAGGGCGCTTCCTGGTGGGGTTTGGTTCTTCTTTTGCATTTGTGGGAGTTTTATCTCTGGCATTACATTGGTTGCCCAGACGCTATTTTTCTTTAGTTGCGGGCTTGATGACTACCTTAGGAATGTTAGGCCTTGTTTATGGTGAAGTGAAGATCACCGAGTGGTCTCAGAGCATTGGTTGGGAACAGGTGTTGTTCTTTATTGCCATTGTAGGCTCAGGATTGAGTGTATTGATGTTCGTCGTTGTTCGTGATGGCCCCGAAGGACATCAACCTAATAAGCATCCTTTACCTCAATTCTTCCGAGATGTTCTTAAAGTATTGATGGCTCCAGAAGTTTGGGTTATTGGTTTTGTCGGAGCCTGTTTGTATACTTCTTTATCTGTATTTGGTGAGTTGTGGGGAAAAACGTATCTGGAACAAGCGCACCACTTAACTAAAGTTGAGGCCGCCAAGACAGTCTCTGCTGTATTTTTAGGTTGGGCTGTTGGTGCTCCTATAGCAGGTTATTTATCAGATCGTACTGGAAGACGTTTATTACCTTTGGTTTTAGGTGCAATTTTGGCTTTGATTTGTATCAGCCTTGTATTGTATTGCCCTGGGCTATCATACTTTAGCTTGAATGTTTTACTATTTTTGTATGGTGTATTTAGTGCCACAGAAATTATTGTATTTATTATGGCTAAAGAATGCAGTGGCGCTCAATTATCAGGTACGGTATTTGCAGCAACAAACATGATAGTTACTCTTGGTGGCGTTATTTTCCAACCATTAGTTGGTAAATTGCTGGATACTTTTGGTGATAGTGGAATTGTAGAGGGGGAGCATATCTACACAATGGTGGATTATCAGGTTGCTTTATCTATATTACCACTTTCATTATTACTCGTTACCATTCTCGCATTCTTTATTAAAGATCATAAAGATCATCCAATTAATTAAAATTGTAGCCCGGGTTTCGCTTCGCTCCACCCGGGCTACAATGTTCCCAAAACTAATCAAATATTGCGATTAACTCGTTTACTGGACGACGTAGCGATCCGCGGCAATTGATAAAACGTGATACAGGGAAGCTTCTAATTTCTGCCTTTCTATAATGGTAGCGAGTAAATTCAGTGTCATGATTAGACAGAATAACCGGGATTCCTCGAGCAGCAGTTTCCTTAGCCAATTCCGTTAATTCGATTTGATCTTCAGTTGTAAACAGTTTTTTATTATAAGGTAAATGATGTGATTTTTCTGAAAGAAGTACATAAGGGGGATCACAATAAATTACATCCCCACGTTCTGCATACTCAAAAGTTTTTCTGAAATCATTATGGATGAACTCTGTTTGTTGGCTTTTGGAGTGAAAAAGCTGCATTTCCTTGCGTGGAAAATAAGGTTTGCTGTACAGACCAAAAGGAACATTATAGATTCCTTTAGAATTATATCGACATAATCCATTATAACCGTGTCGGTTTAAGTAAAGAAAAAGCGCAGATTTTTCCGGTGAATGGAGGGACGCATTAAAATCAGATCTTATTTGATAATATTTTTCTTTCTGGTTGAACTCCGGACTAAAATAAGTTTCGCAGTGTTCAATAAATGCATCTCCTTGTTGTTGCAACGTAATAAAGAGATAAATTAAATCAAAATTACTTTCAGCCAACAAATAGGAAGAATAATTTGTATTCATAAAAACGACGCCTGAGCCGGCAAAAGGCTCAATTAAGCGTTTACCTGGAGGAAGAAAGGGAATAATTTTTTCCAAACAATTGTATTTACTCCCTGCCCATTTAAGAAAAGGCCTTATTTTAACCATAGGTTTTACCACGATTTATTCAGAAAGAAGTATTGCTTATTTTTAAGAAAAAAAACAGAATTTTTATTGTAAAAATTAGATGTTCGTTCTTATTCTAAAGGCAAGGAGCACAAATAAAAGAATTAATGTTTTATTTAAGACTTTCTATAATGGGGTTTGCAGTAGCTGATACCTACTGATGCGATACGCATTCTCATTTCGCACCTTCCAGAAATTCATACCTTATTAGAAACTATTTTAAAAACTCATGTGTGCAATGAAGAGTTATGATATTTTACAGGGTTTTATGAGACAAGGATTTGCAATTGCATGAGTTGAAATTAAGTTCTAATGAGCGAAAAATTATTTTTCTTGCTTCATTGGGAGGTGCGTTGGAGTTTTATGATTTTGTTATTTACGTTATTTTCGCCCCCATAATCAGTCAGATTTTTTTTCCAGAAACAGACACATTCGCTTCACTAATGAGTGTTTATGCTGTTCTTGCCATTGGCTATTTGATTCGTCCATTAGGTGGTCTCATTTTTAGTCATTTTGGAGATAAATACGGCCGCAAAAAGACATTCATATTTTCAGTTCTCTTAATGGCGGTTCCAACGGTTCTTATTGGATTTTTACCCACCTATCAGCAGGTAGGGATTGTTTCCAGTTTCTTTTTAATTTTTCTGCGCTTATTGCAAGGATTATCAATTGGTGGCGAAATTCCCGGGGCATTAACCTTCACGTGTGAACATGTGAATCCACGTTCCAGGGCACTTGCTTGCGGTATTATTTTTTCCTTTCTAAATTTAGGCATTTTTCTGGGAGCGGTGATTAGCTTAATTCTAACGAACCAGCTCTCAAGCGCTCAATTATTAAGCTTTGGTTGGCGCATCCCATTTGTATTTGGTGGCTTGCTTGGCGTGTTCAGTTTCTACATTCGCAAGCAATTGGCTGAAAGTCCTTTATTTCTGGCATTTAGAAATTCAACAGAAGATACACGAATGCCTTTTGTTGAGGCAATCACTATATACTGGCGAAAAATTTTACAAGGTATTGGTTTAACGTGCCTGGGTTCGGTAATGATTAATTTACTATTCCTATATATGCCCACCTACCTCTCAACGATCCTTGCTTATCCGAAACAACAAGCAACCTTGTTCAATACGATTAATTTGGGTTTTTATTCCTTGCTACTTGTATTTTTTTGCTGGTGTGGTGATCGATTCGGACGTAAATTGGTCCTATTATCCGGATCGATTGGTTTTATTTTGTTAAGTTATATTTTATTCATTACCTTATCCAAACAAACTACTTTGTTACTCATGGTGAGCTTATCTATTTTTGCCATTTTAAGTAGTTCCATTATGGTATATCCCAGCGTACTGGTTGAGTTATTTCCAGTATCGATTCGTTATACCGGCATTGCCATTTCCTATAATCTGGCATTCGCTTTTTTTGGAGGTTTAACCCCGTTTATTACAACTTATTTAATTCAATCCTTAAATAACAATCTTGCTCCCAGTTTTTATCTGACACTGAGTGCAATTTTTTGTTTCATAGCACTATTAACCATTAAAAAATTATATGTAGAGTCGGGAGATTGATTATGAATTTTGCAAAACAAGCAGTGGTTTTTTTTATTCTCTCTTTATTGTGTTCTCTAGCGAATGCGAATAGACCTTTTATTATTGATACGGATGTTGGAATCGACGACGAGTTAGCGATGTTCTATTTGTTAGCACAAAAAGATATCGACATTAAGGCGATTACTGTAGTAGGCACTGGAGAGTCGCATTGCCCTGCTGGATTGAGAAATGTTGCTGGATTATTAGCGTTGACGCACCATGAAAAAATTCCATTAGCCTGTGGACGCGATACGCCGATGACTGGGATACACCAATTTCCTGATTGGTTACGCAAACAAGCAGATGATTTAGCTGGTGCTGCAAATTTGTTACCCAAAGTTGACGTATCCACCTCACAGACTGCAGTTCAATTACTGGAGACCACATTAAAGAATGCAAATGAACCTGTTGAGATTTTAGCTATTGGCCCATTGACAAATCTTGGCGAGCTGGTGACCCAAATGCCAAAGATAAAGAATAAAATTAAAATGATTTACGTTATGGGTGGGGCAGTAGATAGTACCGGGAATTTGATAGAGCTGGATAACTCAATTCGAAATAGCACTGCAGAGTGGAATATTTATGTTGACCCTCATGCTGCAGACAAAGTATTTCGTTCAGGAATCCCTATTACTATGATTGGTCTGGATGTGACCAATCAGGTTCCAGTGACAAAAGATTTTTATCTGAAATTAAAGCAAAATCAAAATAGTCTGGGCAATAAATTTTTCTATGAGCTTTTCCATCGCAATGAGGCCGAGATATTCGATCATAAGTGGTATTTTTGGGATGTTCTTTCAGCAGTAGTAGCTCATGATAATTCAATCGTTCAATCGACAAATAAAAAATTGCGTGTTGTATTAAGTCCGGAAGATCAATCAGGTACCACCATAGTTGATAAAAGAGGTAATGCCGTACGTGTCTGTACCACAGTAAATCAAGAGCAACTTGAAACTATTTTGATGGATACGCTAAAAAAGACTTCCTAAAGGATAGAAATATAGTCCGGGGCAAGCGCAGCGACCTCGGTAATTCTGTAAACCCGAGTTTTGCTGCGCAAGGTTCGATAATTTTAATTGGGGATAGAACGCTTTTCTTCAAAGAACTGTACTTTTCCTGTTTTTATATCATGTAATCCTGCTACAATTCCTACTTGTTTTTTATTGATTAAATCTTTAATTATAGGACTTCTTTCTTGTATTTCCTTGACAATTTTTAAGGCATTGGCTTTGGCAATTGCATCAATTAGCTTGGCATCAGAGCAATTTTTTGTTCCTTGCTCTTGCATACTCATTTGCACCACGGGCTTTATTTTATCAATAATATCACTCAAATGTCCGAGCTGAACGCCACTACATGCGCCACTTACAGCACCGCAGGAAGTATGTGCCAAGACGACGATAAGTCGAGAGCCTGCTACTTTAGTCGCAAATTCCATGCTTCCCAGAATATCATCATTGAGTACATTTCCTGCCACACGCAAGGTAAATAAATCCGCTAAGCCTTGGTCAAAAAATAACTCGGGAACACTGCGCGAATCCATACAGTTAAGAACCACTGCAAATGGGTATTGTCCGTAAGAAGATTGATGTGCTTGTTTTAAATAATCCCTGGGTATAGGGGTGTTGTTTAAAAAACGTTGGTTTCCATCTTTCAAGCGTTGCAGAGCTTGCTTGGGAGTCATGTTCTGTTGTTTTGCTTGGGTTAATGTTTTTCCTAAAATAGGCGTTTCCGCGGCAGGTGAACTTGCAAAGCTTGTGAAAGCGCACGTCAAACCAAAAGTTAAGGCCAGAATTTTTGTTAGATGCTGCATGGGGATACTCCGTTTTTTAATTAGAAATCGTCCTTCATTGATAATAGCTTAATCTTAAAAACGCATATACTTTTTTTAAAAAATTTATTCTTTTTCGCACGAAGATTCATTACAAATAATCATATTCCTGGCCCTTGAATTTTATAAAATCGCCTCTATTTCTCAGATATACAAACAACATTAGGAGAGAGTTATGAGTATCGTAAGACGTGATTATTTTCCTGTATACAATGAAATTGGTTCGATTTTGGATGGTTTTTTCAAAGGGCAACAATCAGACTCGTCTATAGTAGATACGAGTACATGGACACCTCCTGTCGATATTAAAGAAGAAAAGGAACGTTTTTTAGTTCTTGCGGATCTTCCAGGTGTGAATAAGGACGACATACAAATATCCTTGGAGCATAATATCTTAACACTTCGTGGCGTACGTCACTTTGAGAAGACTGAAAGCAAAAATGAGTACACGCGTATGGAGCGTTCACAAGGACAATTTTATCGTCGCTTTAGCTTGCCGCAAACAGTAGATGATACAAAAATAAGCGCTAAATACAGACACGGTGTACTGGAAATTTCGATTCCTAAAAAGGATATGGCGGTTGAGAAAAAAATTGATATTACAGTAGAGGAGTAATTCAGACTTATTGATCTCCGGGGTCTAAAGTGAAACTCAGGAATGTTGATCCAGAAACAAGATCTGGGTTTCGCTCCATCCAGTTGAAAAGTGGGTCCAAATACATTTTAGTTATTGGTTTGATCGGTTTCTATACAATTTTCAATTTTTAATCCAATTACATCATACTGCTTTTATCATGCAAAACATGTTGCAACGTGTTCGATACTTAGCGATGATGATTTTTAATCACTTGTTCCGTTCATACATCTAAATATTCTGGAATCAATTCATTAAAAAAAGCAGTTAAAGATTTGTTTCGCACTTTTAATTTTCTTGGAATGAAATTTTAAATTGCAAAATGAGTAAATTTTAATCTTTTTTGGCTATACTTATTACACATGAGCACCTTCATTTTAGGAATGAGATATGCTTAATAAAACTGATCAATCAAGTGTACAGATTGTAGCCAAAAAAGAATCACCAGTCGTCGCAATTACTTTTTACTCAAAGCGAACAGATTCACCACCAGGATATAACACGGGTATTTTAAGCGCGGGAAATAGACAAGACGTAGTTCGTTTAAAAGAAGGTCTTGAAAGCGCTGCAAAAAAAAGGGGAGAAATACCACCCAAGTTTGAAATCACACTGTTTCTTATTCCTGATTGGGATAAGAAAGAAGATTATAATTCACCAAACTATATAGCCGCAAAAGAGAAAATGATTCAGGATGCCCAAAAATTTTATGGAAATGACATCTTGATAAAGGATTTTCTCAGATCTAACGTCAGTGATGCGGAGCTTAAATTTTTAAGAAATTGTAAGGCGATGGGAAGTGTTGCTGATATTGTTAAAACACGTACGATTATAGACAACCAGGGCAGGCCTTGCTTACAGACTGACTCGAATGTCACATGGGCAAATAATAATTTTGATAAACTGTATGAGTTAACTTTTCACTCCGATACCGATGCCTTTAATAGCAGTAGGTGCTCTGAAGTTTATGTTTCTGCGCATAATAAATTAGTATTCACCGGTTCTGAGAGTAAGTTACCAGGAATTTTAGCAAAAACTTTAGTAGATTACTGCACTGAATACGATTCTGATCCATGGCATAAAGACGAACGGTGTAATGGAGTATACGATATTGCTTTTTGTGAGGGTATGAGCCAGCATGGCCTCACCTATAGAGTGAGAATAGATGATAAGTATAAAAATGATAAAACTTTTGATTTCTATCCAGCAATTTTAGAGGATTATCGATATAAATTGATGCCACTTGTTATTGCTTGTCAACGAGAAAGTTGGCGTGTGGGGATGCCTCCACCTAAGCCGGAGGTTCTTGAGTTAACTGGTGGGCTAACTAAATCTGATGGTGAGAAAAAGCCAGCCATGGAGGTTGAAATCAATGGTGTTAAATATGGATATTATCATTTTAAAAGTTTAATCAGGGTATATACAAACATACCGAGCTGGCATGCGGAAGAAGAAAGATACAAATATGTACACCAAACACAAGATTTTGTTAAGATGGCGGAACATGCCCGGAATATATTCGTAAGTAAACAAGATACTCCATTATGCATGGAGATTTTTGCTCGTTATTACAATGCCGTGAAACAAGAGTATGAGGCAGGACATTTAATAACGGGAAAACGCGCATTGAAAGCATTGTCAAAGCTGATTCCTGATACAGACGCGGGTAATAGATTGTGTGCTGAATTGTTTGGTTGCATCGTCAAAGAATTGCATGAAAATCCTGTACGTAATGCCTTGTTACCGATTGAACCGGAAGAGAGATATCAGAGAAAACTTAAAGTTGAGGTATTACCTGGTTTTCTGCAAGAAATAGCGCCTAATTTGACAGGAGTGACTGCCTTTTCATTTTTTCCTTCTCCCAGACCATTTGAACACTTGATGACCAAGGAAACCTTGAAACTCATTGCACAATCAGTAGATAGTTTACCTAAGAGGGAACGTCAACAGGCATTGGGTTTTTTCAAAACGCTGTCTAAAGAAAACTTGGAAGGGATTAAGAACGAGTCTAAGACTGCTCAGGAGGCTTGGGACGAACAATATGGTATGGTATCTTACAATAGCCCCAAGAAAGGGTTTCAATAGACTCAGGAACAAAGACCAGATCAGACTTAATAGTACAGGAGATTAATTCATGCGAACTAAATTTAATTTGATGGATGAAAGTTTGTGCGAGGCTGTTTTAGATGGAGATTTGGAACAGGTTCAGATAATTTTAAATGAGTATGATGGAAATGTGAATGCCCAAAATAAATATGGGATGACTCCTGCCTTGCTTGCTGCCAAGCGTAATGATCTGGAAATATTAGAGTATTTAGTCGGAAAAGGAGCCGATTTAAAACTTAGCGATGGTTTAAATCAAACCCCTATGGATTGGGCTGAACATAATAAAAATGAAAAAATGATCGATTTTATAAATGAGCATACTACTCAGAGTTATATGAAGAGATGATCTAAATAATAACCAGTGCTAAATATGGATATGAATTAAAATCCTGAAGGCTTGTTGGTCAGCAGATAAAAAGCAACACTCACACTAGTAGCGGAAGCTCATCGAGGGCTCAATGCCAAGAGCTGAGGTTCGAATAATTTTTTTACTTCTGCCTGAATGCATGTAACCAATAATATCCTTGGCGTCTCATAATAAATTGACCCTATGACTTTATTGCAGACCTCTTTTAGGTCTCCCTTTGGCGAAGGGAGCTCTAATTTTGAATAAAGCCCTGGAGTAAGTAAAAAACTAATTATCTTAAGGCTCGAATTATAAGGCACTGTTTTTGAGCTTCAATGAGAAAATTCGAAGGCGGTGATTGTCGGGATCAAGTGCGACAAAGGTATAGCCAAAATCCATCATCGTAGGGGGTTGGGCAATCTGGATTCCCTCGTGTTGCCAAAGTGAGTGAAGTTCGTCAACTATATGGTCATCTTGCACTTGTAGTGAAAGTTCATTAGCACCACCAAGTACTGTTGCGGGGGGCTCAACAGAGTGCTTTGACCATAAGCCCAGGCGCACGCCTGATTTTAATAAAAACATAACAAACGTAGACGATGATTTAATAGGTTGACTCTTGAGTAAACGCTCATAAAAAGGCGCACTAACCAGAGGATTATCAACATAAAAGATTATTAAATTTGGATCAAAGTTCATAAAAAACTCTCCTAAATTGAACAGAGATTTGAGTTTAAATGATAGCGTTGACAGTTTTTGTCAGTAGTGATTAGTCCTGAAGTTTTCCACTTCTGTCTTTAATATGAATGGATTTAAAAAATTATTATTGGTGATGAATGGGGGAGCAGCATGTTTACTTATCATAAGCAACTCATTAGTATGAAACTATATAGTAGGATTTTAAACAATTTGTCTTAGGGTCCTTGCGCTATGGGATGTATAAAATAAATTATCAGCAGAACCTACTATAATAACAATTTATTCTGCGGAAGAATTTTTATGCCAAATAAAATTCATGTACCCAACATAGTTATTGTCGGCGGTGGTGCAGGGGGAATGGAGCTGGCTGCACTGTTTGGAAATAAATATGGGAAAGAAGGTAAAGCAGCCATTACTTTAGTGGATTGTTCCCCGACTCATATTTGGAAACCCTTATTACATGAGGTGGCTGCAGGTAGCTTGTTTACCAATGAAAATGAGATTGACTATCTTGCTTATGCAGCAACACATCATTTTCATTTTGTTTTAGGAGCTCTTGAAGGTTTAAATCGAAGTAAAAAAGAAATTTATTTGTCCCCATTTTACAGTCACGAACAAGAGGTTCTGCCAAAACGAGCTGTTTCATACGATATTTTAATTATTGCGGTGGGAAGTGTCGCTAATGATTTCGGTATTCCTGGGGTACGTGAACATTGTTTGTTTTTAGATAACATACAGCAAGCGGCCTATTTTCATCGCGAATTATTAAACCGGTTTATGCGTCTTTCCCAGCAGTCACGGCAAGGTCAATTTAATCTCGTAGTGGTGGGCGGTGGTGCAACAGGGATTGAATTAATCGCAGAATTAAATAACACAATTCATGAAATTATAAATTATGGTATTGGTATTCAACCTGAAATCATTTCGTTTACCCTGATTGAAGCCGCAAGCCGATTATTGACTGCGCTTCCAGAAGAATTATCTGAAAAAGTATCTGCGGAATTAACTCGCATGGGAGTAACAATCTGTGTCAATGAACAAGTTGATAAAGTCTCAGAACGTGGTTTACATACAAAATCGACACAATTTATTCCTGCCGATCTTGTTGTCTGGACTGCTGGTATTAAAGCCCCGGACTTTTTGAGGCAGCTGGATGGTTTGGAGGTGAATCACATCAATCAATTGTTAGTGAAGCAAACCTTACAAACAACTCTGGATGATTCTATTTTTGCTCTAGGTGATTGTGCCAGTTGTCCACAAACCAACTCAGATAAAACGGTTCCACCACGTGCACAAGCAGCACACCAGCAAGCAAGTTTTTTATATAAAAATTTGGATAAATATTTGGATGGTAAGCCTTTACCTGTATATCATTATCATGATCATGGTTCTTTAGTTACTTTAAGTCATCATGTGATTGGTAATTTAATGGGTAAAATTACTAAGCGATTCATGATAGAAGGTAAGTTGGCACGCTTATTCTACTTATCTTTATATAAACAACATCAAATGGCATTATATGGCGGGTGGCGTGTTTTTTTGCTTACTCTGTCGAATGTGTTAAGCCGCAGAGTAAAACCGCGGCTTAAATTGCACTAGCTATACCTAAGAAACTCCGAAATGCAAGGTTTTAGGAGTCTCTTGGATATATATTCAAAAATAATAACGCAGGAAGCACAATGTGGGACCAGAATAAAAAAGAATATTTAAAGCGTCTGTCCAAAATAAAACCTTTTCTTAAAAACAACACATTTGTTGAGGCATCTGACATAGTTGCCGTACTTTCTTTGCTCATTCACTCAGGTGACCGAGTATGCATCGAAGGAGATAACCAAAAGCAAGCCAATTTTTTGGCTGCAGCATTGGCTCAGTTAAATCCTGCCAAGGTAAATCATTTACATATGATTCAATCCGCTATTGCCTTGTCCGAACATCTCGATATTTTTGAAAAAGGAATAGCGAACCGGATTGATTTTGCCTATTCAGGCCCACAATCAATTCGTCTGGCAGATATGGTAAAGAATAAAAAAATCGAGATAGGAAATATTCATACGTATAATGAATTATTTGGTCGATTGGTTGCTGATTTGACACCTAATGTTTGTTTGTTGATGGCGGATAAAGCAGATAAACAGGGTAATTTATTTACCGGAGCAAATACAGAAGAAACGCCTGCTCTTATCGAAGCGACAAACTTTAAAAATGGCATAGTCATTGTACAAGTCAATGAAGTGGTAGAACAGTTACCGCGAGTTGATATTCCTGGGGATTGGGTTGATGTTATTGTCCAAGGTCCAGAAACATCTTATATCGAACCACTCTTTACCCGTGATCCCGCACAAATAGATGAAGTGAAGATATTAATGGCCATGATGGTGATCAAAGGGATATACGCCCCTTATCAAGTGAATAGATTAAATCATGGCGTAGGTTTTAATACCTGTGCCATTGAACTCCTGTTGCCTACCTATGCTGCATCATTAGGTTTAAAGGGAAAAATATGCCAGCATTGGGTTGTTAATCCTTTGCCTACTTTAATACCTGCGATTGAAGCCGGATTTGTGAAAACAATTTATCCATTTGGGGGCGAAGTGGGTATGAATCGGTATGCGGCAGCTCGTCCAGATATCTTTTTTACAGGTAAGGAAGGATGTTTGCGTTCGAATCGGATGTTAGGCCAGTTGGCTGGGCATTATGCCTGTGATGTGTTCATCGGAGCGACGTTGCAGATGGACCTTGAGGGAAATAGCTCTACAGCTGTTGAAGACCGTATCGCGGGTTTTGGTGGAGCTCCCAATATGGGCTGTGATGCGCCTGGACGACGTCATTCTTCATATGCTTGGTTGAAAGCAGGACAAGAACGAAGTGATGCCCTGGCGACAAAAATGCCGCGAGGAAGAAAATTGGTGATTCAAATGGTAGAAACATTCCAGAGTCCAACAAAACCTACATTTGTGGAAAAACTAGATGCCTGGGCATTGCAAAAATCAATGAATGCTGATTTACCCGCAGTGATGATTTATGGAGACGATGTTAGTCATGTAGTAACTGAAGAGGGTATTGCTAATCTCTTGATGTGTCGCAATCTTGAAGAGCGTGAGCAAGCGATTCGTGGCATCGCAGGATATACTGAGATCGGAATAATGCGTGACAGGAAAAAAGTTGAGGAGTTGCGTCAGCGAGGAGTGATTAAACGTCCTGAAGATTTAGGAATTAAAACTTCCGATGCAACTCGAGATTTATTGGCCGCCAAGTCAATTCGTGATCTTGTTGATTGTTCTCAGGGTCTATATGAACCGCCTGTAAAATTTAGAAATTGGTAGGACAAAGAATATGGAAATGATTGAGTTTCGCTTTGCACTTTCTGGAGAGCGGTTGCGAGGTAAAAAAACGGTTTGTGGGGTTGTTGGTTCCGGAAATCTGGAAGTCATTATTGAGGAAAATACGAATTCTGAAACGATTTTCACGATCCAGACTGCAATTGAACATTATAAGCCAGTTTGGAAAATGGTTATTGGGGATTTTGTCAGCCAACATCAACCCATTGGTTTGCAATTTACGCTCAATGATAATGGAGCAACACCTGCAGTTGTTTTATTACGTTTAAGCCAAGCATTGGATGAGTTTCAGGGTAATTGCAAAAAAGGGACTAATTATGAAGAGCTTGATGCACGTGAACGAATTCAGGTTGTTTTTGATGCGGATTCGTTCATTGAGTGGCTCACCGATGAAAAGCTGTATAGCCCTTATTTAGCTGCTTTAAATTTGCCTGGTGAAGCAGATGACGGAATCGTCATCGGTTCTGCATTGTTACAAAAAAATAAAGTCCTTGTTGCCGCTCAGCAAAAGGATTTCATGGGGGGGGCTGTAGGTGAAATTCACGGGGCAAAACTTACTGGTTTATTCAAAGCAGCAATAAGAACCCAAGCTAAAGCAGTGATCCTTCTTATTGATAGCGGTGGTGTGCGTTTACATGAGGCAAATGCAGGAGAAATAGCAATTTCAGAAATAATTCGTGCTATTTTCGAAGCACGTCATCATGGAATAACCACTATCGGTGTTGTTTGTGGTAAAAATGGTGCTTTTGGTGGTATGGGAATTATTTCTGCTTGTTTGGATTATCTTGTAATTAATGAAGTAGGGCGTATTGGTGTGTCGGGGCCTGAGGTGATTCAGGCAGTAGCGGGAATTCATGCATTTAATTCACAGGATAGGGCTTTGGTATGGCGTGTATATGGAGGTAAAACACGCTATTTACAGGATATTGCTCAAAGCTATGTTGGCTCTGATGTGGCAGTAATACGCACTAAACTGATTGCTGCTCTTGATCAAAGCGTTCCATTGAATCTTAATTCCATAAAACAAAAGCATTCTTTGTTAAAAAAACGTTTTCAGGAAACTCACGGATATCAGGAAGAGGGGGCTTATCTTAATAAAGTTGCTCCAAATTATGCTGCAACTCTTTTTGATATGAGTGAACAGGAATTTTTAAACGCAGCAAAAAATATAAAAAAAGAAAAGAATTGTAATTAATTTTTAACCTGGCTACAAAGCATTTAGCTGCGATAATACAAAGGAATAAGAAATGGTTGCCTTAAAGGATCTTCTCAAGCAGATATTTTCTCAGGAAATCAGGTTGGCAGAGAACCAATCTGTTGTTTATGGACAAGCAACTTTGAATAATCAACCGATTCATCTTCTTGGAGTAAAGGAATCAACATTCCTTGGCGTAGAACAAGCACTCATTATGGCTCAGCACATCATCGATATTCTTGAGAGTCAATCAAAAGATCCTGTTTTGCTTTTAGTCGATGTTGCGGGGCAAGAGTTAACAATGCGTGACGAATGGTTGGGGATGCAACAATATTTTGGCCATTTGCTTGAATGTTTGGAGTGTTTACGCCAACAAGGAAATGCTTTGATATCGCTTGTGTACAATCAAGCATTAGGTGGCGCATTTATTGCCTATGGCTTAATGGCAGATACAATTTTAGCGTTGCCTGATGCAAGTTTGGCTGTGATGTGGCTGGAAGGTATTGCAAAGGTGACTAAAATAGAATTGAGTACACTTCAAGAGCTTAGCAAGACATTTCCAGTTTTTGCACCTGGGGTACAAAATTTTTATGAACTTGGCGGATTGCATGAGATTGTAAGTCCATCTGAACTTGCTGCAAAAATTGAATTGGCAATTCAAAAGAACAATACTAAAGATGAGCGAGCACTCCTTGGCAGTGAACGCGAAGGAAGAAAACTCGCTTACTCGATTATCAATAAAGTAGCCAATCATTTATGAGTCCACAACGACATCATCTAATTTATCTTCAACCGAACGCTGATTTTGCTATTACTTCATTTCATGAAGAGAAGCATGTGATTGAAGAACAGGTGACACTTTGGCTTGCAAAAGGCTTGCCTTGCATTTATGCCAAACAATTAGTTCCTCAAGAGACAATAAGTCTTGGATTAACTCTTTTGTTTGCCAATAAAAAACATCGAGTTGGTTTACGCGTTGCACCATCGTTAGTGCAAAAACAAAAGCCGCTTCCTCAACTTGTTGAGATGCAGGATTTCTTTTCCCATTATTATGGGATAAAGGAGTTAAATCGTATTCTTGAATTGTATCTGATTTCTGATATTGCGGTGTATGGATCATTTTTATTTCACTATTTATCAGGGGATTCTTTTGTTGAGCCTGATTCAGATCTTGATTTACTCCTCAGTTATCAAGGACATTCTTTGATTGCTCTTCGAGAATTAGTTGGGGTATTAACAGAAAGATTTAACCGAACGATTGATGGTGAAGTGCGATTTCCTGGTTTTGGCGATATTTCTCTCAAAGAGTTACTCAGCTCAGCTGCAAAAAAACTGTTATGTAAGAGTCAGGACAAGGTTACGTTGTTATCACGAATTGAACTTTATGAACACTATCCTCTGCTGTGAAAGAACGCTTGCCAAAATGGCGGTTAGAGCGCTTTATTTTGAAGTCAAAGCGTATCCAAAACCAGGTTTGGTCAGTTTTGTGGATGCTGGCGCGCATCATGATATGAATGGTGAAATATTTTACCGTAGCCTATTTACTTTACGCCACTATTTTTATCAAATTACCAAAATGGGATTCATCAATAACTCTTTTGAGGAATTAAAACAAGTAGCTATTGAGGCGGAACAGCGAATGCTGGAAAAAACTGGGGGAATAAACACTCATCGTGGAGCTATTTTTGCTTTGGGTATAATCTGTATATCAGTGATGAGGTTGGCTCATGAAAAGAAGCAATTCACTCCTATGGATGTTCATCGGCAAATATTGAAGGATTGGCCAAAATATTTGGCGGACCACCGTGAAAATCCGGAAAGCCACGGCGCATTAGTACGTCGAAAATATAAGGTTATTGATGCCAGGCAAATGGCGATGCAGGGTTATGAATTGATTTTTAAGTTACTTCCTGCCTTCATTTCCCTTTTTATTGAAACCCAATCACTGGATACGGTCTGTTTATTTGCTTACTCAGAGCTTTTACTGCATATGGATGATACCAATATTCTTCATAGGAAGGGTAAGTCAGGTTTAGATTATGCAAAATGTAAAGCTGCCGAACTATTAGCAATTCGCTGTGTGCAAACTCGCCAACAAAAAGCATTGGAATTACATGAGCACTTTTCTGAGATAGGAATTAGTCCAGGGGGAGTAGCAGATTTAATCAGTGTTTTATTATTATTGGGACAATTGTTTTGTGACCAATTACGTGACTATTCTGATTTTAAAAATTTTTAAAAAATACAACTATACTATGATTAGTAGGTGCCTCGTTGCCAGGATATCATTTTGAATAGGGAGAAAGTATATGGAACCTAGTAATAGTTTATCTCAAGCGGAAATTATACCCATCCTTTCTCGAGCGACCATTTTTACAGGTATTGGACTGATTGAGCAAAAAATGCTTGCTGATAAATGTGTTATTGCGAACTACAGACCTGAAGAGATTGTCATAGAGCAAGGTGAAATAGGGGATAAACTATATATTATTATTCGAGGTACTGTTCAAGTTTCTATAAAAACCCAATCTATGGGGTGGAAGCGGATTAATACTTTGGGTCCAGGCGATGTGTTCGGGGAAATTGCCATATTACGTAATATTCGTAGGACGGCGCGTATTAGCACCATAACTGCGTGTCAGTTTCTTACGATTACCGCAAGGGATTTTTTGGCAGTTTATCAATATTTTCCTGCGCGAGCACGAGACAATATTCAGTTAGTTGTTGCCAAGCGACTACAAGAAAGTGGGGCTCATGTGCGTTTGTAACGAGTCATAATTTGTATTTGATTTTTTTCGCGCCAATTTATTTTTTGCATTTGCAGCAATGGATATCTGCAATCACAATAAAAATCAAATAATGACTGCACAATATATTGACTGAAAATGAATTGCGATTTCCGGAAATAAAATGGAAGCGAATTTTATTAATATTATTTTGGGGTTTATAGAAGGATTTTGTTTAATTATTTCTCCTTGTATTTTACCTATTCTACCTATTTTTTTGGCCGGTTCACTCTCAGGATCCAAAAAACGACCAATGGGGATTATTGTTGGTTTTACTTTGTTTTTTTCCTTATTTGTGTTTTTTTCTCATCAATTAGTGCGTTATTTAAATGTTGATTTTAATTTGATTCGAGAATTCGGTTATGCCATTTTGCTTCTTTTAGGCCTCATCATGATCTCAAATTATTTAACAGAACAATTTGGCAAAATAACACAAGGATTTACCCGAATAGGTGGTTTTTTTTCAACTGCCCATAAACCAGAAGGAGGTTTTTGGAATGGACTTTTTTTAGGAGGGATCATTGCACTTATTTGGACGCCTTGTGCAGGTCCAATTCTGGCTGCAATTATTGTGCAAACAGCATTACAGGAAACAACAATAATTACTTTCTTGACGTTGCTTGCATTTGCTCTTGGCGCTGCAATTCCTATGTTTATTATTTCCCTATATGGGAAAAAAATAATTAATACGTTCACTTTTTTTAAAACAAGAGCCACTCTCTTTCGTAAATTTTTAGGAGGGATAATTATTGCGAGTGTGGTGTACATGATTTACTTTGAAGGAGAGGTAGTCTCATCTTCAGTGACCCCTCAAACAGGAATTAAAACCTCAAATTCACTCATCAATGGCTTATGGTTTACTTATCCAGCCCCACCAATACAAGGTATCGAGGCATGGATTAATTCGCCTCCTTTACGTTTAGTTGATTTGCATGGAAAAGTAGTTTTAATCGATTTCTGGACATATTCATGCATCAATTGTTTGCGTACCATCCCTTACATCAAAGATTGGTATCGACGTTATCATGATAAAGGTTTGGTGATTATTGGTATCCACACACCAGAGTTTGATTTTGAAAAAAACTTAGATAATGTCAAAACGGCAGTGAAGCAATATGGAATTGCTTATCCTGTAGCCCTCGATAATCAATTTGTAACCTGGAGAAATTATCAAAATCATTATTGGCCTGCACATTATTTAATTAACAAAAAGGGCTTTGTGGTTTACAGACATTTTGGTGAAGGCGAATATGATGTTATGGAAAATAACATTCGCTATTTATTAGGGGTCAATGATTTAAGCACTTTAAAACCTTTAAAAGGTATTTCATTCAATCTCACCCAAACGCCAGAAACTTATTTGGGCTATGCAAAAGCTGACTCTGATTACAGTCCGGAGCTTATCAAAGATAAAACCACCCAATATCATTGTTCCGATAAATTATCGTCAAATGCATGGAGTTTGGATGGATTATGGCAGGTCAACGCAGAGAACATTGTATCCGCAGAAGCAAATGCTGCTCTAAAAATTCACTTTAATGCACGCAAAGTTTATGCTGTTATGGGAAATAATACAGCAACCCCTATCACGGTTAAGGTAATCCTATCTGACCAACAATCGGGAGAAAAATTACAAGAACGTACGATCGTAGTCGATAAATATGCCATTTATGAGTTGATTTCACAAAAAAAATTCACCAATGGATATTTACAAATTATTACACTTGAGCCTGGAGTTAAACTATATACTTTTACTTTTGGAAGTTGATATTTTTACTGAATCCAGTGTCTCATTAAGCCAAATCAGGCTTACTTGTAAGAATGGCCAGCCCGAATTGTACTTACATAATAGCCATGAAATTTGATTCTTGAGTTTGAGTCTTGTTATAGCGACTCAAGATGGGAGGCTGCTCTTAGTATACCCCTTTGTTAAATAGATGAGTGTGATGTTCAAACTTGTTGCTCTATTATTTTTTGATAATAGAAAGAATCTTTTTCACTTCGGCAACCACTTTTCCTTCCTCATCAGTTATAGGCACAATAAATTCTGAGTCAATTTTTTTTGCCTCATTGACTTTAAGTCTAATGTTTTCAACCTGTTCTGGCGATAATTTAAATTGTGCATAAAGGGTACCTTTAGCGGGTATTTTATAACGAATGGAAGCTGATTTATCCCAGACAACATATCCCTTTCCTAATAAATTCATTAACATCAACATATAAAACGGATCAGTCATCGAGTACATGGAGCCACCATAATGCGTTCCGACATAATTTTTATTCCAAAAACGCATCTTCATCTGGACGACAATCTGAGTACCATCAGAATGAAAACTTTTTACACTGATTCCAGCACCCCAAAAAGGTGGCCAAAATCGCATCATTCTTAATAGTGTCGAAAATTTCATTCGATTATTCCAGTAAAATTAGTAACTGTTTACAGAATCTCTATTCTTCATTTTAAGTCAATTTCAGTCAATAAATATTATATACTTCGCCTTCATAAATCGATTTATCAAAGGTTCATTTTATGGGGCGTTTTTTCATAAAAAAAATATGTGTGCTTACTGCATTAGTTCCTCTCGTCGCCAATGGTCAAAATAATGCTTCCTATCTTCCGCCCGTCTTCACTGAAAATAATCGGCTTGTAAAAGTTCAGCTGGAATACCCGGCTATTGATAAAATGTATCAGCAATATGCAGAAAAAAATCATGTTCCTGGTTATGCTTATGGGATTATTTTAGATGGGAAACTAATACATACCGGGAGTGGTGGTTATATTGATATTGCGAAAAAAATTCCTGCTACGCCTCAATCCATGTTTCGCATTGCATCGATGACCAAAAGTTTTACGGCCATGGCTATTTTAAAACTCAGAGATGAGGGTAAACTAAGATTGGATGACCCCGCATCTCTTTATATTCCTGAACTGAAAAATCAGAAATTAACTCAAGATGCACCTGAGATTACCATTCGTGATTTATTAACTCACAGCGCTGGCTTTCCTGAAGATAATCCATGGGGAGATAGAAATCTGAATAAGACCGATGAAGAATTGGTTGCATTGGTAAAACAAGGGATCTCTTTATCTAATGCCTCCGGAATATCATTTGAGTACAGCAATCTGGGGTTTGCTCTCCTAGGTTTGATTGTTAAAAAAGTATCAGGAATTTCCTATCAGAAATATATTGCGGCACATATTTGGCAACCTTTAGAAATGAAACATGCGGCATGGGAATATGCTCAAGTTCCGGCAAATCAATTAGCTCATGGTTATCGATGGGAGAATGGACACTGGATCGAGGAAGCCTTATTGCACGATGGTAGTTATGCTTCCATGGGTGGCATGATTACCTCGATTGAATCATTTAGTCATTATGCTGCATTACATCAATTTGCGTGGCCGCCTCGAGATGATGCAGAAACCGGGATAATTAAAAGAAGTTCCATTCGTGAAATGCATCAACCTTGGCGACTTTATGCGGTGAATTCAACAAGTAAAGTAAATGGTAAAGAATGTCCAACAATTAATGCATATGGTTATGGATTAAGATGGGCTAAAGATTGTAACGACAAAGTATCAGTAGGACATAGCGGTGGGTTACCCGGTTTCGGTAGTAATTGGTTCATATTGCCTGAATATGGGATAGGTGTTGTTTTACTCACTAATGTAACCTATGCGGCTGCTGATGAAATTAATGTTAAAGTGGTCAATGAACTTATTAAAAAAACTCAGCTAGAACCTCGACAGTTACCTCCTTCACACCTTTTGAATGAAAGGCAAAAAGCATTGATAAAATTATTACCTGAATGGAAGAGTGCAAAAACAAGCGGACTGTTCGCAGTGAATTTCTTCCTGGATTCATCAATTGCTTCATTGCAAAAGAAAACCCAGAGTCTTTTTGCCAAGGCAGGTAAAATTCTTAATGTGGGTGCTGTGATTCCAGAAAATCAATTACGAGGGTATTTTATTATTCGCGGAGAAAAAGCAAATCTTAAAGTCAGCTTCACATTATCCCCAGAAAATCCCGCGCTCATCCAAAACTATGAAATAGAAGAAAAAATATGAATGCAGGGTTACCTTGGGTGTAGTGAACTTGAGGTATGGTCATCTTTTTTGTACCATTTTTCGAGTCATTAAGGGGCAAGTTGTTTCTAGATGGGGACGATATCTCCTGTGTAGCGACCGCAAGTTTTTTCCTGGCTAGCTTTTCCTGGGTTAGGGCTTGCTCCTCACCCAGGCGATAAGTTATCTCAAATGATACTTTGTGCTGAGACGGCTTTTTCACAAAGTATGCGTAATGCAGTAGCGATTTGTTTTAATTGATTATCATGTAAATGGTATTCTTTACCTAATTCAATTGGATCGGTGAAACTTAACCATACCTGCCCACTTTGATCTTCCGTAGCCATTATCCGTAAGGGTAAATCAAGTGCAACCGCCGCATTCTCTTGCATTAATGGTGTTCCTTTTTCAGGGTTGCCTATGATAAGTACCTCTGTAGGTAGCAGTGATTGATTCACCTTTTTGGCTTCACTACTGTGATCAATATGAGCAAATATTTTCCCTCCCTTTTGGGCAATCATGTTGGTGATTCGTTCTATTGTTTGGGAGACGGAATATGGACTTTGTAGTGTTTGTGAGCCTGGTCCTGCTGGAGCCGCCAGCTTAATATCAAATGCGGCTGCAATTTTACGGCCTAAAATATCCAAATCAAATAAATTCTCTTTATTGGCTAAAAGAGTGACACATAAAAGCTCATTAGGTGCGGTAAAACGGCTTAAAAAAGCTGAAAAACCAGGAATGTTACCTTTTATCTCCATTAAGCCAGGATGGCCAGGGAATAGCCAGCCGGCATTTCCAGGGATGACTGTTTTATTATTTAAAGTAATGCAATGATATAGAAAATCTCTATTTTCGGTTTCTCTGACTAAAATAGTTCCCGCCAGACTGATATCCCATAGGCTAATATCTTCTGCGGAGGCAACTATGCCAATGTGGGCAAAAGTGGTTGTCCAAGTAAGCTCTGGAGCCGCTTTATTATCCGTTTTATAACCAACAGCGACCTCTACTGGGTCGATATAAGAGGGATTATGTAAAAACTCACTGTGCTTGAAAGGGTTAGTGCCATTATGCACTTCATTATCAATGGAGGAGGTATTTTTGATAAAGAAGGTACGTTTCAACCCTACGCGTTCAATTTGATTTTTGGTAACATAAGCTTCATAACTCATGCCGCTGATGTTTTCAATAATAATTCCAAGTAAGTAATAATTTGAGGCACTGGGTTGCATTTTGGTGCCTGAAGTAAATAATAAATTGGGATCTTGGATTAAACTAAAAATCTCCTCGGGTTTATAATCTTTATGAAAATAAAAACCTTCGCACTCTGAATAATCGGGTATTCCTGAACTGTGAGTTAATAATTGTCTAATGGTAACATCTTGCCATGCTTGAGGTAAGTACGATAAGGAGGCGGAAATCGAGTCATCTAATTGTAGTTTTCCTTCTTCGATTAGTTGCATTATAGCTACCGCAGTAAATGCATGCGTTAATTGTCCCACATGAAAAAGGGTGCGAGTAGAGACTAGACGTTTTTTTTCTGTATCTGCGAATCCATAACCAACTACCCGTGTAATATAAGGCGCCTGCACAATTGCCAAAGACATTCCAGGAATGTTATTTTCTTCCATATATTCAATGATAAGATTATCTACAGATTGACCTCGGTACAGAGTATGAATGTCGCCGCGGCCACTACCAGAATGAGTATTCATTATTATTCCTTTGCTCTATGCCACAAACTATTTTTAGTATAGATTAGGATTCAGCAGTTGTAACTTTGGTGAGGCACCTTTGGCCTGGTCCAAAGTCATTAGGTTATATCTTGCATTACCTCCAAATGATGTCTGTTAATGAGCTTCCTGTTTAAAGGGAAGTTCTATATAAGATTCACTTCCATAGTAGATTTTGTTACGACAATAATATGGTGGAACAGTTGTATAAGGAACAATAAATCCTTCATTCATACTGACATATAGTTGGTCACAGCGACTGGCAATTTCTAAAAGCAAACGTTCACTTTTTTTAAAGAACGAGGCAATTGGTGTCATACTAAAACGCAATAAAACAGGTATATTAGGTTGAAGAGGGGTTAGCATCGATGTATTAATGGCCAATTCGCAACGGGTACTACTGGAATCGAGGGTTCGTGTCGCCGGACGCAGATGCCCCATAGATAAAAGACGATAATTCCCTTCACAATCTATTTTTCCTAATCGAGCAATTACATAGGAATCAATTTCATTACAGCTGTATTTAAGTTGTAACGTGATAGGTCCTGCTATTGTTGTTTCTTGCTCAAAAAGTAATTCATACGCCAACTTTTGTGTTTCGAATTGCTCTATCCCAGGTAAGACTTCTGCGCCTGGAGGAATAGAAATCCAGGAATCTTGGTCTTCATCGGGTATTTGATGCTGCAATGTTCGACGTTCCAGATTAATTGATGTTCTTTGAAGGTAAAGCGTATGGGACTGCATTTCTGGAATGGGGAAGTTTGCAGCAGACTCAAATTGTTTTTTTCCTTCTACCCAATAACGTACCGGCGGCAGGCCAGAGTATCCGTTATCAACTCCCTTAACAATATGATCAAAAAAAGCAAGAGCTTCCAATTGCCAGGAATATACCGGTAACTCGTATTCAGCAGGACCCAGAATCATCCATTTTTTATCTTGTGGGGTGCTTGCGTGTTCAAATAGGTCGTAACATCCAAATTGATGTAATGCAATATTACCTAAATTTTGAACGGTAACAAAAGGAACATGGATCTGATTTAATTTTTGAAATGGCCCTTGTGTAATTTGAGTTTCTTCTCTTGAGTTGCTATCCACCATAAGATGGATGTACCAGCGAAGTGCTTCAGGAATTACATGATTTTTTTTGAATCTTGCAATAATTTTAGTTAAGTTTGGCTTAATCAATTTATTCCATAACCAAGGATAACTGATAAGATGGCTGAGTAATGCTCTTTTCCAAGGGGCTATATAGCGATGTACTGTTGCCGGATTAAAGTTAGCTCCTACCCATAAATTTAAAAAATCAGCATTAAATACACCGCCGTAGTGGAAAAGATGTCGGTAGAAGTCAGTACAAATTTCATTAGCGAAAAAAGCGCGCAAAGATGGAGGGTTAAGTGCAGCAACGCTGGCTTGATTCATGCCATAATAAGATGTTCCAAATAAACAGACGTCACCATTTGACCAAGGTTGTTGTGCTGCCCATTCAATACAATGAGCATGATCTTGGGTTTCTTGTTCATTTTGCCAGGGTTGAAAAGTACCTTCAGAACGTCCGATGGATCTCGCAGTGACAATAACTTGCACGTACCCTCTATCAGTAATTACCGGAGGGGAACCTATTTCATTATTTCCACTGGGGAGACCTGTGGTATGCAAGTCACGATTATAGGCAGAAAACTGTAAAATAACAGGATATTTTCCAGATTTTGCTGGGGTATAGACATCTGCTGACAGATGAACTCCATCTTGCATGGGAATCATTACATCGGCGAGCAGTTTGCAACCAAGTCCAGAATCAGCGATACGATTAGGGGTCCATCCCGCTAATTGATACTGATTCAATCGTGGACGAGGGATGAGAAAACTATTTAACCATCTTATCATAATTATAAGTCCCCGATTTTATTATTATGAGTTCAAAAAAATGAGTACTGCCGCAGAGCTAACTAATTGTTCTGAAAGAAAATATTTTAACAATATATAAAATAATAATCTTTATATAATTGGTTAAAAAATACAATTTATTCGCAAAGCCAATTTAATCAAAATTTCATTTTTGATCGTTATATTTAGAGCTTCAGTAGCAATTGATTGAACGATACAAACAGTTCATCGACTACAGAATATTATTTATGTATACAGGCTTATTATTATGTGGTTGATATCTAAGGGAAACTTACTATATTAAATGAATAGGGACCGAGTGAATTATTTTTATCTCAGATAGGTCATTTCATAGTGAAGTAAAATTCAATTTAATTAATAGATACGCATGTGAATAACGATTTCTAAAGAATAGATTAGATAAGGATAGTTTAGGATGAATCACGCACTTCCATTGATTACTACCGTTGCAATGGGATTTGCTTTGGCATTGATCATGGGGTTCATTGCGGTACGATTCAAAATTCCAGCTTTGGTAGGCTATTTATTAGCCGGTGTTGCTATAGGACCATTTACTCCCGGGCTAATGGCCAATGTTGAAATTGCTCAAGAACTTGCAGAAATTGGCGTTATGCTACTTATGTTTGGCGTGGGTTTGCATTTCTCATTATCCGATTTGATGCACGTTCGCAAGGTCGCAATTCCTGGCGCGCTTGTGCAAATGATTGTAGCAACACTATTGGGCGGTTGTACTGCCCTCATGTGGGGTTGGAATTATGGTTATGCATTAATTTTTGGGCTTTCATTATCGGTTGCAAGTACAATTGTTTTATTAAGAGCACTTGAGGAGAGGGGAACCTTAGAAACAATTAATGGTCATATCGCAGTGGGCTGGCTCTTGGTAGAAGATCTAGCCATGGTTGTTGTGCTTGTATTGCTTCCGCCATTATCTCAATGGTTAGGTACTAATGCATCAGAAAGTATTCATAAACCATTATGGTTTGTACTTGGTCTTACATTGATAAAGGTTTCAACTTTTATTGCATTGATGTTTCTGGTTGGGCGTCGGTTTTTTCCAAAATTGCTTTGGCATGTTGCCCGTACAGGGTCACATGAATTATTTACTTTATGTGTTGTTACTGCCGCAATTAGTATTGCCTATGTGGCGGCTCAATTGTTTGGAGTGTCTTTTGCTTTAGGCGCTTTTTTTGCTGGGATGATTATGAGGGAGTCCGCTTTTAGTCATCGTGCTGCCGAAGAATCTTTGCCATTGCGAGATGCATTTGCAGTGTTGTTTTTTGTTTCTGTAGGTATGTTATTTAATCCTGCTGTCTTGGTGAAACAACCACTGCAGGTTCTGACTGTTGTAGGTATCATTGTTATTGGAAAATCGATTGCAGCGTTTATAATAGTTCTTGCTTTTCGCTATCCGTTACAATCAGCATTAATCGTATCAGCAAGTTTGGCACAAATTGGTGAGTTTTCTTTTATTCTTGCTGAGATTGGGACTCGCCTAGGTCTTCTTCCAGTAGAAGGGCAAAGTTTTATTTTGGCTGGTGCATTGATCTCAATAGCAATTAATCCGCTTATATTTAGATTAATAAATCCCATACATTCCTGGGCAAAATCTCACCCTAAACTAATTGAGATATTTGAGCGTTCAAAAGATCCATTAAC
The DNA here is from genome assembly GCF_900156395.1 of Fluoribacter gormanii. Classification (GTDB taxonomy): domain Bacteria; phylum Pseudomonadota; class Gammaproteobacteria; order Legionellales; family Legionellaceae; genus Legionella; species Legionella gormanii. Next base: position 6,381 of record NZ_FTNL01000015.1, on the reverse strand, counting down.
TGAATTACCAATGACAACTACAGAGGAGTACCTTGCAGGGCAAGTTGTTTTGGTAGGATATGGGCGAGTGGGAAAGCGCGTTGCTCAGCTACTTTCTGAAAATGCAGTTCCTTATGTTGTGGTAGATGATAATCGAGAGCTAATAGAAGATTTACGAATTTCTGGTATCCCAGCAGTTTATGGAGATGCATCTAAGCCATCGGTGCTTATTCAAAGTCATATTGCTCATGCCAGTATGCTTATTCTTGTAATATCAGATACGGTTCATGTAAGAAAGATGATTCAATATGCAACCCAACTTAATCCAGATATAGAAGTTGTGATCCGTACCCATAATGAAGAAGAAGCTACATTACTACAAAAAGAAATAAAGGGAAAAGTGTTTTTTGCGGAGGGTGAAATAGCAAGAAACATGGGACTTTATACTTTAAATAGATATGGCAAATCACCAATTTAACTGTATATCTGCTTCATATTAACTGTTGGGAGTACCAGTGGTAAAAGAGAAATACACGATGTATCCTGATCAGTTTGATTAACTAGGTAATGTAAAAAATTAATGGGTATTAAAAATGATAAGAATTGAACTTCTGCAAAATAATCTTGATGCGATTCCTGAGCTTGCTCTGATTTGGCGAGAAGGACTTGGAAAAATTTGGCTACCTGATGTACCGCTTGCCGATGTTGAACAGCGTTTTCTTGACCATGCGAATAATGAAAAGCTGCCAATGACCTTTGTGGCATTCGATGAAGAAAAACCAGTAGGCATGTGTAGTTTACGTGAAAATGATGGTATCCGCCCTGATTTAATGCCATGGCTGGGCTCTTTATCGGTAAAACCTGAATATCAAAGACAAGGACTTGGTCAACGTCTTATTGAGGTAACTAAAGAGCAAGCCAAAAAAATGGGATATAAAGTGCTTTATCTTTTTGCTTTTGATCGAACAATTCCGAATTATTACCAATCATTAGGATGGAACATTATAGATACGGATAGTTTCAAAGGACATCCTGTTACCGTAATGGAACTTGTCATGTAAACCCTAAAAATCATATCGCATATCCTTGGTAATCACATAATTACATGTCAGAACATGCAATCTCTGCTGACACATCATTTGCTTTTGCAGAAAAGCACCGTCGAGACTGTACTCAGATCACGTGCAATATTTAAAAAAATCTATTTTACCTGCATTTCTTTATTGGGAATGCAGGTAAATTTTCATAAAAATTATTTTCTTTCAAAGAATTAAGTATTTTCCTTAGTTCACCTTGATCCACAAATCAATTATTTTTTAAATGGATTTGAAGAATTAAATAATTCTTCCTATGCTAAAAAGAGTTTTCAGTAATTCATTATAAGCCAAAGGAATGCTAATGAACATTTTAAAAACCCAAGTCTTGAAAGGCCCGAATTATTGGTCGAACTACAGAAGAGAACTCATTGTTATCAAACTTGATTTAGGGATATATGAGGAGTTTCCCACGAATCTGTTGGTTGGGTTTAAGGAGCGATTGATCAAAAATCTACCTAGTTTAGACAAGCATCGTTGTTCTTTGGGGATTGAAGGTGGATTTTTAAAAAGAATAGAAGAGGGAACCTGGCTGGGACATGTGATCGAACACGTTGCTTTGGAGTTGCAGTGTCTTGCAGGAATGGAGTGTGGTTTTGGCAGAACTTATGGAACTAATGAGTATGGCGTTTATCAAGTGATATATGCATACCAAATTGAGGAAGCTGGCTTGTATGCCGGACAGGTCGCAGTCAATTTCATCAAATCCATAGCAGAGGGTAAAGAATATCCTCTTGATGAGGCAATCAATCACTTAAAAGCAATTTTTAAACAACAGGGGTTGGGACCAAGTACACAGGCACTTGTTGATGAAGCGAAAAAAAGAAAAATACCTTGGAAACGTTATGAAAATACTTCTTTAATTACATTTGGATACGGTCGAAATCAAAAAAAGATTTGGGCATCCGTATCCTCGAAAACGAGTTCTGTTGGTGTGGATATTGCTTCTGATAAAGAACTTACCAAACAGATTCTAAACGCCAATCTTATTCCAACACCACAAGGGTTTGTTATTACATCCGAAGAAGAATTAAAGGATGCAATACAGCAATTAGGATTTCCTTTGGTAATAAAGCCACACAATGGAAATCATGGAAAAGGGGTGACGACTAATATTACGGATATCAATAAAGCAATTTTTGGTTATGAGTTGGCGAAAAAAAATTCTAATGAATTGATAATTGAGCGTTTTATTGTCGGAGATGATTATCGATTTTTAGTGATAAATTATAAAGTAGTTGCTGTAGCAAAGCGTACCCCCGCTCAAGTTAGAGGTGATGGAAGACTTACAATTAGTCAATTAATTGAGCATGCGAATGCGGATCCAAATCGGGGTGATTCTCATGAGAATATGCTGACAACAATCAAGATTGATGAGTCAACTTTGTCGATTTTAAGACAAAATAACCTTACTCTGGAAAGTATTTTGCCAAAAGATCACATTTTATATTTAAAAGAAACTGCAAATTTGAGCTCAGGTGGTACAGCCAAAGATGTTACCGAAGCGGTTCATCCATTTAATATTTTTCTTGCAGAGCGTGCAGCACGACTTGTGAATTTGGATATTTGTGGAATTGATGTAATTGCAAAAGATATCGCTTCTCCTCTCAATGAAAATAATGGCGCCATTATTGAGGTAAATGCAGGACCAGGATTAAGAATGCATTTATCCCCCAATGAAGGTACGCCACGGAATGTAGCAGAGCCTATTTTAAATATGCTTTATCCCTCTAATTTAACATCAAGGATTCCGGTAGTTGCAGTTACAGGCACTAACGGCAAAACATCGGTTGTCCGCTTAATTGCTCATCTAGCACGTTTTGCAAATCATTACACAGGCTATACCACAACCGAAGGAATTTATATAAATAACAAATTGATCTATAGCGGAGATTGCAGTGGTCCTGCCAGTGCTCAAGTAGTTTTGTATGATCCTGAAGTCGATTATGCGGTCCTAGAATGTGCTCGGGGCGGAATTTTACGCTCGGGATTAGGTTTTGATGAATCGGATATTAGTGTAATTACTAATATTACAGGAGATCACTTGGGATTAAATGATATTCATACTCTTGAAGAATTAGCGCAGGTTAAATCCGTTGTGGCGCGGAGTACGAAAGAAACAGGCTATGCTATTTTAAATGCTGATGACGATTTAACCTATGATTTAAGAAATGATTTAACGTGTAATATTGCTTTATTTAGTATGTTTGAAAGTCTCAGGATTAGGCGACATTGCAGTTTAGGTGGGTTGGCCGCGTATATTGCTCAAGGCAGTATCGTAATCCAAAGAGGCTCGGAACGAACGGTTTTGGCAGATATAAAATCAATACCGCTAAGTTTTCAGGGCGCTGCTACTGCTATGATTATGAATATCCTGGCGGCCACATTAGCGGGCGTGATCAGTCATTTTTCTATGGAGAAAATAAAAGAAGCCCTCGAAATCTTCCTGCCTACTGTTGAGAATCTTCCAGGTAGAATGAATCTGTTTAAATTCCCTCATTGCCAAGTTATGATCGATTATGCACATAACGAAGGTGCATTTTGTGAATTAAAAAATTATCTTGATTCGATTCATTGTGCTAAAAAAATAGGAATTATTGGAGTAGTTGGCGATCGGCGTGATGAGGATATCGAAAAATTAGGCTATCACGTTGCTTCTATGTTTGATGAGATCGTCATTCGTCATGATAAAGACCGAAGAGGGCGCACACATCATGAAATAAATCGTCTTTTTGTTGCAGGAATACTTCGCTCTGATTTTAAACCGTCTTTAAATATCATTTCAGATGAGCTTGAGGCTATTGAACATATGATGGAAATAGCCGATCCAAATACTTTTATCTTTTGCGCCGTTGAAGATGTATTTGAAACAACTAATTTTCTCAAGAAAAAGGAAAAACAATTGATGCTGGTGAATGAGGTTTACAATGACACCCAAAGCTAAGTTATTGATTATTGGAGGTGCTGAAGATAAGGGCGATAATGAACCTCTGGATATTTTGGATCAAAAAAAGGAATTTACACGTTATGAGATTCTCAATGAATTATTGCCTCCATCAAATAAGAAAATAGAAATTATTACTACCGGTTCTGAAATTCAGGATGAAGTAAAAAAAATATATCAAAGAGTTTTTCAAAACATGGGTTATTCCAATATAGGATTTCTTCCCATAAAAAATAGAAGTGAGGCACGTCAGGACGAATATTTAAAAAGAGCAGAAGATGCTGGAGCTATTTTTTTTACCGGAGGGGATCAGTTTCGCTTATCAACCATACTAGGTGGCACTCCTATTGTTGATATTATTAAAGAAAGATATCAGGAAGATAGTGAGTTTATTATAGCTGGAACCAGCGCCGGGGCTATGGTTATGGGCACGGTTATGATTACTGGTGGAGGTTTATCAGAGGCCTTAAGATATCGAAATTTATTAACTTCTTCAGGTTTAGGAATCTTACAGTCCTGTATTATTGATACACATTTCATCAAACGAGGGCGATTTAGTCGTCTTGCGCATGCAATTATTATGAACCCGGAACAATTGGGTATTGGTTTAGGGGAAGATACTGCTTTGGTGATTCGAAATGGATCGGATGCAGAATGTTATGGCTCAGGTATGGTGGTTATCATTGATGGAAGAACTATTGATCAAACGAACATTACTGAAGTTGAAGAAGGGGAGCCCGTATTTGTTGAAAATTTGATCGTCCATCTTTTGGTAAAGGGGTGTCAATTTTCAATTGCAGATCGTACTCTGGCAAATCCTGCAATCCCTGTAAGCAAACAATCTAAGTGATGGAATAAACCTTATGAATAAAATTGCAATTGCAGTACATGGTGGTGCTAGTGAAAATTATTCTTTTTTGCGAGAACATCAACAAGAATTTGCGCTGGGTTTAGCTAAAGCTACGGAAATGGGTTATGAAGTGCTTGATAAAGGTGGTTCTGCTTTAGATGCAGTAGAAGAAGCGGTTGGAATTCTTGAAGATAATCCTTTATTTAACGCGGGAAGAGGATCGGCTTTAAATTCTCGAGGTGAAGTGGAAATGGATGCTTCGCTTATGGATGGTAAGGATCTGCAAGCTGGTGCAGTGTCTATGGTTCGTACGGTAAAAAATCCAATTCGTCTTGCTCGATTAGTTATGGAGAAAACACGACATGTCTTTCTTTCTGGATATGGTGCTTTAGAGTTAGCAAAGAAATATGGTATGGAAATTGAAGCTGAATCTTATTTTATAACTCCGTATCAGTATGAGGTATATCAAAAGCTTAATAAAATAGAAACGATGGAAGAAATTCAGAAAAAGAAAATGAAAGGAACAGTAGGTGCAGTGGCTTTAGATTTACAAGGAAATCTTGCTGCGGGAACATCAACAGGTGGAATCAGCAATTGTCTTCCTGGGCGAATCGGTGACAGTTGTGTGATTGGTGCGGGATGTTATGCTAATAATGCTACCTGCGCAGTATCTGGAACTGGTGAAGGTGAATATTTAATCAGAGGGGTGGTTGGCCATACTATATCCATGATGATGGAGTTTGATATGCCGCTACAAGAGGCTTGTGATTATGTAATTCATGAACGCAATAAAAAGTTAAATGGAGAAATGGGTATCATTGCTCTTAATCAAATGGGTGATTTTGGCATTTCTTTTAATACGGAAATCATGAAAAGAGCTTGGAAAAGTTCATCGCGAGAAATTCAAATTAAACTTTTTGATTAATTGAATGAATAAGTAATCCAGATTAATCCGTTTTATTCACATTGAGAATTCCCGGGTTCCAGTTCGTTTCGCCCCGGGCTAAATGATTTTATAATGGGGGAGGTGGTCGTCGAGCAAGTAACCCCATCACTAGAAATACGACAAAGACAACCAGAAATAAAAAGAATAATATTTTCGCAATTCCTGCTGCCGCTACTGCAATGCCGCCAAATCCGAAAGCTGCTGCAATGATTGCAATAATGAAAAATATGAGGGCCCAACGTAACATGATAACCTCCTTGTATTTTTCTTTATCAAAAGTGACGCTTGATTAATTATAGACCATAAATGGGTTGTTTGAATTTTATACATTAAGACAACGTCTATTTTACAGTGGATAGCGCTATAGAATTTCAATAAGATTTAACTATGTATGCAATTCCATCTAGAATTTAGATTAAACTTGTTCTTTATAGCCTGAATGTGAGATGAAAATATTTTTCACATTAGCCTAGCTTGAGGTAATCGATATCAATCATTACAGTTTTTAAAATAAAGGTAACTCCCCACGTCATCCCGAACCCGAGCGCAGCGAGGGTGAGGGATCTCC
>NZ_FTNL01000030.1 GCF_900156395.1 Fluoribacter gormanii | reverse complement strand
GCCAAATCTTTTTAAGCGGCTCCAATAATATACTAGGGTCATAAATTTTCTTTTTGCCTGGTTTTTTAGGTTTTTTATCAGCGATGGGTAACTGCCTTAATAACCTAGCTGCAGCTTTACGATGATAACCATGGGTTTCGCAAAACTCATCCAACATACGTTTTTTTACAGCACGATTACCACAGCGATAACGCCAACGTTGTGTTTTTAAATATAAATCCATCCTCAATTCTCCCATGCCATTCTCCCTCCTTCGGCAACAGTGATATTGAGGCAACGATGCAATTTATATGCTTATCTGGCTTCGGCTTCGGCAACAGGTAATTTGAGGCAATGCGCCAAATAAAAAATAATTCTCGCTTTAATTTTCTCTTAATGTTCACCATGTAAACTATATGTATAAAATATCTAATTTATGTATTTTTTTTGACGTAACTTGGATATTCAAATTGTAAATTTATGCTGAAGAGGTTTTTAAGATGAGAGAGAAAGCCTGGGAGTTTTGTAAATTCTTTACCTGTAGCTCTGTTCGAAATAGTGTTCGAATCAGGGGTGCTGCTTATGAGCCTCACAACGTTTCGGCGTTACATAATTTTAAGTTAAGACATGGTATTAAGTTGTTTGAAGCAACCGAGAAAATTATATATAGAGGGCTATCAGTGGAACATTGTCTTGGTAGCTTGGACCGCCCTGGATTAGGGATAAGTGCAATGAGACCTGGACTTGCCCGTTTTTTAAAAGCTAAAGGACTTACCTGTACTGAAGATTTAAGCCCTTCAGAGAGAACAGAGCTTATGGGCTCGCATGTAAATGGATACTCTCTCACTAAGGGAAACACAAAAATAGCCCATTCATTTACCTATTGTCCAAGTGTTGCGATGGGTTTTGGGCTTGATGCAGCAAAAAAATCAAATTTTCCAGGCATTGCATTAATCGGCGCAGCATACAAGGCCTACAACTTACAAGCCTGGGATGTGGAATATGATGCAACTAACTTGGAGGGAGAAGAGTGTGGTACTTCTATGTTTTCATACCAATGCGAAACAATCGTGCCTCATCTTATTTTCCCCATTAATCAATGTGTCATTATCAACCAAAAGACACCGGGTATTGTGGACCTTGATGATTTAACTCAAGCAAAACGATTCGATATTATTGGGCAAACAACATTTGAACGAAACATTAGCTCAGCAGAAAAGATGAAAATATATCAGCAATTAGAAATTGATAAAGTAATTGCTTTTGATGATTTTGCTACTTACTTCAGCCTAAGTACTGATCCCATAGAAATAAAACATTTGAAAGCAGCTGAATTGTATGAGCATTATAAAAGTATTTTGAAAAAACAAGCTGCTTTAGTGAATTTACCACTTTATGAACGAGATCTATGGATGAATGTAGCAAGTGCCGTGGCCCCTCAAAGGTATACGTGTATTTCTGCTCATAAAGATGGTTTTACTATTGAAGTGCCAGCAAGAAGTGGTGGTGTACTCACAATAAATCTCTCGGATATAGAAGCAATAATCTGTCTTGCTCCATTATTCGAAAAAGATCCCTCCCTAACATTAGATCAGGTAAAAAGTGGTAGTGTTCCTTGTGCTTTGAATTACCTAACTGAATGTGCCATTAGGAAAAATAAAGATTTAATTTGCCAAAATGGCTTAAAACAATGTGTTGAAGAAGAAGAAGAAACTCAAACAATGACGATGGTGGTTTAATTACTGCATTCTTTACTTAAAGCCTTGACTCTCGCTCAGGGCTTTTTTTTTACTTAATAAAAATATTTCCACTGTGTTAAAATAACAACCGAACTTCATACACAACAAGGATAGAGTTTATGCGCGCTAAATTTAATACTGCGTTATCGTTAAGAGCGAAAATGGGGATAAATCTTAGGATGATAAAAGGTATTCCCCAAACAATACAAAAATTTTTTCCCTTTTCACCACTCCAACATCCCTTAGCACCAGTAATGCAAGGCTCCTTAACAAAGACTCAACTCAGTGCCATGAGCATTGAAGAAGATGAATTAGATTTAATTCAGCAACTACATGACTCAAACAGATTTTTTGTCCTTGAAAATCACAATCAACTCTTAGAACAATTTTTTTCAGCAAAGCAAAAGGAAAACACGCCTCTTGGTAATTTGTATAAAGAAATGGACTATCTTGGATTTTTGACGCGATTAGTAAGCAAAAAATTTAAAGCAGCTTACTCTGATGGTCGACTCATTATGCCGCGTGAGCATAATGAGGAATTCGCTAAAGCATACCAACAAAGAAAAGATAAATACAAATCCTCTAGAACATTATTAGAAGCAATTGGCTCTTCTGAAGATGATTTAATCTATAAAGAGTATTTATCCCTTGAAGAAGCGGCTGTAAGCCCTTTGATTGTACCACAGGCCTATTTTTTACCTCTTTCAGATGGAAGGCGAGCAGAATTCTCCCCCATTCTTCATAGCATAAATTTACAAAGAGGGAATCTATTTGATGAATGGAATAACGCCCATCCCTATCCGGTATCAATCAGTTATCTTGCAGCCCCCGAGTTCCGGAATTGTCTCAGTTTACAATATGATGTATTAGCTTGCGTCCGTTTCGAAAATTCGGAAGGTGAGGCAATCCATTTTGCAAAGCGCCAGGCAATGGCAGTTCAACAGCCCGGATTTAATTCGATTCTTTCTTCTATTTATGGTGAAGACAATGCATTGTCAGGTTTAAATACTTCGCACTCTAATACAATAACTTTTCATAGCCCTGTATTTGGCAAAGGTATTTTTTATATTGATGCTTATAAAAACCGTTTAAAGCATAATCTCCGTCAATTATTTCTTCTTGCCGATCTCAGTTTAGGCGAAGAAGGAACACTTACGGTTAAAGGAATGAGTTTGGGTGCATTTGCAATTCAGGAGATATTATATCCAATGGAACGCTCTTTTTATGCAGCCCTGGAAGAAACACTGACTGAACTTCATTTGCCTAAAATCAAAAAAATTAATCTTATGAATTTTCCCTCCGCACTTGATACGTTCAGTAATACAGAGGATCGCGAGTATGCTCTATTAGTCGGCCATGTAAGCCAAACTAAAACGATCAATGTGCATGGAAGGACCATTGAGATTAACACCTGCGTTGGAGCTCCCTTAGCCGTACAACCCGAAAAACATTTAGCAACACATATTTGCGGAGATTCTTTATCATTTCCTGGAAATGAAGTGCATGCCGGTATTCCTCCAAAAGTCAGTAGTGATGATTCTGTCATGCATTATGCAGGAGGATGTTTCTCGATGACAAAAGATATTGGTTCATCTTCTTTAGAGAGTGTTGTGAAGAAAATCCATGTGCTTAGTGGAAATAGAGCTACATTATTTAATCATTATAAATCCCCAAAAGGCAGTGAAGGTCCAGAGGTTCATAGCTCATTAACGCTTTAATTTTAAGAATAATGGACTTTACCCTATAAACTAAGCAAAATTGATTTAGGGAATTCAGGGATGAGAGGGCAAGGATTATGCCAAAAAACTATAAATTTCATGATGATGATAACTTTGAGGAATCGTGTTACGAAAGTGAAGGAGAAACACTTTATTATCCAGAAAAAAACATTGGCTCAGGAACATACGCCAAAGCTCGGAAATTTCAATCTGCTGATGGTCATCGATCACTTGCCGTACTAAAGCCTAAAGATAAGGACGATATTGATTTTATCGAAGTTTATAATAAATATAAATTTTTCAAAACGCTTTACCCGAAACAAAGTATTGAATTAATAGAACGAGAGGATACTTATCGCCTGGTTCTTCCCTATATTGTTGGCGTACCCTATGAGAAGCTGCATTTAACGAACAAAAGACAACAAATCAAACTTTTTATTTCTGCAATTGAAGCATTAAAAGATTGTCATAATAAGGGATATATTGTTCTGGATCTAAAAGCGGATAATATCCATTATGACATGAGCTCGGGCAAAAGTTACTTACTTGATGGAGGTATTTCTGTAAAGAAAGATATGCTACTCGATCCCAATATTTTTGTTGTAAAGACGAAAGAAGAGCTGATATCAAAAAAAAAGAAATATACGCAAATTGCACCAGAATGTTGGTCGCAAACGCCAATATCGGCCCAAAAAAGCATGGATGTTTACGCTCTGGGTTCGATGATGCAATCTATATTAGAGCCATCAGCGGATATCAATCGTCTTATTCAATTATGTTTAGCCCCCAAGCCAGAACATAGACCCACTTTGCATACACTGGAAAAACATCTTCGACACCTATTACTTCATCCAGGAAATCAACATCAAAAAGCTCCTCATAAAAAAAACCTAGATAATGAACAAAGTAATTATACCCATGCTTTGAAAATACTCGCAGAACAAAGTATTGTAGCCACAAAAAAACAATATAAAAGACTTAGAAAAAATAATAAAATCGCCAAAGCTATCGTTGATTTTAATAATGCATGTGTCCAGATCCATGAAAGCCACAATACAATTAAAAACATTTATTTTCGTATTTATAAAAGAGAAACACTAACCTTAATGCTCCGTGGTGCAATCGAATTCAAGAAAGAATATCCTCTCCTTGAAAAAAGAGCTATGATCTTTATTAATACTCAATTGTTTAAAGAATTTACACGGATTCAAGCCGTTAAAATTTTAACTACCTTAGACAGCTCTAAAACAGAATTAGCGACCACACTTACTTTGAGTCAACTGAGAAACAGTATATTTCAAACTCCTAAAAAAAGACCTGAACATGAGGAAGTAAAAAATCCGGATGTGTTGAAAATGTAGGTGCAAAAAAGACGCCGCAAAAGGTGGGAGTTATTCTTCCACCACCTCTAGCTACAATTCTTGATAAGATTTTAAAAATAATGTAAAACGCCCCCCATGTTGAAATAATGAGGAAAAAAAAGTGTTCGATAAAATTTCTATAGGGTATCTGACTGGTTCACAAAAAGCGATTAAGAATCATCTATTCTCAGATACTCTAGTTCCACAACGTCCTTTTACATGGGGACAAATGTTTTTTAAGCCTTATGAGTCGCCTACAGAGTATATTTATTGTGCTCGTCATACATTTATGTCTGCAGCCTTTCTCGGATTGATTATATTTGAGCCCATGCTCATTGTAACTATACCGACGATCGTGTTAGGAGTGGTTGCAATATTAGTAGGGGTAGAAAACATTGGCAAGGCAGCAGATTCTGATTCCATATCCTCATGGGCTTTTGATGCAACAAACTATTTAGTTCAAGATTTTTGTCAGGTAATAATGGACCTAATCTTATTACCAATATCTGCTATGGTAATGTTAACACGGGGAGCATCTACCGCTTTAAAAGAAAGAGGTCTTTATGATTATGATGCCCCAACATCACAACCACTTGTGAATACAATGTAAAACCGTTAGCTCTTATCCCTTACAACGCACCAACAAATAGATTGGGTCATTATGCCCCAATCTACTCAATTTTATTTATTCGCCAAAAAGAGCCTTCCGGAGCAAAAAGATTTTCAAATGCCAGAAAAGCAAGAAGACTCAAACTTGCAACTTAACTGAGATTCTCTGCCCTCCTAAATCCGGTCTAACAATGACGTTCAACAGCCATGCCTCTTCTCGATTGCAGTATTATATATGAAGTGCCTGCATTACCGGCACTTCATACAACACTCTAATTATGTGGCGGGCTGTACCTCGTACCGAAAAAATTGGTGTCGCGTTCATCATGCCGAGATGTTGGTCGTTTGAAGAACTTAAAGTTCATTTTTTCTGGTTGAGGTGATGGAGTAGGATGCCCCCCAACATTCAAAGTGATGTTTGAAAAAGCTTCTAGCCTGTTACGAAAACTAACTATTTCATCGCTAGCACAGCCTTTAAGTATCGTTATTTTCTGCAAAGTTTGCTGATTTTTTTCGATTAATAAAAATAATTGAGCAAGTTTCGATTTATTTTGAAAGACACTAAAATCTTCGATGACTATTCCTTCTAAGTTAGGAAATTCTATAGCTTTTAGCATGCGAAGGACGTTCAAAAATTTTTCATCTTGCAATTTGTCTTTAGGTACAACAGTATTGCCTGACTTCTGCAGGGAACCTTCAATGGTAAGATATTTAATCTGCTGAAATTTTGAAAAATCAATGCGATCCATGCCATTTCTCATGGCGATTAGATCCTCTTTGACTTGCTGTATAAACCGCTCTTTGGCGGCTTCCAGGACAATTTCTGTAATATGGTGGAGCTCCTTAGCACTATTGGGAGAAAATTGTGGCCATATCTCATTAAATTTTGCTGTTAATGCTTCCTTATTTAGCCTCTCTTCAATCACTAATGCAGTGAGGAATTTTTCGACTAAACTGGACATCATATCGGGAAAGTATCGTATTTCTGCGATGGATAAATGGTCATTTAAGGAGGAACCGTCTAAATTCATTGCAAACCAAGCCTTAGTTTTTGTTTCAAGTGTGCAATCTTGGGTAGCGAAACGGATCTCCTCTAATAGATTAAAAAAGTTAATAAATCTCGTGACATTATCAGGAAGTTGCACAGAACATTTTTCTAGAGGGCCAATCAAGCGAAAGGTTTGCTCCGGGTGTTCCAGTAAGGCCTCAATAAGTTTTAACACGTTTTCGAGCAATTTATCTTGCTGTATTTGTCGCCATTGACTGGTAATTTGCTGGATTTCTTTGGTATTTTCTTCCCAGTTGGTGTTGATATTCAAATCGACAGTTTCTCCAACAGCACCATTGAAAACCAGTTCACGTGCTTGATCAAGTCGAGATCCATTTTCCAGAACAGTTTTTTTTGATTTGTTCTTGTTATTCGCAGTGAAATTAAAAAGAGTTTTTTGGGCATGGTGAGTGTATAACGAGCCGAAAGGCATTTCATTATTAAGAAATAAGTGCATATCATTTACTTTGAGGGATTTTGTGTATCGAAGTTCTCTTTTCGCAGTGAGTGGTGACTTTAAAGAGGGAGTCTCCTTTTCGACAGAGATAGTAGTTAAAGTCTGCTTGCTATCAAGTTCAGAAGGTTCGCCAGATGTTTTCGGAGGTACCATTTCGTTTGATTGATTTACAGGATGATGCGTTGGAACAGTTGGCAAAAGAGTGGCATCCACAGTATTTGCTCCATTTTCTTTTTCGGCACATTTGGGCATAAGTATTCTCATTCAATGATAGTGTTAGTCAAAATAATAAAATAACCAGTTTTTTAGCAAAAATTTCCAGGAGACATATGAATCCCAATATCAATTTTTTCCACAGCCAAGCGCTTTGTATAACGAGGTAGATATCCTTTTCTAAATGAGGTGATGTTTGGGGCATCTAAAATAGCATAGGTATTTAAAAATAAAATGTTTTTTTAGTAACATGATGTATAAAAAATTAATCAAAAGCAGCTTTTCCTTGTACCTGATTGCCTGAGAATTGACTCAACTTGGGCAATTGTTTTGTTTGAGAGATGTTTTGTTAGGTCAAAATGATATGAAGTATCGTCATCTTTTTTAACCACAAGAGTTTTTAATCATTTTTCGTAACTCCCCACGTCATCCCGAACCCGAGCGCAGCGAGGGTGAGGGATTTCCTGCGGTGTATCTCGGATACAGTCATGTAAAAAAACATTTCAAAAATTATGTGGTTGTGATCAAATAGCTGCATGAAATACTACGAACAAATCATCAGCACACTATTGGCTAGGATTGCGGAACTAGAAAGGGTTGGTCACGAAAAAAGAAGCATGATTTGATTAATGCATTGAACCCAGAGTGGAATGATTTGTATCAATCGATTCTTTAAAAATTGTTCCACCTGACAGGAGATCCCTCACCCTCGCTGCGCTCGGGTTCGGGATGACGTGGGGAGTTACCATTTTTTTATAATTAATGTCATTCCCGCCTGCGCGGGAATGACGCGATATATAAACATTTTGCCTATTAATAACTCGAAAAATGGCACAAAACGGTAACGATACCTCGGGTAAAACGACCCAACCTTGCGTTATATTGATTAGTAAAATGATCGACCTATAGCAATTGATCTTGAGTTATTAGGGTCATATTTTTCATCTATTTCAAGTGCAGTCGCTATTTCTTTAGCTCGAACCTGCGAAGGCTTCTTACTATTTGACGGTTTAAAAAACAACTGTGGATTAGAGCTATAGGTTGAACCGTATGTTTCCACTTCTGAATTTTCATAAGAATAAGAAGTGATATCAACAGATTTATAACCACATAAATCATTTAAATTGGATTTAGTCCTTGAAATAAACGCGGCTAAAGTCGTCTTTTGGGAGACAGGATTATTGTTTTTAGCATCGTAAATTACTCCCTCAAGCTGAAGTAAACTGCGTTGGTAATAATAAGTATAAGGAGATTTCAGTATATGTACCAAAGCAACAATAGGAATAACCAGTATAGTTGCTGCAGCGGCCATTGCGAATCTTAAAAATTGCAAACCAAATCCTATAGCAAGGGATATGTTTCTAAGAATAGTTGCATCATTTCTTCTTTCATTATCTACGGCATATCTGAACGGATTGCCATCGCATGGCTTCGTAGGAGCTCCGTAATTAATGAGAAAGTTAGATAATTGCGGGATGAGGGTAATATCAATGAATCCATATTTTAAAATATTAGGATCGAACTCTTTTCCATCCATTTTTTCTAAAATCCCGTAATTTCCGTACATTATTGCAAAAGTATCGCCCAGCCCTTCAAAAAAATTATTTTTTATAAATTTATTGAATCTTATCCATGGGTACCAGCTGTTGATTTTCAGTGCATTGATTTTAAAATCCTCATCGGCCTTTAATCGCTCAGAAGCAGCAAAAAGAAAAACGGGATCTTTTCTTACTGCACAACGGGTAACACGTTCATTGTCTCTCCATTTATGTAACGTATAGATATAAGCTCTAGCATTGAGTGCAATAGCGGCTAATACGAAACTTTTTTTATTTTGTAGCTCTGGAGCGGCATGAGCCATTGCGAAAGCACTTAATCGTATTACCTCAAGCATAAATTCTTCATTGGCCTTTAGCGCTTCAGGAGCATCCTTGATAAGCATAGGATCATTTTTAATTTTCTCTAATTCTTGTTGTTGAAACCCATCTAACATAGCTTATAAACTTTTATAAATAACAAATTAGGCGCAAATTATACAGTTAGCTTGTAAAATGTTACAAATGAATTGTGTAATAAAAAAATTGTGGCCGTAAATGGAGTCAATCAAAACAATGTTCGGAATTGGTTGGCAAATGGGGACGTTTAATGTAGCGATAAAATGTGATTTATAACCTAGGAGATCTATCGCTACAATTTAATTATATCACTTTAACATTAATTTATTATTAATCGCCTGATGCCTCTGAGGAGTTCTAATGCATAGTTCTCAAACATTTATCTTAATTCACGGTGCGTGGCATGCCTCTTGGTGTTGGAGGCCTATTGCAAAAGAGCTTTTCTTGAAAGGACATAAAGTACTTATGCCCAATTTACCTGGTCATGGCCTAAAAAATCAAATAAGCAGCTCAATATGTTTTAATGACTACGTGCAGAGTGTTGTTGAATTAATTAAGCAACAACCCGAACAGGTTACATTAGTTGGTCATAGCATGGCAGGTTTAGTTATCGCAGAGGCGGCGGAGGTTATTCCCGATGCGATTCGCGAACTAGTTTTTATTGCCGCCTATGTTCCAAAAGACCAGAAATCTCTGTTTTCATTAGCACAAGAATCGGAATCAAATAACCTAACTCCTTTTTTAATCATTGATGAAACATTGCAACAAATTCGCCTTCAATGTTCACCGAATTTAGCCAATATCTTTTTTAACTGTTGTAGCCCGGAGGATGCTCAAAAAGCGATGGCTCGATTACAACCTCAACCCTTACGACCATTTACCGAATCAGTCAATATTGGTAAACAATTTACCCGTATTTCGAAACGCTCTTTAGTTTGCCGGTACGATAAGGCCTTACTCCTAAGTGATCAGCTGCGTATGAGTAGAGAAGTTACCGATAATATTGTATATTTAGACGCCGATCATGCCGCTTATTATTCAGGCGTGAGGCAAATTGTAGATGAACTATTAAAATAAGAGAACTTGCTTTTATGCGTGAAAAAATTTTAAAAGACAATAATGTTGCGACCACCTCCTTATTAGCGAACTATTGGAAAAAAGAGGCTAAATCTAAAGAAAATTGGCCGACATTAACACAAAAGCAAGGTACAAGAGAGAACGATTTATTCAAAGATCCGCTGATGCAGAATTTTGTTAATGAGCAAGTCAAAGAAGAAGCGGAACAAAGGCTAGATAAAAGAATGTGGTTGCCTTTAGCGACTAGAACCCGTTTTTTTAGACGCACCGTGTCAGATGCGGTCAAAAACAAAGAAGTAAAGCAGATCGTCATTTTAGGTAGCGGCTTTGATACCCTGCCGGTGCGTAAAATGAAATATACTCAGCAATTTAGTGCACGTTTTTTTGAAATTGATCAGCCGCATATTTTAAAATGTAAGGAACAGATTTATTCCGAACAGAATATTAACAAAAATGCCACTTATATTGGCCTGGACTACGTTAAGGGCGATTTAATTGCAGAATTAACAAACAATGATATTGATTTCACAAAGCCAACTTTAATTTTATGGGAGGGAAATACATTCTATCTCGAAAAAGAGGAAGTAATAAGAATTTTACGTGATTTATCAAGTAAGTTTAGCAATTTAATCATTACCTTCGACTACATGCATGCTCTGATGCAAACAGGGGCACAGCAATTAGACTCATCCGCAAAAGAAAAATGTTTAGAAAAAACTTTAGATGAGTTTGCCAGTAAAAAATCTCCTTTCAAAACATTTTTTGAGCCCAGCGAGATTGTTCTTTTATGCCAAAAACTTGGAATACAATGCATTGATCATAAAACAGCAGCAGAGTTGGCCAAAGAATACAAAGTGGATCAAGAGCCATACTACACAGCTGAAACGTATTCTATGGTAACATTTGAGCACAAGTAAGGAATAGTTCATCACTTCTCAATCACGTGGCCCGAAAAAACAAAAAATCATCCAAGATTACTTGCGAATGGTTCTATGAGATTTTTCTAAGGAATTGTTGAACCAGGGCCCTTATGTTCTTCGCCATTACCTTTTATTTCCTCAAGCATTTTTTTGCTTTGCATAAAGCTATTTTTAGTTCCCAGAGTTTTTATCTGAGCTTTAGTTGACATTAATGTGTCATCGGTTGTTTTTCTCATCTCAGATTTATTAATGAAACGATCTATTATCCATGCAATAATACCTAACTCCCATGGACCAGGGAGGTTTTTTTCAATAGTTTTTGCATTATCTTTTAATAAAGTTAGCGTTGCTTCGGGGGACCTTAAACTAGCCGTTTTGACAACCATAAGCATGGTTTCCGCAGCATCTTTACGAGCTTCATAGGCTTTTAACAACTTTGGGTTTTCATCAGGATTTTCGACAACGTTCTGATCTAAAAAGGTTAAATACGATGCGATTTTTTGCTGTACCTCTTGTAAATCTTCTTTTGAATCTCCATCAGAGAACCAACCAACTAAGTCTCCCCCTTCTTTGCCAGGAAGGTTTTCCTCAATAATTTTTGCATTATCGTTTAATAAAGTTAGCGTTGCTTCGGGGGATCTTAAACTAGCCGTTTTTATAGCGGTAAGCATCATTGCAGCAGCATATTTACGGGCATCGTAAGCTTTTAACAAATCTAAATTATTCTCTGATTCATCAATAGGGTTACTATTTAAAAAGCCTAAATAGGATTCGACTTTTTGCCGGGCTTCTTGTAAAGTTTTTTCATTTGAAATCCATGATAAAGCTTTACTTGCATTAAACTCTTTCGGTTGAGTAATCAAACGCGCAAGATCATCCTCTAAATTAAGTTTAAGGAACCTGGATTTTTCCAATTGTTCTAATAATGTAATTTTTTCATGTAGTTCATTTTCCTGGATAATAAA
The DNA here is from genome assembly GCF_900156395.1 of Fluoribacter gormanii. Classification (GTDB taxonomy): domain Bacteria; phylum Pseudomonadota; class Gammaproteobacteria; order Legionellales; family Legionellaceae; genus Legionella; species Legionella gormanii. Next base: position 21,169 of record NZ_FTNL01000030.1, on the reverse strand, counting down.
TTGTTTTTTATCAAGCTTGTCTCTATCAGCATTTAGCTTTTTCAATTGTATTCTGAGACTAATCGATGTGGCGTCCAAACTTCCTTTCTCCCCCTCTAATTTTTCTATTTCAGCCTCTACCTCATTAAGACGCTTAATGAGTAGGTTTCCCGTTTCACGTATTAGTGCATTATTTTCTTTTATTAAATGCTCAACAGCATACGCAAATGTCTTCTGGTAAGTCATTTCTTTTGCAATCAAAGCTTCCGTTTCTTTCTTCTCTTTTCCATCGGCTATTTCCTCGATCTTCTTGATTTTATTAACTTTATTATCGTTAGTTTCAAGTAATTCAGTAACTTCATTTCTTACCATTTTGCGAATATCTTGTGGTGATTTTTCTTGATTACCTTCTTGCTCTTTTAACCACGCTTCATGACTTAATAGCTTCAGAGTCGCAGACAAAACATGAGTCATATACCCCGCCTGCTCCCCCATACCTGTAGATAGGATTCCGTGCTGAATCATTGGCATGTCTTCAATGGCAATGTTTGTTTCTGCGAGTAAAGTCGTCATTAAAGGAATCATAACGTCACCATCTAGCGGTTCAGTACTGAATTTCTGATATCTATCATGTAATTCTTGCCCTAACCCCATGGCTGCAGCTATATAATTACCCTTTCTTAATTCATCAATATACCCTTGTGGCTCCAATTTATCTTGCATATTTTCTCCACAAAACGAAGCGCTTTGTTTAAATATAGACCATTAAATTATTCGATGTAAGGTTGATGAGATACTTAATATAATCGATTTTCAAAGAAATTTTAGTTGGTTCCCAATCGTTGGGCCTTGGCTCGACAAACATAGGGTTCATGCTAGAGCACATCGGATTTTTCTATAATTTTTATATGGGGTTTTTGGGGCAAAGCCCAACATATAATGACTGGAAACTTTGGGATGTTCGCTAACTGAATTTAGAAGATGGAGCCGTTTCGCAGTCATTGATCAACTCATACTTCAGAAAAGGAAATTGAGCTATATGCAACGAGGAAGCCAAAGTATTAACTCGGTCGAGAATGTAAAGAACATTGCCATTTGGTAACGGCGCAACATCGACACAATGCCAGACAGAACCTCTGGTGTTCATACCGGCTATTGGGACATATTGGATGTCCCCGGTTTCCGAGTTTGTTATTTTGATGTGCGTTCTTAAAAGAGTGAACGTTTCGGGGAGATGCTTTGCTTCGTAATAAGTTAACTCGACTGTATGAGTCTTATCCAATTGCTTATTCTTCGCTGTGAGACTTTTTACCGGCAACACTGTTTTCACATCAACTGGATCGAGTTGCTCCATCTCAAAACCAAGGGAACTGGGTTTAAACTGTACACACTCACCTATATTGGATATAACTTTTAGCATATCGTCTCTGTCCCACTGTAAAAACAGGATAGTAGAACCTTTAAATTTCGGATCTAAGGGGGCAAACCGTTTTCCAGTATTACTGTCAATAATCCAGATGTTATAGTGGTCAAAGTTATTCATATTACGTTGGACCGAGCAAGCCACTAAGCCACTCGGATGGATGTCTATTAAATCAGCCTGTAGGTGTAAATTGCTGAGTTTGGGTTCTTGAGTGTAATCACGTAAATGCCAGGGTAATTTTTTTATTAAATGCTCACGGTCAGAAAAAAAATATAAATCTCGACTGGTTTTGCAAACCTGGGTTAATTCATGTTTTGTCAGGAATTGAAACACCTGTTGCCATCCTTCAATTGGCAATTTCCGTACCGCTCCATTCATCCAGTGATTGAAGAACGCTTGACTGCTTGGTTTAGATTTTGATAACTCGTATTGAAATGCTTCCTTTTCACCCCGCTCCTCTAAAAATTTAAAAAAATCATCCACGTGGATTAATGCATCATTGCTCAAGTGCCTGGAGTCAAATTCGGACATGAATTCTCGCAATAAACCGATTAGACCGTCATCCCAGCTTAAAGGGTTATACCAATGATAGTTATTTAAAATTTTATCCAATTCTTGTTTAGTTATTGTGTTGTTCTGATTGGATTGGGAACTGTTTGATAAAGATATGTCTTGCTTGTTAAACATGAAAGCTCCCAAAGGATGGAAAAAAAATTAAAATCTCAAAATAATACTTATATTCTGCTTATGGCATCAATTCATCTAATGGTTTTATTATTTGTTCTTCTGTAGTAGTTGATCTATGGGGACTAAAAAAACGTATGCCAAGCAAAATGCCAGGAATCACCAAAAGGGTAGACGCAACAAAAACCAGCAGCCCTTTCATAATATCTTTGGGGATAGTGCTATGAGGTCTCGTTAAAATAGCCCTGTTTTTATTAATAACGTCACGAAATGCACTGAGTCTATCGTTAATAGTTAATTCATCTTTATCCAATATTTCTTGTGCTGTTTCCAGAATTCTCCTTTTTTCCATAGCATGGGGATTGTTAAATATTTTAGGAAGGGAATTAAAGCGCTTAATTTGACTTTCACAACGCATGGGAAGTTCTTTGATGAATCGTTCTTTCTGTTCTTCTCTTTTGCTCTTTCCTTGATTAAATTTTGATTGGGTTTGGAGATCCTCAATCTGCGTTGTTCCTTCAATAACAGGTATGGATTGATTAACAGGAGCCTCAATTCGAACAGCATAGGGAATATTTACGGTTCGCATCTCTGCCCCACCCCATGATATTTTTTCTTGAATGGACACAACCCCATTAAATCCTACTTTTACTTTTTTCAGTTTTTCTTGAGAGCTCACAAGTACTGTTGTTGCTCCTGTTAGCTGTGGTACATCTATTACATCTTCCGATGAGGAGCAGTGATCGTACCCAATTAAAGCAAACCATTTTCCAGGATGATCTTTTGTTTCTTTTTCTATAATTTTGCTGGCAGTATAATTCATGCTTCTGAGGCGAAATGTGTCCTGAGTTATTGCTGTTGGACCACCAACGTACTCCATATGTTCACTGTCATATTGTTCGGAATAGGTATATTCTGTATCAATTCCTACCACCCGTATACCACAGCGTTTGGCTGCCTTTACCAACTCTAAATAATTATTCTTTATTGGATAACTACATTTTTTGCATGGGCAATACAGCTCATGAGTAATAAGGTCTTTAAAGTCGTGGTCTAAACGAGAAATCCGAGTTTCCATCTTCTGCTTTTTCTTTGCGTTCCATGAAGAATCAGGATCATAATCGTCGAGCTCTTCCTGGTCATCGTAATATAAATGTTCCAAGAATAAGGTGGTATAACCTGCCTCTTTCAATTTGTGCATATTTTGAATTAAAAAACTCTTAGGAGCACGATCACAGTGATTTTCCCCTACAATAAAATTTGTTTTTAACAAATCAGGAAGAGTGCCAACTGCCACTGAACTTCTAGCCTCCGCTCTAGAATAAAAAGCATTTAATTTTTCGTCAAAAGGGCGCGGCGCCCCATTTTTTGGATTTCCTGTTATTTCCCGAACAAATTTTTTGTATTTGTTGTCTTTTGTTTGATCAAAGGAAGGTACAACATATTCATATGGTTGATACATAATAATTCTCTATTTTAAAATCAAATCGAGTCAGAACACTTATTGTTTTTGTTCTATTTCCCATATAATAGATAAAATTCAAATCCATGAGCCCATATTTTACTCATATTGTTTTTTTTGAGAATATAGTAATTTGGAAAGTAAATATTTCGAAATTAGGAATTGTTTGACCAATAATCATTTAATGTGTTCTTTGTCCTTTTTAACTGGTTTAAAGAGAATTAACTGTCGTCTTCAATACACGAGTGCTGTTATTTCTAAAGAATTGACTAAGAAATGTCAGAATGTTGGCAAGCTATTATGACGATTTAAAGCGGTTGGCTTTTCATCTCAAACAGTTTACAAAAATATAGAATAATTGTATTTTCCGCGGGGATTCTAACGATACTCAAATTGAATCGAATTGTCCTATACGCTTCATGCAAAAGTTGATTGCAAAGCGTATATCTTTATTTACATTCAAGAGGTTTTTTATATGAAATTGTTTCGAATGATGTTACTTGGCTTGCTACTTTCCACTTCCCTAATCACTCAAGCGTCAACTGCTCCGGTCGAGGATTATGATTTCCAACAAGAGCGAATGAAGTTAACTCCTGATTCTGTGATGGTTATTTCGACATTTGATAGTCAAGATCATGTGACCGCCTACACCTATGCTGGAGTTCGTTTATGGAATGTCCCTTTCCACGCTAAAATATTATCATGGCAAATTGCAGGTGATTATGTCTTTATTTTTTCTAAAGATCGCAAAGGGACAAAAACTTATATTACCTGCCTTAACAGACATACCGGCGCCCCAATTTGGCAAAAGCCTTAGGCATCGAAGGTCGGGCTCTTCGCCCGACGGCCTCATCTTGAATTGAATACCCTGATTACAACAATTTCTATCTATCGAGCTATGGTGTATTTTTTGAACGCTCGATGTATGATGCAAACAATTTTCCTAGGAGTCATTAAACTTACTCCTTCAATAAGAGCATTGTGAGCTTGAGCCTACATGCCTTAAGACCCAACTCACTTGCTCCCCAAATTACTCTAAACTTTTCTAAGTTAGTCTTTGTTTTTTTCTGGTTGGTAAGAGTTGTCTATCACCAATTTTTGGGTATTAGCACTGGGCTTTCTGGATAATATAGCAAAACCAAATACAAACAGGCTAAAAAGCAATAAATACACTAAGTCCCAATACTGAGGCAGGATATGTTTGCCACCGTAATTTCCCAGATAAGAAAACATACCAAGTCCCAAAAGATACAAAATAAACCAAACTGCATGTTTGCTATCAAGTTCTTGATGTGTGTTTTTTATAAAGCAATAAAGAATGGTTCCCCCTAATCCCAGGATGGTAATCACCAATAGCTTCCGCACACTGTGAAAACCCGACCAATAAACACCAATCGTGCATACATAAAATCCGATAAAGGCAATAAGGTTAGAACCTTGCAACCGAAAAGGCCTTTTATAGTTTGGTAATTGCTTGCGTAAACAAACAAGAGCTATAGGACCTATGGAGTAGCTAACCATTAATATTGCCACGAGAAAAGCTGACATTTCCTGCCATCCATGGAGCACAAGTGACATAGTAGCCGCGAGTAAAAAATTTACTCCTAAGCTAACCCAGGGCACTTGGTACTTATTTCGTTTGGCAAGAATTTTGGGTGTACAAACGACAGAACCCATGCTGCTTAGCATATGAGATGCTGTTGTTGAATAAACCAATCCGGTTGAATAGGGTGATATAAACGCATCGGCGTATAATAAAACACTCAACCAAAGCATGCCGACTAGTGCAACTAGAGCTGCAAATGGTCCTGCGTCGCCGATAAACGATAAATTCACCCAGCCCTTTTCGAGCGAATGTTCACTGACACTTCCAATAAAGGACCATTGTAATCCGGTGTAAAGTAATGTCGTGAAAAATAATGAACCACACAATATCAGGGGAATGTACTGTCCTGGTTTTTCAAGTTCACCCATCATGATAATCACTTGCCTGAATCCTAATAAGGAGAAAAGTACACCGCCACTTGACATAGCGGCCATAATTCCCTGCCAACCATAGGGCATGAAACCACCATATTGAAAAAAATTATCTGGGTGATAACTCATGGTCACCAAGCTTGCGATGGTAAGTACTGGGATTATTATCTTCCAAACAGTAAATGCTGCATTAACGCGAGCAAATAAACCAATACCGAAATAATTGAACAATACAAAACTCATTAACACCACTAAGGACAGTACATACCCTAGATGTGTATTTCTATAGTACACACCATGATGGGTTACCAAGTCTGGAAGATAATTACTGGCGTATTGAATGACGCCTTGAGTTTCAATTACTGGGAGGATGGCTAAGGAAAACCAGGTCATGCTGCTCATCATCGAGCTTGTTAAACGTCCGTGGGTATATAAAGGCAAGCAAGCCAGGCTATTGGACTGCGGAAACATCGTACCTAATTCAGCATAAGATAGGGCAACAAATAACAACAAAAAACCTGCAAGTGGCCAAGCGATGATGGCTGCAGGGCCAGCAAAATGCGCGGAGTATAAAGAACCAAACAACCAACCTGAACCTACCATGCTGGTAATTGAAATCCAAAGTAAACTCAGGGGACTTAAATTTTTTTTCATCTGGTTTTTCCCATGTCCTTATGGTGTTGCTCTAAGGTGAACAAAGAGTCAGAATCCTCGTAGCAATAAATAATTATATGACTTTAAATTGTAAACAGAAATATCGTTATTACCAACCATATGGGAATCAAGTTTTATAAAAGATTTTATACATCAAGAACTATTTTATTAGAGCACATCCAGCAACTAGCTGGGTCGTTTGAATGTGAATATAGCAGATGCAGGCGAGGCTATTAAGCTCAAAGGATTAGCTCCTCATCATGTCAAATCCCCTGGATTTTATGGCAGCGGCCACTATAAGTGAACATTAATGTTGATTTACAAAACAGTTATATAAGTCTATACACTTTAAAAAGAGTTAAATTAAGAAAATTCAACTATGAATATTTTATCTTGTTTAAAAGGCTTTATTGCAACAGTTGATTGTAAAAGCTTCTCAAAAGCCTCACAAAAATTATATATATCACCCTCTAAATTGAGCAAACAAATAACTTGGTTGGAAGGGGAATTAAAAGTCACCTTATTTATCCGCTCTACAACACGATTGGTTGTAACTGAATCAGGGCATCAGCTGTATGAGAAGGCATTACGGCTTTTCGAGCAATTAGAATTAATCAAGGGAATTGCAACACCGGATCAATATGAATTAAACGGTACAATTAAACTCTATCTTACCGTTACCCCAGCTATTCCCTATTTGACCTCATTAAGTATTGAGTTCATGCAACAATATCCTAAGATTTATTTAGATATTAATGTAGGTTCTGATACAAAAGAGCTCTATTCGTCTACATTTGATTTGGCTATTTCATTTGAAGATGTGAAGCATTCAAAACTGGTTTGTAAAAGATTATTTTCGATCCAAAGAAAGATCTTTGCCTCACCTGGCTATATTGCGCAGCATGGACTTCCTCAGACAATCGACGAGTTACCAAACCATAATTGTTTGATTAATTCGCTTTATGGTCTAGAAAATAAATGGGTTTTTAATAAAAAAATCATTCAAGTCTCGGGAAATTTTAAAAGCAATAATGCAGGTGTTTTAAAGCAGGCTGCTGTTGCAGATGTAGGGCTTTTATGGGCACCTTATTTTTCAGTTTATGAGGAAATAAAAAATAAAAAACTAATTCAAGTATTACCTCACGAGTCGTCACCTGATATTAATCTTTATGCAATTTCTCCCAAGTCCAAAGCGGATGAACAAAAAATTAATTTACTTTTGAACTATTTTTGTCAAAAAGCTTTATCTGAAAAAATTGCGACCTCTTTTATTGATAAAAATAATTAACAATTAAAACGAATCCTGAAAATTAATAGGCGACTTGTGCCGAGTTACAAGAGAATTAGCAAAAAAAAATATTTTCCAGTATAACTATATTCAATCGCGAAAAGATTTTCTTCAATTGGTTGAACCTGATTCGTTTGGAAATCAACTGAAGAAGTTCATATAGTGGACTGTTAAATAAGGAATAGATCTCAAGTGGAAGGAGAGCCATGAAATGGACTTTCCGGACCCCCTTTTAGAAATCGGAGTTTTCGATGAAACAAAATGTCTCCCATCTGCCAAGGGAACTAAGCCATATGGTTTCCTGGGCTCTTACTCGTTTAGGGAAATCAATTGAAGAAGTCTATGGGAAAGAAATATATGAACGAATTGAGCACATTCGACTATCCATGCAAGACACGATTGGGAGTGAAACGATTGTACTTAGAAAGGCTCTTCACAGCCTGCAAATTGAGCTTTCCAAACTAGAGAGAAATCAGCTTTGTCAAATTGCACATGGGTTTTCTCTCATGATGGAACTCATTAATGCCTGTGAAAGTGCCTACCGCATTTTTCGGATCAGCCAAAGAAAAGAAAAAATCTATTCCGAAAGGCCTCAAGGGATTCATTATGTCTTAACCGCACATCCAACAGAAGCTCGTACAAATGAATTCTTAAAGCTGTTTAAAGCAATTCGAGACTATCTTGTCGATGTTCTTAAATCCCCATATCTGATGAATGAAACGCATCTTGATCAAATGCTTAAAATCTCACTGCAAATTAATATTTCCAATCATGAAAAACCAAGCGTAGAAGACGAGGCACGATACATCTATCAATACGCACTCAATCCTCTTAACATTAAACTTTATCATTCCTTTTTAAGCAAAGGCATTCCCATTCAATTACGCACTTGGGTAGGAGGTGATAAAGATGGACACTCGGGTGTTAATGAAAGAATCATGGTTAAAAGTCTCGAACTTTCTCGATCTTTTTTTATTTCCTACATTCAGGAATGTCTAAGAGAAGTACTGGAAATTGTCAAACTCTCAACTGCATTAAATGAAAACAAAATCTTGGCAAATCAGCTCAATCAACTGACCAAAAATGCGGGCGCTCTGATAAAGATACAATCAAAGGACCATAAAAAAGTATCAGCATTCAAAAAGGAATTAACAGCGATAGAGATCAATGCCCTGAAGTTTTTAAATTTCAAACCCGAACAATTCGCCATCATCTCCAGCATTTTTCAGCTCTATCCCGCTCTGGTCATCCCCATAGAACTCAGAGAAGATTCAGCAGTTGTAAAAGAGAGTTTAACCAGCATAAAAAAAACAACTATTACCAAGATGTTGGAACAAGTCTATTCTATAACCCATGGAACTGATCCCAAAAACTATATACGCGGTTTTATCCTCAGTATGGTTGAATCTGCTGAGGATATAAAAAATGGAATTAACCTGGTAAAACACGTTTTTAAAAGCTACGCCCTACCCGTTGTACCCTTGTTTGAAAATCAACTTGCGTTAACCAGCGCTGACAAAATTTTAAATAATTCGATCACTGAAGACATTAGACAGAAACACCTTAAACAGTGGGATGGAAATTATGAGGTCATGCTGGGTTATTCTGACTCTTCTAAAGAAAATGGCGTATTGCCTTCACGACTCATGATCGCGAACAGTTTAAAAAATATTCAGTCTACACTAGAAAATAAGAACCTTCGGCCTATTTTTTTTCATGGTTCGGGGGGCAGCATAGAGCGAGGGGGTGGGGATATCAAAGAACAAACAGCCTCCTGGTCTAAGGAAATGATGACTAATTATAAAGTGACTGTTCAGGGAGAAATGGTTGCAAGGCTCTTTGGTTCAAGTTCGATACTCAAAAGTCAGATTGACAAATTTCTTGATATCTATTCACAAAAAGATAACACCCCTGATAAGGGTTATCCTGAGGAGCTGGTATTATTTTCCACGCAAGTCAGTCAGAAATATAAAGCACTGATCCAAAGCGAATGGTTTTGGCCTACAATTGAACAGGCCTCACCCTATCATTTTTTGACAGAGCTAAAAATTGGCTCTCGTCCAACCAAACGCAAATCAGGGCCGAATCAAAGAAAACTTCGAGCCATCCCCTGGATCTTATGCTGGACTCAAACACGGCTTCTTTTCCCAACGTGGTGGGGTCTTGGTTCCACTTGGTCAGAACTCAACGAACTTAGAAAAAGTAAGCTTAAGGCTCTCTATAAGGAAAATACTCTTTTTGCTGCTTTTATAAAACAGTTGGGTGTAACTCTCTCCAAAGTGTACCTTCCAATCTGGGAACAATACTTGTACCAATTAACTGGCTCCAATGAATATCTAAAGCCTTTTCAATCTGAACTGGAGTCAACCATCCTCTTTTTCTATCAAATAACAGGTGAGAGTGATTTTTGTTTTCATCAACCGTGGCTCGGGGAAAGCATTCAATTAAGATCAACCTTGATTCATCCTTTGAATCTCATTCAGATTGAGGCCATGAAAAGGAATGATTTACCTCTTTTAAGAAAAACGGTTACAGGAATTTCTTGCGGTATGTTGACGACAGGGTGATAACACAAACCAGGATAAATTCATAATCCCCTCCCCAATAAATTCCATCTCGGGGGCATTTCGGTTCTTGCTTCTTGGGTATTTAATTGACAACATCAATTTTAAAGGTACTATAACAGATTTTGGATGGCTAGTTCTTAATCTATCTAGTCTTTACAAGGAGTAATCAACATGTATTCGAATTTAGAGCAACTTAATCATGATGAGTCAACATCAAGTGCTTATAACCTCTTGTTCCTGCTTACTGGTCTTGCGATAGTAACGTATGCGATTGCACGAGTCGCAGAATCGAACAATCACTTAAACTACGATAATCGTTTAGCTCGTATAATAGCCGGTCTTTTGTTGCTCATAACGCGGATGATGCATACAAAAAGCGGGGATTTAGAGATAACCAATACAGAAAAGCAAATAATTGCCGTAGGTCCCCATCGAACTGGCTGGGAAGCAGTTGTTGTTGCTTCAAAAATAAAAGGCACACCACCACGTTTTTTTGCCACAGATGCTTATAATTCTGTACCCGGTGTTTCTTCTTTTTTGAAGATGTTTAAAGCAATACCGGTAGAATCAAAAGCAACTAAAAGTGATAATGGACGTTCTGCTAATGCCGGCGCGTTAGAGCAAGCGAGTAAAGCACTTAGTGAAAATGGCTGCGTCGCTCTATTCCCGCAAGGGAATTTTGCACGGTTAGGTCAAAAACCGCCAAGAGTCTACGCCGGCGCAGCGAGACTTGCATTGATGAATAAAACACCTATTCATGTGATTAGGCTTGATGGTTTTTGGAGTTTGCAAAATCCAATCATTCCTTTATTTGTTCGCAACAATTCTTATTATCGTGCATTTATGTCGGCGTTTCACATGAACAATGTACGCGCCACACTGTGTTCGGTGATTGATTTTCACCTAAAACCAGAGAGTGAGGGCCTAAGTGACGAAGCAAAAATCGAGGAGATATGCGCCCAACTTTATGCTTACTATCGTCATACACAGGAACTTACTCCGAAACAAATTGCTACGATTAAAGAAGAAATAGCCAGTAAAAATCATCTGCTTATTTGGAACAATAAAGTCAAACAAGATGAATTAGGAAAACAGCTCTTAAGTTTAAAGAAAGAAGAAACCCAGCTAGAAGAACCTACGTTAAAATCAATGCAATTAAACTCAATGTAGCGAGCACTGGCTGGGTGGTAAACCTGGCCAATTAACTATTCACTGTTGGGTCACTAGTTGATGGACTATAAAATGCCCCCAGGGATCTCGATGAATATTCTAATTCTTCAATATCCCAGGAGGGGTCAACATTTTTTGTATTTCACCAATATGCATTTCTTCTTCCTGAATCATTTTTCTTGCAAATTCCTCGATCAACACCGATTTTTTTTCTGCATGTTGTAATAATTGATAATACAAATACAAACCTTGTTTTTCATGCTCAAGAGCCTCTTCTAAAATATTCCCAATGTTATGTTCATGGGTTTCTAATAATTTGCCAATTTTAAGTGAGGGATGGTGGGAAAAATGAGTAATTAGCTCCCCGATTAAATGAGCATGGTTTATGCTTTCCTGAGCCTGCTCACGCATCCATTTGCAGATAGGGATGCGATTAAAGCCAAAGACCATAAAGGAGTAATGGGTATAACGTACAACACCCGCCATCTCCAGCTCTAATAATGAATTTAGAGTTTTTAGGATAGCATCATCAATTGGTTCTGATTCAGGTCTTCGATATTCCATATTTTATGACCTCCTGTTTTATATACCTAAGAGTATAGAATAATTACAGCAAAAACCCCCAAATATGGTAAATCATTAAGCAAATAACAAAATGCAACAAAATATAACTTCACTATAGATTTTGAATCAAAATAACTCAACTTGCTTGTTTTTTGTTTTGATAAATCCTTGAATTTTGCATATAATTTATACAAACATCATTCTATTTGGGCATCATGAAAGCATTTAAGGAACTCTTTAAAAAGAAACGCACCGGGAACTCAAATAAATTAACTTCTACTGATGCAACAGTCATTAAATCCTCCGATGAAAAAACTGAAAGTACTGGGAAGCCTATATTCTCGCCAACACCATCTACCCATGATTTTTTTTCTCATCCAGAAATGAGTGATTTAGCGCAGGTAGGGCAAACAAAAGCATTGGGTTATTTGCCATTGGAGGCGATCCGTGGTTCCGGATTTGAAGTATTTCAGGTGACTCAGTCATTGAAAAAAAGAGGGTTAAAATTTTTTGTTATTCCTAATCCTAGCCATGAAGAATTGTATGCCTATAACCCTACTAAAAATACATACGTACATATAGCAGATAATAAGGAATATAAGGTAATTCCCAAAGGAGGATTTTCAAGTATTCGTTCTGGAGCCCTTGTAGCGTACGATGAAGACGCAGTAAATGCTTTTTTAAAAGAAAATACTGCTCTTATCAATGAAGAAAATAACAATGAATCAAACCCTGAAGACCATTGGCCAACTGAAGCAACCGATTTTGTTAATATGTTGTTTAGAAAAAAAGCCGAGTCTGCCCGGATGAATCATTTTATACATAAAGTTTTTGAGGAAATGCCAAACCAATCAAACTTGAATCTGACTTCAAAATAGCCAGATTGAATTCGCATCACGCAAGCCAAGGACCAGACAACATTGTTTATGCAAAAGGAGCCCGGACTGCTCGTCTTTATATCTTTCAATTCAAGAGCATTGATCATATTTCCTTAATGTTGGCGCGGTACACTTCAGTATATAAACAATAAATTGTCAATATAAATTAATATTTTCACCGAAGTCACCAGAGATGATAAGAAAGTAGGCTCATAAAGCGACATAAATCTCTATAGCGTGCGGAAGTCATCGGGTAGGAAAACAAATTTCAGGACTAGAATGTCCGAGAGTTTTTTAACGAAGAAGCAACTTACTTGAGAGGATCTATATGCCATTAAGTCAAGAGATGCAGGTAGACAGTTTAGAAGATTTAAAAAATCGTTATAAAAAGCTATCACCACAACAAATAAAACTTCTCGATGCCGTTAATACCTTGGCCGCTAACAATAATGTACGCTTAAAAGCTCAAAGCGATGCGGTGCTTAAACTTCTAGGCTCACAACTCAAACAATCTTTTGATGAATCATCAATATCATCTGTTGCTAGTTCTATTTATTCCATGATCGGAGAGCAAATGGATCGCGAAACGGATGAAAATAGACGTAAGCATCGGGCGCAAGGTCATTTTGATCAAAAATATATTCATCAACGTAGTATACACGATGAATTGCAAGATCATGATATGACCTTATTAATGCCAAAATCTCACGGGGATATTGAAGTTCTGGCTCCAGCAAATCGTTTCGACCCGGGAGCTATTAATGCGTCACAGGAAGGTATTACTTTAGCCCTTAATAATAAGAAAATTAAGCATATTTTAATCTCCATAGGACCTGGTCATTGGCGTGGCATTTATTTAACTAAACCTAATGAATTCAGTGATAAATATGAGCTTGAACTATTCGATCCTTATGGTCCAAGTGGTGCAGATGCAATTAGAAATATTACCCTGGATATATTAAAAAAATGTGGGATCAATGAGTATCAAATCACGATTAAACTCACCGGCCCCACCCATCCGCAACAAGATGGATATGCCTGTGGCGATTTTACTTATGCCTATAGTCATAAAAAAATGAAGGACTGGGGTGCATTTAAAACAGCTTACAATCAACAGATTATTACGGTGCTGGAGGATAAAGGCAATGAGGGAGATGCACTGCGGCATGCAAGTCGCGAAGAATCTAGGAAACAAGCAGGGCCTGCACAAATATCAAAACAGACTCAATTTGAAGAACGTGAAAAACAAGAATTTTTGAGACAATTAGACAAAATATTATCAGATCCTAATCAGATGGATAAAGCCGTTCTTGATGGAAAAATTGCAAAAATAAAAAATACATCCAGATCTGAATTTAATAATCTATCGTTACGTGAACTTGACGCTTATGGAGTGTTTAATGCAGATGGTTCTTTAAATACTAGTGTTGCAACTGAATATGGTATCAAGTTCGATGAAAGTCGAGTGCAAACACGACTGAAATCTTCTAGGTTCAAGGAAAAACTCTCATTCCGGGAAAAGCTCATTTTGGAATCTGCTCTTTGTGCTGTAGAACAAGAGTATATAAAATCTAATAAGCCGAGTAAGGGATTGGCTGAAGAGTGCCTAAATTATTTTTGGCCAAATAAATTTTTTATATTTCTTAAAAATCCTTTAAGTATGGAGTTATCAGGTCCAGCCCGAGACATGTTTGGAATGGGTTATTTTAAATTTAAAGATACCAATATTTCAATTTCACCAGGACCTTATGCTGCAAAATCACTTATCCCCAGCGAAAATCCAGAGCTTTATCAAGTAGATCATGATATCGCTGGCTATTTAAATCATTTATTACGAAATAATGTGACTCATGTATTTGCTATGGGTAGAGTACTTCCCTATCATCCCAAAGAAGGCATTGGTGATAGAAAATTAAGAAAAGATAAAGTAGTAGATGATTTCATTAATTACTTCATACCTGATGCTAATGGACGTGTAAGGCTTCCTGATGTTCCTGAGCTTAAAGACGTCCATATTACTTCTCGTCCAATCAAAAAGGTAGGGCGATTTATAACTTATGAAATCAGCATAAATGGGAGTAATCCCATCCAGATAGATCATTTTCCTATTCACGATAAGCAACCTTTGGAATTAACGCCAGAAGAATTGTCCTATGTCAAAAAAATAGGCCAGCTCCCTGAGCAAAATATTCACACTCATTGTCGAGGAGGAAAAGGACGAAGTGCGCAAATTGCTTATATTTTAGCATCGTTAAATCCAAAATATAGTAGACTCAATCCTAAGCAGAGACTCGCTCAAATGAGAGCTGAAAAAACTACTGCTGATGAGCTCCAGTCTTTTATAGAAACGCCCTTACAAGAGACTCATATCGAGAGCATTGAAGATTCTATTCAAAAAGGTACTTCCTCTGAGGCTGTTAGTGAAGATAAGCATTTCGAGATTTATATTATTTATGGCACTTTATTAAAGCAATTAATTGATCAATATACTCAAAAGATTGACTCGCTCACTGAGGAAAATAAAGCGCGTCTTGAATTAATGGAAAAATATCAAACGCTAAGTGCAACTCCCCTGGATCAATTAGACAATTGGGTTAAAGAGGTTTGTGAAAACCCTTTAATGTCTGAATCAACGAAAGCATGGTTAAATTCAGTAAATTTCGATAATAACTCTACCGATTTCTTGCTAAACGCATTTGCAGCAAAAACAAATCCTCAAGAACTGGAATTATTCTTTGACTTACAAGCTAGAAATGGAAGCTATCAAGATCTTCTTGATAAGTTGGAAGAAAAAATGATTGAGCTTTCAAAAAAAATAGATAACAGCACTGAAGAAGGAAAAATTGCCATTGAGCAATTAGGGCTGTATCAATCCTTATTTATCGCGCATATACAAGCTGCCCATTTAAAAAATTTTGGATCTCTAGATGAAGTGGAGCAAATACCCCTCAGAGTCGAAACAGGCGGAAATATTTCAGACACGATTACTGAAATATTCGTTGCGCTCGTAGATCCGAAGAGCTTAACAAAAGAAAAATTCAATCAATTACAAAAAGAATACTCTCAATGTAAGCCACGTCTTGAATTACTAGAAAAAGTAGAAAGCCAGGATGAAGTTAAAGTACTCACCGAAGAGGTGAAACATCGCAATAAGATAATAGAACAACTTTTTATTTTAGGCTATGAACATTTTGAAGTAGAGCCTTCAAGAATTATCCTAAAAATGAACGTTCTTTATCAACAATTAGGTGAATTAAGTTCTACTAATAAACTAAGTCCAGTTAAATGGAGTGAACTAAAAAGGCAATTTACTGCACTTAAAATCATATATGAGCTAAACAAGTCAGAAGAAAAGACTCCTCGCATCGTATCCACTTTAGATAAATTATTCCAAGGAACAAGCGAACATCCTACCTCACTATTTCAAGAGGCAGTGCTACAAATAAAACCAGAGGAAAAAAATCTTGATGATTTTGTGGCTGACTTAGCTTTTGCTATATTAAATGCCGCATCCGAAAAACTTCCCAAACAGTATTTTGAAGAAGATGGTTTTTACTTTAAAGAAATTGAGCAACTAATAAAAGCTATAAGTAAATTGGCTGATACCTATTCCTCTAAAAAAACAGATGAAATTATTGATTTACGTCAACCTCGAAAGATCCCAACTGCAAAGGAATATGAAGAAGCTCGACAAAAAGTTATTCAATTAATCCCACAACATATTCCTATTCCATTTCTCATATCCACAAACGAGCCCAGAGTGCAAGTTGAAAGTCTCCATCAGCAAGAGAAACCTCCCCTTGTATCGCCAATAGAAGAACATCGAAAATCCATAGAAAAGGCCAAAACCATACGCAATATGGCTCACGAAAGATTAAAGGAACACTTTGCTAAATTTAAAGAAAAATATAAACATCTAAGTAATAATGATGAAGTGGTGGTTAATGAATTGGCCGAACCAACCCTTAGCCTCTACAAGGAAGAGAGACGTCCTCTTGTATCGCCAATAAGCGAATCCATGGAAAATATCTTAAAAATTCAGGCCATGCGTGATGCGACCAAATCAGGAACTGCTCGGAGAATTCAAGATGAAATTGATTATGTTGCAGCGAGTATTGAGGAGAAATCAGTAAAAACGGCTCTCCATCCTAAAGTTCCAAAACTCATTATATTTGATGTGGATGATACACTCATTGATTTGGAAAAAAATGAGCTGAAACGAGCACAAGAATTGATCAATGTACTGAACTATGCCAAAAAACATGGCATTGAAGTTGCTATCGCCACTAATCGTACACAAGGTCTAGATGAGCTAGAGCCAACCCCTGTTAAAAAATTAAAGGAGATGATACATAAAGAAACAGAGATTGATATTTCGAATATGTTGACATTTTTAGATACTCCATCCTTACGTCTAGAAAAAGATACAATATTTAGAACAATCCAAGGACAAATTGATAAACTAAAACAAGAAATTACTGTTTTAAGAAGCAAGGAGTCTACAGGATTAGATAAAGAGAAATTAACTCAAGATATCGAACAATTACAACAAAAAATCGATTCTCTTCAAAAGAAATCTGATAGATTAATTTCGGGCAAATTCATGCATTTAGATTCGATAAGAAGACATTACCATGGACTTAAGAATCTAACCAATTATTATCAAACGGTTGAAGGTGGTATTTTACAGGATTTTAAAAACCCTAAATTAACAATAAATATAGGAATTAGTGATTTTAAAGAAAAAGAACAAGCGTGGGATAACTTATTTTATCTAGCTGAAAAACTAATGGACTCCAAATCAGCTCAAAAATACAAATTCTCATTTCACACTATATTAAAAGACCTTATTTTTGATGCCCATAGACCTGAATTTTTGAAAGAGAAATATAGTGATGGGAGTGATGAGAGTGATGTTCTACTCGTTCTAAGAAAGAATGAACTAATAGAGGAACTTAATGCAAATAGAGAATATTTTATCCAAAATCTTCCTCACATAGAATCATTTTATCAAAGTCGACTTGCTTACCGAAAATATAAATATGAGAAAAATGCCACTTTGAGTGAAGAAGATGTATTGTTCCTTGATGATAACGAAAATATTATTACTCAAACTCAACAAAGTAATTATCGAGTCATTAAGGTTAGTAATCCTAGTGAAGCAAAGGAGAACTCATTTCGCTACATGGTCGAATTTAATTATGAAATTGGAGCATACAATGGCGTTATCAAATATTTAATCCGAAAAACACCCGAAAATTATAGTCGCAATTTAAATGACAATCTCATTCCTAATTTTACAGCCCATGAATTTCGGCATTCTCCAATTGTATTGACTGTTAAAATATCAACGATACTTGATAGATTACCAGGGTTAAGTAAAGAAGAGGCCGTTCAAAAACGTTATAAGGAGCAATTTTTTGAGGCAGCCCTTGAACGTTACCTACAATTACCCAAAGAGTTGGAACATGATTTTGTGACAACCTATTATCGCGATGCACATGAAACTTTAAAAAAAATCGAGCAAAAACTTCAAGAGTTAATCCAATATCCTCCAGAGGATCCTGAGCAACTTCGCGTCGCATTATACAAATTAAAGGCGCAAGTCGATGAAGTGATTAGTATGGATGAGAAATTTTCACAACGAATTTCACCCACGTTCTTAGATTCTGAAGCGAAGTTATTAAGATCAATGATTATTGGCGGTATATTTTCAAACAATCTGAGCAGTTTGACAGTAGAAAATGGCAGAGTGCAGTTTGTAAAAGATCATGATAATACTCGAACAATGTTTTATACAGAATCAATAAAACAGCTACCTAACTTTTACTATCTGCAAAAGGTCCATCCTGCACTGAAAGAAATAAATGTGTTTGATAGTAAATTGATATCCAAGCAATATACGCACTTAATTTCTAAACTATTAAAAGAAGCAATCAATATTAATATTGAGGGATATGCTCCCTTCTCAGTGCTCCATTTAGAGGTTGCAGAAAAAGACTATCCCTCTTTTGTATCTCTTTTGCATACTCTTCAATATGATATAACCGAAATGGATGTCAGTACCAATGACACTTTTGAAAACCATCGTCAATTAGTTGCCGCAGAAAAGCTATGTAACGCTTTGGAGCAAATTGCTCTATATCAAAATATTGTGGACGATTTAGAGGGAAAACCACAGGTAGATTATCAGCAACAAATTACGAACCTATCTCAACAAATAACTACTCTCAAACGCAGCATTGAATCATCCGAACAATATAAAGCTAAGCTCTTTTTGGATGAAGCAGATCGATATCTGCGTGCTAAAGATTGGAATGTTGGATTGCAATGGAATTCACATACAATAGAAGTAGACGGTAAGAAAAAGAAAATCCCGGCAACTGTTGCAGAACAATTAAAGATTATCGAGCAAGCTCAGAAAGATAATAATTATGTGACTGCTAAAGAACAATTTCTAAAAATAGGAAAAGAAAAAGAAATTTCTTCGAACTCCTCAAAAACTGCTCGAAGTTATTACTCTCTATTTAAGAATAAAGATAAGAGTTTTGAAAAAAACCTGGAAAACGAGTTTTCGCCGACAAAAAAAGCATAGTGAGTGAAGGTTTCTAGCAATCTCCCCACTCTTCTTTTAGGAATTTTTGGGAGAATCACAAAGCGATGCACGTATTTAATAGCATCTACTGTCAGCTTGTCTCTCTTTTAAGAAATGAAACTGGACGATAATAAAGAAAAATCCGCACTCCAGGAGTATGTTGCAGCCTATCTTAAGTTTTATGATACATACAGTGGAATCGACAATCCATTTAGCAAAACCCTTCAAGAACTCGTTGGGCGCCATCCAGAATTTATGGAATATTTTTTCCAATTCAATCCTCAATACGCTAAATCCGTCTTGGTGAATGATCTAGCTGTTATTGCGACTGATAATCTATTCAAAGAACACTATTATACTCAATCGCTCGATGATTCTTTATCACATCGAGCAAAAGAGGCTATAACGTGTTACGAGGATGATTGGGCACGACCATTTTATGAGTAATTCCTTGCACTATAAATTTAGTCCTCAAATAATGAGGACGATGGTCCTTCTTAGCTGAAATCACATGTTAATAAAAAGTCCTCTATTGATTTATTATTTACAACTTCTATATTAGCGCTGCCACTATTTGTCGCCGGAACATATTCTGAAGATCCTTGAACATTCTTTAAACTTATATGCCATGGATACCAATCATAGGTAAAACCCTGCCCTGTCCATGGAAAATAGATTGGCATTCCTGAGTTTCTATTGGGGACCGTATTACAATATGAAGAATAAAACTGGTTTGCCAAAAATGAACTAACCGTTGTGCCATCATAAGGTGGTGGAGGATTATTGCAATTATGGGGAATCACAAGAGCCGAAGCGGAGCAAGAAGTAGTCTCAATGTTGCCATCAGCAGGACATGGGCGGAACATGTTGCCATCCCTTTTACCAGGTACATGAGGATTATTTCTTAACTTAAAAAAAGTAAATGTTCTTACTGAATCAGGTGAATCAGGTGGTATACCAAAATACTGACTAAATCGAACTGCAGCATTTTCTCGTGATAAGTTTTGGTATTGAATGGTTTTGCAAACTGATACTAAATTTTCTGCTGAACCAAGGAACAAGAAACCATAATTGCCGTTAGAGTAATTTGGAGTCGGAGGATTGGTGGGGGCAGGATATGTGAATGTGGAATATACTACAGCATTGTACTCATAACTGGGATTAGGAATTTGTGAACTGGAATAAGGAGGGAATGCATCTAAATTATAAAACTGTTTCAATAAGCCAAAATTCTTTTGGGCTCTAGGCATGACAGAGAGATTGTAAATAGTCTGATAGGCTAGATAATTATTATATCTTGGATCTGCTAACAAGACTGGATCCGAACTTGCTCCATTATGGATCCGTTCGCAATAAAAATTTGAGGAGTTTACCAAGGTCACCAATGAGGCGCATTTTATACTTAATTTACCGCAAAAGGGATCATTGTTATCACGAACAGGACTATCGAGTACAAAGTTTCTAATTTTAAAATTAATCGCATTGAGCTCATTAGCGCCATGTATATAAGGGTTGGTGAGCGTATGCATTTGTTGGGGATAGGAACGAATAGCAGGTTTCGGTTGATAGCCGCAATTTGGATGCAATTGACTGTAATTTGCATAAACCTGATTCACCTTGGCTAAAAGTTTTTGTTCATCCGATAGATAAACGCCATTTTCTTCCTGTTCTGTCGGTTCATTTAATATTTCCCCAAAGTTTTCTTCGGAGTAAGCAAAACCGCTAATAAAAAGTCCAGTTGCGAATAAAACCAATAATTTCTTGTTCATCATCATCCTTAATAATTGGGATTTAAAAAATAAATTCCCATACTTATCTCAGTCACTTGAGATAACTTGGAGCCATTAAATAGTAAATAAATTTAACTAAACAAACAAGAAAGGTAACTCCCCACGTCATCCCGAACCCGAGCGCAGCGAGGGTGAGGG
>NZ_FTNL01000007.1 GCF_900156395.1 Fluoribacter gormanii | reverse complement strand
CCCTCACCCTCGCTGCGCTCGGGTTCGGGATGACGTGGGGAGTTACTCTGGAACAATATAATGGATACAATTTATTCAATACCGCAACGTTACAAATTGAAAATGCCAAAGGCGTGATTACATCGATGAATTTTAATGCCGGTTTAAAAAGCAATCCCGATAAAGCACCATTTACGCTTTATCATTCAGATCGGGGCAATTTCTATTTTAAAAGTAATTTCGAGATAAGAAAGGAATTAATTGCCGATATTTATCAACGATTTTATTCTAACGATCCTGGGGTCATTCTGCCCTTTTTAAAACAATGGATTTCCTCCTCTGCAGAAACAATTTATTACTCTATTTTAAAGGCATCCAATTATCTTGAATTGCAACCCGAACGAATATTTGTAATGGAACAAGAAGGAGATATCTTTGTATCCAATTTAAAAGATTATTTCGCCAATCTTTGCATGCAGAGGAATCCCAATAAGCATTGCTTGTAAATGATAAAATCATTTCAAGCGCGCATCTCGCTATTGTCATTGAAAGTAAGTGTAACCTGGTTGCTCGCAACCAGGATTTCTCATTCATTTTTTAGACGCCAAAGTCCCGAATTACTCTGCGCCTTACTTTCATTAATTATCTTTTTAAGGACAGCTTGAAATCACACCTCAGGAGTGCATAAATAATTCATTATATTGTTCTTCATTAAAACCCAAGGCGATTGTTTTACCATTTTCGACTAAAACAGGTCTCTTGATGAGTGACGTATTTGCGATGATAAAATCTATTTTTTCCGACATACCTAATGCATCATAATGCTCTTTATATTTTCGGTACGTCGTCCCTTTTTTATTTATGGGAAGCTCGCCCAAGTACTCACCCCATGCTTTTATTTGTGCTGCTGTTGGTGGCACTTTTTTGAAATCGATAAACTCATAGTCAATATTATTTTCCTCCAGGAACATCCGTGCCTTTTTTACAGTATCGCAATTGGGGATTGCAAACATTGAAATCATTTTTTGCTCACAGAATTCGACGACTAACATCACTACATTTTATAATGTTGCACTCATTTCTTCCAGGAAAATAGTGCAACCAAACTGCATCATTGAAATAAGAGAACTCCTTAACCTAAATTAGAATTATTTTGCGTTATATAAATGCAAATCTCTTAATTTTCATTCAGAACTGGATTAATTAATGATATCAACTAGATTTGAAAAAGCAGGGTTCCCTACAGGTTCAGACACATCGACTAATTGCCTTTTACTTAAATGCACTTCGGACTTAAAAAAAGCAAAACGCTCAGAATGTGTTTTGCTGATTGGTTGCTTGCATCCGGGTTCGGCTTTCATCAATACAAAAATCTAACTTACCGTGTATACGGTCACTGCCGTAGTGACTTCTTTTCTAAATCCTTTACTTAAATTTAAAGCAGATGAGATCTTTTTCTTCAACGCAGCCTAAGAAGATGGCTGGTTGTATACCAACAGGGGCATTAGAAGTATTAGTTATCGTACCGATCTCCGTTTGATTTGCATTTTTTTCAACCTTGATAAAAAGTGTACCTGGCCGTGTCACTAAAGTGGGTTTTTCAGCGCCATCAGCGATAATCAGCTGTACATCTAAGGGCATATTGTTGTCATTGACAAAATGAGATAAAGCACTTTGTACGCTATCATAACAAATTTCAATGCCCACCTTCAGTCCAGAAAAATCCTTAACCAAAGTATCGTCCATTCCTGATTTGAAAAAATTTCGACGCAAGTCCATGTAATTTAAAAATCCTTCATCAACATAGTCAAAATCATAGGTTGTATGAGGGTATCTTTTTTTGTATTTTTCTATATGACCACGATGGAAAAAATAAGCAGTATTTCGATAATAGTTGTTTGAATCACTCTTCGCTTTTTTATACCAACAAAATGTTCCTGGAACAATTAACATGTCTGTATCCATCGAAAGTTCTTTTAATCTTTTTTTGAATACATTCTTTTGTGCTTGAGAATAATATTTTTGAAAACAGAGTTCAGATTGATCTTTAAATAGGTATTCAGGAGCTACAAACATTGCTGGTGGCGTCTTTATTTTAGGGGGCTTTAGTTGTGTTTCTTCTTTACGTTTGTTTTTAAAATTTATAAACCATTGTAACTTTGATGTTTTGCTTTGCTCAGGAGGATTATTAATTTGAGTTTCATTGCCAACCATTTCTTGCAAGGTTTTTTTAGCAAGGATAATGCGCTTTTCTAAAATATTTAAACGTTCTTCAAAAGAAAACGAAAAAAAATCCTCATCGGGTTGAAACACAAAAACTTTAAAAGTTGTGAGTTCACTCGAGAAGGAACCGCTTTGTTTTGCTGTGTGTTTAAGCATATCGGTCATATCTTGATAGGGCATACATGAACCTTTGACGATGATTTGAAATTGGCTTAAATTTAACTCAAAGTGACTAAATTATAACAATCAAATCGCATTTTTACCAATTTTATAACCAGGCTGCACTTGGGTTGATTGACTCATGTAACTCATCTAAATTCATCTCTTTGATGACGAGGCAATAGTCCTATATAATCTTGTTACATAATAATGGCTGGTAAAGGATACCAATGTTTCAATCAGCTTTAATAATTGCTCTAATGACTTTTAGCATCATCGCTCAAGCAACCCTCCCTGCTGATCCGATTCAGCGCTGTTTGGATGTTAGAAGACTCGTGGACTTTACCACAAGACAGAAAATGGCGGCTAAAGAACCCGGTGTGTTGCGCTTTAAATTTCATAAAATTTCAGCATCAGAGCTACCGTTCGATAACCCTGTAGGCAATATGGATGAAGTGATTAAAGCATTAAATAATCAGATTGAAAACTGCAATAAAAGCCGTGGTGAATTTCAGACCATGACCATCGCAGGTCATAAATTCAAGCGCCAGGAATGGTGCCATAATGCCAACAAAAAATTGCTCTCTCTCGCAAAAGCCGCCCGTGGCGATTTTAAAAAATATTTATCAAGCATCAAAACTGAATTTGACTGGTATAAAAGCGATGGCTGGCCTGAAAATCATGCAGGATTTAAAAAGGGTGAGTTTCAATTTACTGCCTATTATGCACCAGCCCCTGTTGCAGCGCGTACCAAACGTGGCAGCGGATTTTTATATCCTATGTACCGTAATCCAGGCGTCGTAAATGTAGCTGCAGAATGCAAAAAATTTAATTTGAAAGCGCCTCTTTGCGGAGTCGACCCCCTAACCAAAATGGCACGTGGATTTTGTCTGAAAAATGCAGATGGCACATACTCTGTAGTGCCAGACCGAGAAGAAATTGAACATGGAGCTTTAAATCCAAAATATATAATTGGTTACGTTAAAGATCCCAATGACCCAGCTTTTTTAATGCTTGAAGGCTCTGGTTCATTAATTCTTGATGGCAAATTATTTCACATCAATTACGATGGCGCGAATGGCAGGCCACGTACTATGCTGGGTCGCATAGTCCAATGTGCACAGGACCCAACCTGTGGCGGTAACCTTGATACAATGGAACGATGTGCTAAAGATCCTAAATGTCATGATGAAGCAAAGTTACGCTGCAATGTGTCTAAAGCAATTAGACAAAGTGCTGCATCAGAAAAGCTAATTCGCCAATATTTAGATAGCCCTCTTAACCGTGACAAAGCCGCCGACTTGCGAAATCGCGATCAAAGCTATGTTTTTTTTACTAAAGAAGATGGCGGGCCTTATGGTTCAGAAAATATTTCTCTTACGCCCCATGCTTCATGTGCAACAGATCACAAGGTAATCCCTGTTGGAATGAGTTTTATCTATAATTGCAAAAAATCGACTTCATGGTGTATCGCGCAAGACACCGGTGGCGCTATTATGGGAGCTCATGTGGATGTCTACAAGGGGGAAGGAGACCAGGCTGGTGTCGAAGCAAATCAACTAAATCACCCAGGCTCATTATTTATAGCACTACCAAAGCGTGGATAAAACGCAGACGACTGCATCTAAAACGAAAATGTAGCCTGGTTGTTCGCAGCCAGGTTGCAACCGAAGCGTCACAATATTTCAAGCCTTAAATGTATCTTTGAAATACCCATTTCTTAAATCATCTTCAAAATCAGTTGGCCAAATGGTTGCATAACCCGTATTGTACGTTTTTGTTATATCAGTGGCTTTACATCGAACGCTAACTTTTCCAATGATGAGATAAGGATTTTGGTTATAATCCGTTTCATCTTTCTCAGTCAAGTCGAAATCATTCTCATCATAGCCATGCCGGGAAAGAATATCTTTATAATCATCTAAAAGGTCAGCTTCCATAATCTTAACTCCTAAAATTAAAAATTATAGTACGTATCACCCGATTGTTTGCAACCAGGGTTTTGAAAGGCCATTTGCTATACATCTCGCTCGCACTCTCCCTGATAACCCTAATCACGACAACAGTAGCGAATACAATATTTATTGTTTTAGTAATCATAGCAATTACCAAATGAACGGGATAAGCCGAGTGGTGACTTTTTTTTGGTACTCGCTATATCCGGGCAAATCCCGGGCGAGTATTTTTTCCTCATTCAGGATACGGGCAATTAGAATGGATAAAAAGACGGGAACCAACAGCAGTGTCCACCATGATCCAAGCGCAAGCGGGGTGCCGATA
Source organism: Fluoribacter gormanii (assembly GCF_900156395.1). GTDB lineage: Bacteria > Pseudomonadota > Gammaproteobacteria > Legionellales > Legionellaceae > Legionella > Legionella gormanii. The sequence goes on along the minus strand of NZ_FTNL01000007.1, from coordinate 152,488 downwards.
AAAAGAAACATGGCACCAAAGTACATCGGGTGACGGACGACTGCATATAGACCCGTCGAAATTACTTTTTGTCCCTCTTCAACACGAATATTGGCAGCGGCATAGGTATTTACTTTCGAGACAAGATAGAAAACGTAGAATGAAAATGCAACCAACATGTCTCCCAGGATTGAGATATACCACGGTACTAACGACCAGCCAAAACGGACATCAAGTGGCGGCAGAACGATAAATACAAGACATGTAACGTAGAGAGAAAGGATAATGATTTTCTGAGCCGGTTCCTTTTCATACGATATGCCTACTTCGCTACGACGCTTAAGAAGAGCAGGATCATGTTTTGCTAGATATATGCTGTATGCAGCGGATTCAAAAACAGTCACCAGCATATAAATCCAGCCTTGCCAATAATCCAGGGTACCTGCAGGAATAAAAAGGAGTGCTAGTATAACAAGCGCCCCTAAAGTTGAAGAGCGAATCAGTCGTTTATGAAGAGCGTTCATATCTACTTCTTTTCGTCGTAGTTCTCTTTCAAGTATAGAACTAATCTCATCTTACATTTGACGTTTATTCTAAAACAACTATCGGCCTAGTCCTTGTTAATTACTCGGGCAATTCGAAGAGAATGGCTTCCTTGTCAATTCGGTTTTTACGGGGTTAATGAATAATAATGAATAGATTTCTGATAAATCCTGGTTGCGTGCAACCAGGTTACGTTTGCTAATCATGCGATTGGTTTAGCATGAGCAATTACGGCCCAAATTCTGTACTGGGCTCTTCTTGCTTGCCTTTTTGTGTCTCTTTTTTCGATTGCGCAAAAATACCTAATGCAACCCCCTTCGTATCCGTCTTTTCTTCAGTAGCTTCTTTGAATAATGCTTCGAGTACTGAAACTGCTGTAAATTCAGCTGAAACCTCGGCCATCCCCTTTTCAATTCCACGTATCGAACTGTCTACATTTTGCGGTATGGGTATTCCATTTTTTTTAAGAATATCCATTAAAATACGTTCGCCCTCATAACGATCAGAGGCCTTTAATAGGGTTCTACAATAGACTCCATCTACATCACTGCGCCAAAGAAAACCCGTTTTCTTTTCTAACATGGCAGCTACTTGCGCATTATTTTTTAGACAAGTTGAAATGGCATCTTTATCAGATGAGGGCTCAGTGTCTTTAAGCAATTCTATAAGAACTGAATTTAATGTATATTCAACTGAGACTTCAGCCTGCCCCTTTTTCATGCCGCGTATTGAACTACCTACATTTTGCGGTTTGGGTATTCCATTTTTTTTAAGAATATCCATAAATATACGTTCGCCTTCGAAACGATCGACGGCATTTAATATAACTTTACAATAAACTCCATTTTCATCACTAGTCCAGTCAAATCCAGTTTTTCTCTTCAAGATATCTATTATCGATTTTCTATCTTTCTCACCAATAGCCATGGAAACACCAATAAGACCATAAATTATTCAGGAGAGCGATTATAGTTCTGTCATTGCAACTTATCAATAGAACTAATTATGGTCTATTCGTCCAACTATAGAAAAGGCATTAGAGGATGTTGAGTAGTAGTTAAACAGGAAAAAGTAACAAAATAATCATTCAGTTATTAATAATAGGCTATATTTAAAGTTACATAGATCAAAAGGAACTGATATGGAAAATGTAACTAATAGTGCACTTCATCCCGACACAAAAATCATGCAGCAACATCGTGGATGGTTTTTAGGTTTTGGAATTCTGCTCTTGGTCTTGGGTGTTATCGGTCTAGGAATGGATATCTTCTTAACCATAGTCAGCATGTATTTTTTCGCTGCATTACTCATGATTTCAGGATTGTCGCACTTTGCTGATGCCTTTAAACATAAAGAATGGAAAGGTACGGTTTGGCAAATTCTCGTTGCAATACTCTATCTTATTGGCGCCGGCATCGTCTTATATGATCCTTTATTAGCATCAACTATCATTACTGCATTACTCGCATGGACGCTTATCGTTATCGGTATGGTTCGCATTAGCATGTCCATATCCTTACGACATACCAAGGGTTGGGGTTGGATCTTTTTTGCGGGGATATGCTCTTTAATACTTGGTATCATGATTCTATCGCACTGGCCAATGAGTGGATTATGGGTCATCGGATTGTTTATTGCGATTGATATGATTATCAGCGGTTGGACTTACATTTTTATAGCAATATCCCTACGCAACAAAGCGTAGTCTGGTCTACTCTCAGTCTACACAAAATGAGTAAGGTTGGGTCACGACCCAACCTACCCTTTATGAACACATTCAATCATAAGCATAAACTATACACAATTAGAAATAAGACTTGCGCCGCAGTAACGGTGAGTCCGTTTTGTATCATTGCTTTGACATTCTCGCTGCCAGCAAAGCCCATTGCAGCAAACATATTAGCTCCTGGATAGGCATAATTAGTCACACGGGTCGCGAAGATCATGCACAAAGCGAACGATATCATGGGTAATTGCATCTGAAGGACGCTAGGAGAAAAAAGCTGATGCAGCATTTTAATGGTTGCTTCCGCAGCGCCAGGCATGCCAAAAGCACCTGTGAAACCAATTAACATCGATAATACAGGTTTGCCACCCAAATTAATTAAGGGAGTTAATAGTTCTGTTAATGCACTAAATCCTCCCGCCTGATGAATTAAAACCATAAAAGGATCAAATAAAATAAATAAAAAGAAGAGATGCAGGCTTTTTTGCATTCCCTTAACTAACAATTTAAAAATTTGATTTAAGCTTAATTTACTCACCAACCCGGTAATCAGCGCTAGAAATAACATGACAAAAATAACATAGGTAGTTTTTGCCTGAGCCAATATGCCATAGACAACACACGCTATAAAAGCAATCACAAAGAGCAGCGTAGTGCGCTTTTGTTGTTTGCTGGGCACAAATGGTTCTGAGGTATCCTCATCTTCGCAAGATTCATGCGCATATTTTCGTTGTAATCGGTTCGCCATAATCCAGGTAGTAATTAAAGTAACCAGAGCCACTGGAAGAGATGCATACAGAAGCACTACCTCATAATTTAGCCCAGTAACCCCCAGTAATGCCACGACTGGTGGGGCAAAAGGTCCAAGAATTAAAGCTTCTTCGGCTGAAGCCTGCATTAACACCGCCAAACTGGGGCGTGACAGTCCAACAGAACCTGCAATAGGGCGTAAACTGGGCGCTAAAATAGCTAACCCTCCAGCCAAGGTACCAAGCAAACCTACAATAATAAAAGATGAAAGTACAATGCCTATCTTGGCGCGTCGCTGAGTATTAATCCCAATCCCATAAACAATTTGGTGCACCAAGGTATGACTGACCTGAGTATGCGTTAAGATTTCACCCAAGCCATGACCTAGCATGATAATAAAGCCCACTAAGGCCATGAAGGAGCCTAATGCATTAGCCAGAGAATTTCCGATGTCAATTGGGCTACTTAGATTCCACAAATAGCCCAGACCCACACAGATTGCAGTTGCTATTAAAGCATCAACATTGCGAAATAACATTACAGCATAAAGAACAATAATGCCTAAACTGGCCAGCTGAATGTAAAATGACATTAATGGATCACTCCAATCTGATTTAATCCTTGGGCAATACCTTCAATTCCCAAACCAGGTTTGTCTGACAAAATAATTTTAGTGCCAAGGCGTTGCGCCCCACCAAGTACATAATTGTCACGAATCAAATAAATAGGATCAAGGTCCGCATAGAAGATATCCGGCTTACTTAAAGCAAAACTCGCAATCGCAGCAATTCCAATGGGTGATTCCAGCATACATCCGACCATAATGTTCATTTGTGCTGCTTTAGCAATATTATAGATCGCTTGCGCATTCTCAATGCCACCCGATTTCATCAACTTAATATTAACGCCATCACACGCATTAATTTTTGCAATATTCAGAGTATCTTCAGGGGAAAAACACGCCTCATCAGCAATGATCAGACAGTCAACCTGATCGCTAATCGCCTTTAAGTGCAGCAGATCGTGAGCACGAATAGGCTGTTCGACCAAAGGGATATTCAAATGCTGCTGTTTCAATGACTCAATAACCTTCAGGGCATCTTCATAAGACCATCCCTGGTTCGCATCAACAAGTAAAGTAATAGAATTTCCTACTGCTTGACGAATCGCCTGGACCCGCTTGATGTCTTCCATTGGATTTAATCCCAGTTTTATTTTTATAGTTTGGTGCCCTTGATTGACAAGATCAACCGCATCCTGCACCATCGCATCAATCTCTTTAACGCTTATCGTAATACACGAACTAATGCTGTTCGTGTTACCACCCAGCAATTTATAAAGAGGTAAACCACAATGTTGGGCAAATAAATCATGCAATGCGATATCAATAGCCGCTTTTGCAGAAGAATTCCCTGCCATAGCCTGGTTATTCATTTGGAGTAATAAATTCAACTCAGAAATATTTCGTCCAATTAACTGTGGGCCAAGAATGGTTTTAATTGCAGAGATAATGGATTCGGTACTGTCTCCAGTGATCGCAGGAGTTGAAGCGGCTGAACCATAACCCCAATTGCCTCGATCCGTTTTGATCATTACCACCACATCATCAACGCATTCAGTACGTCTTACCGCAGTTATAAATGGGCGAATTAATGGAATAGTTAATTGCGCAATATGAATCTCCATAATCTTCATCTAAGCACCTTTTTTTAAAAATTTATTGCGTTTAAAAATACATTCTCTTTTTTAGTTTAGAGGGATATTTTTTAATGAAATGATGGCTCAATATGCCTTATTTTTATTATCATCGGCATGCTTAACTTTCTATACTCGTTGCGCCCCTAATTTAGATGAAAAAAATTTTACATGTCGACATCCGTTAAATTTCCTTTAATCAATCTAACTTGCCCATGTATTTTAAGCAATTTTTGTTCTTTAAATTGAAAATATGCAATCACTTCAGCTTCAATGGTTGAATCATTGAGACTGACTCCTTGAGGATAATATAAGGCAAATACTTCATTGCCTACTTCAACAATGTGTTTATATTGAATGTGACGTATTCGCATGTTCCTCTTTTGTTCTATGACATGGGCAATATAATCACTACGATTCATGATCACCCCATTAATACTTTGCTCATAATCAGGATGAAAATATTGTTCAACTGTTGAAGTGACATCCAAATCTGGCTCGTATACAAACTCCCAAATACGTTTCAATAAATCAGTATAAGACATATGGACTACCTTAAGAGAATATCAGTTTTTATAGCAACTCTATTTAACCTGAGGATCAATGACATTATCCCATAACCCATTGAATATTTGCACGATCTGAAAAGGACTAAGTACGGTAGAGACATTAGCAAGTGCAACAGATAGGTTACTATTATCACCAACCAGGATGTTTGCAACAATAGGGGCTATTGCACCGCTTTTTTTAATGTAATCGATGATTCGTTTATCCAAATCCTCAATACTATTAATGTAGGGTATTAGCATAAGCGGATGTACTGTAGGATTCATTAAAATTCGTGAGAACTGCTCCCAGGATGCAACGATTGAATCTGGAGAGATGGTTTTACTTGAAAACTCTTTCCATATTTCAAGTCGCATTTTTTTGGCAAAGGAGTCTTGCATTAAACTTGTTTCATCAAAAATAACAATGGATGTTTCGCTATCATGAGTAAATGAACGCTGATTCACATTGGCAGAACCAATAATGGCTATCTCATCATCCACTATTATTATCTTGGAATGCATTGCAGGATGATAATTCTCTTTTGGCGCATTGACTCTATCAATTAGAACAAGTGCCACTTTGTCTTTAACCTGTTTATCAGTCCCATCAAGTAGCGCATCCCAAAATTCTCCCCTTTTTCTATCAGGGATGAGTATATCTGTAGTTTCTTGTGAGTCTTGAATTGCCAAAATTAAACGTATAAAAGTGGACTCTTGAATTTTTTTATTAAGCTGCTTTGCTACATCAACATTTACTAAATATTGATCTTCAATGTAAATATAATTTTTAGCATTTGCTATGATCGAGAAATAGGCATCGTTTAGGCTGCGATCCCTATCATTACTATTGGGATCATTATAGGTTCCAACAACTTTTCCATATTGAAAATCACCAAAAGTAATTTCAGCTGGTTTTGTTTCATTTTCACCTTTGAGAAGTACATTTTTGGTACTCGGATGGTTGTGCCATCTTTTTTTAAATTTTTGTAGAATTTGATAGGCTGCAGGACCTTGAACTTTGCAATGCACATCATGGACGTTTGAATAGTCTTTATGATATGCATCAAACCGATTTTTATTTATATCCATGCCGCCACAAAAGGCAATAAGCCCCTCTTCGCCTTTGATAACTATTACTTTTTCATGATGACTGCCTACATTCTTGGTTATGCAATAGCGAAGGAGCGCATAAAGCGGATCTAATTCTTTAAAAATTGATGTGTATTGATTAAATTTTTGCATAATAAAGGGAACAAACTTTGCAACGAATTGCTGCGATTCAGCAGTGGAGTAGGTATTATCATCCAATAGGGCAAATGTATTGCTAAGACCATTTAATCTTGGAATGTTATTCAAGTTCATTCGTTGAATCTCTAAACTCGGATTATTCCAGATTAATATTCGCAGCTCGACACCACTTGAAGAGGCTGTATTTAATAAATTAATTAGCGTAGATTTTTGATCCGTCTCAATGAGAGGAAAATCAATATCCAGCATCCACCCTAGAATATAAATGTAATGTTCTTGAGATTTTGCTGTTTTAATGGCGTTGACGATACTAGCAAATGCCTTCGTTCCATCAATGTAGTATTCAATTTTATTCCGGGTTGCATCTGGGAATAATTTTAACCATTTATTGGCCATGGTTAAATTTGCCTTCCTGTTTTAGGATCATATTTTACTTCTACGGGAACGATTTGATCGGTTGGAAGAATTTCTATCCACTGATCAAAAATTTCATAATTTTTACCGACGTTCGCTCGAAAACCACCTTGTAAGGGAAAGAAGCCATGCTCATAGACTCTATCGATAGGTGTGGCAGTCACTGTATTACTATCATCAACCAAGGCTGGATCGGATACCTCATTTGGTTTTGGATATTTTCCAGTTTCTATTCCTTCCTGATATTTTTTCTGTATTTTCTTGGCTAAGTCCATGATCACATCTATCATCTTTTGACCATTTAATGGATTGCCATTGATGTCTTTTTCATCTGGATTGCTGGTCTGATAGATGACATCATCTGTGATTCCATTCATGCCTTCAACGCCTTTTAACCAATTAATGGCAGCCTCTTCTTTTCCTGGCCTGATGGGGATCACCGCTTTGACCCAAGGTGCATTTAAGAATGCATTACGCATATTATCTCCATCCAGCTGTAGCAACCATCCCAGGCTGCTTCCTAACTTGGCGGGATCAGAATCTTCAGTAATATAATAATTATCTCGTTGAAGCTCATCGACGCCTCCCCAACCAACAGTACTTGAGCTTATGGTATTGTTTTCAGAATTTAAGTCCGCGATATTTATTTTGTTCATCAATCCCTTCTGTAACGCTTTGCCCACACCACTTAAGACGGGTCCTGATGGATTAAATATTGGAGTGGGGGTTTCTTGGAGCTGCTGTTTGCTTCGATGTAATCTCGGCCTCCACCATTCTGGTGAAACAAAATAAAGCATCTTATCAATATCAAAAATTGAATTTATAAGCTCTGCCACCACATGCCTGGTTTTATCGTCAGGTAGAGGAACATCTTTTAAAAGCATTTGCTGAACCAGTTGACGGTAAACAACAATACGTTCTTCCTCTCTTAATTCATCACTGCTACGCGTTTGAATCTTACTAGCCAAGGTCACTCTATCTTTTACATTTTCTACGTAGGCTTTTTCATATTCTGCTTTTTCCCTTGCTTTGAAATTAGCAAGATTTTCATTATTCTTTTGGATGATTTCATCATTGGCACCTGGTTTAGGACTCCAGTGAAGAATCAAAGTCACCTCAAGACTATTTTCTCCTTGAAAGTCAGCATAATCCAGATGCAAAGTAAACGTTGATTTATCAGATAAATTTTGAATGGTATCTGTTCTTGAAACTTTAACTGGCTTACCCTGAGGATCGAATTCTACGTCAGTTAAATCATAATTTGATTTGGAACAAACGAATTCCTGCCCAAAATCAACTTGAATTTTTTCTACATCATCGAATATAACCCATTCAGTATCTGAATAAACACCATTCACATAAACTTTCTTATTGTCAGCATCGGTACCATCTATAGATACAAAAGGAATAGTAATGATTTTTTCCTCCTGAAATGGCTGAAACGTGGGTATTTCTTCTGGATGAGGAATACTGTCCAAATCGGCAGGTTTGGCAATATGAATGAGTTTAGCGATACCTAGCTCTTTTCCTGGATCATCAACATAGGTCTGCCAGCAAAGGTATGAGCCCACATCTTGTACCTGGACACCAACTTGGCGCATTTTCCTTCGCAGTTCATAGTTAATGAGCTCTTCTGAGGTATTTGCCAAGGTATGTTTGATACTGGAAATATCCGTTGTTTCGGTTACTGTCTTAAATGTTGATTTAAAATTTTTACGGATTTCAGACGATAATTGCGTCGTTTGTTGACGCATTTGCTTGTGGGTGGCTTCTCGTGCGGTTTGCTGAGATGTTTTATCATCAAAGCTTGATGTCGCCTCAACTGATGCATAAGATGCTTTAACACTGGCCCCAAAATTGACATCTTGCTGATTGTCTTCCTTCACTGCATCAGAAAGTTCATCCTGCGTTGTCGTGGTCATTGACGATTTAGTTAGGATATCGAGAGTCGTTTCTAATGTTTTCTCAATCGTTGTACTTCTGGTATGTATCTCGATTAATTCAACTGTTGAGCCAGGGCTAAGCCAAACATGATCTACGGGCGTACCAAGAAATGTATCTAATTCAAAAAAATATTGTCGAAACAAATGTACAATGCTGATTGGCGATAAAGCAACACAATCAAGATATTCCTTATTGGTGGGATCTAAATCATTAATATTGAGAAATGCATCGCTACTGTTCTCAGAGGAAAGCATCTTTATCAGTTTCGTTGCTTCCTCAGTATTATTCACTGTGTTATAGAAGATATTTGCTAAAATATCATATGCTCGCTGTTTTACTAAAAATAATAATGAACCAGCGACAGATGATTCATATTGTAATTGATGTTCAAGCACCCCAATGTCTATTCTTCGTGTATTAGTTGCTCCAGTCACATTACCGGATCGCATTAGAATGCCTGAGCTTGGGTTTAAATTATTTCTGTTATTAATTTGCGCGTAGGCATCAGTGTATATTTTTACAAGATTTTTATTCAGGATGGCATTCAAGTTATCATTTGTAATAACTGTGTCCCATATATCAGGCTGATACTTCTGATAGGGAGGAATTTGTAATGAAATTTGTTGTAATACGACACTATCAAAAGTACGGATTTTCCCTGCTTCCAATGCACCGGATTTAAGTTGGATATTAACCTGGCCATCGGGGTTAAAGTTAATATCAATTAAACCAGCAAATTCATTTTTAAGTTTTTCTAAAATTGAAGGTTTATCATTTTGAAAACCTTGTTGAAAGCGTTCTTGAATTCGCTTTGATTTCCACCCAAGTAATGGTTGATAAATGCCAAATAACTCACTATCGTAAGGGAGTACGGTGGTATAATTAGAAAGATCGGTAATTCGTTTAACTACTGTCATTTTCGCAACCTCCTGTTCTTCAATCCATGAACACTACAAGTTGGTTTTGAGATTTGAGAGTAACGAGACAAATTCATGTTGCATATTAGAATAATTAAGGTCGATGTATCCGTATTTGTCAATGTTTTTTGAATAAAATTTAATCAAATTAATCCAGTAACGCCCCCCACTGTTCGAGGCTGTTCTCTTAGATCCTTAACTATTACCGATAATTATGAACAAGCACGCATAGCCTGGTTGCAAGCAACCAGCTAATCCCAAACACTTATAAGTGTGAAAGATCAACCAGTAAGTTCTTTGTAACTGTGTGTTGCGATTTGCCTATGCAGATTGAGATGGATGCTTCCAAAATCCTTCGTGTACCCTGACGGCCTCTTCTTCATAAAAAGGACCATTTACTCTTATTGTCCTTTTTCCTCGTTTAAAAATTTCATCGCTAAAAATCGCTAAGCCACCGCCTGCAAGTTGTTCTAATGTTTGTGCCGAACACCCAAAAACAACTTGCGGTATTCCTGCCCAATAAATCGCTCCGGAACACATGGCACAAGGCTCTGTGCTGGCATAGAGTGTGGACTGTTTTAAGATCTCCTCAGGAAATCGCTTGGAGGCTTGCCTAATCAGTTCCATTTCGGCATGGGCTGTCACATCTAGCGAGGTGTTAACCAGATTTTCTGCTGTTAAAATAACCGTTCCTCGATACACTAATAATGCACCAAATGGGTGATTTCCTTTTTGACGAGCCGAACGTGCCAATTGAAACGTTTTATCCAGGAATGGCTGATGTTTTTCAAAGCAGTCAGCGGCAAATCCTTGCAAAGATAAAGCAAAAAGAAACATAACCTTAAGGCATAAGCTTGATATAAAAGAAGAGGGGTATGTATACATCTTGATAGCTCCTATTGAGTAAACAATTAAGAAGCCATCACCAAAAAACCAAATACATGTTCGATCAGGATGACTTAAGAGTACCGAACATTAAGGATTTTCTTAATTCAAATTAAATCAAAATACTTGGCTTATGACAACCTATAGACGTTTTTCATCAATTCAAACAAAAAATTTTTTCTCAAGAAAAATCAAATGATGCTCCTATGAAATACCCTTCGGAGGAAGGTTTCGTTTTTTGAGCAGCCGAAATACTTTAGTGAACCTCTCGAATGGATTGGTTTAGAAGTTACGATTTGATAGCTTGTTGGTTTTTCTTTTACTTTATGGACAATAACCAATTTAGCCCCTCGATGGCACATCATCGTTGGTATAGGTCACATTGTCCGAATTACCCTAAGGAAAAAAGCACTCATTCTGTATCTTTTTTTAAAGATTCAACTTATCAGAAATGATAAAACTACAATAAAAATTTATATAACTATCTTTAGTTATTAGATGATTAAGCGAAAACTTTTAAAAAAACCTCATTCATTTTTATCTTGTACATGAATATTCACATTTTGATTTTGATAGTTTTCTGACTTTTGTAGTTCAATTAATTGTTGCACCCTCTCACAAGCATTACCGTTACTATGATACGATGACTGATTCATACTTCTTTCAATATCACATTCCTTCATAGCTTTTTGAATTTGCTCATCGTAGGTTCCAGCTATTAGATTTGTGCTTAAAATAGCAATATAAAAACTCAAAATTAATTTATACATGATTTATTCCCTTAAAAACATTCGTATTAACACAGATTAAGTATAGCAGAATATTTTAAGCCATTATTAATCATACAATGTGTGAAAAATTATGGCAGATATTTAACCTAAAAATATATATATTTTCTCAAAAATACCTCAATTTATTGGATGAAAAATGATTTCATTTTAATGAGTTCCTAAACTTTTGTTATTAACACTCATCAAAACCTCTCTTTCTTAAATTCTATTGTTTTACTAAGTATAAAAAACAGGACTTAGCCAGATTAGGTTTGTTTTTGAATTAATCTACAATTAAGAAAATAATTATTTTGTTTCCTTCTGATAAACACCTTAATCATCGAACTGTAACCCGGCTATAGCCAACAAATTCGTTCAAATATAGAGATGCGTCTTAATAAATCTTATCCTGGAGGCCAAATTAAAAAACTTGAGGTTCAAGTTTAAAATAATCTAATATCATCGAGTTACTCAACAATGCCCTGTTGTCGAGTCAATCAATTAAGGAGCATTATGATTGTTATCTTCGTCCATGGTTGGAGTGTCACGAATACCAATACTTATGGGGAGCTTCCCCAATGGCTGGAAAGTCAGAGCAAAAACGGAACGCTGGATATTCGAGTTGGCAATATTTATCTTGGTCACTACGTCAGCTTTGACGATACGATAACGGTTGACGATATAGCACGGGCATTTGATCAAGCATTACGTGATGAAATTGCTGATAAGCTAGGCGATGGGGAGCGTTTTGCTTGTATTACGCACTCTACCGGTGGTCCAATTGTTCGAAAATGGATGGATTTATATTTTAAGAATAATCTTGCGAACTGTCCCTTGAGCCATCTTATCATGCTGGCTCCTGCCAACCATGGCTCTGCTCTTGCGCAACTGGGTAAATCCAGGCTAGGCCGTATAAAGAGTTTTTTTGAAGGTGTTGAACCGGGACAACAAGTGCTTAATTGGCTTGAGCTAGGGAGCGACATGAGCTGGCAACTTAATGAAAGTTGGCTTGATTACGATTGCACTGCTCATGGCATCTATTCCTTTGCACTTACGGGCCAGAAAATTGATCGTCAACTTTATGATGCACTTAACTCCTACACGGGGGAAGCCGGGTCTGACGGAGTGGTACGCGTAGCGGCTGCCAATATGAACTATAGTCTATTGAAATTACATCAGGAGGGAAATAACGGTGAAAATCTGGCGTTTTCCCAAATGATAAGGTCGAAGCCAATGGCATTTGGTGTTCTTCCTGGGCTTTCGCATTCTGGTAAAAATATCGGCATCATCCGTAGTGTTACTATGGCTAATGCAGCCACTCATCCTACGGCAATATGGGTTCTGCGATGCCTGCAAGTAAAAAATCCTGCTGCCTATAATACACTAGTACAAGAGCTCGATAAGATGACTAAGGAAACGCAAAACAATGAGCATACAGAATCAGTGAACACGCTTATCTTCAAGCGCGAATATATTACCAATCGCTACTCCATGATTATTTTCCGGCTTATAGATGATCGGGGCAATCATCTAGTCGATTATGATCTTTATTTAACCGCTGGACCCAAATATAGTGAGCAGGCACTTCCTACCGGTTTCTTCGTAGACCGCCAAAGAAACCTGAATAATCGAGGAGCACTCACTTATTTTCTTGACTACGACATCATGGAGACCGGGATTAATACCCCCCAAATGCAAGGCAATCTGGGATTCCGTATTAAGGCATACCCTGAGTCAAGTAACCAAGCCCTTGCCTATTATAGGATGCTTGATTTTCATTCCTCACTTACCGACATGAACAAAATTATTCATCCAAATGAGACAGTAATGGTTGAAATCATGCTTCAGCGACGAGTAGACAAGGCTGTCTCCCGTATCACTAATAACCTTAGTCCAGCAAAAATCAGTGCAAAACCGACTGGTAAAAAGGTAGATTGACATCACTCCTGTTTGAGCATTTTTATATTAAAAAAGCGTATCCTGGTTACAAGAAACCAGGATACGCCTACTTACTCGATTACTGAAAGAGGGCCAAATACTCCTCTTCGGTAAACGTTTTTAGCGGCTCATTTGCATCAGCAACATGGAATATTGATTGAGCGCGTGGAGCAACCATTTTCATTGTCTCCTGAGCTGTTACCGAATTTTGCCTCACGGGAATAAAAGGATAGGGTAGCGGATCAGGTTTTGGAACAATGGTCTTTTCCTCCCTAGACATGGCAGGATATGGTAGTGGGGCGGGCTTTGGAACAACAGTGTTTTCACTATTGAATGAAGATGCAAATACAGAATTTCTAATGTTACCGGTTGGAATCGATTGAGGGACGAAGAATGTTGGAATCGAGCTGCTTTGTCGCTTTAAAAGATGAATCTGATTTCTTAATTGATCTTTTTTATCCCATTCAGCATAAATCTTATCTACGGCAGTTGCTCTGTGTTGCGCCTGTTTATCAGCAAGGCCGTGCTTTACCAAATCATTGACTAGAGAAACATGTATTGGTTTACCATAAATTTGTTCCAAATAAATCCCTGAAGCCAGTAAAATGGGGCCCTCACACACCAAAGTAATATGTTCCCTATTAATTACCAGCGGAGTTGCTTTTTGTTTCTTCTTTTCATCATCTCTAATCTTTGCTTCCAGCATTTTAGCAATTTTATGATTCGCACATCCATAAGCAGTATACATAGCGTGTCCTTGATGAGGCTTGGCAGGCAACCAAAGGACATTAAAATTATCACCAGGTAAAAATAGTCCATTAAAATTATATGCTTCTTTTATTTGAGCACTCCCCTTATTCCTTTTAGTATATGAAGTAGCTCCCAGGTATTCTTCAGAAAAATCAATTAACTCGGACTCCTCAATTTGCTCAGGTAATACACGCTTAACTATTAGTGAATCGTTACTGCTATTTACTATAATCAAACGGGAGCGCAAGTCATCATCCCCCCCTGTCATTGACTCGTATATCAAGAACGATTTATTTCCGAACTTACTGGCCTGGTCAACTTGCTCAATCTTCCCGTCAAAATATCGTTCTAAAAACTTCATTGATGCAATAACATAACTTCCATGTGTTTCCAGATAGTAATCCCATGATAGGGACTCTTGCTCTCCTACATCCAACTCCATAGAATAATCCATCTTGAATGCTGATTTTATATTTTCCAGCATCTGCTTCGCCTCTTCCGGCGTAGTACATTCATAAACACACAGATTATCCTCGCTATCAAATGGAGATTTGGATTCACTTACAATCCATTTTGTTATTTCAAGGTTTATACCAATGACCGACATCAGCTTCATGTATTATCCTCTTATTATTTGGAGTTTAATTCGTAGTTAAGCTCTAAAAACTAGTCTTAAGAGAGCTAAAATGAATTAGTTAGAACATCAATTGACAAAAGATTTACATTTTGAACACTAAAATCGTAAATATATCAGATAAAATAATTTATGAACAACTAAATTAAGCTTGGATAGCAATCAGGAAATGCTTGCTTAAAATTAACGAATTTATAAAGTAGATTATAATGCTTGACCTTGCCGCAACGTGAACCCTTATTGTGTCTCTTGTCACTTAAGAGGAATACCCCATGAAGTACACAATTAAACAATTAGCGAAGCTCTCTGGTATAAGCACCCGGACTTTGCGCTTTTATGATGAAATTGGTTTATTAAAGCCTGCATTTTATGGTGATAATCAATATCGTTATTATCAGGAAGAGCAGTTATTTTTACTTCAGCAAATTCTGTTTTTTCGTGAACTTGAGTTTCCTCTTAATGACATTAAGGAAATTTTGAACTGCAATGATTTCGATAAAATAAAATCGTTGCAGCAACAAAAATCCTCATTGCAATCGAATGTTGAGCGAACACAAACACTCATACAGACGATTGATAAAACCATTTCCCATTTAAGAGGACAATATAAAATGAATATCGAAGAAATGTTTGAAGGATTTGATCCAATCAAACAACAAGAACATGAAAAATATCTGGTTGAAGCGGGTGTAATTTCACAGCAACAAATTGATGACAGCTGGGCAAAAGTTTCCCATTGGAAAAAACCGGATTGGGAGGCATTTAAAGCTTCTGGTGAGCAACTAAATCTTGCACTTGCTAATGCAGTAAAACAAGGCCTTAACATCGAATCCAAAGAGGTTCAGGATCTGATTCAACAGCACTATGACTGGGTCAAAAATTGTTGGACGCCAACCAGGGATACATATTTAGGGCTTGGACAAACTTATCTGAACCATCCTGATTTTCGTGATTTCTTTAATCGCTATCATCCTGATTTGGTCGAATTTTTGACTGCTGCCATGAAAGTATATGCAAAACGCAATTTGTCGTAAATTTGAGATTGCCTACCATAAGGTAGGCAATCTTTAAAAAGGGAACGTCATCAACGATGCAGTGAACTCTTCTAAAATCAAGGAAAAAAACAGAGCACTTTTTAATTTTGCGGAGAGAAATTATTTCCTTTTTCTTCAGTTGGATCCTTCCCAAAACATTTTTGCAACAATGAAAGAAAAAATTCAAGGAACATAAAATGTTCAAAAAAGGATGGCTTTTGAACAATTGTAAAAGATGTCGTGTAATCCTGATTCGTCATTTCGCCAAAGACTTGAAGTATATTATGCAAATCGCCATCCTGATAAATTGAACGACCATTAAGAATACCTTGCAAATCTTTTATAACACTATCCATGCTTTGTCTATCAGGAGTTGAACGACAGCTTTTAGAATTAATACCTGGAGCAAAAATACTTCTTGGTTTACCAAAATAAAACTCTGCCACGTCCTTACCGTAAGTATTAAATGATTGTCGTGCATAACGCTTCAACAAATAATCAGCATTCTGATAAGCCGCTAAAAACCCGGCATCACGCCAAGCTTGTCGCCAATAATCCAGGCCCTTACCACTCATATTAAACAACTTGTCCAAATAATATTATTTTTGTATTATATTGAAATTATAAATCGATTGTCAAAACTCAATTTAGTGCTTGTAGTACTTAGGCTATATTAAGGCAGGATAGGGTCTAATCTAAGATCGGCCAATTGTATTCATTCACAAATACAAATTGTTATAGCCATTCTCACTGACAAGAATGGCTGATTGGATTATCTATTGCTTCAGTTTTAACTATGCAGCTGTTCTAATTTCTGAACATCGCCTTGTTTGTCATGGATGGATTTCAAAAGTTCTCTAATCTTGGGATCATGGCTACATTTTAATAAGTAAGCCGACATTTGCATGCCTCCTTTAAAATGATCGCTCATTTCACTTATATACATATTATCGAATTCTTTACCTGAAAGCGGCGCCAGAGACTTCATCTCCATCGGTTTCATTCCAGGAATTGGATAATTGGCTGCAGAGGTAGTGGGTAATTTACTGAGAAGAGCTTTCATTTTAGTAACCTCACTGCCTTGGCGCTCAAGCATTTTCTTAGAAATAGCGACTATTTTGGGGTTTTGAGATTTTTTTATGGCTAAATCTATTATTTGCATTCCTTGTTCATGATGGGTAATCATCATTTGCAGGAATTCTTTTTCAAGTGCAACTGTTTGTTCCTTGTCTTTAGGACAATGATTTTCATTCATAGACATTTGTCCCATATTGGATTGCTCCATTGCAAAAGCACATGAGCTCATTAGTGTGATTCCTAAAAGGATTGAAACCTTTTTCATTTCCCTATCTCCTAAATTGATTAGACATTTGAATTATAGGTCAATAATAAAAAATAGGTTATCGAGCTGGCATATAACCCCAAAAGTTAACCCTGAATCTTGTGTAGCCTGGCTGCAAAAGCAACGAGGCTTGCTGCATACATCCAAGATTTACTGGTCTTTAAATATTATGTCATGCTCTTAATTGGGCGAAAAACGTCTTACATCATATGTCAGTAATCTAAAATAATCGTATGACATATAAAACTCCCCATTATTCCCCATGTTACTCCCCCAAGAGTTACGTAAGGTTAATAATCCTGTGTGCTTCTTACCGTAATTATCGACAGCGACCGCATTATCATCATAACCAGTAATGATCATTCCATGGGCCGCTTGTATATTGGGCAAACCTACTAACACATCTGAGGTGATTAGCCAAGTATCGTTTTTGGTTTTATAATTTCCAACAGCACCAACGACACCCAAGTCAAGGCGAGGTAACATGATCGCAAAAACAGATCGGTCGCCTGAGCGAAGCGCTTCTTTCACTTCATTTAATGTCCAGGCAGAACTGATTCTCCAGTATATATTTGACCAATTCACTATCTTACCGAAGATTAGCTCATTCATCGTGCTGTATTCTTTGGGATCTATAAAAGAGTCCGGTTTCTTATTCGAATGATTGGGGTACTCAGTCAAACCGCCACATCCTATAGTTGTTTGTTTTTCTTTGTTCACAATTCCATACTGTTCAATCTGATTTATTACTGCAATAGGATAATTACCATCCCAACCGCTCATTGCATATCCATGTTGTTCCAAGTAATTGCCGAGCTGTAAATGACAAAGTTGACTAATGTAATCTCCTTGGCCGATCACGGCGTCAAGCGCACCAGTTATTGCAAATGTGATGCATGTTCCATGTGGGCCTTGGTCAAGAACAGGAACATGATTCATAGCCAATTGAACCATTTTAGGAGTTTCAGTATTTAGCAATGAAAGCGGAGCCTGAGAGCGATCTGTGGCGATATCTTTAATGCGCCTCACCAGCAGTTTTTTAGCTTCATCAGACAGCTCAATTTTAAGCAATTGAATGACCTTTTTATTATTAAGTCCATTGTAATTTGAAGAAGATTCGGCAGTAGGTTGTATTGTATGTTTTATTGAGCCTATAAGATGAACATCTCCAGAAATAGCCCCTTTAATTATCAAAAAAGTTAAAATAGTCACTTGTATTAAGGATGTTACAATTCTTGCTGGTTTCATAATAATCGACTCTTTGAAACATAATTAGGAGCCGATTATTTTCTTTTATCAATCAATTTGCAACATATGTTTAAAATGCTTTGGAATACATATTTTTTAATGGTTTTTTGTGTTGGATCAAAATGCCCTGAGGTATCGTCAATTTTTTAAAACACAAGAGTTTTTAATAATTAATGCCATCGTTAATAATTAATAAAACATTATGTGTTAAGCTTGGCTAATATAAAAAAAACGAGTTTGGTCATGATAAAAGTTGGACAATTTAATAAATTGAAAATGGTGCGGGAAGCTCCTTTTGGGGTATATCTTCAAGGAGGAGAGTGGGGGGAAATTTTATTACCCAATAAATCGGTGCCTAAAGGCGCCTTGGTTGGTGATATATTGGATGTTTTTGTCTATTTTGATTCAGAAGACAAAATTATAGCGACAACCGCGCGTCCTCTTGCAAAATTAGGTAGCTGTGCATTTTTAAAAGTAATTGATGTAAATCCTGTAGGCGCTTTTCTTGATTGGGGCTTAGATAAGGATTTATTGGTTCCCAAACCAGAACAACAGCGCCCTATGGAAATTGGTAAATCTTATCTTGTGTATTTAAAGCAAGATAATCAGGGACGCATTATTGCAAGCTCAAAAATCGATTATTTTTTGGATAAGACAATAGCTCATTTTAAGCCAGGTGAGGAAGTTAGTTTACTAATTGCAGAGAGTACCCCGTTAGGACGAAAAGTAATTATCAACAACAGTCACTGGGGATTAATCCATGCCGGTGATATTTTTCAAACATTAACTTATGGCAAAAGAATAAAAGGGTACATTAAGAAAGTACGTGAAGATGGCAAAATTGATGTTGCTTTGAGGCAAATAGGCCAAAACAGTATTAATGAATTAGCGCAACGTATTATATCCAAGCTAGAACAAGCTGGTGGCTTTTTAGCTTTACACGACAAAAGCTCTCCTGCAGAAATTCAACAGCTATTTGCTGAGAGTAAAAAAAATTTTAAAAGTGCATTGGGACAACTTTATAAACGAGGTTTAATTGATATTGAAGAGCAAGGAATTCGTTTACAGACAATAGAAAAGAAGCGCTAATGAAAAATCTTTATTCATTCTCTGTATAAGAAAATCAACCAGGGACTGGTGACAATTCATCTCGCAGCCTTCTTGCCTCGGCCTGTTCTTGTATCTTGATCACATCTGCGCCTATGCCCCGCTACTTATCCGTGGGGTACAGCATATTAAGACAGCTCTTCTGGATCCCGCAAAAACTGAGGAAGTAGTCGGTAAGATGAAGCTTGAACTCCCTTAACCTATAATTGAAGCAATTCAATATATTATTGCCTAAGAACTAATCCTTTATTAATCAAAGAATTTTAGAATATTTTTTTGATGAAGCAGTACTTTTTACATCATTTCATAAAAAAATTAGTACCGCTAGCAATCCCATATTTTAGATAGGATTTATTGAGTTTATTAAAATTTAATCTATATATAAAAGTATAATCCTAAGATCTAGCCTATAGAATTTAGAACTGGCTCGATATTAAATTGGAGAGTAAGCATGGATGCATCTAAATTTTGTAAGCATTGTGGAAATAATCTAACACCAGATGCTCAGTTTTGTAGTAAATGTGGCGCATCTATAGAAGCAGATTCTTCTTCCTCTCAGATACAAAGTCCATGTTCCATTAAAGAAAGTCATCAGAAATCGCCCATTATTGTACTTATTTTAGGTTTATTTTTAGGAGTTTTTGGGATTCATCGAATTTATGTGGGAAAAATAACTACCGGTTTATTAATGCTCCTTACAGTAGGAGGACTTGGCATTTGGTATCTAATCGATTTAATTCTTTTAGTTACTAACAAATTTGAAGATAAAAATGGCAACTTGATTCAACTCACAAAAAATCCGTCCTCATTAAAAAAAGTACTAATGATAATTGGGGCTATTGTTGCATGGTTTTTACTATTTGTTGGTACGGTATTTTTAATCATATTGTTCCTGACAAGCGGCTTGATTCACTCTATTAATCATCAGCTCAGTGCATTAAAGGCTGGTAATATTGAAAAAGCATACTCCTACACTTCAAAAGACTTTCAAAAAGCGACCTCTCTTTCTGATTTTAAAAAATTTATAAATCAGTACCCATCATTAAAAAATAATGAGAGTTCATTTTTTAACGAACGAGTTATTGAAAATAATAGAGGATTTGTCAAAGGAACCCTGACTGCAAAAGATGGTGCAAAAACCCCCATTGAATATCGCTTGATATGGGAGGATGGAGCATGGAAAATTTTAAATATTACGGTAAGTTATACTGGAGCAGGAATCGATGTAGATCATAACAAGTTTACTTCATCAAACGTATCGACATCTCAAGAATTTACATGGCTCAATTTCGATAATAAAAACAGCAGATACTCTCTAAAATATCCCAGTAACTGGGAATATATTAAATCTGGAAAAGGAACTATTGTCTTTAGAGGAAAAAAAGGCACTGATTCTCATAATACAACAATTACTATCCAAACTCTTTTGACCAAAAAAAATAAAGGAACATACGCAACCATTCAAGACTTGAAAGATGATTTAAAATCACAGATTTTTGCGAACGCCAAAGAACCTAAATTATTACAACAAGGAGAAATCGATCTGCCCCAAAATCCAAAGAGATTTCATGGGGAATTTCTGGTTTTTAATTACAAATATAAAAATAAAGAATTTAAGCAAATGTATATAATCTTCCTAAGAGATGATGGCTTAGCTTTTTATACCTGGAGCTATGCTTCATTAATAAAACAATATGATAAAGATCTTTCTCTCGCGAAGGGGATGTATGAGTCATGGGTTATTTATTAAATTGCATGTCTTATTATCAGAGCGGACTATGAATAGGATATAGAAAAATAGCTACTCCTAATAAAGAGAATTTCGATATGCTCTAAAAATTACCTACAAACCGGGCGACTATGATGCAACAATTTTGTATCGCAACTTTTTGTAAAGTTCTGGTATTAAAAATAAAGGTAAAGCAGATACGAGAATCACCCCCCAATTGCTAACAGATAAAGATGTTGTATGTAAGACATGTTGTAGCGTTGGTGTATAGACCGCTGCAACTTGCAAACCCATCATACAAAAAATTGCGACTAAAATTGACTTATTTGAAAACCAACCTACCTCTGAGATTGGTGTAGTCAGGCTTCTAAAATTTAAAGTATGAAGATTTGCCATGACTACCACAGCAGTAAAAGCAATCGTATTGGCCACGGCATAAGAGTGCGGAAGATAAAGCTGATAAATAAGGAAACTCACTACGGCGATGTAAGATCCAAATAACCCAAGCAGTAAAAAAGAGTTCCTGTTTATAATACGCTGATTGATAGCCCTTGGAGGTTGTTTCATAATGTCACGTTCAGCGGGTTCAATACTTAATGAGATAGCAGTAGCACTATCGGTTATTAAATTAATCCAAAGAATTTGGATGGGAATCAGAATAAGTGGCCCCCCAAATAACATATTAACAAATATAACTAATACCTCGCCTATGTTTGAAGAAGTTAAATAGAGCACAAACTTGCAAATGTTCGCATACTGACGCCTTCCTTCCTCCACAGCCGCGATAATTGAAGTAAAATTATCATCCAATAAAACAATATCTGCGGCACTTCGAGCAACATCTGTGCCACGTACCCCCATGGCAATCCCCACATCGGCTTGTTTCAAAGCGGGCGTATCATTAACACCATCTCCCGTCATAGCTACAAGATTTCCTTGATTTTGTAAGAGTCTTACAATTCGTAATTTATCTTCTGGAACTGTTCTTGCGAATAAAATATCTTGTTTTAATACCGTGCTTAACTCAGAATCGCTCATTTGTTGTAATTCATTACTCGTTACAGCCTCTGTAACATTTAAACCAATCTCGGTAGCAATTGCCTTGGCAGTAATTGGTGAATCACCCGTGATCATAATGATTTTGATGCCTGCTTTTTGGGCGACTTTAATTGCATGAACTACTTCAGGTCTAGGAGGGTCAAGTAAACCGATAATTCCAAGAAACGTTAAATTGCTCTCAGCTTCATGCACATTCACTTGCGCTTGCTTGGGAATTTTTTTTCTAGCTAATGCTAATGTTCTCAGGCCCTTTTGTGCAAAGTGAGTATAAGCATATTCTATTTTTTTCTGCTCTTCAGGACCTAATCCGATTTCATTTCCATCCATTATAAAATGGGTACATAAAGGCACTATATGTTCTGGTGCACCTTTGACATGTATCATTTGACTATGTTCCAATTCCTCAATAACCGACATTCTTTTGCGTACCGAATCAAAAGAAAACTCATGGGTTATATTGCCTTGATGTTTTTGTTCTATTCCCGCTTTGAATGCAGCAACGAGTAATGCAATTTCATCAGATGGTCCTAAAGTCTCCCAGCTCCCCATTTCTTGATTTATTTGAGCGTGATTACATTTACTGCCTGTATTTAAAAGACTCATAAGTTCAAATGAAGATTGCGGATTTATTTGCTGGTTCTTTTTTATAAACACTCCTACAGGCTCATATCCTATTCCTGTAACATCGATTGTTTCGCCTGCGGTCCATATTCTCTCAACTTTCATTTGATTTTTTGTTAGTGTGCCTGTTTTATCAGTACAGATAATGGAGACAGCACCTAATGTTTCGGCAGCTTCAAGGTGACGTAGTAAGGCTTTTTTATTAGCCATTGTCCGCGCTCCTAAGGCTAGGGCAATGGTAACTACCGCTGGAAGCCCTTCAGGAATTGCAGAAACCGCAAGAGATATTCCAGTCATTAACATGTTAATTAAGTCTCGGCCTTCGAATATCCCGATTAAAATAATAATTATTGAAATCACAACGGCTAAAACGCCAAATTGTCGCCCTATGACAGACAGTTGAGTTTGTAATGGCGTTTTTACTTCAACAATCTTATTTGCAAGTCTTGAGATGCGGCCTAATTCCGTATCCATACCGATAGCAACAACCAGCCCTATCCCATGGCCATTAACAATATGCGTCCCCATGAATGCCATATTTCGTTGATCCGATATTGTTGTTTCTTCTGGCAATGGGGCACTAAGCTTCTCCGCTGGAACTGATTCACCGGTTAGAGCCGCCTCATTGATCATAAGATTCGCTGACTTGATTATCCGCATGTCGGCCGGCACAATATTGCCGGCCCTTAACACAACACAATCGCCAGGAATAAGATTTTTAACATCGATATTTTGTTCTTTTTTCTTATTGATAATCGAGCATTTAGGTGAGAGCATTTTTTTTAATGCCCTGAGTGTTGTTTCTGCCCTCAATTCATGAAAGAAACCTAGAAATGCGTTAAAAATAATAATTGCTAAAATAGCTAATGCATCAATTTTATCAGAAAGATAGAATGAGAGAATCGCTGCGATGATCAGAATTAGAATTAAAAAATTGAGAAATTGTCTCGCTAATATGAAGTACCATCGTACAGGTTGAGCCTCAATGAGTTCATTTTTTCCCCGGTTCATTTGTTGTTTTGCAAGGGCGATTCTAACTTCGTCTACTGTTTTTGCATGCCATTGCTTCATATCAATTTCCCTATTTAACGGAGGAGTTTATATCGATTTGTTCCTATTTCTTTAAATAGCAAATTTATTTATTTTATCTTTTATTAACTATAATAAGTTAATTGATAATATCCATCATGTTAAAAGTTAAAGAAATATCATTCAAAATATTTTTTATGAGGACATATATCAGGAGGTAGCAAATGGAATTTTTGCGCCGTAAAAAGATAGCGCTCTTGATAATAGCGATTCTGGTCTGTCTTTGCTTGATTTTGATTCCCAAGAAATTATCAAGAGAGCCTAAAATAACGCCAGACCTTACCCCTCCAATTGAACGAGTCTTACCTAGCCCGACATATTCCAGCCATATTTCCATTGAAGAAGCACTCAAAAAACGGCGTTCGATAAGACAATATAAAAATCAAGCAATAACCTTACAGCAGGTTGCCCAATTACTGTGGGCCTCGCAAGGGATAACCTCTAATGAAGGCTTTCGAACCACCCCATCAGCAGGAGCACTCTATCCATTAGAAGTGTACTTGGTGGCAAGAAACGTCTCCAACTTGTCCGCAGGCGTTTATCATTATGTGCCATCAAAACATATCTTACAAAAAATAAAGGAAGGGGATATCTCGGCTCAATTAACCCGAGCTGCATTAGGACAAAGCACAGTGAACTCCGGTGCTGCCAACATTGTAATTACGGCTGTTTTTTCACGAACGATAAAAAAATACGGCAAACTAGGAAATCGTTTCGTGTTTATGGAAGCAGGACATGCAGCGCAAAATATTTATCTGCAAACTGTTTCTTTAAATTTAGCTACCGTATCAATCGGTGGATTCGATGATGTCCAGGTAAAACAAGCCCTGGGAATTACCAATGAAGAGCCTCTATATATTTTGCCTATTGGAAAAAAATAAAGAGCTGAATGAAGATAATAGTCGCTTGGCAGTTCCATTATTTTTCCAAAACAGGGTAAGCCGTTGAGGAAATTTAACAAGTATTTTAGGCTATTGAAATATTAGTTTATTCTAATATAATGTGAGGATGAAAACATTAACTAATAATCGCCTTGAAGTCATGAAAAATAATGCTTCCAAGGCCGCAAAAATGCTTAAA
This sequence comes from Fluoribacter gormanii, assembly GCF_900156395.1. Lineage (GTDB taxonomy): Bacteria > Pseudomonadota > Gammaproteobacteria > Legionellales > Legionellaceae > Legionella > Legionella gormanii. Next base: position 127,438 of record NZ_FTNL01000007.1, on the reverse strand, counting down.
CTCTTGGCAAATTCCAAGAGGCTGCTTATTTTATGCCATTTGTTGAAAAATGAACGCACTGTTAGCGAGCTTCAGGATTTGATTGGATTATCCCAGTCAGCGCTATCTCAACATCTTGCCAAAATGAGGCAGGATGGCTTTTTATCCATTACAAAAAAAGGAAAATATGTTTATTACCATATCAATAAACCTGAAGTAGAGGCGATTTTATCAACGTTGTATTTAATTTATTGTAAAGATTAAATTTTAACCAATATATTAGAAAAAGATAATATAATGACCAAGGATATTTAATGTTGCTCAGTTGTCATATAATAAAAAAATACCTCATACTGATTGTTATCGCCTGCTCTTTATCGACCACACTCTGGGCGCATACAGAACAACCTATTTCCTACCCTCATGCAGTAAAACAAGCCTTAAGCCATAATCCATCAATACAAAGCGCCAAGACTTCAATCGAAGCCGCTTATGGTGCTTTGAAACAAGCAAATAGCATGAGTTGGCCTCAGCTGGGGTTAGAACTTAATGGGACGCGAAGCAATAATCCCCTGTCTGTATTTGGGTATAAATTAAGTCAGGGGAATGCATCTTTTGCTGATTTTGGTGCCAACCAATATACAGGGCCAAGTACTTTATTTACGAGACCTAATGCGTTAAATCATCCTGGTTATTACAGTAATTTAGATACCGCGTTTAAATTGACTTTACCCATTTATTCAGGTGGAAAAATAAAAGCACAACAAGAAAATACTCGCGCATTACTGATATCGGCCCAGCATGGGAATCAACAAGCACAAAACCAATTGGCCTATCAACTTTATGTTTCTTATGAAGGCTTTTTAACAGCCAATCAATTGATCCATGTTGCCCAGCAGCAAGTTACTCGAGCAAAGGAATTTTTAGCAACCACCAAAGCGTTAAGAAAACAGTCGCTTGCTTTGGATAGCGATGTATTGATGGCGGAGGCTTATTTAAATAGCTCCTCTCTAGGTTTATCAAGCGCACGATTACAAGCAGAAAATGAGCTGGATAACTTTAGAACACTTATGGGCAATCCTAATAGTTACCTTATTCCAAGTCAGCATACTACTTTGAGGAAAAGAAACAGCCGATTAAACACCCTGATATCTCAGGCCCTGGAAGAAAATGCGTCGATTAAAGCGCTTCGCTCCCATATAAAGGCAGAAAAGGCAAATATTCTTGCATCTCAATCTTTATATAAACCACAAGTCAATCTTCAACTAAGACATGATTGGAATGGCTACACACTCGGTTCAGGATTACCCTCAGATACGATCGCGGTAGGTGCTAATTGGACCCTCTTTAGTGCAGGAGAGCGTGCAGGAGCGGTTCAATCAGCTACAGCCAAGGCGAAAAAAGCACAATTTGAATTAGATGAACAACGTAACCAACTCAAACTTCTTCTCAGGCAATTAACACGTAATGAGACACAATTTAACTATGAGTTGCAATTAAGCCGTCAAATGGCTGAAAAAGAAGCAGAGGTTATCAAAAAATTAAACAAACGATTTGGCCGAGGCTTAATACCATTGAGCGCATTATTGGAAAGCCAAATGAAATTGACGCAAAGCAAAGCACAAGAACTTCAAACCTTGCATCAATTAAGACTTACTCAAGCACATATTTTGATGCTAACCAATCAATTAATTCCTAAGGCAATCACGAAAGCCTGATTAACTGATACCTCTTAGGGAGACGCTATTGTGAATGATATTCCTTATTCAAAGGATAAATTAAATAAAGCAGGGCAACTGGCAAGAACGTTTATTCAGTCAAAGCTTACTCTTCTTTTAATCATTAGTATTTTGTTATTTGGAACTCTGGCTCTAGAGCGCACACCAAGAACTTATAATCCTGAAATTATTGTCCCAGCAGTAACCATTTCGGTGAGTCGGCCTGGCAGCGATACTCAGGAAATACTTAATCAAATCGTTCGTCCCTTAGAGGGACTGATGGCTTCTATCCCCGGAGTAGAACATACCTACGGAATGGCTATAGATGACAGCGCTTTAGTAACTGTGCGTTTTAAAGTGAATGAAAATGAAGAGAGTAGTCTGGTTAAGGTTTATAACCAGATTAACAGTAATATGGACAAAATGCCTCCGGGCACGTTGATGCCCTTAATCCGTTCCGTTAGTTTGTATGATGTTCCATTGGTAACAATTACCCTGCATGCTAAAGGGGAAAATGCAGTCAAGCTCCGCACACTAGCGGATAAAGTGTTAGAACAATTACGTGCCGTACCTCAGGTAGGAAAAAGTTGGGTAATGGGCGCATCACCTAATGCCCTACGTGTATGGCTTAATCCCCAAAAAATGGCAGAGCATGCTATTTCAATTGCTAATATCCAACAGGCGCTATCCATTAACAACATCAGCCTTGCTGCGGGTACTCTGGAACGTCGATTTAGTGAAACCCCGTTACGCATTGAGGGTTCATTGATTTCCAACAGGGATTTAGCCAACATTATCATTGGCACTGATGGTGCAAAACCCGTTCTGTTAAAAGATATTGCTACTATTGAGAAGGGTCCTGAGCAGGAATCCATTGCTTCTTATTTTTCGTATGGATCACATGTAAAGCAAAACAACCATGATTTAGAGCCTGCTGTAACCATTGCGTTAGCACGTCAAAAAGGGAGCAATGGGGTAGACGTGGCTCAAGCAATCCTTAAAAAGCTTGAACTGATGCAACATGATAAATTGATTCCAGAAACTATTAAAGTCTCAATTACCCGTAACTATGGTGATGAAGCAAATAATGCAGTCAATACCTTAGTCGAGCATTTAGGTATTGCGATTGCCAGTGTTGTTGTCTTGCTCATGCTATTTTTAGGTTGGCGAGAAGCATCCATCGTAATTTTTTCCATCCCGCTCATTTTATGTTTAGTTCTTGGGATTGGTTGGTTGTCGGGACAAACGATTAATCGTATTACCCTGTTTGCCTTGATTCTCTCCTTGGGCTTATTAGTTGATGACAGTATTGTGGTGATTGAAAACATTCATCGCCATATAATGAAAGGAGTACAACGTAATTTCACTCGTTTACTAATTTATGCCGCTAATGAAATTGGCAAGCCAACAATTATTGCCACCTTTACGGTAATGTTAGCTTTGCTACCTATGGCTTTTGTTGGCGGAATGATGGGCCCTTTTATGGCTCCCATTCCTTTTAATGCGCCTTTAGCAATGATTGTCTCGCTTTTTATTGCCTACAGTGTTGTGCCCTATCTGGCCTATCGCTGGCTTAGAAAAAAAGCACATAGCCAAATTAATCAAGAACATCATGAGTATACAACGCTATTGCAGCGCATTTATCTATATTTATTCAAAGGATTACTCATTTCATCTAAAAAACGACATTTATTTTATCTGAGTATCGTGATTCTCTTAGGTGTCGTGTTATTACAGCCTTTATGGCAATTTATTCGTCCTTCAGGCGCTAATGGACCATTAAGTCCTCTCGGTGTTGAAATTAAAATGCTACCCGATGATAACGTCAATACATTCTTAATTTCCGTTGATGCTGGGGCAAATGCCACTTTAGAGAAAACAACCGCTGTAGTAAAAGCGATGAGCCAAATAATTAAACAAAATCCCTATGTCTATGACTATGAACTGTATTTAGGGGAAACGGCACCGGAGGATTTTGCCGCCATGGTGCGCGGGGATAATCTGTTACGGGGAAGTCAGTACGGTCAGATTCGGATTAATTTGCTGAATAAACACGATCGTAGTGTGGGCTCTCATGAAATAGCAGAAGCAGTCTATCAAAGCCTGATGCCAATTAAACAACAATACCCTGAAAGTACTATTAAACTCTTTGAAAGTCCTCCAGGCCCTCCTGTTCGCTCACAAATGGAAGCTGGTCTTTATGGCCCTAATTATAATGACTTAAGAACAATCGCTAATAAAATCACTCAATCGGTATATCCCGAAATCTATGGCATGATTAATATTGATAATTCCGTCATGTCAGATGCAAACCAATACCGTATTGAAATCGATCACAACGCAGCCATACTCGCTGGATTACCGCCACAAACGGTAGCCCAAGAAGTTGCTGCTTTTTTCAAAGGAGTTTATGTAGGTAATGGACATGAACCTAATGCTAGAGAGCCAGAACATATTATCTTGCGATTGCCTCGTGATGCACGGGAAGATGCTCACGTATTAGATCACCTCTATCTTAAAAATCAACAGCAACAACTGATTCCACTGGCACAAATTGCCAGATTACATCTTAGTAAAGAGCAAAAACCAATTTTTACTAAAGATCAAACGCCTATTGTTTATGTGACGGGAGAAGTTTTAGGTTCCAGTCCCGCCTATGCAGTCACTTCTGCGACACAAATGCTAAAAAAACCGCCCTTTTCGCTTGAGATAGGTAATTTAGGCTTTCATGAAGAACAACCACAAAATTTGACCAAGAATCAATTATTCTGGCTAGGAGAAATGCGTTTAACCCTTGATGTATTTCGTGATCTCGGCTCTGCCTTTATTGTGGCTATTGTATTAATTTACATTTTACTGACTGCTTTTTATCAATCGTTTTTTATTCCCCTTATTATTATGGGGGCGATTCCTCTAACGATTATTGGTGTATTTCCAGGCCATTGGCTCATGCACCAACCGTTTACAGCAACGTCCATGATTGGCGTGATTGCTTTAGCAGGGATTGTAGTTCGTAACTCACTGTTATTGATTGATTTTATTTTGGAGCATCAACATCGCGGATATTCGATTGAACAGGCAGTGATTGAATCAGGAGTTGAGCGTCTCTTGCCTATTATTTTGACTGCATTAGCAATTATTTTAGGATCCGCTGTTATGTTATCAGATCCAGTATTTGGTGGGCTTGCCATATCCTTAATGTTTGGATCTTTTGCCTCAACCGTTCTTACCTTATTCTTAATTCCCTTAATTTATTTAAGTTGGTGGAAAAGAATGCATAAGCGTAGTTAATGATCAGGAGAAAAGTATGAGTATTGAACGCATTATTCGAATTGTTGCAGGTTTTTTCATTTTGATTTCGCTCAGTCTTGGAGTTCCTGCTAGCCCAGTGTTCATCAGTTCTAAGTTTTTATGGTTTACCGCTTTTGTCGGTGCAAATTTGTTGCAAAGTGGATTTACTCAATTTTGCCCACTTGAAATGATTTTAAAAAAATTCATTAAATAAATTCGATATGAATTAATTAAAATAGTTACCCCTCATTACATAACATTGTTAAATGGCATATATCTTGACCGCTTCTCCGCCAATTTGTATTAATGCGCGGGGAACATCTTACTTTTATCATATTCATTCTCAGCAATATCAGTTTGATGACGAATATCAGACAAATGTTTCTTAGGCATTTTATCAAAAAAAGCTATGGATTTATCTTGCCCACCAACCAAGTATGAATGAGCAGCAACACCTTCTAACAACCTATCCTTGTAAGCTTTTTGTGAAATAGAATTCATCGTATCATTTTGTTCATTAGTAGCTATAAACAAGCGTATTGCTTCTGCAGACTCTAAGTTATTCATAGATAATGCTATATCCAATGCTGTGCTACCATCCTCCATTTGATAGTTTACATTTGCACCAGCATTAATTAACGCAACTATTATCTCTGGGTTGCCAATAAATGCAGCAATGCATAGGGGTGAGAATTGATCTTTATAGAGAACATTAACATCAGCTCCATGTGTTAATAAACTTAAAACCGACTTTTCTTTATTGTTGTAGATCGCGCTTATTAATGGGGTATTACAATTTAAATCTTCTTCGTCAATATCTAAATCTAATGAAATCAAATAGTCTATAATCTCAGAATGCCCCATCGCGGCTGCACAGTGAAGCATAGATTCTCCTTTCTTATTACAATGATTTTTATCTGCGCCGTTTTTAATTAAAAATTTAACAGCTTCAAGGTGTCCTTCCTGTACAGCCATTGATAATGGAGTTTCACCATCATATCGTTCCTCATCGATATCATACTGTTCCGGAAGCATTACCTTCATTGCTTCAATATCACCAGATTGGGCGGCAAGAAAAAAAATCGATACATTATCTTCATTTGTTCTACTGATTATTTGTTTATCAATAGGAAGGGGGCAAAGAGAATTTAATTTAGATGTTAACGTTGGATCAAGGTTTAAACCAAAACAGTTCAGACTAAAAATGGTATATTCAGAAGGCTCATATTCAATTTCCTCGTCTTCTTCAATTTCAATCTGAGGATTAAGTGCTTGATACAATTCCTCTGCTAACTCAAGACTATTTAGTTCCTGGTGATAAAATCCAGTAATTTCAGACCTGATTAAATTATCCGCATTTAATAATGCCCAAGCGTCTTTTGGTTGATCGTAGCTTAAAGCAATCGCATGTTCATCAGACTCTAGAATAAAGCCAACCACTTGTTCACATGATTGGAGCATTAATTTTAATTGTTCAAAATAAATAGTAAGTTCCTGTTTATCTTTTGCATGATAAGAACGATGCAAAAGCTTGGGGGCTGCATTTTCTAATTGTTTGGGAGCTGAAATTTTATGGTTTGCAATGTAGTTTTGCATTACATGTAGACCATGGATTTCGGGATAAAAATCAGGGTGAAGCTGTAAGGTAATGCTTTCAAAAAAAGGACGAATTTCAAGAAATGCAAATTCTTCGTCAGTTAGAACTGGATTATCTTTGGTTGATTGTTTAATTTTATCATACACGATTTGAATCTTATGCAATAACTCAGCTGGGTTTTCCTGGCATCGTTCAATTAATTCGAGTCGACGATAGAGAGTATCTCTATCGTTACAAAATAACGCGTCTAAATATTTACACGAAAGACCATAACATACTCCTTTACTTGTTCCCTTTTGGGGATTCATAAATAATCCATTAATAGCAATTAAATTTTCATGATTAAGCATAGGACACAACTTGGTTAAGACAATAGATAATTAACATGCCAACGATTTGCACATAATACACAATGATTATTAATTAACTATTAAGTGCTTTATACCTCCAATTTTTTCTTTCATATTATTTAGGGGATGCTTACTCATAACCATGATTCTTCATCTCACATAAAATCAAATCATGGGCGGATCGCGTTCAATTAGATCGTTTTGACTATTTAACTCTTTGTAATGTGCGTCATTAGATAATTTATTATGGGATGACGAATTGATTCAAAAATTTATATCTATACTTTCAATATGGTGTTTAAGAGAACATAACGTGGTTTCAAAAGAAATTATAAATAGATTACTGTCTGATTTATCCAAAATAAATCAAGCAAATCAGAAAGGAATATTTAAAGACAAGATATTGGCAGGACTCTGCTTATCTTTAAAACACTGCTTAGATCAAATGAACGAAACTGATGAAGAGAATCTAAATCGCGAGCGATTAAATTCTCTCGAAAAAAACCTCATTAGGTTATCAGTACACTGGCAAAATAATTATCTTAAATCAACAAAATTATCACCCTTGTTCCATAGTTTTATGTCGCAATCGGCTAAGTTCCTGGTTTTATGTAACCCTAATCCGTCTATGGAAGAGCTGGTTAATCAAGTTTCATCAAGTACACGTGCTAAAAAACAAAATATAAGTACCAGGCAGTTAATAAATGAATCTTTATTTAAAAATCGAGATTCTGAAGAACAATTGATTTTACTCCGCAAACTCAAGTTTGCCCAAATATTCCTTGGATTCTCTCATGGACAACTTCCTTATGATCTCATTTTATCCATAAATGAAAACTTATCCGACAGACTTAAAAGGATAACGGAAGTAAAAAATTTCACTCAATATGTTGATCTTTTAAATAAGTCAGATTGCTTATATCTGGCTAACCCCCATCTACAATCCTGGTATACAAAACAAATGCCCGATGAATTGAAAGGGAAAAAGATTGTGCCTTTGGGTTCTAAAGAAGATGAACTCACCAATTTAGAGAGTGCTAATCATGTCGTGTATTGTTTGGAGCGCATTACCAATTGTGTTGCATTAATTGTTAAAGCCGATGATCTGCTATTTGTTTCCCATATTTACTCTGGAGACAGCTTTGATGAAAAAATAATGAATGAATACAGATCAAAGATTATGGAACACCTTGGTAGTCAAGAAAATCTTCAAGTGTGCATTATTGGATACAATATAATGTTTCCACATCTATTTACACTGAGAGCAGATCAAAAAACCATTCAAATTAATGAGTTTAAGTCAATTGATGATCGAGGTGACATGGATGTTTATTTCGATGCGGAAAATAACCAGATAGCTGTTAACTCAAAATTTGATGGCAATTGGCATATATATCAAGGTGTGTTCTTAACTCCAGAACAAATGAAGCTGGAACAAGATGTCGAACAGCAAGATTTTAGACCCAAATAAATATATCTAGTAGTTATAGGGTGAGACCCTGAATTGTGAATTTACAAAAACTATAGTCGTAATTTTTTGACCAATTTACTTACACTAGAATAATGAGCAAAAATACTCCCCAATTTCTTTTAAACTAAATTGACCACTCTTGTATTGGTCTTTTGTGCTCTCTTTTTTGTAACGTCAATCAGTTCATCAATCTTCAATTGAAAGTCACAATTCAGGGGCTAGCTTCATTAATGTTCTTGCTTATGGATTATATCAATTATAAGATATTTAAAAGTTCTACCATGTGATTTTCTATACAAGGAAAAAAATAAATTTTTTTCTTAAAATTTAGGGATAAATATATGAATCAATTTTTAAAACTGGGTTGTGGTTTTGGGTTAATAACAGCTTTAATAGCTGCCCCTGCTCAAGCAGGCACAATGGGACCTGTGCAAGCAAACCATGCAATTACACCCTTTATAAGTGCTGAAGCCTCTTGGACTGCATTTGATTTGGACTTTTTACATTCTACCGTTTCTGCCATTTCTTCAAATAAAGATGCTTGGGGCGGGCGTGTGGCTGGTGGCTTAATGTATTCCTACTTTAATAATTTTAGTTTTACAGCAGAAACCGGCTGGTCTTATTTAGGCAAGAAAAATGAGTATAAAGACAATGCTTCTAGCACCGGCTCTCTTTCTTTAGATGGTGCTGACCTTTTATTGGGGGTTTTATATCAACCTACCAATTTTGGTGTATTCCTCAAAGGGGGAACCTTTTTTGAAAATGCACGATACAAATTTACTAATAGCAAAGTAAGTACATTATCAATAAGCGGTTCAAGTGTTACTATAAACAATGGATTCACTGGCAATTTAAATCAAAGCTATATTTTACCTGAAGTAAAAGTGGGTGCGGTTTATGATATGGAACGTTGGGGGGTATCAGTAGCTTATACACATGCGTTTGGAATCACTAATCCACAATTTGATTTTAACGTTGATTCTCCAACCAATAACGTGATTAACATTAACGCTGTACCTAATTTAAAAGGTGTACAAGTTAATTCTGTTCTTTTTGGTGCCTATTATAAATTTGCATAATGTTCCTCTAAGAACATCTGTGAAATCTCAAAGAATAATATACGTGAGTTATTCCGCTTCTCAGGTGTATTATTCTTAGGCATGATCAGTCAAAATCATGCCTTCGCTCTAATTAAAGACTAGATCACAAGCTCAAACTTCTCTCGTGTACTGACCGCTTAATCCACCGCTGTTTCACTTATCCGGTTAGGCCCTGATCGATCCCGTAAAATTTGTACAATCAGGATTTCTGTACCCAAATAAAAAGGAAATCAGTATAATTCCCTCATTCTTTCTTCAAAATTTGATAATATAAATCAAAGTTTGAGAAAATCAAAAAGGATAAGAAATGCTAAATTTTTTTAAAACAAAAGAACATTATAGCTCTCAAGGTAGAAATTATGCGGGAGAAAAATACCTGAATACCTATGCTGACTGCATTGAGAAGGTTATAAAAGACCCTACTCCAGAAAATATAAAAGCATTAAAAGATGCTGGGAATAATTTTACTGCTGCAATTGATGTTAAATCTTGCGAGCAGTCCTCGACACGCTCATTAAAATGAAATTGTCAAAAGTTGTCATTCATTTATGACTATTCCCTTTTTCTGGCAGTTCAAAGGATAGCAGGATGAATATATTTTGTAGCTTAATGTATGGCTAAAAAGAAACAAACTGCACTAAGTGCAGTTTGCAAAAGGATTGTTTTTCCTTACTCAAGAGAGGGGGCATTGGTATGGTGCTGTTCGGTTTCTTTTGGCTCCGATACCGACTTAAAAAATCCCCCTAGATATTTTGTTTTTTCATTTAATTTGGCCTGCTTTATTTGCAGATTTGCACCAATTTCCTCGACAAGCTCCTTTTTTTTCATTGTCCTTTCTTGTACTTCCTGAAGCCTTTCATTAATCCCATTTATATCCGTGCTTAGCTTTTTGACCTGATCTTCACAATGAAATATTGCACCATCAACACTACCTATTTTGGCCATTTCCCGATATCCAGGCGACTCGATACTGGCGCTGCTTTGTTTCAAATGCTCTTTAACTTCAAAATTCCGATTCATTTCATTAGTGATATTACTATAAATATAATTAGCTAATAATTTTTGAACATAACTTTTTTCTCCTTCATCGAGTTCACTTACCACTGTGCTAATCTCGTGCAGTGCTTTCTCGTAATATTCTTTTTGTTTCGCAATAGCCTCTAATTTGGTTAATATTTGATTAACAACTGCTACATCCCCTCCATGTTGCAAAAGCGCTTGATCATAACGCTTCTGGAGTTCTTCGACTTCAGAAGACAATTTTTCCAACTCTTTATGCTTCTCATAAATGAATACATTGGCTACAATAATGAGTAAAGCAATGAGCACATATTTTGATTTACAAGATATTGTTTCATACATTTCCGGTGTAATTTCTTTTTCTTTTTTAGCAAAAGCATAAGTAGCAATAAGACGTTCTAACCAAGGATTTGCTTTGGAGCGGAAAATTGGTTCGAGCAGGTTTACCGCAACTGCAAGGCGTCCAGTTTTTTCACGAGCATCATAAAACATTTGATCGAATAATAATTTGCAGGCCGCGCTTACAACGAGACTGTCTGTTGGATTCGCAGGCCTTCTTCCAGGAGCAGTTGATGCTGCGTTAGAATCGGTAGAATTATTACTTTGCGAATCCACTGTCTGTCCACTGGAATCAGAAACATCACCCTGGACTGTCTGCACCGATTCTGTTGGATTCGCAGGCCTTCCAGGAGCAGTTGATGCTGCGTTAGAATCGGTAGAATTATTACTTTGCGAATCCACTGTCTGTCCACTGGAATCAGAAACATCACCCTGGAGTGTCTGCACCGATTTTGAAGAATCTAAGCTTGTTGTTCTGTAGTTTGAAACATTGTGATCGAGCCACTGCTGCATATGATCAAGGCACCTACCTGCCTCTCTCCCTGCTTCAAAAATTTCCTTTAGTTCTGCATATCCTTCCGCATAGAGTTCTGCTACTAATTTTTGCTCGTCAGATAATCGCTCTTTCAATCCACGGATCTGCATTCCAGGTCGTGATGGTGTTTTAGTTGGACGTTTATAACCACCAAAAAATTGCCTATAGTCCTTTCTCGTATACATAAATCACCTCATAAAAAATATCTAACCTAATAGACTTAATAAAATTGGTGATTGCGAGGAATACTATAAGCCAGATTCGCTGAACCAGGCTTAATGAGTATGTAACGAATACACGTTTCTTCATTAAGTCTTATCAGCGACAAACCCGTTTAGTGATTAAAACTAGGAAGTACCAGTCCTCCGTAAATCCTTTGGGAGAAGATAGGCCGCTATAACTGAAGTTTTTATTACAATCAGCTATTGTTCAATAATTATACCATCAGTTAATTTGTTACGCAATACTGCGCTTATAAATAGCAGGAAAAATGAAAATAAAAGAAATTCTTTTTATTAAAGTTGAAAGGAACAAAAAAGAGGCTCAAATTGATGCAATATTAATAGATCCTGTTGATAACAATAGAATAGCCTTCTAGGCTTCTTTACCATTTTAAGCGACCTAATAAAGTTTCATTTTTAACCTATACTAATATAAACACTCGGATTTACAGGCAGTATCATGAATTCAGATCCTATTCATCCTGATTCTGAAGAGTCTCAGCCATTACCATCAGACTCACAAGAAGGTCCAAGAATGGAAAAGAAACCTGTCCCAGCTCCTGATTCGGATCTGATCGATTACAGTAGTGATCCTGAGCAAGAATGGCGAGTCTATCAAAATAACTCAAAAAGTCTTAGTGATGCATGGAATAGCGATCAGGAACGTTATGCACAGCTTTGTCATGCAGCTGTAGAACAATCTCTGCAAAAGTTAAAAACCGAACCCATGAGTGTTAAATCGTTATATGAGTTTTTAGCCGAGCAAAGACATGCAATTGCGCTACAATTGAACCAACCATCAAAGAAGAGAGTTGGGATCATGAGAGCCTATGATGAACCGGGCAATCCAAGTACTCCAGTTTTGCCAAATGGCAAGTATCAAGATTTCTTTCCTGAAGTCAAAGAGCGAATCCGAGCGTTATACAATAAAGAGCCCCAGGCACAGGATGGATATGTAATTCAGAAAGATACTAACAAAGGAAATTTCAGACGAGGTGATTGGGTTGTCATAAAAGATGGTGATTTGCCCTTGACAGGAATTACCTATCCTAAAGAACCACTACCACATATGATGGGATTCGATCCAAGCTTTAATTTTCTTCACACCGAAGCCCAATATATTCCCAAGGTTTATGAAAAAATTGATCGACTGTTTCATTCAGTCCTTGAACATCCGGAGCCAACAAAAGAAAACATGCAAAAAATAGGTGAAATGGTATGGTATTTGGCTCATGCCATGCCTTGTGATCGTGGTAGTGCCGCAACGACAGAATTGTTTGCCAGAACGATGATGAAAAAAATTGGTTTACCGGTTATACCCTATGAGCATCCAATCCCCCTAGATTTTGAAGCATTAATTGAACCGGATAAAACGAAATTTATTGAACGTTTTACCAGAGATTTCTATCCCAAGCTAAACCAATACTACGCCTTGACTTCTGAGCAAGAAACATCACAAGATGTTAAACAAAGTACAGGTCTTTCTTTATCTAACACGTCCCTTTTTAAAAATTTTAAACAGGAATTAAACAAAATTGTCAAAACAGCGGGGGACGTTCTGGAAAATTGGAATTCGCCAAAAAATCGATAACCGCTATTTCAGCATAGCTTGCACTAACGGGGCTAGCTCCTGACCCCGAAGTGGTTGTATAGATATTTTTATAATTTTAAACCATTATCAACAGCGGGTGCATTTACAGAGAGAGCTCGTTCAATGTAGTCAGGATTAACGAATGTTTCTACTAAACAAGAAGAAACCGGTACTAAACCTACCTTTGATCGTCCTGTACCTATCACATGAAAAATCTTATCTACAAACCTGTTTACATCATACATTCCACCGAAGTCAACCCCCTTTTGTTTCCCAACTATTGCGCATATTTCATCACATTCTGCTGAGACTTTTACAACATCAGGAGCTTCTCGATAATAATCACCAGTTTGTAACAAACGTTCAACTACTTTATTTTGTTCTTTATCGCATATCGGTGGGCACATTATTGCTTGTTCACTTATGTCAGTGAATACAGCAGGATAACACCCTACTATAATAGCTCCGTCTCGTGGCAACCAATATCTGTTTGCTCCATAACAATTAGCAGTAGATACATTAGGAGTCCATGATAACAAATTAGGATCTCCGCCTCTCATTACTTGACGCCCTAGATCACTAAATTCCAAGTCCTCATAATTCGAAGCCTGAATTTGGGTGATTTGCTGAATTTGGAGCATATTTTTGAGCTGAGGCTTGGTTACCCCGCGGCAGAGTTGTCTTTCACCTACATCTACAAGTTCAGGCTCCCATGGTTTTAGTTTGCCTCTTGTTGCGACTCTGGATGCAGCTCCAATTACTCCCCCTCCGCTAATTGCTTTTTCTACAATTTTGCAGAACATAACTCACCTCGTGAGCACAGATTAATCTACATGAATTATTATTAATCATAGGCATTGAATGGCTAAGTTGCAATTTTTCAAATGCTGTGCAGATCGCATCACAGACAACGTTACCGAACAAAATATGGACATTGATTATGGGGAAGCTATCGATGATAGCTTAACCTAGATACGCAACCGATATAAAAAGGCAGAGAAAGGGGTGTCCTTTGAAATAGATGGATTGAACAAGTCATTCTAACATTTCATGGGCTGACCACTTAAGGGAACAAAAATATTCCGGCAAAAAACCGTGCCGATATCTTTTACAAAGTTCAACGTCAGCTGTAAGGCAGCCTCTGCTCCAGCATTGATGGAAAAGGATAAGTTTATGAAAGTAAATCCATCCTATTATCCTACTTTGACTTGAGAACGCACTTCTTTAAAATCAGCATCAGGTAAGGTTTCGAGTTCATTGTCTCTAGCCAAAGCAGCGTGAATAAAGCGAGTCAATGAATGGCGCGTATTCCCTGAGCCTTGCAAATGCTTGCTTAAAAGAGACAGCAAAGCCTCTTTATTTAAATCAGATGAGTCACTGATAACCCTTTGCAAGTTTTGAGCTCTTAAAACACCACTTTCACCATGAAACCAATGTGAAAATCGCGTTATGCCTCGTATTCCCGTTGCATTTTCTTTGCACCAATCCAAATAATTGCAGATGCCTGCATTTACTTTTTCAACAGATTCATCGATGGATAATTGAGCAACTCTTTGAGTAAATTGATTGACTTTAATCTCATTAAAAGAAAAGAACACATCAATGCGCCGCTTATTACTGCCACGAATGTCGCTACGTGTAACTTGTGCATGACCATGTTTAAAATCCGCATCAAGATAGTTCTCTCCACCCAGATTGCTATCGTGTATCGAATCATCAATTACAAGTACAGTAGCAGCCTCTTCATCTAGTTTTTTTCCAATATCAGCGGTTGAGGCAATCACATAAGAAATCTTATGTTTGGCCAATATTTTTTTTAATGCCGCTGTCGTACTTGGATTTAAAATTTCCTCATTAATAAGCAGAGGTTTGTTTTTTGCTTTTAAGAAGGGAAGATGCAATAAGATAGAGGAAAGATTTGCATTAATGTAGTAATAGTCATGATAAGCATGGGGCGGGATTCTTCTTTCAAATTGATGATCAAATTCATCACAATAAACGTCCGCACTTTCCCCACAATGAGCAATGTAATTTTTTCCAAAAGTTAATAGAAACAAAGAAGAAGCCGACTTCTTTAATTCCGCATAAGCTCCAAGAAAAAGAGGATAATACTCATCGGTGAGACTGTCTCTATTCCTAAACTTCAATTGTCTTTTAGAAAAATCCTTACCTATAACAGCTCCGATATCATCAAAATCAATCGCATACACTACATCGCACTCTGCTTGAGAAATGTCCGTATTTGCTTTTCTTTCTTCTACAGTTTTAAAATGCCGAACTCGAATATTGGCGCCATTTTGATTTAATCGATTTATGATTGCCTGTAGAATTTCTTGCTGTGCTTGATTATTATCGGTTTCGATACAATCTAACTCTAGATTTTTGTAGCCATGATAATAAAGCTTCAAAAGAATCATTAAATCTTGAAATAAGCCACCGCTTCCTAAGCTTAATAAACGAATGGTTGATTTTTTATCATTGCTTGCTACGGCACTTAAAATTCGTTCTTCGTATTTAGCACGAATATTAGAAAAAGATGAGCGAGAATGCGCTTGCGTAACGGCACACCAACACTCATATAGCCAATCATAACCTGGTCGCATTGCCCCATAAGAAGAACTCCTACTTTGAGTAGGATTTTTATAAAGAAATGAAATCCAACGATTAAATTTCTCTAAGTCTAATTGAGCAACTTCTTCTGCTGTATATAATTTATATCGACTCATGTTTATTTTAGAATTTATAAAAATGTTGGCAGTATAAAGTATTAACATTAAGCGAAAATTAACAAAAATATTTAGTACTTTGGTCCGAATTGCCTCAAATTAGCTCCATCGTAAAGAGGGAAACAGGCATGAGCGAATTGAGGATAGATATATTTAAAAACATTGGGTTGGCGCTATAAAACGCCTATGGGGTGATGCACGTACAGGATCAAGCCTTGAATTGTTAATTTGCAAAACTATAGTCGTACTTTTTAGACTATTTTACTTAAACTAGAATAATGCAACAAAAATACTTCTCAATTTCTTTTAAACTAAATGACCACTTTTAGTTGTCACCAAAGCCTCATCAGTTTTTATTGTCATTTCTGATTTATATTTTTTTAAGGAAACTTCCGCCCCAATAAAGCCTCAGGCTCTTAAGCCAGGACGGTTATTTTCAATAGTTTTAGGACAACATTCTAAATTTTTTAAAAACAAGGTTTATTAGATTAATTTAAGTGGAAAGGTAAGTCCGAATAAACACTTTTGAAAGGACAATATATAAAAATGATTAATATATCAACATTTTATGGTGGAGGCGGCGGGAATCGAACCCGAGACAATTTATTCTAACTTATTGTTATTACAGGGTTATATTAATTTCCCTGATTTTTTGGGCAGATATTGGGTAGTTTTTCTCTCAATTGCTTCTGTGTTTTTTTGTCAATTTTATTTTTGATTAAATGAGCCTCATTACCAATAATAGTAATGAGGCTTTTTATTACCCAAAGGAAAATTGAGTTCATTATAGTCACTTCCTTTTAAAATCTGATGACATAATTGTTTGCTCTTTCTTCGCTTGGGTCTGTTCATAAACATATTTCTCCAACTTTTAGGACATCCTTTGGGAAAGGCTACCTTCCAATTGAGAGATGGACCAGTATATTTTCGGCATATACGACCGTTTATATCACGATCTTTTGTTTTATTTTTTACAGACATAATCATTCCTAAGTTAGTTAACTTAGAAAATGTCTTTGGCAAAGCTCCATACTTGATTAGTCATTTTGTCACCTTTAAATTTATCTACACCAAACTAGCTGTCTTTATAAGTACTTGTCATGATCAAACCAATATCCTTAAAGTAAACCAGCGATGCCATGGTTTTCTACGATATTCAGTAATTTAAGTATTGCACCATGAGCATGCCGCTTTCCCTGTTCTAACCCACGAATCATTGCAGGACTAACATTAAGATATTTAGCAAATACTGATTGACTTAATTTTTGTTTTTTCCGTAACTGCTGAATCTCTTCTCCAGTAAATTCATGTAAAACAGGTAAATCTTGATCGGTAAGATTTCTTAATGTTTTTTTATCAATAATTTCAGCTTTATAAAGACCTTGTGCAAGATCATTAATTGTATCTTGTATATTAGACATTTATATTTACCTCACAAAGTTCACCTAAATTAATTAGCTTATTTATTTGTTCATCATTAAGTCCGAGCATGATATCGGCTAATTGTTTTAATTTTTTAAGTTCAGAAGTCGTCACATTTCCTTTGTCGTTTTTAGAAAATAAATGTAGCCAATAAATTCCATTATCCTTCTTATAAGCTAATATACTTCTTCCCCCTCCGCTTTTGCCTCGCCCTTCATTTGTTGCAATTCTTAACTTATAAAGCCCAGCCCCCAAAGAGTATTGTAGTTGTTCATCCCTACTTAACTTAAAAAAGTTATCTAACGTTTTGATAAGGGTTTCATCCTTTAAACCAACTTTTTTTGCTTCATTATTAAATTTTTTTATTTTTAAGTGCTTCATAAATGCAAACCAAATTATGCTACCAGGTATTATAGTACAGTGTATTATATATTTCCATGTTTAATTTA
The DNA here is from genome assembly GCF_900156395.1 of Fluoribacter gormanii. GTDB lineage: Bacteria > Pseudomonadota > Gammaproteobacteria > Legionellales > Legionellaceae > Legionella > Legionella gormanii. The sequence continues at coordinate 109,629 of NZ_FTNL01000007.1, read as the reverse complement.
AAGGGAGTTTTCTTAAGCCCCCTACCGTTAAGGGCTCGCAAACAGAACACAAAATTGACCTAAATTAGCTGCAAATATAATACATCCAGGGATCCAATTTAATTGCCATCAGCCAAAACCTGGCATAGGTTTTTTGCAACTATAATTTTTTACCTAGACCAGACAGAATTTCTTCCTCCTATTCAGCTCCAATGCAGTGATTTGATGGAGAAATTAGAGCAATGTACATGAATAAGTTTCCTCATCAAGGTATTCAATGAAAATATCTGAAATTTCATTCGCATCTAAAAGACAATTTTTATTTACAATATCGAAAAATTCAGGACTTCCATGGAGCTCCTGAATAATGTCCGTGCAGTCGTAATCTTTCATTAACTTCAGAACCTGAATAATCATATCCTTAACCTTGGTCACTCTAGTACCAAGAATTTTTTTTAACATATTTTCATTGCTGTCTTTCATAACCAGAAAATCAATAAAATCCAGTCCCATTACTTCTTCAAGCAAAGGGATAGAGGAAAATTTGCCGTTACATAGGAGAAAATATAGAAAACTATATCCATGACAATTCTTATGCATGAGGAATCTTGGTGCATCATCTTCCAAGCTCCGTACTAATCGTTTGAAAGATTGGGGACAGTGGATAAGTTTGAATAGAGGGATATCAAAATAGTTAGAACCTTCTGCTAATAATATCCAATAATCTTCTCTCTCTAGGTAGGAAAATGCCTTAAAGAAATGTTGGTTGCCCTTGGGATAACTGATGTAATTTGCTAATACATGGATGAAACTTTCATGCCCTGATTCGAAAAATGGAGTGATTAACAAACTGCGCATTCTTGTTTTACCAAGTACATTATAAAATGTCTCCAGTATAAGACCCAGACGATTAGTTTCTTCACCGATTTGAACATCGGCGTAAGCAACTGGATTGTCTTCATAAAATGGATAGTTTAATAAATGGGAAAATAAATCAACACCATCGCTGTCAGCATAACGACTTATCTCTAACAAGTCATCGCCAAGCAATGTAAATATTTTATCCAGCAATGCCTGATTTCCTTTTAAACAAAGAATATGAAATCCATTTATTCCATAACGCTCCATGTTTTCATCGACAATTCCATTTTCAAAAATTTTTTTTAACAGAACGGGGGGTAGATTTGTAGATTCAGATAACACTTGCAGGTATTCATCGAAAAATCCACCTACATTTTGCTGGGAGCTGACGAATATTCCATGACCAGAGTGCAGCAAGGCTTCAATCCGTGCCAGATTACTTTCCCGAATTGCCGCTATTAATCCAGGCTCCATGGAGCATTGATGATTCGGCTTGCATTTTTCTTCAAAATTGACGTTTAGGGACAGCTGCTGCTTGTAACTTTCCCTGATGGAAGCATGGGTATAAAAAAGAGCAGGAGACCATGAAAATTTTCTTAAAAATAATGCTTGCCAGACAGTATTGTGTGAAGAGAGTCTAGCCCATAAATTGCAGACAAGACTTATGATTAGGTGTTCTCTGATTCCAAGACAAGGATCCGAAAAAATCCCTAAAATAAGGTCATAAGGTAGAATTGCAATTGTTTTATCATAATGTTCCAGCATGTTGTCTCTCTGCAATGACGATTCCTGTGACTTAATGCCAAGATTACAGGCATTTTGAAATTTAACAATCACATATTTTAAAAAGCTTGCATTTTCCATGTTGGAATACAACATAAAGGAGCTCTGATCAAAATATTTATTAAAATGAGTTCATCTTAATTGTCTCTTGTTGAATTTAGCTTCCTAGAAATCATCATTTTGCGAATATTGAAAAGAAAACTAACAATTATATGAATAATCTAATCCCTCTAAAATAAAAATCTGTATATCTGTATAAATGATTAGCAATATACAATTAACTATAGTCGAGCTATTTAAATTTCATTTTTTGGGCATAAATTGGGGACTTTCAAAATATACTATCAGGAGGTGAATAGATGATTAAAAAATCAGATTTCAAATATAATTAGATAGTTACTTATTAATATTTATTAAAAGAAGAAATAACCAGCGGGAACAAGTTAATAAAAAATTCTTTATAAATCAATAAGTTGGTGGAGGCGGCGGGAATCGAACCCGCGTCCGCAAATCCTCTGCCTTCAGCTCTACATGCGTAGCCGTGTCTTTTAATTTAACTGTGCATTCTCCGACGGGCAGGATACTACACAGCGATTCCCTGAATTTCGCATCTTAATACGGGATGGATTAAGACACTAGCTTATCTCTTATGACCGTTGATTCGATACCGATAAGCGGGCTCGGTCGAACGGGATACTGGGTTTATTGGCCAGTACACAGTGATGGTTTAACTAAAGTGCTTATTAGGCAGCGATAGCTTCTCCACCAGCAAAGTTTTCATCGTTTGCATTTATATTTAGTTGAGTCTGATTTACGAGAGTTCTCATTCTCGGCATGCACCTCTGGTTTTGCAACCCACGTCGAAGCCAGGTCGCCCCCTTTGTACACTTTAAGTATAACATAAAATGCGTATAGATTAGCAGTTTTCTTTTGAAAATTCGGGAAGTAATTTCCTGGGTTAGGGCTTTGCCCTCACCCAGGATTGCTTTAGCCTTGAATCCCATTGTGGCGTAACAAGGCATCAACAGTTGCCGGGCGGCCTCGGAACTCTTTATAGGCCTCAGCGGCTTTCTTCGAGCTGCCTGCTTCCAAAATGTGATGCAGGAAATCATGTCCTGTTTGGGGATTTAAAACGCCCTCTTCTTCAAAACGAGAAAAAGCATCACTCGATAAGACCTCTGCCCAACTGTAACTGTAGTACCCTGCAGCATATCCACCTGCAAATATATGACTAAAACTCTGTGGAAAACGATTGTAAGGAACCACAGGAACAACACTTGTTTTAGAGCGTACGTCAGCTAGGATATTCTCAACCAAAGCGTCCTGATTTGGCGTATACTCTTGATGAATACGGAAATCGAATATTGAAAACTCCATTTGTCGTAACATCGCCATTGCTGATTGGAAATTTTTTGCGGCGATCAAACGTTCAAAAAGTGACTCTGGAATCGGTTCGCCGCTGTCCACATGCGCAGTCAAAACATCCAAACCACTTTTCTCCCAACACCAATTTTCAAAAAATTGACTGGGTAACTCCACAGCATCCCATTCTACTCCGTTAATGCCTGAAGCTCCCAGATAATCAACCTGGGTTAAAATGTGATGCAGGCAATGACCAAATTCGTGGAATAAAGTGACTACTTCTTCATGCGATAACATCGCGGGTTTATTGGCAGATGCTTTGGCAAAATTACAGGTCAAGGTTGCAATAGGTAACTGTACCCTACCTTCTTCCAATTTTCTGCGGCTTTGCAACGAATCCATCCATGCACCACTGTGTTTGTTGGGTCTGGCAAATAAATCAGTATACACGTAACCACGAACCGTATTGTGCTCGTCGACCACACAAAAACATTGGACATCCTTATGCCAAATATCAACCCCTTTTACTTCTTCAATGGACATTCCATAAAGTTTTTTAACCAAATCGAATAAACCCTGCATTACCTTGGGTTGCGGAAAATAAGGACGTAGATCTTCTTGTGACAAAGTGAATAAAGCTTGTCTTCGCTTTTCAGACAAATACCCGACGTCCCACGGTTTGACGGGATTAATCTGAAATTCTTCCGCAGCAAATTGCTCCAGTTGCTTGAACTCCGTTGTTGCTTGTGTGTGGATGCGCTTAACCAAATCATTCATAAACTCTCTAACTTGGCTGGTGGATTCTGCCATTTTGGTCGCAATCGACAATTCTGCATAGTTGTTAAAACCTAAAAGCTCCGCTTTTTCATGACGTAACGCTAAAATTTCCTTCATCAACGGGGTATTGTCGTAGGCTCCTGCATTTGGGCCTTGATCTGAGGCTCGGGTAATATAGGCTTGGTACATCTCTTCGCGTAATGCTCGATCTTCGGCATAGGTCATTACTGCTTGATAACAAGGATACTCAAGGGTAAGCACATGTCCTTCAAGGCCTTTTTCGGCCGCGACTTCTTTCGCTGTATTTAAAGCGTGCGCGGGTAATCCTCTCAACCGCGTTGAATCGTTAATGTGCAAAGTAAATGCTTGGGTAGCGTCCAGAATATTATGTTCAAATTGATTGGTTAACTCATCCAGGCGTGTCTGAATTGCTTCAAATCGTTTTTTACGTTCTTTATCCAGGGCAACTCCTGATAATTCAAAATCACGCAAACTGTCGGCGATCAACTTTTGTTGTACCGGATTCAACGAGTGCTTATCAATTGATTTAATGGCCTCATACAGCTCATGATTATGGCCCATTGCAGATTCATATGCTGAAAGAAGCGGCAAGCACGCATCATAGCATTTGCGTAACTCCGGAGAATCCATTACTCCATGTAAATGAGACATTGGCGACCAAAAACGCTCCAGCTCATCTGCCATATCCTCTAGAGGATACATTAAATTATCCCACGTATAATGAGGATTTTCTTTAAGTAAACGATCAACTTCATCTAAATGCTTTTTTAATATGGCATCAAGATGAGCTTGAAAATGATTAACATCTATATGACTAAATTGGGGTAATCCGACTGATGCTGACATGCTTTACCTTTGAAAATAGATACAAGACATAAAGCATAACATTCAATTAATAAAGCCTCTATACTTCAATCAAATCATTCATATACTCTGGTTGAGGGGCAGTGAAAATTGAGGCTTTTCTCTGATTTATCTGGTTACGGCTTACGCCTTTTCACTCAGGCTTTGTTTAGACATAACACAGTGAATTATTGAATGATAAATCATCTTCTTCACCATGCTCTAAATCCAAATCAACCGTTGGCTGTTCCTTTTTGCTAAAGAATCCCAATTTTGCCAAGGCAACTGAACGATCGATTGTATCTTTAGGTCGATATTGGTTAAGCTGTTCTGTTAAGGCAAAGTTAACTAGACAAATCGTAACCAAACACATTGCGGCAATGAACGGAATAATTGGATTCGCTGCAAACATAGGAAGAGCACAACACATTGCCAGAAAAATAAGCGTCGTAGTTGTTACATGGGAGCCAAGTCGAAATCGCTCAAAAGCAATTTGGTTATCTATTGCCTTAATATGCTCCTTTATTTCTCTATACTCTCTCGCATTACTTGGGTTATTTAGCATTGCGGAATAGTGTGTTCGCAATTCATTTAAACGACTCAATTCAATATAAGCCCTCGTCATCGCCATGATGACGTCAAACGCAAAAACAGCGAGCGACACATAAATTGCCCATGGGGCCAATGCACCAGTTAAGATAAAACAATTAACCAATCCTGCTCCAACCCAGGCAATGTCATTACCTAATTCAAACCAACGCCGCTTTATTTGGGCGCTAAGACGCACAGACCAGCCCAAAGAGTATTCCTCATTCTCCATCCACCATCCAGGCAGCGTATGCTTTGTTACTACAAAAAGATTCACTAACAAACGGGGTAACCAAAAAAACCATGATAGATGTGTCAAAATAGGATCCATAAGCTTGCCCATTATTCTGACAAAATGTCGATATGATTCCGAGCTTGTATTAAGAAGAGCCAACAGATCCAATGCCCGTTTGGAGCGAATTAATAACAAACGATATAAATTAATCTCGAGCGTTGTATTACGTATTTGTTGGGTAAACGAAGTGCTGTCTTCTACTTTTTTCTGCCGTTGTGGCGGTGCTCCTATTAATTCTAACAATTCACGATATAAATTTTGTTGCTGACCTAAACGCGTCACTTCTCTTGGTATGATCAAGTAGTGCTCATAAATCTCCTCTAAAAGCTCAGCCATTATCAATGCCGCAAAAAGCTGCTCTTTGAGTTCTTCTTGATCGATTGCCTGCTTGGACAGGAATTTAGCCCTTAGTTGTTGCCCTAAAAGACTATATTCAAGGTTCATAACCAAATGAAGAGGGATAATCTTGCGATAAAAATCAGGACCTAGCTTCTTAAGATCTTTTTTGAATGTCCAGTTCATAGCAATTTGCCCGGACAGAGGGATAGATAATTCAGGGAACGTTTCTTGTAAATGTCGAATTAATGGGGTCATGATGTCCTAAAATGAATTTGGAATTTCGGGATATCAAATAAACAATTCTATATTGATCATTTGCTTATTGTCTATAAATAACTTTGAAAGTAAAAAAATAGGCCTAATTATATATAAAATCACACAAAAAGAAAATTTATGAACTATTTTAACTATTTATTGTTACTATGCATGCGTATTTATCAATAACAATATACATACTCTTTCTTCGCCAAGGAAGCCCCTTTATTAGGCTTATTCGATCTATACTATAGGTAAGTTAATTTGTCGTTTTAGCTTGCTCAAAAAACAAAAGATCAGGGCAAAATTAAGTCTTTTTGCAGAAAAATGATCAAAAATGCACTTATTTTCTTGCTGATTCATGTCTTCTGAGCGACAATATCTCACCTAATTAAGCGTACAAGAGAACCCATGAATCTTTCCAAAGAATTAGCTAATGCCATTCGCATTTTAAGTGTAGACGCAGTAGAACAAGCCAAATCAGGACATCCAGGAATGCCTTTAGGCATGGCTGATATTGCCACCGTGTTATGGAACAAATTTTTAAAACATAATCCGCAAAATCCTCATTGGTTTAATCGCGATCGGTTTGTACTATCTAATGGACATGGTTCCATGTTGCTTTATTCATTATTGCATCTGAGTGGATATAAACTCTCCATCGACGATTTGAAGCATTTTCGTCAATTAAATTCCAAAACTCCCGGACACCCAGAGCTTGGTCATACCCCTGGAGTAGAGACAACTACTGGTCCTCTAGGGCAAGGCTTGGCAAACGCAGTAGGTATGGCTTTAGCAGAGCGCGTTCTGGCAACGCACTTTAACCGTGATGGTTTTAATCTTGTAGATCACTATACATATACCTTTACTGGTGATGGATGTCTCATGGAAGGCATTTCACACGAAGCCTGTTCCCTCGCCGGCACTTTAGAGTTAGGAAAACTGATTGTTTTTTATGATGACAATGGGATTTCAATTGATGGTAACGTTGAGTCTTGGTTTACTGATGATACAGCCCAACGTTTTAAAGCATATCGTTGGCAAGTCATCGAAGCAGTAGATGGCCATGATATGGAGGCGATTGAGCAAGCCATTCTCCAGGCACAAGCCAATACCACCCAACCCACACTGATTATCTGCAAAACAATAATAGGACTTGGCTCTTCCGTAGCAGGCAGTGAAAAAGCCCATGGTTCTGCCTTAGGTGCAAAAGACGTTGCCAATGTGCGCGAATTTTTTAACTGGAAGCATGAGCCTTTTGTTATACCTGATGCAATTTATCAGCAATGGAGTCACAAAGAACAAGGGGAAAAAGAGGAACAGCAATGGCTCGCTCTTTTAAACCAATATCAACAACAATATCCCCAAGAACATTATGAATTTTTGCGCCGCATTAATGGCGATCTCCCTGATGATTGGCAAGACCACAGCAATGCGTTTTTTGATCAATGTCTTAGCAATGACAAAGCAATCGCGACCCGTAAATCGTCACAGCAATGTATTGAACATTTTGCTCGTATACTGCCGGAAATGCTTGGTGGCTCAGCCGATTTAACTGGTTCCAATAATACGGATTGGTCAGGAAGCAAAGCCATCACCGGTGAGGACTATTCGGGTAACTATCTGTGCTATGGGGTGCGGGAATTTGGTATGGCTGCAATCATGAATGGCGTGGCAGTCCATGGAGGATTTATTCCTTACGGTGGCACATTCCTGGTTTTTGCAGATTATGCACGCAATGCAATACGTTTAAGTGCGTTAATGAAACAACGCGTTATTTATGTCTTTACTCATGACTCAATTGGTTTAGGCGAAGACGGCCCAACACATCAACCTGTAGAACATGCATCCATGTTGCGTATGACCCCAGGTATGAGTGTGTGGCGTCCTGCAGATTTAATGGAAACAGCCGTTGCATGGAAGCTCGCTTTGGAGCATCATAATGGGCCAACATCCTTACTGCTTTCAAGACAAAATTTACCTGCATTGCCCCATGGTGCAACCGCGGCAGCGTTAATTAAAAAAGGAGGTTATATCATTATCGATTGTGATGGCACACCTGATGCTATCTTAATTGCAACAGGCTCGGAAGTGCAGTTGGCAATCGCGGCAGCAGAGCAAGTGAAATCACGAGGACTTAAGGTGAGAGTGGTTTCAATGCCTTGTGCAGAACGATTCCTGGAGCAAGACCAAAATTATAAAAATCAGGTATTGCCCGAAAATATTCACACTCGTATAGCAATTGAAGCCGCAAGCTCAGCTTATTGGTATCAATTCGTTGGCTTACAAGGTGCCGTAATTGGCCTGGATAGTTTTGGTGTATCGGCTCCAGCAAATCAGGCATACCAATACTTTGATATTACTGTGGAGCGAATAATTAAGACATTGGATACATTAGTAAACAAAAAATAAATGTAGGGTGGATGAAGTAAAACTTCACTGCCATGAGACGCTTGACTTGAGATAAGAAACTCATTATTAAAATTGGAGAAGTAATATGACAATACGTGTCGCAATTAATGGCTATGGCCGCATTGGCCGTTGTGTCTTAAGAGCAATTTTTGAATCCAAAAAACAAAATGAACTTGAAATCGTTGCAATCAATGATTTATCTGCAATTGAAACTACAGCCCATCTGACCCGTTATGACACAACACATGGCCGTTTCGCATCCGATGTGAGCGTTGAAGGCGACATGTTAGTAATTGATGGCCATGCAATCAAAATCATCGCTGAGCGTAACCCTCTAAACTTGCCTTGGAAAGAGCTAAACATTGATTTGGTTCTAGAGTGCACCGGCTTCTTTACTGAACGAGAAAAAGCAATGCAGCATATTACTGCTGGTGCGAAAAAAGTATTGATTTCCGCTCCAGGAAAAAATGTGGATGCAACCATTGTTTATGGAGTAAACCACCACACGCTCAAAGCTTCCGATCTTATCGTTTCCAATGCTTCTTGCACCACAAATTGCCTGGCACCCGTTGTGAAGCCTTTAAATGATGCTTTAGGCATTGAACACGGTTTATTGAATACAGTGCATGCCTATACTAATGACCAAATGCTTTTGGATGGAAGTCACGAGGATTTGCGCCGCGCTCGTGCTGCAGCTCACTCCATTATTCCAACAAAAACAGGCGCAGCAGCAGCAGTAGGATTAGTATTACCTGAGTTAGCAGGAAAACTTGATGGCTTTGCGATGCGTGTTCCGGTTCTTAACGTTTCCGTTATCGATTTGACCTTTACAGCAAAGCGTGAAACCACGGTAAAAGAAGTCAATGACATCGTACGCCAGGCTAAAAGCCGCATCTTGCAAATCAATGATGATCCTTTAGTATCATGTGATTTTAACCATAATCCTGCATCGTCCATTTTTGATACCACTCAAACCAAGGTATTTGGAAATCTAGTGAAAATCGTAGCCTGGTATGATAATGAGTGGGGTTTTTCTAATCGTATGCTTGATACAGCACAACAAATGATGAGTTGCTAAAACCCCAGCATGGAGATACTGATGAGTCTGATACAAATGAGCGATGTAGACCTGTCTGGGAAACGGGTACTAATTCGTGAAGATCTGAATGTTCCAATCAAAGAGGGAATTATTACCAGTGATCAACGATTGCAAGCAGCATTACCCACATTAAAAGCTGCCTTGGATGCTGGCGCTGCAGTGATGGTTTTATCTCATTTAGGCCGTCCTGAAGAAGGAAAATTTGAACGACGCTTTTCTATGGAACCCATTGCAGAATACTTGCAAAACAATCTGGACTATCCTGTACATTTTGTAAGCGATTACCTCAATGGTGTGGATGTGAAACCAGGAGAGTTAGTCGTTTGCGAAAACGTACGCTTTAATGTCGGTGAAAAGAACAATGAAGAACAGCTGGCCAAAAAACTTGCCAATCTCTGTGATGTCTTTGTTATGGATGCTTTTGGTACAGCGCATCGAGCCCAGGCTTCTACATACGGTGTCGCACAATTTGCACCGATTGCCGTTGCGGGCCCCTTATTAGTTCGTGAACTTAATGCTTTAGAAAAAGCGCTCGCCGCACCAGAAAAACCGATTGTCGCAATTGTTGGTGGCGCCAAAGTTTCAACAAAGCTCAGTTTGTTACGCCAATTAGTCACCCTTGTTGATTATTTAATCCCTGGGGGCGGTATTGCAAATACATTCCTCAAAGCCCAGGGATTTGAAATTGGCGTTTCTCTTTATGAAGAAGCTTTACTGGATGAAGCACGAGAAATTCTCCAAATCGCTGAAGAAAAAGGGTGTCGTATTCCCTTACCAACTGATGTTGTAGTGGGTAAATCGTTTAGCGAACAGTGCCCTGCCTATAATAAGTCCTTACAAAATGTTGCCACTGATGACATGATCCTTGATATTGGTCCCATGACGGTTAGTGAGTATGTAGATATTATTAATGAGGCTAAAACCATCATTTGGAATGGCCCGGTTGGGGTTTTCGAATTTGCACAATTTGCCTATGGAACACGGGCGTTAGCGATTGCTATTGCTGAAAGCGATGCCTTTTCAATTGCTGGTGGTGGTGATACCCTTGCCGCGATTGATCTCTATGATCTGAATCAGCAAATTTCTTATGTTTCCACAGGCGGTGGGGCATTTCTTGAGTGTTTAGAAGGAAAAACCCTGCCAGCTGTTGCCATTTTGCAGGAGCGTGCAAAAGATGTTAAGACAAACTAAAATCGTTGCAACATTAGGACCGGCCAGTAATAATCCGACAACACTTCGCGCCATGTTAACAGCAGGTGTTGACGTGGTACGCATCAATTTTTCTCATGCTGATGCATCGGCATTGCAGCTCATTGCCTTAGTTCGAGAAATTGCTGAAGAATTAAATCGTCCATTGGCAGTAATGGCGGATTTACAAGGGCCTAAAATTCGGATTGGCCGTTTTAAAGATAAATCAATCACGTTGGTTGAAGGCCAAGCCTTCACTTTAGATTGTGATGCCCCAGAATTGTTAGGTGATAATCACGAAGTTTCAGTCGCATACCCCAATCTTTCCCGTGAACTGACTCCAGAAGATCATTTACTGCTTAATGATGGTTTGGTTGAGCTGGAGGTTACGAGTATTTCTGGATCCCAAATTCACTGCACTGTGATTGAAGGCGGTGTCTTGAGTGATCTTAAAGGATTAAACAGAAAAGGAGGTGGGTTAGCCGCCAGAACCATGACGGATAAAGACAAGCGTGATTTACGCACAGCAATTGAAGCTGAAGTAGATTACATCAGTTTGTCTTTCGTAAAAGATGCGGACGACATTCGTCATGCCCGTGAGCTCATGAATGAATTTGGCAAAAAAATTCCTGTAATTGCCAAAATTGAACGAACAGAAGCATTGCAATATTTAACTGAAATTGTTCAAGAAGCTGATGCAATTATGGTTGCCCGCGGCGATTTAGGTGTTGAAATAGGCGCAGCAGAAGTACCTGCAATCCAAAAACACATTATTGGCGAAGCCCGTCGATTAGACAAGGTAGTGATAACAGCTACGCAAATGATGGAATCAATGATTAGCAATCCACAACCTACACGCGCAGAAGTCTCTGACGTGGCCAATGCTATATTAGATGGGACAGATGCTGTGATGTTATCTGCAGAAACAGCGAGTGGCCAATTTCCAGTAAAAGTGTTGACTATGGTTAACAAGATCTGCTTAAGCACCGAAAAACATGCCAGTTTTTATTATGATAGTAATGATGAAACCTGCCATTATCAACGCGCGGATCAGGCGATTGCCATGGCAACAATGCATGCAGCCAATCATTTCCCCATCCAGGCAATTATCACGTTGACCGAGTCAGGGGATACCGCATTATGGATATCCAGACAACAAAGTAAAGTTCCTATTATCGCTGTATCGGCCAATAAGCGAACCATAGGTCGCTTGTGCCTTGCCCATAATGTTTTTCCGGTGTTCATGAATTATCATCAATTTGCCGCTGAAACCTTGAATCAGCAAGTTCTTGAAGAATTAGTAAAATCGGGCCATCTTGAGCCGCAAAACTTTGTTTTATTAACACGTGGTCGCAAGATAGGTACAGCAGGTGGTACAAACAGTATGGAAATTATCCGGGTTTAAACGCCGCTTATAGGATATACGTTCTGGTAAAAGCAAAAGTAGAAGACTCCTTTCTTTTGCGGGTGTAGTTCAATGGTAGAACCTCAGCTTCCCAAGCTGATGGCGTGGGTTCGATTCCCATCACCCGCTCAATTGTAAAAGGTCAGGTGAGGTGAGCAAAGATCAAAGATTTTTACTTTAAAAATACTAAGTTAAGATCTGAATATAAGCCTCAAATTACAGTTATCAGCACTAATGCCTCATTTCACATTTTCATACTTGGGGAAGAAGGATAATTTTTATGCAGATTTTCCTCTTTGGTGGCGAGCTGATGTTCCTTACACTGCAAGCATTTTCCACAACAACACCGGATCGTTCGCGAAACAACCAAAGGCATTGCTCCTCCTGCCCCCATACCTAAACTAGTAGTTAAGAACCAAGGCATGGGAGTGAAACAGGAAACTAAAATGCCACCGATTAAACCCAAAGTACAACAGCATCCTACTGCAGCTTTTTCTTCCTGGGTGATGCATGACTTTTTAAGGGGAACATCCCACGTTTGACTTATGTTATATTTTTTGGCTTTAACAGAGTTTTTAAGCTTTTCAATCGCTGTTTCTTCTTCGCTCCGCTTTTGGCGAACAATTTCAGCCTGCTGGATTCGTAGGTACTCAATAAATTGAGTATGTATTTGTGAATAGGTTCCTTTATATTCTTTATTACATATTTTGACATAAATTTGCGTTGGATAATTAGAAACCAGTTCGTTGAAGGTTGAATTGGTCATAGCTAAATGACTTAACGACTTCACGTCAAGGAAAAACATCACCAGATACATGACTTCATTAGGAACTTGAGAAAAGCTTCCTTTATTTGTAGCAATTTTTTGTTCTTCTCTTTTTTTAAACACAACTCCCCCATTAAAAAAATTAAAAATGGAATGTCGTTTTCAGTTCAGTTGATATTATCCAATAATAATTAATATTCAAATAGTTATTTCATTCTTTTATTTACTTAATATGAATCACGAATAATGAATGCTGATTGTATTATTCGGGGAAGAATTTATTGAACTTGGGTATAACGAAATAGCGTTCGGGGAGGATTTACAGAATAACCCGGGTTTCGCTACGCTGCACCCAGGCTACGTTGTTCAAAGTAAAAAAATGAACTACTCGATGATTTCTTTTTTCTCACTTCGAGATAATCCCAATTTCTCTTTCAAACGAGCCACAGCATCCGGATCATATTGCCTGGTCGTTTTATTTTTTACGACTACAGCTGTTGTCCTAACTGGTTGTGCTGGAGTATTTAAGGTGTTATACGTTGAAGAGCGTACTGGGTAGGTTGGAAAGTGAGCCTCTGTAGGCGTAGAGGATTGACCGGTTATCTGCGATTGAAAAGCTGAACTTTGCTGAGCCGAAGATGTTTGATGTGTCGTCTTTTCTACCTGAGTTTTTCGAGCGTTTCTTACACTTTTTTCAACACGCTTTCTAATTTTGGTTGCTGCATGCTCCGCTTCTTCTTCGGTCACCTCGGCGACGTCATTACCATGTAAGTCAACACGCATTTCTCGTAGTTTCAGGCATGCCAAATAATCAAGTCGACGCGTAAATAAAACTACTGCTTCTCTTAATTTACTTTTGGAAATCCCCGCTGCTTCAGCCTCATCAGCATGCTGCAAGATATCATCCATAATCCCCACTTTTAATGGACGGATTCGTAATGAATTATCAAATGCTGCGGGGAAATGGGCAGCGAGCCACAATAATGCGTCTGTGCGTGCTTTTTTAGACTTAATTTTTTGAGCTTTGTTAATAACGGCAGTGCGTGGGTGCAGCTCCTGTTTTCTCATTAGTGTACCCTTGTTAGATATTGAATGTCATATCCGGAAAATGAAATCATTCGCCTTAAGAATGAGCGCACAATGTACAATGTTTGATGATTGTTTGCAAGCACTCTGAACCATGTTCAGTACAGTAAATAAAAATAAGAAATCAAAGTAGAAAAATAGGTGATGATAGTCCTATAATGATAACAGGATTTTTTATAGATCGTACTCTTTAATTCTTAAATATCGATGCGATATTATCTTTGTGTCTTGATTAATATGCCCTTTTGATATAACTGATGGAGCAACATATGACAGATTTCATAAAAAAATTATTTATGTTATTTATTGCATTATTTTTTCCATGGGTCATATTTCTTATGAATGATAATCCTGGGGGTGCCTTTGTCGCCTTGGCGTTACAAGCCACGGTAATTGGATGGCCATTTGCAACCGTTTGGGCTTTGCGAACACAATATCCTCCCAAAAAAGAAAAGCAAAACTGAAATCCTAAGGAGAACTATGTTAACTCGAGTTATTGTCAATGGGGCTAAAGGTAAGATGGGCGCTTTGGCTTGTGAGACCCTTGATAACCACCAGGAATTTGAATTAGTCGCCCAACTTGGCAAAGAAGATGATTTGGCCCAAGCCATTAAAGATACCAAGGCGCAAATTGTTGTTGATCTAACTCGCGCAGATTGTGTTTATCAAAATAGTCTCACAATTATAAATCATGGGGCACGTCCAGTTATTGGAACCTCTGGACTTCTTCCAGGCCACATAAAGGAATTAACCGCCCTTTGTGAAAGCCATCGTTTGGGGGGAATCATTGTACCTAATTTCTCTATAAGTGCGGTTTTGATGATGGTCTTTGCCGCCAAAGCGGCTGAATATTTTCCTGAAGTCGAAATTATTGAAGCACATCATCAACAAAAGCTGGATGCGCCATCAGGAACGGCCTTAAAAACTGCTGAAATGATTGCTTCAGCCCGGAAAAATCCTAAAAACAAATTAAATCTCAAAGAATTAATTCCTGGTGCTCGTGGCGGAGTACATTGTGATATCAACATCCATTCCTTGCGGCTTCCTGGCGTTATTGCTCGTCAACAAGTCGTTTTTGGCAGTGTGGGTGAAACACTCACCATTACGGATGACTGCATTGACCGTCGCTCTTTTATGCCGGGGATAATTTTGTCCTGTCAGAAAGTTACAGGATTATCTACATTGATCTATGGACTTGAACATTTACTCTAATTTACCTGTAAGCTCATTGCGACCAGAAGGTTCGAACAAGCGGGATTATTTAGGAAAAAAATCAACGGCAATCTCGCATATAAACCATTTGGTCGGATAACTCTAAGTAATGGAGCATTGGATTTGATGGATTATTGACTCCATATCTTTTATTTTTAGCTATAATGCATCTAGATGCTAGCGATATTTAATTTAGAAATTTGCCCAAAGGGACTCAGCGCTCAAATTAAATTCTAAGGTGGAAAGGATGCGTCAACGAAAATATTTTGGAACAGATGGGATACGTGGCCGCGTTGGGCTATCAAATATCAACCCTGAGTTTGTTTTAAAATTAGGCTGGGCAGTAGGAAATTTGCTCAACCAAAAAGCAAAGAGCAAAGTCGTTGTTGGGAAAGACACCCGAATATCTGGCTATATGTTGGAATCTGCTTTGCAAGCAGGATTATCCGCATCGGGGGTTGATATAGCCTTATTAGGCCCTATGCCTACCCCTGGAATTGCTTATTTTACCCAGACGCTTAGAGCAGATATAGGCATTGTAATTAGTGCTTCCCATAATCAATTTGAAGATAATGGAATTAAGTTTTTTTCATCAGAGGGAAGCAAATTTCCTGAGAGTCTGGAGTTTGCAATAGAAGCTGAATTAGAGAAAAAATTGCAAACCGTACCTTCATTTCAGTTAGGTAAAGCGACACGGATTCATGATGCGGCCGGTCGTTATATTGAATTTTGTAAATCCACAATTCCGTTCAAGTCTCGATTCACCAATTTCAAAATAGTCGTGGATTGTGCCAATGGCGCAACGTATCATATCGCAC
Organism: Fluoribacter gormanii; assembly: GCF_900156395.1. Taxonomy (GTDB): domain Bacteria; phylum Pseudomonadota; class Gammaproteobacteria; order Legionellales; family Legionellaceae; genus Legionella; species Legionella gormanii. The sequence goes on along the minus strand of NZ_FTNL01000007.1, from coordinate 93,540 downwards.
CAAACGTATTTTCTGAATTAGGCGCGAAAGTAATTTCCATAGGGGTAAAACCTGATGGTTTTAATATCAATCAAAATTGCGGTTCCACAGCTCCTGAGTTATTAAGAAAAAAAGTGCTTGATGAGGGTGCTGATGTTGGTATTGGTCTGGATGGTGATGGAGATAGGGTTATTTTAGTAGATTCCCGAGGCAATCTCGTTAATGGTGATCAGATTATTTACATTATTGCTGAAGACAGGTACCAACGGGGTGTATTTAATGGTGGAGTGATAGGCACTTTGATGAGTAATTATAGTCTTGAACAAGCACTTAAATCATTAGGTATCCCTTTTCTTCGCTCTCAAGTAGGAGATCGATACGTTCAGGAAATGCTAAGAAAGAAAAATTGGACACTCGGCGGTGAAACCTCTGGTCATATTATTTGTTCTGATAAAGCAAGGACAGGAGATGGGATTATTACTGCATTACAAGTTCTTTTGATTATGGTTATGCAGAATAAATCATTGTATGAGCTAACGCAAAGCCTTCATTTGTTACCGCAAGCTTTAGTCAATTTAAAAACACATAACGCCAGCTTATTGGTATCTCATCCCGAAGTCATTCAAGCAGTTGAACATTTGGAAAAGGCTTTGAAAAGTAAAGGTCGCATAGTACTTAGACCTTCAGGTACAGAGCAAATATTGCGGATTATGATTGAAGGAGACAATGAGTCTATGATCAATGAGTATGCACAAATATTATGCGAAGTAATATCTAAGTTAGATAAAAAGGGACTATAGAGTATGCCGTCAGAACACTTGCTTCAGTATTCTCAATCAGTTACTGTGTTCAGCCTAAATAGCCCCCCACCAAAAGTCGCAAAAATAAAACCCTGTTCATCAATTAGAAGATCATTCACTCGCTGTAAAGGTAGCGCAACATTTACTGGCTCAAACTGACCACCTTGGGCTGCATGATACATAAAAGGCTCATCTGGATCAGCCCAGCCAACAACAAAAACATCGTGATTCTTAATTAAAACCTTTCGCGCTCCATCAAAATTTAAGACTTGTTGCCATGTTATTCCTTCGTCAGAGCTTGACCAAAGACCGTTAATTTTCCAAGTACCTGCCGTTGCCATGTCAACTAAATACAGTTGCTTGGGATTGCTCCAATCAACAGCAAAATCCAGTGGATATTTCCAGTATAAATTACCTAAAACAGGACCTGGACCTTGTATCTTCGGAGGTCTTCCCAATTGTCTCCAAGTATTCGTATTTTTATTGAGTTTATAAATTCCGGTATATTTTATGAAAGGATTATCCGCATGTTGCCACAATCGATTACCTGCATGAATCGCATAAACATCACCTGTTACTGGAGATATTTTAATACTTGGGAAAATCAAAGATCCTTTTTGTTCTGATGAGTCAACAGAAGTTTCTAAAGGTTCAAACCCATTATTTAACCTCTGCCAATTGCTACCACAGTCAAAACTAGCAATAATGCCTTTACCCTTTGTACCTGCATACATGTGACAAGGAGACTTTTTGAAATCAATTGCTAATGCTAAATAGGGATTTTGATATTCGCTCTCATCAGGTGACACTCGTCGCCAATTAACACCAGCATCATCAGAGACAAAAATACCACCAGGAACATCATTATGAATATCTGCATACCAATCATTTGGAAAATCATGCATGGATGAAGCAGCGGCAAAGAGTTGATTGGGATTTCCCGGATTAAATACGACATCATATGTCGTGTTCATGTCAGGGATATTGCACATACGCCATGTAAGGCCATGGTCTAAACTTAGAACACAACCGATATCTGCTAAACCTGCAACAATCATATTGTTATTTGAGGGATTTTGTTTTATAAAAAAAGCACTTACGGGGTTAAGCTCTGTTGAAGCCCAAAAATTGCTTTTACTCACATTATCAGTTGCTGGACTTAATTTTGCATATGGAAATTTCCATTGTTCCCCTGCATTTGTGGACAATTTAAAAAAGAAATTTCCGCTGCCGGCTATAAGATTTGGATCATTAGGCGCGACTTGAAAATCATTATACCCACTATCCCAAAAGCCCACATAGAGACCTACCGGATTAGGATTAATTTTACCCTCACGATAGGCTATTGAATCGTCTGTATAACGCTGTGTCCAATGAGAACCACTATCTTCCGTCATCCAAATAGCAGCGCCTTCGCCAATATTTGAATTTCCGGTAAAGTAAATAATAGAAGAATTATTTGGACTCATGCGGACAAATGTTCCAACAGGTTGTGTTTGCTGAGAGAATACCTCTTCTTTAGCTGGTTTAATGAACATTCTTTTTCTTGAATTGTCAGTTTTTTCTACACCAACAAGAGTTAAACCTTTGCTATCCTTGCCCATCGCCGCCGCAGACAATGCTTCAGTTAACAGGGGGGCCACTTGTGCTGTTTGTGGGTTAAATTTAAAAATGCCAGCATTTGTTGCATGATAAAGTGTGCTCTTATCAACCATTAAGGAGCTTAAACTGTCCTGATTAGAAAAAAGTCGTGTCCAGGTTTTTCCAAGATCGCGACTAATTAATAAGCCAGACGTAGTTCCAACACCTACCATTTTTAAGTCATCCTTGGAGAAAAACCAATATTTAATTCTTGTACTCTCAGCAAGACAATTTTCAGGTAGCATGTCCGCAAGAGTCTTTATGGGCTGCCATGTTTTACCTCTGTCTAAACTGATTTGTGGATCACATCCTCCTGCTGCCCAATATAATCCACCTGAATTATCAAACCCCATATGGCTTTGATGATCCAAATCGACATAAAAGCCTATTTTTTTTCGACTAATAGGACTCCAGGTAGTACCAAAATCAAAAGATTCGTAGACTAACCCCATATCACTGCCAATATAAACATGGCCTGGAGAAAGTGGGTCAAAGCTAATTCCACCCTGCGCTCCCCCGCCTCCAATTCCAATACCCATTACAGATGCATAAGATTGTTGGGTCAGAATGAATGCTAAAATAATTTTTAAAAATTTCATGCTCATCCTTAAGATCATGTAACCGATGTTGCACATGGGTCCGTTACTTGTTTCCTTGATATCAAATTTCCATATTTAATATAACTGAATTACGCATTTTTTGACGAAGATATTCAGCAAATTTAGGAACATATCGGTCCAAACGACTGGTTTCTTTATAAAGTTCGTCTATGAGTCGTGGATACTTGAAATCATTCATGACACAACCGATTAGGTGAGTACCAATTTTTTTCATTTCTTCCACTGTTTCCTCTACCGCTTCTTTAGTCGTGACACCAGAAAGAACGATAAGGACAGTTGCATTAGCTGCCTCGCTTAAATATCGGGTTGAAATCGTATGTGGTTGATATTTATTAAAGCAATGACAGTCGATGATGATTAAATCAAATTGTTCTTTTAATTTATTAAACAAATCATTTAACATCTCCTTTTCAATCAAGCTGAGTTCGAAAGGGCGTGGACCAGGAAGGGGCATTATGTAAAAACCATCCTTGTCACTGTATTTAATATTATCAAAAGCTTGCTCCAAAATACTGCCTTGGGTTGCTTTGAATTCAAGGTTCAATTGCTTACTCAACGAGGTATTGTAATTTCCAAAATCACAATAGAGAACTTTACGGCCAAAAGCTGTAGCAGCCTTTGCTACGGCACTGGCTATAGTAGTAATTCCTTCGGTAAATAAAGGCGAGGTAAAACAAATAGTTTTACTTTCATGAGCCAAAATTTCTATATAGAGCTTATTAATCGCCTTACTGCTTTTTGCTAATTGCGTCATAATTTCAGAGAACCTAGTGAATAAATAACAAGTGCAACATTTGCAAAATTTTGCAAGAATTGAGTAACTTGTTTTCTATAATCTTCATCATTATTAGGTACATAAATAACATCACCCTCGCGAATAGCAGGCAACATCCTGATATCGCCAGTTTTTGAAAATTTTAGTAAATTAAAGACACTCGCCTTTGCTTCCAGCCCAGTTCCCATATTGACAACTAAAATTCTCGAAACTAACGCTGAGTTGGTTGGACCACCCGCAGCTGCAAGTAAATCCAGAATCGTCAGATCACTGGTAAAACGATAACGGCCGGGATTTTTAACTTCTCCTAAAACTTTAACCACATGCTTGGTATTAATTTCAACAGCATCGTTACTTTTTGGTGGAAGATAAATCGCATCTCCAGGTAACACTTTGGGTATTAATTCCGAATCGCCTGTTTGAAAGTATAACGCAAGATTCACATGTACCACTTGCGGGTAAATACCCTGCCTATCAATTACATGTACATCGCGTAAATCCGCTTTTGGCGTAGGACCATCAGCTGCCGATAAAATATCAAGAAAATTCAGCTGATTACTAAATTTGTAGCGTCCTGGTTTTCCAACTTCACCAAAAATATAAATCGAATTCTTTTTATCGATCTGGGTCCACATCGCTTTATTATCAATAGGTGATTGAGGAAGTTCTGGAACTTGTATGGTATAACCTGCCTTAATTACTGGCACAGAAGATAACTCACCGCCTTTTTCAGAAAACTTACGCAAATCAAAACGTTTTGTAATCAACCGTCCCTTCTTATCATGCTCATTGCTAATAATACGGATGTTAGCAATGTCTGCATGGTCTGTCGGCCCCCCAGCGTGAGCTAAAAGATCGATTAAACTCATTTCATCAGACCATTCAAATCGTCCGGGTTGTTTCACCGCGCCCATCACCTTCACAGCTCGTCCAGGAGCTAGACTTAACCATCCTCGCTCTTCTTCTACACTTTTCTGAGGAACATAAATCACATCTCCAGCTTCTATGTTAGGTAATGTTTTTTTAGGGAGTCCTTCTACATAAGCTCGCATATCAAAAAGAACAATCGTACCATTTTTTCTTATGATGCGAATTTTAGCAGGATCGGCATATTGATCTGGCCCCCCTGCATTGGCTAATGCATCCAGAAAGGTAGACTTTTTACCCAGTTCATAGGCTCCAGGTTTTTGAACCTGGCCCATAACATAGATCATCGGCTGTCCCGACTTTACCTCTTCAGTAACCACGGGAACAAAAATAGTGGCGCCAATATTAACAGGGGGTAAATTTTTTGATTTTGCGCTATCCATGTATTCTTTTAAATTAAAAGTCACTGAAGTCTTGTCATCAATAATTTTAATTTGATCTGGCGCTGCATAATGAGTTGGTCCTCCAGCCAAAAGCAGATAATCAACTGGCGTATATTTGGGATTATATGCATATGCTCCGGGCTTGAATACTTCTCCAAAAATTTTAATGGCTTTTTTCATATCAAGAGGGATGGTATTCATTTCCGGCACAAAAACGGTATAACCGCCTTTAAGTTCCGGCAACCCTTCAGCACCAACTCCCTTAGCAAGGGCTTGCTTTAGATTAAATACCAACGGCGGTTTTGTATTGTCATTGCCGATAATTTTAACGTTGGCCGTATCCGCATTCTTAGTTGGCCCCCCAACATTAGCCATTAAATCTAAAATAGACATTTCATCGGCCCACTCGTATCTCCCAGGCCGTTCGACTGCACCCATCACTTTAATCGCACGTTTAGGAGCGATATGAAGCCATGATTTCTCATTCAAGTCCGTTTTGAGAGGAAAATAAATAACATCCCCTGCTTGAAGGATAGGGAGCTTTGCTGTGCCTGATCCATCAGTAAATGCCTGCATGTCAAAAAAGTTTACCGTACCATTAGAATGAATAATGCGTATTTTACGTGTTTCCGCATAATGATCCGGCCCCCCAGCATTGGCAATAGCATCCATAAACGTTGATGATTTAAGAAGTTCATATGCACCTGGTTTTTGTACTTGTCCCATCACATAAACTGTTTGAGCACCTGCTTGCATTTGGCTTGTAGTCACAGGAACAAAAATAGTAGCCCCTTGATTGATTAAAGGAATATGGCTTGATTTGGCAGTCTCTAGATAATCCTTTAAATTGAACACCACAGAAGTTTCATGATCTAGAACCTTGATTTGTTCGGGAGCCGCATAATGGGTAATTCCCCCAGCTAAAAGTAAATAGTCGACTACATTATATTTCGGATTATAGGTATAAGCCCCCGGTTTGAATACCTCTCCTAATATCTTAACGGACTGATTTATATTTAAAGGAGTACTGGCAAGTTCCGGTACTACAACTGTGTCACCGGCCTTTAGTTTGGGTAATCCTTTTGCACCAATGCCGGTAGCAATCATCTGTTTTAAGTTAAATTCAACCGGGGCAACATTACTGTCATTACTCACGATACGGATATGCGCTGTATCAGCATCTTTGGTTGGTCCGCCAACATTGGAAATTAAATCCATAATCGACATTTCATCAGCCCAGTCATATCGCCCGGGTTTCTGAACAGCACCAATAATTTTAATAGCACGATTGGGGGCCGTATTCAGCCATGATTTCTCATTCAGATCCGTTTTTAGAGGAAAATAAATCACATCACCCAAACGCAAAACAGGTAGTTTTGCTGCTGTGAGCCCCTCGGTAAATGCCTGAAGGTCAAAATCTGCAGTCGTTCCATCACTATGAATGATACGAATTTTACGTGTTTCTGCATATTGGTCAGGCCCCCCCGCATTAGCAACGGCATCCATAAACGTAGCATTCTTGCCTAGTTCATAAGTGCCTGGTTTTTGCACTTGTCCCATTACATAAATTGTGGTGGAGCCAGGCTTTGCAGTTTCACTTGTTTGCGGAATAAAAATTGTAGCGCCACCACTAAGGGCAGGAATGAGTTTTTTATTGCCTGTGTTTAAATATTCACTCATGTTAAAAACGGATGCAGTTGCATTGTTAATGATTTTAATTTGTGTTGTATCCGCTAAATAGGTTGTACCCCCTGCCTTGAGAAGATAATCAAGTACTGAAAATTGAGCATTATATGCATACACACCCGGCTTAGTTACCGCCCCAAAAATTTTGATGGAGTCTTTCAGGGTAGCAACATCAATATCTTGTTTGGGTACTAAATAACGATTATCTACCTTCACATTACTCACGAGTTGTGAGCTCGGCACAAAAATCTCATCACTCGCTCTAAGCGGGTGCAAAATAGAGTTATTTCCAGAGTCAAGATATTTTTTATAATCAATAACAGTGACTTTTCCATTACGACGGAGCTGAATTTGATTCATTTGTGCCCCATCAAGCAAGTCCCCCGCTTTTCGTATTGCAATTTGAATATTGGCATTTGGCGGCACAAGATATTGCCCAGGATTTTGAACCATACCAAGTACCTGAACATAAATCTCGTCACTCTTTCTTGAAATGCTTAAGTCATTGGCATTCTTATAAATCGTGCGTAACTTATTCACTACTAACAATCGCAAACTGGATAGAGTTTGTCCTTGGCAATTGAATTGTCCAACATCGGGTAATTGTATATGGCCTTGTGGATCAATACGAACTTCTTTTGAAAGCGTTGTATTTCCATAAAGAGAAAAACTAAGAAGATTACCTGGATACAGTTGTTCATCTGCTTCAGCTGCAAAAACAGTGGTGATGCTCAAACAGAAAAGCAATAGATATCGAATCAAACGTTTGGTCATTGAATCCTCGCCTTCAATATTTGCCAATATTGATCGTTTTTAAGCTTAGGACACCCTTTTACTTCCCGAAGTGGCCAAAGAATTCTTATATTATTTTCTAGTAAATTCATATCACGTCGAGCGGACAGCAACAAACCAGCGACAATTTCTTGAGCAATTTGCTGTGCCAAGAGGTCCATTTCGACCATGCGTGCTGGATAGCAACGCCATACTTTACTCCGGTATAATTGATCGAGTTTGGCACGTAAAGGACCATATTTCTGGATTTCTGGTCGATAGGATAAGTTTGGATTTCGAAGAGGATAATGTATTAAGTAATAGTGTGCTGCATATCCTCCAGTGGAAGCTGGCGGATAGGGTGTGCAACCTAAAAGACATAAGATAAAGAAAAGCAGGCCCAAATTCACATACCATTTAATTGGATATCGGTAAGTCATTGTATTCGCTTCCTTAACCATTACTCATATTTCCTGCTCAAACTTTCTAGAGAGTCTGTATCCTGCGGTATCACAAATGACCTTAAAAATCCATCGAGAACTTTCCTTATCAAACTGCGGGACATCACAAATAAAAATAATTATATTTAAAGGATATAATACGTTTTCTAGGGACTTTTTCCAAATAAAATCATGATGATCGTTTTACTTAATATATACATATCTGTTTTAAACCAAATCCATGGCTTAGTCAAATAAGTTGCATAAGCATGATCGATTGCAACTTTTCTTTTTACGTCCTCAATTGTTCTATCATAATGACAACTCACTTGCGCAAGACCAGTTAACCCTGGACGCACTCCAAATAGTCGCTCTTGATAAAAAGGGATATTTTTAACGATATAAGGAAATAGCGAGGGTCGTTCTGGGCGAGGACCAATCAATGACATGTCTCCTTTAAGAATATTAATGACTTGTGGAAGCTCATCAAGATGAGTCTTACGCATAAAAGAACCAAAACGAAATACCCTGGGATCATTTTTGGTTGTCCAACGACGGTGTCTAAAGCGTGTATTAATGTTCATTGTTCTAAACTTATACAAATGGAACATCTTTGTTTGTTTTTCATTACTAAGCCCCACACGCAATTGTTTATAAAAAATAGGGCCAGGGGAAAAAACTTTAATAATTATTGCAACAAATGGGCCAATACACAGCAGTAGCAACAATCCTGTCAATGCAAAAACTTTATCCATAAACCATTTCCCTATGTAAACAATAGGATGAATGTAGTAGTGCCTTACCGCTCGATTGGATCGTTTCCAGCGCCCCGTCTTATTAAGCTTAAAAAAATAAAACCAGCCTAAAAGCATTGCAAAATGTCCATAAATAAAATAGCTGGTGATTTCCGTGATCTTGGTTTTGTAGAGAACGTTAGACAAACAACTGAAATAAAAAAGAATCTGACCGATTAACAAAATTAAAAATATGAATGAATCATGAGCTAAATACAGATTGCTGATGAATAGGAGAATTAACAACCATGGCATAAATATTCGCAGTACCTTACAACTAAAGAACATCCAGGCAACCCAACCTTGTCTCGGTGATAAAATCCTAAAAAGAAGGAAAACTTGTTGAATATTCCCAGCGGCCAGCCGAATCCGCCGTTGAAAAATCATTTCTATTGTTGAAATTTCATTTTCTACAGACGCACAGGAGGAATCATAAACCCCCCAATAACTTTTTCTAATCATAAAACTCTTACATACCTGTTTTATCCTTTGGATACTCTTGGTAACAAAATTTTTTCCAGTAACTTTAAAGAGTCTATTTCTATATCCTTGTTTACTGTTTTTGTTAATAGACAAAGACATTTTACCCATATCTTTAGGCGTATAGGTTTGTGCAATAACTTGCAGAGGAATTACAAAATCCTCATTAATTGTATTAGGAGGAATTTTTTTCCAAAGTAATTTGCGAAGAGCATATCCAGTTCCATGATAGCCAATCGGTGTGCCCAACTTGGATTCTTTAGCCTTTAAATCATTTTGATATTGCCAATAATATTTTTCTCCTTCCACTTCTTTTTTTCGTAGCTTATAACTCGTGCAATAGACGCCTACTTGAGGATTATTAAAATAAGCATTAGCTTTCTGTAATACATTACGGGATAGAGTTGCCGAAACATCAGAAAAAAAGACAATATAATCATCATCAATATTAGGAATAATTTGGTTAAACCAAGCAACTTTTCCCTGATTGGTTGGTGATGAAAAAATTTTTATTTTTAATTGGGGATATTTTTTTATAGCCGCTTGGGCCTGATTTGCTGTTTTATCGACACTGCCGTCATCAAGCAACCAAACCTCATAGTGATCGGCAGGATAGGATATTTTTGCCAAATTCGCTATTTTCTTAGCAATATATTTTGCTTCGTTATACATAGGAATAATAAAAATAAATTGGTGCAAAGGAAGTTTTTTTCCCGCATGAATTTGCTTTCGTGTTTTTGCAATAAAGGTGAGTAATAACGGGTAGCCAATATGATGATAGAAGAGAAGGAACAGACATATAGCGAACGTTTTAACACCCATATTTTTCTCTCAAATGTTATTATTTTAATGCGGGTTAAATATTCTATTTTTGCACAATCTGTCTTTAGGTATATGTGATTAAATTTTTTGAATTAGACAAAATTACACTAAATTACAATTAAGTATAATTTAATAAATTTAAAAGTGTCGATGATTTTTTCTAGAATTGACATTTTCTTCAAGAGCATATTCATCTCACTAATTTATCCTATAATCAGAATTAAGGTCCGCATTGATTACACGATGTAAACATCATGAGTATTTCAGTTAAATATTTTGATAACAACATATTAATTAAGATTTCAGGGGCTTTTAATACAGTAACAAGCTTGCATGCTCAACCCATTTTTAATGAATTAACCGAGCATATTGATAGAAATATCATTATTGATTTAAGCAAAGCCACAAGAATTGATACCTCGGGAATTGGCGCTCTTGTATTTTTATTCAAACGATTGCGCATGGCTGGTTATGCGCTAGAATTAATCGGATTGCATGGGCAACCATTGAGAAAGCTAAAATCATTGGGGCTTAATCAGACGATGCTAATCCACCCAATCGTATAATTTCCTGAATAATTATCATAACGGGATATTGATTGGGTGTGACAACTACGCTCCAATGTCCCCAGACAATAATGAGTTAGTTTATATGGATGTTGAGGATCAATTATATTTACAGATAGCTTCTGTAGTAAGATGATTATTTCATCAAAATCTTTTGATCTTGAGAACACTATGAATGCGAATAAAACACTTATAGTCTTCGCAGAAGACTGGGGACGATTCCCGAGCAGCACTCAGAGTCTAATAAGCGCCTTGTTAAAAAAAAATTGGCACGTTACCTGGATTAATTCCATTGGCTTGCGTAAACCCAGTTTGAGTATTTCTTACTTTAAAAGAGTTTTAGAAAAATTAGCTCAATTCGTCCTGGGAAAAAAATCAAAATATCGTATATCTCTTCCTGAAAATCTTACCGTAATTCACCCATTGATCATCCCCTTTATTGGCAATCCAATAATTGACACATTAAATTGTTTCATTCTAAAAAAACAACTTAAGACGACCCTAAAAAAAATGAAACAGCCCATTATTTGGCTAACCTTACCTAGTGCCTATCCATTTATAAGAATTTTTAATAATTGTCCTCTCGTTTACTATTGTTGTGATGATTATTCTGCTTTAGTAAAACCTCCTCTTCCTAAGCTTGATTACTTTGAGAACCAGTTAATCGAGAAAGCAGCTCTAATATATGTAACCAGTGCAGTCTTAGCTAAAAAAATGCCTAAAAACAAGACACATTTTCTCGATCAAGCTATTGATATCGATCTTTTTACTAAACCCTATGCACGACCAGATGATTTGCCAACAGGAAAGCCAATTGCAGGTTTCTATGGAAGCCTTTGCAGTTGGGTTGATATTAATCTAATTTACCAGTGTGCGACTCGCTTAAAAAACTGGAATTTTGTTTTCATTGGACCAAAAAATATTGATTTGGAAAAATTAGAAACATTAAGCAATTTTTTTTATTTGGGACCTAAAGCTTATGTTGATATTCCGGCCTATTCCCAACATTGGGATGTAGGGTTGATTCCATTTGTTAACAATCAAGTAACCGCAGCATGCAATCCATTAAAAATAAAGGAATATCTTTCAGCAGGAAAGCCTGTTGTCACCACAAATATTCCCGCCTTGCATATGTATAAAAAAAACATATATATTGCCAAAGACACGGATGATTTCATCAATGGAATAGTAGCTTCCTTAGGTGATAACAAAGAAGAAATTAGAAAAAATCTGGTCAAAGATCAAAGTTGGGATAGTAGGGCATTAGCTCTAGAAAAACAATTGCTTGATTTGTCCTCGTTCCATTGAAAAGGAGATCGTATTGAAATGTAAATTCTCTGTATCATAAGTGCCACCTTGAAGTTGTCAAAATGCCTGGAACATCATAAGAGATTTAAATATGAAGATTAGACTATTAGTTGACTCGAAACATATTGGTGGTGTTGAAACGCATGTCATAAATCTCTGTGACGAATTAACTAGGAGAAATCATGATTGCAGCATTATCTTTGTTTGTGATTATCCCAATAATGTTTTATATACTCTTTGTGAGAAAAAGAATATTCGTTATCATGGTTGCAAATCATATAGAGCGCTCTTCCGTCTATTACTTAAAGAGCAACCCGATGTAATTCATGCGCATGGCTATAAGGCGAACATATTAGCTCGCCTATTCGGAATATTCAATAAAGCATCTATTGTTACAACGTTTCATGCGGGTGAAAAACCGATAGGAAGGCTTATTTTATACAATTTTCTCGATCGCTGGACTAGTTTTCTTTCAAAAAACATTTGTATTAATTCAGAGATTGCCAAACATCTTCCAAGTAAAGCGAAAATAATCCCCAACTTTGTTGACGTCCCAGAACACCCTAACCCATTAAGAACGACGAAACCATTTCAAATTTATTTTATTGGAAGAGTAAGTCCTGAAAAAGGCCCCATACGCTTTTGTCAGCTGGCAGAACAAACATCATCTGATTTTGAGTGGCATATGGTAGGTGCTGGACCCTTATTGGAGCAGTGTCGAAATAAGTATCAAGCACATGTCCAATTTCATGGCAATGTACTTGATATGGAGGGGATTTGGCCTAAAGTTGACTTATTGTGTATTACCTCGAGCTATGAAGGACTCCCTTTCGTATTACTTGAAGCAATGTCTCGGGGCATACCAGTAGTATCATTTAATGTGGGGGCTGTTAAAAAGGTATTATCAAATACCGGATTTATTATTGAATGCTTTAATCTAAAGCAAATGCAAGAACGCATCTCTTCGTATTTTTTAAAAACAATGGAAGAACGTCAAATCATGGCAAAAAAAGCAAGAGGAAGAATCATAAAAAATTTTTCCACATCAATCGTTGTGTCTAAAATTGAAGCGTTTTACAAAGAATAAATCAGTGCCAATTTGGTGTAACAACAGGTTTTATGTTATATTTTTTGTCTCACGATTAAAACCAAAGTCATTTGATTGACAAAGATAAATTTTCACTTCAAATATCGCGCCCAAGGAGTAGAGCATAATTATGAAAAAGGAACTATGGCTTGTTGTCTTATTTGGCCTAAGTGCCTGCACAAATTCAAAGATAAGTTCCGACAGGGTATTCTCGAATGCCCAAGTTCTTTATCAAAAAAAAGAACAAAATTCTCATGTTAAACAAGCGGCCTTACAAATGCCAAGTTATTTCCTTGAACTTGAATACGAACAGGGACAAACAAATCTGAGTCCTGCACAAGTAAAGAAAGTAGAAGCGATGTTGAAAAAGATTGTTTATCCTGATGAATATAAAATATATGCTAGTTTTGGCTCTAGTGGTGAAAAAAATCAAGTCGTTAATTTAGCACCCGTTTTTAAACGTGCAGAAGATATAAAAAGCAGATATAGTAAACGAGTGAAAGAAGTTAAGGTTGCTTATTTAAAAAATCAAAAACCTGATTGTGTTTATATTAGGCTTTTAGCATAAATCTCACGGAAGAAAATGAAAAAATGGAAGCAATAACTGACAATTATTATGCGCTTTACATCTATCTTGACGCCTTTTGGCGGCGTAGATATTTGATTGTGACGTGTATTCTCATTACCCCATTCCTTGCTCTTTTAAGCGCCACACTCTTGCCTAAGACTTATAAAGCCAGTATTTCTATTGCTATTAATAAAATTGTAACACCGTCACTGAAAGATGTAAGTAACACCATTGATATCACTCAACAATTCGCGGGGTTAAAAGCTTATCTTAGCTCACCGAGTGTTTTAGAAAAAACAGTGGTTGAAACCAATCTCGTACCTGCAAACTCCAGTGAGAAAATTGTCCAACAAGCAGCAGATGAGTTAAAGAAAAAACTCAAGATAACTTTAGTTGGAGAAGATGTGGTACAAATCGATCTGGCTCAAAGCAGTCCAAATTACCTTTCCAATATTCTAAATACTTTGGGTAATAAGTTAATTGAACGATTAAATGCTCAAAATTTAAGTGTTACTAATTCATCCTTAATCGTTTTGGAAAATGAACTAAAAAATCAAGAAGAAACCACTAATAAATCAATTGACACACTAAATCATTATGTGGATACGCATGCCGATCTAACCCCAGCCTATCGTGATATATATTTTGCCCGTTTACGTGAGATTACATCAGAACTAGGGGAGAACAAAATCCGCTACAATACCTTGCTCACCGAGCAAAAAGAACTGTATGGCATGATCATTAAACTGAACCCTCAAATTGGGCAAATTGAAAATGCCATTCTTGAAAATGAGAATAAACTATTCGCAATGCGACTTACTTATACAGATAATTTTCCTGGTGTCAAAGCACTTATTCAACGCGGAGAATTACTGAGAGCTGAGCGCGACAAATTGTACAAACAATATCAAAATATAGACGACAATACCATCCAGGCGTTATGGAATATGGCTATTGTCCCGTCTAATAATAAAAACGAACAGCCCAACCCAACTTTAACGTCACAATTAGAAAAACTGCGCGATATGCAACTTAAAACTAAAGGGCTAACTCAACAAATCAGTGATTTAAGTAATCAGCAAAAAGACATAAATAAAAAATTAAGACTCATAGATACTACCAGTAAAACCATATCAAAACTAAATCAAATAGTAAAAAATAATCAAAACGCCTATAGCGATCTTTTAAACCGCTATAATCTGTTAAAAATGACTATCAATTTAAATCAAACTAATGGGTCTAGTAGCGCTCAAATTGTAGCATATCCACAAAAACCCATAAAATCACTTGCAAGACCTCCATTATTTTTCTTTATAATTGGTATTTTCTCTGGAATTTTTCTTGGATTTAGCCTTGCAATAATATTTGAGTTTATGGATAACACGGTACGCCGTAGACGAGATATCGAAGCAATAGGCGATATAAAAGTTATCTGTCGTGTGGAACAGTTAGCATGAGCAATGGTCTCGTAAGCTTCCTGAATTTTAGAACATGTCCTCTTTCTCAGACATAGAGAGCATACATGAAAATCCTCCATATAATCCAGAGACTTAAATATGGTGGCATAGAGCATCTCGTTTTTTCAATGCTATGCCATGATGTTAAAAACGTTTACATTCTTGCACTCGAAGGCCCATCAGAAGAGTCTTTTTGTCAATGGCCAAAACTAAAAGAATACCAAAGCAATTTATTTTTTGCAGATAAAAAAGAAGGGTTTAGCTTAAGAACCGTGAATTTTGTTAAAGACATCTGTCGCACTTTAAGCATTTCAGTGATTCATACACATCATATTGGTCCATTAATCTATGGTTGCTTAGCAAGCTCTCAGTGCGCATCGATAAGGCACATCCATACAGAACACGATATATGGCACTTACAACGCTACAAGGATTGGTTAATTCAATATTTTTTATTTAACTGGAACAAAAAAATTCATTTAGTCGCTGTTTCAAAAGATGTATATACACAATTAAAAAGTTATTTTCCTAAAATGGATATAAGCACTATTCCTAACGCAGTAGATACACGTTATTTTATACCCGGAAATCAAGCAAATGCTCGCCAATACTTCAAGTTACCTGAGAGAGCAACGATCATAGGCAGTGCGGGACGCCTAGAAACAGTCAAAGGACATATCTATTTAATAGAAGCCATTCGTCTTATGCCATTAGATTATTACTTGGTTATTGCAGGCATTGGCAGTTTATATCAGACTCTTTTAACACATATTCAGACACTCCACTTATCAGATAGAATACGCCTATTGGGTATGGTTGAGCCTATGCGTTTATTTTATCAGGCTTGCGATATTTTTTGTCTCCCTTCATTGAACGAAGGGATGCCCCTTGCTTTGCTAGAAGCCCAAGCCTGTAGTGTTCCGGTCGTATGCAGTAATGTTGGAGGCTGCGCTGAGGAAGTTGATCCGGAATCGGGTTTATTGGTCCCCTCTCAAAACCCTAAAGCAATTGCCGAAGCCTGTGTGAAAATCAACCAAAAAACTGAAAAGCCTCGTGAGTTTATCCTTAAAAATTTCAATTTTGATACGCTAATAAGCCATTATTATCAACTCTATGAAAAAATATAGATATATTCGTCCAGTTAAAGATTTGTATCCCATTGCAAAACTCAATAATCCTAAAAAAAACAGTTGATCTTATATGGCTGCTGCATTTTTTAGGATAATGCAATACGTGGATTGAGGATGTTTTTTTCGAAAGCCCTGATACACTGAAATATAAACATCGCATAAAAAATTAAGGACCAAATTTATATGCATAAAAAACAAAAATTGCCCAGTAAGCCCTTTTCAGGGATCATTAAACTTATGGTTGCTGGGATTCTGGTTTTTCTTGTATACATTCAAGTTGGTGTAGGTATTGTTGACTACATTAGAATGGTTCACCAAGATTATTCAACTCAACTCATATTAAGACCTTTTCTATTTAATTGTATTTTTTCATTCGCCTTTTTTCTGCTTTATGTCTCACAGAATAAGGCGATTCGATGGTTTTCTTATTGTTTTACTTTTGCTACCTTCTCCTTATTTATTATCTATCAAAAGTTGCATGGCAGTGGCTTAGACTTTAATACTGGATTGGGTTTCGAAGTAAACGATGCAAATACTATTTTGATAGAAATGCAGCGATCTGGGGCAGTCGATGCAGCAATGAGCTCTTATAGTTATGTCATTTGCTATGGTATGTTGATTGCACTTGCATACACCATGCTAATCTGGTTAATTGTTAAATTAAGTGGGGTAAGAATTGGTAAATACTATACCTCGTTAATTCCGATCGTTGTGTTAAGTATTTTATATATCGAATTCAATCATTCAAAAGCATCAATTGCAAACTTTCCAGTCGTTGTTAAAGTTCCGTTTCAATTTTATGCTGCAGCAACCCTACCCGTTTATCGAGGCAAAAGAGCCCCTGTAACCTGGCATTTTAACGCTCAAAAACAAGTTAACAAATTAGTATTTATTGTTGATGAAAGTGTCCGTGGAGATGTGCTGTCAATTAATGGTTTTAAAATTGAGACCACCCCTTATTTACAACAAATTAAAAGTTGTATATTTAATTATGGAATAGCCACTTCTTCAGGAAATTGCTCTGCATCCAGCCATATTATGTTACAAACAGGTATTCGCCCAAATCAGATGCATGAGATGGCAATTCGATTATTTAAAAACCCCAGTATTTTCCAATTTGCTAAACATGCTGGCTATAAAACGATATATATCGACGGGCAAACCATGGGTTCACTATTACAAAACTATCTTCGCTCAAGTGATTTTGAGTCGATAGACAAAACCATTCAAATACGTTCCAAGTATCCAAATGTCACTCACCCAGAAATAGATTTTAAGATATCTGAAGAAATTATTCGTCTATTAAAAGAAAATACTCAAGAAAAATTATTTATCTATGTCATCAAGAGTGGGATCCATTTCCCCTACGAAAAATCAATTATTCAAGTTGATCCTGGGATAGCCAAAACATTTGTAGAAGATAAAAATAGTGATGACGCCGTAGACCAACTTCGTTTGAATTATTATAGTTCCACAAAATGGAATGTCGATCACTTTTTCAACACTTTATTACCTCAGATTGCTCAATATAATCCAATAATTATCTACACATCAGATCATGGACAAGTTTTGAGGGAACAGGGAATTTTAGCAACGCATTGTATTGTGAATAACATAGTCTATCAGGGGATCGTTCCACTAATTATATTTGCATTAGGTGATAGTTATACCAAGTTTCTTTCTTTAGCAAAGAACAATTTCCTGAATAATTACAATAAAGCATCACATTTCAATATTTTTCCAACAATTTTATTATTGTTTGGTTATAGTGAAAAGGATATTGCCCAATATTATGAGCCAAGTTTATTCGATAAGTTAAATGGAAAAAGGATTTTTTACACAGGAGTAGCTCCTGGGAATCCTGACTATTACGAAACTAAAGTTGATAATACAACAATACAACGAAATTTTCCTGCGGCGATAAAAATACCTACTTCAATTGTATCTGAAGATAAGTCTTCTTGTGTCGACTTGATCAAGAGTCATTAACAAGAAATGTTAGAAATTTGGACTCTTAGCGATCTTAACTTTTTAAGAGAACTGTCAAAGGGGGAATAAATTTTAAATAATATGCTATAGCAATTAAAAATAACCACAATCCTCCCCCATAAATAACATAGGCTGTCACTGTTCCCATAAGCCAAATACTTGATTGGCAAACAGCATAGACAACGATAAAAAGGCCTAATCTTAAATATCGATAAGGTAAATATAATTCTTTTTGGCTGTAATAAAAAAATATAAGCCACCTTAAACAGAGTACTGAACATAAAATGTAAAGTGCCCCCCAAACATGCCATAATGGGATGGAAAAATAAAATCCGATCATCGTTAATACAGCAACCATATTATTAATCCACATAATTTTTTTTGTTTTTTCTAAAAATAATCCCATGCTCATTATATCTCCAGCAATTTTCAATGGAAAAATAAAAGCGCACAGAGGTAAATACAAAATAGCGTCTTGGTAATTTTTAGAAATGAATAAATGAACAAATAAACTGCCGCCTAAAGTGACAGAAAAAGCACATATCATTCCCAAAATAACGCCAAGTTCAGTTGTTTTTGCACAATAATCACGATGATTAATATATTTAAAACGTTTTGGGTACCACCACATCGTAAATGGTTGTATGAGAAAAAGTGTTACCATTGCAAACTTCATAGCCAAAGCAAATTTGGCCATTTCAGCAGCTCCTATTGCATAACCAAGCCACCAGATATCCAATGACATGATTACAAAATCACCTAATCCTGCAAAAATCAAAGGGATTCCATAAAGAAATAAACGCTTTTGAATATTAAGATCGACTTGTGAGAGTCCTTTTAATTGAGTTGGAAGAAAATATAAAAAAATTAATACATTAGAAATTACGGAAACAAACATAATGCCGGTCACTCCATAACCAGCATATAATACTATTAGAACAAGTCCAGCTTGAATAAATGTTCTAATTACATTGGTCCAAACAAAAGCTAGTGCATTTTCTTGGAGCCGAAGCCAATCAAGTTGGACCACTAAAATATTGCTTGGAATCATGAGTAAAGCTAAATAAACGATTTGCCAAGAATTCGTATTGCCAGGAAGCATAGAGCTTATTTGGCTTGCAAATAAAATCATTGGGATGCACAAAAAGAGATTGCTTGAGAAAACCAGAAATCCAGCATTTAAGCAAATACTGTCCATAGCTTGTTTTGTTGAAGCCATACCTCCAAAACGAAAAATTGCGTCCCCCTGTCCAAGACAAAAAATGGTGAGTAAAATGTTAATAAAGGTTTGTAAAATTTCCAAGGTCCCATATTCAGCAGGGCTTAATATTCCTGTCATTATTGGCAGCATAAATATAGCAACAAGCTTTGCAATAACAAGACCTATTCCATAATATACGATTTGTTTCATCAAGCCTTACCCACATTATCGGCAATCGTTGTATCGATGCTTTGTGCTAATGCAATAGTCAGAGCAAAAAAAATGTAGAAAGGCCAAGTAAATCCTTGGGTTAGAAAAGTGCTCGAAATACAAAAACCAATAAGTCCAGAATACAATCCTCGTGCCAAAATCGGATAAATTGTTTTTTGCTTAAATTGCTCTAGATGCTCTTCTGTAATATATACAATATTTTTTTGTGCAGTTTTTATTGCAGCAATGACGCAGCAAATAAATAAGATTAAACCTATAAAACCAGATTCTGCGAGCACCCCCAACCAGCTACTATGCACGGCATGTTGTTGGTTATCCCATACAATAGCATAATTGTAATAATTATCTTGAAAGCCATTGATACCAACACCAAAAACAGGATGATGTATTGCCATATTAATGGCCGCTTCCCAGGCATAAATGCGTCCCATGGCCGATTCATCAAATGTTCCCGGCTCCAAACTTCCAACACGGACAAATAGGCTACTGGTAAACAAATAGAATAAAAGCATCATAAACATAGTTAAAAAAATAACTAATGATTTGGGTTTTATTTGGTGTGTAGCAAAATAACTAATGATAACTATTAATGCCATTAATCCGCCACGACTTTGAGTTTCAAAAATAGCGCCAATAATAATGATTGCCCCAAAAAAACCACTGAATCTTATTAGAACGGAGCTTGAGGTGCTTACGGCCATACTACAACAAAAACTAAAGGGAAATAATAAGGTTAAAGCTAAATCATTTGGGTCTGCGATTGCAGAGTAACCACCAAGAGTTGCTCTTACTACCTCCACGAGATGTTTACCCTCTGCAAAATAATAATGCGTCAACAACGAGAGCGAAATACCGCTTAATACAATCAAAGACACAATGAGCTTATATGCTTTTTCGCTTGTCACCGTCCAGGTGATCATAAAAAAAGCAATAAAAATTTTAATGTATGTATCCTTCCAGTAGTCAAAAGATGTTTGGAGGCTATAAGCCAATACCATACTCGTGCTCACCCATACAAAGAAGAGCATAAAATAGGTCATTTCGCGACGCCAATAAATTTTTACTCGCCCTAATTGAGCATTGATACTTAAGCTAAGTATGCCTAAAATTGCAAAAAATAATGGCAGATGAAGTGAATAAAGTCCTGGAATAATCTCATGAAAACGAAATAGGCTTAATATAAAAAACAAAATGCCAAACAAGTAAGGATATGCGAGAGCAAAAACCAACATCATGATAGCGAACGGGGCTAAAATAAAGCCATAAGTGAAATTCAAAGAGAGGATAAATATTAAACTGGCTACGCCAATAGCGATTAATGATTGTCCTAACCGTTCATTTGTCCATCGATTGATCATGTTTTTAATTTCACACTAAAATACTTCTAATGTAGAGTACCCCTCTGACTAGAACAATTCCCATATGTTATAGACGTCGTGTAAGTTGGAAATAAAAATCTTATTTTCATCATAGCATAAGATTGATCCAATGCATCAATTTAAAAGATTGATTTTTCTTGCTATCGTTTGGCATGCAGCACAGTCTGCTGCTATCTTTATAGTATAAAGAACTATTGAAACCATGCTCATGTTGGATGCTTTTTTGAGTTTTATTGAAAAAAACGGTGTTCGTATTTTGACAATTAATCCTATGAAATTACCTAGTAAAATAAACGAATGGATTAATTCAATAATAAAATTCACTTTCAAAATCAGATAAAAATGCAAATACTAAATAACCTAAAACAGTACATCAAGTCACGAAAAAATCCATTAAGCCGCTTTCTATATACGTTTATTGTTAGAGTACCTTTTATATCGTTACCAGCACCCAAAATATTATTTAAACCACTTTTATTGACTCATCTTTTTATTAGAAATGCCATTAGAAAATTATTAATTTTTTTTTACTGGAAACCACTCTTTATGCAATTACTTGAATCAAAACCCAAATACTTTAAGCTAGAAATAACTTTGCCCTTTGTATTAGGTTATCCTAGTATTACATTAGGCGAAAACTGTATTATCAATGGTAGAAATGTAATCGTAGGACGCTCCAGCCCTAATGTAAGACCCAGATTATCAATAGGGAATAATGTTTATATTGGTTATAACGCCGAGTTTTATATCGGCAATGAAATCGTTATTGGCGATAATTGTTTGATCGGTGAAGGATGTATTTTAAGAGGGTATTCCGGACACTCTTCTAATCCCATGAGTAGAAAGGCTCGTCTTCCAGATGAAGAAGATAGTGTCGCAGCGGTTATTCTTGAAAATAACGTATGGCTTTGTCAAGATGTTAAAATATTGCCGGGTGTACATATTGGAGAAAATAGTGTTATTGGCACTGGAAGTGTCGTTACCAAAGATATACCACCCAATGTATTAGCTGCGGGAGTGCCGGCAATAGTGATTAAAAGTTTGAGCAACACTGACAAAACATTGAAATGATTAATGCGTTTTTGGAGTAAATATACAGACAATACTTGAAGGGACTATATATGAAACTTTTAGTGACAGGAGCAACTGGCTATATAGGCAGTCATTTTTGCGTATCAGCACTTCAAAATCACCATGAATTGATTATGGTTGATGATTTATCAAATAGCTCCATAAAGACACTAAATGCAATCGAGACTTTGAGCCAAAAAAAATGTAATTTTGTGCAACTCGATTTATGTGATGAACAATCAGTAGCTCGATTTATTACTAAAAACCAAGACATTGATGTTGTCGTTCATCTTGCAGCTAAAAAAAATGTTTATGATTCAATACATCAACCGCTGAATTATTACCGAGATAATGTCATCGCGAGTTTTTTCTTATTGAACGCATTACAAAAAAACAATATCAATAAATTTCTATTTTCCTCTACAGCTGCTGTTTATATAGATGCGGGAGATAAACTTTATAAAGAGACATTTCCAGTGTGTAATCCATCCTCTCCTTATAGTCATTCAAAATTCATGTTTGAAACCATGCTAAATGACTATTGTCGTGCTGAAAAAAAATTTTCAGCCATATCGCTACGCTATTTTAACGTGGCCGGAGCACATCCCTCTGCATTGCTTGGCGAATCATTATTAAACAGTTCGGGGATCTTCCCAGAGCTGCTTAAAGTGGCAACGAAACGAAAAGAATATTTAAATATCTATGGTAATGACTACCCTACCCCTGATGGTACAGCAATTAGAGATTATATTCATGTTATGGATCTGATTCAGGGACATCTGGATGCATTAAAGTATTTAGACGCTCATTCAGGGTTTGATGTATTTAATTTAGGACGTGGCGAGGGCAGCTCAGTATTGAATTTAGTCAACACTCTGGAAAATGAACTTCATACTAAGATCCCATATCATTTTAAACCACGCCGTCAAGGAGACTTGTGCTCCGTGATTGCCGATCCAGGCAAAGCCAACCAATTGCTAGGTTGGCATGCCAAATATACAATAAAAGATATTATTCATGATGCTTGGCAATACTCAAACACACCTCATTTTTAACGCTTGACCTATTTTGCATATTCCCAAGAAAAAACTAAACTCAATGTATAAAGAGCATAAGATATGGATTACAGTCATCATATGAAGTATCCATAATTGAAAAAGGAGTTTGTCATACTTTATGAAACATGGAACCAATCATGATAGAAATAATTCATGATTTAGAAGAATTAAAATTTTTGGCCTCAAGCTGGAATGAATTAGCCAAACGATTCAAAAATCCCTTATTGCTTAATGAGTGGTTCGCTGCATGTGCTGCGACTTATCAACCTGAACAGCTTCAAATTATTGTCAGTAAATCAAGTAAAGGAATCGATGCAATTGCACCACTTGTTTTAGTGAAAAATCATGGCATAAAAAGATTAGAATTATTAGGTTCATTCTTGTATGAACCAAGTGGATTGATTTACAGAAATGAAAAAACACTTCAAGAATTAATTGAGTTTATTATTAAATTAAAAGTTCCTATTATTCTAACAGGCTTAAGATCGGATTCATTAGAGGTTTCCACCTTACTAAAGATGAATAAAAAGGGATGCTTTGTTCTGAAGCGAGATGGATTTTTGTCTCCGGTGCTGTCAATTAATACCTCCTGGAATTTATTTCAGACAAATTTATCTTCCACCAAAAAATATAATCTTCGGCGTAAAAGAAAAAATGCAGAAGCTCAAGTTGGCAAGATAGAAGTTGAAGAAATAACCCCGTCCATTTCGAAATTGCCTTATTATTTTAATTTGTTTACTCAAATTGAAGCATCGGGCTGGAAGGGAAGAAATGGTACCGCTATTTTGTGTGATAGCCGAATGCAGAAATTCTTATCTCTTTACTGTGAAGAAAAGGCAAAACAAGGCGCTTTGAAATTCTTTTTTTTAAAAATTAATCATAAAATTGCAGGAGCGTTATTACGCATTAAAGATTTTAACCGTCTATGGTCCATAAAAACTGCGTACAATGAAGCCTATGCAAAATATTCTCCAGGAGTACTTCTTGAGTATGAAGCAATACGATACTCGTTTGAACAAGGTCTGGAAGCCCTTGAGTTTCTTGGCCAGGATGATCCTTGGAAAAACTATTGGACTAATGACAAACATCAGTATCTAACGATCAGAATTTATCCATTTACCTTGATGGGGCAAATGAGTTTAGGCTTGGATGGGTTCTTTTTTTTAATGAATAAATTATTCCAGCGAGCAAAAAAATAAAGCGATTTATTTTTCTATTTACTGCGGAGAAAATAAAGCATGAATGGTCGCATAGAAATAACTGTTGGAGACCAAGCCAAGCAGCTGTTGAATGATATTGAATTTATAAAAAAATGGTCAATTTTATATGATTCCTGTTTGTATGGCACTGTATATCAATCTCCTGATTTCGTCTGCTCTTGGTATGAAGTATATGATTCTGAATGGCAACCGGTGCTGGTTACTTCCTGGAACAAAGACAATGACCTCACTGCTTTATGGACTCTTGCTTTTTCCTTAAAAACGAACACACTTGCTCATGCCGGAACGATTCAAGCAGAATATCATGCCTGGTTAGCAGTACCTGAAGTATCTGATTGGTTTATAAGAACGGCATGGTTTGCATTGAAAAATCAATTTAGATTTTCAATACTAAAATTTACCTATCTTCCGCCATCTCTTCTTCATATTCTTCAGTCAATCCCCGAGATAACTTATAATCTTATTGTGCGGAAAAAGAATAGGCCTTTAATCCAATTAAATGCCAATGAATTGAACAAGTCTTTTATGAAAAAGAAAAATAAAAGCAAATTGAATCATCTCAAAAAATTAGGGGAGTTGAAGTTTTTAAAAATTACTGAATTGGTTGAGTTAGAGCGAGTTTTCCCTGAGTTAATAAATTATTATGATTTTCGTCAAGGTGCACTTCATCAAGTTACTCCTTTTCGAGATGACGACAAAAAACGCTCTTTCTTAACACATTTATTTGTCTCTGCTCCTGATAAAATCAGCATTACAGTAACTTATCTTAACAATACTCCTATTGCTGCCATGATAGGAATGATTAGCAACAAGATGGTACACTTGGATTTGTTACTCAGCTCTCCATTTTTAGCAGAATATTCACCTGGAAAATTGCATCTAATGCAATTAGGCGAGTACCTTATTAGCCAGGGCTATCAACAGTTTGATCTAACTCCTGGAGATGATCCTTGGAAAGAGCGTTTTGCCAATGCGCATGATGAAGTTGCTGAAGTTATCCTTTATAAATCCTCCTTTTTACGTTTCTTTGTAACGCTTTTTGATGGTTTGAAAAAGCTGTTAAAACCTTATAAGAGCTCTTTAAATAAAGTTAGATCCTTTATTCATAAGGTATCCAGTCTATGCTTTGCAAAATTAATTTATAGAATAAAAAATTGGATTAAAGAAGATAACGAAATGTGTATCTACTTATTTGAGCGGCCTTCTGCACCGAGTTTTAAATCTGATGAACGAGTCAAATGCAATTCAATATCTGATTTACTCCATTGTGAACCATGGCACAATCAATATGTTTTTTTATCAACCGCATTAAAACGATTCAACGCAAAGGAATATATCTATACTATGGCTATTGATAATTACCTTGCAATTTATATTTGGATGGCGAAGAACTGCAGGTTTTTTTCTATTTTCCAATATTCAGTTACTATTCCTGAAAAAAGCATTGTATTTTATGACGCGTCGATACATCCAAAATTTAGAAGAAACGGTCTTTATAAAATAATGCTTGCTCATATGATACATGAAGCATTTACTTTCAAAGACATTAAATCTATTTATGTTTTTGTTTTAGCAAGTAATTTACCGTTCCGCGATGCTATAGAAAAAACAGGTTTTCAATATCGAAGTTCAATTTTTATGCGAAGAAGATTCGGTTTTGTAAAGAAATGGATGAATAAACCACTATAAAACTTAATTAAGATAGATAAGAATTAAACGGTTTACAATAACCCATTATTTTAATTTATTGTATTTATTAAATAATCTTGTCTTTGGAGATGAATCAATGAGCAACCTAATTAAAGGTGAGAATTATAAATTGAATAATCCTGCTTTTATTTTAGGTTTGTTTGATGCAGGCCTCGCTGTGGTACATCTTCTGTCAGATGCCAAAGTTAATGTTATCGGTTTCTCAACTTTTTCTTCGGGTGAAATCGGGGTACACACACGAAAATGCAAGGTTCATCAGATCCCCTATCCCATAGGACGTGAAGATACACTATTAAAATTTCTTCTCAAGTTTACAAAGGATAATAACTGGACCGGCCTCTGTCGCCCAGTACTCTTTCCTACTACAGATCTATTTGTCTATTGGATAGCAGAAAATGAAGACATACTAAAAAAGTATTTTTTATTTGAGCAACCCTCAAAGGAAATAACCCTTCTCTTCAAAAATAAAAATGTACAGAGTCAATTAGCGTTAAATGCAGGTTTAAACATACCTTGGACAAGGGAAATCAAAAATCATGATGATTTTAAGCGTTTAGAAAAGCTTAGTTTCCCTTTATTAGTAAAAGGGGCTGACTCAACTACCTGGAAAAAAAATATTCAAGAAAAAGGAATAGAAATTTCGAGTAAAACGGATCTTGAACCGCTAGTCCGCGAGCTTTTGAAAACGCAACAAAGTGTTATTATCCAAGAGATAATTCCAGGCCCAGAGTCTAATTTAATAGAGGTTTCTATGATAGCCACCCAACAAGGTGACATAATAAGCTCTATTACCGTACGAAAAATTCATCAGTTTCCCAGGAAATATGGCACAGGTTGTTTGGTTGAAGAAAGTTTCTTCCCAGAGATAGAAGAGCTAGCCATAAAATTTGTTCAAAAGAATAGGTTAAGCGGAATTTTAAATATGGAATTTAAATTAAATGAAAAAAATGGATTAGCTTATTATATTGAAACCAACCTTAGAAGTTGGGATCAAATTGGGATCACTCGATGTATTGGTGGTAACTTCCCCTATCTCCAGTTTCAATTTCTAACCGATACAAAACTTCCGTTTTCCTATAAGAAGTGTTCTAAATGTTCCCCCATTACTTGGATTGATCTTGTTAGTGAAGCAACCTTAATATTTCAAGAACCAAACAAATGGAACGCATTTTTTACTTTTTTACAACGATGGAGAAAAAGTGCTGTAATAAACACTTGGTATTGGAATGATCCTGTCCCTTTCATAAAAAAATGGAGTTTCCCCCACAAAATTCATTCTTTGCTTCAGTTTATTTGGAACCATAGTTTCGCTAAATTTCATAAATCTTAATAGTACTGATTGAATCAAACGGCACAAATATTTTTTTAAATCCATAATTTTTTTAATTTTCTAAAAGAAAATATAGGCTTGGAATAAACATCAATTAACACAGCATTTGAGCCAAATTTTGAAATGGTGTGCATTCCTTGTTTTCCCAAAGGCGGTTGAATTTCGCAACAAAACTCTTCTTGAAAAGATGTAGGGCTAAGGGATTTAATTCGATTAACCATAATGGATTTCCCATACCTACCCGCGCAGTTTTGCGAAGGTCGATAAATTATATCATCTATAATGAACGGCGTTCCTGCTGGTCGACTGGACCTAATATCACATTTTACTGGATTAAGTGCATGTTGTTGCCAGGAGCCTGTTAGTGTTTTAGAGTACCAAATGAACAGATGGGAGTTATCTCCCATTTCTTTATGGGTACAAAATAACCACCAATAATCCTTACTATACATAATTGTTATATCAACGGCGGGGAAATCATGTATCAAAATAGTTTTTTTATACCATTTTCCAGTGTTTGCTCGCTTCCAGAGTGACACTTCGTTCGATGCAGAAGACTCCGGGATACAATAAAGCGCTCCATTTTCACAGATGAGATAAGGATAAGATAGGTGTCCTGGAGTTTCCAAGATATTATCTTCGCCCTGAAATTCCCTTCCATTATCCCATTTTAAATAGGAGATTTTCCCTTCTTCTTGTATTTGATCAAATTTTTCAAATAATATTAATCCCGTTCCCTCTTCATAGGGAGATACTCCAAAAGGATCGGCCATAAAATATTTCTTTAGGTCAGAATTAATATATTTTATTAAATGTTCATCTATTGATGTTGTTTGAACAAAAGATTCAATTGGCTTTTCAATAACACCAATTCGCCAACTCATCATTGTAATTTTAGGGTGTGTTACAAGCCAGGAATAAATACGACTGCTTAAATGAAAAAAATATTTTAACATGTCGCCATTATTGGGTTTTGTTTTTATAGCTACTTTTTTTTCTTGAAATGGATAATTGCGAACAATATCTGTATTAGAATGAATTAGTTCTTGGCAAACTCGTTTTGGGAAATAGGTAGTACTTAAGAGGACTCTATCCAGATTAGTTCTGTAAGTCCCTTTGCAACTGAACAGGCTACAAAATAACTCTCCTTTATGCAGTATGTAGCCTCTATCGAGATCTTCAGTCAAACGTTGCAATGTGACCGTAATTGAATCGCTTTTATTGAACGTTTCCCAAAAGGCCGGAGGTAATTCCCCATCATATTCAGGAGCCCCATAATGAAATCTCCAAACCCCATATTTTGCAGCATTCAAAATTTCACCTTTTAAAATGCTGTCTTCAAAATGCAATATAAAATCTAAATCTCTTATCTTAAGATTTTTTAAGTCTTCATCATCACAATAAATAGTTTGTGTCCTACGATTAAAAGAGCGAAATTTAATTTTTTTTATTTCAGTATTTTGCAAGGTACTGCTCATATCTCTAGGAACCATAGCTTTTAATTTTGGTAAGACTAGATACTTATAGAACAACATCCAGAATAAAAATCGAGAATTTTTTAAAAGATAACGCCACTTACTCATCCTCTTTTGTTTATATTCGGGAACGATGATAAGTGCCAATTCAGCATGCTCATAATCAAGCAGCTGAGTTAAACAATTCGCTTGCCAGGTTGGAAAAATTGTTGGGCTGGTACTAATTACTGCAAATTTTAAACAACCATATCCTTTAGGTACCATTAATTTATTTTCAGAAATTAGTAATTTATAAGATATAATAGTCTAGAAAAAACAGGATCACCACAGCACCGTGTCTAAATATCTTGGGGGTTATTATTTAGTAGATATTGATAAATGTGCTCAACGATACGTCCGGCGGCCTTTCCATCACCATAAGGAGAGATCCCTGCAGACAAAGCCTGGTTTAATGGCTTATTTTCAAGAAGATCTGTTACTATCTTAACAATATCTTCCGTCTGAGTTCCTGCTAATACGGCCAGTCCAGCCTTAACCACAAGGGCTCGCTCAGTCCTGTTTCTTAAAATGACTACCGGCTTTTTCAAGATAGGCGCTTCCTCTTGGATTCCACCCGAATCCGTCAAAATTAATTCTGAGTCATTTAGCAGATGAATAAATTGTTCATAGTTTAGTGGTTCAATTAGATGAACATTACTTATATTATTTAATAAATCAAAGACTATCGCTTGTACACTTGGGTTAGGATGTACCGGCCAAACAAAGTGATATTTACTAAATTTCTGGGAGAGCAATTTAATGGCGTTACAAATATTTTGCAGATTCCGCCCTATATTTTCTCGGCGATGAGCAGTAATTACGACAAGGTTGGACCACTGCTCAAATATAGGTTGATGCGGTTTCTTTTGAATAATCCAATTGATGGTATCAATCACTGGATTTCCTGTAATAAAGATACTTTTCGGATTGATATTTTCTTTTAAAAGATTGTTTTGCTCCTCAATAGAAGATGCAAAATTTAATGTTGCTAATTTAGAGGTTAAAGCTCGAAACATTTCTTCTGGAAATGGCTCTTTATTATTATAAGTTCTCAGTCCGGCTTCAATATGGCCGTAATTGATATGGTGATAAAATGCTATAAGCGCAGCAACAAAAACACTGGTCGTGTCTCCAACAGCTAAAAGCATATCCATCCGATTTGTTTTCATCCACGTATCAAATTTTTGAACTAACTCCTGGGTTAGATCGCCCAAGGATTGATTGGCTTTCATACTGTTAAAATCAATATCAGGTGCAATATGAAACAAGTCAAACATATCATCAATTAATTTACGGTGTTGAGCTGTATTGATGACAAATACATTTGCCCAGTCCTTTGCTTTTAGTTCATGAATTACAGGAGCCATTTTAATCAATTCCGGGCGGGTTCCAACAATGCAAGCAACAGAATATTTTTTTTTATTGTTCATAATGGTTGCACCTAACTGGCTGATTGGGCATTTAGCCTATGCTAAACGGCCTTATTAAAAACATTTTTTGCCTCGACCTTGGATTTTTCGTAATTCGAATTTTAATCAACTAAAATAACCTGTTAATAAAAAAGCGGTTCCCGAGGTAGATAACTGAATAGTTAAGTTATCTAATCCGTGACTACTAAAAGCCTCTGCCACAGCACCAATTAACCCAGTTACTATTGCTATCCATAGAGCAGTATGCCATGGTAGCGCCCAAAATAGTAATAGGAAAAAAGAAACGACGATACTCGCTAAAGCCACTGCAAAACTTCCTTCAAGACTGCGTATTGCAGGTACTCCAAACAAGGATGGAACAGTAAATTTATGACGCCCCCAACGACAGCCAATGAGCTCACCCATGGCATCGCCCCAACCACAGACAAAAATACCCAGGGCAGCAAAAGCTCCAAAAAAAAGATTGCTTAAATATCCACCTAAGGCCGTCATGATTAAGGGGGTTAACACCAAAACGGAACGGCGAGGATGGTCTTGTGGCCTGGCTATTGCCTCATAAAAAGGATAGCTTTCACCGCGCATCAGGGCGTAGAGTATAAAACAGCTGACATAAATTCCAAATAAAATTACCAGTGCTAGTCCATATACTAATTGGATAAAACCGGCCATATTAAATATTAATAGATGGAATAACTTACGGGTAGAACCAACAGGCCAATGTCTGGTCGTCCTAAGCATTCCTACTAATTGCGAGGTTATAAAGGTATATACAAGAAATACAGGGGAAAGTAATATTATGTGTCTAATTACTGTAGATTGGCTGTAATAATTATGTTCAGATAAACGGTTAATCCATTGAAAAGAGTCCGTCAAAAAAATTAAGCTTACTAACATACCCATAGCGAAGGAAAGAATAAAAAGGGTTATGAGGTGCCATTTCTTTTTCATTGTGTTTTCAATTCTTTTTTATATTCCAATTTTTACATTCTGCTGTTTGTTACATAAAATTGTTAACAAACCGCAAATCTCACTGAGCCTTTGGTAAGCTGGCATTAGTTGCCATTGTTATCGGCAGTAATAGCAAAAGATATGATGACTGTTACCGTAGGGCGTGTTGACATTTGGTGTCGATTCGCTCACCTCAAATTTCCTCCGTGGCTAGTTCCTGAATCTTCTACATATCGCTATAGATGTGCTCATGCGACAGGTCTTGCCACGAGGAAGTTCCTTTAATTATGGAGACAGGTTTCACAAAGATGAGACTCTTTCGATTTAGCAAACAAGTTCGACCATTCCTCTACCGTCTTTTCAACCATTTCCGTAAAATCCGCGTCATCATGCGGCTTGAAGAAATCGCGAGCACGTCCATAAACTGAATTAGTTGCCTCAGCACGACTTTCATCTGATTCAGGCCGCTCTAATATGATTTGGAATATCTTTTCAAACCGCACAACATTATCTTTTCCAGATGTAGGGCTTAGCATTAAGTCGAAAATCTGTTTTATTCCATCAGGAATTGTTACCGGCTCAGAAAAATATTTTATTGGTACTGTCTCAGAAAAGAATTTTACAGACCAACGCCCGTTTGAATCGCCAACTGGGACAGGGGTAAATAGACTTTTTTCATTGATTAATAGATGTAACGAATCGTAAAGTCGATTACAGTTTGTTTTACCTAATTGGCGAGCAACCAACCGACAGAGCAATGTATTTTTGGGGAGTACATATTCTTTGACCTTTTTAGAGCCGCCAATAAAAATATTTTTTACTTCGTTATCTGTTGCAGCCCGATCATCCTCTTTAAGCGCTCGCTCGTTATCCAACCTTTTTTTAATTTCTAAAGCAATATCTTCGGGTAAGTACCAGTCTGGGGTCTTGATACCTTCAGAACCCGGCGCATTCTGTCCAGCATGTTCATGATGATGACGGCTCATATACAGATCGGCCACTAAGGAAACAAAACGAATGCGATTTTTTTTATCATTAAGCTCATCAAATACAGGCCAACATCCATAGAGTTCTTTATAAAGAATCATCGCATCAGTATGAATAATTTCTATGGCTTTTCTATCCTTGCCACTCACACACGATCCATAAGAATGCCCCCCAACAGTCAAAATAATTAACTGCTCCAGAGAGCTCAAAAATAATTCCCTGCCCGCATAATCAAAAATAGTTGCGGTCCCTGTAGCTGACTCTAAGACACTTTTATATTGCTCCAGAAGCGTCTTTAGGCCTGGAGTCGAAGAAACATATTTCTCCGCAACAGCCAATAAATTCAAACTGTCTTTATCATTTGACTGGGTATAATAGAGTCGTTTTGCTAAATTGTAGGGATGATTGTTCTGGAGAATCGTTTGTGTCGCTGCGCGTCGCTCTACCGCTGCCCGTGCTAATTTATACAGCTCTAAATCTGGGGGTAAGGTGGGCAAATAATCGGTAATCCACGTCGGCACATAATCGGCAGCATGAATCGGACTAATCAGAGTTTGCAATATTGCAAGTTGATCCGGTTCCGCATACTCCATCACTTTCGCCAAATTCGAATCGATATGGCGTTGTTGCACCGCTTGAGGCCATGTTAATCCATCTCGGGTTGCAACATGACTGGATCGATATCGCTTCTTTGACAGCTCACGAAATGTCCCATCCTGACTCACTGCTAATAAACTATGAACAGCATAATTGGCCGGCAAAGGCAGCGTTCGATGACGACTTGATAAATAAGTAACTGCATCTTCGACTCGTTCGCAACCTTTCAGTACATGTTCCAAAAAAAACTGTTGATGCTCGGACAATACCCAATACCATTGTGGAATACTTGAAATGCCTCCCACCGTAGCAGAACACTCCTTCTTAAAGCTTTCTGAGAAGATTAGCTTCTTAAACTTGCTTAAGTTGTAATCCAAGTTCGATGGGTCTAGTGCCAAGACTCGCATCATTTCTTGCAAATGCGGGCTCAATTCATTAAACCAGGCAGGAAGTGGTAAAGAGTTCGTAGCAATTTGTTTCAGATCGACATTTAAATTAATCGCTCTTTTTTTTATTAATGCCCATTCGATTAAAAAACTATTAAAGTCCTGTACGACTTCTATATGACTGCTAATGGTACGATTCAGATTACAAAAATACGCTTGTTGAAACTCTTCAAGCTTATGAACCCAAGATGGAGTTTTTGGATACTTGTACGCCTTTATTTGTTTTAATTCATTTATAAATTGCTCATAGTATGGAGGAAGTGATTCGTCGATCTGAAGAATGTAATCGTCATCATTCAGCTTCATGGGCGTTAATGTTGCCAGATCGTAGCGACCTTTACGCATTAATTCATATTGTTCTGCTTCATTCAATAACTCAATTGCTTCTTTAATGGAAGTACCCCACCCCAAAGCAATAAGTTCAATTAATTTTGCAGTGTATTTTTCTAATTCCTTATGCAACTCATCCATTGATCCTTTTGCATGTAAAGCTTCTTCTTCGCATTCGTCCACATACTCCTCTAAGGTGCTTTTGAGCAAAAAGCTGCTTTGCGAGGCTAATGGATAAGCATCAAGAAGAAAGGAAAACGCCTTATGGAGACTATTAACCCGACGCACGAAACTGCGGTGATTATCAGGTTTCTTGTGGTAAGTTTCTAGAATATAGCCAGGAAAGCGAATTGCTAAGGCTTGGAGTAATTCAGCTGATAATTCGGTACCATGAGGTACACGTAAAATAATTCCTTTTCCCATCGATTAATTTCCTTAACGACTTACCTCGGTTTAAAATACTCCCTTAGGATGATTCAAAAAGAGGTTATATTAGTCCTAATCTCTTCGTTATTATTGTATAAATAATTCCATGAAACAATTACAATAATCACTTAATTTGATAAAAATAATAAAAAGGAGTTTGTTAATGAGCTACATTGTACAACATTATATTGGTGGACAATTAACCAACGAAACAAATGCAACGAGCCATCCTATCTATAACCCAGCGTTAGGCGAAGTAATCGGTCAAGTTCATTTTGCATCTAAAACACTGTGCGATAAAACGATCGCTACCGCCAAAGAAGCTGGAACAGAATGGGCACAAACTCCTGCAATAAAAAGAGCACGAATTCTTTTTAAATTCCGCGATTTATTAGAAAAAAATCAATTGGATCTGGCACGGATCGTTACTCGTGAACATGGCAAGACTTTAGATGATGCAAAAGGTTCTGTAGCACGCGCTATTGAAGTAGTGGAATTACATTGCGGTCTGGTCAATCAACTTAAAGGAGATTTTTCTGCGGATGTAACCAATGGAATTGACTGCCATACGTTACGTCAACCAATAGGTGTTTGTGCTGGTGTTTCTCCTTTTAATTTCCCTGTTATGGTTCCGGTGTGGATGATGATTCCTGCGATTGCTTGTGGCAACACATTCATCTTAAAACCTTCTGAACAGGACCCTTCCGCCCCAGTTCGTCTGCTGGAATTATTAAGTGATGCAGGATTGCCTCCTGGTGTTGCCAATTGCTTACATGGTGATAAAACAACCGTAGATCATTTGCTAGCTCATCCGGATATCGCCGCCTTTACTGCCGTTGCATCTACACCTGTTGCGCAACATATTTATGCTACAGCAACAGCTCATGGAAAACGTGCCCATACATTTGGTGGTGCTAAAAATCATTGCATCGTGATGCCTGATGCCGATCTCGATCAAGCTGCTTCTGCAATTGTGGGTGCGGCTTACGGTTCTGCAGGTGAGCGATGCATGGCGATATCTGTTGTTGTGACTGTAGGTGATCACACCGCTGATGCCTTAATTGAAAAAATGACACCACAAATTAAAGCGACTCGGATCAACGCGGGTGATGTACCTGGCACTGATATGGGGCCATTGATTAGTGGACCACATCGAGAAAAAGTACTCGCAGCTGTCGATAAAGGGATAAGCGAGGGTGCCAAATTAATTATTGATGGTAGAACATTTAAACATTCTGAACATCCACAAGGTTTCTTCATGGGACCGTGCCTGTTTGATCATGTTCATGAACATATGTCCATTTATCAGAATGAAATTTTTGGGCCAGTCCTCGTGATTGTTCGTGCGGATAATTTTGAAGAAGCACTCGCTTTGGTGAATAGAAATCAATACGGCAATGGAACAGCAATTTTCACACGCGATGGATTTAGTGCACGCGAATACAGCCAGCGTGTACAAGTTGGGATGGTAGGAATTAACATACCAATTCCTGTTCCTATTGCAAATCATCCATTTGGCGGTTGGAAACATTCGTCTTTTGGTGACACCAACATGCACGGACAAGAAAGCGTCAATTTCTATACTCGACGCAAAACTGTCACCAGCAAATGGCCTGTTAGTGAAATCAAAGAAAGTGCTTTTATCATGCCAACGCATGATTAAAAATTGGAAAATTAATGTAGCCAGGGTGAAGGCGAAGCCTTGATTCCCACTATCATTAAGTAAGCTGTCATTCCCGCGCAACCGGGAATGACATAAGTCTTAAGGCTACATTTTACATACAGGGAGAACTCAATGGCAAAAATAGGCTTTGTGGGACTGGGGCATATGGGATTACCCATGGCAATTAATCTTGTTAAAGCAGGACATCAGGTCACGGGATATGACATACAACAAACTGCCTTGCAACACTTTTCCCTATCCGGTGGCCTTATCGCGCAAAATGCTCAGGAAATTGCTAAAGAAAAAGATGTATTGATTACGATGTTGCAAAATGGACAACAAGTATTGAACGTTTGTCATGGCAGTAATGGATTGTTCCAAGCAGCAAAAAAAGGAGCTTTATTTATTGATTGCTCCACCATTGACGTCAACAGTTCACGTGAACTACATCATCTGGCCAAACAATACCACCTCCAGGTTGTTGATGCACCAGTGTCCGGTGGAGTTGCCGGGGCAGGAGCAGCTACATTAACGTTTATGGTTGGTGGCGAAGAACAAGCGTTCCAAGCTGCGCAACCTATTTTAGCAGCGATGGGACAAAAAATAATTCATACTGGCAGTGCAGGAAGCGGGCAAGCAGCAAAAATATGTAATAACATGATCCTGGGGATCTCCATGATTGCCATCTCAGAAGCGTTTGCCCTTGCAGAACAACTGCAATTGTCTCCTCAAAAACTATTTGAAGTAGTAACTAATGCATCCGGACAATGCTGGGCAATGAGCAAGTATGCTCCTGTTCCAGGAGTATTGGAAAACGTCCCTGCGAACAACGAGTACAAACCTGGATTTGCTGCAGCAATGATGCTTAAGGATCTGTTACTCAGCCAAGATTCAGCTCAGTCGGTCAATGTGAAAACTCCTTTGGGAGCTAAAGCTACAACTCTTTATCAGCATTTTATTGACCAGGGTCTGGGCGATTATGATTTTTCAGCAATTATTAAACTAATTTCCCAAGGTACAGAGGTATAACATGCATTCTCATTTGCTCAATCCTAAATTAACGCCAACAGAAGATTCAATAAGTGAGTTTTGGTCTGAAGTAGCCCAACAAACTGTTGATTGGCTTAAGCCTTGGGATACAGTGCTCACCGGCGGGTTAAAACATGGTGATGTGACGTGGTTCAAAGGTGGAACATTGAATGTCAGTAGTAACTGTTTAGACAGACACTTACCCCACAAAGCAAATCAACCAGCAATTATCTGGGAAGGAGATGATCCAAGTCAGCATAAAATACTGAGCTTTGCTGAACTCCATGCCGAAGTGTGTCGGATGAGCAATGTGCTCAAGCAGTTAAAAGTAAAAAAAGGAGATAAAGTAGCCATCTATTTGCCGATGATTCCTGAGGCAGCAATTGCCATGCTGGCATGCACACGGATTGGCGCCATACATACGGTAATCTTTGCTGGATTTTCAGCTCATGCATTAAGACAACGCATACTTGCTTCTGAATGTGTCTGCCTAATCACCGCAAACCATTTTAATCGGGGTGGTAAGTTGGTTGGATTAAAGGAACAGGTTGACGAGGCATGCAGTGATTTATCATTACAAAGACTGCTCATCAAAACGAGTGATGATCCTGTTGCTATTGATAAGAATAAGGATTATTGGTGGCATGAGCTCAAAGAACAAGTAAGTGCAGACTGTGATCCAGAACCCATGGATGCAGAAGACCCTCTTTTCATATTGTACACATCAGGCAGTACGGGCCAGCCCAAGGGAGTAGTCCACACCACCGGCGGCTACCTGGTGCAAACAGCATATACACATCAATTAATTTTTAATTGCCAACCCGATGAAGTATTTTGGTGTACCGCAGATATAGGATGGGTTACAGGGCATAGTTATGTAGTATATGGTCCTCTTTGTAATGGAGTTACAACTCTAATATATGAAGGAATTCCAACCTGGCCAGATTTCTCGCGGAATTGGCAAATCATTGATAAGCATCAGGTGAATGTATTTTATACAGCACCCACCGCCATACGCGCCTTAATGCGTGCCGGCGATGACTGGTTGGCCTCCAGCTCACGAGGTTCGTTACGCTTACTTGGCTCTGTTGGGGAACCCATTAATCCCGAAGCATGGCAATGGTATTATCAAAAAATAGGTCAAAACAGATGCCCAATTGTGGATACCTGGTGGCAAACAGAAACAGGGGCTGTGATGATTAGTCCCAGAGCTGATGATTCAATTAATAAACCCGGTTCGGCACGCCAACCTATTCCAGGCATCATTCCTGTATTACTCAATGAAAATGGCCACGAAATAACCGGAGCAGGTGAAGGTTTTTTAGCAATAAAATATCCCTGGCCGTCTATGGCGAGGACCATCGCTGGTGATCATCAACGCTATTGTATGACGTATTTACATCATGGTTATTACATTACTGGTGATGGTGCAAGACGAGATGAGGATGGTGATTATTGGATTACCGGTCGGGTGGATGATGTAATCAATGTTTCAGGGCACCGCTTGGGTACAGCAGAAATCGAAAGTGCGCTTGTGAGTCACCCTGCCGTCGCTGAAGCAGCGGTAGTAGGCATCCCCCATGATCTTAAAGGCCAGGGTATTTATGCCTATGTCGTTTTAAAACAAGATATCACCGCAGATGAGAGCTTAAAAGCTCAGTTAATCCGACAGGTCAATAAAGAAATAAGCCCTATTGCAAAACCCGATATAATCCATATCGTCAATGATTTACCTAAAACACGTTCGGGTAAAATCATGCGCCGTATTTTGCGCAAAATTGCAGGAAAAGAAATACAAAGCCTGGAAGAATTAGGGGATATATCCACTTTAGCAAATCCACAAATCGTGGAGAAATTATGGAGGGAGTCGAGTCAATTCTAATGAATTCATTTCTTCATTAAACGCAGCCTTGGTGAAGGCACAGCCGTAAGCCAAGGATTCCGCTGCTCAGACCTGGGATTACGGCTGAGGCCCTTCATCCAGGCTACCTTTTCTCGCGCTCAAAATTTGTGAATTTTTGATCAAATTGTCAAGTAAATGAAAAAAATGTATTGCTTTACACTCAAAATACGCTTAAAATTAGTGACGTTTTAGCTATAGGTCAGATCCCCTAAAATGCAAGAAATCCCGGATTATTTTGATTTTTCGCAGCTGTCCTTGGAGGAAATAGCCAATTTACTCCAACGTTTTAGCGTGCGCCTAACTCCTGATGAAGCCCTCACCATACAGAATTCCCTTTTAAAACGACCACCTACTTATGCAGAATGCATTTTATGGTCTATTCAGGGATCCGAACATTGTTCTTATAAAAGTAGCCGCAAACATCTTAACCAGTTCAATACCAAAGCCCCCCACGTCATTCTAGGTCCCAAAGAGGATGCTGGAATTGTTGCAGTAGCGACGGATAAACAAAACAGACGTTACGGCATTGTGGTGAGCCATGAATCGCATAATCATCCCTCTCAGCTGGTACCTTTCGAAGGTGCAGCAACTGGTGTGGGTGGAAATGTACGCGATGTTTGCTGTATGGGAGCGGAAGTAATTGCAGTAGCGGATAGTTTACGTTTTGGCGATATTGAGCGCCCAAAAACGAAATGGATAAATCAAGGAGTAGTTCAAGGAATTGCGGGTTATGCGAATCCCCTTGGCATCCCTAATTTAGGTGGTGATACTTATTACGATGAAGCCTACAATGAAAATTGTCTGGTCACTGTCGTTACTTTAGGTGTAGTCAGAGAAGATCAGATCATCCATTCTTATGCTCCATCCAATGCAGAGGGTTATCAGTTTATATTGGTTGGTAAGCCCACAGATAATAGCGGCTTTGGCGGTGCGGCGTTTGCTTCCGCAACACTGAGCGAAGAACAACAAGAGCAAAATAAGGGAGCGGTCCAGGAGCCTAACGCGTTCTTACAACGACATATTCTTAAAGCCAATTACGCCATGTTTGAATTCCTGCGCGAACACAATCTCATTGATCGCGTTGGCTTCAAAGATCTGGGGGCAGGAGGAATTGCTTGCGCCAGCGTTGAATTGGCGGAAGCCAGTGGCTATGGGGCAGAAATCAATCTTGACCTGGTGCCAACCAGCATGAATAATTTATTACCCGCAGTGGTCCTTTGTTCTGAAACACAGGAACGCTTTATGTGGGTTGTTCCTCAAGAACTGGTTGATACCTTCTTAAAACATTATAACGAACGATTTGCCCTTCCAGAACTCTGCGATGGTGCACAAGCCACTGTGGTGGGAACAATAAGAAACGATGGCTTATATGTTGTTAAAGCCCAAGGAAAAGAAATAGTCTCTGCGCGAGCAGAGGACATTACTAAAGGGATTCTTTATGATCGTCCTTATAGCGCGAAACCAAACACTCATAGCGAACCAGGGCATATTACAGTGGGCAATTTCAATAAACAATTATTGGATTTACTTGCTCATGAAAACATAGCTTCCCGCGCTCCAATCTATGAAAGTTATGACAAACAAGTTCAAGGTCGCTCGGTCGTTGAACCAGGATGGGCGGATGCCGGGGTAATTGCTCCATTTAATGAAGATAAATATCCGCAAGAAATTCAGTGTACTGGTGTCGCCTTATCCGTCGATCATAATCCGCGTTATAACAAAATTGATGCATATTGGGGTGCAGTTAATGCTGTTGTCGAATCAGTACGCAACATCGTTGCCGTAGGCGCCTGGCCTCTTGCTCTAACTGATTGCCTGTGTTTTGGTAATCCTGAAAATCCCGAACAAATGGGCGAGTTTGTTGATGCAGTACGCGGCATAGTCGATGCATGCTCTGCAGTAAAAATGTTTGCCGATCGCAATGTGACCCTACCCATTATATCGGGGAATGTGTCGCTTTATAATGAGTCAGCTCAAGGTGCCATTCCACCGAGTCCGATTATCAGTTGCATTGGTGCAATCAACGATTATTCCAAAACACTTACCTATGACTTCAAGCAGCCTAATTCGGTTCTTTTAATGATTGGCGAACGCAAAGATGAATGTGGTGGCAGTGTGTATTACCAATTGCACAACCAACTAGGCAGCCAACTACCTAAACCCAATCTTGCTTCATTTGCTGATGAAGTCAGCGCCATACATGCCGCCATGCAAGCTGGGCTGGTGTTATCAGCACACGATATCTCTGAAGGCGGTATTGCAGTTGCTCTTGCAGAAATGAGCTTTAAAAATGAAATTGGGGTGAATGTTTTTATTCCTGGTGATTTAACCACGGATAAAAAACTGTTCTCAGAAAGCGGTGGTTTTATCCTCGAGGTCTCGCTGGAACAATTAAGCGCACTGGAACAAATATTCCATAATTATTCTGTATCTTTTCAACCCATAGGTGAAACAACAGCAACCCCAACCCTGTTAATCAATTCGGTTATCAATCTATCAATCAGTGCAGCCAAAACTGCCTGGGAAAATGGTTTAGTTGAGAGGCTCATATAATGTCAATTATTGATTACAAAGCTGCAGGTGTAGATATAGAAGCAGGAAATGAAGCAGTTCGTAGTATTAAAAAAGCGGTAGAAAGCACCTTTTCACCGCAAGTTCTTACCGGGATCGGCAGCTTCGGTGCTATGTATGATCTCAAAAACCTGCTGCAAGATTATGAGCATCCCGTTCTCGTGCAAAGTATTGATGGTGTAGGCACCAAAATGATGGTCGCCAAAATGATGCAAAAATTCGATACCATCGGGATTGATTTAGTCAGCGCCACCACGAATGACATTATTGTTTTGGGAGCAAAACCACTAACTCTCCTTGATTACATTGCAAACGACAAATTAAAACCCGAAATTATCGAGCAGATCATTAATGGCATGGTCAAAGCCTGCAAAGAAAACCATATTTCTTTAGTTGGCGGCGAAACGGCTGAAATGCCCGGTACCTACTTGCCAGGCGAGCTAGATTTGGTTGGTATCATTACTGGCGTTGTCGAAAAAGATAAAGCGATTGAAGGCAAAACCATTTGTGAAGGAGATCTCGTAGTCACTTTTCCTTCAAGTGGTTTACATACTAATGGGTATTCATTGGCAAGAAAGTTGCTTTTTGATGTTGCTGGTTACAAAGTAGAATCTCAATTT
Source organism: Fluoribacter gormanii (assembly GCF_900156395.1). Classification (GTDB taxonomy): domain Bacteria; phylum Pseudomonadota; class Gammaproteobacteria; order Legionellales; family Legionellaceae; genus Legionella; species Legionella gormanii. The sequence continues at coordinate 51,653 of NZ_FTNL01000007.1, read as the reverse complement.
GAAGATTTTTCTCAGAGCATTGGTGAAGAACTCTTAACACCGCATCTGAATTATACCAGACCCATTTTAAGTATTTTGGAAAAAAACATCCCTGTTAAAGGAATGGCACACATCACAGGTGGTGGGTTACTGGAAAATATCCCCCGTATTTTACCCAAACAATGTGGTGTTGAAATTTATAAAAAACAGATTCCTGAACTAGCTATATTTAATCTATTGCGTAAGTTAGGAAATCTGGATGATGAACACATGTATCGTACTTTTAATATGGGTGCAGGTTTAGTTCTTTTTATAGCACCAGATACATTATCGGCTGTTCGCGAAGTACTCCGCGATTTTCCTTCCTTCCCTCTTTATGAAATCGGACGCGTAGTAAAAGGAGATCAAAAGGTGAGGCTGTTATGATACGTATTGGCTTAATTCAATTTCCAGGCTCCAATTGTGAACGCGAAACCGCGCTTGCCGTAAAACGGGTCGGAATGGAACCTGTTGAGTTTTTGTGGAATGAATCTTTAGAAAAACTACGTAATCTGGACGGGTATATCCTAATCGGCGGTTTTTCCTATGAAGATCGCTCTCGTGCAGGAATCATCGCCGCACTTGATCCCGTGATTCAAGAAATCAAAGCCCAAAGCGAACAAGGAAAGCCCGTATTAGGAATCTGCAATGGCGCACAAATACTTGTTGAATCAGGTCTAGTACCAGGCTTAAATCATCATGAAATCAGCATGGCACTCACAGAAAATAAGCGTATTGCCCATGGAAAAATTGTTGGCACAGGCTTTTATAATGCCTGGGTGCATATGCGCTTGGCGGAAAACCATCAACATAATGCGTTTACTCGCCATCTAACGACTCAAGATTTTATTCATCTGCCTATAGCTCACGCCCAAGGACGTTTTCTTATGCCAGACTCCTTGTTGAAAGAGATAGAACAACACGGTTTAAATTTGTTTCAATATTGTGATGCCCAAGGCCATATCAGTGATAATTTCCCGATTAATCCAAATGGCTCTGCAGGCAATATTGCGGCAATTACCAACCATGCTGGCAATGTCATGGCCATGATGCCACATCCTGAGCGCACGAAAAATGGTGATCCTATTTTTGCTTCAATGCGTGATTATATAGAAGAACATTATCGCAGCCTGGATGAAAGTAAAACCGAACCGATGAGTCCAAAATGCTCACTAACATTAGATCCCGCGAACAAGTCGCGAGACGTCGTGGACGGAATGGCGGTCAACTTCAAAAACTTCAGCAAAACTCCAAGCAGTCAGATCTGCCTTGTCAAACTGATTATCACCGATAATCAAGCCTTGACCGTACAAAAAACGCTAAGACGCTTAGGTTTTCCAGTAACCGTAAATCGTTTTGAACACTGGGAGGTTGACTGTGACTCGGCAGAGAGTTTCGCGCAGCTCAAAAAAACCGGCCTTTTATATTCTGATCGCAAAGAACGAGAAGTTTCTTTAAACGAACTGGGCGCGCCAAATACTTTGGCTTATCTTGTTCGCGCAAAAGAAGACTTAAAAGGGCAGCAAACATTACAAACTCTTAATACCCACTATGCAGTACCTAAAATCAATACAATAAATCATGGTGTTCTATGGCAATTTACCAGCGATGAAACCAATGTCTCTGCGTTAATAGACCATATTTTATTAACTCACATTATCGGGAACCCTTATGCTCATGAATGCTACCGCTACGACCACTCATTATGACAATGAAATTCGAGAAGCCTTAGCTTTTTGCCTGGACCAAACCAATTTGCCTGTGGGCAAAAAATATCAAGGAAAAGTAAGAGACTCGTATGATTTGGGTGATACCATCATGCTGGTTACAACAGATAGACTCACCGCCTTTGATCGACATCTTGCATTGATTCCTTATAAAGGTGCCGTACTTAATTTAACCAGTGCATGGTGGTTTGAACAAACCAAAAATCTTGTCCCGAATCACATCATTGCAGTTCCCGATCCGAATGTCGTTATTGCCAAAAAATGCACCGTTTTCCCGATTGAGTTTGTAGTCCGAGGGTACATTAGTGGTACCACGAGCACTTCTTTATGGACTCAGTATCAAAATGGGGTACGTGAATATTGTGGAATTACTTTTCCTGAAGGATTAAGAAAAAATCAAAAACTGGAGCAACCTGTTTTAACCCCAACGACTAAAGAAAAAATTCATGATCGACCTATCTCGCCTGCGGAAATTATTGCAGATGGATGGATGTCTGAAGAAGATTGGTTAGAAGCAAGTGCACTAGCCCTAAAACTTTATCAACGTGGTACTGAAATCGCTAAAGAAAATGGTTTGATTTTAGTAGATACTAAATACGAATTTGGCCGCGATGCCGATGGAAAAATTATAGTAGTAGATGAAATTCATACTCCTGATTCCAGTCGCTATTGGCTGGCTGACAGCTATCAAGCACGCATTGCCGAGGGCTTAGAACCAGAAAATATTGATAAAGAGTTCTTGAGACTATGGTTTGCAAAAAATTCAGACCCTTATCACGATGAGCAACTTCCTCAAGCACCACAAGAATTAATTGAAGAACTTTCCTCACGTTATATTCAGTTGTATGAACGTATCACAGGTAAAAAATTCAGTTTTGTAGAACATAAAGAACCTGTGGAGCAACGGATCATGCGCCATGTTGCAAATTATTTAAGGTAGTGCAAAGAATGTGTGGGATAGTAGGTATTTACAGTCATGAACCAGTAGCTTTCGAATTGTATGAAAGTCTCATCCATCTACAACATCGAGGGCAAGATGCTGCGGGCATACTCACTTGTGATCAGCGCTTCTATACCAAACATGGATTAGGTTTGGTACGGGAAATTTTTACATCTGATAACGTTTCCTCATTACAAGGAAACATAGGTATTGGTCACGTACGCTATCCTACTGCTGGCGGCTATACCGCAACCGATGTCCAGCCATTATGGATAGGGAGTCCGCGTGGTATAGCGCTTGCCCATAATGGCAATCTGTCCAATTACCAAGAACTGGCTGATGAGATTCGTTTAAAACAACATCGCCATCTTAATACTTCTCTTGATTCTGAAGCACTATTACTCATGCTTGCAGATAACCTAGCCAGTAATGCGTCCAGTAATGAGGAAAATACGGAGAGCTTTTTCGAGCTACTCACCCAAGCCGTCTCGCATATTTTTGAACGAATTGAAGGAGCTTATTCCATTGTATCCGTGATTATTGGCAAGGGGCTTGTTGCCTTCCGTGATCCTCACGGTATTCGCCCATTGGTTTGGGGAACGCGTGAAAATCCTGATGGAACGGTTGATACAATTTTTGCATCAGAAACCACTCCTTTTTATGCCTTAGGCTTTGAACCTAGAGGGGATATTTTGCCTGGTGAAGTCGCTTTTGTGGATCTGAAGGGGACGCTGCACCGCCGTGTTCTAAAAACAGAAGAATTCAGGCCTTGTGTGTTTGAATATGTTTATTTTGCTCGTCCGGATGCAACCCTCAATAACGTCAGCGTATACCGCGCTCGTTTACGTATGGGACAAAATCTAGCGCAGCAATGGAAGCAAAAGCACCCTGAACTCATACCGGATATTGTCATTCCAGCTCCTTTTACTGCAAATACTGCAGCCTTATCATTTGCCCATGAATTAGGGGTACGATATTCCGAAGGCTTATATAAAAATCCTTTTATAGGTCGTACCTTTATCATGCCCAATCAAAAGGCACGAAGTCGAAATATCCGTTACAAACTAACCCCACAGCAAACTGAAATTAAAAATAAAGTCGTGATGATTATCGACGACAGCATTGTCCGAGGAACAACCTCTCGTGAAATTGTCAAAATGGTAAGAGAATCGGGTGCAAAGAAAATCTATTTTGCTTCCACATCTCCACCACTTAAAAATCCCTGTTTTAGTGGGATTGATATTCCATCACGCAAAGAGTTGATCGCTGCCAATAAAACTGAAGATGAAATTGCCAATTATCTTGGTGTTGATGTGCTACTTTATCAGTCGCACGAAGATTTGATTGAAGCAGTAACACGTCGAGGGGAGCATCAAATCAAAAAACCGTGTATGGCGTGTATGGATGGCGATTATTTTTGTAAAAAACTCACTACAGAAAAAATGAAGCAGCTCGAGCAACAACGTGAAACAAGCAGACTTACTACTCCCCAAAAAATAGAGGATACCCGCGAATGAATATTCTTGTTATCGGCTCTGGCGCACGTGAACATGCACTGTTCAAAGCATTACATCGTTCGCCACATAAAACGTCATTGTTTTGCTATGGTACGGCGATTAACCCAGGTATCCATCAATTAACGAATCAATATTGCACAGGCGATATCACCGATTGTGCTGCAGTAGTGTCTATGGCAAAACTCTGGGGCATTGAATTAGTAATTATCGGTCCAGAAGCACCGCTTGAAAAAGGAATGGCCGATGCCTTTTGGCAAGCAGGAATCCCAACCATCGGTCCGAAAAAAATATTGGCACAAATTGAAACCTCTAAAGAGTTCGCTCGTGATCTCATGCAAAAACATCGCATAGCGGGTTTGCCACGTTATAAAAAATTCACAACCCTCAATCACGTTGAAGATTTTCTCAATGAACTCGGTGAGGGCAATTACGTCATTAAAGCCAACGGCTTAATGGGCGGAAAAGGAGTCAAAGTTGCTGGCGATCATCTTCATTCAATCACTGAGGCTTTGGGGTTTTGTCAGGAAATTCTTGATAAAAAACAGACCATCCTTATTGAAGAAAAACTGATTGGCCAAGAGTTTTCATTCATGTGTTTCGCTGATGGCAAAAAACTTGTTCCCATGCCTTTGGTTCAAGACCATAAACGTGCTTATAACGGCGATAAAGGACCCAACACTGGGGGTATGGGAAGTTATTCGGATACCGATCATCGGTTACCTTTTTTAACCCCAAACGATGTTGATGAAGCCTTAGCCATCAATAAGGCAGTATTTCAGGCTTTATCTACTGAATGTGGTGAACCCTATATTGGTATTTTATATGGCAGTTTCATCGCGACTAAAAGTGGGATTTATGTAATCGAATTTAATGCCCGCTTTGGCGATCCTGAGGCCTTAAATGTATTATCGATTTTGGAATCTGACTTTGTTGCTCTATGCCAAGCCATGGTAAACGGCAATCTTACTGAAGAGAATGTTAAATTTTCAAAACAGGCCACCGTGTGTAAATATGCCGTCCCTGAGGGTTATCCTGATGCACCACAGAAAAACTTTATAGTAGATTTCTCTAGGGTTGCACATCAAGATCATTTATACCTTTCCTCAGTAAATCAAGTTGATGATCAAATCGTTGCTGAAGGTTCACGTACTGCAGCTTATGTAGGCATTGCTGATACGATTTTTGCTGCTGAACAACACGCTGAGCACGAAATTTCATCAATTGAAGGTCCTTTATTTCATCGCCAGGATATAGGTACCCAACAATTAATCCAACAACGCATTGACCATATGCAAAGGATACGCGCATTATGATTCGCATCGCCGTACTCGGTTCTACTCGAGGCACCAATCTTAATGCACTTGTTGCTGCAATAAAGCAACAACGCCTCTCGGCATCAATCGAACTGGTTCTGAGCAACAAAGAGGATGCACCCATTTTGGAAAAAGCAGCGAACTTTGGAATTCAATCAATGTTCGCCAATCCTCAAGGCCTAAGCCGCATGGAGTTTGATAATTATCTGTCCAAAATCCTCAAACAACATCAAATAGAACTTGTTGTTTTAATTGGTTATATGCGCATTTTATCAGCTGAATTCGTCTCCGATTGGGAAAATAAAATAATCAATATTCATCCGTCCTTATTGCCCGCTCATGCTGGGTTGATGAATCTCGATGTTCATCAGGCTGTTTTAGATGCAGCCGAGGTTGAAACAGGTTGTACGGTACACTTTGTTACCGAACAAGTGGATGCAGGCCCGATTATTTTGCAAAAGAAATGTCCTGTTTTGGCAGGCGATACACCAGAACTTTTGAAAGTTAGGGTGCAAGAACTCGAAGGACTCGCTTTGGTTGAAGCAATACAGATTATTGCAACCTCCGATAATACCCGGGCTTTGCTGAACTGCACTTAAGCTACAAATACTGAACATGATAAATAATTAACGAGGGAATTATGTCAAATATACTTGTATCGATACTGATGGGTTCAAAATCTGATTGGGCCATCATGGAGGAAACCAGCCGGACTCTGGAACAATTTAACGTTCCTCACGAAGTTCGCGCCTTATCGGCACATCGTACCCCTGATGCGTTATTTGAGTATCTCAAATCAGCCGAACAACGTGGCGTTGAAATTTTTATCGCGGCAGCAGGTGGTGCGGCTCATTTGCCAGGTGTTGTAGCAGCTAAAACGATAGTCCCTGTTTTAGGTGTGCCTATGCCTTCCTCGACTTTTACTAATGGCCTGGATGCGCTTTTATCCATAGTCCAAATGCCAGCGGGAATTCCTGTAGGAACTCTTGCCGTAGGTAAGGCAGGTGCCATCAATGCTGCTATTTTGGCAGTAACGATCCTGGGCAATAAGTATCCTGTGTACCGCGAAGCAATTAAAAACTATCGTGCTACCCAAGCAGAAAAAGTATTGGAGCATGCTGAAATTAAGGGATAACCAGTCGAATTATAAACCATTCATCTCACCCTATAACTTTATAGGGTGATTGTGAAAAATTATGTGCCTGGTTTATCTGATACTAAAGAAAAGTCATTGCTTACTTCGTTCCCCAACTGCTCATGTAATTCTCTACTCACTGCAATAAAAGCATTGGCTAGATTATGCAAAAAAATCTCCTCTGATAACCTAACCCCATCTTTAACGATTTCAATAGCGACCATTTGTTGCTCTTTAGACAGCGCCCCTACAAGCTTTGAACACGCATTGGTTAAGAGTTCTCGGTAATCCTGATGTTTATCAGTAAGCCGCTTTTTGCTTTTTAATTCAGCGCAAAGACGTAACATTAAATGGATGCAGATGGTTATGTCATTTTTTTCACTTAATTTAATCGTTTTAAATATCACTTCAATGGCATTCCATTGGCTTTTATCAACGGTAGCCGCAAGAAATTGAAAATCTTTGACACTATCAATAACGTAAGGCAGCATACCCCCGTACTTCATAAGTAGCTTTGATCGAATTGCTTTCGCATCTCCATTTGAAAAAATATCGAGTGTTTTTTTATCAATTCTTTCAAAAGATCTTGCCTTCAAAACAGCTACGAGCTGTTTTTTAAGTTGCTCAATCGACAGTATTAATTCTTTTTCCGCAAAAAATTGTCCAGCCCCCACGGAGCTTCGCTTAAACATTAGTCGATACAAATCACGCAACAAGGAATCAATAATAAAATGAATATCATGAGATAGAAATTTGCCAACTGATTTATCTTCATTCAACTCATGAAACCGTTTGCTAACCAGTGACACGCTGTTTTTATCACTCCGGGAAGTCGCTGTTCTTTGCAGAATTGGCAGAAGCATTTCATTTGGAAGGCATTCAATTGACAAACCAGTTTGCCCTTGGTGAGAATCAGTAGAACCTTTAAAAAATCTGCCGAATCCTAGCATGTGAATTCCTTACAATTAATAATTGATCAGGTATCCTAAGAAATAAATCAACCATTCAACCTGCTTTAATTTGTTCCTGGGTACAATGAAACAAAACCCGGGGTAAAGAAGCTCTTTAATATCCAGAAATTCCGGGCTCTGCTTCGCTTCACCCAGGTTACAAATCAAGCCATTGATTGAGCAATGCAATCAATTCACCCACCCCTTCTTTTTTTAAAGAAGAAAAAGATTGAACTGTAATCAAATGCACTGCGAGTTCATAATGCTTGCGGACTTTTGATACCGTATTTTTTACCTCGCTGCGGCTTAATTTATCTGATTTAGTCAGTAAAATATGGACGGGGAGCTCACGGTTTAATGCCCAATCAATCATCATCACATCTAAATCTTTTAAGGGATGACGGATATCCATCAATAAAATCAACCCTTTTAAGCTTTGCCTGACTTCAAGATAATGCGCTAAATTTTTTTGCCAGTCCATTTTCACTTGCAAAGCGACTTTGGCGTAGCCATAACCTGGCAAATCAACAAGACGACGCGTTTCATCAATTCCAAATAAATTAATCAATTGAGTGCGGCCAGGCGTTTTACTGGTGCGGGCCAAATTTTTGATGCCAGTGAGACAATTTAAAGCACTTGACTTGCCTGCATTTGAACGGCCAGCAAAGGCAACTTCATACCCTGAATCCTCAGGTAACTGAGATACACGTGCAGCACTTTGTAAAAAAACTGCTTTAGAATAAGGATTTTCTAACATAAGAATTATAATATTTTGGGATTTCAACCAAGGCAGTGTACCATTACTTCGTGAATTTATTATGAGAAAACGATGAAAAAATTTGTACTCACTTTTATTCTATGCTTTCCATTAGTTCTTTTTGCTCAAGAAAACACCTCATCCGCCGCAAACAAAGCGGTGATTTGTTCCGCATGCCATGGCCAAGAAGGCAATAGTCCGAATCCCGACTGGCCTAATATTGCAGGACAACATCCCAAATACTTTATTAAACAACTGAACGATATGAAAGACAGTGCGTTACGTAACGCACCCACAATGAATGCACTTGTTGCCACACTGAGAAAACAGGATATGGATGACTTGGCAGCATATTATGCTAAAATGCCTCTTGCTAATGGCAGTACCCCTAAACAATTTCTTAAACGGGGTGAACAAATCTACCGTGGAGGAGATTTTGCAAAAAGGATTACGGCATGTATCGCCTGCCATGGTCCTAAAGGTACGGGTAATGCTCAAGCTGGCTTCCCAATACTGTCTGGCCAACATGCTGCTTATACCGTGTTGCAATTAAATGCATTTAAAGACGGGAAGAGAAAAAATGATTTAAACCATATCATGCAAGATATTAGCAGTAGAATGAGTCAAGAAGATATGGAAGCAGTTGCACATTATATTGAAGGGTTACATTAGGAAACTAAATTATGTTAAAAAAATTAATCGCTATATTCTTTCTTTTACCAGCAATGGCCCTAGCTGCATCATTTGTTGAAGGGAAGGATTATCAAATTGTTAGCAATCCGAACGCAACAAATAATAAAAATAAAGCACCCATGATTGAAGAATTTTTTAGTTATGGCTGTCCTTGGTGTTACAAAATAGAAGCCCCCCTCAATTCTTGGGTTAGTAAAATGGGTAATAACATTCAATTCGAACGCGTTCCAGTTGTATTTAAACCATCCTGGGAGCTCTATGCCAAAGCCTACTACACCGCAAAAACGCTTGCACTTTCTGATAAAATAACTCCTTTACTGTTTAAAGCCATACAGGAAGAGCGAAAACCTCTCGATTCCAAACAATCGATGATCAGTTTCTTTGTTGCGCAAGGAGTCGATAGAGAAATTGCGAAAAGTGCTTTTGAAAACTCACCAACCATTGATATGCGTGTACAAAATGGGATGAGTCTCATGGGAACTTATCAAATCAATGCGGTACCTGCCTTTGTGGTAAATAATAAGTATAAAACGGACTTACAAATGGCTGGCAACCCAGAGCGTTTATTAGAACTATTGAATTACCTCACACGAAAATCTGCTTGATAACCTGGCTTCTTATAACCATTCAAATGCCTGGGTGAAGGCGCAAGCCGCAACCCGGGTCAAAAAACTCATTCATGCCCGGAATCCCTGAGTTCCCCTGCGCTTCACCCAGTATATAGTACTTAGTGAGAAAAAATTTGCATAAAGATAAGCTAATGCTTCACGTGAAACGTTAGAATGATATGCTCATAATCACCTCATTCTGAAGAATTTACGACAAAGGTTCTCCTTAATTTTACTCATACCACCTGCTGAAGCCCCTCACGACATTCGGGATAAATATCGAGCTTAGGGCTCACGGATCGAGATTTAGTATACTGGATCTGATTTAAAGTGCGTGCTCTATGGATTTTTTCTGATATATAAGTTCATTCGCAGCGGTAAATCCCATCATGTCACCTAACATACTATTTAAAACATCCAAAATATCCTTTAGAGCATTTGAAAGTGGACTGGTTAGAAAGCTACTTAAAACAGGACTCTCTTGTTTATAAAAATAGTTTGTCTTTTCAATGAGATCTAATGTTTTTCTACAAAACTCAGTCACTTCGTCCACTCGTCGAGAAACAAACAATTTTGCAAACTGGGCTCTGTACTCTGCCCTTATTTCTCCTTTTATGGGGGAACTTTGGTGCTGTTCAGTAAACAACTTGGCGCGATTAGGGTTATTGAGTTTTAAAAAATTATTGAAACATTTATCTAAGGTGGGCTTGATCTTGTTCAGTTGTTTGGAAAGATATATTTGAAGGGTAATTTGTGTAAAAAGTTGCTCGACATTCATGTCATTAAGGGCAGAAACTTCTAGATAATCACTCCCCAATTCATCAGCTAATTCCTTTGCTTGCTTGGAAGTTACTTCTCTTCGTTTCTTCAAGTCTGATTTACAACCGACTAAAACGATGGGGATATCGTTTCTAATCGTCCTTAAACGAGCCACATGCTCCTTAGCGCCCGACAAAGATGCCCTATTGGCTAAGTCAAAGCAGATCAAAGCTCCATCAACAAATCGAAAATAGGAAGCAACTATGTTCTGTAATTTTGGTGCACCCGAAGAATCCCAGATACGCAACAGTACTCTTTTATTGAAGACATTAATCGGTTTTATTTCTTGATCAACCCCCATAGTATCCATATATTCATCGAAACAGGGAGTGCGATCACAATAAGTACGCAGTAAACACGATTTACCAACTGCATTATTTCCTAGAAGGATTATTTTGAAATGCTCATCATATTCTTGTTTTTGCTCCATCTAAATTAACCCTCCTTGGACCAATCTGAACAAATAATAACAAACAATTTGCTATAATTTAAGTATTGGCTGATTTGTTATTGTTCTGATCAATCTTCGCAAAATTTAACCCTAGCAGAGCTTTTGGCAGTTGTCATTCCAGTTACTATTCCCTTAGTTATTATTTGAAGTACCGTTTTACTCGTGAATGAGGCATTTGTGTTTAGGAATGCATCTTAGAGATAACTTAATCCATCAATCGCATCGTGGATGCACCAACAGTCGTTATTGTCGAAAACAACACTCAAGCACATTTGAGGTTACTGGCTGCCAGCCGTTCATTAAGAGTAGCTAATGAAATCACGGTATCTTGATAACCCAAATCTCTAGCCAAATATTTACCAAAATCATTTAGAAACGTTTTAATTGAAGATCCTAAGTTCGTTTTGCTTAAATTGCTTTTTTCCTTTTCAGATAATGGCTCATTACTATCACCTTTCAACAGCAGAACAAGATGATCCAGCGCCTTTTGTTGATCTGCCAATTGGGGTGGCGCTAAAAAGTTCCAAAAACTCTTATTTTCCCTAGGCAAGTTCTTCTTAATGTTTTGTAGAATATCAATAAAAAAATCGACTGAATTAATACTCTGGTTTATCGCATCCACTAAATCACTAACTGATTTAACTGGGCTCGCCAGGCAATCTTCAATCATTCTTTCATTCTCTTGAAGATACTGATTAATTAGTTCAAATGATTTCCCATTTAAAAGCAACTTACGCTCTTTTTCAGATATTAATCTTTTAAAAGTTAATGCTTCCATAAAATGCTTAACGGCCATTGTTTCTTCACCACTGCATTCTAGTTTGCCGAGAATTAAAGGATAAAGTCTGGATGATAATTCAACAATTAAACGCAAGCATTTGTTATAGTCTTTACCTGAGAAATAGTTGGAAACAGGTGATTTTTTGACTGTAGGTACTGACTTTTCACATTCTTTCTCACCGTTTGAGGTTGAATTTTCGAGTACTTCTTTCTCATTCGAAGCTTCATCAATTTTAGCAGTGGTGACGACATTCTCTTCGAAGGCAATCGATGCTTCCTGGGTTGCAATCTTATTTACAGTTAAGGTTTTGTTCTCAACAAGTGATTGCTCCAAAATGTCATCATGATGTTCAGGGATGAACTGGATCGCAATTTCATTTACAGGCGCGATTTTGTTTTGAACAAGTAATTGTTCCGGAATAGCGCTGTTATTCTCAGGGATAACTTTTCCGAGTTCTGGTTCAATTTTTTCTGAAGTGGTTGCATCAACCTGTTCCGGTGGAAGAATTCCATACATTCTTTTCTTAGCCAGTATCGATTGATCAGGAAGATACATAATTAAACTGGTTAATTCTGATGTGTCGATATTTTGACCAGGCTTTTTCTTAGCCAGTAACTTCTGAAGCAACCCGTTCTCATAATCATATTTAAAAAACACATTAAACATCAATTGTGAAAAAGTGACTTTTTCAACATCTATTTTAGCTTTTTCAGCATAATCTTTTTTAATATCCTCATAGTCTTCCAGATCTTCCTCTTCAAATGTTTCCAGCAATGATTTTTCAATTTGTTTTAATTTGTCATGATCAGCACACGAATCAGGTAAGCCAAGCTCAATTAGCTCCTCTAACGCTCTTTTAAAGGGTACAGTATTCCACGATGCCCCTTTGATAAACCTATAGGATGGTAAGGCGCGGAACCCGTTAATATAGTGGAACATGTGCGAGTTCCAAGCCGCATCAAATTCTACATGTCCACCTAGTCCCAGCTCACAACTTTTCTTAAATAGAATCTCATGCAAAGCAGTACCAACGTGTTTATAGCGGGTTTGGTCCAGATTGGACATTTTATCAATGTATAAAGTTTCTCCACGCTCCAAATGAAAAATGGCAGTTCCAATCGATTGTTCATCTTCTAAGATAGACAAGTAGAATTGTCCAGGCTCACTTTCCGTTATTTTGATATTGACGGATATTTCCACGCCATTCTTTAATATTTTTGTATATAATGGATGGACGGGCTCTATTTTTTCTTGCATGAATTTACCATTCGTTTTAATTAGAATGAATGGAGTATACTGTATAAAGATTAAACAAATATTAAGTGTATACACTCCGCCCCATTCTCAGTTAGGAGTGCGCTATTTGTGACGGCTTTGCAAAGCGTATTTTGCTGCTACAAAACATTTCTGAACTTGGCTGGTTAAAATAAGAATTAAATTCCCTTCCCTGGATTTTCCAAACTTAAAATCCCGGTATTAAAATCATAAGCAAAAATCTCGGCATAACGCCCCCAGTCAATCATCGTGCGCAATACACGGTCTGCTTCCTTCTCACTTAAATAATCTTCAAGCTTACTCAAAAAACGTTCCTCAGAAACTCTATGTCCTACTTTTTCATCTAAAATTCGCCGGATATAACGTGCAAGAGGTACCTTTTCCAATAATCTTTGCGCAAATAATTGCTTACGTTCTTGAAGATCAGCCTCAGCAAATTGCTTTCCTAAGTCGCTTAATTGGATGTCCCCTGCAGAAACTTTCGCAAAACCTAATATTTCCAATGTTTCAAGTATGGGAAATAGGTCATCAATATTCATCATCAGCTCATCTGCAAGCTCAGGTAAATCAATGCGCTCCTCGAACGAGGTCATCGTCTCAATCAAGCCGGTCAGTTCGGAGGGCTCTACATCAGGCAAGCGATATCCTAAACCGATTTGTCGCTCTCTTTGAGCACGTTTTGCTTTTTCTTTAGGGCCAGTAGTCATTAAAGTATAAATTTTATCAACTAAAGCCCGAAACTCAGGCGATTGAGGATCACGTGGTTGCGGCAAGGTGACGGGTAATTCCGCTCGGATGTAACCTGGATCATTACCAAAAATTACAATTCTGTCGGCTAATGTAGCAGCTTCCTCAATATTATGAGTCACTAATAAAATTCCATTGGTATTGGTTTTCTTTTCTGCCCACAGTTCCAACAAGTCCGATTTCAGATTTTCCGCGGTAAGCACATCAAGCGCGGAAAAAGGCTCATCCATTAATAAAACATCAGGATTAATAACCAGGGCGCGCGCAAAACCAACCCGTTGGCGCATCCCCCCGGAAAGCTCTTTGGGGAAGGCTGATTCAAAACCATCAAGACCGATGATATCAATTGCTTCAATTGCTCGATGCCTGCGCTCTTCGCGACTGACTCCCTGCGCCTCAAGACCAAGCTCTACATTTTCCAATACGGTAAGCCACGGCATCAATGCAAACGACTGGAAAACCATTGCAATACCAGCAACAGGACTGGTTACGGGTTTACCTCTATAGGTCACAGTCCCACTGGTGGGTGCTATTAGACCCGCAATAATGCGTAACAAAGTGGACTTTCCCGAACCAGATTTACCTAATAAAGCAACGATTTCGCCTTCTTGCAGCTTGAAGTTCACATCCTCAAGCACAAGCAAATTTTGTTCTGCTGCTTTTTTAAAAGACTTGCGTAAGCTTTCTATAGCAATAATGGTTTCAGACATAGGTATCTTTTAATTAAGGTTAAAACGTTCTTCCGCCAACCGATAGAGCGGACGCCAAATCAAATGGTTAAAAGTAAGTACATACAAACACATCATTGCAGTACCTAAAGCAATTTTAGGGAAGTCTCCTGTAGCCGTACTGGCTTGGATGTACTCACCCAAACCGGTCGCTCTCAGTGTGGTGTTTCCCCAACTCACAAACTCAGCCACAATGCTGGCGTTCCATGCACCGCCTGCCGCGGTTATGGCGCCAGTGATATAAAAGGGAAAAATGCCAGGCAACGCCAATCTTTTCCACCACAACCATCCTTTCAAGCCAAAATTATCTGCAGCAAGATAGAGTTCTCTGGGGATAGTAGATGCGCCCGCGATCACATTAAATAAGATATACCATTGGGTTCCAAGAATCATGAGTGGAGTCACCCAAATTTCGACATTTAAATGAAACGCAACGATAGCAATCACAAACAAAGGATAGAATAAATTTGCGGGAAAAGCTGCAACAAATTGAATTACTGGCTGTATTTTTTGCGCAATTCTTGGTCTTAAACCAATCCACACCCCTACTGGAATCCAAACTAAAGAACTCAGGAAAATCATGCAGAGCACCCGTGCTCCTGTTGCGGCGCCAAGCAAAAACACGTGCAAAATATCACTCACTTTCAATTCTGCAAGAATAAAGCGCAATAAAAACCATGCACCAGAACAAACACTGATTAAAACCAGGATGCTCCAAAGTCGATCCAGGCGCCTTTGTCTTTTAAAATCAATCTCTTTAATTACTTTGGCCTCATTGATTCTAAGCCAGCGCGCATTGACAAAATGATCGGTAAAAATCCCGAGAATTTCAGCAAACTGCTTCATTAGTCGACTACCACGTATCCAATCAACCAGCCAAGATTGATATTCAGCTTCATCATGTGACGGCTCTGTTTTAAACTTTTCAGACCATGCAATCAAGGGTCGGAAAAAGATTTGATCATATAAAAAAATAACGATCATCATCGCCAAAATAGCATAACCCACCGCATGTAAATCACGTTGTTGAATTGCCAAGGCAATATAGGAACCTACTCCTGGTAAACGGATGTCTTGATGTGCGACAGAGATGGCCTCAGACAAAACCACAAAAAACCAGCTGGCTGACATAGAAACCATCATGTTCCATAACAAACTCGACATAGAAAAAGGAACTTCCAATTTCCAAAAGCGCTGCCATGCAGAAAGTCGAAACATAGAAGAAACTTCTTGCAAATCATGTGGCAATGTCTTTAATGACTGATAAAAGCCAAAAGTCATATTCCATACTTGGGCACAAAAAATAGCAAAAATGGATGCACATTCAGGTCCCAATAAACTGTTAGGAAACAAGCGGATAAATGCGGTCACTGTAATCGATAAAAAACTTAAAACCGGTATGGATTGCAAAATATCAATCGCAGGGATAATGATTTGTTCTGCACGTCGATTTTTAGCGGCCCAAAGCCCTACAGTAAATGTAAAAATGATTGAAAAAAACAATGCAATAAACATACGAAGTACCGTACGCAATGCATAAAAGGGAAGATTGGCTGGATCCAATGAAATAGGAATCTGCTCTCCCAACTGATATGGAGTGGCCATTTGCGAGCCGGCCCAACCCAAAAAGAACAATATGGAAAAAATGAGAATAAGGAGCAGCAAATCCCAACGATTTATATATCGGCCAAATCTATCAGGATTAGCAAAGTAGAACCGATTCTCGCGCACAATGCCTCCTCAATAACCTTGTCGACACCCAAACACACTCTGCAACTTATTAATCACGCAGTATATATAATTGAAAAAAGCAGTGAAACTAAAAGGTCTCAACCTAAGCCTGTGTATCTCAAAATTACTGCGCTGGAATTAGTTTTTGTCAATACGAGTTCAGCTGCTTATTTTAGGGTAATAAAATATCATAAAGACGGCATAACCGATAGATTAAAGCAGTTGAATATCTCGCTTTCTTTCTTATAAAACCAAGAGTATTCTAAATGATAACAAGGAAAAACCTGACAAATTATTAAAATGCATTAATATTCAATAGATTAGTTCTTTATTTTATCTAAAATTAAATATTTTGCACAAAAATTGAACTTTTTAATGATTTCCGTGTCTAACATAGTGAGCATTTCCCCCGAATGCTTAGCTCCACTTTACCCCCTCTTAAGTGGAGCACTGTTTAGATTCATTATCTAAACATCCAATTTGCCCCGGCAGCAGCCGGGGATTTTTTTATGTCTCTTGAATGAGTTACACTATAAAAATCTATCTAGCTGTGAATGTATTCTTAAACCTTATTTTCTTATTGCAAACAGGATATGCATATGAACAAAAAATTAGCCTTTATTCTCTTATCAATTTTTTTCGAATTCAGTTATGCACAACCAGACCCTGTGCAATTATCCGTCTGGGTCAATGAAGCAATCGTTGCTACCTATACCTACAGCTATAAAAATTATCTCGAAGATCAGAAAAAAATAGCTAAATATTTTACTGCAGATGCCTGGATTGCCTATAGCAATGCTTTAAATGCTTCCAAATTACCCGAGGATGTACAAAAAAATCTTTATAACGTGACTTCCGTAGCTACTGCCCCCCCGGTAATCACCAATATCGACCCAACACATTGGAAAGCAACTATGGGACTTATCGTTGCGTATCAAAATCCACAATATCAACAGCGACAAAATTTGAACGTTAATATTAGCTTTATGGTAGCACCATCAGGACAGGGAGTACGTGGATATACCATCACCGGTCTGCAGTCCACAATAAACAAACAACCTTGTAAATGTGATGTTGAAGTAGATAATGAATCAACGCCAGCAGGTACACCTCCAGCAGGCACCCCTACCCCAAATAATGCCAAGCCATAAGTGCTAAATGGATGACAATTAACATGCCAATCAAAATTAAAATCATATTTAATTTGATTGGCATGGTTACATCTAAAGCCGACTCTTCTGGGTCATTGGGGTTATAATAGATATCAATCGCGGTATTTTCCTGAAAGGCCATGGCCGCTTTATAGGCAATACCACGGGAATATTTACTATTCGGATTATTTCGCGCTGTATCTAAAAACAAATATTCTCCAGTCAAATTTTTATCATCAACTTGGTAGTTATATTCAATTTTAGGCCAAATGCTATGACCAACTTTTGTCCATTCACATTTCGTAATATACCCTTTTACTTTTAGCCACGATTGCGCTTGCACCAAAACTTGTCTATCACGCCAAAAATGCCTGAGGAGTATTAGGAGAAATAATAACCATCCTAAATCCAACATCCAACGCCATACATTTAGCCAAGTCATTAAAGTAGTCCTAAGAAATATGCAGTATGCAATATACAGTATATATCGCAATAGGTATAATCACCCACACTAAGGTGATTGAAAAAGGACGTACAATGATTGCTAAAACCCCTCTCAATGCCACACACCAAGCATGTGGCGCTAAAATGGTTGATTTCCATGGTTGGGAAATGCCTTTGCATTATGGTTCTCAGCTTAATGAGCACCATTATGTGCGTAACGATGCGGGCATGTTCGATGTTTCGCATATGACTATTGTGGATATTCTTGGTGCCGGCGGCCGTCAATTCTTACGCAAGCTTTTAACTAATGATGTGGATCAGCTTGCACACAATGGAAAAGCACTTTACAGTTGCATGTGTAATGAGCATGGCGGAATTATTGACGATCTTATCGTGTACCAACGCGCGTCAGATAATTATAGGGTCGTCCTGAATTCTGCAACTCGACAAAATGATTTGGCCTGGATTCGCCAAAAAAGTGAAGGATTTGCTGTTGGCTTGCAAGAACGAAGAGAATTGGCGATGATTGCCGTACAAGGACCTAACGCCATAGAAAAAACACAACAAATTCTTAATCCCGCGCAAATTGACGCCGTTTCTACTTTGACAAATTTTGAATGTGTGGATGTGGAACAATGGTTTTTTGCCCGCACTGGGTATACCGGTGAAGATGGATTTGAAATCATCGCCCCCCAAGAATCCATTGTCCAATTATGGAATAATTTAATGCAGGTTGGCGTACATCCCTGTGGATTGGCTTCCCGCGATACTCTTCGCCTGGAGGCAGGAATGCTTCTCTACGGCCAGGATATGGATACTACCACCAGCCCCTTGGAGTCAGGTCTTGGTTGGACTATTAAATGGGAACCCGCGGATCGCGATTTTATTGGCATGGGCGCTTTATACTCCCAAAAGCAAATTGGAATTAAACGAAAAATGGTGGGGCTAACTTTATTAGATAAAGGAATTATGCGTCATGGACAAAAAGTAATCATCCCAGGTTGTACTGATGGAATTATTACGAGTGGGACCTACTCACCTACGCTCGAAAAATCTATCGCCTTGGCAAGAGTTCCGGTTGAAACCGGGAAAGAGGTCATGGTTGATATTCGCGGCAAATTACTCCCGGCAAAAGTAGGTAAACCGCGTTTTGTTAAAGCTGGAAAAGCAATTTAAGGCATCAGATTAAATTAGGATCCGTTTAAAATGAGAACTTGTGGTCTGAATACAAGAAGCAGAATCTGGGTTTCTAGTAGCTTATAGATTCCATAGATTCAACTTCACTTCAGTGCTATAGAATTATATAAGGACAATGCAATGAATGAATTAAAATTCACTAATACCCACGAATGGCTAAAAGAAGAACAAAACGAAGTAACCGTAGGCATTACCGACCATGCCCAACAATTATTGGGCGACATGGTTTTTGTCGAGTTGCCTGAAATTGGTGATGAAGTGAGCGCTGGAGAAGAACTTGGTGTTGTCGAGTCAGTAAAAGCAGCCTCTGATTTTTATGCACCAGTAAGCGGTGTCGTTACGGCGATCAATGAAATAGTTGTCGAAAATCCAGCTCTTGTTAACTCTGATCCTTATGCCGCGGGTTGGCTTGTCAAACTGAAACCCAGTCATCCAGATGAAATTAATAGTTTATTGACTGCTGAACAATATCAA
This sequence comes from Fluoribacter gormanii, assembly GCF_900156395.1. Lineage (GTDB taxonomy): Bacteria > Pseudomonadota > Gammaproteobacteria > Legionellales > Legionellaceae > Legionella > Legionella gormanii. The sequence goes on along the minus strand of NZ_FTNL01000007.1, from coordinate 32,197 downwards.
AATGAGATCGCTGAGGAGCATTAATCATGCCTTATATCCCACATACTCTTGAAGACAGCAAAGCCATGCTTGATTCCATTGGAGTTCAAGATACACAAACTTTATTTGATGAAATTCCATTGTCCTTGCAATATGCAGGATTTCAAAATATACCTGCGGGTATCAATGAAATGGATATGCTCAAAGAAGCAAAAAATCTGGCAAATAAAAATATAAATGGAATCTGCTTTATGGGTGCAGGATGCTATGAGCATCATATACCTGCAGCAGTGTGGGATATCGCTTCTCGTGGTGAGTTCTTAACCGCATATACCCCTTATCAAGCCGAAGCCAGCCAAGGCACTTTGCAATTACTATACGAATACCAAACCATGATCTGTGAATTAACAGGCATGGATGTATCTAATGCATCGATGTATGATGGCGCTACAGCATTAGCCGAAGCCATTTTAATGGCTGTACGAGTTAATAAGCATAGCAAAACAAGTCGTGTATTAATCCCGGGGACAATTCATCCTTTCTATCGTGAAACCATTGAGACCATCCTGCGTAACCAGCATATTGAAGTACTCACATTGCCTTTTGATGAACAGCAAGGAATCACCTCTCTTTCAGCATTGGAAGGATATACAGGACAAGATATTACTGCGCTGGTTATCGCTCAACCTAACTTTTTTGGGTGTCTGGAAAAAGTAGATGAACTCAGCGATTGGGCGCAGCACAATAAAACCATCAGTATTGCCTGCGTCAACCCTGTGTCACTTGCCTTATTAAAGCCACCAGGCTCATGGGGTAAGCACGGCGTTGATATTACATGCGGTGAGGGACAGCCTTTAGGCGCTCCTATGGCATCGGGTGGTCCTTATTTTGGTTTTTTAAGTACCCGCATGGCTCATGTACGCCAAATGCCTGGCCGTATTATAGGATGTACTTTGGATAAAGATGGGAAAAGAGGATTTACTTTAACGTTGCAAGCACGTGAACAGCATATACGTCGTGCCAAGGCAACCTCAAATATCTGTACGAATCAAGGTTTGTTGGTCACCGCAGCGACCATTCATATGAGCCTTTTGGGTGCTGAAGGATTACGCCAGGTTGCAAGCCAATGCCATGAGAATACTCATGAGTTAGTAGACGCTTTAACCCAAATTGATGGTGTAGAGCAGGTTTTTACAACCCCTTATTTTCATGAAGCATTACTTAAACTCGACCAACCTGTAGCGCAGGTGTTACAACAATTGACGCAAGCAGGTATTTCTGGAGGCTATACCCCAGGAAATCATTACCCTCAATTGGCAAATACCCTCTTAGTTTGTGCGACTGAAATGCGTACTAAAGAGGAAATAGCACTTTATGCAAAAACCTTGAAATCCATCATGTCGCAACGAGGTGTCTCATGTTTGTAATCCAGTTAACCTACTTAGTTCCACTTAGTGAAGTAGATAAGTACCTGCAAGCACATAGAGAGTTTCTTGATTACTACTATAAACAAGGCTTATTACTGGTCTCAGGTCCCATGAAACCTCGTACTGGTGGAATAATCATTGCAGCCACGAATGATCGCGCCTATCTCGAATCCATATTCAAAAAGGATCCTTATTATTTGGCGGAAATTGCGGAGTATCAATTTATTGAATTTACTCCAGCCCTTCATCGAGCTGAACTTAAAGAATTCATTCAAAAAATGGAAGGCAAATTATGTTGATTTTTGAATTATCTAAAAAAGACCGTCAGGCGACAGCTCAAGCGCCAAAGATTTCAGCCAGTAAATACGCCATTCCTGCTGAGCTGCAGCGAAAAACACCCCCCAAAATGCCTGCATGTTCCGAATTACAGGTAGTCCGGCATTTCACTCGTTTGTCTCATAAAAATTTTTCGATTGATAGCAATTTTTATCCTCTGGGTTCATGTACCATGAAATATAATCCTCGAGGAGTTCACAAAGCGGCATCTATCGCTAACTTTCTCAATCGCCATCCGCTGGCCGCAGAAGAAAACAGCCAAGGTTTTTTAGAACCCTTGTATCGCTTGCAAGAACATATTGCTGAAATTACAGGGATGGCGGGTGTTTCTTTAACTCCCATGGCGGGATCACAAGGAGAATTTGCCGGCGTTGCGATGATTAAAGCTTATCATCAATCCCGAGGCGATACAGCACGCGATGAAATGCTGATTCCCGATGCGGCCCATGGCACAAATCCCGCCTCTGCGGTCATGTGTGGCTTTAAGATTATTGAAATACCTACCGCTGCGGATGGCGACATCGATCTTGAAGAGTTAAAAAGCAAACTGGGACCAAGAACCGCCGGCATCATGTTAACCAATCCCTCTACTTTGGGCTTGTTCATGCGCCAAATTAAAGAAGTAGCTGCTCTTGTTCATCAGGCAGGAGGATTATTGTATTACGATGGTGCCAATCTTAATGCTATTTTGGGAAAAGTAAGGCCCGGGGATATGGGCTTTGATGTCATGCATTTAAATCTGCATAAAACATTTGCAACCCCGCACGGTGGCGGCGGACCTGGTGCTGGTCCTGTAGCTGTAGGTAAGCGCCTGCTTCCCTTCATACCCTTACCCGTCGTGAAAAAAACCGATTCAGGATATCAATGGGCAACCCGCCAGGACTATCCACAAAGTATAGGTCGCCTGTCTTGTTTTATGGGAAATGCAGGTATTTTACTGCGTGCGTATTTTTATATGCGCGTACTCGGTAAGGAAGGTTTACTTCGCGTTTCAGAATATGCAACGCTTAATGCAAATTACCTACTCAAAGAACTAACTAAAGCAGGCTTTACGGCAGCCTATCCAAACCGACGCGCATCACATGAATTTATTCTTACTTTAAGTCCAGAAAAGAAAACATATGGCGTTACCGCAATGGATTTTGCCAAAAGGCTGTTGGATTATGGCGTTCATGCCCCAACTACTTATTTCCCATTGCTCATTCCCGAATGTCTTCTGATTGAACCTACGGAAACCGAGGGTAAAGAAGAATTAGATCATTTTGTGCGAATCATGAAAACGATTAAAGAAGAAGTAGCCATAAACCCTGACTTGGTTAAAAATGCCCCTCATACATTACCGGTCAAACGGTTAGATGATGTAAAGGCAGCCCGAGAGTTGGATTTAAATTATTTTGCATCCCATAAAGATAAAGAAACCTAGAGGAACCATTAATCTTCATTTCAAGGTATGTGATGCGAATAAGGCTGTAGATCACCACCTTTTATAATCATAACTTGGGTGCTATACGTCCAAGTTATGATCCCCACCCCAGAAAGACCACAATTAAAACACACGGAACATGTCTTGTGCATCAATTCTATTAGGTCTATAACTATAAAATGGAATTAATAATTTATTTTTAAACCAGCATCACCTGCGCTTTAGATAGCTTATGATGGTGCTGAATTATAAAAGAAGGAATGTATAAAGTGCTCTCCAAGAACCTTACAGTTCTCCATTTTCTCTTACAAGACATACAAGTCTGTATGGATTTACGTTTTATAGAAAGAATCCTCCCTTTGCCTATGCTCGAAATCGTTCCATCAAGTCCAGTCTATTTTGCAGGATTAATGAATTTCAAAAACAAATGTATTCCTGTGCTTGACTTGGCTATTGCTACGGGCATGACACGAAATGAAATCTATCCTTTAACTACACCCATTCTACTTTGCTCTGATGGAACGCATCAGGTTGGCTTGATTGTTGATAAAGTCCTTGGATTAAGTCCTATCGATGAACAACAAATCGAAATACATGAAGAATTGACCAGTAATAACTCACCATTTTTTGGCGCGGTAACTTTGGAAACAGGAGTTTCACTATTGATTAGCATCGATTGGGTTTTTGCTTTAAAGCTAACCCAACTCTACCATTCAACTACGAATCATGAGCAACATGAGCACTAACATATTAAATGACATAAAAAGACTCGAGCCTGCATTTATTGAATTAATTCATCAGCGTTTTGGGCTTATTATCCATGTAAACCAAGCGCAAGAATTAGCAAAAACCATTACTGCAGCATGTAATAAATTCAATTATCAACCACGAGAATACTTGGAACAATTAAAAAGCTGTGCCAGTAATTCTTCTTTATTAGCTGATTTAGTTACTGCAATTACAGTGGGAGAAAGCTACTTTTTTCGTGACAAAAATCAAATGCATTTACTTGAGTATAAACTTCTACCTCAATTGATAAAACGCAAATCAGAAGATTTTACTTTAAAAATTTGGAGTGCCGGTTGTTCTTCGGGGGAAGAAATATATACCATTGCCATGTTATTGGATAAACTCATACCCAATCTTGATATATGGGATCTCTATTTATTAGGTACCGATATCAATACCGCCGCACTTCAGAAAGCAATTTCAGGAACATACGGACAATGGTCCATGCGATCTATTCCGGAACAATGCTTACAACGATATTTTCTGAAAAATAATCGCACTTATACTCTATCGCCTGAGATTCGTGATTTAGTCCAATTTAAATATCTCAACTTATGTGATAATACCTATCCATCCATAATCAATGGAATATTTGAAGTCGATTTAATCTTATGCCGCAATGTGCTAATTTATTTTGATAATGAACTTGTTACAAAAATTATGAAAAAGATAAGCGCATGCATGACTGAAAATGCTTATCTTTTACTGGGCGCATCAGATCCCATTGTTACAATTGGGACAAATCTTGTTTTTCATCATGATGGTGCAATCTATTTTTCACTAGATAGTAATGATGAAACAAAAAAGGATTTTGAATGATGATCAAAGAACAAAAGCATGCTTCAGAGTTGATACCCAAAAATGAAGAAGCACTTAAAATACTGCAGGCAAGAGCAAAACAACTTGCCAAACAGGAAATAGATACCAGCCAAAATCATGGTATTACTTTCGTTCGCTTCAGCCTGGGCCAAAATGAAAATTATGGGATCTCTTATCAATATGTTCAAGAAGTTTTACGTAATGTGAGCATCGCCCCTGCTCCTTTCGTACCTAAATTTATTGCAGGTGTGATCAACTGGCGTGGTGCGCTGATTACAGTAGTAGATCTGATGAAATTTTTTCATCTAAATCATTCACTTCCCAGCGCCAAACAACATAATGAATTTATCATTGTTATTCAGGTAAATAATATAACTCTTGGCTTACTTGTGCATCACGTCGAAGGTAGCGAGCTTTATCAGCCTAGCGAGTTAGCCGCACCACTATCTTCTGCGAATGTGACTAATCCAGAGTATATTCTGGGATTACATCATGCCGTTACGGCAATCATTAATGTAGAAACGTTAGTAGCAAGTTTAAGCCAAGAAATTAAAATGCGTTTATATAAGAAAGGAGAAGTCCATGGAAACTAATGGGAATAAACGGTTTGTTCTTACAGTACGTGCTCGTTTGTTGATTGGCTTTATGACCCTTAGTTTACCTGTAATACTATCAATTCTCTATTTGATCCCCAAAGTAAACAACGTAGTCTATCTGAGTCAGGAAATTCGTAGTGAAAACTTAACTGAAATTCTTGATAGCCAAATCTATCAAACCCAAGATCTTCTTGAACACTGGGCGATGACGGGGGATCCGAGCGCCAAAGCACATTTCGCCCGTTTGTGGATTCAAATTAATGAAGTCAGGAACCATTGGGATCAAGTAATGCACTCAATCGGTGATAAAAGATTGCAAACTAAATGGGACAAATTGCAAGAATTATATACACCTCTTTATGATATTCAAACATCATTTATCAATGCCCCTAGAGATCCCAATAATTCAAATAATGTAGAAAATAGCAGAAATAAGACGAGAGATGTCGAAAATGCAATGATTGACATTATACTGGGTACTTATTCTTCAGAAACAGGCAAAAGAAGTGGTGGCTTGTACGCATCTTTATCGAAGGAAATTGAAAAAAACACGGATAAGATAAATCAAAGCTTAAATTCCCTAAAAAAATCTGCTTACGCATTATTGATTCTTGCCATTCTTTTAACGATTACAGTTCCTTATGTAACACAACGCTCCATAGCGCGGCCAGTGGATAATGCGATTAACATTGCAGAGCGCATCGCGGCCGGTGAACGTGATATCGATATTCACATCCGAACTGCAGACAAATTGGGTAAGCTGCTTTTATCATTAAAGACCATGCAAGAGGCGATTAAGAAAAATGAGGAAATTCTTCGCAATAAAGAAGAAGAATCTCGAGAATTATTTGAAAAATTAGTCAATTCATCGAAAAAATTTAGGCTGCATAGCAGTAAAGTTGCCTCAGGTGATCTGAGAGAGCGCCTTGAAATTGACAAAGAAGATGTATTGCAGGATCTGGGCAGAGATTTGAATTCGATGACCGATGGACTGGCATCAATCACCAAAAAAATTGCCAAAGTCAGCAATGACATAGTCACTATGGTTGGCACAGTACTCACCTCAGCAAATGAACAAGCAGAAGGTATTACTTCCCAAGCCTCAGCGATTAACGAAATTAGTGCTTCATTGGAAGAAATAGATAAAAGCTCAAAGCAAACCATGGCTAAGGCACAAACACTGCGGGAAGTTGCTAAAAATACCTATGAACAAGGAAAACTAGGCACCGAATCAGTCGAGCAGAGTATTCATGGCATTAAAGCTTCCGAAGAAAAAATGAAACTCATAGCGCAAACCATTCTTGATTTAAGTAATCACACGCAACAGATTGGCGACATTACTTCGGTAGTCAATACCCTTGCCCAACAATCAAAAATGCTGGCATTGAATGCATCGATTGAAGCCTCCAAAGCCGGAGAAGCTGGGAAAGGTTTTGCCGCCGTAGCAACGGAGGTGCGAAATCTTGCAGAACAATCAGAACAATCCACCGTGCAGGTACAAAAAATTCTTGAAGACATTCGACGCACTACTGAACGAGCAGTTACAGTAACCGAAGAAGGAGCCAAGACTCTTGATTCAGGATTAAAACTCATTGAAAAAGCAGGTCACATTATTCAAGTGTTAAGTAAAATGATTAATGACGCGTCCATTTCAAGTCAACATATCGAAGTAGCCATTCGTCAAGAAGCTGTTGGTATTGAACAAATCGTTGAAAGTATGAATGAAATTAATCGCACTACATCAACTTTTTCGAGTGGAATAAAAGAGATGATGACATTTATTCATAATTTGGATGATATTGCCAAACATCTCAAGGATGATATAAATATCTACAAAGTTTAGGAGCTTCATATGACTCCAGACGATCAATTACTTGCAACATTTAGTGCAGAACTTGAATCATTACTGACACTCATCACTGATAATTTAAAAAAAATTGAACCCAGTGAATCCATGAGTCATTTAAGTCCTATGATGGAAGAAATTTCCCGAGCAGGGCGAAATATTAAAGTGTCTGCATTTTCAGTTGGTATCGATGATCTGGGGAAAATGGCTGAGTACATTGAAAAGCTGTTTGAGCCGTCTCAAAACATATCACTTGCACTAATTAATATAGGGTTTCACGCTGTGGATGGAATGCGCGAAACTCTTCATGATTTTATAGAAAAAAAACCACCATCTGCAGAGCTTCATGCATTATTGTATCAGTTACAACAGGCTCTTCATGCGGAAAAAATCGAAGAAATTGAACATATAGAAGAAACATCGTCTTCGCCTGAGCCTGTTGCCCCTGAAAAAAAACCTGCGGCTAAAGCCTTAGATAGCGAATTTATAAAAAAACTTGTTGAAACATTCAAAGCAGAACTCCAGGAAAATTTAATCACCATTACGGATGGTTTGCTGCAGCTTGAAAAAGGAACTCAATCAGAACATGATTTTCAGAGTTTACTGGAGGAAATGTTTCGTGTTGCGCATAACATCAAAGGTTCTTCGCGTGGTATAGGAGCTCTTGATGTAGGCGAGATTGCGCATCATATAGAAACCTTATTTACCGCAATCCAGAAAAATAGCATTAAAATTTCTCCGGGATTGATTAATCTTTGTCTGCAATCGATCGATTACATGAATGAAGCCATGCAATGTTTCAGTGAGCAAAAACCACTATCCTTCGACTTAAAAAATCACTTACTGCAACTAGAGCATTACAATGAATTGCCCACTGAAGAAATGCCATCCCCAGAACCAAGAACTGAACTATCAGCAGTTACAAAAGCACCTGCAACTCAAGAAATACAAGCAAAAGCAAGTGAGTTTGAATCAATTCGTGTTTCTTTACAAAATTTGGATCGTGTTTCAGTTTATACAGAGGAGATTCAAACCATTAAAATTGCCATCGAAGAATATTACGAAAAATTAACCAAGATGACGTTTAAAATCGAGCATCTGGTCCAATTATGGAAAAAAAATAAAGCCAATTTAAAAATTCTTGCTCAAGAGGAAGAAGAACCATTGCTCTCCTTATTCTCCACCAGTTTTGCTGAATTATCAGAAATCAATAATTCAACTCACTTAATGCAAAGGGAGTTACGAACCCCTGTTAACGAATTATCCATCTTATTAAATGCGCTCCAGGATGAAATTCGCACTTTGCGCCTTATTCCGGTCACCACCCAATTAAGTAATTTACCGCGAGTCGTACGAGATTTAGCCCATGAACTTAATAAACCAGTGGATCTCGAAATAAATAATAATGATGTAAAAATTGATAAGATGATCCTCGATGGCTTAAAAGATCCCATAGTGCATCTTTTACGCAATGCAATCGATCATGGTATAGAGAACGCTGAAGCCCGTAAAGCAGCCGGTAAATCGCCCCGAGGCAATATTCGCATCAATGTTAATCAGGAAGACAATCAGATTGTGTTCAAAATCATTGATGATGGTGCCGGCATTAAAGCGGATGATGTGATTCGCATCGCGCTACAAAAAAAAGTAATTACCCAAGCTGAGCTTGAAAATATGAAAAGAGAAGATATTTACGAGCTTATTTTTCGACCGGGCTTTTCCACGCGGGAAATTGCAACTGATATTTCTGGTCGCGGTGTGGGCTTGGATGTCGTCCGCTCCAATTTACTTCGTTTAAAAGGCCAGGTCACTGTCGAAAGCCAACCAGGAAAAGGAACTACGTTCTTTCTAAGAGTGCCGCTGACCTTAGCTACCGAACGTGGATTGACTGTAGCCTGTGATGGTCAAATATTTGTGATTCTTACCAACTCTGTAGAAACAGTGATGCTATTAAAACGACTAGACGTTATAACAGTTGAAGGCAGCCCAAGTGTTCTTGTCAAAGAACAACCAGTTTTGTTATGCTCTTTGTCAAAGGTACTGCATCTTGATGAAAAGAAACAGAATAATGATGAACATATCTCTGTTGTTGTAATCAAAAAAAATGGGGACCGAATTGCCTTACTTGTCGACGAAATTATTGGTGAAAGGGAAATTGTACTCAAACCGTTGCAAGAACCATTAACAAATATCCCTTGTGTCATCGGAGCTACTCTGACGGGCAGCAATCAAATTAATTTCGTATTAAACTCCTCGGAGATCATAAAAAAAATGCTGCTATAGTGAACTATTACCCATGATAAACATTTTAATTGTTGACGACTCACCAACTGAAGTCGCATTAATTCAACACATCATAGAATCTGAGCATGATATGCAGGTCATTGGTGTTGCAAAAAATGGCAAAGAAGCAATTGACTTAACAGCAAAATTAAAACCTGATCTCATTACCATGGATATTCAAATGCCAATCATGGATGGACTCGAAGCCACTCGCATTATTATGGCTGAAAATCCGACACCCATTGTGGTGATCAGCTCCATGGTGAATGATGAGTCGCTCCATGCCACCTTCCATATTCTTGAAGCAGGCGCGTTAACAGCTTTGGCAAAACCCGTTAATGTATTTTCTCCTTCTTTTGAAGAAAGCAGGAACCACATAGTAGATACCCTGCGAAGCCTCTCTGATATTCGCGTTGTAAAAAAACCATTGAAAAAAAATTTGTCTCTTGATGAAGACAAAAAAAATAAAACAGAACATTCTAAAATAATAAATTACGAAATTGTAGGGATAGGCGCTTCTGTTGGCGGTCCTATGGCATTAAAGACGATTCTCTCGCAATTACCCCCTGATTTTCCATTACCTATTATGATTGTTCAGCATATGAGTCCTGGCTTTGTTCGCGGATTTGCACAATGGCTTGATGAAAATACGCGACTTCAAGTAAAAAATGCAGTACATCATGAACCATTACAAAAAGGGACGGTATATGTAGCTCCGGAACACCAGCATATGGAAATTGAACGTGTTCATGAACAATTAATTTGTAAATTAGTTGATGGAGTTCCTGTTTCCGGATTTTGTCCTTCGATTACACGATTGCTGCAATCCATTGCTAAAGTTTCTGGAAACAAAGCGATTGGAATTCTATTAACCGGAATGAGTGATGATGGAGCAGAAGGCTTGTTGGAATTAAAAAAAGCCTATGGACATACCTTGATCCAAAACCAGGAAAGCTCCATCGTTTTTGGAATGGGTGCTGTAGCTCAGTCATTGAATGCTGTAGATCAGGTCATTGGTTTAGAACATATTGCAAGTTATTTAACAAAAATTTGTACCACGAAACATGAGTAGCTCTTTTATGGAAAAGGAAAATCCAGTGATTTTAGTTGTGGATGACAGCGCCACTATGCGTATGATTACCTGCAACGCATTAATCAAAGTAGGTTTTGAAGTCATTCAAGCCGAGAATGGTGACGCCGCATTATCGCTACTTAAAACCTCTAAACCTGATGCAATTCTGCTGGATGTAGAAATGCCGGGTCTGAATGGTTTTGAAGTATGTGCAGCGATTCGAAAATTACCTGATTGTCTTTTTCTTCCAATTATGATGGTTACTGGTTTAGAAGACTATGAGTCGATAAATAAAGCGTTTCAGGCCGGAGCTACTGATTTTACCACCAAGCCAATTAATCCAACGCTATTAGGATATCGTGTCCGTTATATGGTGCGTACAAACTCATACTTTCAAGACTTGCAGATTGCTGAACAAAGGGTCAAAGCTCTAAATGAAGAACTGATTAATAAGCTAGTCGAAATCCAGCAAAATGCGATTGCTGTAGCACGGTTTGTCCCTCAAGATTTCCTTAAGGTGCTGAATCGTAAAAATATTGCTGATATCAAGCTTGGCGATTGTGTTGAAAAAGTCATGACCGTTCTATTTTTAGATATAAAATCATTTACTTCTCTAGCTGAACGCTTGTCTCCTGTTGAAATTTTCACTGTTTTTAACGAACTAATGAGTTATTTAGATCCAGCCATTTTTAAAAATTCTGGTCTTATTGATAAATACATTGGTGATGCCATTATGGCATTATTCAATAGTGCCGATGATGCGGTGGCTGCGGCATTGGAGATGTTAGAAGCCCTGGATGATTTCAATGCCACACGTGTACGCAATAACCTGAAACCCATTAACGCAGGAATTGGGATAAACACCGGTAATTTGATTGTAGGCACCGTGGGTTATGAAAAACGTATGGATTGCAGCGTCATTAGCGATGCAGTCAATACTGCTTCTCGACTTGAATCATTAACCAGAAATTTTAATATTGAACTTGTCATTGGTGAACAAACCTATGAAGCATTAACACAAAAGGAAAAATACAATTTACGATGCTTAGGTTTAACGCAAGTGAAAGGCAAAAGCGTGCCGATAAAAGTTTATGAAGTTTTTAATCATAACTCACTAACTGAAATACAATTGAAAAAGGATTCTGCTGCTCTTTTTACGACTGCATTGAAGCATTATGAAGCCAAACAATTTGTGGATGCAGCCAATCTTCTTGAGCAAATCGTATTAAATAATCCAAATGACTCACCAGCACAATATTTTTTGCAGCAATGCAAAGAAAAAATGACTGGTGAGAACAACATCCATTAACCTGCTTTAATTTGCTCAACTGCTTGTTGATTGAGATGAGTCACAATAAGACTGACTAATTTAACTGCTTGCTCATAATCACGCTTATCAAACACCCCGGCTTGTTGATGTGCATAGCGAATAGGTACCCCGATGTTAATACTGGGGACACCTGAACCGGAGCCTTGTACTTTGGAGCCATCTTGACCATAACCAATTTCTGATTCCAGTTGTACTTGAATATTATTTCTTTTAGCTAAATCCAATATCCAGCTAAGTAGTTCTTGATGAGGGATCATTGAGCGATCATAGACAAACAAAGTAGGGCCTTTGCCTAAGGCAATTCGACCTTTGCGTTTTGCAATTAAAGCGGGATAATCATCAGCAATACCAACCTCAACATTAATCGTAATGTCTGGATGAGTACTTTGATATACCGTACTGGCTCCACGCAGACCAACCTCTTCTTGCACCGTGGCTGCAGCATAGAGTTGATTGGGGCGATTCTGGTTTTTTATGGAGTCAAGAACATCCCCAATAAGTGCCAGTCCCAAGCGATCATCAAGAGCTTTTGCTAAAAAGCGGTTTTCACTTAACGGACTAAATTGACTCGCGGGAGTAACTTGCAATCCTGGGCGCACATTAAATTTTGTTTCTACCTGCTCTTTTGTTTCTGCACCAATATCAAGAAATATTGCAGTACCTGAAGGCAACTGATTTTTTTTGGTCTCATCAATAAGATGCGTTGAGTCCATTCCTGAATAAGCTAAAATAGGTCCATTAGGCGTGGAAATCATCCAGCGCTGAGCAAAAATTACTGAAGAAGGAATGCCTCCCAATGGGATAACTTTTATGAAGCCATCAGAAGTGATTGATTCAATCATATACCCGACTTCATCCATATGCGCCATTAACAAGATATTAGGACCTTTTTGATTCCCTTTAGATTGACCAATTAAATTACCCATTCCATCTACAGTAATACGGCTCATGGATTGCTGCCATTGTTGCTTTACTGCATCTCGAACAGACTTTTCAAAACCGGATGCACCTGCCAAATCAGTTAACTTCGCCAAGGAATGATTGTCTGCAATAGCACTTGTGGCGCTAAGCAGCATTAACCCTGTCGTCAAGATATTTAATTTATTCATGTCAATGTCCTTATCTAAAATCCAGTGTCTAAAACTACGAATCAATAAGTCGGGAAAATTCAATCCTCGCATTCTGCAGCTTGCCAGTAGGGCTCAGAGTGTATTTTTTAACCATATTATTGCGACACTATTCTACTATAGTAACCCTCTAATATTTAGGCTATTATTGGCCTTTTTATTGGAATAATTTTTGCCATGCACACTGCCATTGTAATTCCTGCCCGTTATGCTTCAACTCGTTTACCAGGAAAACCTCTGGCAATGATTCAAGGGCAAACAATGTTGCAACGTGTGGTCCGCTTATCATGTGCTGCGGCTGAAGGATTGGAAAATGTATCTGTAGTCGTTGCAACCGACCACGAGCGAATTGTCCAACATTGTAATGAGTTAGGTGTTGCATCAGTACTGACCTCACCAGAGGCCCCCAGTGGGACCGATCGTGTCGCCCAAGCGATACGGTCTATGGCGAAGCAGCCGGATTTCATTTTAAACATGCAAGGGGATGCCCCTTTAACACCACCAGATTTTTTACGTGCATTAATCGATGCTTTTGCCATGTCTCCTTGTGACGCCGTCACCCCCGTAACTCAATTAACATGGAACCAGCTGGACGATTTACGTCAAAATAAGTTGATTACTCCCTTTAGTGGTACTACAGCCGTATTTGATGAACAAACAGGCAAGGCCTTTTGGTTTAGCAAGAACATTATTCCTGCCATACGCAAAGAAAAGGAATTACGTCAAAAGAGTGATAAAAGCCCTGTATTTCGTCATATTGGTTTATATGGTTATTCGCGAGAGATGCTCGAACAATACATTAGTTTGCCAGAAAGTACATTTGAAAAAATGGAAGGATTGGAGCAATTACGTATCTTGGAAAATGGTTATACTCTTCGTTGCATTCCCGTAGACTATAAAGGTCGTGCCAATATGTCGGGTATTGATAGCCCAGAAGATGTCGTGCGTGCTGAAGCGCTGATAGCCCAACACGGTGAACTATTAGAGAGGATATAACTATGTCGACACGATTACTGGTTGCCCGGCATGGAAATACTTTTGCGCCAGGCGATATTATTCGCAGAGTTGGAACTACTGATTTACCGCTCGTTGATAGCGGCTTGAACCAAGGACGCATGTTGGGCAATTATCTTAAAAATAATGAGCTTATTCCTGATGTCATCTTCACTTCAAAGCTAAAACGAGCCATACAGACTGCAGAACAAGCACAAAGTACGATGGGAACAAATTTGCCGATTAAAACACTGGCCATCTTCAACGAGATCGATTATGGACCTGATGAAAATCAACCCGAAGAAGATGTTGTGGCTCGCCTTGGAAAGGAAGCGATTAATGCATGGGAAACACACGCCATAGTACCTGAAGGTTGGAACGTAGATCCTTCGCTGCTCATTCAAAATTGGATGGATTTTTCCACTCGTATTCGTAAAGAATACCCTGGGAAAACATGTCTGGTAGTTACAAGCAATGGTATTGCCCGCTTTGCGCCTTATTTAACTGGTGATTTTGCAACCTTCAGTGCGCAATATAGAATCAAAATCGCGACCGGTGCATTGTGTGTCTTTGAGAATAAAGAGCCCTCTGAAGCATGGCGTTGTCTTGCATGGAATGTGAAGCCAATGTGACACATGTAATCTTGTCATATTGATAGCCTGGGTTTCGCAGAGTGAAACCCGGAATTAAGAATTCAAAATTGATAAAAGTCTGGAAGATGATTCATGAAATTATGGATGATGGTATGTTTTCTATTCATGAGTTCCATTTGCAATGGGGCTTCTAAATATTGTTTCCCGAATCAACCCTGTTGGCCAACTCAAGCGCAATGGGACGAATTAAATAAACAAGTCAATGGACATTTAGTGCGAGGACAATCTCCTTTATCTCCTTGCGTTAAAAATTCAAAGAGCAGTTCATGCCAAAAGATCCTTCATGAACTAAGAAACCCTTATTTTATTGAATCACAAGCTGGGGCGACTCAATCCAATGGCTGGGTCGATGCCTGGCAAACTGCAGTGAGCTCTTATGTGGTTGCTGTTAAAAATGCTCAAGAAATAGCTGCTGCAGTTAATTTTGCACGTAAACATCGAATTAAACTGGTGGTCAAAGGAACCGGGCATGATTATCTTGGCCGTTCCAACGCACCAAACTCACTCTTAATCTGGACTCATAATCTACGTCAGGTGACGATCCAAGAGCAGTTTATCCCTCAAGGATGCCCTAAAACCCAGGCACCAACGACAGCAGTCACTCTTGCAGCAGGGACACGATGGATAGAAGTATATAAAGAAGTCACTACCAATAATGGTCGCTACGTTCAGGGAGGAGGTTGTACGACAGTCGGTGCGGCCGGAGGATTTATTCAGGGAGGTGGTTTCGGTAGTTTTTCCAAAAAATTTGGCACCGGTGCTGCCGGAGTTTTGGAGGCAGAGATTATTACTGCAGATGGAACAATTCGTACGGTTAATGCCTGCCAGAACCAAGATTTATTTTGGGCATTAAAAGGCGGAGGCGGGGGCACATATGGCATTGTGAGTAAAATTACATTGCAAACCCATGACCTTCCCAGCCGATTTGGAAAAGTTAAAGGGACAATTACTGCAAAATCCAATTCAGCGTACCAACAACTTATTCATTATTTCATCCATTTTTATCAACACAATCTCAATAATGAGCATTGGGGAGAGCAAGTTACTTTAACTCCTGATAATAAAATGAATTTCTCCCTGGTTTTTTCTGGTTTAAGTAAAACCGAAGTTGACAAACTTTGGCAGCCGTTTCTTAATTGGTTAGCAAGAAGACCGGAGCAATATCAATTTAACCTCAAGAGCGCGACACGTCCTGCAAGGCACTATTGGGATTTTGATTATTTGCTTGCCAATGCTCCTGATGCGATTGTGATTAACAAAGAAAAAAACGCGGCCCCTGATGAGTTTTGGTGGGCCTCAAATCAATCGGAAGTATCCATGTACATTAACTACTATTTATCCATGTATCTTCCATTTACATTATTCACCAAAGAAAATTCAACTCTATTTACCAAAACACTTTTTGATGCATCACGTTTTACTGAAATTACACTTCATTTCAATAAAGGATTGTCAGGTGCGCCCAAAGACACCCTTGCACGGCAAAAAAATACGGCCATGCACCCAGCGGTACTTAATGCCGCAGCTCTAGTCATTATTTCAGGAGGCCAACAAGATACCTACGCCAATATTGCTGGACATAAACCCGATTTAATTAAAGCCGAAGAAGCAATAAAGCAAGCTAATAAGGCTATGGCACTGCTTCAAACTTTAGCCCCCCATTCGGGTACTTATCCGAATGAAGCAGATTATTTCATTAAAAATTGGCAATCGGCTTTATGGGGAAGCAATTATCCTAAACTGCTGCACATAAAACACAAATATGACCCCGAAAACATATTTACCTGTCATCATTGTGTGGGAAGTGAGTAAGATTCTGAATTGGATAGTAACCTGAGCGAAGCACAGCCCACCCCGGAGAGATTTGTGGTATGAAACTCGGGTTGGCTGTGCTTAACCAGACTACATTTTTTTAGATATCATCAAAATAATTTTTTAATGTTTGCTGCACATCTAAATTGAGCTCACCAGAATTGGGATCAATCGCGCTTACCGTATCCCCAAGATAACCAATCGCCCAGAAGAAGATATTGTTGGTTTCCATGTTCGCTTGCAAATAAGGCATGAGTGCATTGGTAAAAAATGCCTTCCCTTTTGCAGTGTTCCATGATGCCTCACCAAGCACGACCGGATAACCTGCTTTGTATAAAAACCCCCATGACCAGTCGAAACGTAATTGGCTTGGAATTCCGGGGGCTGTCTCCCAACCCGCGACCTCAGCAGGATATACATGCGGTGAAAAAACGATATGACCGTTTTGGGCTTGTGCATCACCCAACAACCATAGCAACGCAGTCTGATTGATTCCTTGGCTGACTAATTCTTTTTTGAATTTATCCTTGTCAAATACAGCAACTCCATTTTTAGCCTGTTGTTCATTAAGTAAAGGCTTGAAATCCTCGCCCCAATTCCCTTTAAAGAACATCCGGTCTAAATTGCCACATAAAGCGGGCTCAGGAGAGTGACTGTATCCATTATCATTCACGATCTGTGATTTAGGGACACAAATGACAGGATTGTTTGCATCATCATTTCCTGAATCAGGACCTTCCACAAAGAGCAACAAATTAGGGTTGTTTTTTTGTACTGCATTCGCAGCCGTTGCTATGACTTTTGTCCAAGGTACTTGAGCGTCATGCATTTTAAACCAATTTAAACGATAAGGTTCGTTAAAAATATCAATGCCCAGCACATTGTCCAGGTTGCGTTTTTTAATTTCCGTAGCTAAAAGAGAAATATCCTGTTCATACCGATTCATATCGTACACAGTACCATCGCGCATGGCATCACCGTAGCCATGACGATGATGGATGTCAATCATCACTCTGATATTGTTCTTTTTTAACTCCTGTAAAACAGTCCAGAACGCTTGTTTCGGACTCACTGTCTTTTCACAAGCACTTCCATTACTTTGCCATGTTTTACAAAATAAGCCATTACCTGCATTCGGAACGGCTTTATCTGAAAGCCACTTATTCAAATCAACTTCACGCTGATCATCATAAAGGACTTCAGGCTGGATGGGTAATCGTAATGTTTTAAAACTCACCGCTGAATTTTTATCTACGCCTGAACTTGGGAACTCCCATGGCTTGCTGATCAAATTCATCATTCCATAAGCTCGTGGGCTAGAACTCAATGAAGGAATTGCGTAAAAGGGATTACTTTGTAAGCCTTGAAACACATTTGTGTCCTGAAATCCAGACCATGATAGACCATCTATATGAACAAGCTGGCTTTTATCATTATAAATTTTACTTTCTCGTGTTTGGTAGGAGTATGCATCCAATGCAAGCATTAACAAGAAAAAACATCCTAATACTTTCATTTTTTTCATTCACTGGTCCTCCAAATTAATAGATGGATACTTTTAAAGTCGGTGGTATTTAACCACTAATACATGAATTCCAGGCAAAAAAGGGATGAGTTTTGCAAAAAGTTAACCAATTCGATTTTGTATTCAATTGATGCAAAAAACAAAAAAGCCTGGGTGAAGCACGACCCGAGAATCGTAATCCATTGAAAATTCCCGGGACACACTTGAAACTAAAGAAGGAACATTATCCTACATGTGAAAAACGGCGATCATTTTCATAAATTGATTTTTTAACCAATTCATCCATATCAGCGCTAGGTTCGCAAGATTGATAAACCACTTTTAATGGAGAAACATCCACGCTTGATTTGGTGCTGTCATTTTGCAAATATCCATCGAGGTTTCTAAAGGTAAAATATTTATCTGTAGCAAACTCCTGGCATTGAGCCATCGTTTCGTCTTGGCATATTGAAAATTTAATTAAATGTTCTGCGTGAAAGGGCTCATGGCTTTTTGAAAAAACATACTGCATATCGTACAAGACACTATCAGCGCCAGCACAAAAATAAGAACCGGATTGAAACGTGTCATTCTCAAATACATCACTACGAATAAAACGACCTTCACCAGGTTGCAAACCAGCTAGAGTCACTTTATGAGTTGCTATTTCTTTAGGATTGTCTGCAAAAGCATAACCAGTTAAAACCAAACCCAATATTACCGAGGCTACTTTCATCATTCTGTTTTAACTCCTAATTTGAAATAAATATTCTCTGTAATGATTTTATTATCCTTAAACCACTGCAAAGAACAAGAAAACAAGAGATTGTCTAATAATAAAACAACTGCTCTGATTAATTTCAGTTCGCCATTATACCCTATTTCATACGAATAGTGTAAAAATTTATAAATTAATTCTCATTTTGATCGGAATCAGCCTCCATAGATGGGGCCAGAATGGATGAACTATCAATGAATTAAATGTATCGCTTTATCTCTTAGGTTAGGGGCGATATTTTTTTAATCTTTTTGCCTTTTTTGTTAACCAAGTAAAAATTATTTGTTACACTTGCGCAAATTAAAACTAGATGTGCATTGATTAATGTCTCAAGAATTAAGCAAAAAGTTTAGAACCGCATTAATGCATTATTTACAAAACCCGTTTGATGTGAAGAATAAAAAAAAACTAACTGCAGCGGCTTTTGCAATATATGATAATGCTACGCAAAGTAACAACAGCATTGAACCCGATAAATTTATGACATCTATCGATGAAATAGTACGCACTGCGGTCCGTGGAATTAAAGTGCATCCTTACCTTGCAGAAGTCCTGGATTCGTTTTCCCGTGAATTATCCATGTCGGATCTAAAACATAAAGCACTCGCATTTAATGTACTCACTCTCACCTATAATTGGTATTTGAAAGAAAATGTAATTGATATCCAAAAAGTCGCTCGAAAAAAATTAGCTAGGATAAGTGCAACAATACAACAATTAAAAGTTACTGATAATCCTTATGTTACAGAATTAGAAAGTGCGCTAGAACAACTAACCTCATCAGTTAAACAGTATTTAAAATTATCACCTGTAAAACAAGTGCAAGAGCATGAAAAATTTGAAAAAAAACTACAATTTATTTGCTCTGAGCATCAAGCCGCCATTGCAAGTGATGTACGTGTTAAATCGGCTTTTTACAGTTTTCTTGCAACAATTTTTAGTATTTTTAATGTGTTTGGGTTTTCTCTTGCTGATGAATACCAAAGAAAAAACAGATTTTTTCAAGAAGTTTCTCTGATTCCAAAAAATACATTATCAGATTTTAGAGTTCCTTTTATTGAAGTTAAAGATACTTTTGCGGAACAAGAAGATGAGTTAGCTTTTACTATTTCCATCGGATAACCTAAACGCATCGTCACTCCACATGTAACCTCCATTTTCACTAAGAATTGTTACTGATTCCAAACTGTAATTGGTCAACTAGTTGTCATTATGGCGAGGAAATAATAACTAATTGATTCCACGATAAAAAAGTCTTTGCTATTAAAAAAAAATGAGTTATAAATCTCTTTTACCTGACTCAAGGATTGACAGGTATCTAGGATGGGTCAGCATGATGCTGAATATTATTTTTTCATGGAGTGAGAAAATGAACAGTAAAGTATTTTCGCAACGCTTCAATCGCGAGTTGGCTTCATTGGACTTTCCAGAGGATTTAACTGAAAAAGTCAAAGCCGTGGCTAAAGTATTTGGTATTTCACGTCATTTAGCAAACTCGTTAATCTTTGGGCACATACTTCCTGCAGCCGAACAACTTAACCGGATCGCCGAGATTTTAGAAGTTTGTCCGAAATGGTTATGTGGGGCAACCGATCGAAAAAAAACTTATCAAGCGCGTGAAACTACAGAATGATGTATAATAGTTAAAGTTGAGATAATTATTATATATTTGTAAAATGCTGTATCTGATCTTAAATATCGATTAATTAGATACAGCATATGTATCTATTTTCATCATAGAAAATAGTTTTTATTCGCGGATTATTACCATCATGGAATGCTTAAGTTTTTGTATTGCCAAATCAATTGATTTAACACGTGTCGACAGTCATTTTAAAAATGCTTCAACTGACTTTACTTCGTTGAAGACTCGAGATGTTCTCAAGTTAAGTGCGAACCACAACAAAGACCATACAATTTTCATTTTTAAAAATGGCACTGTGGTTTCCTGGGGAGTCAAACGTTATCAAATTAATGATTATCTAAGTACCATCAAGCAGCTGGTTGATAAACCGGTAACCCTGTTGGTGCATGATGAATTTCATTATCAGTTCAGTGACAAAACCACTATAGAACCACATGATTTTTTCGATGTGGATTGCCTGACTATAGAAGATGAGAGTGATGAGCTCAAGCTCAGTCTATCTTATGGTTTTTCCCAATCAGTCAAATTACAATATTTTGAAACAATTATTGATGCGCTAATTGAGAAATACAATCCTATGATCCAAACGCTGTCGCATACAGGTGAAATGGAAATTAGCCGTACTCAAATACAACAAATTATCGGAGAAATCCTGGGTGCTAAAAGTGAAATGAATTTAATTAGTAATTTTCTTTATCATCCCAAATATTTTTGGCAACATCCAACTTTGGAAGAACACTTTACTATGTTGGAACGTTACTTACACATTCAAAGACGGGTCAACGCGATCAATCATCGACTGGATACTTTAAATGAAATCTTTGATATGTTTAATGGGTACTTAGACAATCGACATGGCCATAATTTGGAGATTATCATTATTGTCTTAATCATTTTGGAAATTATCGTTGCAGTCTTAAATTTACATTTTTAATAAATTAGACTCAAATAAGAGCAAATTAATCCAAAACAAGCTATTCTTTAAAAAAACAAATAATAATTCATTATCAATTATGCTTAGTACAACAAATCAACTTAATAAAGATCAGCTCAAAGATCTGGAACAATTAAAAACCGTCTGCAAAAAAAATGACGGTAGTGTGCCTAATTTATATACCCACTTGCTCATCCAAAAAAGAAATTTACCTACGCTCGTGCTGAATTATGACAAAAAAAAATTAGTCGGCTTCCTAAGTGTTTTTTTCTTTTACGAGGATGCAGTCGAAGTTTCACTGCTTGTTCACCCGGATTATCGTCGGAAAGGTATTGCCAAAAAATTGCTGCACAATATATTGCCTCTCGTACAAGAACAAGGTTTTTTAAAATTAATTTTTTCCAGCCCTGCTCATATAAACAGCCCGTGGTTACCTGAACTTGGTTTTTCGTATCTGCATAGTGAATACTATATGGAGCGACATGACTTAAACCCATTACTGGATTACAAAAAAAATCTAACCTACCGTACTGCTACAGAAAAGGATATACCATTGCTTTGTGTCTTAGATGAAGCATGTTTCTTCAAAACGCAAGCAGAATTAGTTCCTCGTTTTGAACACATACTTAGTGATAGAACCTATCAAATAATACTGGCCTTTGAAGATAATCATCTTGTAGGAAAAGCGCACATACGCTGGGAAAACCATGGCGCAACACTCTCTGATATCGCCGTTTTGCCAGTTCGCCAAGGTAAAGGTTTGGGGACAGCCTTGATTTCCCACTGCATTAATTATGCTTTAAGCGAAGGCAAACCTGATCTCAATCTAGATGTAGAAACACACAATCAAAAAGCGCTTAATTTATATACGCGCCTTGGTTTTCTAACTCAAAATTCATGTGATTACTGGGAAATTAACCTCTACGATTTGCAAAAACTAATTAAACCAAAACGCAAACATTGAGCTGTCTTCACTACCAGGAACACTTTTTGTATCTAAGTAGTAAGCGGAACTGAAACTCTGACATTCCAGAAAAAACAGTCGTTTCCCGAAGATGGAAGCCCATTTCAGGAGAGATGCGGTGTTACTACAAGAATAGCCCATACCTGGGAATGACAAAATCATGAACTTAATGGCAGTGTGGGGTCGCCTTTCCTTAAAATAGAAACTCTTCATATAGAGTGCTTGACAGAATTTAAACCTCGCCTTTAGTATTGAGCTAAAAATGCAAGAACAACCATTTATCTCAAAATCGTTGTTCAGCATACATAAAGAGCATTTCACATATTAAAAAAAAGGGATCATTGATGAAGAAAAGGGTTGTTATAACCGGCATGGAAATAACCTCTTCCATAGGAACAAGCTTAAGCAAATTCTGGGAAGCAGCAAAACAAGGGCAATGTGGAATAAAACGGATTCAGAGTTATGATCCCTCTTTGTATCCAACACAAATAGCAGGTGAAGTTACGGATTTTTCCCTGGAGCATCTTCCTGAGCTTAACAAAAATAAACGTTATCCGCGAGTCGCTCAATTCGCCCTCTATTGTACACATAACGCTATAGAACAATCCGGGCTGACTCCTCATGAACTCAGAAAAGCCGGGACTTTTATAGGAACTGGCATGGGAGGGTATCCCGAATCAGAGGCTAGTTATAAATTGTTTTTCAATGACAATTGGAAAAAAATGCAACCTCTGACGGTAATCCGAGGAATGTCTAACTCCATTGCTAATTTTATAGCCATCGCATTCGGGCTGGGTGGACCTAATTCAACGATATCTAATGCATGTGTTTCCTCAGCTGATGCCATAGGCTCTGCTTACCAACAAATCGCCAGTGGCAGACTATCCACTGCTGTCTGTGGCGGAACAGAAGCACCTCTTTGGGAATCGATGATGTCCGCTTGGTGTAAATTAAAGGTGATGTCTACCGACAATGAAACGCCAACAAAAGCCTGCCGTCCATTTGATCTGAATCGTGAGGGAATGGTGATGGCGGAAGGTGCTGGAATTTTAATTCTTGAAGAATTAAATCATGCCCGAGCAAGAGGAGCCAATATTTTTGCAGAAATTATTGGTTTTGGTTCCAGCTGTGATGCATTTCATATTACCGCGCCTTCTTCAGAAGGACAGCAACGAGCGATTCAGGGGGCATTAGATGATGCAAAATTATCACCACGAGATGTTCAATACCTCAAAGCCCATGGTACCGGAACACCATTAAATGACAAAATTGAAACACAAACGATTAAATCAATATTTGGTGAAAGAGCCTATGAGATCCCGGTTACTGCACAAAAATCAATGATTGGCCATGCAATAGGAGCATCTGGGGTAATGGAAGTCATTTCCACATCACTAAGCCTACAGCATGATTTACTATTACCTACGATTAACTTAGAAACGCCAGACCCTGACTGTGACTTGGATTATGTGCCTAATGAAGCACGTAAAAAGACTATTGATATCGTATTATCCAATCATTTTGCCTTTGGAGGCGCCAACGTCGCCTTGATACTACGTAGATATATCAAATAACAATCTGCCCCAAAGCGCTGGCCCCCGAGGAAAAGTCGCGGGGCGTAAGCGCTGATGTGATCAAAAGGCAGATGCTGACTAACAGGGCTACACATCGAGCACTTACCAGTGCTCTCACCTTCGTGCCTTAGCTAAAACATATAACCCACACTAAACAATAATTCCGTGGTATACAAATGGGGCATACCTGGACCCTTATCCAGCGTAGCACTATCACCGCCCAAATAATTTTTACCCCAGTCTGCAAATTCTGCCCCCACCCCTACTTGCCAGTTTGGAGTTAACATTTTTTGCACCCCTAGACCTACTGTATATGAAAAAGCAACCGTACTGGCGGTAGAAAACCAGTATGTTGGATAGAGAACTGGATCAATTGTAGTAGGAAGCCAATCATGAGCATGGTTCCAACCCACCCCAAAACTTCCACTCAAATAGGGCTGGATGGTTTGAAAACCACAAGCAATGAGTTTTCCTTTAAACTCTGCACGCACGTGGCTCACCTTATAGCTATAGGTATAAACATCGGGAACACCATCAACAGAAACTGTTCCTGAAAGACTCGCATCACTCGCAGCAGCCACACCGAGTCCGAATTGGGCAATCATATTGCTTGCACCAATAAAATGCTGTAGCCCAAAAAATAATTCACCTGATCCTAACCAATCGGATTTTGAATCAGCACGATATAAGTTGTTTTGTGGAGGTGGAAAAGGGTAAAGATATTGATCTTTTCCCGGATCAGACCATGCAGGTCCTCCACTTACAATAATAATCGATGACCAAACCTGGGGCAAAACTGGGGCATAAGGATCCACTACTGCAAACGCATTTACGGTAAACAGCGCGCAAAACCCTGAGGCTATTATTTTTTTCAACATACCTATCCTTTTGATTTTTAACCATGAAATCCGGAGCATTCAGGCTAATTTTATACAGTATTTGGACCTACTTTTCTATACTTCGTCTCGTTACATTTTAACCGGTTCTATCAAGCTTTATTCAGCGTAAGAAAATACTAACTAATCACTCAACTATTGGTGCCATAATTGTAGCCAGGGTTAAGTTTTCACATACTTTTCTAAATTTATAAAAATGAATAGCAGTTAATCATGATGCGCGTTTTAGAGGACGTCAAACAAATCAATCAAGTCGTTTAAAACATAGCAATGGAGGTTTCTTGGGTATATAATCAGCTATTTTACAAAAAAAGGCCAACAAATGAGTTATTCACTGCGTGATATAGCAAATAAGATACAAGGGGTAGTCATAGGTGATGACTCAATAAAAATCTCTTTGTTATCTCCTATTGATGAAATTATACCAGGGAGCTTAGTGTTTGCTGATAGTAATGAAAATGTAAAATTGGCAGAAGCCTCTCAAGCAGCTGCTATATTAGTCAATGAACAAATCACTGTCTCTCAAAAACCATTAATACAGGTAAAGCATCCATTCAAAGCCTTTATTACTCTGATGCACCATTTCAATCCCCCACAAAAAATCATTCCTGGCATTCATCCTACTGCAGTCATTGGCGAAGGGGTGCAATTAGGGAACGAGGTATTTATAGGGCCTTATGTAGTGATTGAAGCAGGTAGTGTTATTGGGGATCACTGTATTTTAAAAAGTCATATTCATATTGGTCGTGAAGTGACCCTAGGTGCTCATACCACCATTCATTCTCATGTTACGGTGTATGATAGCTGTCAAATTGGCTCCCGAGTAACAATTCATGCCTCTACTGTTATTGGTTCTGACGGTTTTGGTTATACCTTTGTTGATGGAAAGCACCTCAAAGTTCCTCATATTGGGCGCGTCATTATCGAAGATGATGTAGAAATAGGTGCAAATACTGCTATAGATCGCGCCACAATGGGGGCAACTGTTATTGGTGAAGGGACTAAAATTGATAACCTGGTCCAGGTAGCTCATTCCGTTAAATTAGGTAAGCATAATATTTTATGCGGCTTTACCGGCATAGCAGGAAGTACTACTTCCGGTAATCATGTCATTTTTGCGGCTAATGTTGGGGTCAGTGACCATGTACGCATTGATGACGGTGTGGTATTGGGTGCTCGCACAGGAGTGCCTCCGAACAAACATTTGAAAGAAGGGAATGTTTATTTAGGAAATCCTGCTCGCCCCAAAGATCTTGCCATTCAACATGAGCTAGGTGTTAATCGAATCCCTTTAATACGCAAAAACATTAAAGCACTTTCGGAGCAAGTTGAATCATTGAAGAAGCAACTAGCCAAAGCAGAGGCAGAGTAACTATGACATCCCCCTTGATTCTCATTGATGGCTCATCCTATTTCTTTCGTGCCTTCCACGCACTACCGCCTTTGACTAATTCAAAAGGCCAACCCACAGGTGCCATCTATGGGGTAGCCAATATGATTAAAAAGCTCATTAAAGACTACCAACCTGAAGAATTGGCAGTAGTCTTTGATGCCAAGGGGAAAACATTCCGAGATGAATGGTATCCAGAATATAAAGCACATCGACCACCTATGCCCCAAGAGTTAAGCTCGCAATTTGAGCCTTTGATCCAGCTATTGGAGGCGATGGGACTTCCCATATTGATTATCGATGGCGTTGAAGCAGATGATGTAATAGGGACGTTGGCAAGGCAAGCGACCGAACAAGGAGTTTCGGTGGTCATTTCGACAGGCGATAAAGATATGGCTCAACTTGTCAACGAGCACATCACACTAATCAATACCATGAGTAATACCATCATGGGTATTGATGGAGTCAAAGAAAAATTTGGGATAACACCTGAGCAAGTAATCGATTATCTTACACTTGTTGGTGACAGTGTAGATAACATCCCCGGGATAACGAAATGTGGGCCTAAAACAGCAGTCAAATGGCTTACAGAATATCAAACGCTTGATAATCTCATCCAACATGCAGCTGAAATTAGTGGCAAAATTGGTGAGTACTTGCGTGCCGGCATACCACAACTGCCATTATCCAAAAAATTGGTGACGATCAAAACAGATGTTAATTTGCCCCTAAGCTGGGGTGAGTTAAAGCCAAAACCAATGAATAAAGAACAACTCATCGAGTTAACCCGATATTTTGAATTCAAAAACTGGCTCAAAGATCTTTTAGGAGAAGAAGGAAATACACCCTCAAACAAAACAGGTATTTCGAGCATTCCCTTTGAATTAATTACAACCAACCACCAAATCAATCATTTACTCAATCAACTGGAACAATGCCAGACCTTTTGCATAGATACAGAAACAACCAGCATTGAGATTATGCTTGCAGAAATCGTCGGAATTTCTCTAGCTATCGAAGAGGGAAAAGCCGTATATATTCCATTTATACATACAGATGGGACGACACAATTAATTCGTGAAGAAGTATTAACCGCGTTAAAGCCTATCTTAGAAAATCCCAAAATTAAAAAAATCGGCCAAAATCTCAAATACGATTATGCGGTATTAAAAAATCATGGCATCAGCCTCAAAGGGATCTGCTATGACACCATGCTGGAATCCTATGTGCTCAATAGTGGCTCCGGGCGTCATGATATGGATTCAATGGCCTTAAAATATCTAGGTCATAAAACAATTAGTTATGAAGAGGTTGCTGGAAAAGGAGCAAAACAGCTGCGTTTTGATCAAATTCCAGTGGATAAGGCAGCCGCTTATGCGGCAGAAGATGCAGAGATTACGCTGCAACTTCACAATAAACTGTTCCCTTTGATCCCGGAATCGGTGCAAAATGTATTCAATGATATAGAAATGCCGTTGGTTACAGTGCTGGCTGATATGGAGCGACTTGGAGTACTTATTGACTCCGTAACTTTGGAGAAGCATGGAAAACGCTTAAAAGAGCGCATTAATGCATTAGAGCAAGAAGCATTACAATTGGCAGGTAGACCCTTCAACCTGAACTCACCAAAACAATTACAAGAGATCCTCTTCGATTCACACAAACTGCCAGTGATTGCAAAAACACCAACGGGACAACCCTCTACAGCAGAGTCTGTATTACAAGAGCTCGCTTATGATTACCGTCTGGCTGCGGTAATTCTTGAATACCGCAGTCTAACGAAACTGGTCTCTACATATATTGATGCCCTACCTAGAAAAATTAATCCGCAGACGCACCGAGTACATACATCATACAACCAGGCAGTCACTGCCACAGGCCGACTCTCTTCCAGTGAACCCAATTTGCAAAATATACCAATCCGAAGTGAAGAAGGCCGGCTAATTCGTACTGCATTTATAGCACCAGAAAACAGCCTCATTCTTGCAGCAGATTACTCGCAAATCGAATTACGAATCATGGCCCATTTGTCACAAGATGAAAATCTGTTAAAAGCATTTGCTCACGGTTGGGATATTCATGCGGCCACAGCCAGCGAAATTTTTCAAACGCCCTTGGATGAAGTCAGCAGCGAGCAACGCCGTCGTGCTAAAGCAGTCAATTTTGGTTTGATTTATGGTATGTCTGCTTTTGGTCTGGCAAAACAAATTGGTGTGGAACGTCAGGATGCACAATATTACATCGATACCTATTTCCAACGTTATCCTAAAGTTTTGGAATATATGAATCGCACCCGGCAACAGGCTCATCATTTGGGTTATGTAGAAACCTTATTCGGTAGGCGTTTGTATTTACCTGAAATTAATGCACGCAACATGATACGCCAAAAGGCAGCAGAGCGCACAGCAATCAATGCGCCGATGCAAGGCACCGCCGCAGACATCATTAAAAAAGCGATGATATCCATAGCTAAATGGCAAAATGAGCAAAAAAATCCATCGGCAAAAATGATTATGCAAGTACACGACGAGTTGGTTTTCGAAGTAAATGCCAGTGAAATCGAAGCATGCAAAACGATAATTCGTGAATTGATGGAGCATACGGTGGAACTTTCTGTTCCGCTTGTAGTCTCTATTGGTACAGGTGCTAACTGGGATGCAGCTCATTAAACCTTTACCAGCTATCTAATGGTTTGGTATTGTGCCGGTGAGGCAGCGGTGTTGCGAGGTATGAAGCATTGGCGCTTTATTTAGACATGATGGGTTGCCCAATAAATATTCAATGCATCACCGTATTCAAGAGGTTTAATAATTTGTCCTCTTACATTTAAGTCCTTGATTGCAAGCTTATCCTCTTTTGTATAAGCATTTGTCAAAATAAATACTTCTGTAAAAGCTAATGAAGGATCCTTACGGATAATTTTCAGTAAATCAATCCCATTCACTTTAGGTACATTGATATCCAGAAGAATTACTTTAGGATGAATTTTTTCTTGACCTTGACGCCCATATAGCTTATTTAAAGCCTCTTCACCATTTGAGGCAACTTCTATAGCACACGAATCTTTAAGTTTTTTAAATACTCGTTTTACTCCCTCAACATCAACAATATCATCCTCGATATACAAAATATCAACGGTGTTTCCTTGGGGTTCCATAATCATTCTCCTACCGCTTTTCTGTGCTTTAAATGGCCCATAGATCACGGTTATCAGGAAATAGTTTCTAAGAATACTTATCCTATTTGTATCGATTCATATCTTAATTATAGTACCAATAAAAGATCATTATGTGGAAAAATTGACTTTGTTGCCTATAATCTATATTACATAATGTTAGGGAAGAAAAATTATGTATCAATTAGATAAATCCATTAATTTTATGCTTGTGGATGACGATGAAATTGATATCAAAGATATGCAAAGAACTTTTAAAAAAAATAATATTGATAATCCATTGCATGTGGCTACCAATGGGATAGACGCCTTAAACAAATTATTAGGCATAAATGGAGAAAAAAAAATAAAACCCACCCCCAAAATAATTCTTCTGGATATCAATATGCCTAAAATGAATGGCATTGAGTTTATGAAAAATCTTCGAACCAATAAAAAATTAAAATCACTGCTAGTTTTTATTCTTACCACCTCAAATAGTGAAAAGGATAAGATAGATGCGTATAACTTGAATGCCGCTGGTTATATTGTAAAACCATTCCAAATTTCAGACTTTATGGAAGTAATTACATCATTACATCATTATTGGAATCTACTTGAATTTCCTAACAAAAAAGCGGAATAGTACCTAATACTATTTTTAATCGATGTTTAATGACGAGTGTAAATCTTGTTCGCAGATCTGCTTAGGCCACGTAAATGACATTGTGGTTCCATGCCCCACCTGTGATTGAACCATAACTCTCCCTCCCTGAGACTCAACAATTTTTTTCACTATACTCAGGCCAACACCAGTGGATTCCAATTCATCCCTAGATTTAAGCGTTTGAAAAACAACAAAGATTTTATCAAAAAACTCGGAGGGAATTCCTGGACCATCATCCTTAATCGTAAATAAATAAAAGGCGCCTAATGTTTCAATCTCAATTTTAATCGTGCCATTTTTGCGATGGTGATGCTTTATGCTATTACCCAGCAAATTGGATAATACCTGCATCAATGGAATCTTAGCGGTTTTAAAAATTGGCATATTTTGCGGATAATGTACTTCAAATCGACCATCTGGATTAAGATTTTCAATAATTTCCTTCAAAATTTCTTTGGTATTCACCAGCTCAAGATTTAAATCCAAACGACCAGCTCGTGAATATTGTAATATTCCATCAATTAAATTTGCCAGACGCAACGTACGTTGGCGTAATAATGCCAAATGTTCCTTTGATTTATCATCTAACTTATCGAAATTATCTTCTTCAATCCAGGTGGCTAATCGTTCAATTGCCCGCAAAGGAGCCTTTAAATCATGTGATGCAATATAAGCAAACTGTTCTAACTCTTCATTCGTCTTAATCAGTTGATTTTCAATTTGCTTTGCTTTAGTAATGTCTTTGGAGATCATAACATAACCGATAGGATTACCCTCATTATCTCTGCGCAATGCTAAAGTGACCGAGGCAATAAAAGTCGACCCATCTTTGCGAAGACGTTCAAATTCCTCTTCGGCTTTTCCCTCCTGCAATGTTTTTTGCATGAATTTTTGAGCAGTTCCCGACTCAATGTCTTCAGGCTTATGAAGGTCCAAAATATTCTTCTTGTTTACCATCTCAGTAGCATGGAACCCGTAATTGCGGTAAGCTCCTTCGTTCCATACAATTATTTTGCCATCCAAATCTGTTGCCACAATTGAATACTCAATCATGCTTTCCAGAATATTTTGCAGAATACTTTTTGCATAAAATGCTTCTTCTGTCTTAATAGGTTGTACCTCCAAGTCAAGCATGCACCCTTTTACCTGTGCATTCTTTTGTCTTTGATGCTTTTTAATCTTTTTAAATTGTTGGCTTAAGGAACCAAGATCATCGTCCGTTTCTCTTTCACCAATTCTTGTTGTTTTATGTATTTTCTGTGGTTTGTGATCTGAAGGGCCCTGTGTTCGCTCATAATCCATCATTTGCGATTTCCTTAAAAAAATAGATTATCTATCTGTCACAAAAACAGTATTATCTAATTACAATTATAGCGTGTATTGCAGGCCTTTGCTCAAACTCAGAACAGATATATGTGTGAATCTAGATGATAGCAGCCTGTCTTTTAGCATGAGATGCATGGGAAAACGTTTTCTGTTTTGTTCCGACTGACTCATCAAAATAATAAGCCCAAGTTTTTTGAATACATTCCGGACTTACAGTTTTAGTCCAGGTATTATACTCATTTACCAAGCGATTATATTGAATAAAAACCTTAGCAAATGCTCCGCGCATAAATTCAGAGTCTGACCATGCTATAAGAGGAAGATGAGGATATTTTTGCAGTATAACCGCTGCAAGTTGTGGACCATGAGTAGATAACTCATCAATCAAATTTAACTCACCATCAATGATAACCAAATCCGGTGCCTGAGTATCTAAAAAAGATAAAGCATCCTGGCTATTACTTACCACATCTATTGAGACTGAAGTAATAACTGACTCCAAAAGTCGAGATAAGCAAAATGCATTAAAAACGCTGTCTTCGATAATTAATACGCGCATAGCATCCAGGCTCCCTATTAGTTCATTGTTAAGTATAATGATCAAACCTTAAGAAAGAATTAAGAAATTATTTTTTGATCTTATTTATCTTTGTGCCCGACAAAAAACGAATAAACGTAAGAAAGAGCAGAAATAACTCACTGATTTACAATGTATTTCATATACTCAGCTTCGACCAAATTGTTGTTAGCATTATTAGATCATCTTAGAGATTTGCTAACCAATTCCAAAAATTAAAATTAAAGTAACTCCCCACGTCATCCCGAACCCGAGCGCAGCGAGGGTGAGGGATCTCCTGCGGTGTATCTCGGATACAGTCAT
>NZ_FTNL01000002.1 GCF_900156395.1 Fluoribacter gormanii | reverse complement strand
ATTTTCACGCAATGAAGTAGTGCATGGTGGTTTTCTAAGCCATCACTGGATGGTGGTTTTGAGCTGTTGCTGCTGTTCTTGTTTAAACGTTTTTCCAGCTCTGCTATCCTTGCCGCCTGTTGCGTCATTCTCTTTTCTAGTTCCGCAATCCTAGCCAATAGTGTGCTGATGATTTGTTCGTAGTATTTCATGCAGCTATTTGATCACAACCACATAATTTTTGAAATTTTTTTTTACATGACTGTATCCGAGATACACCGCAGGAGATCCCTCACCCTCGCTGCGCTCGGGTTCGGGATGACGCGGGGAGTTACATGAAATTTTTAATTTGGAATCAATGAAACTATAACTAGGAAGGTGAGACGAGCACATGAAAAAATATGATTACCGGGTGATATTTACTTCACCCAGTAATCCAGAAATTGACTATCCATAAATACTAACCAATTTTGCCTGGTTCAACTGCTCAAAAGCACGTTTTGCCGGTACAAAATTTGGATATTGTGTCACTAAACGTTGTAAAATCATACGCGATAAAATTTCATCTCCCTGATTCCACTCATTTAATGCTTGCAGATACATAAAATCAGCTGTTTGCTCTGGAGTAAAGGAAGCTTTATTCATTAACACAGGTTCAATAAAACTCACACGAGCCTGATTTTGAGCTTCCATTCTCTGTAAAACTTTACGCGCCTGTATGCTACCATTATCACTGGCCTGCTGTAGTAGTTCCTTACCCTTAGAAAGAGATCGCTCACCAGCAGTTCCCTCCAAATAATAAGTCCCTAATTGGTACTGTGCATAAGCATTTTGGCGTGCGGCCAGTTTTTCATAAAGACTTGCAGCCATTTTGGGATTTCTCTCAACACCCAAACCATAATGATACATTCTTGCTAAAGCCAACATCGCCTTTTCATTACCTTTAGCAGCAGATTGTTGGTAATACTTAATTGCATCATTAAAATCAAGTTTGGTAATAACTCCTGTTTCTGATAACAATCCCAATTGATAAAGCGCATTGTCATTACCTAAATCTGCAGCCTTTTTATACCAGGATAAAGCTTGTTGTGTGTCACGAGATTGTCCGAGGCCATTAAAATAAATTGCTCCCAACTGATTCATTGCTTCATGAACTTGATGGGTTGATGCCTCAACAAATAAATCCCTTGCTTTTTGATAATTGACTGGTGTGCCTTTGCCATACAGGTACATTAACGCCAAATCATATATTCCTAAAGCATCTCCTTTCGCAGCAGCTTGTTCATATGCCTTGAATGCCTGTGCATAATTATCATTGACTGTTTCATCAATAAAACCAAGAGCAACGGAAGCCTCAGGCAAGGCAGGAGCTGCTTTCTCATACCACTGCTTGGCCAAATTATAATCAGGCTCGCCATTCTCACCTAATTGATAAAACTGACCTAACAGATATTGAGCAAGAGGGTTTCCTTGTTCTGCAGATGCAGTATACCAACGTTGTGCCTCTGCCAAATTAGGTTCAGAACCCAAACCCTTTTCCAGCATAAAACCCAATTTCAATTGCGCATACTGATCTCCTTTTTCAGCCAAACCAGTATAAATTTGTTTGGCTTCCTGCATTTTCTCTGGATCAGAATTTTCTGCCAAATAGAAATCTGCCAAAACGATTCCTGCGTGACTGTTACCTAATTTATAAGACCGTATTAAATTAGGTAAAAAGTCTTGCTCATTTTGTTTTTGCAATACCGCCATATTAAAATCTGCATAAGAGAATTTATCATCAATAGATTTCTGCAATTGCTCCATTCCTTTTGCCTTGTCTTGAGCAATGCCCTTTCCTTCTGCAGAATAAGTTCCTAAGATAAAATCGCTTACTGAGTTTTGTCCTGCTTGCTGATACCAAGTGATCGCTTGTCCTGGGTCCGCTTTAACACCAATACCCCGGTCATAGAGCAATCCCAGCAATAATGCGGCGTTTTCATCTCCAGTAGCCGCTTGCTCCTTAGCAATAAGAAAAGCTTGCGCCTGCTTTGCCTTATCCTGATCCATAGCATTATAAAAGGCAAGAGGCAGTAATGCCTGGGAAATACCTCTATCTGCTGCCCCTTGATACAGTTGACGAATCATTGCTATTTTGTGCTTCCTGACATTGACACTTAAACCGCTATCATTTTGACGCGCCAAATTATCTGCAAGCTCATATTCTGCAGGGCCGTAATTATTGGCTGCAGCCAGATATAACATGGAGGTTGCTTGTTCTGGATTGGGCTGAATATAAACTGTACCATCCGAACCAGTTATCCCCTGGGAAAGGATTCTGGCCAAAACGTATTGAGATTTTTTATTTCCTTTAAACGCTGCATCGGTTAAATCATTTAATGCAAGCTGATAATCATTTTTATCCTTAGCGTGTTGTAAATATAAAATGCCTAAATTGTATTCTGCCCCCAAATGCTGCTGTTGCGCCGCATTTTGATAAAAAATAATGGCTGAAGAATCACTTTGTGCTACACCGATGCCATATTGAAACATTTGTCCTATTTGAAACTGCGATTGGGCATCACCTAATATTGCTCTGAAATATAGTTGATTAAACATAGACATGTAGTTAAGTTGTGCTTGCCAACCTTGAGTCCACAAATCCATGATGCTGGCCTGTGAATTATCATCATAATCGTAATAATTAGCATCTATATAAGGCGCTGGTAAATTCAACTGGGCATATATTGGGGAAGTTGTTCTTTCCAAAGCAGAAAGCTGCGGGTCTAAAGGATAAAGAGGATATGTCCATTGATTTGCCTGGAAACTTGGGATTTTACTCAAGAGTGCATCGTAATAACTGGTGATTGGAACATCATTTGGTTGAACTAATTCAAATTGAGGCTGAAATATAGACTGACGCATTATCTTTTTCAGCTGGGGTGCTTGGTTATAAGCAAAATCTCCTAGTACTGCAGGATTATGCCAAGCACTAAGTATTCCTTTCATTTGAAAATCAGTTTGCTCGAGTTTATCGGTAGTACCATTACTCAACCACAATGCTGCTTGCGCTAAAGCTGCTTCCTGATTTTTTGCACTTTCATCCTGAATTGCCTGATTCTGCCATTGTTTTGCCAAATCTTGATTGGTGTCAACGCCTATTCCTTTTTGATACATTTCAGCTAACTCACGTTTCGCTTGTGGCAATCCATTCTGAGCTGCTTTCAACGTCCACATAAATGCAGTTTTAGGATCATAAATTGGACTTTTTTGTTGTAAATAAATGTGAGCTAAGTCCAAGTAGGCCTCATCACTTGATTGATTTCCTGCTTTATTAAACCACTGCAAAGCTTGTTCTTTTTGATTTTGCTCTAAAGCCAATTCACCTAATGCCACCATTGCAGGTGCAAAGCCTTGAGCTGCTGCTTGATTTAATAATTCCTCGCCTTTCTTTTCATCTTTATCGACCAGCTGCCCTTCTAGATAAAGCTCCCCCAACCTGGTTATTGCTTGAAGATTACCATTGGCAACTGCCTTATTTAACCAAATGAGACCTAGTTTACGATTTGATGAATTACGACTATCAATAAAATTCTTTGCTAAGGTAAATTGTGCGAGGGAATTACCACTTTTTGCCGCATTAATGTAATATCGAGTTGCCGCATCTGTATTTTTCTTTACCCCAACTCCATACATGTAAGCTGCTGCCGTAAACATTTGGGCGTCTACATCTCCTGCATCGGCGGCTTTTTTAAACCACGCAAAAGCTTGTTGCGGATCCTTATCATGCAATAAAGTATATTTCGCCATCAGTTGAATTGCAGGTAGGTATCCTTTTTGTGCGGATTGGGTAAAATAACGTATTGCCAACAAGTTGTTTTTTAATTGGCCATACCCATAAAGATAAATTCGTCCTAAGTAATAATCGGCGACTGCATTTTTTCCCGATTGACTCATCAAAGGCTCTATCGCTTTATTATAATTCCCTAATCGATAAGCACTAAACTCATCAGCAAAAGCATTTTGGCCAGCTGATGCAACGAATAAACATACCCAAGGTACTAGCGATTTCATGACAATTCTCCCTCTTTGCATGGCAATTTAACTGAATTTTTATCATTATATTTTCAGATTTATACCCCAGGTATTATGCCATAATGCACTACTTCATTAACTGCCCCATTTCTCGTTGTGCCATCGACTATCCAATAATTACCTTTATTATTCAAACCAAACTTAACATTAACGTATTCACATACTTTAATCGTATCTGCACAATCTATAATTTTTCCATAGGAGGTTTTACCATCACCCGCAGTACAAATAAATTTGACTAATGGTTCTCCAGTAGCTAATGCCGCCCATTGGCGACCGCCTATTGAATGATTATATCGAGTTGTGTACTGACTGTCTTCATCGCGCATTTGGTACAAACTGACCGTTTGTGGTGATTTATTAAAGAAAAAATACAAAGATTGCAAAGCGCCCTCTTTCCCTGGGAAAAGAGATAATACTTTTAAACTTTCCTTATATCCTACTGGCCTGCATCCTATAGGAAATCGTGCTTCTTCCTTTTCCGCCTTGGCTTGTGCCTCTTGAGGATCATTTTTTTTGAGTTTGGCTGCTTCAAGTTGTGCAGACATTAGTCCTAAGAAAAGCATCAATGAAATTGAAGTGATTTTATTTATTGTATTCATTATATTTCTCACTCACTGTCATTTATTGGACGTACAATAACCGTTGTACCCATAAAATTATTTCGTTCGCTGGATAATTCAACAAAGTTCAGATTTAACCATTTTGCATCCTGGGTAAACATACGCACACATCCATGGCTCGCTCTTACTCCGGGGATATCGTCGGAGCCATGTAATGCGAAACCCTTATGGAAAAACATGCAGAAAGGCATCTTTGCGCCACCTTTACCTATGGGGAATACATCGGATGTACATTTTTCATTTTCTTTACTGAAAACCCGATAAATCCCTGTTAAAGTGCGACAAGAACGATTGGCATCAGGGCATCGGTCTCTTCCAGATGAAATAGGTCCCCATTTCACCAAATTACCTTCGGCATCATAAGCTCCAAAAGCCAATTTATCCTGATCGACAATAATTTGTTTTTGATGTTCATTTGAAATTTTTAATGGGAAAGGAGCAACATCAAAAACAGTGAGATAAGCTAAATTTTTCGGAACAGCGATAATCTTTCCGGCCCATAAAGGGTTATAGGTCCGATTGACTCTTTGCACAATGTCACGCTGATTTTCATCCGGAAATAAAGTCTCCCAACTTTGTCCCGACTCTACCTTAATACAATCGTATTGTGGGTATCCACATAATCCTGTGCCATAAAAATTTCCCGCATTCACTATGGCAGCCATGAGCATCATCAATGCAGCTGAAAGTAATTTATACATATGCCCCCCTCTCACCTTTACTTATTATTTTTACATGCAAGATTTGTGCTTAAATATCAATTTATTCTAATTATTATTCGAGCATATCTAAAATAAGTTTAGTACGAATATTAGAGTTTTTGCTAGGGTTATGAATAATATTCTAATTTGTTGATGATTAACCTAGGTAAAATACCCGTCCATCCCGAATACAACGAGGGCTCTCCATACTGTAGGGTCGTATTATGACGAGCTCCCCCATTGCACTTGGGATTTGCTGAAGACAATGCGCTAATCCAGCGCTACAATTTTTTCATGGCTACACTTATTCGCCATGAAAAAATTGAAAAATGCGTTTTGCCAAATGTTCACTAATTCCTGATACTTTGGCAATTTCTTCCACTGGAGCCTTAGCAAGCTCTCGTATTCCACCAAAACGATGCAATAATGCTTGTCTACGTTTTGATCCAACTCCTTCTATATCCTCGAGAGTTGATTCTAATCTCTTTTTTTGTCTTTTTTTACGATGAGCAGTAATGGCAAAACGGTGCGCTTCATCACGAATATGTTGTAACAAGTGCAATGCTTTAGAGTCATCAGGTAAAGTCAGTTCATGTGCTTCATGCACTAAAATCAACTTTTCCCACCCCGCTTTGCGTGAAGGTCCTTTAGCCACCCCCAGCATGTTTACCGTTGATATACTTAAAGACTCAAGCACTTTCTGGGCGACCGCTACTTGTCCTTTACCTCCGTCAATAATTAACACGTCGGGCAAGGATTGAATTTCCACTAACCGCTTAAAGCGACGGGTAATGGCCTGCTCCATTGCGGCGTAATCATCTCCAGGAGTAATGCCTTCGATATTAAAACGTCGATACTCATTAGGACAAGGCCCTTCATGATCAAACACAACGCACGATGCAACAGTTGCCTCGCCTTGTGTGTGACTGATATCAAAGCATTCCATTCGCCCAATTTGTTTTTTCAGCCCCAAAAGCTGTTCTAATTCTTGGAAACGAGATCTCATTGTAGAATGTTTCGTAACATATTCTGCTACTGAGACACGTAAATTATTCAGTGCAAAATCCATCCAGCGAGACTTAATGCCACGGGGATTCACTTGAATTTTACACAATTTACCGCGCTGTTGTGATAATACCTCTTCCAAGGATTGATGATCCACTAAATCATGATTCGTAATGATTAATGCAGGAATCTTCTCCGGAACATCCAAATAATAAAATCCTATAAATGCATCAAAAGTTTGTTGCCACAAATCGTCGATATTGAGTTCATCTTCTAAGCCTTTTTGAGGTACCGATGGAAAATAACTACGACTTGCCAAGACTTGGCCTTCACGAATAGTCACGCATTGGACGCATGCAAAACCAGGGCTAACTTCAATGGCAATAGCATCCGCATCCCCACGTAATTGTAAAACCCCCTGTTGTTCTTGCACCAATCGCAAACTCTTAATTTGATCGCGCAAAAGTGCTGCTTCTTCAAAATTCAATTCGCTTACAGATTTATCCATTCGTTTGGCAAGTTCATCAAGAATTAATTGGGACTTACCCTGTAAAAATCGCATAGCATCCTGTACCGAGCGTTTGTAATCCTCAGGAGTTATATAATTGACACAGGGTGCAGTACATCGTTTAATTTGGTACTGCAGGCAAGGTCTTGAGCGTGCATTAAAATAACTGTCCCGACAATTTCGAACTTTAAAGACTTTTTGTATCGTTACTATAGTTTCTTTTACCGCGGCACTACTAGGATAAGGGCCAAAAAAATCACCGGAGAGAGGCTTTTTTTTAGATCGATAGCTTTCTATACGTGGAAAATCAGGATGATTGGAAAGGTGAATATAAGGATAAGATTTATCATCTCGTAATAAAACATTGTATTTGGGTTTTAATGTTTTAATCAGATTACTTTCGAGTAATAAAGCTTCTGTTTCGCTACGCGTAACAGAAATTTCTATAGAGGCAATTTGACTCACCAAAGAACGTGTTTTAATGCCTGTATTTTGTTTGTTGAAATAGCTTGTTACCCGTTTTTTTAGATTGGAAGCTTTACCTACATAAAGAATATTGCCTGCTTCATCCAGCATACGATAAACACCAGGCTCATTAGGTAACTGTGTGAGAAACAACGCTAATTCAGTAGAGATATTCATGTAATAATAGCAGTAATTCTTGGTTTAAATGTAGCCTGGGTGGCACTATACCCCAGACTACGCGCCAGGACCTTTAATCTTCTGACGTTAAATCGATGGGATTTTCTATAATTCCATGTTTCAGAGCTAAGTAAGTAAGCTCAACATCATTTTTAATACCTAATTTTTCAAATGTTCGATATCGGTAGCCATTAATTGTCTTGGTACTAAGGAAAAGCCTATCACTAATTTCTTGCACATTCATGCCGCTGGTAATCATCAACATTACTTGCATTTCACGTTCGGATAATACATCAAAGGGTGAACCTTGTACTTCCTCCAAACTATTAATCGCAACTTTCTGCGCAATTTCAGCACTAAGGTATTTTTCTCCTTTGGCAACTTTACGTATCGCAGCAGCCATTTCTTCGGCACCTGACTCTTTCGTCAGATACCCCATAGCGCCTAATTGCAAAACACGGGTAGGTAACAGATCAGAACACATCGCGGTTACAGCAATAACCTTGACATGCGGATTAGATTTTTTTAGACGACGTGTTACTTCCCAGCCATCAATACCAGGCATTTTCATATCTAAAAGGACCACGTCAGGAGAATGTTTTTTTACTAATGCTAAAGCTTCTTCACCGCTTTCTGCATCAGCGACTACCTCTACATCCGACATATCTTCGAGTAATCGTCGAATACCCATTCGAACCAATGCATGGTCATCAACAATTAGTACTTTAATCAAATAATGCTCCTTGACTTAAAAGCCAATGAACAAACTAGGTTGCTCGATGTTAACAAGACTAGCTGTTCATTACAATACATAGATTAACATGCTCTAATATGAATATTAGGGTTATTTGGATCCAACTTAAAAAAAGGTGGAAACTCCCCTAATTCTCGAGTTCGAGCTAAAAGTTTGCCTATGTCAGATAACACAAAGTCGTACAAAACCTGATAATCATTTATCACAAAATAAACTGGTTGCAGCATATCGATACGGTACGGCATGCGAAATGCGGCTATTGGTTCAAAAATCACTCTCAGCGGAATATCACT
Source organism: Fluoribacter gormanii (assembly GCF_900156395.1). Taxonomy (GTDB): domain Bacteria; phylum Pseudomonadota; class Gammaproteobacteria; order Legionellales; family Legionellaceae; genus Legionella; species Legionella gormanii. The sequence goes on along the minus strand of NZ_FTNL01000002.1, from coordinate 272,090 downwards.
TTCTACACTATATACAGTTTCACTAATGGAAGACAGTATTCCACCGCCATAAGCTCGAAGCCCCTTTGCACTCTTAATTAATCCAAACTCAACGGTAAACCAAAACAAACGTTGGAGTAAGGGCCAATCTGATTCAGGGAAAGTTAATACTTTTCGAGCATAATCATAAACGAACTCTGCATACACCTTATCTGTCAACATGGGACAATGACCAAAAACTTCATGAAAGATATCAGGCTCTTTAACATAATCCAACTCTTCTTCATTACGAATAAATGTAGCAACAGGAAAATGTTTGGTTGCCAACAATTCAAAAAATTCTCGAGCTGAAATTAATGCTTCGACTGCAGATACCTGCCAACCCGTTTCCGCTTTAAGTCTATGATTTATATCTGGAATTTGAGGAATTGATTCAGGCTTTATAGCTAAAGTTTTTAATCCAGTTATGAATTCATCACAAGCCCTTCCTGGTATTAGCTTGATTTGTCTTTCAAATAAAATACTCCAAATTTTATGTTCTTCTGCAGAATAATTAACAAACCCTTGAGCGTCAGGAACATGCGCTACATAACGGCTTGAAAATTCCATAATTTCTCCTTTACACACAAATGATCGTAAAAATTAATCTCAAGAGCAGTACTATCTTAAAAAAAATCACCTTTTCTAGTTATTAGGCAATTTCAGAATAAATGTCAATAACTATTACAGATTTTTCAAATTATGCTATAAAATCAAGCTAATATGATCTTCGGAAATAGACAATGACAGCAGCCATTTTAGCAACCGGTGATGAAATTGTTCATGGCGATACCTTAAATACTAATGGTCGCGACATCGCCCATGCCTTAAGCTCAGAAGGTATATCTTTAGGCCTTCACCTTTCATGCAGTGACAAAAAGGCTGATATTGTCAATTGCTTGCAGTTCTTAACAAAAAAGCATGACATCATCATTATCACAGGTGGACTTGGACCTACTACCGATGACCTTACTCGCTTTGCCTTATCTCAATTTACAGGCGAGGCATTAGTGCAACATTCTGAAGCTCTAGAGCACATAAAAAACCGCTTACGAGATGCCAAGCTAACCCTCAATTCGGGAAATTTACAACAATGCCTTTTCCCTGAACAAGCCATACTTTTACCTAATCCTGTAGGCAGCGCCTTAGGATGCCATTACCAATGGAACAATAAAACCATTTTTTTATTACCTGGCCCACCCCGTGAATGTTTACCAATGTTTAACAATTACGTAATGCCTATATTGCAGCAAACTACTCACAGCCAAAAACAGATACTCAAGTGGCGAATTTTTGGCTTGGCCGAAAGTGAAATAGCCCAAAAATTGGAAGATGCACTTCAAAATATTGACTGTCAAACAGGCTATAGATGGGAATCACCATATATTGAATTTAAAGTCCGTTGTACTCCCAATTTGATTCATAAAATTAAAGCCATCGTTGATCCGATTCTAGAGCCACATATTATTAGTTCTGTAGAGAAAAAAGCTTCTGAAAACTTACGCGAATTAATTGCACGTATCAATGAGCCAATAACGATTATCGATGAAGCAACAGGAGGATTACTGCAATTACTACTGACCAAACCTCATATATATCATTTACTGCATTTTAGTGGTTTACATAAAAATAAACTGTATTTTCATATACGTGGTTTATCAGAGTATTGGCAGCAACAGCCAACAAATGGGACAACACAATTAATCATTGACTACAGTAATCACTCTCAGGAAGGTCGTGAAACCCATAACATACCCTATCGTAGGGTTTCAGTAGTTGAACATGCTGCAGAATGGCTATGCTTCAGACTCTTTCATCTCATCAATCAGCTGCATCAATGAATAGCACAACTGTTGTGTTCCTTCGCCACTGATAGCGGAGATAGCAAACACCTTATCCTTCCAACCTAGGCCATTTATTATAGCCTGTATTCGTTCCTCTCGACTCGCTGTATCGGGTAACATATCTATTTTGTTCAAGACCAGCCATCGAGGTTTTTGTAAAAGCTCGGGATTGTATTCTGCCAACTCATGAATAATTGCTTTAGCTGATGCAACTGGATCACTGTCATCTACTGGAGCGACATCAATTACATGGAGTAACACACAGGTTCGTGAAAGATGTTTTAAAAATCGATGCCCAAGTCCAGCACCGGTTGAGGCTCCTTCAATGAGGCCGGGAATGTCAGCCATTACAAAGCTCTTGTGTGAAGAAACGCTAACAACGCCCAAGCTGGGATGCAACGTTGTAAAAGGATAATCAGCTACTTTTGCTTTTGAACTGGAAACTGCGCGAATTAAAGTAGATTTTCCGGCGTTAGGCAATCCTAATAGACCTACATCAGCCAAAACACGCAATTCCAAACGTAAATGTCGTGATTCCCCTGGACTTCCTGGGGTAGTTTGCCTTGGAGAGCGATTCACACTACTTTTGTAGCGTGTATTACCTAAACCATGAAATCCACCTTGAGCAATCAATACAGGCACGCCTGGCTCTTTAATATCACCAAGCAATTCTCCTGTATCAACATCATAAACCATCGTGCCAACGGGTACTTTTATCGTTAAATCATCACCTTTTTTACCAGTACAATTTCCACCCATACCGTGCTGACCATTACGTGCTTTAAAATGTCGCATATAACGGAAATCAACAAGGGTATTTAAATCCGTACTGGCTTCAAAATATACGCTCCCGCCATCACCACCATCACCACCATCAGGACCACCACGTGGTATGAATTTTTCGCGTCTGAAGCTTAGACAACCATTTCCGCCATTGCCTGCTTCTACTTTTATCACTGCTTCATCAACGAATTTCATGACCAACCTCAAAATAAAAAAAAACCCCGTTGCCGGGGTCAATAACAACATTGCATTCGGGTATAATATGTAGCCTGGATTAAGAAAATTATAATCCAGTATACATCATAACACCAAAGCCGCTGTGCGCGGCATAATGGTTTCCCGTAGGAATTAGTTCGCAGCTTCTTGTTGTGCTTCTGCAACTATAGTTACGTATTTACGATTTTTGTCACCCTTGACAACAAATTGTACTAAACCTTCAACCAAGGCATACAAGGTATGATCACGACCACAGCCTACGCCAGGCCCTGGATGAAAACGTGTGCCACGTTGTCTTACAATTATTTCACCCGCATTAACGAATTGACCGCCATAACGCTTTACTCCAAGATACTTGGGATTCGAGTCGCGGCCGTTACGAGTACTACCACCTGCTTTCTTATGAGCCATTGCTATCCTCTCTTACTTGCTTATCGCAGTAATTTTAACTTGCGAATAATATTGTCTGTGCCCCATTTGTTTTCTATGGTGCTTACGACGACGAAACTTGATAATTTTAACTTTTTTGTGACGACCATGATCAAGCACTTCAGCTTTCACTGTTGCCTTGGCAACTAATGGTGTACCACAAACGATTTTATCACCATCAGCTAACATTAATACTTCTTCAAATTGTATTTCATTGCCAACATCTTCAGGCAGTAATTCAATTTTTAACACATCACCTTCCTTCACGGTGTATTGCTTACCGCCAGTTTTGATTACCGCATACATAATATTTCTCCAATTCGCCTGATTGGCTATCACAAATTCAATAAAGTCGCATATTCTATGAAATTATGACTATGACTTCAAGTTCATTTTAAAATATTGTATACTTCGCCACCCTTTCCGGATTTTTTTAATTCATTATCCGGTGTTTAATCTGGTCGCGGATTAAATTTTAAAGGAACTGTATCAATTCACCACATTCACATTTTGGTAAAAAGCCAGATTGAGTGGCTGTGCGAATAGTTACAAAAAACTTATATAAATTTTGGAGTATATAATGTCAAACATCCTTTTAGAAGCACAAACAAGAACGGATATGGGGAAAGGTGCGAGCCGCCGCCTACGTCGTCTTGAAAATAAAGTACCTGCTGTAATTTACGGTGGTGATAAAAAACCAATGTCAATTCATTTTCAACATAACAAAGTAGTTAAAGCTTTGGAAACTGAAAGTATCTATTCCAGTGTTTTTGATATTACAATCGATGGCAAAGTTGAACATGTTATTTTAAAGGCATTGCAACGTCATCCCTACAAACCTGTTGTAATGCATATGGATTTACAACGCGTTTCTAAAACAGACATTTTAACTAAATTGGTACCTGTTCACTTTATCAACGAAGATAAAGCTCCTGGTATTAAAGCTGGCGGTATCATTAACCATACTATGACTCAAGTAGAAATCCGTTGCCAAGCAAAAGACCTACCTGAATTTATCACAGTAGATATGGCGGGCGTTAAAATGGATGATGTTGTTCATTTATCTCATTTAAAACTGCCTAAAGGGGTACAACTGACTGTTGATGTTACAGATGGAAGTCATGACGCGCCTGTTGTAAGCATTCACATGCCCAGAGCAAATGTAACAGAAGAAGCAGCTGAAGCGACAGAAGTTCCAGCATCTGCTGTACCAACTGTTAGCGCTGAGAAAAATGAAGAATAATATTCAAGTTTGATTGAAAAAATGTAAACCGTAGCCTTGGTGATGCGACGGCCAAACCCGGGAAATTTTGTGCAAACTTAACCCGGGTTCGACTATACGCTTTGCCCAGGCAACATAAGCTCAAGAATCAAGCCCCCTATCAAAGAGCTATATCATGGCCATAAAACTTATCATTGGTTTGCGTAACCCCGGATCAGCCTATGAACAGACGCGTCATAATGCCGGTGGATGGTTAGTCTCCGCCTTAGCTCAGCGACATAGTGTCTTTTTCAAATTGGAAAAAAAAATGCAAGCCGAACTGGCTGATTTGGAATTAAATCAGCATTCAGGTAAATTGGTTTTGCCGATTTCTTTTATGAATCACAGCGGTCAACCTACCCGGCATATTAGTCAATTTTACCGAATTCAACCCGAAGAAATATTGGTTGTACATGACGAACTGGATTTACCTCCAGGACGCATTAAACTTAAAACGGGTGGAGGCCATGGCGGTCATAATGGCCTAAGAGATATAATAGCCCAATTAGGTAGCCCGGAATTTCACCGCTTACGAATTGGAATTGGTCATCCTGGCCATAGAGATTTAGTTCATCAATTTGTGCTCGGTAAACCCTCAGCACAAGATAGACAATTAATTTATGATGCAATTGATAGAGGCATCGCGGTAATGCCTTTAGTCTTATCTGGTGATTTGTCCAGAGCGATGAATCAATTGAACGTTTAGGACTGCTTCTCGGCAATGTAAAAATCCTATTCGATCTGAATAAGATGACGGAGTAACAGTTAGTTTAGTTTTAAGGTGTGTTCGATATAAGCAGATAGGTTATCCGATTATATCGAACTTAATTATTGAGAATGAATCCCGTATAAAATGCTTCACATTTTTATGGGATAACGTCCGTTTAACGACATAAAACGTAGAAAATTATTTTCTGTTTTTTATATCGGACTCACGTTAGTTTTAACAATTAGAGGTATTACTCATGGGATTTAAATGCGGCATAGTGGGCTTGCCCAATGTTGGTAAATCAACTCTGTTCAATGCACTCACCAAAGCAGGTATTGAAGCAGCAAACTATCCTTTCTGCACTATTGAACCCAATGTCGGGATAGTTACTGTTCCCGATCCCCGTCTCGATGCTTTGAGTGAAATAGTAAGACCACAACAAGTTCTTCCGGCAACCATGCAATTTGTTGATATCGCTGGTATCGTAAAAGGAGCATCCAAAGGCGAAGGCCTAGGGAATCAGTTTTTAGCCAATATTCGCGAAACCGATGCCATTGCTCATGTAGTCCGTTGTTTTGAAAATACTGATGTGGTGCATGTAGAAGGTCATGTTAACCCACTGAGTGATATCGAAGTAATTAATACAGAATTGGCATTAGCAGATATGGAAACTCTTGAAAAAGCCATCTTAAAAGCCGGAAAAAATAGTCGTAGCGGTAATAAAGAGGCAATTTTTGAAATGAAAACCTTGGAAAAAATCAAGGCCCACCTTGATGAAGGGTTTCCTGTCCGTACCCTTGAATTAAGTGCCGAGGAAGAACCTATTGTACGTCGTCTATTTCTACTCACCGCAAAACCAGTACTCTATATTGCAAACGTCGATGACAATGGTTATGAAAACAATCCATTACTGGATAATGTTCGTAACTTAGCCTTGAAAGAAAAAGCCAGTATTGTCGCTCTTTGTGCAGCAACTGAAGCGGAATTGGTCGAATTGGATGAGGCAGATCGCCAAGAGTTCATGGAAGATTTAGGGTTAAGCGAGCCCGGATTACATCGAGTGATTCGTGCAGGTTATGAGTTGTTAGGATTACAAACTTATTTCACTGCTGGAGTAAAAGAAGTAAGAGCCTGGACCATTCCTAAAGGAGCGACAGCGCCACAAGCAGCAGGTGTTATCCATTCTGATTTTGAAAAAGGATTCATCCGCGCCGAAGTCATAGCATATGATGCATTTATCACGTGTAAAGGTGAACAAGGTGCCAAGGAAGCCGGAAAGTTACGCCTCGAAGGCAAGGATTATATCGTTTGTGATGGAGATGTAATGCATTTCCGATTTAATGTTTAAGTTCAAGTAAACCCCAGTTTTACTTGACAATTCGTATGCTCAAACCTTAGCATTTGTTGATTGAATCGTAGAGGACAAACAATGGCGATTGACAGTATACGCGCGCTAATTAGTGACGATTTTAATGCAGTTAATACTTTAATTGTAAATAAAATTGAATCGCAAATTGGCTTAATTGATGATATGTCCCACCATATAATACAAAGTGGCGGCAAAAGACTACGACCATTGTTGGTTCTTTTAGCAAGTAATGCATGTGGTTACCAAGGTAAAGAGCATATTACTCTGGCGGCGATGGTTGAATTTTTTCACACAGCCACTTTACTTCACGATGACGTTATTGACGAGTCTACACTCCGAAGAGGACGTCAGACAGCAAACGACATCTGGGGTAGCAAAGCAAGTATTCTGGTTGGTGATTATCTCTTTACCCAATCAATAGAGCTCATTGTTGATTCCGGCAATTCAGACGTACTTAAGCTCTTTGCCAAAACTGCACTCGAAATCAGCTGCGGAGAAGTAAAACAACTATCCAACCGCCATAACCCTGCGTTAACCTTTGATGAATATTTTGATGTGATTCGTGCAAAGACGGCTCTTTTATTTGCTGCTGCTGCCTGTATAGGCCCAATGATCAGCAACGCGTCTAAAGAGCTACAAGACAGTCTCTATTCCTATGGCCTGCATCTAGGTAATGCCTTTCAGCTTGTAGATGATGCTCTAGATTATTGTTCTGATGCCAAAACTATAGGCAAAAACATAGGAGACGACTTAGCTGATGGAAAAGCTACATTACCTTTAATTCATGCATTACAACATGGTACCGAACTGCAGAAAGAGCAAATAGTGAGTAGTTTGAAACAAGGCAGCCTAGATTTCTTACCCGAAATTCTTATTGCGTTGGAAGAAACAAAAGCAATAGAATACACAAAAAAAATAGCAGCACAAGAAATCGACAAAGCATTATCCTCTTTGACGATATTACCCGATTCAAAATATAAAGAAGCGCTTATCAATTTGGCACAATTTGCTTTGCAAAGAAGCTATTAATTTTTTTAGTATTAAGTAGTCTGAGTATCGTGTAAAACCTGGAGTGCCAAGACAGGATTTATCAGTACTCGGCTGCTTATTGCTCAGCGCGGAGTGTAGCTCAGCCTGGTAGAGCACTGCCTTCGGGAGGCAGGGGTCGCAGGTTCAATTCCTGTCACTCCGACCAATAAAATCAAGGGTTTTCGGTTTTTTTTCAAAAGCCGCATTATCATTGCAGACTGCAAAGATGATGCGTCATAATGTGAAAAAAATAAAATAATTACCCGATAGTTGTACGATTTATGAAGAAATTCGCCTTACTTTTTTTGATTCTACTTCCTTTTTCTTCTTTTGCTTTGGACTGTCATCCAGAAATTAATCCTAATCTTCCACAATATATTGTCGGCTATGGAAGTTTAATCGATGAGACATCTAAAAGAAGAACAGATCCATCCGCTGAAGAGAATGTTCCCATTTTGATAAAAGGATATAAAAGAATTTGGGCAGGACATGGTAATTTACCTGGAGTTAATGCCACGTTCTTATCTGCCATTGAACATAAAAGCTCATCTTTTATTGGTGTAAGTTACAAGTTAAGCAAGCCGGAAAACATCAGAAGTTATGATAAAAGAGAAAGTTTTTATTGCAGAGAACAAATTAATCCGGATAATTTAGTATTTCTTTCTCAAACTTCCAACTTTTCAACTCAAAAACAAGTTTGGATATACACTATAGCCACAACAGAAAATCAACTTCCGACCAAAAACTTCCCAATTGTCCAATCTTATGTTGATATCTTTTTACGTGGCTGTATTCAAATTGAAGAAAAATTTAAAATTACAAATTTTGCTAAAGATTGCATTGAAACTACCGATGGATGGCCGGTTTATTGGATAAACGATAGAATTTTTCCTCGTCGCCCATCCTTTCATGAACCTTTTGCGGCGCAGATAGATGCTTTACTAAAAGATGCTGTACCAGAGCAATTCAAACATATTAGTTTTGAAAAGCCGTGATCGAATCACGGCTATATTGTTTTTATGTAATTCCAACCAAGAATCATGAATCAACCGGATCTTGGGTCAGGCCCTGAATCGTGAATTGTACCCAAAATTCAATAAAAATTGTTATATTCAAAATTTAAGGCCTGCCCCTCTAGTTTTTGATCACTTCTTCCCCCCCTCTTGATCCCGACTACACTTTATTTATATTTGCTTTTTAGAAAAAAGTTCACAATTTTGATTTTCTTGAGCGTCAAATTTTTCAAGTCCTTTTCGTACATATTCTTCAACAAGCTCTTTTCTTTTTTCAGCAAAAATACCTGGTTTAGCTGGGGCAAAAATTCCATTGGTTTCTTTCCTCAATCGTTGTTCTTCTAATTGCCTTGCTAATGAAGAAAGTGAGCGTTCAAATTTATATTGCATGTTTTTGCTCCATATTGCTCATAAAAATTCGGCAGCATAATTGAAAATCAAAATAAATCAAGCGATATCGGGATCGAGAGGGAACGCAGGAGCATTAGCTCAGGGTAGTCTTTGACGCTGACGCAGCAGCCCGGAGCAAGCCGATAGCGGGTCACAATCAAATACATTCCTTAATGGAGCTGAATTTAACCTAAAATAATAGGTCTTGTTAATATTCATTTAAGCTAATCTTGCTAATATTCCCTTCGCTTGAATGCGACTACACCTATCTAATTAAAATCGAAACTCCTTATGTTTAAGGAGAATTTTACCGAGATTCAATCTGCTTTTGAAACTGAGAAATAATATGTATCTTAATAAACTATACAATTTTATTCATACTGAAATTTTCGAACACGATAAGCAAGGGTTTGATAAAGCAACCTTATTTCGACAAACACATTTAAACGGTACGCCCTATTATCTGCTTCAGCTTCCAAAGAAAAAAAATAAATTTCCAGAGGGATTAACTTTAATTGAGCATCATATCAGTATTTATGAGCAACCGCTGAATATAATTGATAAACTAAGCGAATATCATTACACCGCGACATTTAAAGATAAACAAAAAAAAACCTATCGTCTCCACGTTTATTTTGATCAATTGGATGCAATGATTTCTTCTCCACGCCTTGTTTTAGAAACAAGCAATCAGGAGTATGAATCAACTGCTGGGAATGAATTTGATGTGGATTGGTTGGCAGTTAGTAAACGGACGATTGGTTCGATTATTGCAAAGTTAAGAGATGAACAAAATAACCATTGTGCTCTACTTAAAAATAAAATTGCAGCATTAGATAAAGTAACAGTTCAATTATCAATGAATCTGGAAAAAAATAAAAAAAAATATTTAACCACATTGGATCAGCAAATTAAATTAAGTACCCAGTTGAATGCAATCAACTCGAGAGAAGACATGCAAAAAAAAATTGGGTTGTTGGAAACAATTTACCAAAAGGTTGACGTTGAAATATCTTCTCCTCGTTCATCTAGAAAAACCAAAGAAATTGCTTCCTCTGCAACTCAATCAACCACTCCAGAAGCATCACAATTAACTAAAGCAGATGCTGCTAATGTAAGAAAAACAGCTATTTCAAAAAAAAACAAATACTTCCCCATAAATAATACAGCTCAAGAGGAGTCGCTTACCCCGAAGATAAATAAATTGTCTGATAAGCTCCTTCAGATTGGAGCGACAACCGATGAGTCAGAAAAAACAGCAATGATTCAAGATCTATTTCAGCGAATAAGCGAATTACAATTGATCGTTTCTTCTTCTAAAGTGAATTCAATCCAAACGTTAAAGAAAATGGAGCAATCTCTTATATCAATAGGAAGAAAACATCTTCATTCATTATTATTTAAAAATAAATTTAATCAAGCAGTCCAATTAAGCGCTCTTTTTTCAGTTGCGCTTGATGACACTATTTTAAAAAAAGCACTAATAGAGTTAAATGCAAATTTGCTCGACTTTATATTGAAAAACAAAAAATATGATTTAGAAAAATTTAAGCTCAAAATACATGATAAAAATTATGATTCAATATTGGATTATTTATTGCAGTGTGATTTTAGCTCCTCCAAAGCAGAACAATGTTTTAATATTTTATTGACCCATAAAATGTCTTTATTAAGAAATGATTCTGTTGGACTACCGCTTTTATTACCTATAATTGAAGATGAAAAACATCCTCTTGCTCATATATTGTTGAGTAATTTAGAAGGTTCACCAGAAAATTTACATCTTTTGAAACAAATGATTAATTTCTTTGAGACTCAAAAGAAGAATTTTTTGCCAGATACTACTCACTATCAACGAATTTCAAAATCGCTTGCCTTAATGAAAAAGCTGGATGAAGACCTCAGCACAAAATTGAAGAAAAATGCTGGTTCAAGCTCCAGAAACAGCAATATTTATGGTCGTCTTGGGCTATTCGCACTTCATGACCTAATTAAATTTTCACCACCAGCATCATCAACACCATCGGAATCATCAGAAGAGTCCTCTGAAAGTCTACCCGGAAAATTGCTGATATAGAAGCCATCGGCCCAAACCTTTAAGTTTTCAATGCCAGTTTGGGCTGGATACTATAATGTCTTCAAAACTTTGCTCATGAGTATACGAGTTATGTTTTTCCTACTAACATTTAATATTTTCGTAATTTTCTAATATGATTACATTTCAGTACATTCGAAATTAAAGGTCAAACAATTGGGGACTATTTAAAATAAATATGTAAATTTAAATTCTAATCATTTTGTAAGATAATAATGTTTATTAAAATAATATCATGCCCAGATTTTTTGTTAATTTTGGAGAAAGAGTTGTGAAAAGTAACGTTATGAATAAAACTGGTTTTAGTTATTGGTTAAGCAGTATTGCGTGTTTTACATTTCTAACATTAGTAAGCCATGATGCAGCAGCAGGTAATGAAGTCCTGTCTTTAGGAGGAATGGCATCAACAATTACGAGCTCGTTTGAGAACCTTGCTAAATTGATTACTGCTGGTGCTTATTTGGCTGGTTTGGGATTTTCTATTGGAGCTATTATGAAGTTTAAACAGCACAAAGATAACCCGACTCAAATTCCAATTGGAACGCCAATTGCTCTAGTTTTTATTTCTGCCGCTTTATTGTTCCTGCCTTCAATTTTAGGTGTAACAGGAACAACCATGTTCGGAGCTTCTGGCGGTCAAACCGCAGGACCGACTGGTCTTATTTTTGCAAGCAACCAATAAGCAGCAAATATGGAGGCAGGTCTTTCCTTTATCGCAGAGGAAATAGGAAAGACCTGCCTCTTTTGTTTTTTGTAACACTACTAATCAGTCATGTGGTGATGCTTTAATTTTCCTCAAAACTACTTTTTTGCTCATCAATCCAGGCTAAAAATGCCTCACGATCGGCATCAGACAGACTTTTGAATTTATTTTTAACTGATTCAATGGGAGCTAACTGTTTCCTTGGCGCGGGTGAAGGCAATACATCTTTTAATGCTACTTCACCTTGTACTACCTTATTGTATGTCTCCTTATCCTTGTTCCTTAGCTTAAGAAGCTGGCCATCATTTGATTTAGATCGTGAAGGCAAATATGTAATTGTTTCCTCAATATCTGGATTTGTATGTTTACTATCTAGCGCATATAAATTTTTATCTAATTCTTTAATTGGAATTTTATTTTTTTTAGCATAAGTCCTGACTGATCCATCAACTTCATTCAGAACATCACCCCATTCAACTGCATGCTGACCATGAATATCCATAGCACACTTTAATAGCCATAACCTGTGATTATTAGTAATACTTAAGCCACAGGATGATTGTTTCAATGCATACTCTCCGAAATTTTTATAGTTTTTTTCTTTCCAAACTTCATGATCTATAATTTGCCCAATAATTATGGGCAGTTTTTGGAATACAAGATATTGTGCTTCCAAAATACATTTATTGGCTTGTGTGTGTATGTCTTCTTCGGATAGTTCCAATGAATCCATATTGTTAATGTTGGGTATTTCTACTAAATTGTCCATCGCAATCCTATTTATTTAAATTACAAGTGCCTTCAACAAACGTCTAATCATTGAGGATTATTTCAATACAAATTAAAAAAGTAATAATTCTTTAATCTGATATCTCAATTACGCAATTGTTTCTAGATTATATGATACAGGTAGATAACTATTTTTTTTGTGTTAAATACAGCCTCGTTCTTCAACTCTTTGAGTCAAACGTGGCTCTCACAATACCCCTATACGAAGCTTTGTAAAAAATAATATTCTATTTAATAATTTTTACTAAGTGTAGTATGGGTAATAAAGCAGTTCTATCAATTCATGAAATGATGAAAAATATACCTGATATTAAGTATTATCGGTATGTATTTATATAAATAGGTTATTTTTAAAATAAGATCTTTGCAACTAGAGCCCCTTCAATTAACTTGAAGCCCAATCATATGCTACAAAGGTAATTATTCCATAATAAAATTTGGCCCTATTTATTTTAATTTGCCAAGTTCTTCTTTCCCCGTTTCCTCCTCAAAGAACTATAAGCTCTTTCAACTCGAAATGAGCGAGAACTTCTTCCTACCAAACCATGCATTTTTTGATTGTATTTACAGTAAGCCTCTAATTTTGACATCCCCCTAAAAGCAATATTATATGTGCGAAGTAGGTAAAAAAGGCTAAAGAGATTAAATTTTTCTAATTTTTTGCCAATGAACGTACTCGTTGGAAAACAATCTCAATTGTCCACTTTGAGCTCAATGTTTTTGGATAAGATTGAGCACGAGTCCATAAGGATCTGGATGAAGGACTATTTTTTATATTAGAAGAAAACAATCCAGTTTCACCGCACATATTGCACTATTTTTAGTCAATAATTTTACTTTAAGTGGAGAACAAATAAACAATATCAACATAAGAAGATTAAAGAGCTTTTTTCGCCAACCGATTTAAAATATGTTTGGGAAGCAGTAGCCAGTAATGCCCCTCATTTTTCATGTGTTCACCTAAAAATGTGGCAAACTTTCCTGAACCCCAATAAATGTCACCTCGCATAAATCCACGAATTGCGCCACCTGTATCTTGTGCGATCATAAGGCGTTGAAATTGTTTTTCACTCGCTTTATCTTTAGCTGGCCGTTTTGTATCCAACCAAAGAGGAGCACCGAGTGGAATCCATTTTTTGTCTACAGCTAAAGAATATCCCGGTGTAAGAGCCATTCCCTGAGCGCCGAGAGCCATGGGTTCTTTTAAATCTTCAAAAAAGACAAAGGATTTATTTTTCTGGATGATCGTTTTAGCTGTTTCAGGATGACTTTCTAAATAGCGTATGATCGCAGCTTTGGATGCATTATGTCGGGTCATTATCCCTTTATTAATCATCACTTTTGCAATTGATGTGTATGGAGCACCATTTTCACCTGCATAACCTAGATATATATTTTCACCATTAGGCAGTTGAATAACACCTGAGCCTTCAATCTCTAAGAAAAGCCGCTCGGCCGGACTTTGGATCCATGCAATCACCGGTGCTTTTTTCTTAAGGGCTCCATTATCAATTTGCTCGCGTGTATAAGAGGTCGAGTATTTACCCTTTGGTAACCCATAAATTGGTGTATTGTATTTGGGGCTTTTTGTTAAATTCCCTTTGATTTTGGGCATGTAATAGCCTGTAAATAAACCATGAACTGGCTTTTTTTGAGCAAACTCAATTGGACGAAACCACTTCTCAAAAAATTCTTTTGCTGAGTCGTCTGTAATCGAATCCAGAGCCAAAGCCGCTTTACATGCCGGATGCCAATCTCTAGCTTTTAATTTAATGTGTTGCGTCCTGATCGTATGAGACGGAGGCTGTTTCAAGAACGTTTCACATGATTTCTGAAATGCTACTAACGATTTCTTAACGTCTGCTGTATCCCAGCCTGGTAATTCTTCAAAAGAAACCTTTGTTAAAGCAACATTGTGGCTTTTCATAATAACCGTTCTTGATGTGTGCTTAGGCCGAGAGCTTTCTCTTGCATCAGCTACCGCTTTATGAGCACCCTTGGGTGCCATATTTGCTATTTTTCCAGCACTCTTATGCGGGCTATTATTTTTTGCCGTAGAGTTCCTTACAGGTTCGGTGTTAACAACTTCTTTTTTAGGGCTAATTGGCTTTTCATGGGGCTTGGCTTTCATATAAAGCGACAGCCCAACCACACCGAATATAAGGCAACTAATACAGATTATTGTGTAAATTAATTTCCTACTCATAGTGCGCAAGGTTTACATAAGATGAAATTGAAATCAACACTTTTTAGCTTTTTTTGCTCATTTTTAGATCGATTAAACTTAAATTAATTCGATTTTTATTGAAAAAGTACAAGAAATTACTGTTATGAAAGGATAAACCTCATCGCTGGAACGCGCAATACTTAACCGAATTGATTTATGTTAAACCAACTCATTGAGCTTAAGATTTGGCATTTTCTACTGCCAAAAACCACAGATTAATGGCTTCAACAAATGTAGGATGAGCAAACATTATATCGCGAAGTTTTTGATAGGGTATGCCTAATTCCATAGCCAATTGGATTACTCCAAGGATTTCACCTGCCTCGGCACAAAAAATAGAAACACCTAAAATATGATCTGTTTTTGCATCAATAACAGCTTTTAAAAGCCCCATCGTTTCGCCTTGGGTTTTTGCTCTAGGAATTACTGCAGCGGGAATTTTTGCTATTTTTACAGAGTACCCCTGGGCAAGGGCTTGTGTTTCTGTCATGCCAACTCGGGCTAGTTCGGGATCGAGAAAGACGGTATAAGGAATAAGTCGCCCTTGAGCAGAATGCTTATTTTGTGGGTTTTGTAGATTATGCTTGACTAAACGATAATCATCTAAGGATAAGTGTGTAAATTGGGCTCCACCCTTAACATCACCTAAAGCCCATATCCCTTTAGTTGTTGTTTCAAGATAGTCATTTACTTTGATAAAACCACGCTCATCAAGCTCAACACCAGTTTTATCTAGGTTTAATCCTGCTGTATTCGCAAGACGTCCAACAGAAATCAACACATCACTTCCACGAATCTCTTCAGAATTTCCATTCTGATTCGCATGGATCACTATCCCACCATCCTCTTCTTGAATACTATTGATTTTAGTGTTCAGTAAACAATGAATCCCTTCTTTAGTTAAAACATCGAGAACCTGCTCAGCAATATCTCTATCTTCGCGGCTCAGAAACTTGCTATCCGCCTCTATCACCGTGATATCTGCCCCTAAACGACGAAATAACTGGGCAAACTCCAAACCAATATAACCGCCACCGACTATAAGCAAATGCTTGGGAACATTATCGACACTCATCAAGCTGTCATTGGTATGATATTTTATTTTATCAAGACCAGGAATGGAGGGTACGAAAGGTAACGCACCCGTATTAATAAAAATTTGATCGGCAGTAATTTCGACTACTTTTTGATTATCTCGTGGCGATGATAGACTCACTTCGATTGTCTTAGGTCCAACAAAATACCCCCGTCCCAACATGAGATCCATCCCAGAGTCTAAAAATTGTTTTAAATTAGCTTCGCGCATCACGTTAACGATCGCATCTTTGCGAGCACGAATCGTTCTAAAGTCGATAGGGGCCAGAGTGGCGTCCAAACCATAATCTGATGCTGAACGACAATAGTGCGCTATCTTGGCGGATTGTACGAGTGCTTTTGTGGGAATACATGCCACATTAATACAAGTACCACCAATTTGGTTGTCTTCAACCATCGCAACTCGTTGACCTGCTTTTGCTAAATCGACAGCTAGTGTTTTACCACCTTTGCCACCACCCAAAACGATCACATCATATTTTAATGCCATGATTCTTTCCTAAGTTGTATCAAGTAAAATACATCCATTTAATTAACTATAGAATCAAAATATCTTATTTTGAAATCTCTATCTTGGGCTTGATATTTGATTTAATAGACATATCGCCTAGCTCCATATAAACCTTTTTAAGTGGTTTATCTGAAACTTTGAAGAAACCTGAAAAGGGAAAACTTAAAACCGTAATAGCAGTCATGTAAATAGCGAGAAAAATACATAATATAATAAGAAATAAATGTCCTTTTAAATTAGTTTCCAGAGAATAGATACCAATTATAAAAAAGGCACCTATAAAGATGATAAGGTACCAAGCAGTGGGAATTTGTGAATAAAGCATATTCAAGCGAAAATTACGGTATTCGATTGCTTGATTGAATGATGAAACTGCATTATTGTAATAGGTAGAGACAAGATCTGTAGGTTTATAGTTCAAAAGCGCATCATACAATCCATCGCTTGCTTCTTGCGTTCTTTTCCCTTCATGTCCCCGAGACATGGCTACTAACTCATCATTTAAAATAGATGATATATATTGAGTCAGGTTATGTACAATGCTTTGATGAACCTCCGGGGGAAAAGCCCGTGAGCTTTCGCCAATAATATATAATTGGGTCGCTTCGGTAGTCACAAATTCAGCAGATTTTTGATGATTAGACCATAGAATATAAACAATAAACCCTAAAAATATACTGTAAAAGCTACTAATACTCCCGACAACATCCATTGCAGTTTCTACGTCCTGCTTATTCTTAGAAATCTTGTATCTATAATGAGACACTGTGCGACTTAAAAAGAAAAAAACCAGTAAATAAAAAAGAAATATAAACGTGGGAAAACAATTGTTCATCAAGCTATAGAGCATTGGAAACTCCTGTAAATAAATTAATCCAGCATTTTGCGATTGATTTTTTAATTGTTATCGTGACTCACCAAAAGATTCAGATTTTCATTTTTAATTCTAGCCATAAAATAAATTAATCGCTTCTTTATTTACTGAATTTTTAAATATAATTTAGCCAATATGAACGAAAATTACTTACTTTCCACAGAAGTAATCATGAACAATCTACCCAGGATTTCAAAGTGGCAAGCTGACACTTGATCTGGATAAATACAGGGCTGGACACGATTTAACATCAACAAAATTAGTAATGTTGTGCATCCTAAGAAAGTATTATGTGTGGACTAGCATGCTTTTATGCCATAATTAAAAAGACTCAATCATGGCATTGTTGCTATTAGCTAGCCTTCTCCAGAGCAAAATTTCCGGTAAGATTGATGGTGCTTATTCCAAAAGCACTATTACTTGAATTCGTAGTAGAAGAAGTAGAATTATTTTTACTTAAGTTAAATGTAGAAACGTAACGAAAATCTAGGCCAATGGTAGTAAAATCGTCAATATAATAATTAAA
Source organism: Fluoribacter gormanii (assembly GCF_900156395.1). Taxonomy (GTDB): domain Bacteria; phylum Pseudomonadota; class Gammaproteobacteria; order Legionellales; family Legionellaceae; genus Legionella; species Legionella gormanii. The sequence goes on along the minus strand of NZ_FTNL01000002.1, from coordinate 254,209 downwards.
TCCAAGGATACCTTGTGCTGCGAAGCCAAAATGTGACTTATCGAAGCTTTCGTTAACGATTGGCGAACAAGTCCCCAAGGAAATGCATTGATTATTACTTTGAAATACGGCATGGTTTAAAAGATCAGCTCCTCCCACACCTACTCCCAGATAGGGAACAAAATTCACATTAGGGTCAGAGGACATAAAATCATAAAATGCATTAAAAAATCCATATAATCCAATAGTATAACCATTAAATCCCAAGCCAACATCCACAACTTCAGGAGGACATGTTCCTTCGGGTCCTAAAACGGCGGGACTTATAAGTGTACACGAGCCAGCATTTAATTGACCATAATTATTTATATTAAAAAGAAACTCCCCCTCTAATCGGAAATTCTGTATTTTATATCCAAGAGAAGCCCCTATCCCACCACCAACTGGTCCTAATTGTACTGTTCCTATAGTTCCTAAATTAGGGAGTTGAGTGAGTGAAAAATTAAGGTCAAGATTTGTAGCATGACTCACTTGTCCCAGTAGCCCCAAATATAGCCCCTGAACAGGCTCGGCACTGAACGCACTGCTGCTTGTCACCAAACCCAATATAAATCCAAATTTAATTATCTGTCTCATTCTATATCCTATATTAATCCAAAGGACAAAGTGCGATGTTCTACACAAGCTGAAAAGGCTATATGAAAACATACTCCCGATGCAAATTTTTTTATTTCAAGATGTTGGCAGCTACCTCGAAAACTCTTCTTTGAGCGGAAAATTTATCTTTAAATAGCTTAAGCCCCTCTTCACGCATCTTCAGTGCACATTCAGTGAGGTATACATTTAAAGATTCTCTATTTTCCAATTGATATTGGACTGTTAATTTTTCCTGATTGGCTGTGTTTTCATTATCAGGTTTTAAAATATTTGCTTGAATAAAGCCTGGAAGCTGAAGCATTTCTTTGACATGCTTTTTTAGCCATAATTGGAATTGAGGGTATATATCTCCATCAATGGCCAAATTTACTTCGTAGATAACCATACTCTTCCCTAAATTAAGATCGAAATTAAAGCGAAATACAGACGTGATAGAACATCGCGTTTAGGTCATTACGAAGGTTACAATTAAATTGGATGTTAATCCAGTAAATCAAACAGGATAAGAAATAAAAATTTATTGCACTATTATTTTGAATAAAAAAGGATTCATAGTTTTTTCGATTGGTTAAACCTGCATATTAACAAACTGCCAAGGATCATGAGCATCCACGTTTTCTGAATATAGCCATCCTCTTTTCTGTAGAGGATTCCAATCGGTGTAATATTGTTTTTACCTGAAAATTTATTCCGATTTTTTGCGCCACATGAATCGATGTATTATCACTGGTAATCATTGTAATTCGTGATGGTTTAATATTTAGTTTATCAATAAGTAAGTGCAATAAAGCTTGGCCAATACAACCAAACCCAATCATGATAATGTGATTGTTAAAATGCACCTCGGCTTTTTCCATGCACAACTTCCTCATTGCGGTGAATATTATTATTGTTAATAATATTAGGACTTATTGGTAAAGATGTCTAAATTTTAGATTTCTCTAAAATCTACCGCCAGCCTTTTCCAGGCATAGTTCATTCCTCAGTTAATCACTTAAATAAGAAGAAAAAGTTGACTTTTGAACCAAAAATTATGTTGCAATTCATGGTTTGCCTATTTACTTAAAGATAACCAAGGAAGCAGTCAGCCCAAAATAGATGCACTTTTTACAAAAACCACTATACTTTTAAAACTTGGACGAACAGGAATTGAGTGATATGGATACCATTCAATTTGTACAGGATGTACAGCTAAAAAAAACCATTCAAAATCCGCATAGATTTTTTTTAGAACAACAAGACTTATCAGAAGCAACCCGCCCCTTGCTTATATCCTACCTGGAATGGCTCAGAACAATTAATACAACTCTTAATAAAAGAGATGTGTTACATCAAAATGAGCAAAAAAACAATGAATTCAAATTCCTATGCAAATACAACTTATTGTTTTTTCTTACAGTTACAAGACAATTTAATGTGATTGAAACATTGTTTAAAATACCATCTTTTATAACTAAATTGCGTCATTCAATCACTTTAGCTAAAAAAATACACTTTAAGGTAAAACAAAAAAAAAGGAACTTCTTAAAAGCATTGTTCGCACCAAAATTAAGCAATTTAATAAAAGATGATGCTGGTGGCTTCTCTGATATGAATGAGATAAAAATGGTTTATCAACTATCACCTGGACTCGAGATAAAAAAATTAAAAATTCTTGAAGAGGAATTGGAACAATTGATGATCGAGTACCATGAGGATGAATTGTATTTAGAAAAATCTCATGATTCATCAGCAGAACATACCCATAGCCATTTAGCTTTTTTTACGAAAGTTGCCAAACAATCCATAAATATGAAAAATCGCCCCTTTATGGCTCAAGGTCTTACTTTTTTTTCATCATCACCTCAATATAAGTGTAAAAAAACGAAGCAATATGAACCAAGCCTTAATTTAACCGATCAAAAAACTGAAAATAACATTAGACTTTGCGGTTAAAGTTTATTTTTGAAGAGTGTTGCAGCAAAGCTGCAACAAAGATATCTATCAACGAAATTGAACATTGAATACAGTTTTTAAACTGCACATTGAATACACTCTATCCCGCCCATATAGGGTCTTAGAGCCATTGGAATATGAATGTTTCCTTCTTTATCTTGATTATTTTCCATCAGAGCAACCAATGTTCTACCTACAGCAAGCCCTGAGCCATTTAGCGTATGAACCAGCTCGATTTCACGGGTTTGCTCATGTCTGTAACGCGCTTTCATACGACGTGCTTGGAACGATTCCATATTGGAACAAGATGAGATTTCTCGATATGTATTTTGACTGGGTAACCAAACTTCTAAATCATAAGTTTTTGCTGAACTGGATCCCATATCACCCGTACAAAGAGTCATAACTCGATAAGGTAGTTCTAAGCGTTGCAAAATTGCTTCTGCATGATTGACCAGTTGTTCCAAAGCGGCATAAGAATCTTCGGGTTTAGTAATCCAAACCAGTTCTACTTTTTCAAACTGATGCTGTCTGATCATTCCCTTAGTATCTTTACCATAAGAGCCCGCCTCGCTGCGAAAACATGGAGAATGACAAGCATAACGAATAGGCAAAACAGGTTCTTCCAAAAGAGTATCGCGCACCGTATTCGTTACAGGAATTTCTGCCGTAGAAATCAAATAATATCCCTGATCACCCGTTAATTTAAATAAATCTTCTTCGAATTTTGGTAATTGACCTGTTCCCAGCAAACTGTCTGCATTGACAATATAAGGCACATAAATTTCTTGGTAACCATGTTGTTGGGTATGGATATCCAACATAAATTGGATCAGGGCTCGATGCAGTCTCGCCAATTGATTTTTCATCACTACAAAACGGCTACCAGTCAGTTTCGCAGCCAAGGAAAAGTCCATTTGGCCTAAACTATCACCCAACTCATCATGAGATTTGACTTGAAAATCAAAGGTTGGAATCGTACCCCAACGCCTGACTTCCTGATTATGCTGCTCGTCTTCGCCAACGGGGACAGATTCATGGGGTATATTGGGTAGCCTTAAAGCAATGGCTTCAATTTGCTGTAACAAACCATCCAACTCACTTTTCTTTTCATCCAGCTCTTTCGCAAGACGGTTCATATCCTCGCGCATTGGCTCAATATCTTCACCGCGAGATTTTGCCTCGCCAATAGCTTTAGAACGTAAATTGCGCTCATTTTGCAATGCTTGTGTTGCAACTTGCAACGCCTTACGCTTTTCTTCTAAAGCAGTAAAAGATGAAACATCAAATTTAAAACCTCGCTTTAATAACTGCGAAGCGACAAACTGCGGATCATCACGTAATAATTGAATGTCTAGCATAGAATATCACTCTAACTTATTAAATACTTATGGGTTACCTAACAATTCCACGTGTGGATTGATTTAAAGCGTCAATCATTAGAACTACTTCCGGACATTCATTTTGCATCAATTCTAATTCAGCGACTGCTTGTTGTACTGTTAATCCTTTGCGAAAAATTATTTTATAAGCACGTCGTAAACCGTCGATCGCTTCCGATGAAAATCCTCTTCGACGTAATCCCACCGTATTAATGCCACAGGCAGAAGTTGTATCGCCAGAAATCATAAGATAAGGAAGTACATCTTTACTTACATAAGATGCTCTAGCAATAAACGCATAGGGCCCAACATGGCAAAATTGATGTACTGCCGCATAGCCACCTATGTTCGCATAATCACCAACGGTTACATGCCCTGACAATGCTGCATAACTTACTAAAATAATTTGATTGCCAATCATACAATCATGACCGACATGGGAGTACGCCATTAAAAAGTTCTTATTACCAATGCGAGTAACACCGCCCCCTTTAACGGTTCCACGACTAATCATACAATATTCACGGATGATATTATCATCACCGATTTCTAATCGAGTTGGTTCGCCTTTATAAGTAATGTCTTGCGGCGCATCTCCCACTGATGCAAATTGGAAAATTTTATTATTTTTTCCAATAGTTGTTGGCCCCTCAATAACTGCATACGGACCAATCCAGGTATTTTCACCTATCTCTACATCAGCGCCGATTATAGCACCAGGACCTACTGATACCCCTTTTGCCAGTTTTGCACTGGGGTGAATTATCGCACGTTCATCTATCACTTTTGAATTTCCTTCGCAGCACTTAATAAATCCGCGGAACAGGCCAGTTTATCACCTACATAAGCTTCGCCATGCACACGCCAAAATTCTCTTTTTCTTGCTAATATTTTTACTTCCAAGCGCAACTGGTCTCCTGGAGTAACTACATGTTTAAATTTTGCATTATCGATACCTGCAAAAAAATGCAAAATCCCATAATTTTCTTCAGGTGTTTGAGACAGTCCTGCTAAGAGTCCACTGGCTTGTGCCAACGCTTCTAGCATCAATACGCCGGGCATAATTGGATTTTCTGGGAAATGGCCAGTAAAAAAATTCTCGTTAATCGTGACATTTTTGATAGCTGTCAAACAATCAAATGGTGTGTAATCTAATACCCTGTCTACCAAGATCATGGGGTATCGGTGCGGCAATATATTAAAAATCTGTTTTATATCTACAGGTTCACTCATACGCAGTTTCTCGCTTAAATAAATATGCTTACCATGGGCCAAAAGTGAGGTCCAAAAGAGTAAACATTATCCTGATTTAAGAGATCTAAATCAATTGCTAATGTTAAAACTTATTCCTCTTCAATTCTACTTAACTTTTTCTCTAGGACACCAAGCTTTACTATATAATCATCCAATCGTCGAAATCGTGCTGCATTACGACGCCAACGGTGGTGTTCATGTACCAAAGTTCCAGAGGAATAAATTCCAGATTTGCCAAGAGATTTACTTACTGTGGACATCCCGGTGATCACTACATCATCTGCTAAATGTACATGAGCTGCGATACAACTAGCACCACCAACAATACAATCTGCGCCAATTTGTGCATAAGCACCCACAGCGGCACAACCCGCAATGATTGTATTTCTACCTATCAATACGTCATGTGCAATCTGCACTAGATTATCAATACAGACGCCTTCTCCCAAATATGTATCGCTTAAAGAACCTCGGTCAATTACAGCATTAGATCCTACATGCACGTCATCTGCAATAATAACAGCACCAACACTATAGCCCTGTTGCCAGCGCCCATGTTCCTTTAAATAATTGAACGGTGATGCGCCAATGACACAACCAGAATTGATAACCACATTGGCACCTAATTGGCAACCAGAATGGATTACTACTTCATGTCCAATTTTGGTGTTTTTACCAATTCGTACCGAAAATTCAATAACAGCATTTGCTCCTATTATAACTCCATCAGCAATTTGAACTTCAGCACCAATTACACTGTAAGCCCCTATTGATACATCTTTACCTAATTGAGCAGATGGATGAATTATAGCCGTAGGATCAATTCCGGATCTTGGAAAGATGGGTACTGATAAAAGCTGAGTAGCATGCATCATCGCGTTTAAAGGATGAGATACGACGATACAGTTTCCACGATATAAATGCTGATGTTCCGCTTTGAGTAGAACTGCCCCGGCTGATGTAGTATCCAGAGCTTGGCGTACTATGGAGTTATCGTAATAAGCAACATCCTGCGATGTAGCTCGGCTAAGGGAAGCAAAACAAAAAATGGCGTGCTCAGCATTCCCATGCCACACGCCATCTAGATGATCCGCAAGCTCCGCTAAAGTCAGCAAGATTATATCGCCGAATTAGTTAATTGCTTTGACAACTTTATCAGTTACGTCAAGGGTAGTTGCACTGAAAGGAGCAGCATCCTTTTGTACAATAAGATCGTACTTGTCATCTTTAGCAACTTTTGCAATAGCTGCACGAACTTTAGCGTACAATGCTTCCATTGCTTCGTTATTTGCTGTACTTAATTCTTGTTGATATTGCTGACCATCACGCTCAAATTGTTGTTGTGCACTAACAATTTTCTTTTCCATTTCTTTCTTTTGAGTCGCGCTCATGATCGAACTATCACGCTTGAACTTCTCCATATCGGCTTTAATTCCTGCTTCAAAAGCTACAAGTTTGTCGCGGCGAGGCTTAAACTCTTTCTCCAATTTTTTTTGGATTTCTTTTATTTGACTGGAAGTTTGCATGATCTTTTGTAGATCAACTACACCAATTTTTGCTGTATCAGCGAATGCGCTTGCGCCAAAAACGCTGAGAACAAAGGTCATTATGACCAGACCTAACCGTTTCATAACTAATCTCCTAAATTAAAGAGCATGATGCTAGCATAATTCGAAATAGGTTGCGATATGTACAACATCATTTTCGGTAATTTTATAATGGATAGGAACTTACTTACCCTCACTCTCAATCGTGAGAATGAGGATAGAAAATTATAAATTAGAATCCAGAAGATAGAGCAAACTGGAAGATTTGCGTTTGATCGAATTGTTGAGGATTCAATGCCTTAGCCAAGCTAAATGCCAGAGGTCCAAAAGGAGAGCGCCATTCAAGTGAAAGACCTGCTGAGTATCTTAAAGGACCTTCATATTGTCCAGTCAGGGCGGGCAAGGTATTCACACCAAAGACATTACCCGCATCAACAAAGACCGTTGTACGTACATTATCTCGACTCAAAGGATAAGGCAAAATAATTCCCGCCGTTCCGGTAAGTAACAAGTTACCTCCCACAGAATTGCGATAATTATCTAATGGACCTAAAGAGTAACTGTCATATCCACGCACCTGGCCGGGTTGCGCAGTACCCCCTGCATAATAATTCTCGAAAAATGGTAGCCCATTATTGTTAAAGGAATTTCCATAGCCTGCAAACCCTTGCAAGGAGAAAATCCATCCTCGTGCTATAGGTTGATACAGACGCGCTTGATATGACCCCTTATAGTAAGATAAGGAGTTCGAACTCGCAGGTAATGCAATTACGCCAGAAAGCTGTTGGTTAATCCCTCTTGTAGGATATGGAAATTGATCATAGCTGTTTCGATTCCATCCTGTAGATAAACGAATTTCCTGGAAATGAGTTCCATACATTTGTACAAAATTCTTAATAGGCACTACATTACCAACACTCTTAATTTCTACATCCTGATAGCCATAGCCCAATTGCCATCTGCTTGTTTCACCAAGAGGGATACTATAATTCACATCACCGCCGAAACGGTTAGAGTTGTATGTACTGACATTCAGGTTTCTGGGATCGACACGAGCATAGTAAAGATTTAGACCACGTCCTATCCCTGTATCGGTATAAAATGGGTTATAGTAATTTACAGTGTAGTCTTGTCCCCATTTACTTGCAGTAAATGCAGCCCCCATGGAGCGTCCTGTACCCATAAAGTTATGTTGATTTACTGAAGCATTTAACTGATAACCATTAGTACCATAGCCAATAGACGCACTTGCTTCAGCAGAAGGTGCCTCCTCTACTTGTACATCTAGATCAACTTGGTTGTTTGCTTCGGGTACTGGAGTGGTTTTTACATCAACATTCTTTAAATACCCTAATAAGCGCAATTGTCTTTCAGATTCTTTAATATTATGAAGAGATAATAATCCCCCCTCATCCTGACGAATTACACTTCTTAGTACATAATCACTGGTTTTGGTATTGCCATGAAATTTAATGCGTCGAACATAAACATGCCGTCCTGGCTGCACAATAAAATTAATGAATACTGTTTTGCTCTCTTCATCGATTTGCGGTTCTGCATTTATTGCAGGGAAACCGTAACCAACATCGCCTAAAGCCAACCCAATAGCAGAAATTGAATCCGTTACCTTTTTACGTGAAAAAACAGCACCTTTTTTTACTTGGATTAATGAATTGATTTTTTCTGGTGGTAATATTGGCTTTCCAACTACTTTATAGCCTGAAAAATGATATTGAGGTCCCTCTTCAATATGAACATTGATGTAGACGTCTTTTCTATCAGGCGACAGCAACACCTGTGACGATATAATTTTAAACTTCAAATAACCTCTATCCATGTAAAAGGAACGCAATGCTTCTAAAGATGCATCCATACCTGACTTGGAGTACTGATCTTTTTTAGTAAAATAAGTAAAGATGCTGGATTTTGATAAAGCAAACTCGGGTAACAATTCATTTGTAGAAAAGTCGTGATTACCTATTATTTTGATTTGCTTAATGCGTGAGACACGTCCCTCAGAAATCGTAACGGTAATACCCACTCTATTATCGGTTAAAGGACTAACTCGAGTTTCTATCCGTGCGTTATATTTTCCTCTGGCGTTATATGCTTGCTTTAACTCTTTCTCCAAACGCTCTAAAGTTGATGTTTGAAATACGCGTCCCTTGGTCAAGCCCATTTCTTTAAGGAACTCTTTCATCTTGTCGCTAGGAATTTCTTTATTTCCTACCACACTAATTGAGCCGATGGTTGCTCTTTCTGTTACATTGACAATTAAAGTATTGCCTTGTCGCTCCAATGAAACAGACTGAAAAAAACCAGTATCATAAAGAGTTCGAATAATCTCAGCGGTTGATTCAGGACCTATCTCCTCTCCAACCTGAACTGGGATATAGTTGAGTACTGTTCCAGTAGAAACGCGTTGCAAACCGGTAACTTTAATGCTTCGCACGACAAAAGTATCTGCTGCTATCGTTTGTGAAGACCAGGCTATGAGCGAGGAACAACAAACACCTAATATAAATTTACTGCTGATTTTTTTCATTATTATTTTACGCCCAGTACTACGTGTACTATAAATATTCAAACTCTGTACACCAAAAATTGAAACACTTTTTATAGGAAGTAGAAACTACTGTCAAGTTTTTGTTCCCTGACTTTGCCAATACTTTGCGATTGTGATCTGATTAATCGTTCCACCTATCCTGCAAGTCTCGACAAATCGTTAGTCAAAGCAATAAACATCAGCGCGGCTAATAGCAACAACCCTAGATAGGCCCCTGCAGATTTTAAACTATCAGATAACGGCTTACGTCGAATTGCTTCCAGTAGATAATAAAGCAAGTGCCCGCCATCTAGCATAGGTATGGGTAATAAATTTAATGCACCCAAGCTGATGCTGACCAAAGCAAGAAAAAATAAATAGGATGTTAATCCACTCCGTCCAGAATCACCTGCCCCTTGGGCAATTCCCACTGGACCACTAATACTATTTAATCCTAATCGGCCAGTGACCAACCTGCCCATCAAAGTGAATGTAGTACCAGTCAATTGCACCGTTTGTTTTAATGCGGTGCCTACAGCGGTTAAGGGAGCTTGTCTTTCCAAGCGTAACCAATGTGATGGCCATTGGACTTTTTGTGACCTCACACCTAAAAATCCTTCAATTTTATCTTTATTTTTCTGGCTTCCGGTTTGTACTATTACTTTTTGTATACTTCCTTTTCTATTGACAGATAAAATTAATTGTTTATCTGGGCGTGCCTGAACATAATCAACCAAAAATAACCAATCGTTAAAATCTTTCCCATCCACGCTTAATATTTTATCGCCATTTTCTAATCCAGCTTTTGCTGCTGGAGAATCAGGAACTACTTCCCCAACTATAGGAGGGATTGAAGGAATAAAAGGTTCAATACCCAAACTCTCGAGAGGATCTGGTTTTTTACTATCCAATTTCCACTCAGTCAAAGGCAAGGAAACCTGATGTTGATGACCATCAACCAAAGACTTTAATGTTAATTGAATTGTCTCCTGAGAACCAACAAGAGGCATGATGGCATACTGAAAATCGCGCCAACTGTTGATTTTAGTATCATTCATTGCAATGATTTCTTCTTTAGCTTTTAATCCAGCTTGTGCGGCAATGCTATTAGGTTTTACCGATTCAATCATCGGCGCTAAAGATTGCATGCCAATAACCAATACCAACCATAAAGCGACAAATGCAAAAAGAAAATTGAAAAAAGGACCAGCAAGAACAATTGCGGTTCGTTTCCAAAGAGCTTGGTTATTAAAGGCTAAATGACGCTCGCTTTCGGCAACATCTCCTTCGGACTCATCGAGCATTTTGACATAGCCACCAAGTGGAAATAATGACCAGGCATATTCTGTTCCTTTTTTATCACACCAACGTGCCAAAATGGGGCCGAAACCAAAAGAAAAGCGCAGTACTTTCACTCCGCACCAACGCGCCACTTGAAAATGGCCAAACTCATGGACAGTGACTAATAATACTAAGGCCAAAAGAAAATACAACAATGTTGAAAGCATAGTGCTATCCCAAATGAAGTAATACTCGACAATTACTCTCCCAGAATTCTCCGAAACCTAGAAAAAGTGCTTTCTTGCTATTACACACCCACGAAAAAACATCCTGTTTTATCGATTTATAAGCTCGGAGAGTTTGAATAACCCATGTGAGTAGTTACAAAGTTAGTCCGAAATAAAATAAAGGTAAAGCGGCAATTAAACTGTCCAAACGGTCTAAAATACCCCCATGACCAGGAATAATGGCGCCTGTATCTTTTAAATGACAACGACGCTTCAATATACTGATGAATAAATCACCAAAGATCGCAATAATTATAGTACATAAGGCTAAAATGAACCAATGAACCCCGGAAACTGGATGAAGATAACCATAGCCAACCCAAGCAATCAACATGGACAGAATAACGCCACCAGCAACCCCTTCCCAGGACTTTCCAGGGCTAACTTGAGGAATTAACTTATGTTTTCCCATAAGTTTACCGCTAAGGTAAGCTCCCGTATCTGAGACCCAGATTAAAAACAGCAAACAAACAAGTAATGCTTTACCGTTAGAAAAATAATATAAATGAATTAGGCTTTGAACGAATAATGGTAAGAGTAACAAACATACAATCGCGACAATGACAGGGTACCCCCAATATTTCTGCGATCCTGGAAAACTAAGGATGGCAACAATATTCAAAGCCCAAATAATTAATCCAGCATATAACCAATATGTAAAAAGATAACCACAAGCCCATAAGCACAAAAGCATCAACACAACAAATCCGGCTTGTAACTGCCAGTTTTTTAAAGGAATCAATTGAAAACATTCTCTTGCTGCAGCAAGAAAAATAACCAAAATAATACCTGCTAAAAGCCATTGATTACCATAAAAAATAAGCCATAAAACCAAGGGTACTAAAATTAGGGTTGTAATTAAGCGTTGCAAGAACATTTCGTTATCCTTAATATTAGGGTCGGTTCACATTATTGCTATCAATGTAAAAGGCCCAGGAGTTAATTAGGAAATTTGCCCAAATCTTCTTTTTCTTTTATTAAAAGCATTCAAGGCCAATTCAAGTTCATGTTCACCAAAATCTGGCCAATGTACTTCAGTAAAATAAAGCTCTGTATAAGCAAGCTGCCAAAGGAAAAAATTACTAATTCGTAACTCACCGCTGGTACGGATAAATAAATCAGGATCAGGTAACCCTGATGTATCCAGATAATGAGCAAAACTGGTTTCGTTTATATCATCTATGTTTAATTCACCATTTAATACTGCCTTGGCTATTTTTTTTGCGGCATTCACCAGATCCCACTTACCACCATAATTAACAACCACATTCAAAATTAATTGCGCATTATTTACCGTCAAAAGCTCTGCATCCTGCATTTGTTTTTGTAATACAGGTGAGAGCAAACCACGGTCTCCAGTAAATCGTAAGCGAATCCCATGTTGATTCAATTCGGGGAGTTCCTTTCGCAACGACTCGAGGAATAATTCCATTAAAAAATTAACTTCTTCAGCGGGTCGAGACCAATTTTCCGAACTAAAAGCAAATAAGCTAAGGCAAGGAATACCTTTGGTCATACAGCAACGAATCATTTTTTTTACTGATTCAACACCCGCCTTATGCCCTTCGATACGCGGTAACCCTCGATTTTCAGCCCAACGACCGTTTCCATCCATAATAATGGCAACATGCTGAGGAATTTTTTGTTCCAAAACTACTCTTCCCAATCTAATAAATGGTGCATAGTCTAACCTCTTTAATACAAAAATGTCACTACTGAATGCAGTGTGGGATAAACCCTATAATTTTTCCATGAGCTCTATAGGGAATAATTTCTGAATCGTGCATCTGCCTCGGTAACAACGAGGATGATTTTACTGCAAGAAACATGACAGAAGCCGAGAGAATACATTACGAAATACTTATTAATTAAGGTATAATTTCCCCCATAAAATGTGGATTGCGTTCTGGAGAATTTCATGCAAAAAAAAGCAACCTTGTTGCTCATGATCTTAGATGGCTGGGGGTATAACGAAAATAATAAGCATAATGCTATTGCTCAAGCTAACACACCCCAATGGGATGAATGGTGGAAAAACTGCCCCCATATTCTTTTGCAAGCATCCGGATTTGCTGTTGGTTTACCTGATGCACAAATGGGTAATTCAGAAGTAGGACACATGCATATAGGCGCCGGCAGAGTAATACAACAAGATTTCACTCGCATTAATGAGAGCATAAATCATGGAGAATTTGCCCACAATCCTGTCTTCCATGATGTCATTAACACATTACAAAAAACTGGAAAATCATTGCATATCATGGGATTATTTTCTCCAGGGGGAGTCCACAGTCATGAGCATCATCTATTCGCCTTGCTTGACTTATGTGCACAGCAAAAATTTACTTCGGTGTATTTGCATTTATTTTTAGATGGACGAGATACTCCACCACAAAGCGCATTACAAAGCTTGGAACGCCTCAATACAAAATTAAAAACAAATCCAATAGCCCGTGTTTGCTCGATTAGCGGACGCTATTATGCGATGGACAGAGACAACCGTTGGGAACGAGTAGAGCCTGTTTATACTTTGTTAACCCAAGGCAACAGCGAGCATCATTTTCAAGATGCAGAAACAGCAATAAAGTCTTATTATCAACAAAATCTGTCTGATGAATTCATACCACCTACCCTCATAGGAGAGCCGAGGGCAATTGAAGATGGAGATGCCGTTTTATTTTTTAATTTTCGTGCAGATAGAGCGCGACAACTAACTACAGCCTTTATTGATCCAGCGTTTAAAAAATTTAACCGAGCAGTGCAACCGCAATTATCTTATTTTGTGAGCATGACTCAATATGATAAAAACTTACCAACAACCCAAGCTTTTCCACCTATTCCTTTAAATAATACCTTAGGAGAAGTGCTTTCAGCCCATGGATTAAGTCAATTACGCATCGCAGAAACGGAAAAATATGCTCATGTAACTTTTTTCTTTAACGGTGGAAACGAGAATATTTTTACTAACGAAGAACGAATTTTAATTCCCTCTCCCAAAGTTGCTACATATGACTTACAACCTGAAATGAGTGCCCCTCAATTAACAGAACGTTTGGTCGAGGCAATTAACAGCCAAGATTATGATGTCATTATTTGCAATTACGCGAATGCCGACATGGTAGGACATAGTGGAGATTTTAAGGCCACCACTCGTGCAATCGAATGTCTTGATCAATGCATGAGTAAAGTCTGGCATGCACTAGCAAGGCAAGGAGGAACGTTACTCATTACTGCCGATCATGGCAATGCTGAAGAAATGTTTGACGAAACAACTCATCAAGCACATACTGCTCATACTAGTGAACCTGTACCATTAGTATACGTTGGAGGTAATTGGCACTTTACCCAAAGCGAAGGTAGCTTGATTGATATCGCGCCAACTATGCTAGGCTTACTCGGAATTACCCCGCCGGCAGAAATGACCGGTCGTCAATTGTTAGAAAAAAATACTCATGAATAAATGGAATGACACAGTTTCTTTTAATTTATGTCGCTCAGATGCTAAAAATTATTGTTTAGGTAGATCAGTAACACTCAGACAAAAATTAAAATGCAATAAATTCCTTTCCGAACAAGTAAATAAGGATTCGGATATTCTATTGAGGAAAAACTATTCTTGTGAGGCAACATATCAAACACAATCCAGAGTCGAAAAGGGGACAACTTATTTTGCCGGATTACTCTTTAGTCTTTTGCTTTGTTTCGGAGGCTATGCGGAATCCACGTCTGCGGTAGTGCAAACACAAAATAAATTAAAACAATTGGATGCACAAATTAACAGCCTCCAAAAAACATTAAATTCAGCTCACGATAAACGAGGCCTTTTAAATAAGGAATTGTCAGAAACTGAAAAGCAAATTGGTACAGGGATTCATAAATTACACTCCATCCAAAATGAGATCAAGGATACAGAAAATAAAATTACTGACCTACAAGAACAAGTAAATCAACTTAACCAACAGCTCATTACCCAACAACAATTATTAGCGAACCACGTCCGTGCTCGTTATCAAATGGGAGAATATCAACCGCTTAAATTACTACTGAATCAGGATGATCCCAATAAAGTGAGTCGAACTTTAAGTTATTACCAATACATCGTTAAATCACGGCAACAACTTATCGACAAAATTGATAAAACACGAGCGAACCTTAGTGAGAGCAAGGAAAAACTTAGAACAGAACTTATTGCCAATAAACAATTAAAATCAGAACTTACGCAACATCAACAGCAATTACAACAAAATAAAACTTATCATACAGCTCTAATTCAATCACTGAACCATGAAATTCAAGATAAACAAAACAGGTTGCGTGAGGTACGAAAGAATAAAGAAAATTTAGCACGGTTACTGAAATCGTTAGCAACACAGCAAAGCATTACTCCTGCAAGCACCCCCTTTAGCCAGATGCGCAAAAAATTGCCGCTTCCGGTCCAGAGCCAGAGCCGTTCTCTACGAAAAATGAACCAAGGAGTGACATTTTTTGCCGAGGAAGGAGCCGTAGTAACTGCCGTTTACCCTGGGAAAGTAGTATTTAGTGACTGGCTTAAAGGATATGGTTTACTTCTTATCATTGATCACGGACAAGGGTTCATGACCTTGTACGCTCATAATCAATCTCTGTTTAAGAGCAAGGGCCAGTACGTACGTCAAAATGAGCAAATTGCAAGTGTAGGTCATAGCGGCGGAATTAAACAAAACGGTCTATACTTTGAAATAAGACTAAAGGGAAAAGCTATTCCACCACTTAATTGGTTGTCATAGTTTAACCCTGGCACCTTAATTGCATTTCAATAATTATAATAAAAGAAGATGGCTTATTTTGTAGCCTTGCATCTGAGGAGATCGCTATGTTGATAAGAAAACTATATCCATGCACGCTTGCGATAGTATACGCGTTTACTCTTATGTTACCTCTTACAGGCTTTGCAGATGATGAGGCTAATACAGATACGTCTACAACCCCAAGCTCTACGACTAAAGCGGTTCCGTTAGAAGATGTTCAACGCTTTTCCAATGCCATTGGTGAAATTAAAAAATATTATGTCAAACCTGTTGATGATAAAGAACTCTTTGATAATGCCATTCGCGGCATGCTCACTGGACTGGATCCTCACTCCAGTTACCTGGATGAAGAAGAGTTCAAAGATTTACAAACATCGACTAGTGGTGAATTCGGTGGTTTAGGACTCGAAGTAACCATGGAGGATGGAGTGGTTAAAGTAGTTACTCCTCTTGTTGATACCCCAGCCTTTAAAGCAGGCATCAAATCTGGAGACTACATTATTAAATTGGGAAAAGAATCAGTTCAGGGGCTCTCACTTAAAGATGCAGTCAATATGATGCGTGGTAAAGCTGGAAGCACTATTCAGTTGACTATATTACGTAAAGGGGTTAATAAAGCGCTTACTTTTGATTTAATACGAGAAATTATCCAAATTAAAAGTGTACAAAGCAAAATAATTGCCCCAGGCTATGGTTATATTCGTTTAACACAATTCCAAGCATTAACTGGAAAAGACATGTTACAAGCCATTGATAGGCTAAAACAACAATCTGGTGGAAATTTAAAAGGCTTAATCCTTGATTTACGCAACAACCCAGGAGGACTACTTGATTCAGCAATACAAGTTTCTGATGCCTTCCTTGGTAAAGATAAATCAGGCAAACCAGAAACAATCGTCTCAACCAAAGGACGTTTGCCTGGCTCAGATTTTACCGCCTTAGCCAAAGGAGTAGATGTATTACATAATGCCCCTATGGTTGTATTAATCAATAATGGTTCTGCATCTGCAGCTGAAATTGTAGCTGGCGCACTAAAAGATAACAAGCGAGCCGTCATTCTTGGCACAACAAGCTTTGGTAAAGGCTCAGTGCAAACCGTATTGCCACTGGATGAAAAGACTGGGATTAAGTTAACTACTGCGCTGTATTACACTCCATCAGGAACTTCAATTCAAGCTCAAGGAATTGTTCCTGATATCATAGTGAATGAGGTGGAAATTCCTAAAACTGCTGCGAAACAGACTGATCCTACTGGATACAGTGAAGCAAATCTAAGCGGGCACTTAATCAATAAAAATAACCAGGAAATTACTAAAGCTAAAAACTTCAAAGCGCAAATGGATGAGTTAATGCATAATGACTATCAACTCTATGCCGCTTTAACGGTTTTGGAAGGCATGGCTTTAGCTAATAGATAATTAGTCACTCATTAGAGAAGAGGAGTCAAGGGGTTGAAACCGCCCCGCTTAGGCTCCTCTTCCTTTTATAGCAGGAAGGAACGGAGCCCCCCCTGTTTCTCAGTCACAAGTTGAAAATCTAAAGAAAAAGTCAGATGCTCACAAGACAAGCTAAAGCCCAGAGGTAATGATTCAGATTAACACCCAGGCCATTTTAGAAACAGCCAATCAGTAGTCATTCAATTAATATCAGGCAGTAAGCGTCTGCTTCTTATATGAAACACCATTTTTACCTAAATTAAATGCACCCATGACCCCCGTTCCTGGCTCAAGAGCCAACAGATGCGTTGCGATTGCTTGACTGGAAAAGTCAGAATGGGTTTGCATCGCAAGCAAAGCACTATTATGGATTAGATGGAATATGTCAAAAGCATAACCTGCTTCACTGATAGGATGGCTGAGATATTCTTGCTTAAATTGCGCGATAAATTCTGGCTTCGTTGATTTAGTCAAAGCAGCAGATTGTTTGTGATTAGGGCTTTGTGCCTGAAAATTATTTTTTCCATCGGCAATTATTGAGTCATCAGTGAGACAAAAATGGATGAGTTTATTTTTTTTCGCTAAGGGTGCAACTAAAGCACCACTTTCGCTTCCTTCAGTCATAATTACATTAATATGATGTGCATCAATAAATTTTTGCAAAGTTTTTTCTGCATTAGCATTACTTGGCATTTTATCCAGCGTATAAAACTCATAATTAATTTCTGTAGACTTTAATTGATCTCGTGCAATTTCCATTGCTCCTAACATATTTCTACCAATAAAAGCAGATTTTTCAGAAAATGGAGCATAAATACCAACATTGATTGTCATTTTAGCTTTATTTGTAGAATCAGCCAGATCAGATGCAGCGTTACAAAAATTCGCTGTCATTAGCGACAGAAAAAAAGCACCTAATACAGTATAAAACTTTGATAAAAAATGTTTCATATTCATCATCCTAATTGATTAGACTTTATATTGATATTTACATTTAAATGATTGTTTGAACCCTTTTCCTGCATGTCCCTGTCCTCAATTTATAGCGCCCGACATCAGCAAAACACAATTGTAGCGAGAACTGCTGCGACAGTCCCTAAGAACAGTAAAATCATTTTGCTATGAATAGAATCTAAATACAATGGTTGGGATTTAATAATAATTGTGCGATAATCCCACAAAATTGACATATTTTCGAATACAATGAACTATATTAAATCAATATCACTCCTTGCTGGTCTAGTCTTTTCCTCTTTTGCTCAAACTAACGTCCAATCCCATTTTGACCAAATAAAAAATGATCCTCACACCTTATATGCATTTTTTAAGAGCATGCCTAAAGGTGGTGAGTTACATTATCACTTAGCGGGCGGTGCATACCCTGAAGTTATGCTGGAATTGGCATCTAAAGAGAACTATTGCTTAAATACAGTCAATTGGACCGTGAGCAAAAACACCGCTGACTGTAATGGCATTGATACAAAGGATCTACTTAATCACCCTGGGCTTTATGCAAATACCGTAAGAAGTTGGTCCATGAAAGATTTTGTTCCAGGAAAAGAATCAGGACATGATCATTTTTTCAGCTCATTCTACAAGTTTAATGCCATAGTTGCAGATCATCAGCCTGAGTTAGTTGCCTCGGTGTTGCAAACTGCCGCACAACAAAATGAACACTACATGGAGTTAATGATTTTACCTGATAACGCCCATTCGACCAGTTTTGGTGATATGCTTAAAGATGCCACTACGTTAGAGCAAAAAAGAAAGCGTTTATTAGCTAACCAGGATTTTCAAAATAATATCAATTATACGGTGGTAGAATCAAATCGTATCTTGCAACAAGCACGTCAAGAGTTAGGCTGTGAAACGAATCCAGAAAATAAAGCCTGCCAAATAAAAGTGAAATTTTTATATTATTCACTTAGAGAGCAATCTTTTGATAATCTCTTTGCTCAAACACTTAATGCTTTTGAAGCGGTAACACAATCCATAAAAAGTAAAGGCACACTTGTCGGCGTTAATTTGGTCCAACCTGAGGACGGTATTATTTCTTTGCGCGACTTTCGCAAACAAATGCAAATGTATCAATACCTGCATCATATATATCCACAAGTCAATATCGCGTTGCATGCCGGCGAACTAAGCCAGGAGATTGTCACTCCGGAAGATTTGGACTACCACATACATGATGCCCTTTTTACTGGTCAGGCGCAAAGAATTGGACATGGGGTAGATATTGCTCATGAAAATAATGTGAAAAATACCTTAAACTTCATGGCAAAAAATCATAGGGCAGTAGAAATTAATCTCGTCAGCAATTCTAAAATATTAAAGATTTCTGGGCACAATCATCCTTTAAATTTTTATCTTCAACATCAGGTTCCAGTTGTATTATCTACCGATGATGAAGGTATATTGCGCACCAATTTAAGCCAGCAGTATGTGGAAGCTGTATTAAAACATGGTCTAGATTATCAAACTTTAAAACAAATCAATAGAAATGCTTTAACCTATGCATTCATACCTGGAAAGAGTATATGGTCCGATGCCAATAAAGCTCTATTGACTCATGATTGCCAAGATTTAGAAAGTGATCGCTGTCAACAGTTTATAAAAGGAAGTGAGAAGGCTCAATTACAGTGGGATTTAGAGCAAAAACTACGCACATTTGAGAATAAGTTTTAGATATCTAAATTTTTAAGTCTGAAACCAAGGTGTTTTTAACAGTTCATCCCTCCTTCTATGTACCGCGACTTGTTCGCGGTATCCTTAAATGTTCAATTTAATATAGACCCATCATATGGCGATTCCAATACTAAGAGCTCCGAATCGTATCAAAACAAGAAGCATCTATTTCAATTATCCTATGAAAGAACACTCTAAAGTTTGCAATCCGATATATATATAATTCAGTCCATTGGTTAGAAAAAGAAGTGTAGATGATAAATTTGATTGAAAATTTAGATCCGAATGATGCGATGTTTATGAGGAAATCTGTTGCTGATTAGTGACTCAATACCGCGAGCAAGTCGCGGTATTTCAGAAGTGGATGGGTTGTTAATACATCCTGAAAAGATTGTAGCCTGGCATTTTGTATAACCAAGCACAATTAATCTCTAAATGGACCACGTAAAATTATCGTCGAGTCACGTTCTGGACCTGTGGATAATATATCAATAGGAACATTCAGCAGATTTTCTATTCTTTTCAAATATGCCAGTGCATTCGCAGGCAAATCATTTAGGTTCGTTATATCAGCAGTAGATTCTTCCCAGCCTGGCATTTCTTCGTAAACTGGCTCTAAACCCTGAAAATCAGCCGCCGATTGAGGTGGGCGAGAAATTAAATTACCTTCTTCGTCTTTATAAGCAACCGCTATGCGCAATACCTCTAATTTATCCAGAACATCCAGCTTAGTGATACACAATCCTGTAATACTATTCAACTCAATTGAATGTTTTAACAACACCGCATCAAACCAACCACAACGCCTGGGTCTTCCAGTAACTGCCCCAAATTCTTGGCCACGCTCAGCAATCTGTTTGCCCACATCATCAAAAAGCTCTGTCGGGAAAGGACCGCCTCCAACACGCGTAGTATAAGCTTTGGTAATCCCTAAGACATAGTCAATATATTTGGGGCCGAATCCTGCACCGTTAATTACCGATCCCACACAAGTGTTTGAAGAAGTGACAAAAGGATAAGTTCCATGATCGATATCCAGATAGACCCCTTGGGCACCTTCAAATAAAATATTATCCCCTTCCTCTCTGTGTTCATGCAAACAAGCAGAAACATCACACACCATAGGACGTAATTCTTCAGCCCACCGTACAGCAGAATCTAATATTGGTTGCATCGCGACAGCAGGCTGTTTGAAATACTGAGTCAAAATAAAATTGTAGTAATCTAAAAGGTCTGATAATTTTTTTTCAAACCGCTCAGGATGAAATAAATCACTAACCTTTAATGCACGGCGGGCTACCTTGTCTTCATATGCAGGGCCTATTCCGCGTCCAGTAGTACCAATTGCTGCATTCCCCATATGGGCTTCACGTGCCTTATCCATAGCAACATGACATGGGAGAATTAGAGGGCATGCCATGCTAACGCGTAAGCGAGAACGAACATCGACCCCACTTTGTTCTAGTTCTTTTATTTCACTTAAAAGTGCATCGGGCGAAAGAACCACTCCGTTTGCAATGTAACAAATTACATTGGGTCGGAGCATACCTGATGGAATGAGGCGTAGAACAGTTTTAACCCCATTAATTTTTAAGGTATGGCCTGCATTATGACCGCCCTGATAACGAACAACAACCTGCGCATCTTGAGTTAATAAATCGACAATTTTACCTTTGCCTTCATCGCCCCACTGCGTTCCTAAAACAACAACGTTTTTACCCATGATCTACTCTTAATTTGCAAAATGCTATTCGCCGCTCTAAATTGAGAACATTTGAACTCAATTTCAACAAAATTTGTAACTACTCCTCCCTGACCTACTTCCGAATTAGAGGCATCTCAAATAAAAAACATTCTGAAAAAAACTCACAAACTCATCGTACTTTTTCAGAATGTTTTTATTCAACCTGGACTCAAATTTGGACGTTCTCCAAAATTTTGCTATAGGATGAATAGTTATCAAAACTCAACATTATAGTTACTTTTTAGCAGGTACACCATCATTTTTTGGTGTAGCGCCCTTAAAATAATCAAAAAATGCACTACTTTGATCCAATACCAAAATATCTTTTTTACTTTTAAAACTCACTTCATATGCAAGCAAACTGCGATATAAAGCAAAGAAATCTTTATTTTTATTGTATGCATCTGCATAAATTGATGCCGCTTGTGCTTGTCCAATTGCTCTTGTTTTCTGTGCATTGCTGCGAGTTTTTGCCAATAAGACCATGACATTAGCATCTGCTTTAGCTTTTATTTCCTCAGCAGCCGCTTGACCATCAGCACGATGTCTGTTCGCAATTTTTTGCATATCAGCACGCATGCGCTGATAAATCGCATTGCTGGTATTGGCAGGCAACTCTATTCCTTTAATGCGCACATCAACCACAATCATACCTAATCCACCGGCTTGCTTTTGAGCCGCTTTCCGCAACAACTCCATCAAATCATCACGGCCGCCCGATACTACTTCAGAGATGGTACGTTTACCAAACTGAGCGCGTAATAACGTATTTAATTGTTGTTCCAATAATGTTTCTGCTTTAAATTCACTACCACCAGTTGACCTAAAATACTGAGCCAAATCAGTAATCTTCCATTTAACATAATAATCAACCATTACATCCTTTTTTTCCTTGGTAACAATACGAGTCGATTTAATGTCCATTGTTTGAATACGAGTATCAAAAATACGTACATTTTCGATAAACGGGATTTTAAAATGCAAACCAGGGTTCAATACCTTAACTTTATTAGTCAATTTGTCATCGACCAGACGCCCCAAACGCAGAAGAATACCTTGCTGTCCTTCTGTTATTGTAAATACACTGGTCAATAAAAATAAAAATATTAAGAAGATCAGGATGCCAAGGGTTCTAGCAGTAGTTTTCATTGTTAATCTCTCCCTTGTCGATAAACAGGTCTAGTAAACTCACGATCATCGACTAAATTCTCTGTCTCACCACTCTCATCTCTCTCCGTTTTGCCATTTTTAGCGGAGACAGTTGGAAAAGAGGAGGGCTTTTCAAATAATTTATCTAGGGGCAGATACAACAAATTACCCGATTTGCTATCAACAATGATCTTACTGGTCTGGCTTAGCACCTTTTGCATCGTCTCCAAATACATGCGTTCCGCCGTGATATTGGGAGCCGCGATATATTGAGGAAGCAAGGCCAAGAATTCGGAAACCTCTCCCTGGGCATTCAATACAACCTGTTTGGAATAAGCTTCGGCCTCTTGCTGAATACGGCTTGCCTTCCCTTCAGCGATCGGTACTACTTTTGCCGCATAAGCATAGGCTTGTTCTTTAAAGCGTTTCTCGTCTTCTTGTGCTTTAATCGCGTCATCAAACGCATCTTGGACGCTCTCAGGTGCACGTGCTGGCTGAGGAGATACATTCACGATCGAAATACCCGTTTTATACAAATCCAATGTTTTTGCCAAAGTATCTTGAACTTGATTCCCCCAAACTTCACGACCTTCAGTAATCATTTGATCTAATGTAGTTGTTCCCACAACTTGCCTTAGAGCACTTGAGGTCGCCTGCTGCAAACTCTCTTCGGGATTGGCTACATTAAATAAGTAATCTTCCAGATCACCAATACGATATTGGACGGCCAAAGACACTGAGACCAAGTTTTCATCCCGAGTAAGCATTTGTCCAGAATAGGAATAATCCAACACTCTATCCACATTCATAATAATTTTGGAAGAAATAATTCTTGGTATCCAATGAGGTCCTGAGCCCACAGTTTCGACATATTTGCCAAAACGAAGAATCACGGCTTGCTCAGCGGGATCAACGATAAAAATGCCAGAAAGTACCCAGAGGATAAAGGCAATCGAGACAACTATTAAAGTCACTAGAGCGCTATTTGACTTTTTGGAAGGCTCATTACTCATTTTAGCAGCTCCTCCGAATAGAATCTTCTTCAATTTGTCATGAACACGTTTAAGAGCTTCATCTAAATCTGGAGGCTGATTTTTACCCTTCCAGGGATCTTTGCCTTTATCTGGCTCATTCCACCCCATGTACTACTCTCCTGGCAAATTCTAAGAAAACTAGAATTCTATGGGGTATGTGAAGTTTAAGCAAGTTTTCCTAGTATAATTAACTCGATCTGGATTCTTAATTTTCCATAAAATATGCTTTTTCAAACGGTTAATTCAGCAAGAAAAATTTAATGAGATAGTTAGGGCATGTTGACATTTGGTACTTTTGTAAAAATCTTGTCAGGAGTTTGGGGACCTACTGACATTTTCCTCTGAGGTCAATATCCCAAACATCTACTACAATATCATTTTCAGTAATAAAGAATTGATCAAATAAGTTAATTGTTGGATCACAATGAGGAACAATCAGTTCTAAAACCTCACCATATCCAGGTAATTGAGCACCGTTTACTGCTGTAACCTTACCATGCTCATCACCAAATCCTCCCCAATCATATTTCAGGCCCTGGTGACTAATAATTTGAGGTTTGCATTGATCGACATAAATCGATTTTGTACCTGCATCAACAGTAACATGCTCTGCTCTATTATTACTAATGACTGTGGTCAAAAGGGTCATTGCCGGTTTGAATGCATTAAATTGCTCTTCATTACTTTGGGAACCAATAGAAGTGTATTGAACATCCATAACCGTATAAGAGCCAGGTTGAATCTCAGTTACTTCTGTCGCCTCAACATCAATATCATAAGTTCCTGTTCCACTTCCTGTTAATATGGGGCAATTAAGGCCATTTTCTCTAAAGCATTTTACAAGGTCACTTGCCATTTGCATCGTTTGCAATGACTTAATTTTGCGCTCATCAAAGGAAGATATATGTTGTAAATTACCGGCATAACATTGAATTCCCATCAAGTTTAACCACGGAAATTGCTTCATTTCCAAAGCAAAATTTAAGGCATATTCTGGCTTAACCCCAGTACGTCCTATCCCTGGATCTACATCCACCAGAACATGAATCATTTTCTTATGGCGTGCGCCAGCTTCATTTAAAGCAACTATATTTTCTTTATTATCTACAACTATTAAAGTAGAGGGTGCTTGCTCCAAACAGGAGATGAGCCTAGAAATCTTATTGTCCGTAACAATCGGCGAAGTAATCAAGACATTGGGCAGTCCATTCTGAATAAGAACCTCAGCTTCGGAAATTTTTGCAACACTAACACCTATTGCACCGTATTCAATCTGTAACTGAGCTAATTTAGAACACTTATGCGTTTTACAATGTGGCCGGACATTAACCTTATTTTTAATAGAATGCTTCCTCATGATTTCTAAATTGGAGTGCAAAATATTTTTATCAATTAACAAGCACGGGGTATCTAATTCTGCTTTTTTTAAACCTAAGGCTGTTTTCAACATTCTATTTCTCATCAACAATTAATCCGCGCTCAACATCACGCGAATTCCTATATAAACCAATAAACCACCAAACAACCGACTTAAAACGGCTTGAAAATTAGCGAATATCATTCGGACTTTATTGGATTGCAGGAATAAAACTAATAAAGGCCAATACAAAGCGGACTCAGCAATAAACACTCCAGCAACTAAAGCCTTATCGCCCATTGATGCATTAATTGAGACGAACTGAGTAAACAAGCTGAAGAGAAAAACTGCAAGCTTTGGATTTAAAGCATTACACAAAACTCCTTCGATATAAGCTTTCGAAGTTGTTATATTTTTCATGGTGCTAAGATCTTGATGTATTGCTAAAGATTGTTTGGATTTTAGACCTTTTAATCCAAGATAAATTAAATAACATGCGCCTGCATATTTTATAGTTGTATAAAGGACAATGCTTTGTGTGATAATGAACGCCAACCCCAAAATGCAATAAGTAGCATGAAAAAGGCATCCAGTGACAATACCGAAAGCCGTTGCTAAAGCCTGTCGCTTGGGGTAAAACAAAGCGTTTTTGGTAACAAGTATAAAATCCGGTCCTGGACTAATCATACCAATAAAACAAATCATCATTAAAAGGAATAAACTAATATTCATAATGACTAACCCCAAAAAATAAATTAAGACTACTATTAATTTTTAAATTTTAATTCAATGCATACATACATTTATTATTTACTTAGAGATGGTACCCTCAAAACGCCCTCTTGTGGCTTCCATCTCTATGAAAGCATGCCGCTGTTAATTAAAATTTGTTTTATTATAACTTATTTTCAATCGGATTATGCTGTTCTTCAACCTCTAAAACCGAGCTCTCGATTTGTTCATGCATCTCCATTTTCGGCAAGGTCTTAAACATATCGTCATAGATAATTTGAGTCCTGGTTCCTTGATGGGTACGAGCGTATTGCTTTATTGTATCCCAATTACATTTTCCTTCAGCAATCATCCAACGCATTGTGCTCCAAGGATTGGTAATTTTTTGATTCTCATAAGCTTCATTATAACGTCGTACAAATTCTGCGTAGAGCTTAAATGGAGCCTCATCTCCGTTTAATGGCACTGCAGCGACTGTTGGCAATATAGAAGTTTGAGTGTTCCCTTCGTGACGTCGGCTGTATTTACGGGTGACTAATCGTTCTATTGCAAAGGCTGCGTCACTAGGCCTACCAAAAAGCTGGCGTAAAGTACTTCCCCACGAATGATCCACATAGATTATTTTATACAATGCACTATTAGTTAAATGGCATCGGTTCACAAAAGGATCAACCAATTCGGGTCGAGTATCCATATAACGATCGATTTCCTTGAGCAAATCACTACGTTTATCTGCCAATAATTGACATAGTTCATCACTTCGCGGAGGTTCAGCGCCACGACAAAGCAACATAGCAACCCCCCGCAGCAAATCTTTGTTGTTCCGATTAAGGTTCAACTGTTTACAAAGGGCTTCAATTGCATTATCGCCGAATCTCTTACCTTCTGAAGACTTAATATTTTCCGCGTCGAGCTTCAGCTTTTCTGCTGGAGCCTCCTCTAACAAAGCTTCAAGAGCCTTAATCTTGCCTTTTCGTGCTGCCAAGAGCACTGGAGTATCTTTCATTGCCCCCACAGGATTGGTCACATCTGCACCGCTTCTTACTAAATTGATTACTCCTGAAGCAAAATCCAATGCTATGGATTGATGCAAGGGTTGGAAAGAAATACGTGCATTTGTAAGGCGTGTTGTCGCATTAACATCAGGTTTAGAGGCTAAGATTTTTTTCAATAATTGGCGGTTTTTAGTAGGCAAAGCCAAAGACAATAAGGTGCGCCCCTCTTCATCACGCTGATTGACATCAAAAATATTGGTATCCAAAAGATGAAGAACTAGCTGTACCTTTCCCATAGCAATCGCTTGGTGCAAAGGCTGACCAATATTTTTATTCCGGATTCTTCCAAGAACCACATCAATAAATTCTGTTAGATCAGAAGGCATTTTTTTATCAACAGAATCTTCGTCTTTTCTCTGATGTTGTTGGATCAGATAATTCAAAACGGTTACTTGAGCACCTTCTTTCATCCAGAATGGATGCTCAAGATAATTGGTATCTACTTGCAGCTTTTGGTCAATGAATTTTTTAAATCTGTCTAATCCTGATTTTATAGCTGCATTTATTTCAGTGATAAATTCCATATTACGTCCTTTGTAATGTTCCATCCGGATTCATATTACACATTGGACAATAGAAGATCAAAAGGATAGTTAAAATTTCTACAAAATCATCAATTCTTCAAAAATTGTGGTTCCAAACTAATTAGGAATTTTCATCTAATTTAGTAAAAATTAAATCCCAAACCCCATGTCCTAAGCGCTCGCCGCGTTGTTCAAATTTTGTAAGTGGGCGCGACAAAGGTCTAGGTGAGTATCCACCTTCTTTGCGTGTATTTTGCAAAGTAGTCTCAGTGGATAAAACATCTAACATGTGCTCTGCATAGTCTTGCCAATCCGTTGCACAATGAATAAACCCTCCCGGTTTGATTTTTTTTGCCAATAATTGAATAAATTCTTTCTGAATTAAACGTCTTTTATGATGACGCTTTTTATGCCAAGGATCTGGAAAAAATATTTGTACACCAGCAAGTGAATTGTCCAGCAATTGAGTGCGGAATACTTCAACCGCATCATGAGCAACAATCCGTACGTTAGATAATTGATATTTATGCAAATCAGCAGCCAAGCTACCCACACCAGCCTGATGTACCTCTATTCCTATATAATTAAGTTCGGGATTATTTTGAGCCATAGTCAACAATGACGCTCCCATGCCAAAACCTATTTCAACAACTGTATCTGCAATGCGGTGAAACTCTTCTGCCAAATTCCATGGAGTTCCACCAACGGAAAGCTCATAATTTTTAAACCAATGATCTAATCCTTGCCGCTGCCGATTACTTACCCGGCCAGCCCTTAAGACATAACTTTTTATCTTGCGCTGCATAAATTGCACTCATTATTTGTCAAAGCACGAATTATATGTTTTTACAAAAATCTTGCAACTAATGCATTTTTTTGATATAAAACCGCTCTTGTATTTCATATCCGGCTATTTGCCCAGAATTTTACAAAGACAAGCAAATTAAAACCTATTTTGGAGTAACACAATGTCTAGAGTATGTCAGGTAACTGGCAAGCGACCCATGACTGGTCATAAAGTGTCGCACGCTAACAACAAAACTAAAAGACGCTTTCTGCCGAATATTCAGAACCATAGTTTCTGGGTTGAAGAAGAAAAACGATTTGTCACATTAAGACTCAGCACCAAAGGTATGCGTATTGTAGACAAGTTAGGTATTAAAGCAGTTCTGGATAGAATCAGAGCTGAAGGCGAAAAAGTATAACTAAGGGGATAAACCATGGCAGCCGTCACTATAAAAGTGAAAATGGAATCCACAGCAGGAACTGGATACTATAAAACTACAACTAAAAACCCAAGAAACCATCCTGAAAAGATGGAGCTTATGATGTACGATCCAAAAGTACGTAAGCATGTTCTTTTTAAAGAGAAAAAAGTTAAATAATAATTAAGCCCCATATTCTATGGGGCTTTTATTTATTTTTAACTCAGCCAAATCTTCACGATTCTACAAAATTATTTAACCCAAGTAAGTTGGGTTCTAGTAAGTCATTACGATATGCATCAGGCTTTGTTCTATATTAGTTTCTAAATCCCCTTTAAACCATTTATTAAAATGCCATTCGTTCAGAGGTAATTTTCTAAATTAACGCAGTAGATACTGGATAATCCTTACGAATCGTTTAAACTGATAATAAATAGCAATGAATACAAAGAGGATTTGCATGAAACCATCATTGCAACTAAGCATTGGACAGCATTTAACACTAACACCACAATTACAGCAAGCAATAAGACTGTTACAATTATCCACGTTCGATTTACAGCAAGAAATCCAACTCATTGTTGAATCAAATCCAATGCTTGAAGCAACGCCAAACGAAGATAAAGAAGGATTTGAAACTAATGAAGTAAAACAACAAGATAACGATGAATCTTATGACTTTCAATGGTCGGAACTCTACCAAAGTCCAAGTAAACGCGCAGCATTTGAAGATAATGACTATAATTTCGACAACTTACATTGCACGACGACCAACTTACAAGATCATCTAAGGTGGCAGCTGGAACTTTCCCCTATGAGTGATGTGGATCGAGCGATCGCAACGGCCATCATTGATGCAGTGAATAACGATGGTTTTCTAACCTTAAGCCTAATGGAATTACATGCAAGTCTTACCAGCGACGCTCACCCACTCGATTTGGATGAAATAGAAGCAGTAAGACATCGTTTGCAATTATTTGATCCCGTAGGCTGTGCTTCTATGAATCTCGCAGAAACACTACTTGTCCAACTAGAACAACTTCCTATTAATGTTGAACATTTGGCACTGACTAAAAAAATTATTGCTAAAGACATCGAATTGCTGGCCCAACACAATTATAAGCAATTAATGAAAAATCATCAGATTAGCGAAAAAACGGTTGATGATGTATTGAAAACAATTCAAGGATTAAACCCCAAGCCTGGTAATTTAATTCATGAAGACATTACAGAATACATTATTCCAGATTTAACAGTTAAAAAAGTCAATAATAAATGGAAAGTACAACTCAACCAAAGTGTGCTTCCGAATTTGAGTATTAATAACCAATATGCATCTTTAATTCAACGAGCTGATAATAGTGCAGACAATCAATTTTTGAAAAATAACCTACAAGAAGCACGTTGGTTTTTAAAAAGTATCCAGAGCCGTCAGGAAACACTGCTTAAAGTAGCCACATGTATCATGGAATACCAGCAAGGATTTCTCGAATATGGTGAAGAAGCAATGAAACCATTGATTCTCAATGACGTTGCTTCTGCTCTGGATATGCATGAATCAACAATCTCTCGTGTCACCACGCAAAAATTTATCCATACCCCTAGAGGAGTATTTGAACTTAAATATTTTTTCTCAAGTCATGTCAATACCAATGCTGGAGATGAATGCTCCTCCACAGCGATACGTGCTGTGATAAAAAAATTAATTTCCGCGGAGAATAGAAAAAAACCGTTAAGTGACAGTAAAATTACCCAATTATTGGAAGAACAGGGTATCAAAGTAGCAAGACGAACCGTAGCAAAATATCGTGAAGCAATGGGAATTGCTCCATCTAATGAACGAAAAATAATTTGTAATTAATTAAGGATCATGATTTCATCATGGTTCTATGTAACTAGGAGATTTTTTTATGCTAATTAACATCACTGGACATCATATTGATGTTACTCCTGCCCTCAGAGCATTTACCGAAGAAAAATTCGATAAGCTGGAGCGTCACTTTGATCAAATCAAATCCATTAATGTAGTATTTAATGTAGAAAAACTACGTCAAATTGCTGAAGCAACTGTTCATGTAAACAAAGGTGAACTGCATGCAACTTCAGAATCTGAAGATTTATATGCTGCAATTGATGCTTTGATTGACAAACTGGAACGTCAACTGAGCAAACATAAAGAAAAAAACCATAAACACCATGATTAAGAAATACAGGTAGTTTACATTTGCTAGCTTGAGCCAAAATGCCCTAATTCGTAACTAGCGAAACACATACACAGCGTATTTGATCGTATTTAAAATCAGGACAGTTTGGCCAAGATAGGCAGTAGCCGTAGGCGCAGCGAAGAGAAACCTCTTGTTATTATAGATTTCACTTTACTGCCCCAGCTACACTTATTACTTAATTCGTGGTACATTGCGGGCACTATGATTAAAACTAAGATTAAAATAATTAATAAGTTGGGCTTACACGCACGTGCTTCGGCGAAATTTGTTTCTACAGCAGCAAAATTCCAAAGCCAAATTGGTGTAACCAGCAACTCGCAAACCGTTAATGGAAAAAGCATTATGGGGGTTATGATGCTTGCAGCCAATAAAGGTAGTGAACTCATTATGGAAATAGAGGGCCCGGATGAAGTGCAAATGAATGAGGCCTTGACTAATCTAATTAATAATTATTTTGGCGAAGGTGAGTAATTAGGATTGAAATAATAATCCTTTCTGAAAATCAATCCTAAATTGTTCTTTGTTTTTTTGTAGTTTACTTCTCAGAATTCTTTCGTTGCTTTCTCATTTTTTGCAAAGCCAGTAAAGTCATAAGCAATCCAGATAATGCATAAACAGTAAAGCCGACAAATAAAACCACCGAAGGATTTGCTGCAATGGCTACAAATAAAATAATCATCACCAAGACGTACAGGAATGGAACTTTTCCCTTAAAATCTACTTCCTTAAAACTGTAATAGCGGAAGTTAGAAACCATTAAACCTGAAACAACTAATGACAAAATTGCAGTTAATATGGCAACAAACATATTCTGCCATTCATTTTGATGGCATAACCAAGCAAAAGAAGCCATTACAGCAGCAGCTGGTGGGCAAGGCAATCCCTGAAAATATCGTTTGTCTGCTGTTTCAAGCTGGGTATTAAAGCGCGCTAATCGCAGAGCAACGGCGGCTGTATAAACGAAAGCAACCAGCCAGCCAACTTTTCCCAACTGACTTAAAATTAAATTATATACCAGTAATGATGGCGCAACGCCAAAAGTGACCATATCGGATAAGCTGTCATATTCAGCGCCAAACTCAGTCTGCGTATGAGTTAAGCGGGCAACTCGCCCATCCAAACCATCGGCAATCATACCAATAAATATAGCGATGATAGAGGCTTCAAATTGCCCTTTCATTGATGCAACAAGGGAATAAAATGCTGCGAACAGGCTGGCCGTTGTAAACAGATTAGGCAACAAATAAATACCAGAATGACTTTCTTTTTCCATTCTTAATAACCTTCAAAAAAATGCCAATTAGAATATGTTGACATAATAGGGATAAAAAGTGCTTTTGAAAACCAAATTTAACACAAATTTATTTATGTAAAAAATGAATAAATTACAGTACAGCCGCCAGCATATGATGGTATACTTAGCATACTGTATTTATATTGTATAATAAGCTATGGCTACACCTAAAAATAAGACAATTATTATAGAAGGAATAACTGACCAAGGGAAAACTTTTAGACCCAGCGATTGGGCAGAAAGGATGAGTGGTTCGCTAGCAAGCTTTAAGAACAGCCGCATTCACTATTCACCCCTATTACGACCCAGTGTTAATAGTGAGGGATACCAATGTGTCTTACTCGACCCAAAACTTAAAGAGTCCAGTCCTTTGTTGTATCAATCCATTATTGATTTTGCCAAAGCAAATAACTTAAGAATCTGTGGAGAAGAAAGTTAGAGGCCGCTAATATCCTTGACTTGCTGTAATTGCCATAGTCCAGCGAGCCATAGAACTCATTATGTAATTTAACATCGCGATGGTGTTATCAAAATTCATTGCCAATACCCCGGCAACTATAAATACCAAGCCCTTAGGCCCATGCTGAGTCCCTGGCTGACTCGACTGTGCAACCAATACACTTCCACGAACAAACCATAATACTCCTGCTGTTTGTATCACCAAACCCATAGAACTGAATATATTTGATGGATTATATGATGTATAAGTTAAAATGTTACCTACTCCAAAGGTCGTATTCGCCATAACATCTAGGGCCGTGGGTAAATAAAGGAGAACCGCTCCAAATAATAAGTACATCATGGGACTATACATCTTTTCCTGCGATGAAGACTGTGCCCTGTGATCTGCAATTTTTCTAAGTTTGGAAATAGCAGTCAAAAAAAATAAGATGCCCAGTATGTACGCACCCCCACTAATTAAATGCTGCACCGGGTATAAAGAACGGCTGAAATTGCCTATAATAGCTATAAGATCTGGTGTATTCATAATATAATTATATGCCGTTAAAACGTGTAATGCATAATTTTTTGCTTATATTAACTTTAGTTCAGAGTTATAATCTCTAGTTTTTACGGTAAAGTTGATATTCGTCATGCAAATAAATACATTCCCCATCACTTTAAAAGAGTCATTTATGATCTCTCCTAAAGTAAAACACTTCATTTTTGGTTGTGAAGTTGCACCCTATTTTAATTATTTACCTGGACAATTTATTACCATTCACTTTGAACATCAAGGAAAATCATTAAAACGTAGTTATAGTATAGCCAATTCGCCAAAACAAGATAATCAAATTGAAATCGCAGCAGGTTATTTTGCAAATGGTCCCGGTACCGAATTTCTTTATAATTTAAAACCTGGAGACACTATTCAGATCAGCGGACCCTATGGTCGCTTAATTATCAAAGAGGCTATACCTGCTCGATTTATCCTGGTTGCTACGAGTACAGGAGTGACCCCCTATCGAGCAATGCTCCAAGAGCTAGGTGAACTCATGGAACAACATCCTGCACTCGAAGTGGTTATTCTGCAAGGAGTACAACGACGGGAAGAAATTCTCTATGCCAACGAGTTTTATGCTTTTTCTCAAAAATATCCTAGAGTCACATTTAGACCCTATCTAAGCAGGCAGCCAGCGCATGAATTAAATGAAAATGAGTACAGTGGCTACGTGCAACATGCTTTTCCTACGCTAAACCTTGATCCTCAGCGCGATGTTGTTTATTTATGTGGAAATCCCAGTATGATCGATGAAGCATTTAACTCATTAAAAGACCAGGGTTTTGCCATGCAACAAATTATTCGTGAAAAATATATATCTAGATAATCAATCAGGAGCAAATACAATATGAATTATGAAGAACTATCTAATACTATGGAGCAGATGCTGCAAGAAGGTAAAGGAATCTTAGCTGCAGATGAAAGCAATTCAACAATAGGTAAGCGTTTTGCTTCAATTGGTATTGAAAATACCGAAGAAAACCGAAGAGATTATAGACTTCTGCTTGCAACGACAACTGATTTGGAACAATACATTAACGGGGTTATTTTATTTGAAGAAACCTTTAGCCAAACTGATGAGCATGGAACCGCTATTCCTAAACTATTTGCTGACAAAGGTATCGTTCCTGGCATCAAAGTAGATAAAGGATTAGTTACTTTAGCTAATACTGAAAGAGAACAAGTCACTCAAGGTTTAGATGGATTATCTGAACGTTTGCAACATTTTAAAAAATTAGGTGCAAAGTTCGCTAAATGGCGAAATGTTTATTCAATTTCTGAATTTACTCCCAGTTTAACTGCAGTTAAAACAGGAGCGGAAAATCTGGCTCGTTATGCTGCAGCTTGCCAGGAAGCAGGAATTGTTCCCATAGTTGAGCCTGAAGTGCTTATGGATGGAGATCACAGTATTGAACATTGTGCAGAAGTATGTGAAATTGTGCTGCATGAGCTATTCCACGCTTTATTTATCCACCAGGTTGAATTAGAACATATTATCTTAAAACCAAGCATGGTAACCTGTGGTAAAGCACATAACCCTTTCAGTGAACCTGATGAAATTGCTGACTACACAATCGGTGTATTCCGTAATAATGTACCTGCTGCTGTACCAACAATTAATTTCTTATCTGGGGGACAAACACCGCAACAAGCTACAGCAAATTTAAATGCGATTAATAGCATAGACCATCAACCCTGGCTACTCAGCTTTTCTTTCGGGCGAGCATTACAAGAGGATTGTTTAGCTGCCTGGGGTGGAAATAAGGCCAATATTGCTAAAGCACAAGAAGCATTATTAAAACGTGCTCGGTTGAATAGCCTAGCCTGTGTAGGTGAATACAACAACAAAATGGAATAATCTTTGTTTTTGGGGAAGGTTTTTACATTGAACCAATCCCCAAAAAATATAAATTCAAGAATTTTCTAAAATCAAAAATAGGTGCAAGATAGTATTTTAAGAAAAAGCAATTTTTAGAAAAAAAATGAATAAGGATTTGCTAGATTATAAATCCTGTTTTATAACAATTGCTTTGTTATTAGGCTAAACCTTTTTGTATTATGTAGTTACTCGTACCTTCGAACAAACTCCTTTTGATCATTCACTCAATTGCTCAATAAGCTTCCCCTATGCACAGCGAGTATTAAATTTAGAGTGGTTATTTACTGATCTTAATTTATCAATGTTTTTCTTATGTTTTGCTGGATTGCCACTGGTTTGGTTTCTATGACTACATACCTAAAATAAACCGATCATTACGTTATTTAACTGCTATTTATTTTATGAGTTTACTTCTTGTGGGAAATTTTATAGAACCTCTTATTTATGGTGAAATTAATATATTGCTGTTTGTAGCGCACTTCGAAACTGGCTTTTATGGTTTAAAACTACAAGGGTTTAATCAATTCAAAACGCGCATAAAGTGGCAAATGATCAGAAAGCATTCGCCAAGGCTTGCCATGTAAACAAGCTACTTCTTGAACTTTCATTCCACGAAAATAGACACGATCAATGCAAAGCGCTGGTTTGATTGCAGGAAAAGAGCGCGCATGCTGGCCCTCCACTGAGACAAAAGCCTCTTCTATATTTAAGTCCTCAGCCAAAGGCTTAGAAATAATAGTACGCCAATCATTGAAATCTCCTGCCATCAGCAGAGGCTCATCTGGTGGAACAACATCCTTTATACGTTGCATTAAAGCATTACATTGCACCATACGCTCTGCTTTAAAAAGGCCTAAGTGCACACATAACAAATGAATGGTGACGTTGTCCAGTTTCAGTTGAGCGTGTAATATCCCTCTAGAGGCTCTGCGTATGTTTGCAAGATTAATATTTTCAAATCGTTCAAAAGCATATTTACTTAAAATTGCATTTCCATGATGTCCTGACTCATATACGGCATTTTTTGCATAAACATAATGGGGCCAAATATTTTCAGCAATATACTCAAATTGCGGTGAATCAGGCCAAGCATTAATTCGCTTTTGTCTTTTTATATGTTCACCTTGAACTTCTTGTAAAAAAACAAAATCAGGTTGTAAGCTAGTAATGGCATCTCGCATTTTAGGAAGTAAAAACCGTACAGCACCTACACCAAAACCTTTATGAATATTGTAAGTAATTAATGAAACGCTATGTGTTCCTTGTTGCATAGTTTACTCGATTCAAGTTCATGGATTAAGCATAACACTAAATGCATAAAAAAATTGTACTGTATCCACTTCAATTACCTACTTTACTCAAAAGTTATGAGCATCAAGTTATTGTGATAAGTACAACGACTCAGTAAAAAATTCTTATTCATTCTATAATGAATTATAGCTCTCCTATTTGCGGTAGAGATATAATGATCATGAATATTAATAAAAAAATAATAAATAAAATGAACACATTAAACCTTAACATTCCGGGTTTTTCTCTAGCCTGCAAAACCTGGGGAACCCCCGATAAGCCGACTATCCTAGCACTACATGGTTGGTTGGATAATGCAAACAGTTTTGCTCCTCTTGCGCCATATTTAGAGAATGATTTTCATTTTATTGCCGTTGATTTACCTGGGCATGGCTATTCCTCGCATCTTCCCGAAGGATGCCACTATCATTTTTTTGATGGTATTTTTGTGGTCATCGAACTAATCAATGCGCTAAAACTTGATAAGCTCCATCTATTAGGACATTCAATGGGCGCTTGTCTAGCAAGCTTGGTTGGAGGTGTAATCCCCGAACGATTTCTTTCTCTAAGCCTGATTGAGGGTTTAGGACCATTTTCTCATCCTGCTGAAACTGCATGCCAGCAATTAAGAGATTATGCATGTTTTCTTGCTCAACAACGCAAGAAATCCAAAGGATATGACAGTATAAATAGCGCAGCTCTTGCACGCGCCTTTAAAGGATATGTTTCTTTAGACATTGCAAAAATTCTTTGTGAACGAAGCTTAGTAGAAAAACACGGTAAATTTTATTGGCGGCATGATCCACGTTTATTAGTACGCTCGCCTTTGCGTATGACAGAACCCCAAGTACTTTCTTGCTTACAAGAAATTACTGCAAAAACCTGTTTAATATTATCCAGCCGAGGATTTTCTTTTGATACTGAAATCATTGCTAATCGAATTAAAGCGGTAAAAAATCTTACAATTAAAAAAATGGATGGTGGACATCATGTTCACATGGAACGGCCAGAAGTTATAAGCAAACTTCTGGCTGATTTTATTATCCACACAGATTAGTTACAACCATCCATATTAGTGGTGATTTTAACTTCATTTAATGACTTTTTAACGTCACAAATAGCCGTTGCAGGATATCTCTCATGGTTCGGGTCACCGGCTACCAGATCAGATATGGCACTTACTATACCTTCGCCACCTTCATCAAAATTTGAATAGGGTGTCCAGTAATCCATGTTGGCTTTAACCATAACATCAAAAGCTAATCGGGTATTCC
This sequence comes from Fluoribacter gormanii, assembly GCF_900156395.1. Taxonomy (GTDB): domain Bacteria; phylum Pseudomonadota; class Gammaproteobacteria; order Legionellales; family Legionellaceae; genus Legionella; species Legionella gormanii. The sequence continues at coordinate 216,666 of NZ_FTNL01000002.1, read as the reverse complement.
AACTTGGTTGGTTGGCTAATATGTAGAATAAATGGTTGTATACTCCACTGGAATAATGAACATCAAGACCACCATAATATTCATCAGCAGTATCAATAGACTCACCATCACGGCTTGGTTTATCCATATAACGTAATGCATCCCAGCCACTGTCTTCTTTCATGATCTCGCCGCCGATTTGCCAGGTGCTTTTATTTACAGAATAATACTCTGCTGCTTGAGCGGCCATATCAGAAAACGCCTCATTCATACCACCTGATTGTCCATAATATTCAAGGTTAGAGTGTTGCTCTGTAAAACCATGACTGATTTCATGTGCTCCTACGCCCAAAGAGACCAATGGATACATCATGGTATCGCCATCACCAAAAGTCATCTGCTGGCCGTCCCAATATGCATTCTCATAGCCTTCACCATAGTGAACCCGCATAACTAATTGCATTGGAGAACCATCCGAATTACTCAGTGCATTCGTGTTATACCATTCTTTATACATGTGATTAATTACGTGACCTGCATACAATGCATCATTCGTTGGAGAAGCGGCTCCGTTTTGTTTGTCATAACCATCTCCTCTATAACCAGTGAGGTAAATATTAGAGTCATTGGTTGGACAATTGAATTTCATTGCTCTGCGTTTTGAACTGTATCTGTGATCCATGTCGATTACTTTGACATCAGTATTCTCCATAAAGCACGATTCACTACCCGCATCACGTGTTACATCGAGATAAGGTAAGTCGACACCATATTGATAGAAACCTGTTTTATTATTTCCACCAAAACCGGCGCCATTAACCGAGCTTTTACCTGTTTTAATATCATTCCATTGGACAAACGGTTTGTTAGTTTCTGCATCAATAATTGCAGTTGGGCGCTCTGGAATTTGATCTCTATGAGCAACTAGAACACTCACTTTATAAGCCCAATGTGCTTTATGCTGAGCATCGATATAAACCATAGGAGTGACTTTTTCATCACTTACATCTTTACCCGCATACTTGGCTTTAAATTGTTGTAACGCTGAATCCGCATTTTTCACAAAAGAAGCATCAGGTTGTCCCAATTCGGTTTGCAGACCTTTATAAACAACACCATTCATTGCTACATTTGACTGTGCTTTGGTTAATGATTGTGCTGTATACATGCTATGCATAATTGCATAACCACCATAAACAGGAAATCCTTCATACTGTTGTTGCATACGAACATGAGTTACTTTATTACTGTCAGTATGTTCGCTTATAAAGCGTAAACTGTCTTTGGCAACTGCAACACCTTGTGTCGTCAAAGCAAACTTTTGCTTTACTTGCTCAAGAGATGCCTTCTGTAAAGGCATCGGTTCTGCGGCTCTCGCAGAAGATGCTATTCCTAAAGCCAGTGCAACAGCCAAGGGAGATAAATAGTAATTATGATGCATGGAAACCCACTCCTTCTTTGCAACTTAATCTAAATTGAAAGCAACTCATCCCCTGCCAAACCAATTAATCCTTAAAATCAAGTTACAAATAACTTGATTGGTTTCAACAGTGAGTCACACCTGTGAACACAACCAATAACTCTAAAAAACCTATCCAAGCTAGCATAAATTTATAATTTTTGAAATTATTATTTAATGATTAACAGCATACCCATATGAAAATATTGGCGTGATGAAAAACTTTCGATTCCAAAGAATTTCTCGAATGGTGTGATTTTTAAAAAAGAAAAATTCATTTTATCGAATTATTGTGTCTTGATAGTCTCATTCGGCCAACGAAATTCAGTCATTTATCTTGATCCTTGCGATATGTGTCAACGCAGAAGTAAAATCCTGCCTACTTTATTGTCTCCAAATGATTTAATTTATACACAGGTATAGGCCCCCCAAAAAATATAAAAAAAGTAGAGATCATGTAGATATCTTCGGAGATATATAGACAATTTCAGGAAGATAAGGCAAAATCTGCAAAAAATTGCTCGATACTAACTAAAACATGAAAAAAATTCTGGTTTTACATGGACCAAATTTGAACCTCTTGGGAACTCGAGAACCTTCAATTTATGGAGCTACAACATTAGATCATATTAATTCTCGTCTAGTCAAAGAAGCAACAAAAGCCGGATTTGCATTAAACTACCATCAAAGCAATTCTGAAGCAGATTTAATTCAAATAATTCACCAAGCAAGTATCGACAAAATAGATTATATAATTTTTAATCCCGCAGGATTTACACATACCAGCGTGGCTTTAAGGGATGCCTTATGTGCTGTTGCAATTCCCTTTATTGAAGTACATATCAGTAACATTTATTCCCGCGAACCTTTTCGCCACCATTCCTACTTCTCAGATATTGCACAAGGTACTATCAGTGGTTTGGGTGCGCAAGGATATTTATTAGCATTAACATCAATTATTGAAAGAGAATCAAATAATGGACATTCGTAAAATCAGAAAATTAATTGAATTGCTGGAAGAAACTGGCATTTCTGAAATTGAAATTAAAGAAGGTGAAGAATCGCTGAGACTAAGCCGTCATAGCAGCGCACCAGCGATAGAACCGCCTCAGGTTCACTATGTTTCTTCTCCTGCACCACGCCAGGAGTCATATCCTGCTGTGAATAGTATTCCTGCTCCAGCAATACCCTCTCACCATGAAAGTAAACCGGTACCTACGGTTTCAGGTCACAAAGTTCGCTCGCCTATGGTGGGTACAATGTACACTTCCCCATCACCAGAAAGTCCACCTTTTGTGACCCTTGGTCAAACAGTCAAAGCAGGTGATGTTCTATGTATTGTTGAAGCAATGAAAATGTTTAATGAAATTGAAGCGGATCGCGCCGGTAAAATCGTTGAAATACTCGTCGCTAATGGTGAACCTGTTGAATACGATCAGGTCCTGTTTGTCATAGAATAGAGGGTGCATTCATGCTCAGTAAAATTGTTATTGCCAACAGAGGTGAAATCGCTCTTCGCATTTTGCGCGCATGTAAAGAGCTTGGCATTCAGACTGTAGCCGTACATTCAGATGTAGATAAAGATTTATTGCATGTTCGTCTCGCAGATGAAACCGTATGCATAGGCCCTGCTCCAGCACAAAAAAGTTACCTCAACATCCCTGCGATAATTTCTGCTGCTGAAATTACTGATGCTGTAGCAATTCATCCTGGTTATGGGTTTCTTTCTGAAAATGCTGATTTCGCAGAAGTAGTAGAACAGAGTGGATTTCGTTTTATTGGTCCTCGAGGTGATACCATTCGCCTCATGGGGGATAAGGTGTCTGCTATCAATGCGATGAAAGCTGCCGGAGTTCCTTGTGTTCCTGGATCAGACGGCCCCTTATCTGATGATGATCAACTCAATCTGGAAATTGCTCGAAAAATTGGTTATCCAGTAATCATTAAAGCTGCGGGAGGTGGCGGTGGACGTGGTATGCGTGTTGTACATGCTGAAGCAAATCTGCTTAATGCCATAGCACTTACCCGTAGTGAGGCCAAAGCTGCATTTAATAACCCCATTGTTTACATGGAAAAGTTCCTCGAAAATCCACGTCACATTGAATTCCAAGTGCTAGGAGATGGTAAAGGTAAAGCCATTCATCTTGGTGAGCGTGATTGTTCGATGCAAAGACGACATCAAAAAGTAGTAGAGGAAGCACCGGCTCCCGGAATCAGTGTTGAGCTAAGAAATAAAATTGGTGCCTCTGTAGTCAAGGCGTGCCAAGAACTGCAATATCGTGGTGCGGGAACTTTTGAATTCCTATATCAAGATGGATGTTTTTATTTTATTGAAATGAATACACGAATCCAGGTTGAGCATCCCGTAACTGAAATGATCACGGGAATTGATTTGATTAAAGAACAAATCAAAATTGCCAGTGATATACCGATGACACTCACCCAGGAAGACATAAAACTGCGTGGTCATGCAATTGAATGCCGAATTAATGCTGAAGATGCAAGAACGTTTATGCCCTCACCAGGAACAATAAAATTATTACATCAACCTGGAGGCCCAGGTATTCGCTTTGATTCTCATATATACAGCAGCTATACCGTTCCGCCAAATTACGATTCCATGATAGGTAAACTGATTAGTTATGGAGAAACTCGTGCTGAAGCCATTGCAAGAATGCGAAACGCGCTCGATGAAATCATTATTGACGGTATAAAAACCAATATTGAATTGCATCAGCGTATTTTCCATGACCAATCTTTTATAGCAGGTGGTACCAATATTCACTATCTGGAAAAAATGTTGAAGGATTAATGCTGTGTGGTTTCAATTAAAAATAGAACATTGCCCAAGCCAAGAAATAGAACTGCTTAGCGAGGAGTTAGAGGAATTCGGTGCGCTGTCCATTATGCTCACCGATAAAAATGACAATCCTGTTCTTGAGCCTGAACCAGGAACAACACCATTATGGCCTGAAGTTGTTATTCAGGCTCTATTTTCAGAAGTGTTCCAGGCGCAATATACTCGCGATCACTTAACGCACGCTTACCCCAAATTAACTTGTACTCTAGAGGTTCTGGAAGATAAGGATTGGGAACGAGCTTGGATGGATGATTTCAAACCACAACGCTTTGGCAAACGCCTATGGATCTGCCCCACTTGGTCAACTCCTCCGGAACCCGATGCGGTTAATCTAATGTTAGACCCTGGTTTGGCATTTGGAACTGGAACTCATCCTACCACTGCCTTATGTTTAACCTGGCTGGAACAAGCTGATTTAAAGAATAAATCCGTGATTGATTACGGTTGTGGCTCAGGGATACTTTCTTTGGCCGCATTAAAGTTAGGGGCGGCAAAAGTACATGCAATCGATATCGATCAACAAGCTCTGCAGGCAACTCGAAGCAATGCATCGGCAAACAGACTTGATGAACACAAATTATTAATCAGCATGCCCGATGTAGCACACGAGCCTGTAGATTTGATTATTGCAAACATTTTGTTAGCACCATTAATTACACTGAAAGAACGCTTTCAACAATTGCTAACCCCTAAAGGGATGCTTATTGTATCAGGAATATTGGAAGAACAAGCGTTTAAGCTCATTGAAACCTACGCTCCAATGTTTACTGCGATCCATCAGGAAAACCTTAATGGATGGTCATTATTGGCTTTTACTCATAAAACAGATTAAATTGTCGTTGATCTTGTTTTGGTAGTGCAAAAACCTAACCTGAGATTATACTCTGAATTTCCCGGGTTCCGCTGCGCCTCACTCAGGCTAAACTTAGTTAAGGAAATTATAATGGTCCAAGAATATGCTTTCTCTGCCTTTAAACCCCAAAGAGCTCTGCTTAGTGTTTCTGATAAACGGGGTATAGTGGAATTGGGCAAAGTACTTCATCAAATGGGCGTGGAACTTATCGCAACGGGAAATACTGCGGCATTACTCAAAGAACATAAATTACCAGTCATCGATGTTAGTGAGTGTACAGGCTTTCCTGAAATGCTCGATGGTCGAGTAAAAACCTTACACCCAGCTATTCATGCAGGTATACTCGCACGTGGGAAGAAAGATGAAAAAACGCTCAAAGAGCACTCCATAAAACCCATCGATTTGCTTGTTATTAATTTATATCCATTTGAACAAACCATCAGTCGACCTGACTGTAATTTCAATGAGGCTATAGAAAATATCGATATTGGCGGACCCGCCATGATTCGCTCAGCAGCAAAAAACCATGCAAACACTTTCGTAGTGGTAAAACCAGAAGATTACGCCGAACTCATTCACTACTTAAAAAGCCGAAAAGTTCCTTCCAATTGGGGATTCACACTGGCAAAAAAAGCATTTGCTCATACTGCCGCTTATGATGCAGCAATTACTAATTATCTGACCACCTTAGATGCCCAGCATACTCCCTGTGGTTTTCCAGAAGTACTAACATGCCAATTTAATAAAATAACCGACCTACGCTATGGAGAAAATCCACACCAACAAGCCGCTTTTTATGTTGATAAAAAAGTTTCATCCGGCTCTTTAGGCTCTGCCCAATTGATTCAAGGCAAGCAATTATCCTATAACAACATTCTAGATGCTGATGCTGCGTTGGATTGCGCTAAATCATTTTCTTGCGAAAAACCCGTTTGTGTAATTATCAAGCATGCAAACCCTTGTGGGATTGCAGTAAGTGACTCTCCTCTTAACGCTTATCTGAAGGCTTTTCAATGTGATCCAACATCGGCCTACGGTGGCATCATCGCCTTTAACCAAAAATTGGATGGCACTACTGCAAAAACCATTCTCGACAACCAATTTGTAGAAGTTATTCTAGCTCCTGAGATCAGTGATGAGGCAAAAATAATTCTTGCAGGTAAAGAAAATATTCGTGTTTTATCAACTGGAGCCTGGAAACACGATGATGCATTTCGTTTGAACATGAAAAAAGTAGATGGGGGCTTGCTGGTACAAGAACATGACTCTATTTCACTCGGAAGTTATGAATTTAAGGTCAAGACCCAGAACAAACCCTCTGAACAGCAAATGAATGATTTAATGTTTGCCTGGCTTGCAGTAAAACATGTGAAATCTAATGCGATTGTTTATGCTAAAGATGCAGCAACAATTGGTATCGGTGGAGGTCAAACCAGCCGAGTTATGAGTGCTCGTATTGGCCTTTGGCAGGCAGCACAAATGGGATTTGCCCCCCGTGGTTCAGTCATGGCTTCTGACGCATTTATTCCTTTTCCGGATACAATAGAGATTGCTGCAGAAGCTGGGATTTCTGCTATTATTCAGCCAGGCGGTTCAATCAGAGATGCACAAATTATCGCTTGCGCTGAAGAACATGGAATAATTATGGTATTCACCGGAATCCGCCACTTCAAACATTGATCTGTAGAAACAAAATACATGTGTAGACTGGGTGAAGCCGAGCAAAACCCGGGCGTTTAATGGATCAGGTTCTCCGAGTTCTGCGTCGCGTCACTCAGGTGACATAGTATTGCCATTAAGGCTTATCACTGGCCTCCCGCCAACTAGTCGCTGAACGTAGCCAAGAACAGATTCTTAACTTAAAGGCAGTGAAATTACAGAAGTACTTTATGGAGAAAATAGACAGTGAATACTCTTGTAATTACAGGGATTAGTCGGGGGATAGGCCTTGAAACAGCCAAATTATTTTTAATGAATGGCTGGCTCGTTATTGGAACTTCAACACATGGTGATACTCCTGTAAAACACAAGAATTTAAACATTCATCCGCTTAATTTGATGGATGCAGAACAAATTAATCATTTCGCTGAACTATTACCAAAATTTGATGTATTAATTAATAATGCAGCCATTCTACTTGAAGATTGGGATGAAGAAAAAATTAACATGCGTCAGTTAAGAGAAACATTCTCGGTTAATGTCTTTGGAACTATTGAGTTAACCGAACAATGCATTCCAAAGTTAAATCCCAACGCCCAAATAATCAATATCTCTTCGGGATGGGGCGCTTTTAGTTCAAATGACTCAGCATCAGTACCTCATTACAAAATGTCAAAATCCTGCATCAACATGTATACTCTACTCCTGGCCAAAAGACTTCCTGGAGTTACTGTCTCGAGTTTTGACCCAGGTTGGGTAAGGACGGATATGGGAAAAAATAACGCCCCCAAACTGCCTTCGGATACGGCATGCGAACTCTTTGAATTGGTTAACAAGAAAAAAGAAAGCGGTTATTTTTGGCATGAAGGAAGAACGAGAGATTGGTAAATAATAAATTTTCCAGACATACAACTCTTGATCCATAACGATAAACAAACCAAAATAATATACAAAATTATTTGTCCACAGGAGTTAGGATGACCCACGACAAAGAACTTGGTGAGTTATTGCAGGCTATAGCAGCAAAAAGTCTGCAAATTATTTCTGATATAAAAGAAACTCCTTTACAAATTCCCTTAATAATCAATCAGTATATTGAGTTAACGGAACATTTCCAAAATGTAATGAGTATCCTTCTGCAGAATCCTGAAAAAATCTGGGAAATGCAACTCGCATACTGGAAAGACGCATTTAATTTAGCACAAACCCAATTACAATATTGGTTAAATGGAACCCCCATGCCCATAAATGATCCACGCTTTCATGAAGAAGACTGGATAAACAATCCTTTTTTTAATATGTTAACTCAGCATTACCTTTTAGCCAGTCAACATATGAATACCTTATTTGAGCGGATAGAATACCCTGATATAAATACAGCAAAGCGTCTCCAATTTTTTACCAAGCAATATCTAGATGCGTTATCCCCGGCTAACTTTCTTCATACGAATCCTCAAATCATGGATGAAACATTGAAAAGTCATGGCAAAAACTTATTGCATGGGCTTCATAATTTACTTTCTGATCTAGAAGTTGGTTCACCGCGCCTCATGATTAAAATGACCGATACAGAGGCATTTCAGCTCGGTAAAAACATTGCCATTACTCCGGGAAAAGTAGTCTTTCGTAACAACCTGATGGAGCTGATTCAATACACGCCACAAACCACTAAAGTAAAGTCTATCCCTCTTCTTATTATCCCCCCCTGGATAAACAAATATTATATTCTGGATTTAAGCCCACATAATTCCCTTGTTGGGTGGTTAGTCAAACAAGGAATCACTGTATTTATCATTTCTTGGGTTAATCCAGACTCCAATTTCTCTCATAAAAGTCTATACGATTATTTAAGTGAAGGACCATTAACCGCGATTAGTATGATTCAAAAGCAGCTCCGTATAAAGCAGGTTAATACTATGGGCTTTTGTATCGGTGGAACACTTCTATCGATGTTACTTGCTTATAATAAAGCACAACAAGATAACTCCATTCGTAGTGCAACCTTTTTGGCGTCTATGATTGATTTTAGTGATCCAGGCGATATTGCCGTTTTTATTGATGAACAGCAAATAGCAAAACTGGAAGATGAAATGAAATCTAAAGGTTATCTTGCTGGAAAATTCATGGCCTCAAGTTTTAACTCACTCCGGGCCAATGACTTAATTTGGTCTTTCTTTATTAAAAATTATCTGCGTGGTAAAAACCCGGTTCCTTTTGACATATTGTATTGGAACTCAGATTCCACCAACATGCCTGCAACTATGCATTCCCAATATTTAAGATGGATGTATTTGCATAATGATCTGGTAAAACCAGGTAAAATTCATCTTAATCATACCCCAATTGACGTCAGTACCATTGATATACCAACCTTTTTCCTTTCTACCGAAAAAGATCATATAGCTCCATGGAAAACTACTTACGTGGGCTTTCAACTTATGAATGGCCCTAAACGTTTTGTACTTGGTGGATCCGGACACATAGCAGGAATTATCAATTCACCTGAAATGAAAAAATACGGCTATAAGGTCAATAATCATTCCCCAGCCCATGCAGAAAAATGGCTGGAGCAAGCAACAGAACACTCAGGCTCTTGGTGGCCAGAATGGTTAAAATGGTTAAAAACTCATTCAGGAAAACTCATACCTGCTCCTGATTTTAACCAATTGCCATTAAAATCGGTAATGGACGCACCAGGTAGTTATGTTCTAAAAAAAGAGAAGTCAGAGTGAAGCGAAGTAAAATCAAGGCTACTCTTCCGAATTTTAACCCAACATTATATTTCATATTCAGTAGCCTATGTGCTTGCACATGGGGTTAATGTAGGCTAGGCGATGCCTAGACTAATTTAGCGAATAAGAACTAAAATTAACATCCACCAGTGTTCACTGCCACAGTTGGAGGAGTTGTAGCACTGGTTGCTTGAGTATATACCACCGTGCAATTCGTTTTGAGTGTGTAAGTTGTTGAAGTACCTGAGGTAGATACAGCAAAGGCACTCGACACATTCATTGCATTCACAATACCCGCAGCGGATGGGTAACCAAAAACCAATCCAACAGTAGCACCCTCCATGGTTATTGAGCCAGTAGCTCCAGTTTGACCCGTAGCTAAGGCGGCGCCATGAGCAGTGACATTAGCTGAGTTTAACGCTCCAGCTAAACCATTTAGATCTGCAATATTTGCTTGTGAGCTGAAATCATAAAATTTGGGAATTGCATAAGCAGCTAAAATTCCTAATATGACCATCACCACAACTAACTCAATTAAAGTGAAGCCTTTTTGCTTATTCATTTCAAGTATCCTTAATAATTTGTTAGTCCATTTTTAACTCTTTCTGCAGTAATTTGTTACAAGTTACCAGCCCCAAAATGTTCTCATTATGGCACCACTGAAACAAATCTATCTTAAAAGTAACAACTCCTATTCTTACAGTATAGCTCAACAATCAGCTGAATATTGAGAAGAGCGCTCTACACCGAAGCTCCCTCAATATAAACCTGAGTCAAATCTAAAAAACGTATAAATAGGTTCATAGGAATAGCAATTAAAATGAGTTACATTACACTATGGAGCCGCGATAGAGAGTAGAATTTTTTCACATCTATCATTGTTGTTTCACCAAAGAAGCTAAGTTCCATGTTGGCAAAAATACTCCCAATGCAAGAACCAATACCATGCCACCAATGATTACCAATAAAATAGGCTCAATAGTGTCACTTATACGTACAATATCATAATTGATCTCACGTTGGTAATACTCTGCCACCTCATCAAGTAGGTGATCGATGGTACCACTCTCCTCTCCAAGTACGATCATCTGAATAATTAGAGGAGGGAAAAGATTGGTTTTATCTATAGCAGCCGAAATTGTATTTCCTTTAGCTATTAAATCAGTAACTCCTTGTATTCGTGAAGACATATAAGCATTATTAGTTGATGCACCTACCATTTGAATACCATCTACAGCCGTGATGCCCGCACGTAATACCAGAGAAAGAAGTCGGGCGAATCGCGTAAGTAATATTCGATGGATAAGCCATCCGATAACCGGAATTTTAAGCTGGAATTTTCCCCACTGAACTGCCCCTTTAGGCGAATGGATATAAGATCTAATAGCCCATATAGCTAACACAACGATGCCAATTAAAAGATACCAATAATGGATAATAAAATTGGAAGTGGCTAAGAGAATGCGTGTCGGCAATGGTAAAATACCATGCATATTTGCATAGAGTTTAGCGAAGGCAGGGATAACAAAAACATTAATGATGAGCAATGCTATAATAATTGCTCCAATCACCATTAGGGGATATCGCAAAGCAGATTTTACTTTTTTTGTAATATCCACTTCCATCTCAAGATATTCAGCAAGATGGAGAAAAATCTTATCAAGATTACCCGTATTTTCGCCAATAATAATCAAATTAAGAAAGAAATCAGAGAAAATGTTTGGGAATTGCCTCATGGCCATATTCAGTGAACTGCCTTTATTTAAGGAGATAACTACTTTTTGCAACGCCTCGGCTAAGGTTTTATTGCGCGTAGTCTCGGCAAGCCGAGTTATCCCAGATGCAATAGGAATCCCAGCATGGATTAGTGAATACATCTGGTGACAAAATATATGCAAATCATTTAAAGTGACTTTAGGGGCAAACCAATTTTTTTTGGTACTTGAAGCAGTAGACGTAGTTGATTTTTTACCAGTACTTACAGAAATATCTAGCGGTATAAGGCCCTCACTGATCAGTTGATTGGCGAGATCTTCGGCACTTATCGCATTTCGTTGCCCACTCAGTGCTTTACCCTGTTGATCACGGGCATTGAAGTAATATTCTGGCATACCTTGTAGTCCTTTATCAAAATAATACTATACTCGCAATGCGAAACATTGTAGCTTGATAGAAGATCAAGCCTTAATCTAAACTCCTATACAATATCGAATCTGCTGTAATGAGTGTTCAGACTACACGTTTATAAACATTGTAAACTACATTCGTACAATTTATCGCCTCATAAATTCTTCATCTAATTGTCCGACTACACGTATGGCTTCAGAAACTGAAGTGCTACCTCGCTTCACTAAATCAAGTACTGATTCAGACAAGGGGCGATAAGTTTCACAAGCCAATGCTGCTTTGACAAAGCTGTTTGAGTCATTATGTCTTAAAGCCATTAACATGTCTTTATTTAACTCCAAAAGTTCGTAGACACCTGTTCGCCCCAAATATCCACGATAATTACAAGCAGAACATCCTTTAGCTTTTTTAAATGGGAGCGTTAAATCAATCTTCATTGATTCAAGCCAAACGGATTCATGTGGCTCAAGTTGCTCAATATTAGAGCAATTATCGCACAAATTACGAACCAACCGTTGGCCTATAATTCCTTTAACAGCTGTTGCAACCATATAACCTTCTGCGCCCATGTCAATTAAACGCATGGCTGAAGTCATAGCATCATTAGTATGTAATGTGGCTAATACTAAATGTCCTGTAATTGCAGCACGCATGGCTATTTGTGCTGTTTCCGCATCACGAATTTCTCCAACCATTATGACATCAGGGTCTTGACGCAGCATAGCACGAAGAACTCGAGCAAAAGTAAGATCTATTTTGGGGTTCACTTGGACTTGATTAACTCGCTCAATCCTATACTCAATAGGATCTTCAACAGTTAAAATTTTACGTTCTGGAGAATTAATGCGCTGCAGTACACTATATAATGTAGTTGTTTTACCGCTTCCTGTGGGGCCAGTAACAAGAAGCATCCCATAGGGTTTGGAATAAATATTCTCCAGACGCATAACCATTTTAGGGTCGATACCTAACTGACTTAGGTCCGTAATCTGAGTTGATTGATCTAATAAACGCATGACAACAGATTCACCATTCGCTGTAGGAAGTGTTGAGACGCGGACATCAAATGATTTTCCTTTAGTTTTAAAATTAAAACGTCCGTCTTGTGGGATACGTTTTTCAGCAATATCTAAATGAGCACGAAGTTTTAAACGTTGGACCAAAGCACCTAGGATACGCTTTTCATCTAAAATATTTTCATTTAATATTCCATCTACTCTAAAGCGAATTCGTAGTGATTTTTCACCGGGTTCAATATGAATGTCAGAAGCACGTGCTTGGACAGCGTCGCGAAATAAAGAGTTTAAAAGTTTAACGACAGGAGCTTGCTCCTCGCTTTCTTGTGCTTCATCAAATAAATCATCTTGTTGCTCTTTAAATTCTTCTAAAATTTCATGTGAAAGCTCTTGAGCAAAGTTAGTGATCTCTTGTGTATGTCGATAAACCCTATCAAACACTTTCAGGAGCGCCAATTCGCTAACTACGGCCATTTTAATTGGACGTTTTAAGATTTTTGAGATTGCATCAAAGGCATTAATATCTTGAGGGTCAGACATTCCTACTATTAAAACACCATCCTCTTCTTTTATGATAAGAGCTCGATAGCGACGAGCATAAATTTCAGGTAGAAGATGAGTTAGACTTTTATCTATTTCATAATGATTTAAATCGATATAGGATATCTTTAGCTGATTGGCAATAAAGTTTAAAACCTCTTCCTCAGAAATTACCCCCATATCAACTAATATATGCCCTAATTTACCTCCTGACTTTCTTTGTAACTCAATGGCTTTATCCAAGCTTTCTTGAGAAATTAACTTCTCCTTAAACAATAATTCGCCAAGTCGAATCCGTTTCATAATTATCCCTGCAAGACTTTCAATCGATTTTCGGCATAATCGCGAACTGTTGGCTCACTTTCTGGATTTTGACTCGCGCGAAGATATGCTTCAATGGCTTGATTCACTTTATTATTATGTTCTAACGCAATCGCATAACCTAACCAATAGCGGCCATCATTTGGATCAATTTGTATCAAAGATCGATAAATACTACCTGATTCAAGAATCCGACCTTCAGATTGCAGCGCTGCCGCCAAAGTGCCATAAAAATCAGGATAAGACATCATAGAGGGTCGGTATTTTGATAAAAGGTTAATGGCCTCCATGGCTTTTCCTTGATCAAGAAATAATCTTGCTTTAATAGTAATAAGGGCTGTATCAGTAGGAGTGTATCGAAGCCCTTCATTCACGATTTCAGCTGCTTGAGCAAAATCCCCATAGGTCAAATAAAGTGAGGCTAAATTTTCTCGAACATCAGATGCATTAGGTACCCTAATCAGGATTTCTCTTAACAGGGTTATCGCCTCTTGATCAAATCCTTTGTCTATAGCTTCAAGCGCTTTATTTAACTGGGCATCATGCCATTCCTCAATGGTTTGAGGCGTATATACTTTATTTATTACAGCTGCAGATGGCTCACCTTGATTATCTACCCAATTGCTCAATGCATCTGTTGCGGTAGGTAATTGAATAACAACTCGCTGTGACGCAACAGACGCCAATGGCTCAATATAACTTACAAGATTGACTGGTTCCAAAACTGTGGTAACAGCAGCTTGGGCTATAGGTTCCAACTTTATTGTTGCATCAAAGCTATTAATTTCCGCCTCAGAAACACTTTGTGTTGCTTGAAAGTTCATTTTTGCTGAATGCTTATGAAGCAAAAAAAGGAACAAAGTAAATGCGACCAATGCAAGACCTAATAAAACTTTCTTACCTCCTCCTTTATTTCGAAAAGGTACAGGCATATATAAATGTGTGGCTTGCTTTGTGTGCTTTTGCTTCGCAAGATCATGTAACATTTCATTAAGCAAACTCATAGATATAGTCCATAGGTCCAATACATCATTAGAATAACGCTAAGCCCTAGTACTCCGATTCCTGAGTAGATTAGTAATGAATAAATCCATTCTAAGCGCGTAGAACTTAATGTATCAATTATGGCTCGCCTTACCGCGTGACCATCCACTTGATTTTTACCTTGTCCATAAGCGACTAAAAGTGACTTATGGCACAAAATATTTAACAATCTTGGTAAGCCTTGGCTTGCACGATATAAGCGCTTTTGCGCTTTTTGAGTAAAAATAGAACCATAAGTATACCCAGCTCGTGCCATCCTATGATTCAAATATTTATCCAGTTCATGACGCGCCAAAGGTTGCAGATGATAAGAAAAAGTAATGCGTTGTTTTAATTGACGCAAACCCGATCGCTCAAGTTTAGTATTTAATTCTGGTTGGCCAAAAAGAACCACTTGTAGTAATTTATGTTCTTCAGTTTCTAAATTAGTCAAAAGTCGAACCGCTTCTAAACATTCGTCAGATAAAAACTGAGCCTCATCAATAATCAGTACTGTTTTTTTGTCGGCTCGGTGCAACTCTAAT
This sequence comes from Fluoribacter gormanii, assembly GCF_900156395.1. GTDB lineage: Bacteria > Pseudomonadota > Gammaproteobacteria > Legionellales > Legionellaceae > Legionella > Legionella gormanii. Next base: position 201,552 of record NZ_FTNL01000002.1, on the reverse strand, counting down.
AAACATCGATTAATTGCCTCCAGCAATTGATATTGTGTCCAACTTTCATCAGGTTGCATGCCTAACTCACGGGCTAGAGAAAGTCGTAATCCTTCCGCGGTTTGATCCGGGTTAGGAATATAGGCAGTGACGTATTCATCAGTTAAGTAGTTAAGCAATAGCCGGCACAACAAAGTTTTTCCAGTCCCTACCTCGCCGATAATTTTAATAAAGCCCTCACCTTGAGCCAAACTAAGCAGAAGTACATTCAAAGCTTCTTTATGGGTTGGGAGTTCACAAAAAAATTCTGTATTAGGCGTGAGCGTAAATGGCGCTTTATGCAATTTAAAATGTTCTAAATACATTGCTTCTCCCTTTTAGCGCGTACCTAAATTCTCAGTAGATTTGGGTCCTAACATAATAGGGACCTCACCCTGAGTACCATAAACATCAGGTCTACCACCAATATGAAAACCACGTTTAAGACTCGAAACACGACGCGCCGATACCGTAATGTCTTTATTAGTGCTTCTCCCATTCACAATAGTTGGTCTTAATAAAATGACAAGTTCAGTTTTTTGAGAGTCTTGTTTTGTCGCGCGCACTAAAGTTCCTAGAAACGGAATATTGCCAAACCAAGGCAACTGGCCTATTCCCTCTGTAGTTGTATCTTGCATCAAACCACCAATGACTACAACTTGGCCATTCTTAGCGTGCACCATTGTATCTGATTCACGAATGGTGCTATTCGCTAAAGGTAAATCCAATATCCCACCTTGAGTTCCTAAATCAATAACCTTCCGTTGATCCTTTACCAAGCTAACGGTAGGATGTATATGTAATGTAACTTGACCATTGGCATCAATTTGCGGCGTAACATCCAAAGTAATACCCGAGAAAAAAGGAGTCAAATTAACATTTAACATAGGTTGAGTAACCAGGCTTGAAGTGACAATATTTTGATTTTGGGATACGTTGGTTACAAAAAATTCATCAAACCCTACTTTTATCGCTGCGCTTTGATTATTCATAGCTGTAACGCGTGGGCTTGAAAGTACCTGAACATTCCCCTGGGTTTCTAATGCCTGAATCACCGAGGTAAAATCTTGCGGATTCCAGTGAATGTCGACATCAAACGCTTTAGGAAAACTTGATTGAGAAATATCAACCTCTGGGAAATTACTTAAAGCATTGAGCCTGGATCCAAAAATTTTCCAATCAATCCCCATTTGGAATTGATTGGTCAAATTGACCTCCAGGATTTTAGCTTCGAGAATCACCTGCCGGTCCATACTGTTTTGCACCATGTCGAGATAACGCTCAACGTGTTTGAGCTCTCGAGGTGCGGCATGAACCACAACCAAACCAGCCATTTTATTGACCGTTACAGAACGCCCCTCCTCTTTACCAACCATCTTTTTGACAGTATTTTCAAGTGATTTCCAGAAATCTATATTACTCTTGGTTTCCACATCACCAACGACAGCACTGTAGTTTTGATTCCCATTACTAAGTACCCCAGAAATATTGCCACCAGAAACCGACGTTCCTGTACTTGAGCCACCAGGAGAGCCAGCATTGGTAACTTCACCTGAACTTACAGTCATACTTGAACGACTTTTTCGTTCTAACTCAAGATAGTTGACTTTGAAAATTTGAGTTCTTAGCGTGTTAGGTAGGATTTCATATCCACCAGGAATCGCATTAAAGGAATAACCATAAGCATCCTCTAGTGCCTGGAGGACCTGTTCTACAGTAACCCTTTTCATACTGAGGGTAACATTTCCTTTAATCTCAGGACTTACTACCATGTTGGTTGAAGTGTCAGCAACCAACCCCATATAAAAAGCTTGTGCGGGCACATTTTTAACCGCTATATCAAAACGTTGGGGACCACCTCGTGATCTTGCGTCACGGATTTTCAGACTTGGAAGCAATGCTCTGACCGGGCTTCCGCGCCCCTTGGTATGATCTGATTTCATAACTATTTTATTATTGGCAACGGCTTGTTGCATCACCTTGTTCATCTCATCAATAGCGGTTCCCTTTATTGGTGCATGAGTGTTGCAGGCGGCAAGAAATAAAGAAATAAATACTATGATCCCTCTTCTCATCAATGAGTCTTCCACAAGCGTTTGCCAAATAAATATAGAATCTTTCTATGTCCAGCGTAGAACAATACCACATGATTTTTATCAATAGCAAGAACGCGTGCTCCCTGAATACTACTGCCTGTTCCTACGATTTGACCATTAATCATAGCCAACCTTCTCATTGGCCCAATCAAAATACTTTGTAAATTAAAATCATCCTCGTCTGCTGATGATTCATGAACTAAGGGACTTATAATGGGCTTTGTCGGATCGTGTAATGCAGCATGACTCATATTAATTAAGTTAAACCAAAAAAAGCAAAAGATTATCGATTGTTTTTTTAGGCTCATTGATTATGTCCTTTTTTTATTATCAGTTGAGCGCTTTTTGGCTTTAAAGTGTAAAAATCGATCGTTACCAGCCCTTGTGGATATTTCGTTACCGTATAATCAAACTTGTCCCAATAAAGCTGCCAGGGTAATTGTTCCAGACGTTGCAAATACCTCATCACTGGGAAATAAGTACCCCGCATAATGAGACGGTAATGATTTGCTTGTATGGTTAATGGAAGTGCTGGCGTTTGAACTGGAGATGTTTTAGGTGCTGCAGTATTAGTCGTTTGCTGATTTATTGAAGGTGGGGAAGGTAGCGGAGTAACCGTACCAAAATTCTCAATGGTTACCCCCATTGTTTGTTTTAACATATCATGCAGTAGCTTTGCCAAATCACGTTCCGCTATATAGCGCTTATTATAGCGAATGATTTCTTTATCGAGTGTAGTAATCTCGGTAGTTAGCTCTTTAAACTGGTTAATAACTTTTACTGTTTCCGGGTTACTAATCAGAATTTCAACGATCTTCTTTTTTTGTGTCAATATAGTAATTTGCTTATCTATTTTTTGAATTTGTTGTTCTTTTTGATATTTTGATTTTAATATTGGCTTAACAACAGCAAAAAACCATAAGAAAAGAAGAATAACTATGGTAATGAACAGTAGCAGTATTCTGTCTCGCTCACTCAAGCGATCAATTTTTTGTTTTACTAAATATAGTTGCTTGGCATAAAAGAACTTTAGATCCATTCACTTTACTCCCTGGGCTTTTTGATCTTGAGCAGCTTGTTCAGTAATTGCCTCTTCCTGTGGCCCAAGAGCATTGGTAGCAATAGAGAATTTCAAATAAGGATGATTTTTAATTGTTTTTACAAAAAACAAATTAAAGATAACATTTTTGAACGAGTTGGTAGTTAATAGTTGGCTCATAAGTTCCGATACTGAATCTGGACGGATGGCGTATCCATTTAAGGTAATACTGTTGGAATCATGATTAATTTGAATTTGATTTAGCCATAGAGTATTTGAGGTTGTTTGAGCCAAATCAAACATGTATTCAGAAAATCCGCGTCGAACAACCAGGTGCTCCAGTGAATTAAGTTCTACTTTCTTGGCTTGCAGTTTTTTCTCAAGATTTTTAACGCGAATTACAAAAGGAATATCGCTAACTAGCAACGGATAATCCTTTGTCAGTCTCTTGTAATCTTCTTGTGCATACAATAAGTTCTTTTGAGCCATCCTAAGTGATTTATAAGCTTGAAAATTAACTAACTCAAGAACCACGGAGATAATAACTAAAAAGACCAAAGTAATGAGTACTATCAAACCCATTAATGATGCAGGTAATCGACTAGTGCTTTTGGGAAGCCCCTTAAGAAAATTTATTGATTGACTCATGACTCACTTTCCCGATCCAAGAGCATTAGGGCTCCGCCAATAGCATAAAAAACCCTTTCTAGAATTTCAGGAACGAGCGGCTCAGACGTAAAAAGCGAATTAATATCTAATAATCTTACTTCCTTGTTAAGTTCTGCTTGTAAATAGGTAAACAGATCTGTTGCTTTATAAAAACTGGGAGTGAAAAAAATTTGTTTTGGTTCAGGAAATTTGAGTTCCATTAAACAATAGTCAATACTACGCTGAATTTCTAACAACATATTCTGATTTTCAGAGTTATGGGGTTGTATAATGGTTTTACTCATAGGTAGGGTACGAAACAGATACAAGTCTCCCATGTAATATACATGATGTTGACAATTCTCATCATCATAACTAATGACTATGAATGGAGCCTCGGTTGATATTGGCTCAAGTGATAAAAGTTTGCTTAAAGCCAACTCACTAATGCTGACTCCCGCAACATTTAATAGACAACTTTCCATCATGGAGACATGGCTGAGTAATGCAGACTGTAATGTCACCGCTACAAAAGCTTTTTTCCTTTTGCTGCCCGCACCATGTGGCGGCACCGTAAAAACATCTACAACGATATCATTTAAGGGATAATCGACTAAACCTTTCAGTTGCCAACGTAGTGCTTTAGCCAGTTCATTTTCGGGGACTTCGGGGGTATCTATCAATAGCAGCTGGTAAAGACTTGGGGAAAGAACCACTTGGCATGGGCGTCCAACCAAATGATGTTTATAAACATCGTCTTCCAAACACTTAGCAATATGAACAGGAGATGGTTCAGGGAAATAATGCTCCTCACAAAAGAGGATGTGCTGATTATCAGCCAAACCAACAAGCGAATATCCGAAATCACTAAGAAAGCAAGATAGAGGTTGAGGTGATTTAAATTTACCTAATCCAAACATGGATCATCCTGATCATTGTTCATGAATGGCAGTATAAACTGAGCTACGTTCAATTGTCGATTGAAAAAATTGATAAAGATTAATGCTGGAAAATATGCTTATGACATATTACTCAGGTAAACAGTATTAATCATGGGAACTCGTTCACTACCGTTGCTTAAGATCATATTTATCGTTACAGCACGAACAGCCGCTAATGTTGTAGTTGCAGTAAAATTAGATTGATAATAAGTAAGTGAGAAACTGGTTACTTGATTGCTGAGTATCTGAGCGGAAGCACCTGTTCGTGTTAAAATTGGGCTGGACCAACTATAAGATATAGTGGAACCACCTGTAGTGGTAAATGTCACGTCGGTTGGATTAATTGCTGAAAAACGATTTGCCTGTTGTAACTCTTTGGTCATACGCGCCATAGCAATGGTTGCCTGATTGGTTAACGCGGTAACTTTTACTCCTGTAAAATAGTTAGTAAAACCCGCACTTAACATAAGAGATACTGCAGATAAAACCACACCTGTAGTAATCATCACAATAAGCATTTCAATAAGTGTAAATCCTTTAATTGTTCGCATAATTATACACACTTGCATTAATCGAAGCATTTCCGGCTCCAGTTACATTGAGAGTAATTGTTTTTGGATTGGATCCTGCAATAACAGGGACGCTCACGACAAAATCGTTTTCTAAAGCATAATTCGATAATACCGTACATATTTCAAGACTTGGCGTACTAGTACACGGATCATCCAGGGCAGTATAGCCATTTATATCACGATTCATTAAGATGATTTGCATACGTGCATTTGCTAAAAAACTTGCTTGAGGGGTTGTTCTAGGTATACCGCTGTAACGTTGTGCTTGATTGATCCCAATCAATAATCCGCTTACGATAATTCCCATAGTTACTATAAAAATAATCAGCTCAATGATAGAGAAACCGCTCTGTTTCTGCTTTGGCATGTCTTTTCCTCATTGATTATGCAATACAGTTGGAATTACTCCCGATACAGTTCCCGAGCCAGTTCCACTTACTGAATTAAGAGTATAACTCGTAGGAAGTGAAATAGCAGTCCAAACACCACCCATATAGCGGTAAGCTACACTACCCGAACCTACCGCTAAACAATCGTTTGAGGCATTACAATGCACACCACGTAAATTAAGTGTTCCAGGTGATGCTTGAGCCACACAAGATGCATTGGAGGTAATGGGAAGACTGCAATTAAAAATGACTCCATTATTTCCTACAACGATGCAGTTACCAGTGCTTGGGCAATGCACTTCATTTAGAGATTGGCCACTAATAAAAACACTATTCCATCCAGTACCATTAAAATAATGAACCGCGCCAACGCTGCGCACAAGTATACAACTATTGGCTTGAACACAATCGATACCGTTTAAAGTACCTCCTATATTAGTCCGATTATCGAATGGGCTAGTAGAGTTTATCGGAAATCTATAAAGATCATTAGGAAGTGTGGCCATACAAATGTCATTAACACAACTCACACTGGAAACTGGCACACTCCCCATGCCTTTCATGTTATAAGGTAGGCCAGTCCCTGTATAATACATAAGTGGCCACTGTGGACTTTTGCCTTGTCCTACTACCCAACACAGGGCTGGATTGTTTGGTATATCACATGAAACTGCCATAAAATTTGAATCGCTAACTGTTCCTAATAAAGTCCATGATCCGCCATTAAATTGATAGATGTAGCCCACATTAGCAGCAGTAGAACCTACAGCCAAGCCATAACTAGTGCTGATTTCTACACCCCGAAGAGTAACCCCACCTGCTGTCAGCACCGTTAACCACGACGTACCATCATATTTAAGAATAATACCGTTTGTACCTTGTGTTCCCACTGCATAGTAAGCTCCTCCTTGAGACAATAATACTGCTTGATTAAGCGTTACCTTGCCATTAGGCGCATCTAAAGAGGGGGCGCCACCTTGACTGCTAATTATGTATTGTGATTGACTGGCTATGGCGCCGGAAAGATGAGCTGCCGCGATTGTTCCATTTTGTCCTCGTCGCAAATTGAGCAAGTTATTTCCGCTTACTCCATCATAATAAATTATTTCTGAATCAATGGTTATGGCTCCAAAGGCTCCGAAGTTAGCAACCGAAGCAACTGGAATAAAAGAAGAGGTCTCCGTCAGAGGACTAGTAATGGTTGTTGTGGCTTGATTTTGACTGCAACTGTATTGGTATTCCCCTTGATCCGTAATGGTGATAATGGGACTCCACACATTATTGCAAACTCCAAGAGATAATTGGTAATCGCCATGTTCAATACCCGTTTTAGCTAAATCATAGGCATTATTTGCGGATATAGTACTTATGGCTGAATTGGTACCGCTAACAATCATCGAGACAAACGCTGTTGCAAGCCCTGCTACAACGACAAGTAAAATAGCAATAACCATCATCAAAAATCCAGATTGCTTACCCATTCACGAACCCCGTTTCTGCAGAAACTGTAAGTGTGTTGGTACCGACTCCAGATGCTGTAATTGTAATTATTGCGCCTGAGTCAGGCGCCCCCATTGAATTAAACGTAATGCTCACAGAAGACAGTGTGATTCCTGCAGGCATATTCACAGAATATGCGCCATTTGGAGGATTTGGAGAAATGGTATAACTATTTGTTAAAAGAATAATACTATAATTTGTATTTAAACTGCTTGCCAACGTTTGGGTATACCGTATATCACGTCTTAATTGTTCTGTTATGGAGGACAAACTGTAAAGTGAAACTGATGGCGTTTTTATCCCATAATAGAGCGCAATAAGGGTAATAATCAAAATGATGACAATCAGTTCAATAAGGGTAAAGCCGGATGTTCGTCGCATCACAAATACCTGAAATTAAAATACTCCTAGCTTTTATAAAAATATAGTACCGCTGACTTTATTTAATTGCTATGTATCTGTTTAAAAAACAGAAATTATCAGCAATAAAAAATGGAAAACACCTTACCCATGGTCTAGCATAAAATCATACAGGATACAAATGTACAAGTGAGGCAGAGAAAAATGAAAAAAATAATAGTTGCCTTAATCATCGCCGGCTCGTCTATTCTATTAAGTAATTGTGATACAAAGTGTTGCGATGATGGCTTGGGACATTGTATTCAAACAGGAACGAGCACTTGTCCCAAGAGTGATTATAATGCCTGGTGGTATTAAGAACTTTTTTAAACACCCCATCTAGGCTTGAATTAATTCATTTTCAATGGTTAGATAGTCAATTTTTCCTGAAGGTAAAACAGGAATCTTGCTTCCTGATACAATTTCATGGGGAATCAGTAATTCTGAATAATTTAGATCCTTTATTCTCTTAACAAAACTCATTTTATCTGCATTCTCAGCCTCACTATATAATATTATTTGCTCTCCTTTTTTTTCACTTTTCTTGCTTACTGCGGCATGTAACAACTCAGGCCAAATTGAGGCCGCAACCCCTTCTACGGCAGTAAGAGAGACCATTTCCCCGGCAATTTTTGCAAAACGTTTTGCCCGACCTGCAATCGTAATAAACCCTTCTTCATTCATGGTAACGATATCACCCGTATCATGCCATCCATCTTCAGAAGTAATAAGCGCTCCCGGCTTTTCAGACGAAAGATAACCTTTCATGATATTAGGGCCACGCAATATTAACCGGCCACCTTCAGCGATGCCATCGACTGGTTGAATTCGACTTTCCATGGAAGGCAACAACATCCCCACACTACCAGGGATAGAAGCCAAAGGACAATTCATGGAAATCACTGGCGCAGCCTCTGTTGCGCCATATCCTTCATAGACTTTAACTCCAAAAGTATCTATCCAGTGTCGAATTGTTTCCGGCTTCACTTTTTCGGCACCAGCAAAAATGTAGCGTACACTGCTAAAATCATGGCGTTCTGCAACTCGAGCATAGCCCGTTAGAAAGGTATCAGTTCCAAGCATGATGGTAGCAGCGGTTTGATAAATCAATCCCGGGATTATTTTATAGTGCAAAGGAGATGGATAAAAAAAACAACTAATTCCCTGTATTAGCGGAAGAATTGAACCCGTTGTTAATCCAAAACAATGAAATATGGGTAACGCATTGAAAAATTTATCATGAGAAGAAAAATCCACTCGCGAAGTTAACTGGCAACAGTTTGCCAGTAAATTAGAATGAGTTAAAACAACCCCCTTTGGTAGTCCTTCTGAACCCGAAGTAAATAATATAACTCCAGGATCCTCAGAAGAAACAGGATCACCAATTAATTTATATGACCGCGAAGGAAACATCCCTTTGAATATCCCTGAAAGTTTATGACCCAATTTAATGGAAGACTTAAAATCTTCAAGGAAATAAATCTTTATTCCTGCGTTCTCTAATCCTTCGACTATACTTTCCAGTTTTGCTGAATCAATAAATTGTCTTGCGGTATAAATAGTTTTTACTTCTGCAACATTACATGTAGCTAATAAATTATGAAGTCCCAAGCTAAAATTCAGCATCGCTGGAATACGTCGATATGCATGTAAAGCAAAAAAGGTGACCATCCCCGCAATCGTTGTGGGCAGCATGATACCAACATGCTCTCCCACTTGAGTTTGATTTTTAATTTGTCGGCCTAAAATAAAACAACGAGCAAGAAATTGTTTGGAAGTTAATGGTGCACGATTTGCGTCTTCAATTTTTGCTTTATTCTTTGTTCCTAGTAGGGTTCCTTGGATAAGTGCTTCAAACATTGACATTGGTTGATAGCTATTCGCAAATGTAAGCTCACTAATTAATTGAAACAAACGTGTGCTCATAGCATTTCGGTCAAGAGATGCATTTTCCTCCCGTATATACGATTGTGTTGGTAATACATGCAAAATAATTTTGGGAAATAAGCGAGTAAGATGTTTATCTTTACTTATAGAAAAAATACTGTGTTGCGCTCCATCGATACGTATCGGGATAACTGAGGCCCCTGCTTTTTGTAGCACCATTCCCGGTGCATCAAAAACCTTCAAGCTCTCTTCCTGCAATCCAATTCCCTGTGGAAAAATAACACAACGCTTCCCTTCACGAATCGCTTTGACTAAAGCTCTCGCTGCAAAAGCATTGGTAGAGTCGATGACAATGACATCAGCAAAAAGCATCATCATCTTCATCCAGAGCTTACCAGCTGATCGGGGAGGGAACGCTACCGTTAATTGCTCAGGTAAAAAAGCTGCAAGCAAAAGCAAATCAATTTTTGAAGTTCTGTTTGCAATAATCACCGAGTTAGATTCGGGCTGATAAGTTCCTCGCAACTCTACTTTAAAGCAGTAGGTTAAGATTGCTCTAATCCACTTACGCGCACGCTGCTTTTGTCTTTCCTTCCACATAACTTGTTCCATGCTTTTGTTTCTCATATAAAAATCCGCTCTTGGTTATACCCAATCAATCATTATTTTTCAATGATTGCAACCGATAGCCAGGTGTAATAGACTTTCTTAATCGATTGATTGTTAAGGACAGAGACGATTACAAACACAGATTTATCCCATAAAAAAATAAATCCTAAGAACTACCGAATTACTCATCCTATTAAGACAATCTTTATAGTTTTAGCATTGGTATCTCTAATTACGACTGCCATCTTTTTTCATAACTACTCAAATGAAATCATTAACTGGATTGAGCATCTTGGCTGGATTGCACCTATTCTCTTTTTAATTATATATTGTCTTGCAACCATTATGTTCTTGCCAACTATGGTGATCACTTTAGCAGGAGGTGCGCTTTTCGGTCCATTGTTTGGCACTCTACTCAATTTGCTGGGTGCAACAAGTGGCGCTGCATTCTCTTTCTTAATCACCCGACATTTGATTTATAATTGGTTCTCCCAAAGAAAAGGAGAAAAGTTAGGCAAACTCATTTCTGCCGTAGAGAAAAAAGGATGGGTGATTGTTGCTTTTCTGCGCTTAGTTCCAATTATCCCGTTTAATATAGTCAATTATGGTTTAGGGATAACCACAATAAAATTTCGACCTTATCTGCTCACTACTTTTATTTTTCTTATTCCAGCTGAAATTATTTATACCTATTTAGGTTATGCTGGGATGGGGCTTTTAAAACAAGAGGTATTTTATAAAAACAGAGTAATTCTAATGTCAGTGCTAGTTCTATTGCTGTTATGTGTTATCAAGTTGTTGCATTTTAATTACTTCCGTTTTCAACATGCAGAGAAGAAGATAATTGATTAAGCAACGGATGATCTACTGCAAAAACAACATCATCCAAAGCGAGTACCGGGCGAATGCCCTGTAAGGAATTAGTTACAAAAAGGGCTTCCGCTTCCTGTAACATTTTTCTTGTCACAGAAACTTCCATACAATTTATGCCTTGTTGTTTCGAATATTGAAGAAGTCTTGAGCGAGTAATACCAGGAAGTACACCATCGGTTAAAGGAGGTGTGAGCAAACAATTTTCGTGGATCAAAAATAAGTTAGCGCATGTAGTTTCGGTCGCATGATGCTGCAAGTTAAAAAACAAAGCATCATCAGCAGCTGCCGCGATTGCTTGACGACGAGCAAGTATCGCCTCTAAATAATTGACTGATTTAACTTGATATATGGGATTGTTTCCATCTCTTAGCCATGAAGCACTAACCAATCGCTGTGGATGGGTTTCTACAGAATAATTAAAAGCTTGAAATGCAAGCTGGCTTACCTGTCCTCGTGCAGCTAAACCTCTAGGCGCGGAACCACCACTTAAAATCGCTTTAATACCACCATGATACAAATTATCTTGCTTAATTTTGTTGAGCAGATGTTCTAACCAATGTTCAAAGGAAAGATCGAAGGGGATATCCAATTTTCGCGCCGAGTCAGTTAATCGCTGCCAATGCAAATAAGCACAGCATGGCTTGGCCTCTTCTACTCTAAGCGTTTCAAACAAACCCTCGCCCAAAAAGATGCGATCATCTACTGGAAATAGAAAATTGCATTCCCCTTCTGTGACTACTCGTGTTCGTATCATAAACGGTACTTAACCCTAATTTGTCAGTTAAATTTACTACGAATGTTTACTGACGAGTCAGGTTTAATAATCTCCAAAATCGTCCAGTTCATCACGTAAACGTTTTTCATCTAACATATTTTCCAATCGCCTACGTGCATCCAAACCACGAGGAACAGTTTCCATAACTTCTACATCAACATCCAATTCACTATCAACATCAACGAAGTCTTCTCCGACTTCGACAACAGCATCTTCATCATCTTCAAATAAATCACTCATACCATTCTCTCAATGAGTTATACTGTACCTAGAACCATCCAAAAGGATCTAAAAACCAGGACGGCTTATATACCTTATTTTTCCTGTTGTGACTAGTTTTTTTTAAAAAAAAATAGCAATTGATTCAGATTTGAGAGTGACAAATTTTTTCGAAGATTTCAATACCTTGAATTTTTACAATAAAGAATCAATAATTTAATAAGCACAATACATTGATACCTGTATGGCAGATCAAATCAAAAAGGCTTTAAGAGATACGATGAAACAAATACGATCCAAGATATCTGTTTCGTATCGCGCCACAGCTTCAAGTCAAGTTTGTACGCGCATTCGCTTGCTGGAACAATATCGTTGTGCCCAGCATATAGCGCTTTATTTCGCGGTAAATGGCGAAATTGATCTAGATGAACTATGGAAAAATGCACTCTTGCAAGGGAAAGTCTGTTATTTTCCTGTCCTCAATGAGGATTTAACTCTTTCTTTTTTACCCGCGACAATGGATACCCCTTTTCAAAAGAATCGCTATGGGATTTCTGAGCCTAATGTTAGTGCTGATTTAGCAATCCCTGTAGAAGAGTTGGATTTGGCCTTAATTCCCTTAGTTGCTTTTGATGTACGCTGTAATCGTCTTGGCATGGGGGCTGGTTATTACGATCGTACATTCAAAGGCAAAGAGAAGTGTCCCTTATTTGGCGTAGCGTACCAATTTCAGCGTGTCGATGAGTACCTCGATCCAGAACCCTGGGATATTCAGCTTAACGCCGTAATAACCCAACGTGCCATTTATTGGTATGGCGGATGATTCTAGTTTTAGGTTAAAGCATCTGCATTGATTTCCCCGGTACGCACACGAACTACTTGCTGCAATTCATAAACAAAAATTTTGCCATCACCAATCTTACCGGTATATGCAGACTTGCAAATTGCTTCAATTGCCGCTTCAACCATATCATCTGGTAACGCGAGTTCAATTTTAATTTTGGGAAGAAAATCCACTACATATTCAGCCCCTCGATACAATTCAGTATGACCTTTTTGTCGCCCAAAACCCCGTGTTTCAGAAATGGTTATTCCCGGTACTCCAATTTCCATTAATGCTTCATGAACGTCATCCAGTTTAAAAGGCTTAATAATTGCCATAATCATTTTCATAATATATTCCGCTGTGATTATACTTTTGTTAGACTCTTTGCAAAAACAAACATGGAGTGATTATGTTCGACCCCAAACAATTTGATGATTTAGCAAAAAAACTTTTTTCAGCTCTCCCCCCAAGTCTACAAAACATTGAAAAAGACATTCAACAAAAATTTAAAGAAGTACTACAAGCTGCCTTTTCTCATATGGAACTTATTACTCGCGAAGAATTTGATGTACAGACCAAAGTTCTGGCGCGGACTCGTGAAAAAGTAGAACAACTTCAAAAGCAAGTCGATATGTTAATGACCCAGCTTAATAAAGATCAAAAATAATTACAGAGTAGCTTAAGCGGTAATAGGAAAGTTTGCCGTTCATTTAGTCCAACATCACAGGAATAAGCAATGAATCTTGCGTTTACTAAAACACGTAGTACTGTTGGGATATTGGCACACCCCGTGTCAGTAGAAGTTCATTTATCAAATGGTTTGCCTGGATTTACAATAGTAGGTCTTGCCGAAACTGCAGTGAAAGAAAGCAAGGATCGAGTTCGTTCCGCGATTATTAATAGCCAGTTTGAGTTTCCCTGCCGCAAAATCACCGTGAACCTGGGGCCTGCCGATTTACCCAAAACTGGTAGCGGTTTTGACTTACCAATCGCCCTTGGAATTCTAGCTGCATCAAATCAAATTCCCAAGAATCAATTGGCTAACCATGAATTTATCGCAGAGCTTGCCTTAAGTGGAGAGCTTCGAGGTATTTCGGCTATTATTCCTGCGGTCTTGGCGGCATATAAAAGCCAAAGTTTACTTATTATTGCTAGTGCTAATGCTCATGAAGCCTCATTAACCGGCTATCAAAACATCTATAGTGCAAACAATTTGCGTGAAGTATGCAGCTACCTTTGCCAAGGAACTTCATTGCATGCACTACCACCAAAGCCAGACTCATCCTCCACGCAATACACTATGGACTGGTCTGATATCAAAGGACAGTTTCATGCGAAAAAGGCAATGGAAATTGCTGCCTGTGGTGGTCACAGTATTTTGCTAAGTGGAGCTCCTGGAAGTGGCAAGACAATGTTAGCCAAGCGATTCAATACGTTACTTCCCCAATTATCTGAAACAGAAGCCCTGGAGTGTGTGGTTATCAATTCTATACGAGGTAAATTACCTGACTTTAGCGAATGGCGTTCACCACCCTTTCGCGCTCCTCATCATACTGCATCACCTGTATCTCTGGTTGGTGGAGGAAATCCACCTAAGCCAGGAGAAATCTCTCTGGCACATCATGGGGTTTTATTTCTTGATGAATTACCTGAATTTAATCGGCAAGTTCTAGAAACTCTAAGACAACCGCTTGAGTCGGGAATCATATGTATTTCAAGAGCCGCCGCACAAACAGAATTTCCCGCCCAATTTCAGTTCATCGCCGCAATGAATCCATGCCCATGTGGACAATGGGGTAATCCTCAAGCAAACTGCTTATGCAGCGCTGATCGTATTAAACGTTATCATGCGAAGATTTCAGCCCCTTTATTGGATCGCATTGATATGCATATCGTGGTCCAAGGGCTAACACAGGAAGAGTTGATTACTCCGAATATGAATCCCAAGAAACAAAGTGAATTAATCCGAGAACAAGTTATCAAAGTACGAACGTTACAAGAGGAACGACAAAATTGCCTCAATGCCCATTTAAGCGCTAATATTTGTGAAGAAATTTGTGCATTAGGCTCTCAAGAACACGATTTTTTACGCCAATCGATGCTGAAATTCAAACTTTCTGCTAGAGGGTATCATCGCTTATTGAAAGTTGCACGAACTATAGCGGACATGAATGAAAGCAGCCAGGTTTCTAAAATTCATCTGCAACAGGCATTGTCCTTTAGACATACTTTATCCACTCCTGGAACACTATAATCCAGGATGTTT
Organism: Fluoribacter gormanii; assembly: GCF_900156395.1. Taxonomy (GTDB): domain Bacteria; phylum Pseudomonadota; class Gammaproteobacteria; order Legionellales; family Legionellaceae; genus Legionella; species Legionella gormanii. The sequence goes on along the minus strand of NZ_FTNL01000002.1, from coordinate 186,495 downwards.
AATAGAACAGTTTTCCCGTTTTTCAAGTTTATTGAGTGCTGCTTCTTTGCATTTGAACTCAGGGTACCCCTAAATTCAAATGCAAATTTAACAAACGCACAAGATAATATATTACAGGAACGAACACACCAAATATAAAAATAATGTACATTGCAGATATCGAGTAATGCGTTACTCCATCACACTGTATTTCATTATTTCCATAAATTTTTTTCCTTTGAGCTAAAAGATAAATTAAAAATAATAAACCATAAAAAAAGGTAGAAAAAAAGCTGATTCGTACCAGTAAATTATGCATTTCTTTACTGTTCACATAATCAACAGGAAAATTGATGAGAAAAAGACATAAAAGCCAAACAACCATTGTTTTCGTAGGAATATTTTGTTTCTCTAAGGCTACGAACCAAATAAGTGTCATGGGCAAAACTAATAAAGGAAAATAATAAACCCAACCAAAAGGACTCATAAGTAACATCATAGCCAGAGTCAAGCAAAAAGGCTGGTGGTTTATCCGATCGTTATCAGTTGGTCCCAGATTTAGCCAATACCATAAAAGTAACAGGACAAATACACTGCCATAAACAAGATTAACTGGTATCAAATAAGACATATTAGGGAGTATTTCGCCACCAAAAACCAGACGAAAAATAAAACCATAAATTGAAGCATTCCAATCATCGCCATACCAAAATACATTGCTCATCATTTTGAAATATTGATTATAAATCACTGGACCATAAACCAGCACAGGAATAAATACCGCAATTAAGAGTGTAACGAGCATGCTCAGAAGAACACGTTGGCGGCGTTGTTTTAAAACATAGAAAAATAACAGTGCCGGAAACAATTTAATGGCAATAATAATTCCCCATAATATCCCTGCAATATAGTCACGCCGATTCAAATAAAAATAATAACCCAACATGATAAGAAACAACAAAATGCAGCCAAACTGCTGCGTAACAAAATTCATTAATGTCGGAAAAAATGAGAAATAAAGAAGGTATAGAATGACGTAATTCTTTTTCAAAAACCGCATGGAAAAAGCATAATAAAATGTAATGGTGACACCCATTATTCCCAAAATAAGAGAAAAGAAAAACCAGAACAGTAATGCATGCGAATAACTGAAATGAGCCAAAAAACTAAAGCTCCACAAAACAAATGGAGGATTTAAATTGGCAGGTAAAATCTTTGCAGAAGACAAATAAGTAGTAAAAAAATTTCTATAAGGATTTTCTCCCTGTAAAAAAGCTTGGGATGATAAATAAAAAGAAGAAAAATCGATTCGTTGGTAATGCTTAAAAATAAAATAGGAGAGTAAGCAATAAAAGCTCAGCAGCAGTAGAATGCATATGTTCCGATAACAACGACTCATCAAATAGATCCTTGACTCTTTCCGTATTAAATTGCTATCCCGCTGCGGCTTCTCAACAATACTACCTTTGATTACATAATGCATCAAAAATTGCCATACGTACAAACACACCATTAGCAACTTGATTTAATATAAAGGAGTTGGGCCCATCTGCCACATCACTGTCTATTTCAACACCACGATTTATAGGTCCCGGGTGCATCACCATCACATCCGATTTAGTGTAAGCTAGATTTTTCTTTGTTAAGGCAAAATCACGTCGATAAGAATCAAGATCCAAATGATCAGACTCCAATAAACGCTCACGCTGTACCCGCAAACAAATCACGACATCGGCATCAGTTAATCCATCCTGTAAATCCTGAGTTACCCGTCCATAGTGCAAGGTCTTCGGCTGCCAAAGTTCTGGTGCAACTAAAACAAGCTCTCCTACTCCTAGTTGCGCACAAATGCATTGAAATGAATTGGCAACCCGTGAATGCCTAATATTTCCCAAGATCGCAATTTTTAATTGATCCAATCGAGTTTTCTGTTCAAGAATCGTCATCATATCAAGCAAAGCTTGGCTTGGGTGAGCATGAGCGCCATCACCGGCATTGATTATATGAATTCCATCTCCGATTTGACGTGCTAAATTTTGTTGTAACCCATCTTGCGAGTGACGAATTACAAAATACTTAATTCCCATTGCAGCCAAGGTACGTATTGTGTCTTCAATAATCTCTCCCTTGGTTTCAGAAGAGCTTTGTAAATCCAAGTTGATTACTGGCATAGATAAACGATTTGCAGCTAATTCAAAACTCACCCGAGTGCGGGTACTGTTTTCATAAAACAAATTCGCAACCGTATGTTGTGCATATGAAGGATATTGGTTATGCTGTTTGAAATAAACTGCACGTTGCAGTAAAGCCTCAATCTGTTGTCGTGATAATTGACTAATTTCTAAAAAATGATTCATAAAACCCTTATCTCTTATAACTTAACTACCAGGAGTCTAGGGTCTTTTCCATTTCGCCAGATTGAACCCAGCCTGATTATCAAGCATCAAAACACATAAATTCAGGTCATTTAGGCCATGATAGTAGAAATGGAAGCAGCCCCTATTCAGGATATTGCAGCCACTGCTCAAGTATAACACAAGCCGCTATACTATCTACCTCAGATTGTTTGATTTTTCGATATCCACCTTGTGCAAACAATTGCTCTCTAGCCTCAACGGTTGAGAGTCGTTCATCAACCAAATGAACTGGCAAAGAAAATCGCTTGCGTAATTCTTTGGCAAACCGACGCGCAGCAGACGTTGTATATAATTCACTGCCATCAATACACGTGGGAATACCAACAATTAGTCCTTGGGGTGACCATTCAGCAATAACTTTGGCAACTGCATTCCAATCAGGAACGCCCAAACGAGCATTGAGGGTCGCAAGAGGAGAAGCACTACACGTTAATTGCTGACCCACTGCAACACCAATGCGCTTATAACCAAAATCAAAACCTAAAAAAACAGGACTAGGCATGGCCGATATTTGAACTAAGTTGACTCATTTTGATCCCTAAAGTGGATCCTGCATATTCCCATCGATCTTCGAAGGGCACCTCATACAGAATTTCTGAGCGGTATGGGCAAACTAACCATGTATTTTCTAGAATTTCTTTTTCTAATTGATGCTCAACCCATCCAGCATAACCTAAAGTAATTAAAACGTCTTTAGGCCCTTTGTCTTCTGCAATGGCGCGAATAATATCATTTGATGTGGTTACCGTCACCTCATCTTGCAAAAACAAACTGGAACGCCAACCCCCAAGTTGTTTATGAATAACAAATCCTCTCTCAGGCTGTACGGGGCCACCAAACATTAGCGGTAAGCGGTTTTGCTCTGTTCGAATCGGTTCAATATGCAATTGTTCAAAAACAATTGACAAAGGAAATTGCATGGGACGATTTATAATCAAGCCTACCGAACCTTGCTCATGGTGTTCACAAATATAAATTACAGTTCGTTCAAAATTAGGATCATTAAGGGAAGGCATTGCGATCAGCAAGTGATTAGCCAAGGAGCTTATAATTGCCATGAGCCCTCCATAAAGGTTGGTTTATTTATATGCTGCTATATTAATTATACACCAGCAGTTCGATTTTTATTCAATTATTTAAAGATTACCTGCTACTGAAACCTTTACATAAAGCGTAGCTTGTTGAGAAAACGGCCTTCCTGCGGTATATGAAACAGAGGAAGAATCGGTATCCTGTGTTCCCTCTGGACTCCCCAAAGAAACCCACTTATTTAATGGAACCATTAATGTCGTATCTATATTTTGATTATCAAACTGTTGGCCACCAGCTGGGTCTTGCTGTTCACGCACACGACGCAACTTTAATTCAACCTGCGATCCACGCATAACAGGTTGTACCAATAAACCATTTTTGATTTGATGCTGTTGGTAAGCGATTCCTGTAAAAAATCCTGCGCCTACCGCAGTAATGATCGGTACCTCTTGATCAGTAGATACAAAAGCAGACTCACCACTCATAACTTTAACCGATTGTGTGCGCTTCACTTCAGCCGGAGAGCTTGAACTATAGGTTACAGTATTTTCATTTTGTGCACTGAGCCAATTCGGATCACCTTGATAGATGGAAATATTAAAAGTTACTGGAGGAACATCGATTTGATGTAATACCGTTCTAATTTGGGTTAATGTTTGAGGTGAAACTTGCACGACTAAGGTTTGATCAGCGCCACTTATTTTTTCTCCGGTTTGCAGCAAGGGTTGTACTAACTGAATAACTTTTTGGACAGGAACATAATGCAATTCAATTACCTTGGTAATCGTTTGGGAAAATACGTTATTTGCTAACAACAATAATCCTATTAGCCAAAATCGCTTCATCCTGAGCTCCTTGTTCCTATTTCATTGATCCGATTATGAAAATTTATTGTGGTAAACCCTAATATTTTCAATTGTAGACCAATATGAAAAATCATTGCAGCAAATTGAATATATTTTTATTTTTTCTACCTGAAAAATAAAAAAATAAAACGAAAAAATTCATGAACTGCAATTCAATGGTTTTGTTCCTTAAAAAGTTTGGGTATAATTCTCAACAATTTGCTTAAGAGATGCGAACATCATGGGTAGCATATTTAATATGTTTGGTCCCTCACCAATAAGACCGATAGAACAACACATGCGAAAAGTGCACCAATGTGCCAAACAGCTCTACCCATTTTTTGAGGCGATCCTGAAAAAGGATTGGACCACAGCGAATCGAATAAAGGAAAAAATAATTTCTCTTGAAAAGGAAGCCGATTTAATCAAACGGGATCTACGCCTTCATCTGCCTACTGGACTTTTCCTTCCTGTTTCTCGTACTGACTTGCTTGAGCTGCTTGGTGCTCAGGATTTCATCGCGAATAAAGCGGAAGACATTGCCATACTGATCGTTAGTAGACAAATGACCATCCCAGAAACGATAGTTCCCATTTTTATGCCTTTTTTAAGTCGTTGTCTGGACGCATCAAAGCAAGCTTGTAAAGCAATAAATGAATTAGATGAGTTACTAGAGACAGGTTTCAGGGGCTCTGAAGTGAAGATCGTTGAAGAAATGATCTTAACACTTTATGAGATTGAACATGACAGTGATGAACGCCTAGCAGATATCAGACATCGTATTTTTGAAATCGAAAAGGATTTATCTGCAATTGATGCAATTTTTCTGTACAAATTAGTCCAATGGATTGATGATTTAGCCGATGGCGCTCAACATGTGGGTAGTCGTCTTCAAATTCTAATAGCCCGGTAGTCAAGTTCTATGGATTATTCAATTATATATCTTCTTATAGCAGTCATTTTGTGTTTTTTGATGACTTGGGGTGTTGGCGCTAATGATTTAGCCAATGTCATGAGCACTACAATGGGCTCAAAAGCCGTTACCGTCAAGCAAGCGATGTTAATCGCCATAATTTTTGAATTTGCTGGTGCCTTTTTAGGTGGAACTGGTGTTACCGAAACGATGCGAGATGGAATTATAAACTCCAGTGAACTCTCTGGACAACCATTGATCCTTATAGAAGGAATGTTGGGTGTTTTATTAGCTTGCACAATCTGGATGAATCTTGCGAGCTATCTGGGAGTTCCTGTTTCAATTACTAATGCTTTAGTCGGTTCAATGGTAGGTTTTGGCGCCGTTGTATTAGGACCTCAAGCAATTCATTGGAATCAAGTAAGTCGCATTGCCGTAAGCTGGGTTACCTCCCCAATGATTTCAGGAATCACTGCTTTTGTATTATTTACCAGTATTCAACAAACTATTTTTGTAAAAACTAACCCGCTAGCCAAAGCTAAATTATATATCCCTATTTATCTTTTCCTCATTGGCTCGATTTTGTCTTTTATCACCGTATTTAAGGGACTCAATCATTTTCATATTCACTTGAATTTCAAGCAAAATCTTGCTGTTACTTTGGCAACCAGCATAATTATTACAATTATTGGAATGGTGATTATAAAACGCATCCCGGAGCACCATAGAATAAGACGTAGAGAGCGATTTATACAAGTTGAAAAGTATTTTGCTGTTCTTATGGCTATGACTGCTTGTGCGATGGCTTTTGCTCATGGCTCCAATGACGTAGCCTTAGCAGTGGGACCGCTTTCAATCATCTACAGCTTGATTATGAACTCACATCAGGTTTTTAATGCCAATAATTACCCTGCATGGATTATCTTACTAGGTTGTGTTGGTGTAATTACAGGCCTTCTTATGTATGGTAGGAAAGTCATTGAAACCGTAGGTAGCTCTATCACTGCACTTACACCCAGCCGCGCCTTTGCAGCAACGCTTTCCGCCGCAACAACTGTTGTGGTAGCAACAAGTACAGGTATTCCAGTTTCAGCAACGCAAACATTAGTTGGTGCTGTTCTTGGGGTGGGGTTAGCACGAGGTATTGGTGCGTTAAATCTGATTGTAATTCGCAACATCTTCATGTCATGGGTCTTAACGTTACCCGCAGCTTCTATTTTAACAATCCTAGCTTACAAAGCATTACATTTCTTCTTAGGCTAGATACACCATCTTTAGTAAGACTGTTTTTTTACTGTATATGGCCGATGCATCAATTCGAACGCCGATTGTAGCCAAAATCTAGCGAAGCGGAATCCGGAGTTTCTGGTAAAGAACTTCCGGGTTACGCAACGTTGACTTATTTCTTCAGGGTGACGCGCTTGAGCATTCACAAGAATGCATCATCTCGATGCGCGATTAGGAAATTTCTTCGTCGTAAACCTTTGGGAGTGATGAATATCAAACGAAGACTACTGTGCTATATATAGGTAATATGAAACGTAAAAAACAATCTGATATCAAGCTCAGATTGCTTTCACTGAGGCAATGCGAAGATTAAAATTCTTCCCAGATCTCACCCTTTTCATTTCCGTAATCTTTATTATCACGCATCATAGAAATACGTTTGTGCTTGTTAATTTCTTTTATTTGCGATGCAGATTTATTATGAGTTGCATCAAATTCAAATAAAAATTTATCATAAGGGCTTACATAAGCTTTATCTATATCATCTGAGTTCATAACCAATCCAAATAACTATAATTTAAAGTAGGTATTTTATAGCTTTTTCATCTAAGTTACCATTACTCTAACTTTTAAAGAAATTAGGAGCAAATGATGAGTTTAAAAAAAGCGGAGTTACATGTCCATTTGGAAGGTACCATCACTCCTGGATTAGCTGCAAAGTTGGCTGCGCGTAATAAACTAGAACTCCCTGAAGGCCTCGTTGCACCTGATGGAAGAAGTTATTTATCCAAAGACTTCCTCGATTTTTTAAAGGTTTATGATACGCTTGCATCGGTGATTCGACATCCTCAGGATTATTATGAGATCACCTTCGACTATTTACGAGCCCGCGCTCAAGAAGATGCTATTTATGTTGAGATGATGTATTCACCAGATCATGCAGAGCTTTCGAGCAAAATCCCTTCCGCAGAGCATCTGGCAGCTATTCAACAAGCAATTGACGATGCTAAAGAACAATTCAATATAGTGGGACGCATTATAATTACTGCCGTTCGCCATTTTGGTGTGGAAGCAGTAGAGCATGTTGCGCAACAAACTCATAAAGATAGATTTCCTTGCGTCACAGGTTTTGGTTTAGGCGGTGATGAAGCAAAATTTCCTCCTAAATTGTTCAGTAAAGCATACCGCATTGCAGCTGATGCAGGTTTACAATGCACAGTACACGCAGGGGAATTTGCCCCAGCAAGCGGTATGGTCGAAGCGATGGAAAATCTTCCAATCCAACGTATAGGACATGGCGTTAATTCAATTTATTCACCAGATACCATGGCTATGGTAAAAGATAGAAATATTACTTTGGAAGTTTGCCCTACAAGTAACATCTTTTTGGGTTTGTTTAAAGATATGAATGAACATCCTCTGCCTAGATTTTATGACGAAGGGATTAAAATTAGTATCAATTCTGATGATCCACCTTTTATGAATACTACCTTGGGGCAGGAATATCAACGCGTACAAAAATCATACAATTACAGTAATGAAATAATGAATTCAATCACGCGCATGACCATAGAATCTGCTTTTGTTGATGAAAAAACAAAAGCAGAACTTCTCGCGAGAATTTAATTAGCCCTATTACGCAGGAGCCTGTGTCAGAAAAAAACAGACTCCTACGTCAATCACGTTACAAAAAGAATTAAATGGCTTAATCATTGCTATGAAGTTCACCCATGAGTTGTTCAATGTAACGTCTGCACGTCAGAGGGTTATGCAAAAAATTAATAATACGACGAGTGCCACCAGTACCAGTGATGCTTATCATTCCATAACTCAAAATGCTGCCCATAATGGATTGACGGATATCAATCGCTTCAATTTTGCTTAATGGAATATCAATCGTTTGTCTTACAATGACTCCAGTACGGATAATCACGTGATTTTTCTTGATTGTGAGGGAAGAAAAATAATAAGTCATCCAGGTTATTCCAACCCATAACAAGGCTAGTGCGGCGAAACCGTATCCAAGTTTTTGTAAGAAATCTATTTCCACATAATTAACGATTATCAAAGCAGCGCATAAAGATATAACTGGCCAAAAAAATATAATCCAATGCATGCGGGTAAAATAAATAACATTGCTGTCGTAGGGCTTCTCAAACATTGATTCACCTATAATCCTGAAAGTCTACTAAAAAATTATGATATTGCATTTAGCTCAAATTTACTATTCTATACTTCATAGGAAGTATATACTAACTCTCTTTACATTTTTTTATTCAGAATCGAAAAATGCGCTCTATCAGTCGTTGCCTTAATAAACAACTTGTTGACCTATGCCAACGCTCTGTTCAATTAGAAGAACTTGCAAATAAAATTAAACTCATGCTCCCTGATGCATTAGCAAATGAGTGTCAAGTAGGCAGTTTTAATAAAGGTTGTTTGCTGCTAACAACTACTGACGCAGCCTGGGCAACACAATTACGTTATGCAATTCCGGAACTGCGAGATAAATTGCGTAAAGAAGCAGGCATGTACCAACTTTCCTCAATTAAAGTGGTTGTTATTGAACCAACACTACAATATGCCAAATCCGTACTAACCTCAAAGCATGAGCTATCTGAAAAAGCGAAAGCGATTATTATTAGTGAAAGCCAACATTGTACCTATGAACCATTACAAAAAGCATTATTGCATTTAGCCGATGGTGATAATTCAGTAAATGTAAGCAGTAATAACCAAAAACCTTGACTACTGCAAATCTTCTCATCAATACAATGTCAATGTAACTTGGGTGAAACGTTACATCTAGAGAGCATCGAGTCCTCGGTTTAGCACCCTGGATTGGAGTCTCGGATTCTGCTTTGCTGTACCTAGCCTATAAATAATGCAGATATAATTAAAGATTTGTTTCAGTCAACGCTGTTGCAAAACGACGAGCAACCCATTCCGAACCAAGATAAGTAAAACAATCTTGCAGATAATCAGTCAATTCTTCTTCTTCAATTATATGTTCTTTACCACTCGGCTCAACATCATGATGAAAATAGGTATCAAAATAGCGAATCGAAAAATCGACATAATCTCGCGTATGGAGAATAAAGGTATGCCACAGTTCGTCAAGAATAAGTAATGGCCCGAAAAGGTAGGTTTTCTTTCCTAGTTTTTGCCTTTGCATGTTTAGCCACATCCAAGCCAATAAATCTGCAAATAAATCCTGACCTTCTTGCTCAGAACAGTCAGGATGATGATGGCAAAAATAATTAACTACTGTTTCATTTTTATAAGCAAGTAGTTCAGATAAGCTAATCATCCACAACACGCTTTTTTGACGCTTGGTTTTTGGGTTACATAGCGTACGATACGACAAATCATTTCTTCTTTAGTCATCATTATCTCCACAATTAATTGTAAACAGTGCAGAAAGTTTAACCAATGTTCATAATGGAAGCAATTTAATTATTTATATTTTTCAACTTCACGGGCGTATGAGATCCTCCTGAATATTCAGGAGGAGCCAATTAATTACCAAATCACACAGCGGTTTTTATTCACCATGGGGCTGTCATTAGGAATATGGAACGCTTCCTGAAATTGCGGAATATTAGCTAAACTGCCATTGACTCTGTATTGTGCAGGGGGATGTGGATCCGTAGTTACCTGATTACGCAGTTGTTGTGGTCGAATATTCATCGCCCAAACATGTGCTGTTGCAATAAAAAACTGTTGATCTGGCGTCAGGCCACCAATTGTAGGTGCATTTTTATATGCATCAGAATGCTTAAAGGCTCTATAAGCAAGTGTAATCCCACCTAAATCAGCAGCAGCTTCTCCTACAACCAGTTTTCCTTGTACATGCAAATTTTCATCTACAACATATTGAGAGAACTGATTCACAATACACTGCGTAGCTGTCTTGAATTTTTCTAAATCACTAGGAGTCCACCAATTCTTTAAATTACCATGACCATCAAATTGCGCGCCTTGATCATCAAATCCATGAGTCATTTCATGTCCCATTACAAAACCAATCGCGCCGTAATTTAAAGCAGCAGGTGCATTAGGATCAAAAAATGGCGATTGTAGAATTCCTGCTGGAATATTTAAATTATTCATTGAAGGATCATAATATGCATTGATGGTTTGTGGTGTCATTACCCATTCAGTTCGGTCTATAGGTTTACCGATTTTATTAAGATCACGATTTGTTAAAAATTCATTAGCGCGAATGACATTTAAGACGTACGGCCCTCTATTAATTAGCAATTTGGAATAGTCTCGCCACTTGGAAGGGTAACCTACTCGTTCCTCCATCATTGAAAGTTTTTTCAATGCTGCCTCACGGGTAGCAGGAGTCATCCATGGAAGAGTGCTAATGTCTTCCTGTAAAACCGCGCGGATATTTTTGAGTATATCCAAAGCTTGCTTTTTATCTTCAGGAGAAAAGTAACGTTCCACATACATTTTACCTATAGCAAAACCCAAAGCACCATTTTCTGTTGCAACTACTCGCTTCCATCGGGGTAATATTTTTTCAGCCCCTGTCAGCACAGAGACCATTTTAAAATTCTGGTCCACGAAAGGTTTGGATAAGTATGAGGCAAAAGCATCAATTAAATGCCAACGCAAGTATGTTTTCCAATCATCTAAAGAAACGGTTCTTAATTGTTTGTTCATGTCCTTAAAATACTCGGGCATTGCTAGATTAATACTTTTGATTTGAGCCTGTCCCATCGCTGAGAAATAAGCTGGCCAGGAAAAATCAGGAGTGACTTGCGCGAGTTGTGATCTATCCATAATATGATAAATCGCATGGGGATCACGTTGTTCTATCTGAGACATCGAAGCTTTTGCCATTTGCGTTTCTAACTTCATCACCGTACTGGCTTCAGCTGCTGCTTTATCTGGAGAATCACCCAACAGTTCAAACATTTTGGCTATATGATTTATATAAGCCGTGCGAATTTGTTTAAATTTAGCATCATCTTTTAAATAATAATCGCGATCGGGCAAGCCCAAACCACCCTGCATGGCGGCAGCAATCATCTCTTCACTGTTTTTGAAATCTTGCATGCTGCCAAAATTAAAAAACGCATCAACGCCTATTTGATGCAAATGTGCTATTTCATTTTGTAGATCCGTTAAATTTTTTAAATGATTAATGCGATCAAATTCTGGCTGCAGAGGTTTAATGCCCAATTGATTGATGCTGGTTTCATCCATACCGCTATAATAAAAGTCACCCACTTTTTGCTCTATGCTGCCTGGCTTTGCTTTTGTATTTTTTGCAGCATCGATTAACATTTGATGAATAATATTTTGAACTTTTTCATTAATCAGATTAAAACTCCCCCAACTTGAATAATCGGGGGGAATGGGATTATTTTTTTGCCAATTACCCACTGCATAAGCATAGAAATCTTTACTTGGTGATATTTTGGTATCCAACCAATTCATATGGAGTGCTTGTTCAGCATTTGTTTGGGGTGTCTCTTCAGTGCTTGCTGAATATGTTGAGGAACTGCACAACAAAGCAAAAGTAAAAAGGCTAATATTAAGTTTCATGCCACAACTCTCCCTTGCCAATCATTTATTGTTAATTCACTAGGAATCTGAATAAACGTAGCCAGGTGGCGGAAAATCATAACCAGGACATATGCGGTTCTGTTTTCCTGGGTTACGACGCTGTCTTCACCCAGGCTACATTCCTACGCTTCGACAGGATAAAAATCAGTTTGCATTGTAGGGAGATATTCTTCATTATCAAAATAAGTATATTCCCAAGCGTCTTGTCTTACCATTAATTCACGTAACAATCTGTTATTCAGTTCATGACCAGATTTGTACCCTTCGAATGCACCAATCAAACTAGAACCCAAGAGATACAGATCACCAATTGCATCTAATACCTTATGCGAAACAAACTCTGATTCGAAACGAAGTCCATCATCGTTGAGAACACGATAATCATCGACAACTATAGCATTATCCAAACTTCCGCCCTTTGCCAAATCACACTCTCTTAATTTTTCATAATCAGAAAGGAATCCAAATGTACGTGCTCTGCATACCTCTTTCACATAAGAAGTTGTAGAAAAATCAAAACTTACGGTTTGAGGCTTGTCATTAAAAGCTGGATGATCAAAGTCAATGGTGAAGGAAATTTTATACCCATTATAAGGATAAAATTGAACGTATTTTCCATTGTCTTCCACACGGATGGGCTTAAGAATACGTATATACTTTTTAGGCGCGTTTTGCTCTCTTATTCCTGCTGATTGGATCAAAAAAACAAAAGGAGCAGCACTGCCATCCATAATTGGCAATTCTGGAGCATTCACATCGATATAGGCATTATCAATACCTAAACCTGCCAAGGCAGATAGCAAATGTTCCACAGTAGCAATTTTAACTGGCCCATGGTGTAATGTGGTACATAACATAGTATCGCCCACATTTTCATATGAGGCGGGTATTTCTACTACAGGTGAAAGATCTACTCTTCTAAAAACTATACCTGTATTAACAGGAGCAGGTCTCAAGGTTAAAAGCACTTTTTCACCGGAATGCAATCCTACACCAGTCGCCTGGATCACCTTTTTAGGAGTTCTTTGTTTTGTCATTCAGTGCTCACCTTGTTCCTCATAATATCATTTTTAAAATTTTTTTATTTTGCACGCAAAACCTAGTGATCGTACCAATATTTTAATATTTAGTCTAATTATTTTTTCATCAAAAAATTAAATTTCCCTTCATCTACACCAGTACAGATGAAGGGCGCAATTTATTTTTAAGCTTCTTCTTGCCGACGTAAAAATGCTGGAATATCAAGATAATCCACATCGGGTATCCCATCACCATTTTGTTTCACACCAGAAGACATGCCTGCTTGAGCTTGCTTGCGGACAAGGGCTGGTCTATCTAATTGCTGGTAATCCAAAGAGCCATCACTGCGCGTGGTTTCAAGTAAACGTGCCCGATGAGATTGTGGCTGTGCCTGTTGATGACGCTGTCTCGCATCGCCTAAACCAGTCACAATAACTGTTACACGCATTTCATCTGTCATTTCTGGATCGATTACTGTTCCGACCACTACAGTTGCATCATCAGAAATGAATTCTTTAACTACATCCCCGACTTCTTCAAACTCACCAATTGACATGTCAAGACCAGCAGTAATATTAACCAGGATTCCTCGTGCGCCTGAAAAGTTCACATCCTCTAATAATGGAGATGCAATTGCTGCTTCGGCGGCTTGACGTGCTCGCTGTTCACCCACAGCACTGCCAGTACCCATCATAGCCATACCCATTTCTGACATTACCGTACGCACGTCTGCAAAATCAACGTTAATCAAACCTGGACGAGTGATTAAGTCAGAAATACCTTTTACTGCACCAAGTAAAACATTATTTGCGGCTTTGAAGGCATTAAGAAGGCTGATGTTTTTTCCCAAAACACTGAGTAATTTATTATTAGGAATAGTGATCAATGAATCAACATGTTCTGCTAAACGACGGATTCCGTCCTCTGCAGCCAACGCACGTTGCTTACCTTCAAAAGAAAACGGCTTGGTAACAACAGCCACAGTCAATATGCCTAATTCTTTAGCAATTTCTGCGAAAACCGGTGCTGCACCTGTTCCAGTTCCACCACCCATTCCTGCAGTAATGAATACCATATCTGCACCACTTAATATTTCTCGGATATGATCTCTATCTTCTTCGGCTGCTTCGCGACCTATTTGTGGATTTGCGCCTGCACCCAAGCCCTTAGTTAGCTCATCACCTAGTTGTATATGTATTTTTGCATTTGAGCCTCTTAGTGCCTGGGCATCAGTATTAGCACAGATAAACTCAACTCCATCAATATTTTCTGCAACCATATGCTGGACGGCATTACCACCACCACCACCAACACCTACTACCTTAATAACAGCATTATTACTATGGTGTTGGCCTTCCATTAATTCAAACATAACCTGCTCCCCTCATATGTTTAATCTTTCAACAAAACTCGGCAGTATACTCTTAAATAGAATTATTACCGATATAGTTATATACGTTAGTTGTAACCTAAAAATTACCCTGAAACCATTCTTTCATACGGGCCCATAAACTTTGGGTATTCTCATTCATTGTAGGTACCTTATAGTTCGACACATACTGTTGTTGGTATCCTTGTAACAACAAACCTACCCCTGTTGCAAATGAAGGATTTTCTGTTGCTTCCGCTAATCCAGAAACATAATGAGCACAACCTTTTCTTACTGGCATCTCAAAGCAAAGTTCTGCAAGTTCAATACCTCCTCTAACATTGGCAGCCCCACCAGTTAGAACAATACCTGCAGCCATTCTATCTTCAAATCCACTACGCCGTAATTCATTGCGCACTAGAGTAAATAACTCTTCGTAACGTGCTGCAACTACATCAGATAGAGTCTTGGCTGATATTTTCCTTCCTGGTCTATCATTAACACTAGCAACTTCCAACATGAGATCCGAATTTGCTAATTCAGTTAGAGCACACGCATGGTTCAGTTTAATGGACTCTGCTGCTTTTGTGGGTGTACGCAATGCCATAGCAATATCATTGGTTACTTGATCCCCCGCAATGGGAATTACGGCTGTATGTTGAATCGCACCCTCACAAAATATCGCAATATCAGTAGTACCACCGCCAATATCAATCAAGCAAACACCAAGATCTTTCTCATCTTCGGTCAAAACTGCATGACTTGAAGCCAATTGCTCCAAAATAATATCGTTTACTTCCAAACCACATCGACGCACGCACTTGACTATATTTTGCGCAGCACTTACTGCCCCAGTAACAATATGCACGCGCGATTCAAGTCGTACTCCTGACATACCAATGGGCTCGCGGATGCTGCCTTGTTGATCGATAATGAACTCCTGAGGTAAAACATGAAGAATTTTCTGATCGGCAGGAATTGCTACTGCTTTTGCAGCATCGATCACACGTTCCACATCAGCCTGCGAAACTTCTTTATCGCGAATCGCCACAATGCCATGTGAATTTAAACTACGAATATGGCTGCCAGCAATACCTGCATAGACTGTTCTGACCTCACATCCAGCCATAAGTTCAGCTTCCTGAACAGCCCGCTGAATGGAGTTCACAGTAGCCTCTATATCAACCACAACACCACGTTTTAATCCACGAGAGGGATGACGACCTATTCCGATAATTTCTATTGCACCATCAGCTGTGACTTCGCCAATTAATGCAATAACTTTTGAAGTTCCAATATCCAATCCAGTGATAATATCTTTTTCTATTTTTTTTGCCATTATCGTTCCGTTTGTTGTTTCCACTGCACCGCCATACCACGTGGATAACGCAGGTCCACGCTAGACAATTGCTCAATTTTTTCAGCAAACACTGCTGGATATGCTTTACAAAAACGCTGCAATCGTTCCTCTAACTCTTTCTTTCCTAAATATATTTTTATATCATTGCCTAAAAGCAATACCCAGGATTGGTTTTCTCTTAGATGCAGTCCAGTGGCGTTTAAACCATACATTGACAATATCTTACTCAATTTTTCGTAAACTTGTAAGACTTCTTCTTGTTGAGATAGAGGTCCTTTTAATTTCGGTAAGCTTAGACCCTCTGGTATAGCACCTTCATTAAACAATCTGCCATCCTCGGTCATCAGAGCATTATCCCAAATTGCAACGGGTTTTTTTTCAACAAGCCTTATTTTCAATGTATCTGGCCAAACACGCTCCACCGATGCGGTATCGATCCAACCTAGCTTATTTAATTCATTCTGTAACGCACTGATTGATAGAGTAAAAAAGCTATTACTCAAGTGTTTTGATAATACACCTTCCAGCTCTTTATGCGTAACATGTTCGTAATTTGCAGCGACTTTGATTGTAGTAATTGGAAACCGCTCTGCATCGGATAAAAAATAGTAGCCTAAGCGGCAAGTTAAAAATATTGCACTTAAACTTAATACCAACAACCAACAGATATACCGCAAATTACTGGAATCAACATCCCTATTTTTCTTCATGGCGCTCACAAATAGTTGGTTACCAAATGTTGGCGGCAATTCTGATGCACCATTGCAATACGAATCAACTCATCCAATAATTCGGGATAAGATAAACCACTCGCCTGCCATAGTTTTGGGTACATACTAATTGAAGTGAATCCCGGCAAGGTGTTTACTTCATTAAAATAGATCGTTTCTGTTTTGTCATTAACAAAAAAATCCACACGCGCCATACCCTTACATTTTAGCCGGATAAAAATATCTGCGGCTGCCTTTCTTAATTGCTCGTATAAATTCTGACTTAACGGAGCAGGTACAATGAGATCAGTTTGCCCACTCTCCAAGTATTTTGCTGAATAAGAATAAAAACCATCCGGGTGATTGACACGTATTTCACCAGCGATGCTAACTCTTGGCTCACCCGAAGGTACTGCACTCTCCAGAACGGACAACTCAATTTCTCGTCCTGTAACAAAGGACTCCACTAAAATCTCTTCGTCATAGCGTAAAGCATCATCAACTGCGACTAACAATTCAGCCATATTTTTTGCTTTATGTATGCCTACGCTGGAACCCATTGAGCACGGCTTTACAAATACAGGCCAACCAAACTCTTCTGCAACTTCATGGCAAAAGTGTTGCCTTTCTGGTGCGGAAGCATGCCATGATAAGAGCTTATAATTGGCTGATTTTAAACCATTGACGCAAGCAATGCGTCTTGCCATATCTTTATCCATTCCAATGGATGAAGAAAGTACATCACAACCCACATATGCAACACCTGACAGCTCAAGCATTCCTTGCAGGCAACCATCTTCATATAAGGGGCCATGCACTACAGGAAAAACAACATCCGCATCAACTGATAAACGTCCATTAATAAATAGGCTAGCCAAAGGTTTTGAGTGTTCAGTTTCTACTGGAAGTTTCTCTTTATAGGCTAGTAAATCCTGATATTGATGAAGATGAAATAATCCATCTTTATCCATTGCTACAGGAATAATATTATATTTTTCAGCATCCAAATGAGTAAGCACCGATGCAGCTGAAATTAATGAGATTTCATGTTCTCCGGATTTTCCACCATAAAGCAGAACCAAATTGAGAAGCTTAGACATTTAACGGTCTCCGATTATATGAACTTCGCGCATCAACTCAATTGATGTCTGCTCACGAACTTTAGTTTGTACTAAATCAATCAATGCTTCAATATCAGCTGCAGTTGCTGTACCTTGATGATTGATAATAAAATTAGCATGTTTCTGAGAAACTACTGCGCCTCCGACATTGACACCTTTTAATCCACAGAACTCAATAAGCCGAGCTGCATAATTTTCTGGTGGATTTCGAAACACTGACCCACAATTGTATTCACTAGTGGGTTGTGTGTTTGCACGGTCTGCCAACAAATCATTTATGACCTGTAATGAGGTTTCTTTATCACCAGGCTGTAGCTTAAATGTAGCTGAGATGAACCATTCATCGGGTGGGCCAGAGACATGTCGATACGCCACCTCATACTCCTCTGGCTTACGAATTCTTATTTCACCATCAGGACCGCCTACACGCCAGGTAGTGTATTCTGCCAAAGGCTCATTATAAAGCAAACTGCCTTTAAACTCAGTCACAAAGCTACAATCATTCTCAGTTGGAGTCATGTTGCTCTCACACTTCCCTCATTAAGTTCACAGCAATTTGACCAATACTCCCTGCACCTTGCATCAAAACAACATCACCATCTTTGATCAACTGGTTCAATTTTGCTTTAAGCGATTGTTCATTCACAAGAGTCACATGCCTATCTTTGCCTCTTATTTTCTGTGCCAAGCTCTCACTCGTTACTCCAGGGATTTCTGGCTCTCCTGCAGAATAAATATCAAACAAAAATAATTCATCAGCAAGACTCAGCACATCAACAAATTGTTCTTGTAAGGATTGAGTTCTTGTATAACGATGCGGTTGAAAGACATGTACAAGACGCTTATTGGGCCAAACATGTCGAAATGCATCTATGGTTGATAGAATTTCTTGAGGATGATGGCCGTAATCATCCACAATAAGCGCTGAACCATTCTCAAATTTTTTCTCACCTAACATTTGAAAGCGGCGCCCCACTCCTTGGAACTTTGCTAATGCGCGCTTAATGGAAGCATCATCCACACCTAATTGCGTTGCAATAGCAATAGAGGCCAAGGCATTTAATACGTTGTGGCGGCCCGGGTACTGAAATTGAATATTTAATTCAGAATATGGTGCTGGGCGTACTACTGTGAACTCGCTAACGAGTTCATTTTGATTCCAATTGGTTGCGCGATAAAGCGCTTCCTCAGAAAATCCATACGTTAGGGTGGGTCGTTCAATAGCTGGAAGGATCTTGCGTACTTCCGGATCATCAATACATACCACCGCTAAGCCGTAAAAAGGTAAATGATGCAAGAATTCAAGGAATGTTGTTCTTAATTTATCAAAATCATTCTCATAGTTATCCATATGATCTGCATCAATATTGGTCACTATAGCCATCATGGGTTTCAAGAACAAAAATGATGCGTCACTCTCATCCGCCTCAACTACAAAATATGGGGATTGGCCAAGTTGAGCATTAACTCCTAGACTATTTAATTTGCCACCGATTACAAAACTAGGATCTAAGCCACCTTCAGCTAAGAGACTGCTTACCAGGCTTGTTGTTGTTGTTTTACCATGGGTTCCAGCTACAGCAATTCCGTGACGAAAGCGCATGAGCTCGGCAAGCATCGCGGCTCGTGGTATTACCGGAATCATTTGTTCACGAGCCGCCACAATTTCAGGATTATTCATACCAACAGCTGAAGAACGTACTACTACATCAGCACCTTTTATATGTTCCGCTTTATGTCCCATATAAACAGGGATTCCCAAAGATTTTAACCTTTGTACTGTACTGCCATCACCTAAATCAGAACCTGTAATACGATATCCTTGGTAGTGTAATACTTCAGCAATGCCACACATGCCAACCCCACCAATTCCAACGAAATGTATTTGTTCTACACAGCCCATCCTTGAAGATATAAATTGTCCTGAATTACCCACAAATGCCCCCTTATGATGACAGTGGCCCCAATCCAAGAGCCTGCCAACGATTTTCATGATCAATGCGCAATAATAACGCAATTACAACACAATTGATAACCATACTTGCACCACCATAACTCATTAGTGGCAAAGTTAACCCTTTTGTCGGTAATAATCCCGAATTAACGCCCATATTTATAGCGGCTTGCAGCCCCAACCAAAAAGTCAGACCATATGCGGTATATGAAGCAAATAACCGCTCTTGCACATGAGCATTGTATGCGATAGTCATACCTCTAATGACCAATATGCTGTATAACATCATGACCACTAAAATGCCTACCAGACCTAACTCTTCAGCCAGTACAGCAAATAAAAAGTCAGTATGTGCTTCTGGTAAATACAATAATTTCTGGATACTTTCTCCCAAACCAGAACCAAACCACCCTCCTCGACCAAATGCAATCAAGGATTGAGTCAACTGATAACCACTATTGTACTGATCTGCCCATGGATCTAAAAATGCCGTTAAACGGGCAACCCGATAGGGAGATGAAACCGCCAAACAGGCCAGAGCTCCCATAACTACAATCATCAATCCTATATAATAGCGTAATTTCACACCAGCTAAAAATAGCATAGCCATAACGGTACCAGAAATTACCACTGTGGCACCAAAATCAGGCTCAAGTAATAACAAAAAAGAAACAACTCCCAAAATTACCATGGGCTTAATAAAGCCCAAAATGCTATTACTGACTGCTTTTTGTTGACGTACTAGATAGCCTGAAAGATAAAAGATCATAGTGAGCTTTGCAAGTTCAGACACTTGCACACCTATTGGCCCAAAAGCCAACCATCGCCGACTGCCGTTGACTGAGCGGCCTATTCCAGGAACCAACACAATGAGTAACATCAATAAACAAATTAACAACATTGGCATGCTGATACGTTCCCATACACTGCTATCAGTTCTAATCACGATAAGGGCGATCATCAAACCAGCAAATAAATAACATGCTTGACGAATTAAAAAATGAAATGGTTGATGGAAATATTTGGTAGAAATCATTACCGAACTTGAGGCCACCATCATCAGCCCGATAATCAGCAAACCGATAACCACACTAATTAACCATTTATCATAAAGGGAAATAGGTTTGCTGACAGGTTTACCCCGTTGATTCACATGTCTTGGCCGCATTGATTACAATCCATTCACTAAAGAAGCAAACGTTTCACCGCGATGATTAAAATCGCGGAACATATCTAAGCTGGCACATGCTGGAGACAGTAAAACAACATCACCTGGTTTGGCTTGCGACTTAGCCGCAACAACAGCATTATCCAAGGAGGAAGCCCGCGAAATTGGCACTACATTAGCTAATGCAGCTTCAATCTTGTCTGCGTCTTCTCCAATTAAAATAATGGATCTTACATAATCTGCTATAGGCTGAGCCAGTTCACTAAAATCAGCGCCCTTTCCTTGCCCACCTGCAATCAGTACAATCTTTCCTTCCATAGAGCCTCCTATTCCATTAATAGCAGAGATGGTTGCACCAATATTCGTCCCTTTAGAATCATTAATCCAATCTACGCCATCAAGAGTTCGCACCCATTGAGACCGATGCGGTAAACCCGAGAATGAAGTTAGCACACTAGTGATGTGTTGAGGTGAAATCCCTGCAGCATCCGCTAAAGCAGAAGCAGCAAGCGCATTAAGCCAGTTATGAACTCCTTTGATTAAAACAGACTCAACGGGCAAAAGGCAAGTACTACCTTTTGCCAAATATATTTTATCCTCTTGGGTAATCAAACCCCAATTGTTTTGTATAGGGGCATCAATACCAAAAGAAATGCGATTATCCTCATTAGTTGGAACAGTATAAAGATCATCGCGATTAAATATTGCAATTTGTGCTTGATGATACACGCGTTGTTTCGCTTGCGCATAAGCATCCATTGTATGATGTCTATCTAAATGATCAGGAGATACATTCAAAATTGTGGCCGCGATTGGCGCTAAAGAATAGGTTAAATCCAATTGAAAACTGGACAATTCCAAAACCCACAAATCGTACTGATGTTCATCATCAAGCATATCAAGAACTGGTGTTCCAATATTTCCGGCGACAGCAACTTTATATCCTGCAGCTTTTGCCATTTCCCCTACTAAAGTTGTCACCGTTGATTTTCCATTAGTTCCAGTAATTGCGATCACTGGAGCATGAATCTCTCGAGCCAAGCATTCTATATCACCATATACAGAGATGCCCATTTGCATGGCTTTATTTAAAAACGGTGTATCCAAAGACAAGCCTGGGCTTGCAATTATATCTGACAGTTGGCCTATCACTTCATCAGGAATATGCTGAGTATAAACAGGAACATCCGGGAATGCTTTTATAAATTCAGTTACACTTGGAGCTTGTGCACGTGTATCAAAGGCAATAAAAGGTTTATTTTTTCTACGTAAATATCGCGCTACCGATATTCCAGTTTTACCCAAACCTGCAACTAAATACAAAGGAGAATTCATGAATGCACCTTTTTATCGAAGTTTTAAAGTGGCTAACCCGCATAACACAAAAACAACAGTAATAATCCAGAATCTGACAATGATTTTAGGCTCTGACCATCCTTTTAATTCAAAATGATGGTGTAACGGTGCCATTCTGAATAAGCGTTTCCCATGAGTGTATTTAAAATATCCTACCTGTAAAATAACGGAAATTGTCTCTATGACAAATAAGCCACCCATCATTAATAAAACCAGCTCTTCTCTAATGACCACTGCGACAATGCCCAGAGCAGCCCCTAAAGCTAAAGACCCCACATCGCCCATAAATAACTGGGCAGGATAACTATTGTACCAAAGAAACCCAAGTCCTGCGCCAACAATCGAAGAACAAAAGATTGTTAATTCTCCTGTATTAGGAACATAAGGTATACCCAGATAAGGTGCATAGACCGAATTTCCAGAAGCATAAGTAAATATCCCCAAAGCACCCGCAACCATGACTATAGGCATAATGGCCAGACCATCCAGTCCATCAGTCAAATTCACTGCATTGGAACTTCCTACAATTACAAAATAAGCTAAAACAGGGAAGAGAATACCCAAGCCAATCGTTAGAGATTTAAAAAAAGGTACCGTTAATTGGGTATGGACGGGTAAAGTGGCATGCATATACAAATAAATTACAGCAATAAGCGCGATTACTGATTGCCAAAAATACTTCCAACGTGCAGGTAATCCTTTACTGTTTTTCAATACCAGTTTGCGGTAATCATCAACCCAGCCCACAACCCCATTTGCGAGCGTAACCAAAAGAACTAGCCATAAACTGGACTGCTGCAAATCTCCCCAAAGCAAACAACTCACCGTGATTGCCAACAAGATTAAGACTCCCCCCATAGTTGGGGTTCCTGCTTTGGATAAATGTGTTTGAGGACCATCATCCCGAACCATCTGACCAATCTGTAAGCCTCGCAACCAGCGAATCATCACCGGACCACACAGTAATCCCACTATAAGTGCAGTCAAAGAAGCTAAAATGGATCTGAAAGTCAGGTATTGAAAAACTCTTAACGCATGATATTGCCCTTGAAATAGCTGCGTTAGCCAGTAGAGCATAATTGTTCCTCTTGGTTAACCCCAATTATGGGTTTGTGTTAAATAATGCCCAATAGAATAATGGGCCAAAAAAGCGGCCAAGCATACCACAAACCTACATACCATTCAGCATCATACAAAAAAATTTCTTTGGTTCTTTATTTAATTATTTTTTGTCACATCGATTAGTGCTCAAACTCCTTAATCTATATGAGTTGATGCACAATTTTTTCCATTGCACTGGATCGAGATCCTTTTACCAAAACAACAACATCTGGTGCTAATTTTTCTACTAAGCTTTGTGCCAGTAACTCTTGACTAGAAAAATGCTCACCACCGACACCAAATGACTCAGCAGCTAATTTGCTGTAGGAGCCACAACTGAGCAACTGATCTATACCCAGCCGACGCGCAGCAATACCAACTTCTTGATGATGCTGAGTAGCCCATGTCCCCAACTCTCCCATATCACCAAATACAAAAATTTTTTTGCCAGGGCGTTCTGCTAGCACCTCTAAAGCAGCTAAAACTGAACGTAAATTTGCATTGTACGTATCATCGATCACAGTAGATTGATTTTTTCCTTTAAGAACCGACAAACGACCTTTTACACCTCCAAAACAATTCAGGCCCTGCTGAATCTCTTTTATGGAAATACCTACTGCATAGCAACATGCTGCAGCAGCTAACGCATTGCGAACATTATGCAAACCAGGAATTTTTAAATGAATATCTGCTTGTCCATTAGGTACGATTAAAGAAAATTGCCCACAACCCTGCTCATCCAGCACAACATCTTGAGCATAGATATCTGCTGGATGATCTAAAGAAAAACGAAGAACCTTTTTATCAATCAACAATTCATCCCAAAAATGAGCATAAGCATCATCATCGTTAACTACTGCAACACCAGCAAGCGATAAGCCCTGATGTATTTCACCTTTGGCGCGGGCAACACCATCTATAGAGCCAAATCCTTCCACATGTGCTGGAGCAATATTATTAATCAACGTCACATCGGGATGAACAATTGCAACCGTATGTGCGATTTCACCTGGGTGATTTGCGCCTAATTCAAAAACCGCAAAACGATGTTTGTTATTTAATTGTAAAATACTTAATGGAGCACCAATATGATTGTTTAAGTTACCTTTAGTAGCATGAGAAGGAGGAGGTAAAATGGCAGCAATCATTTCTTTGGTTGTAGTTTTTCCATTGGATCCAGTCAATGCGATGACAGGACAATGTATATTCTGTCGGTGCGCCGCTGCTATTTTTGCTAATGCTTGTACGGGATCTGGAACAACAAATTGCGGTATATGCACTCCATCTACAGCATGACTCACTATTGCAGCTACTGCACCTCGCGTTTCTGCTTCTTTGATAAAATCATGCCCATCAAAACGTTCACCACAAATGGCAATAAACAGACTTCCTGGGGTGAGTTCACGGCTATCAGTACAAATACCAGTAAGTTCAGTATTGACCTGACATGGTTGAGCAAGTAATGCAGCAACAGTATTTAGGTTCATAGTATTATGATATGGCCAAAAGTCTAGTGTACTAACACTTGTGCGTAGAGTTCAAGTGGGTAATAACAGTAAAAAAAGGTTAATTCTTATTTCCTGGCAAAACTGTAGCCTGGTATGGAGCAGCAAAACCGATGTTTCAAGGAAATGAAATAAATGTCTCTATCCCGGGTTACGCAGCGTGGAACCCGGGCTGTGCTATACAGACTTAACCTGCAACAGACTCAAAATGAGACTGATTAATTTGTAATAGACGGTAGTAACGAGCGATACGATCTTCTGTTAACGGCTTACGTTGATCATCCAGTAAGTGCGCATCCAAACCTTCACTTAATTGTCTTGCTGTTTCCAACATCACCGTAAATCGTTCAATATCAATACCGGGATTTTTTGAGGAGTGCATATACAAACAAAGACCACGCACACTAAAAGCACCAATATTTTGCAAATCAAAAACCCCTGTCGCAGTCGCGGCTGCCAGGCTACACAAAACAGGGCCTTGGCCATTAGGAAATTGATGGCGATGAAATAATTGTCCTTCGCCAAAACGTAAACCAGCCGCCAAAACCGTTTGTAATAACTCATATCCCGCAAATTGTCTGTTTTCTTTTGCGAGCAAAAACATCATCAAAGTAGCCTGATTGTCCACCTGTGTTTTTGTCTCAACTTCTATTTTAGGTGTTGGTTTTGACTCAATCTGTGTCATTAATTTAAAGTCATCTTCATCATCCATAGGCATTAAACGTGGTTGCGAGGGCTTTGCCGTAGTTTTCTTTACTAATTGCAAATCCTTATCCACTTCAATTTTATTCTCCATTGCCGCAGCATTGACCTTACGTACAGCAATAATGTCATCATTATAATTCTGTGTGCTATCGGAACTCTTTTCTGGTGTTCCCAGATTAGGTTGATAACGTTCAGGACTTAAGCTCTGTCTTCGAGCTTTCATTAAGCGCCCAATTGCTACGATAACGCCAATTAACAACAGGACATTAAGAATTAAGCTCCAATTTTCCTGCATCATTTACTCCATAGCCAAAGCTTGTGTTACATCAACCGCAACCAAGCGAGATACCCCAGGTTCACGCATAGTTACCCCAATCAAATGATCTGCCAATTCCATTGTAACTTTATTATGTGTAATAAAAAGAAACTGTACGAATTGTGACATCTCTTTCACTAAAGAGCAAAAACGCCCCACATTTACATCGTCTAAAGGTGCATCTACTTCATCTAACATACAAAATGGTGAAGGATTTAACTGAAAAATAGCAAAAACTAATGCTACAGCAGTCATTGCCTTCTCGCCCCCGGATAACAAATGGATGGTACTGTTTCGTTTTCCCGGAGGTTGTGCCATTACTACAATACCAGCTTCCAACAGATTATCACAAGTCAATTCAAGCTGCGCTCTCCCACCACCAAACAAACGCGGAAAAAGCGCCTTGAATGAAGAATTGACTTCATCAAAGGTATTTTCCAAACGTGCTCGGGTTTCTTTATCCATTTTTTCAATGGCAGTTTCCAGAGTTGCCAACGCTTGATTTAAATCATTATACTGCTCATCCAAATATACTTTACGTTGCTGTTCTGCAGTAAATTCTTCAATCGCAGCAAGGTTAATAGCTCCTAAACGTTTGATTTTTTCAGAAAGAGCGATTAATTCATCCTCCCGCATAACTTGGGTCACACCGACAGGAATCAACTCAAGTAATGATTGCGCCTGCAAACCCAATTCATCAAGCGATTCATGTACGGAGCTTGCACGCACTGCCAAAGTCTGCTCTTCCATTCGAGCCTGGCTTATGTGTTCTTGGATACGTTTTACCTCAAAATCACAGTTTAAAATATTTTTCTCACACTCTTCAAGTTCCATCCTTAATTGTGATGACTGCTCTCTACTAAGCGTCAATTGCAATTCCACTTCACTATGTTTTTGCAACAATAAGGCTAGTTGTTCATTGAGCTCTTCCCCAGGACCTTCAGTTTGCAAGCAAAGCATCGCTAAATGTTCCAGACGCTCTTGCAAGATATTTAAACGTTCTTGTTCCCGTTGAATACGATCGTTAATTTGCTGTATTTTATTTCGTTCTCTATCATACTCCAGCTCTGCTTGATGCAGCACAACGCGAGATTCTTCTATTTGTTTATTTTTTAATGCCAGAGTTTGCAACCATTCTTGTTTTTCACGCAGACCATGCTCGTGTTGTTGTTCATAATTACGACATTGTTCTTCTAAAGAATGCAGTTTCTCTTTTATATCAAATTCTTCTGCTGCCATTTCTTCCAAAATAAGCTTCAACTCTTCGCACTCCGATGCTAAAGCAGTTACTTGTTTTTCAGCATGAACAATGGCTTGCTCATTAGCACTCAAAGCTACACTATTTATTCTTAATGCCTCATTACTGGCATTCACATTGAGCTGTTGTAATTCTATTTCCTTCAAACTGCCCTGTAACTGCAGATGAGTCTCATCACGTTCTGTTCTCAGGATCTCAATTTTTTGTTGTAGCTCCTGAACAACTACGGATAAATCAGAAATTTTTTGTTGTCGTGCCAATAAGCCTAATTCGTCCTGGGTTTCAGGAGTAACAAATTTCACCCATCCCTTCCCCAACCAAAAACCATCGGGAGTTATAATAGACTCATGCTCTGCCAGCTCAGGTAACCAGCTTAATGCCTCATCAAAATGTTCCGCAGTGTAAATATGCTCCAATGGGCATACATTTGCCGGGATATTCCCTTTTATTTTATCTATGAGACGTGGATGAGGCGCAGATTTGAGATCGCCCTTTCTAAGGGTAACAATATGTTCCCCTTGCTGCTCACAAATTATTCGTTGCGGCCATAACTCATCGAAAGTTTCTAATACATAAGCATGTAATGCCTCATTAAGCACGCGTTCACAAGCAGATTGCCATTTAGATTCAACCTGTAAAATATCCATTAATCGAGGCTTTTCTGACCATTCCTTAATCGTATTTTTGTTGCTCTGCACACCTTGTTTTGCTGCACGCTGTGCGGCCATCAATGCTGCATATTCGCTGTTTGCATGATGGAACTCATCTTGTAATCCATGCAACTTTTGTTCTATATCTTGTAATTTGGCGCGTAATTGTTCGGCACTCTCTTGGCTTTTTTTGAGTTGAAACTCATCAAACTCTTGATCAGCCATTAATTTGGTATGTTGACTCTCTAAATTTTTTCGAGCTTGTTGCAAATCTGCTACAGAAATGGTTTCTTGTTCAAATTGAAGCTTTTCTAATCTTAAAAGGGTTTGCTGATGCTTCTCTTCCAGATGCTGAGCCTTAACCTGTGCAACTTGAAATTCCCTCTTCAGAGTGCTGCTATGAGTCTGAACCTCTTGCCATCGAAGTTCCCATTCTGCTTGTTGTTTTTGTGTCTCGAGCCAATTAGCTTCTTGTTCTTTAAATTGATGGGTTAATTGCTCAAGTTGTTTCTGCAAATCGCATGCATGCTGCTGACACTGGAGCAGTTCTTCTTTATCATGTTTGAGCTGTTCTGCAGCAACCCGCCAATCCTCCTGCATTTGCTGTTGATCTTGTTCCAAACGCTTTTTTTCGCGTGTTTGCTGTTGTATGGTCTCCTCCAAACGTGCAATCTCAGTTCCCAACTGATAGAAGCTCGCTTGAATTTGTTGCGATTGCTCCTCTGCATCATGCAAAGTTTCATTCAAAATGACCCGGTCTTTATTTGCTTTTGTTAATGCACTTTGCTGTTGTTCATAACCAACTGCTAATTCTTGTATTTGACGTTGTTTTACTTCCTGTTGGACAATAAAATCTCGCCATTTTAGTGCTAAAATTTCAGCACGACATAATCGCTCTTCATCTTTGAGAATCAGATAACGTTCCGCTGCTTTAGCCTGACGTTCTAAACGCTGCAATTGCTTGTCCAGCTCTTCTCGGATATCCGCAACACGAGTTAGATTTTCGCGCGTGTGAGCGATACGTTGTAAGGTCTCGCGTCGTCGTTCTTTATATTTGGAGACACCTGCAGCTTCCTCGAGATACACTCTTAAGTCTTCAGGCCGGGCTTCAATCAACTGGGAAATAGTACCCTGACCAATAATTGAATAACCACGAGCTCCGGCGCCGGTTCCAAGGAATATATCGGTAATGTCTTTACGTCGACAACGACTGCCATTTAAATAATAAGAAGAATCACCATCGCGAGTTACAATGCGCTTTACGGCAATTTCTCCATAACTGGCAAAAGGACCAGTCAAACGTCCAAGGCTATTATCAAACACCAGTTCAACAGAAGCCTGACCTACAGATTTGCGATTCGAAGAACCATTAAAGATCACATCAGCCATCGATTCACCACGCAAATTTCGCGCAGAGCTTTCTCCCATAACCCAACGTACGGCATCGATTATATTCGATTTTCCACAACCATTGGGGCCAACAACTGCAACCAATTGACTCGGAAAATGAACCACCGTAGGGTCAACAAAAGATTTAAAACCGGCTAATTTTAATTGCTTCAAATGCATAAGAGTGGCAATCTTAAACAAAAATAAGTGAGCATTATAACCGAGGATGCATAGGCTATCCACATAAGCACGTAACCACTTTCCATTTCTCAAATTCTCTTTGTTAAGTTGACACTCCCATTAACCTCACATATCACGGAAGAGCTGTTAATTGTAGTAATACTGCTGTTGTGTAACGTTATATTCCTCTTCTTCATCATTGTAGTATGATTGCATTTCTGTGGGCTGGTTACGTCTATCTTTTTCCTTATTGTAATAAGCTCGCTCCAGCAAGCGAAATTGCTCCTGTTCAACTTCTAAACGTGTCTGTTCACTCTGAGACTCCGTACGATGTTCGTTATATGAAGACATCCGCCCCAACATATTTCGAGTGCTATCAGGAAAAGTCTCTGCTACTTCTTCTTTTTGCAATTCAAATTTAGCGTTTAGAAACAACTCTTTCCATGCTGATAGTGATTCGTTCATAAGATGTATGCGATCGCTAGCATCTAGTTTTGATAGATTACTGATTATTTCAGTCGCTTTTAGATGTAACGAAGAACCTAACTTCCAAACTCCAGTGCGCAAAGCTGTATCATGGCTTAAGGATAAAAGATACAAAAGATCAACCCCATTATACTTGTTTAACGAAGTTAATTTATGATGTGCTAGGAACTCTATAAAATCTTGACCCAAACGTAGCTCTTCTCTCGTAATCGAAGTAGGCAACTTGTATTGTGAAGAAAAAATAATTTGAGCAACAGCCTTATAATGAGCGTTTTTTTCAGATGATTGTACATCTCTGGGAAATGAATGATAAATCAATTGATCAATCGATTCTGTCGAATAAATTCGACCGTTTTTTTCATAGAAATAAGGCATTTATTTTCCTTTTAAAAAATCGGATCGAAATATAACATAATTACTCATTACGACCTATATAAGATCATACATCCATATTTTCATTGGTTATTCTTCTTTATGATAGATAAGGGATAGACCTTTTGTAGGAGGCGAAAAATTTCGTTCTTCTCAAAAAAGACCCTAGTAAGGTCAAAAATATGATTATTTAGAACTTTGATTTTGGGACTTATTTGACAAACAAATGAACAAAGATATAATTCTGTCATTTAGTAAAAAATGGATGGATAATGACGCGTTTTCTCAATAAATCTCTCTCCCTAATTGCACTTGGTGTTGCGTTTCTTTTTTCAAATCCAATTTTTTCAGATCCACCGAATCTCACCTTAGTAAAAAATGAACTGAAAAGTTATTATAATTCAGGTCTTTACCAAAAAGAGTTAACACACGTTATTAAAAAAGCCCAACAATACATTGATCAACAAGCTGAGATAAATCTAAAAGAGAAATCGCATAAAAAACTCGCTCTGGTTCTAGACATCGATGAGACCAGCTTATCGAATTATAAATACATGATTGAACGAGATTTTGGTGGCAATCGCAAAGCGTACCATCAAGACATAATGGCGGCTAATGCCCCGGCAATCAAACCTATGCTCACTTTATATCGAGATGCACGAAATCGTGGTATTAAAATATTTTTTGTTACCGGAAGAAATGAATCTGAGCGAAAAGCAACGGAAAACAATTTACACAAAGCAGGTTATACTGGATGGTCAGGTTTGTATTTGCGTCCCATGAATTATTCCTCAAAATCCATTATTCCGTTTAAATCACATACCCGAAAAATGCTCACTGAAAAAGGCTACACTATTGTAGCCTCGATAGGAGACCAATATAGTGATCTTAAAGGTGGGTATGCTCAAAAAGTATTTAAGTTACCCAATCCCTTTTATTATTTACCTTAGGGTACCAAGCCTAACCAGGCTTGCGGGTAAGGCATATTTCTTAAAAATTTTTAGGACTATCAGGTACGACTTCATTTGTATCCTGATGGACTATATCTTTTAAAACAAGTGACATTAACAATTGAATTTGTTGCTCATACATTTCTCGAGCATATCCTCCCTCCAATCCCCAATATACTTTTTCGATGCTGCTTTTATTTTCTTGATATATCTTAAATAAATTCTCATAAAAATAGGTCAAGTCCGTTGCGTTAAAACGAGTTTTTCGTGCCTCGGCACGTCCCATTAAATGACCATCAACAAATTTCCCACAATAAGCTGTTTCCTCTTCATGAGAGTCCCAACCTGTGGGTAAAAATAGAGCGACTTTCTGTTGGTTCGTTTTAGCTAGTTTTATTTCATCTTTAATTTTTTCTAATGCAAAAACTAAAGCAGGATGTACTGAGCCGGATTTACGTAAAGTAAGACTTAAATCGACTGCAAAATATTCGAAATTTCCGCGTTGCCATAGCTGAATTTTTTGTCCTGCATCTGTAGCACTCTGTTTGAATGCCTTAGTAATGAACGCACCATCTTGCTGAGGATAAACCCTTGAGTCAAAAATATCGATATGACGTATATCCATATCTGAAGCAGAATTCATCAAAATATCACATAGGCCATTGTCTCGATTTACATCAGTTCCAACAATAATGTGTTTCAATGGTTTACTCGATAAGTGCTGCAGGTATTTGATTAACACTGCGGACTTATTTAAAATACAAAAGCCACTTCCTTCATCACTGTACGCATGATGTGTTGGCAACCCAAAAGAAAAATGCATTTTTCCCGAATGAAACAAAGTCATTGCAATATCTTTAATTAAGACTTCAAATGCTCCAGGTGTAATAAGTATATCTGGGGATAATTGTTTCCATCCTTTTTTTTGCGCTTGAACGCAATAAATAATAAGTTCCTGCAAATATTTTAGCGTATGCACTGCTAATAGTGCCTGGAGAATTACATCTTCTTCAGGAAATTGACCAAGAAGTGCCAATGCAGCCTCCGCATCTCCTTTCTTCATTGCAGCAAATAATTGGTTCCAGTGTTTCGGTAGGGTCACTAAATCGGTTGTAGCGACGGATAATGAAGAATCTGTTGATTGAATTTCTGCAATCACCCGAATCATATTTGTTAGGCGTTCAAATTGATCTTCATCCGCACCAGCCGGCATCGCATGCATTTGCTCTATATCCTGGGGCGATGGAATTTGAATACAGCATTCTTGAGCGTTATCTGTAGTATGAGAAACCTTATGTCCAAAGAAATATTTATGCTTCATCTTCATTAATCCATATGAAAGTAAGGAGCAAAGGAGTTTTGGTATAAGCCAAACTCCTTTAATTTTCTATTAGATTATAGAGTATAGTGTCATGATGCAATGAAGCAGGGATAAATTAATTTAAGACAACCGCACTATAGGGTGGTGGCTCACCATAGCTCTCAATCCCCTCTTTAATATCCATAAGTTCTTGAGATAAACCTTTACGTGATCCTGCCTCAATGGCTTTAGGGCCCGCAAAAAATGTTAATCCAACTCCAGTAGCGGCTGTTAGAGTAGACGCGATCCCGAACACAAGTTCTGTTTCTAGTAAACTTAGGCCTAATGAAATACCCCAGGCACTTAATACAGAACTCGAGCCAAAAGTAGTGATAAAACCAACAATACTGGAACAAATGAGTAATGCCCCAAATACAATGAGCAGACCACCTAAAACTTCTGTACCAATAGACTTGTTTCCAGATGCATGTTCAGCGATTTTTCCTAAACGTGTCGCTAATTGCTTATCTGTAGGATTAACCAAAGATCCGCAGAGTACTTGAATAGTTCGGCCATAAAAATGGTAATCAATCTCCTCATGATTTTGCTTTTTTAATTTTACTTCTGCACCAATTAAATTGGCCGCATTCATGATGTGTTTTTGAAGTGCCGTAGGCTTTAACGGTGTATTCTGAGTGATAAAAGCAAGTCCATTATTAAGGGTTTGTTCTTCTAAAATGGGCAAATATTGTTCTTGAATTGCAAAATAGGCCGGTGCACTTTGCTTATTACTTTCAAACCAGGCAGTCGCACTATAACCTGTTAACATTGGATAAGATAAATCACCATGTTGTGCAACATGAGCACTTTCAACAAGACTTCTTAAAACGTTCTCAAACTCAGCATCTTTATTTTCTTGTTTTACGTTAGAGTACATATCCCATAACAAACCACACAAACGAAGATAATTGCTGCGATGGACTTGATTTAGGTAGCCAGGATCGCCCACTCCAGGGTAGGTAGTTAGTAGATTCATATATTGAACGGCGATCAAGCAAATACGTACCTGAGGAGAAAGGCCAACCAAGTGCGTGTCTTCGTAATGAACGAATGCTTCCCAAATTCTATTGGTCAAATCCTGAACCAACTTCATAGGATTTTCTTGTAATGTTTCTAAATATAACTGTGCGGCTGGAATATGCTCATTTAACCAGTCTCTCCGAGAAGATAATTCCTGCAAACGGTTTTGGGCTTCAATAATTGCTTGCTCATAAGGATACATAGTCCGTTTGAGTCTGTCGCGTTGTTCTTCTAAACGACTTAATTCCAGTTGCAATCCAAAGGTATCCAGTACCCGAATATGTTCTCCATGATAATGAGTTTTGGGACGCATCAAATCCTGAGCCAGTCCAATATCCATAGAAATTTGGTGTTCAATTAGAGAAATACGTAAATTCAGAGATCTTAATTCTTCTTCGCTCGGACGAAGCTGTTGCCTCTGGTATTCAACGAATTGTAAATGTTCTGATATTTGCAGTTCGAGTGGGGTTAATTCTTTTTGCCAAGATAGGAGATCAGCGTGATTGTAAACAATAGGATTAGCTGTAGGCATAATTATCCTCACAAGTGGGTTACATTAGAAGCGCAGTCGATTATACACGGTGAGAACTATTGATTCAATTATGGCATTTTATACCCAAAATATTGGTATATTACTGAATTTTAATGATAAAAAATTGGTCTGGAAAATTAAAATACTCCGCATTTAATGCATTGGATTTTACTAAATGTGTATCAATAGGTAGCATGGTACATGGGCAAGAAGATACAATAACAACAGTTCCTAAAAATAGTTCAGGACAATAGTGATGAGCACCCAAAAAACTTTTGGACCTTATTTTTTTCCATTTATTTTAATTACAGCCATTTTGCTAGGAGGCCTCACAGGATACTTTTGGGGGCCAGCTACTCCCTATTTAAAGCCTTTTGGAGAAATTTTTCTTAACCTAATTTTTACGGCTATTGTCCCTTTAATTTTTTTTAGTGTCTCTTCTGCAATCGCACGAATAGGCTCTATGGGTAAACTAGGCAAGATCGCTTTTTATATGACGATTGTATTTCTATTTACCGGAATCATCGCAGCAGTTTTTGCTCTTTTTATTGTAACCCTATTTCCCCCGGCTCAAGGAGTTGCATTACCACTCAATGTTCCAGAAAAAACCGCTACATTAAGTTTTCTTAATCAAATTGCTGATATTTTTACTGTTCCTGAATTTAGCAAACTTCTTTCGCAGCAGCATATTCTGGCACTCATTATATTTTCAGTACTGGTAGGCCTGGCTGCATCGAGTAAAAATGAAAAAGGAACGATATTTGTTGATTTTTTAAAAGCAGGTGAAGAAATTTTCATGCGCGTTTTCGCTTTGATTATGTATTACGCGCCTTTTGGTTTTTTTGCTTATTTCGCGGTGTTAGTCCATGACCTTGGTCCTCAGTTGATGGCGAATTACCTGCGAATTGCGGTTCTTTATTATACATCTGGAATCATTTATTTTATTATTGCTTCGACAGCATTTGCCTATTTTGCTGGGAAAACTAAAGGCATCAAATTATTTTGGAGTGCTATTTTTCTCCCAGCAGTTACCGCAATTACCACTTGCAGCAGTGCTGCGAGTATTCCTGCTAATTTACTGGCAGCAAAAAAAATGCAAGTCGCTCCTGAAATTTATGAAACAGTCATTCCTTTGGGTACCATCATCCATAAAGATGGTTCTGTAATAGGTGGAGTATTCAAGATTGCTTTTTTATTTGGAATCTTTCACTTAAATTTTTCAAGCCCCGGTGTATTGCTTACTGCCCTCGGAATTTCATTATTAGTTGGCACAGTAATGGGAGCAATTCCAAGTGGGGGCATGCTTGGTGAGTTACTCATACTCAGTGTTTATGGATTTCCTCCTTCAGTTTTAATAGCAATAGCGGCAATTAGTATCATTATTGATCCACTTGCAACTATGCTTAATGTAACATGCAATAGTATAAGTAGTATGATGGTTGCACGTCTTGTTGAAGGGAAAAAATGGCTATCACAATCCTGACTAAATCGTTATGAACGTTCATTGAAGGTAAATTATGAATCAACCCTACAAAAAATTATGGCGCTCACGTAAAGATCGAAAAATTGCTGGAGTATGCGGTGGTTTAGGAGTCTATTTTGGTGTCGACCCGGTATGGATGAGAATTATATTTGTGATTTTCTTCCTCATTGGAGGCGCAGCACTTATCGCATACCTGATACTATGGCTCATTATTCCTTTAGAGCCTGAAGGCTGGCAAGACGCATAAACACAGGTCAAGCGAACTCCAAAAAAGAAATACTTTTATTTCCGGGTTAGATTTTATCCCCTAACCCAGAACTACCTTTTTAGAGTTCATCGTAGGACAGAACAAAAGACAATGCATTCAAAATCGCTGCAATTCGAAGCACAGACTGCACTGAAACTTTGTTTAAATCATGCTCCAACAATTGTCTTATATGTGAATGAATGCACATCCCGCAACCATTAATTGCAGAGACTGCCAAAGCGAATAATTCGAAATCAGCTTTAGGTACCCCAGGATTTAACATACCATTCATACGTAAATTAGCAGGCATTGATGAAAGTTCCTTGTTTTCTGCCAAATGAATCGCACGATAATATACATTATTCATTGCCATCAAGGCAGTTGCTGTTTTTACTGCCTGCTCCAATTCAGAGGTAATGTAAGATGCACCATCTGTTTTAATTGCATCGATAATACACTTATTTTTTAAAGTGTAGGCTACAGCTAATGCAACCCCATAAAATTGGGTTTCTGTTAAACCTGATTGCGTCACATTACCAAATAAATTACTCACATTTAGACGAATGTCCTTAGCAAAATCAGGTATCATGTGTTTCAATTGTTCTATAGACATATTAATCTCCTCTGCAGAAGCCCTTAATCGATAAGGGCTTCTGAATTTTTACCCAAGCCTATAATGTTTCACCACCAATAGGACGATTACAAGGACACAATTCATCAGTCTGCAATGCATCCAAAATACGCAATATTTCTTGAGGATTACGACCAACATTTAATGAATTGACACTTACATGCTGAATCACATTGCTCGGATCAATAATAAATGTTGCCCTTAAAGCACAACCACTTTCTTCATCCCTAATACCAAAACCATCAGTTAATTTGCCCTGCACATCGGCAAAACTGTATTGATCTAAACTATGTAAGTCCTTGTGTTCTCTTCGCCAAGCCAATTTAACAAACTCATTATCAGTACTTCCTCCAAGTACTACCGCATCTCTATCGTTAAATTCGCTATTTAATTTTGCAAACTCCACAATTTCTGTTGGACATACGAACGTAAAATCTTTAGGGTAGAAAAAAAGTACTTTCCATTTCCCCGGAAAACTTTTTTCAGTAATCACTTCAAATGCACTTAGACCATGTTCTTCATGATTATTAAAGCCTGGTTTTGCTGCAACAATAGAAAATTCTGGGATTTTTTGACCAACAGTTAACATAAAATTCTCCTCATTCGTTTCGTTCAATTAAATTATAGTTAGGGTGTATAATTATTTAAAATGAATAAAATAGATAACTTTAATCGGAAAAATCGATGAGCAGATTAGTCAGCCTTAAACAGCTTCATTACCTAATTACACTATATGACCATCAACATTTTGGGCGAGCAGCTGCTGCGTGTTTTATTAGTCAGTCAACCTTGAGTGCCGCCATTTCAAGCCTTGAAGAAATTTTGGAGGCACAATTACTTGAACGAGATCATAAAACCTTTCTGTTCACCCCATTAGGAGAAGAAATTGTTCGTCGCAGTCGATTAATTATTGAACAGAGTAATGATTTAGTGGATTACGCACGAAATCAAGGATCGCTAATGCAAGGTAAGCTTTATTTGGGAATAATTCCTACCATTGCCCCATTTATCTTAAGTGATTTACAGAATCTGTGTCAGCAACTTTATCCAGAGCTTACTTTATTTATTAGAGAGGACACAACAGACAATGTTTTGAACTATTTAAGTGAAGGAAAACTGGATCTTGTTATATTAGCACTTCCCTACCCAACCCAAGAATTTCAGACACACGTATTATGCAAAGATTATTTTAAACTTGTCTTACCTAAAACTTGGTCCCATCGAGGATTTGACAAAGAAATCAGTACATTGCCTGAAAACAGTATTTTCCTTCTGGAAAAAGAGCATTGTTTGACAGGACATGCATTACAAGCTTGTCAATTAAAGGAAAGTAAAAAAATCAATCATTTTTTTGCCACCAGCCTGCATACTTTAATCCAAATGGTAAGCCATCAACCTGGAATTACCTTTTTGCCCAATCTTGCAATCAACAGCGGCATTCTTACCGGTACTGACTTAGTCTCACTACCTTTACAAACCGACCATGCCTACAGAGAAATTGGCGTAGCCTGGCGCACAACCTCCCATAAAACACAAAATTACATGCTATTAACAGAATTGATTAAACAGATTGTTGTTGCAAAGTGCTCTGATGCTTCTTAAAAGCATTATAAAAAACCTATGGTAAAAAAATTGAAGCCATAGAAAAAGGGAATTAAAACTAAAAATGATCTACTATTTTGCCTAATTAATCTTCTTAAAAAACCCTCCATGTATTATAGTCTCCCAAAAAATCATGGAGAACATTATGCGAACATACATGACGTTGACCCTTTGTATTCTTTCATTTTTAACATCAATAAATTCTTATGCCGAGGTAAAGAAAACCACTCGCACTCCTCAGCTATCAAATAAAGAAGTCTCTGTCTGGACAACGGTGATTTATCCGGATAAAAAGCAAATTTTAAAAATGCATCGGCATGAACACAATCGAGTCATTGTTGCCTTAGATAATGGATTGTTAAAAGTAGTCAACAATAAAGGAAAAATACATTTCTTAAAATTGCAAAAAGATAAAGCGTATTATCTCTCTAAAGATGTCCCTGGTGAATTACACACTGATGAAAACATGAGTAAACATCCGATAAAAGTTGTTGTTATTGAATTAAAAAAATAAACGGTTTCGCAAAAGACACGAAACCGTCTGATGCCTTTTATGATTTTTTAGCAAAATTATTATTCTGAAGACGACAATGATGGCCGTGGTGAACAGGCAACAACACACCCAATTTTTGATAGGTTTGAAATTGGGTTTGCGCCCAGAGAGCACTTATTTTCGCATTAACACGATTTCTTTTTTCTACCAGGCTCGATATATCACTCCATTTCGCATTAGGAGTAGCTAATTTACCTCTTATCTGCATACTCAGAGCACGCTTTTCTTTAATCAATGGAGCCATTTGTGCACGAAGATTTTTTTTGATTTTAGCCAACTCTGAACGCTGCTCTGGAGTTAGCAGCTTACCAACATTCTGACGATAATGACCTGTTTGATTTATAGAGACTGTAGCACCAGATACTACTGGTTGTGCTGCTGCTATAGAGGTACTTAATACACTAAAAGCCAAGCTATTAATCAATAAGAAACGTTTCATATTCATTTTATTTCTCCTATTAGGTTTCATTGGTTAAGTGTAAAGAGCCAATGTAATAGGAATATGACAAACCCACTGTTTATTGTAACAACACTGTTACAATGCTAAACATAGAGCTGTTTGCTGTTATAATACGGTCGGAGTACAGCGCGTAATTTTACTCGTTAAAAACTTCTGGGTTCTGCTTCTTTGTCCCAGATTACATTTCTTTTATCAGGTGATTCATGAGCACAAGAAAAAGCCACATATTAATTATTGATGATGATCAAGAAATTACGCACTTAATTAATGATTACTTGATTAAAAATGGTTTTCGAACCACCTGGACCTTAAATGGTTTGAATATCAAACAGTTATTAAGAGAAAATAATTTTGATTTAATTATTTTAGATATTATGCTCCCGGGAATTGATGGATTAAATTTATGCCAAACAATTCGCCAAACTCATAGCATGCCGATTATTATGCTCAGTGCAGCAAATAGTATTGCTGATCGAGTTGCTGGATTGGAATTGGGTGCAGATGATTATATTTCCAAACCCTTTAGTTCTCGTGAATTACTTGCACGCGTCAAAGCACAATTAAGAAGAACTCAGGGTGAATTAGAGCATGAACGTAAAAAACTCACTCCATTACAACAAATTCATTTCGATAATTGGATTCTTGATCGCAATACCCATTCTTTGATTGATAAAGAATCTGTAGCCATCCCTTTAAGTCATCGTGAATATGAGCTTTTGGTGATTTTTTTGGAGCATCCGGGGCGCATTCTAAGTCGTGATCAATTGATGGATTTGCTGTATGACAAAGACTGTGATTCGCAAGATAGAACCATTGATGTCCTTATCGGGCGTTTACGTAAAAAAATTGAAATTGATCCTCGTAACCCAAGATTATTGTTAACGATTCGAGGAGGTGGCTACCAATTCAAAACCAAGGTTGATTTGGTATGAGTCAATTAACTAAAACCGCAAAAAAAACTCTGGTTGGGTTAATACTGGGAAATTTATTAATCATTTTTTCACTCATGCAGCTGGGGAAATATTATTATGAAAACATCCGATCCCCTCTTCCTCCCAAAGCAGTACGCTCATTAACTCATCTCGTGACACTATTGCAAAAAAACCCCCAATCCATCTGGCCGCTGATCTTACGAAATCAAAGTATTTCATGGGCGGCAATAACTTTATCACCTAAACCCTTGTACGATAAAAATGCATTGTTGACTTTAAAAGCACCAGTGCTTTTTAATTTAATAAAACAAAATAAAAAATTAGAATTCTCCGTGTTTATAAAGGAGAATAACTGGCTAAATATCAAGGTGATTTCCTTTTTTCCCGTGCAAGCAAATTCAGTTGTCAGCCTGTTCCTTATCTTAATTGGGGCGTTACTTTTCATCAACTATTGGGCCGTACGTACACTCAATCAACCAATTCATACCTTAATCCAAAGCCTTCATTACAGTGAACATCAAGAAAATTGGTTACCTATCCCAGTAACTGGAAATCAGGATCAAAAAACTATTTTCAAAAAGATTAATGATTTACAAGAAAAAGTGAACAAACTTTTAGCAAATCGAACTCGTGTAGTTACCGCGATTTCGCATGATCTGCGTACCCCGCTAACCCGTTTAAAATTACGAGCTGAATATTTGGCAGATGATCCAAACTACAACAAAATAATGAGCGACATTAATGAGATGGAACTCATGATTCGTGAAACCTTGGATTATTTCAGAGATGTAAATGTTGAGGAAAAACCTCAGCTTTTTGATTTGGTAGCGCTGCTCTCATCACTGAAAGATGATGCTACCGAACTAAATTATGATGTCAATTTTACTAGTGAAACTCCGAAGCTTGTTTATTATGGTACAGTAAATTTACTAAAACGTGCTTTTAATAATTTAATTAATAATGCAGTTCATTATGGCTATAAGGCGATGATTCACTTAAATTGTCTGCAAAATAAAATAGAAATTACAATTACAGACCAGGGACCGGGATTAGCAGAAACAGATCTAGAGCACGTTTTCTTACCCTTTTACCGAGGAGAAAATTCGCGTTCGCGCAGTACAGGCGGCACTGGACTTGGATTAACTATTGCCAGAGAAATTATTCAAATGCACCAAGGCGATATTACGTTGACTAATAATTTACAAGGGGGGTTAAAAGTAATTGTAACTTTGCCCATGAGAACTAATTAAATTTGCGAATATTAAAAACTATTGCCTTAAGCATCACTAGGATACACCACCCAGAATACAATAACATCAACCCGAACATAGTGAATGATCTTCCTTAGATAGGGTATAACAGTATAATCAAATAAGACCTTACTCAATTCAGGAGATCCTTCGTCGTATACTCCCCAGGATGACGTGGTTACATATCGCTGGGAGAAGCCGTCTCGCTTCCCCCAAAGCTATATTTAAAATATGAATCACCTATAGAATCCAGGTTATCCAATTCAATTCACTGCACCTTCCAAACGTGTTTTAAGCAAGAAAAGAATGGTGTTTTTCTTCTCATTAGTAAGGGTATTAGATTGCACCAAAGTCAAACAATAGTCAGCGAATGCAGCAAGCTTTTCCTGATTTTCTTGTGTTGGCTCATCAGTCGCACGTATTTTTCTATAGTTATGTTCCAGCTCAATAGCAACAACGTCCATCATTTTTGGATCCGGATTCTTTACATTTTCTATACCTTCTTGTTTCCTAAGTGTCGCAATCTGTTCCAAAAGTCGACTTACCTGTTCTGATGTCACTTCGTTTTCTTGGTTCGATTTCTTTGTTAAGGCTTTTAAACTATCTCGGTGAGTACTTTCCCAATATTCTCTATCGCCCTGGAATGCAATTACAGTCATAAGTACGCGAGAATCAATTTCCTTTTGATTGAATAACGCTCGGTTAGTAATATTAAAAGTCCAGTCATTTTTCAGCCTAAAAAAAGGTCGATATAAAGTAGCCATTTCTTTATCTGTTACCGGATCGTAGATAGTGAAGGTTGTGCCCCAGAAGTTCATACTCGCCTTAGCCAATTTTGTATATCCATCTTGTCCATAAATATCAAACGTAGGAAAAAAAGCAAATAATCGTTCATCAGCTGCCCCAATAAAATTTTCATAATTATCGTAAACATCAAAATGGGCTGTCAGAGATAAGAATTTTGATCGTGCGTATGCTAATTTGTTATCGAACGGATCATAAAATTCGTAAGTTAATAAAAGACTGAAGAATTTTCTATATAAAGTACCTAGTTTTCGTGTTTTTGTTTCAATGTCATAGCTTGTGGTTAAACTGATCCAATGTTCTTTAATGTACATTTCATCAGGAATTTTCGTATTTGTCAGAGCAAAACTCGTATTAATACCTATTAATAATGAAAACAAAACAGCGATTGCATTTTTCATATAGAATCTCATTTTAAACGTTCCTTTTTTATTATTTTTTTATTCTTTCCAGAATGAATTTCTACCCAGAAAAATTCATTCATGATTCAGAACGAGGTCGATTATATGGGAGTTCTCTTAAGAAAATATTAAATTGCAAAACTGTATTCGATATAAAAAAATAGTATTATTCCGATATCGAACTGGATTTAGTCAGAATGGATCCCGTATGAAATGCGCCGCATTTTTATGCGGATAAGTTCATTTCATGACATAAAAAGTATAAAGCTATTTTATACTTTTTATGCCGAACTCAGGTTAATTTTGCAGGTAAACTCTTAACATCAGGATTTTTTGAATAAGCATCAAGGATTTCGTTAATTAATTGCTCTACAATACTTTCTTTCAGTTCATCCTCAATTAAACCCATTTTCTCTTTCATACTATTCAATCGCGTTTCTAATTCTTTGGCAACGGAACCATTAGGAAATAATGCGGCTAAAAGACGCCTTGCTTCTGCAGGGCCAAGATGTCGGTATAAGTGGTTTCTCACTGTAGCATCTTCAGCTGTAGTACTGAACGCCCAGAGTTCCACAGGTCCTAAAGTCAGGGTAAGCAATTGCACATTCACGCCATTTTTAGTGGCATATTGCGCTAAAAACGTTCCTCCACCTTGCCTTGGTCCATGCACACGGGTGCGCAAAGCAGTTTTTGCAGTATCAGAAAGTCCAAATATAGCAGTCGTTTTGTCGATCGCTTGTGAAGGTCCTGCATCCATGATGTAAATTGCAGTAGCAAAATCGATCATAACGGGATCAAAGTCATCAACTGACTGTGATAATAATGCGATTTGTACCTTCCACTTACGTCCCTCACGCATATCGATAATCACTTGTTCACGCACTGCTGCAGATTTTGAAGTACGATGGAACTCGTCATAAACGATACGTTTGTGATCTTCGCGAATTTCTTGCACTCTTTCTTTATGATATTCCTTGTATTGTTCGGGTATATTATTGAGGCTCTCTTCTGTTAGATAATAATGTCTTGCCAACACATAACGCGCCAACATATACATAACAGCGGTCTGTCTGTCTGCAGCATCCCCACCACTTTTTGCAACCTCATCAAGATCAAGCGATACCACGCGCGCGTCACCAA
Source organism: Fluoribacter gormanii (assembly GCF_900156395.1). Lineage (GTDB taxonomy): Bacteria > Pseudomonadota > Gammaproteobacteria > Legionellales > Legionellaceae > Legionella > Legionella gormanii. Next base: position 143,114 of record NZ_FTNL01000002.1, on the reverse strand, counting down.
TATCAAAGGCACTTACACGCGATAAAATAGGATATTCCCTAACTGCAGCAGAGATCATTCGGGAAAATGCATTAATTAAGGATTCACCAGTCGGTGCTGTTATTCGTTCATATAAATCTTCGATAGATGGAGTACGGCAAATTGATGCAGCATCAGCTAACAAAGGCATCGCATAGCGCTGAGCCAACATCGCTTCATGAACAAATCCTGCTGAATAAAGCGAGTCAGTTACTTCCCACCATGTTGATTTTGAATCACGAATAAAACCAATTTCTTCCAAAATACTGTCAATAAATTCCTCAACTCCAGGAGAGTAAGGCGCAGGATTATACTCATCAGCCAAACTTTTATATAATTCATCTACAACCATACCCGCAAGATCCGGCATACCGTCATAGGGTTTTTCAGCACCAAGAGGCGTGGTGAGCAGCGTAATAAAGTTAACTAAAAAAGCACGCTCTAATGCTGTAGGATAGCGGCACCCTAATTGTGTATCAAAAGGATTAATTGAATACTCAGGGGTCATCCTCAATCGATGGTAAGCAACCTGATGACGTTTTGATGCGGGAAGAGCCTCTTTCAGCAAAGAGATGAGTCCACTGCTTGAAGGTCCAATATCAATAATCGCAATACGTGGTAAACGTAACAACCCGCCAGACAAACATAATGCTAAATTAATCGCATTTGATAAAACTGATTTACCAGAACCTGGGCGTGCATAAACCAAATCAATCCAAGTAGTCTGTTCTGTTGATCCAGGTTGGAAGGGCCAAGGCTTACCATCAGGTGTCCTAAAAAGCAATGCTCCTTTTGTCCAAGGTGATGCAGGACGGGTAATAGGCAATATGGATACTACCGAACTGAGTGGGGCAACTGTTGGTACGGCGGCGCTATTGAGCGTAGCCCCTAACATACTGGAAACAAACCCACTAAAAGGATCGCCACAAATCTCAGAAACATCAGTTGAACCCCATCCTTCAATGGCTTTTACTAATTCAGAACTACGTTGGCGTAGTAATGGAATTCTGTCTTCAGGTGCCCAAGTCGTTGCAACAACCCGCAAGCGCACTATCGACTCATCCGTATTAAGCTGTATATATTTTAATAAATTCACTGAATCACTGATTAAACGATTTTGTGCCGAACTAAACGTAAGAATCGCAGCCAGCATACCTTTGAGCTTAATTGTGGCAAGCCCTTCACTCTCAATCAAAAATGAGATTCGCCAAGGAACATGTGAAGGTAATATACGAGTAAATAACTGAATAAAAGGTCTTAAATCTTTGGGGAATAAATCGATATAGGTTGATGAATAAATTTTATCTCCAACCCTAACGGTACGCAAATCCAATACTTCTGCGTCACGTGGAAATACTTGTTTGGCTAGTGAAGGCCATAATAAATCAGAGGGATCACCTTCAAAACTATTAATTTCTCTGACTGTTACCCGATCTCCAGGCAAACTTGGTCGCCAATCATCAGCAGTATAATCAGGATCTGCAGTCATACGGACTGCATGGATTGCATCGTGGACCTCCAGTAGCTTAGCAAACACATGATGCGAATCCAGATCATTCATAACGGAACGAACATAGGCATCATGGGTGTCACGTAGCTCTGGGATCGCAGCATAGATAGTCTGGCTGTTTTTAAAAGGTGGGGCCTTCATATCTTTAATCATCTTCATTTTGGCTTTGTTAGCAGCCTTTAATTGCTCTGATGTTAAATTGAAGGGTCGTGTAATCAGCACAAAATAGACACGTTCTTCCGCACAATACTGTGCCATGTAATTAACTCGCTCTTCAAACAAGTCCGTTAAATTGAGTTCGAGTCGTTTTGCTGTTGCTGTAGCCGGTTGGTAGGTGTCTTGGATCAATTTCCTTATATTTTGTTTATCATGACTAAAATAAACCTGCAAGGCATGTCCTGGACGCCCCATAGCAGCTTGAAATGAATTGGTTAACCCAGCAACCAAATTTTCAAATTCTTCATTTCCTACAAGTGCTGATACCCCTTCAACCTTCAAAATTGATACTAGGGAACCATCGTGATTAACCAACACTGTTGGACTATCAGCTGTTTCTAAATCAATATATGATTCTGTCGTTTGCTTGAGCGATGTACTTAGCCAGGCAAAGAAGGTATCTACTCCTTCAAAAAAAGATTCTGACCAATGCGCCATTCCTTTCCTCACATTTAACTTGAAATTTCTTCTAATGCACTAGCAGCCCATTTTTCAATTTGTTGTCGAAATTTAGCTCTTGAAGGCAATAGAAGTATATTTTTAAATAATTGAGATCTTCTCTCTTCGTCATTTACACCTGCATCAATCATTAGCTGACCGAATATCGCAGGGTCGCTTGTTCCCTCACCAAATTTTTCTTCCACAAGTTGTGAACGAAATTTGAAAGCCCGATAGATATTTTGTGCACTGGACTTGTATCCTGTATCATTGGTAATCGCACAAAATAGTACATGGCATATGCTATTTAACTCAGCTTGGTTTAGCTCAGGAAGATAAATTAATGTCCCTCCACCATATCCACCAACGCCAACAGATTCAACAAAAAAGCACTGTGCACAGAAACAACAAGAGGTAACCAAATTATCTAATTTGTTGTTCGCATAATTATTATCAAGATTCACTACCTCTTGGAATAAGCGTGCTTGAAATCCACAAAACCTACACGTATATCTATCTCTTTGAAATACTTTTTGCTCGAACGATTTAAATCGCTCGTCGACCTTTCTGGCAGAATACAAACGCCACGAACCTGGCGTAGCCATTAGTTTTAATTTGTTTTGCTCTTGATTAACTGCCATATTCCTGGCTCACATTTAATACAATTAACTTTATTGGCAATTACTCGATTTGATACTCATTAAAAGATCCTCTTCCCTTGCGGGAAGAGGATCCGAAATGAATCTTACCATTTTTATTATAACAGCAACTTCTAAGCTAATTAGCTGCCACTTGTATAAACTGTTCCAGTTGGACCCGCAGTTGAACCACCACTGCCTCCGAACATTGTGACTCCGGTTACCCCTAGAATAGAAGGTAGGAACAACAAGGCCGCAGCGATAAATACCAAAGCAATTGGCGTACCTATTGGAATCTGGGTTGGGTTATCTTTGTGCTGCTTAAATTTCATAATAGCACCGATTGAGAACCCCAAACCGGCCAGGTAAGAACCTGCAGTGATTAATTTGGTCAAGTTTGTAAATGACCCGGTAATCGTTGATGCCATTCCTCCTATAGACATCGCACCTCCTGCGGCAGCATCTTGGCTCACCAAAGCCAATAAACTTAAGCAAATAAAACTGCTTAACCAATATTTGTAACTAGATTTACTAATGACTGTACTCTTCACCTTTTTCTCCCCAATTTTAAATTTACTAAAAATTAAATCAAATTAAGATCGTGCTAAGCCCTGTCACGATGTCCCATATAAAGTGTTATTAATCATCTCAATTGTACCTACAATGTTAATCGCTAATATCCCTCCAAACACATGAACTAAACCTTTTCCTGTTCCTCCCGGTGGTTGTCCTTGGGAAGCAGAGCGTGCAATCAACACCCATCCTCTTACGAAGGCTACTAAGCCGATCACCTGAATAATAATTGTTAAAGGCCTTCCTACAACGCTCCCACTTCCGAATAAGGTATCAAGTGTCGGGTTACTATTATTTACCGGAGCATATTGGAGAACATTTTGATAGCCAAAAGTACTTACCATCAATGATGAAAAAGCCGATGGAAAATACACAAACATCGCGCCAACTACTAAGTATACAATCGGTTCTTTCATACTCGTATTACTCGACATCATTGTACGAGCTTCACCATATATTTTTAAACTATAGACTGCTTTGAATAAAAATGCACAACCTATTAAGTATGCGCCCCCTGTAATCAAGCGTTCTACAGGAATCAGTGAATTTGCGATATTTGTTAATATATTAACTTGACCAGATATCCAGCAAGCTACTGTTCCGCCCGTACATGTATCTGCCATACAACACCTCAACTATCTTCTTGACTAAACCTAATTACTCGCCCTGAGCTTGTTAAAACCCGACCCTGCATGGAGTCAATAAGTTTAACAGTCCCATATCCTGCGATTTTTGTTCCTTCTCTTACTGTAAGTGTAGAACCATTTGTGCCAATTAGCCAAGCCCGACCCGGAATTACTGCATTTATATAATAAATTATTTGTGGCGCCAGTGGACGAGGACGAATTATTTTCTTGACGGGTTTAGGTTTTGTACGTTCTATCAATACATTAATTACTTCGGATTGCTTGACTACCTGATTATTCAAATCACTAATCATCTGATTCAATTTCGTAATTTGAGCATTTAATGCATTTACATTATTATTGACATTTCCTACTTGTTGGTTCATTGAGCTCACCTCGGATTGGACCGATTGCTGACTGGCCTCAATAGACGCTACCTTTTGCTCTAGTGCCGCATTATTTACTTGAACCACCGGGGGTTGTTGCTGGACTACTGGTTTTGGTTGCACAGGCTCCGGTGGAATTTGCGTAACAGGCTGAGGAGGAGTCGGCGTCAGCTCTGCGACAGGAGCCGGGGTTATACTCTCCTTAGGAGGTGTACTTTTCGAAAACATCCCACCGATGAATTTATACATCAACATAGCAAAAACAATAACACCTACAGCAATTAATGCATTACGTTTAACATTCTTTTGGGGGTCCATTCCTACTGAGCGTGCAGGAGCAGAACTTTTTGTATCAAACTCTGAAGTATCTAATGATTCGTTCTCAAGAGAATCTAATTCTTCGAATTTATATTCGTCATTTTGATCATTATCTGCCATTTTTACCTACCATCAAATTAAATAGATTTTATATCCTGAGTAAATAAAACCCCAACAGGAGTTCCAGCATAGACCTCGACAGTTGTAGGTCTATTAAATAAAACTTGTGCTTGCTGCCCCCACGTCTTACCAACGGTAGCTAAACCTATCACCGCATTTTCCAAAGTAGAACGTCCAACACCATTTGCAACGGTTACGTTATTGCCGCCACCTGTACCACCTATGGTGACCGTAGTATTAGCAGACTGGAATGCATTACCAAAGCCCTCTAAAAATGAGGAAGCAAACAATGAACCGTATCTCAATAAAAAGTGATTGTTTGTTCTACTGGAAAGCGCCGTTCTTGCCGTATTTGGATCAATTGCGTAGGCTGAGATCGGAACCGTTTTTGGTGCGCCCGGAATTGACATGGTATTAAATGTAATAACCATTTTGTCGGCATTGGAAGGTAAATTAAAGCTGCCAATTAGTTTGGTACCTTTAAGTCTTCCTGAAACTATGGTAGCAAGAATAGGCCCAGGTTCATCACTATTGACTGAAGTATCGATTACAGCGAAAAGGACATCGCCTGTTTTAATCATATTTATTTCAGTAGTTGATGAAGTTGTTGCCGACTGGGTAACAGTTGCTCCTCCAGGGCCAGGACCAATTCCTGCAGCTCCTGCAGCACCAGCTCCTTTCTCTTCATTACCCGAAGTATATGTCTGTGTTGGTACGTTTTTCCATTCTGCAATTAATTGATTCGCGGCGTTTAACATATCAGAACTTTTTTGCTGAATTTTCTGTTGATATTTTTGCTCGGCCATTTGTTGATTTTGCCTGTTGATAATGGCTTGCAATTGTTCATTGCTAGCAGCAGATCCTGGCGTTACAGCCCCTTCTGCCCCTCCTTGACCTAAGGTTGGGATTCCACCAACATTAAATGCGCCTTGATCGATATTTGGCGCCCCCAAACCAGCTACTTGAAACGCATTCACTAATTCAGAAGCACTATATCCAGCGTTTTTTAAATCATCAGAAGTAAACCCTGCATTAGCCAAATCTCTAGCACCAAAACCTGCTGCTTTTAACTCTGCGGCTGTAAAACCAGCATCCTTTAAATCTTTGGCACTAAAACCAGCTGCTCTGAGCTCCGCGGCCGAAAATCCAGCATCTTTCAAATCTTTGGCGCTAAAGCCTGCTGCTCTTAATTCTGCAGCGGAAAACCCTGCATCCTTCAATTCTTTGGCACTAAAACCTGCATCTTTTAGCTCTTGGGCAGTAAAACCAGCTGCTCTTAATTGAGCTGCAGTACATCCAGCATATTGTTTTATTAGTGCAGCGCTAACTCCTGCAGCACGCTCTTTTTTTAATGCATCGACACTACAACCTGCTTTTTTAATGCCATCAGGCGTAACACCTGGTGGTAGTGTAGCTCCTGCTGCATTTATTTCTCCAGGAGAATACCCGGCTTTGTCAAGTTGCTCTGGTGTAAATCCAGCACTTAATAGATCTCCAGCAGTGTATCCTGCTGCTTTTAATTCTTCGGCAGTGAAACCAGCATTTTTTAAATCCGCGGCACTAAATCCTGCGTCTTTTAATTCTTTAGCATTAAAGCCAGCGGCTTTTAGCTGTGCAGCTGTAAATCCTGCATCCTTCAAATCCTTAGCACTGAAACCGGCGTCTTTTAATTCTTTAGCACTAAATCCCGCATCTTTTAACTCTTTAGCACTAAAACCTGCATCCTTTAATTCTTTAGCACTAAAACCCGCATCTTTTAAGTCTTTGGCACTAAAGCCAGCATTTTTTAGCTCAGCCGCCGTAAAACCAGCATCTTTAAGTTCTTTTGCAGTATAACCCGCATCCTTTAGTGCTTTAGCAGAACATCCAAGTGTTTTCTTAATCGTCAGTGCACTCACTCCCGCTGCTCTTGCTTTCTTCAATGACTCAACACTGCAATCGGCAACACGACCACTTGCCAGGATATCTGCCGGACTTAATCCTGCATTTTGTAAATCTTTTGGAGTAAATCCCGCAGCAAGAAGTTGGGCTGGTGTATATCCCGCATCAAGTAATGATTTGGCATCATATCCTGCATTTTTTAATGCTTCGGCACTACATCCATTTAATTCTTTAATGCGCTTGGCAGAAACACCGGCAGCGAAGAGTTTCTTCAGATTGTCGGGGTTACAACCCGCTGCTTTGATTTGCGCATCAGTCAATGGAGTTGCAGCGCTTATTTGTTGCGGCGAAAAGCCAGCATTCGCCAAATCAGCATCAGTAAAACCAGCTGCTTTTAATGCTTGGGCACTACATCCAGCATATTGTCTAATTAGGGTTGCACTAACCCCTGCAGCTTTTTCCCTTTTTAAAGCATCAACGTCACAACCTGCTTTTTTCACATCATCAGGAGTAATACCTGGCGGCAATTCAGCCTCCGCAGCCTTTATATCAGCTGCAGAATAACCAGCCTTCGCAAGATCATCTGGCGTAAACCCAGCATTTAATAAATCCCTAGCACTATATCCTGCTGCTCTTAATTCTTCAGGTGTAAAACCTGCTCTCTTGAGATCAGCCGCACTAAATCCAGCATCACGCAACTCTTTAGCAGTAAAACCAGCCGCTTTTAATTGTTCTGCACTACATCCACTTATTCTTCGAATTGCTGAAGCGGTAACTCCGGCTTTACGTAATTTAGTCAACGCATCAACACTACACCCAGCTTTTAATACATCCGCCGCAGTGATTCCTCCCGGCAAACCACTGGCATTGGCTATTTCCTCTGGAGAATAACCAGCCCCCTTCAATTCATCATCAGAAAATCCAGCATCTTTTAGTTCCAATGCAGTAAAGCCCGTATTACGTAATTCGCATGCATTAAAACCACAGTCTCTTAAACGTGTAGCATTATATCCCGCATCTTTTAACTGCCTTGCATTATATCCTGCAGCCTTTAATTCTTTACAGGGACAAACTTGATTTAAATCCTTCAAAGAATAGCCATTATCTTTTAATTGTGCACAGCTACAGGCTGCTTTTAGATCAGTTAGTTGTGCTCCTTGGCTAACAACTTGATCAACAACCGTCTTTGAGCAACCCCCGTTTTGAAGTGCTTGCAACCAAAGACTCTTTTGAGATCCTTCTTCATTCTCACGAGCTAACGTCGCGAACCCTACTCCACTTTGACCACCTTGAGAACCTATAACGCCAACTCCCTCACCCAAAGCTTGGGTTCGGATAATTGTTGGAATAGCACTTCCTCCGGTTTGCTCTGCTTTTTGTGCCTGAGTAATGTTCTGCTCTTCCTGCAATTTGGCATATTGAGCGGTTGGATTGAGCACACCCGGGATTGACTGAATCGCTCCTGGTGTATGTCCAAGAGTAGCAACGGCTGAAGGACCTGTATTTAAAGATCTTAATTTTATAAACCCTATCACCACAGCAACCAATATGAGTACCACTGTAAAAATGATAATCACTCGCGTACGAGTATTTGAAAAAAGCGATTTTATATTTTCTTTTCTGCCAGCCATTTATAACCCTTCTACCTTGAGCTGCATGACTTTCCCATGCCAGGAAACCAATAACACCGGAGATTTTTGCATTTCATAAGCATGCGTCCCATCTGCACTGGTCATACTTGCTAACCAGCCCGGTGACAATATAGTAAGATTCGTTCTAACATACATTCTGTCGTTAGCTAACCAAGCACGCGCATCTCCTCCGGTGATACTTAATCGTTTACTTCCGGGTGGTGGTACACCATCTAAAACATGAAGAAGCAACTCACTTGCTGAAGGAGGAATTCCTGTTTCTAGAGGCATGCTTTTAGCATTTGGTCCATAACCTTGAACACGCAAATCAACTCGGTAATCAACAGCTTTTTGTCCCGGTATAAGGGTTAGCATTACTGGAGTATTTAAACCTCTCAATCGGACTGCCAAATTACCGTAATTGTATAATTTTAGTGCTTGAATCATTATCGTATTGCTTGTTTTATCCCATTGAATATTAAATGAGTTTGGATCCCCTAAATCATAAGCGGCAATTGGCCAAGGAGCTCCGGATGAATCAAGAAAAACCAATGAAGAGACAAATCCCTGTGCCAAACGAATGACGGGCGGAGTAGAGCCTGGAGATAAATTGACGAATTGAGAAGTTGCTGTAGGTTTTGGAGGTGTGCCTACAGGTGAAGATTTAGCATATTCCATAGTTTCATTCAATTGCTTTAAATGAACAATTTGCTCTGTATTCAAGGGATAGAGACTCTTTGTCATATCCTTATATGCTTTATTATCAATAATTTCCTCATCATTTTGAGTCATTACTTGCGGCGCATTAGGATTCGGATTTGGATTCGGTGCAATTTTTTGCGCCGGAGGCTTATAAATATTATTTGCAAGAGGAATTGGAATATTTTGCCCTTGATCTTGTGCAGGCGTTGGATTGAGTCCAGGAGTCTGATTTTGTCCTGCAGGTTGATTCTGCCCTGCTAGCTGATTTTGCGCTGCTGGCTGATTTTGTGATAAACGTTGTTGTAACAAACGTAACTGTTGTAATGCCTGTTGCGCACTATCAGATTGATCTTGCGCATACGAAAGACTCGGAACAGAATAAGCTATTCCGGAGATCAAACAAAACTTCAAAAACCAGTTCAGCTTTTTCATTAAGACACTCCACCTGCGGCAGGTCCCACAACAAATTGCGATATACCTATTCCTCTGGGCGAATTCAAAGTAGAAACACGTGTAATCAGCATAGTAACCACATTATTCTGTTGTGTAAATTCACTGGCGCTCTGATAGGTTACCAATATAGGCATTTGTACTCGCCATGAAAAACTACCATTTAATACACCTTTTTGTAAGATAATGGGCGCTCGTGTTGCAACTGCCGAAACAATCAGTTTTTTAGCTTTGACTGCATCCAGATTATTTGATTGTTGTAAAGCACTTAGAAATTGATCCCAACCTTCAGGTGTAAAAAATCCAGATGAAGCTTGTAATTCGTCTCGATAATTGACGAAATTATAAGTAAAGGCTGCAATTGCGGCCTGGTTTGCCCATTGCAATACTGCAGAATCTGATTGGTTTGGTTCATTTAAAGGAAAAAGCGGTGTGATACGGCCATTAATACTGGTCGCAAAATATTTGGGAGCTGGCGGATGGGTAATCATATATACCAATAACGAAGCTAGAACTATATTGACAATAAGAGCAATTAACAATGCAAGCATTACTTTACGCTGGCTGTCTTTATAAAATTTGTTTCTTAGTGCGACAACTGTCAAGGCATCTTCAGCCATAATATCCTCTATTTATTGCTTATTGTGGTATCAATTTATCCTCACTCTCCGCAGGTGGATCAGGAGGAAGTAACGCATTTGGCGTAAAATTCGGAGCCGAAAGGGGCTGCAACTGAATAGGTGGTGATATTCCACTTGTTGCATAATAATCCCGTTCGGGCTCTGTTAAATGAATGTAAGCGATTAAAACTCCAAAAATGCAATTCACAATCGAGGATATAATTAAAGTAATTAATCCACGTCTGTAGGAGATAACATAGAAATTTTTGCTATTTTTTATCAATTCCCAAGTTTCGCGACTCATTGTTTCCCCTATGCGACAGCTCGCCTAAATGTAATCTCTACGCGCGCATTTATTGAATTATCACCACCTTTAGTGAATCCAATAATAGGTTTATCACTACCTAATCCTTGTGTAAAGATAAAACGGCTATCCACTCCCTGAGACCAAAGATATTCACCAACGACTCGCGATCTGGCTAAAGTCAATGCGTGTTCTCTTTGTGGTGATACATATTTGTTACTGTAACTCGCCACATTGATTGCAATTTTTCGAAACTGTTTCAGGAATACAGCAATTTCATTAAGTAATGAATAGGACTTCCATTTTAGATGCGGTGTTTCCGGTTCAAACAGATAACTAGCCGGGATACTGATCATATAATCCTGACCAATAGTAATTACCTTTACCCCTTTTTTATTTAGTTTTTTAGCGAGCTTCATGATGGTAGCATCGCAGGCACCAAGAACCTTACAGGGATATTTAGGCTCCTCTTTATCTAGTGCCCAATAGTCTCTTTTGCAGGCAGTCAAGGTCAACAAGACAATCAGTCCAACAGCCTGAATTAGATTAATACGTACTGATCTCACTCACTATCCTCATATTTCAAAATGACCATTTTAAAATGATTCTGACTGTAGTTCTGTTGTCTGTTCCATCTTTAAGAAAAGGATACAAATCATTACGTTACAATGAATTCGATAAAATAGCTATTTTTTTAAAAATTTATTTATTGCTTTACACTTTTTTGAATAAAAACATGGCGTCTAGGTTTATTTTTTTTCAATGGTAAAATAGTCATCAGGGAGTTTAGTGCTTAAGAAATAAAGTTTGTGATAAAGCATTTTGAGCGTTTTTAGCCATGAACCAACATGGCTAAATTTCTTCCAAAGAATCTAGATAATATTGACAATATAATGAAGGAGAGTGAATTAAAATCTGGTATAGTTTACTCTGTTTCACCTTTTTGAACTGCTTTTTCACGTTCCATTGCAATTTTTTCTGACAAAGATTTTACTAAATCAGTTAACTCATCTGGAGCAATGAAATCTCTTTCCTCAGGCGGATAACTGGTAGCCAATTGAAAATCCTTAATCAATTCATTTGCTACTGTGCCAGCATATTTATCCTTAGCTCCAGCCAGACGCTCAATATTCATCATCTGGTTACGTGATTCGTTAATGGGTAATAGGGGCTCTGAAAACGCAGCCTTATCACTAACTAAAATTGGCGGTGCACCTTCATTTTCTCGTAAAGGACTAAATATTGTTAATGCGCCTTCGACTTCTTCTTCAATCAAGTCCTCAACAGGCTCCGGCTCATTATGGCCATGAAACGCAATTAGAGCAGAAACACCTCGTTCTATTGGCTCTTGTATGGGAGATTCACGCAACAACTTAGAAATAAGCGTAATTTCTTCACTTTCTGCTGTTTTGTTAATTGATAAGTCGCCGCTTTCGAGTATTGCCTGGAATGAAGCCAATTGCCTTTGTAGCTTCATCAAATAATCGTCTGGTGGCGCTTCTACTTTTAAAAATTGATTTAATTTTAACTGTTTAACAGGTTTCGGATTCGCATAAAACATACGAGCACGAACAATTTTTGACTTGAAGAATATATGTGCCTCACCTTCTGTTTGTTCTTTTAAATCCAGAAGATCAACACGAGCCCTCTTTTCAAAAGAAGAGCTTTTACTATCCATATAGGTATTAGCCATACTGGTATCTTTAGCTTGGAATGAGTCCACTTTAGTTACATAAGCTTCACCCGCTGTTTTGGTGAAGAAATCCCATGTTTCTGTAGGATCTTCCAATTTCATACATATTTTAATGTTCGTGTTTGCACCAATAGATGCAGCTTCTTCTTTAGATGCTTTTTGGAATGCTGGTAAATCTTGCCCTGCAAATATCGCAGAGAATCCAAGAGAACGTGCTTGCGCAGGAACCACTGCAAACCCCTGAACTGCATAATATCCATACTCATCAAGGATGCACATATAAGGTGTGGGTGCATTCGTTGGCTTTCTCAAGATCACATCTCGATAATCCCCTTCGACGTCCTCTCCCAAACCTGCAGCCATCATTGCTTTTAATGAAGATACAATGATTTTACCAAGGTTAGACAACTCATCGGGAGATTTTTCCAAAGCGGGTAATAGCACAACTAAAATCCTTCGGTTCAATACCACGTCCTTAAAATCAACTTCAGCCAGGTTCGTACGAACAATATGTCCATAAGTATCAGCCAAGGATGAAAACGCTCTGACCAACTGCATGGTAATAAAACCATGTTGCTCCAAAACCTGTGATACTTGCTTTCCCTTTTTCTCTTTATTGTAACCTGGCAAGGTGCTTAAGTAGTTACGTAAAGGGTCTGTAACTAATTTTGGAATCTGTTCGATGTTAACACTTTCTTGATTATCACGGGGAAAGATTTTATCAACAACAATCGTTTCTAATCGAGTTAAGTCAAAGTAGTTACGGATAGTATCTGCATCCAGAAGGATGACTCCCTCATCACGCATATAAACTAAAAGTCGCATCAAAGCTTCTACGAAGGCAATCGCACGACCTTTCCACATGTCTCCGTCTCCACCACCTTTTGAATCGCCCATCAAACTCACTACAAGCTGAGTTAGCATACTGGAAGAACCTTGAGAAAAGGGATTAAAGGTATTAGAAAGTCTTCTTTCTTGTGGGCCGATGATATCTCGCGCACCCGTCATAAAGTTAATCAAAAGCAAATCGTCTTCACGTCCCATGCTCCTGACCATGGAAAAAACTTTAGCATAGAGCGAGTTATCACCTTTACCGTCCACATAAATAAATCCACTGCCTTGGACCAAGGCATTAAAAGCAAGAGAAACTAAACATTCTGTTTTACCACTACCGGTTGAGCCGAAAATTAACGCATGAGTACGCATATCATCATTAGCAAACCACAACTCATGCCCTGTTTTGCGATCATTACCAAAGAAAGCGATTCCTCGAGCCATATTAGGCTTGTTAACACCTGGCTTCATATCGTTGTAATCTTTTACCCTGGAAATTAGCGGAAGCCGAAAAGGTAATTTTTGTTTCCGAGTGTAACTGTAAAGAAAACTTCCAGCACCAACAAGCATCAGGAATGTTGCTGCCTCGGAAAAATAATAAGACATTGCCGCTAAAGTAAAAAGTATAATTGAGATATTAGTTGGATCAGCGAAGAAATCAGCTAATCTCTGCGTCAAGGTCCGAGTATCCCTAAGTAAAAGTGTGGGATCTAACTCATGACGTGATTCAATGCCACGCATCATGGCTCTAACTCCTGCATTTGTCGGGGTGTTAACTTAACTTCTTTTATGGCAATTTCCAAAGCCTTAATTGCCTCGTCTATCATGGGCACCAAAGAACGACGTCCCATTTCCTTCTCTGCTTTCCAGTGAGCAAACGGACCTGCAACTTCTGAAAAAGGTGTTTGTCTACCAACACAATTGAGCATATACCATAAACGTCTATCAACAGGTCTTAACCATAAAAATTCAGCGCTCGGAACAACCCCATCATCTCGCGCCTTTTCAAGTAATGAAGCCATTACACTTAAAGTATAGGCGTGTTTTGCAACAACTTCCTGTATAATTTCTGTGTTTTTATATTTTTCTATTGTTGGTCTAGCAACAGAATAATCAAGCTTCCCTGCAACATAACTTCTATCTAACGTTGCTAAAATATTATTTGCAGCATCTCTATCCCGATTAATGCGAGCAAGGAAAACAGCAGCTAATGCATAAGCTTGTGGCGAACAATGCTCAAAACCATCCCAGTATGGCCCTAATTGCAGGGTAAAAACTCGTTTCGCATCTCCTTTTCGTATCCCTGCAGTCATCTCCTGACCCGGTACAGGATTGTCTAATAATACATCTTCTTTTTTTAATAAATTGTATTTGCGCGCAAACTCCATTGGAGTAAGAGCCATAGCCCAAGGACCTTTATTTATGTCTTCATCTACCAAATTTTCTTTAACTATGGGCATAATTGCAGGCCAGTTAAATTGCTCTTGTTCACGTAATTTTTTCATATCGTACGTTTTGCGAAACTTTAGAGTAATATTTGACTGATACAAAAGAACTGCCAGGACAAGTAGGACAAGAACCACGGGATAACGCATGAAGTTGCCAACTTCACGAGTTGTCGCGACCAGTTGATCCCAATTTACCGCATTAGGATCTACTGTCTGCATGACTTGAATCCAATTTGCTAACTCGTCATTATGAATAAAAAAATTTACAAGCTTTGCTTGCCAAATATTAATTTGAAAAACAACCATCACAATATACTGATGTCCCATTTTCCATATAAAAAACACAGTAATAAACAACAGTACCATGACCCATATTGGACCCATGCCACTATCTTGACCTTGTTGTTGTGGTTGTTGTGCCATTAATGATTACTTCAAAATAATTTGTTTGCTTTAAGTATATACCGCTCTAAGCTAATTTTGCGAGAGATTCGCAAGTATATCTATGCTTTTATACAACGTTAAAACAGGCTCACTGTTCTTTAATCAAACGACCACGTGAATATTTATAAACACCACTTAGATGAACAAAACGAGTAATATTTTCTAGGTCTAGAGCTCTATCTTTCAAAGTTAATAAGGGATTACCTAATCTATCATATAAAGTTTTATCAGGAGAAAGAGCGATAATATCTGTTTTATTAATATAAATCGCGACATAAGCCTCATTCTGTTTATTTTCTTTTGATTTGATTACGGCTGTTACCTGATCTTCATTAGTGTAGATTGGGCGAGAAATCATTTGACGGGGTAAATTGGCGATTATTCTTTCCCAAGATGAAAGATTAGAGCCATCCGAAGAATATAAAGAAACAAAAACTTCCTGTTGACCACTTCGTAGAGCAAGACGATTTGCTAAATGAGCATCAGAGCGAATTTGCTCTTCGCTTCGTGCACTAAGTTTTTTGGCAAAATTATCGCGAATTCCAACCAGGCGATTACCAATTGACCGCAAAAAATTTGACTTATCCCAAGGCCCATTTTGAATTGCATAATCCAATGCTTTAAGAATCGCGTCATTATGCTCTTCGGTGAACGTATCTTTTTTCATAACATCAAATGTAACCTTATAAGAATGAAACACTCTGCAAAAATCGATGCAATATTAAGGAGTATAACAGTAATTTCGAGATATATAAAAAAGATAAAGTCCACAAAGAGGCTTAAATTCCCTTTGTGAACAGAACAAAAAAAGCTTAAATTTTTACTGAGAGTTAATATTAACTCATTCCTAAACGAGACCCACTTTCATTTTCGACTTCTTCTTGGGCTACCTCTTGTTGTTTAGATGTTTGAAGTTGTTGCTTAGCTTCATGGAATAGTGGTGTTGCAACTTGATTTTGTTGTTTCACTTCTTTGGTTTGCAAAGATTGCAACGCTTCAGGACCTTGAGTTATTACATTCTTTACAGCATTTAGATTTTTTATTGCCTCTTCAAGCAAACTCAAGCCCTCTTTATCAGCTTTTGCTAAAGCCACTGTTTCCATTTTTTGGATAGTCTGCATTAAGCCATCAATTCCCTTACCTGCTTCTGTAGCAGCTGGCTCGCTTTGTCCGTGCTCGTGAGCAAAAAAACTCTCTCTTTTCAAAAATCCCATCACGTCACCCCTAAAAACATAAAAACTCTAATAAACCTAGTTTATCAAAATATATTGCAGATGTATTCAAAATCGTCAGTGCTTTCGATTTCTTTACAATTAATTTTAAAAAGTTCGCCTAGTCGTACATTAATTCATCTAAAGGAGTATAATCACGACTTGGTCCACCTTGAATTAACTCATTTAACACATCAGTCATACATAATAAACGTAATACATTCGGCGTTACTTCATCAAAAATCACTCGGAGTCCTAACAAAGCACCTTCTGCTTCATCAAATGTAGCCCCTAATCCATACCCAAGACACAGGGAACACAGTTGATCCGCTCGTTTCGCAATTGCTGGCAGCAAACCAGTATCAACAAAAACTTCCTCATAACTCACGAATCTATCATTAAGATAAAATTTTGCATTTAAACTTGCCGCAATAACTGACATGCATTTACTGATATCTCGTTCCATGTTATCGCCACCAGGGTTTTGAAGACTTAAGCGAACCGGCCAAAACGCTCCTTATCCACCTTAAAAAAACAGGCACTGTAAAACCGTAATGCTCAAGAATGCCAAAAAACACTGCAGAGACTAAAACCAATATCCCTGTCCAGATCCTAATGTGCATTAGAAATAAAAAAATAGGAAACGCGGCTCGAGCATCAACTATAAAAAATCGAGCGCTTCGAGCGGAATCTCTCCAATGTGCAGTTTCAGCAAATCCTGCCATATCCAAGTCTCAAAAATGATAGCCTCTTTTGAAAAGTATATACCTAAATAAAGGCTTTGGCACCTTGGTATTTCACAAAATTTATAATATTTTTACGACAATTCGTATATTTAATGAATACTATAGGTTATTGAGCTTAACATTCAAAATTTAGTCCTCTTCAGCAAGGAGAGGACTAAAAGTACGGATGACAATTGAATTAATTATTTTTTATCCATTGGGGAATATCCTTTTGAAAATGAAGCCCCTAAGATGTTGTTTAGGACTTTTTTCATTTCTAATTCCTCAGGTGATTTTTTTGTAGAGGGCATTAATTGAGGCACAGCAAATTCTTGTCCAACCTCCTCTGTTGCCTGCGAAACTTCTTCAATACGGGGATTGCTTTGTCCGGCAGCCAGTTTTCCTAACATTTTAGAAGTACTGTATTGACTCATCTGAATTCCTTCTATTACGTCTATATCTAGTAAATTAGCATAAACAACTTAAGGAATTATTAACACAATTATATTTTTTATAACAAATACTATTGAGTAATAAGTCTATTTTACGTTATGTTAAAACAACCTATAAAAAAATAGGTTCACTTGTCATTTATGGATAAATGCAGTTGCTCAGCTTACCCAAAAAGTCAAAGCAATTGAGAAACAATAGAGTTTAAGCAATGAGACTCTAGAAAAGGAGGAAATATGGCTAAAGGCGAAGTAAAATGGTTTAATAATGCCAAGGGTTGGGGGTTTATTATTCCAGAAAATGGTGGCGATGATATTTTTGTTCATTTCTCGTCTATTCATGGTACAGGCTACAAAACATTAGTTCCCGGACAAACAGTCAATTATGATGTTGAACAAGGTGATAAAGGTCTGCATGCAGCTAATGTAATTGTACTTAATGAAAGTGCTGATATTGAAATGGCTTAATTAAGTAAACGCAGTATCATTTGGTGGTGCTGCGTCCATAAGCCAAGAAAGACTTAGTTTTACACAAGTACTGAATTATAAACCGTCTTCATGTATGATGACCTTATTCTTTTTAAGGTTAGAAATTTACTGATGAAGCATGGTTTATTACTCATAAATCTTGGCACCCCCAAGAATGCAGATACCTCATCTGTCAGGAACTATTTACGCGAATTTCTTACTGATAAGCGTGTCATCGATCTCCCGGCTTTGCTGCGCTATGCGCTGGTTTATACATTTATTTTACCGTTCCGTTCAAGACGCTCTGCCCATGCGTATCAATCTATATGGACTGAACAGGGTTCGCCTTTGCTATTCCATAGCCAAAATTTAGTGAATCAATTGCAAAAAGAAGTGGGCTCAGAACATATCATTGCCCTTGGCATGCGTTATGGGGAACCATCTATTGCAACCGCGTTAAATCAGTTAAAACATTGCGAATCCATTACTATCCTGCCTTTATACCCACAATATTCATCAGCGGCTAGTGGCTCATCCATTGCAGAGGCCATGCGTATAATCAACAGCTGGGATCTCATTCCATCAATCAAAATCATTAGTAATTTTTTTCAACATCCGGCATACCTGAAAGCGCAAGCCCAAACCATTAAAGCATCTCTTGAAGAGCATTCTCATGTACTTTTTAGCTATCACGGAATTCCAGAACGCCAAATTACTAAAAGCAGTTGTAAGACTATTTGTACTGGATCCTGCCCTAAATTAACAGATGATATTCACGGTTGTTATAGAGCTCAATGTTATGAAAACAGTCGATTATTGGCACTGGAACTCGGCTTATCTCCCAATAGCTATAGTACCGCATTCCAATCAAGATTGGGTAAAACCCCCTGGGTCAAGCCTTATACGGATCAGATTCTAGCTGAATTGATAACTCGAGGAATTACAAAACTTATTATTGTTTGCCCTTCTTTTGTAGCCGACTGTTTGGAAACACTTGAAGAAATTGGAATCCGTCTCAAAGAACAATGGATAACACTTGGTGGTAAAGAATTAATTAACGTTCCGAGTATGAATACCGACCCTTTATGGAGAAAAGCCATAATTACAATGGCGCATGTGCAATCCGATTCTCAACTCAGGAGCATCTCTTGAAGCCCCGGGTACTCTTTGCCAAACTATGGAGTATCCTCGGTTCTAAATTCAAGATTATTGCATTTTCGAGCATTCTGCTTGCTGGTTTAGGCATTTATTATGCGTTCTATTACCAAGAGACCAAATCCTCTACCCCATCCCCTAAAATAGTAGAGATAGTTACCATAATGCCCTCTGCAATTGAAAAAAAGATAACGCTTATTGGCACTATACGCCCCAAACATGCAACTGTTCTTATTGCCAAAAGCTCTGGAATGCTAGACACCTTCATGAGCTCAGGGCAAATAGTCCAAAAAGGTGACTTGATTGCTAAAATAATCAATCCAGACATTGAGCGAAGCTACCAACTCTCTAAAGAAACAGAACAATTGGAAAACACTCAATATCAACGCCTTAAAAATTTGCAAAAAACAGGATTTGTCAGTGCACGAGAAGTGGAAGAGAAAAAAAGAATCTGGATCGATTCACAAAAGGAAAAAGCAAGAACCAAAATTGAATTAAAAAATATGCGTTTTTATGCACCATTTGACGGCGTTATTGGCGCATTTAAAATTAAAGAAGGGGCTCAAGTAACTGAAGGCGCACCGGTAGTTACCATCTACGATCCGGGCTCATTAACTGTTGAAATTGATCTTCCCTGCACTAATAATCACTCAATTGAAAAAAACCAGCCAATTTATATATTGGGCAAACTTTATCATTTAAATCACGTACAAAAAATGATCGATGATGAAACTCATATGTGCCCAGCAGATGTTGATATTCAATGTACTCACTGCTTAGTAGGAGCCAGCATATCCAGCCAACTCGTGGTGACTAAAAAAACAGACGCATTGGTTATTCCCACACAAGCATTATTTCTTAAACAAGGTAAAACTCATGTTTATAAGGTCGTAAATAAACAAATAGAACTTACAGCAGTCAAAACAGGGATACAAGAACGAGACAAGGTAGAAATTATTTCGGGATTAAAATCCGGAGATCAAATAGTAAGTAAAAGCCCCGAGCGATTATATCCAGGACTAGAAGTCGCAATTTATAAAGGTTAATCATCCTCTTATGAAATTTACAAGCTATTTCTTAAAACATCCAGTGATTGCGATCATCCTTAATTGCATGGTTCTGCTCTTGGGTATACTGTGTTTTAATTCGTTACCTTTAAGAGAATATCCCAACATCAGCTTTCCAGTCATTACGATAAGCACAAATTATCCAAATGCCAGCCCTGAATTAGTAGAATCTGTAGTAACTAATATACTCGAGGACCAGCTTGCTGGAGTAGAAGGATTAGAACTGATGACTTCTCGTTCTAATCAAGGAAATTCTTACATTACCTTAAGATTTCGTCCAGGAACCTCCATGGACAAAGCTCTGAATGCTGCGCATGAGGCAGCACGCTTAGCACAGGCTCAACTTCCTTCAACAGTGAAAGCACCCGTTATCGAACGTCAACGACAAGCTGATGGCTTACCTTTTATAGGCATTGCCATGGAGTCTTCTTCTTTAAATTTTGGAGAGCTCACACATTATGCAAATTTGAATCTGAAAAATACGCTTCGTAGTCTGAAGGGAGTTGCCTCAGTCGATATATGGGGACAACCCTTCACTTATACTATTCAGTTAGATCAAAAGAAGTTATACACGTTTGGAATTAATGTCGATGAGATTGCCAATGCAATTGCTAGTAACCATTTATCCCTACCAGCAGGTAATTATCAAAATAAGATCCCTACTACACTTGATTTTGAATTAAACACTCCAGCAGACTATGAAAATCTAGTAATTAAAACTCAAAACCATCATCCTGTTTTTCTGAAATCATTAGCCAAAATTCAATTAACTACCGACAATAGCCAATTTCGCGTTAAGGTTAATGGCCATCCAGGTTTAGTGCTTGCAGTCAATCGCGCTAATGATGCAAATCCCATTGAGGTATCACAAAGTGTTCGCCAAGAACTAAGAACCTTGAAAAAAAGTTTGCCTGACGACATCAAGACCAAAATCATCATTGATCAATCTGAATTCATTAAAGCATCCCTTAAAAATATACAGTCTTCAATTCTTGAATCCACTTTCTTAGTCTTGGTCATCATTTTCATCTTTTTGCGAAATATACGCGCTACAATTATTCCATTAATCGCAATTCCCATTTCCCTCTTAGGCTCTTTATTATTTTTGAAAATTGCAGGCTTTACCATAAATCAAATGACACTTCTTGCGATGGTATTGGCTGTTGGTTTAGTTGTAGATGATGCCATTATTGTTCTTGAGAATATATGGCGACACATCGAAGACAATTTATCGCCCATGGATGCAGCACTTAAGGGATCCAAACAAATAGGTTTTGCCATCATTGCGATGACGCTAACTTTAACCAGCGTTTATGCACCTATTGCGTTGATTGATGGCATGATTGGACAATTATTCATTGAATTTGCCGTTGCCCTGGCAGGAAGTGTATTCATATCAGGAATGGTAGCCTTGACGCTTTCACCCTTGATGTGTGCTACGTTCCTGCATAAAAATACAAAACACTTATGGCCTGCGATTGACAGGTTCCTGAGTAACCTTGCTCAGTATTACTATAAATTACTAAATATCATTATCTATCGAAAAAAAACAACGCTACTCGTACTATTTCTCTCATTGGGCCTAAGCCTGCTCTTCTACAAAATAATGCCTGCAGAAACTGCCCCCAAAGAAGATCGTGGTTTGATAGGAATTTATACTCCACCTCTATCTGGCGATAACTTAGATACCCTAGAAGCCAATACAAAACTCATGCAAAAATCAATCGGTATAGTTCCCGAGGCAAAAAATACATTAACATTTTTAGGAAATTGGGGTAGCAGCATTGTTATGCCTTTAAAACCTCATCGACAAAGAACTCGCTCTGCAGAACAAATTGTTAATTCATTAAAACCTCAAACACAGCGGCTACCTTCAGTCGATGCTTCTGTCTGGAGCTGGGACTCAGGATTACCAGGAGTTGAAGATGCACGCAATAATTCAGAACTAGAACTGGTTATTTCCACCACCGAAAATTTCCGACAATTATTTGAAGCAACGGAGCACTTGAAAAAAATACTGGATCAAAGCAAAAAATTTACTTCTACTCGCTATGATTTACGTCTTGATTCGATGGGCTACTCAGTGAATATAGATAAAAATGCCTTAGCTCAATTAGGATTGACCCCCATACAATTAGCAAAAACCATAGAAGTTTTTTTCAGTGGTGATAAGTCCCTATCATTTCAAAAAGATGGTGTATCTTACAATTTGACCTTGCAAGGTTCATCGAAACCCTGGACTCTGGATGAACTTTATCTTACAGCTCCCTCCGGAAAACGGATTTCCTTAGGTTCAGTGGCTCAAATGAAAAGACGAGCACAACCAACTGCATTAGAGCATGTCAACCAAATGCGCTCTACAACCTTATATGCCCAATTACCTGAAAATCATTCCGTTAAAAAGGGAATGAATACGCTCTTGGAGCTGGCAAAAAACAATCTTCCCAACCAATACAAATTAAGTTGGGCTGGTGCGGCCAAGGCATATAATGAATCGTCGCATACTATGGTTTTGTTATTTGCTTTAGCGATACTCTTTATTTATGCCATTCTTGCAGCACAATTTGAGAATTTTGTTTACCCGCTCATCATTTTGTTCACCGTACCCTTGGCTTGTTTTGGCGCCTTGCTGTTCGCTTATTTATTTGGCCAATCTCTAAATATTTTTACTCAAGTCGGCTTAGTCACATTAGTTGGACTAATCAGTAAACATGGTATTTTAATTGTAGAATTTGCTAATCAATTGCAACAAGAGGGCCTTACCTTGGCAGATGCAATAAAAAAGTCGTGCTCATTAAGGCTGCGCCCTATTCTGATGACGACAGGTGCTATGGTTTTTGGTGCCATCCCGTTAGTACTTTCACATGATGCTGGAGCTGAAGCCCGGCATGCTATAGGCACAGTGCTCATTGGAGGCCTATGCATTGGTACGTTATTTACTTTGTTTGTGCTTCCCGCCGTTTACTTCATGATCTCACAAATAATAAGCAGACCCGGAAATTCCTAGTTATTGGAACCAGTAGGTGACAAAGAAAATCCAGTGAAAACTTAACAGCCATAACCCGGGTTCCAATTTGCTGCATCGGGCTCCAAATTCATGAACTTTTCTATACTCTGTCCAATCAATTTAATGTACTATGAAATCGTTCGACTTTAATAGGAGATTATATTGAAAAGGATCTGTTTTTTAATGATATTTTTTGTTTCTCAAGCAATCAGTTCTGTATTTAGTTTTGAAGATGTCCAAAAACTTAGACAACATTTTTTTGCCAATATTCAATCTAATGGAGCAATAGTAGCCGCACCTTCAAAACAAAATCCAGATTACTATTATGACTGGATTCGCGACTCGGCAATTGCAATGGCATTGATTGAGACATGGTATGAATCCACGCATGCGTTTGGATATAAAGAACGCTTATTTAATTACATTTCTTGGAGTCAAAAGCTTCAGCATCAATATGATCCATCACCTGGGCAAGATATATTGGGAGAACCCAAATTTTATATTAATGGTTATCCTTTTGATGGACCTTGGGGCAGACCACAAAATGATGGCCCAGCCTTGAGAGCTTCTGTTCTAATTCGATTTGCGCAACAATTACTGGATGATGATGAAGCAGAATATGTACAGGCCAATCTTTATAATAGCAATTTAGATCCAAATTCAATGGGCGTTATTAAAATGGATTTGGAATATACAGCCCATCACTGGTCTGATAAAAATTATGATCTTTGGGAAGAGGTGTATGGATATCATTTCTTTACTGCTATGGCTCAGCAAAAAGCACTTTATGAAGGCGCAGCCCTTGCTCGTCGGCTCAACGATAATGAAGCGGCAGTTTATTATGAACAACAAGCAAAACTGATAGACACACGCCTCATGGAGCATTTGGATCCAGTGCATAAAACAATTCAAGCAACGCTTTTGCCCCATCCCGGTCCACAAAAAACCTTAGAGCTTGATTCATCTATAATTTTAGGCATTTTATTTAATCTCCAAAAAGATGGTGTTTTAACTCCAGGTAGCCTCTACGTCCAAAATACAGTAGATGCTTTGTATGAACAGTTTAATTCAATGTTCCCAATTAATAACAATCATTCAGGTGAAATTTTATTCGGTCGCTATCCCGGGGATACCTACGATGGATATCAAACTAATGGTATAGGTAATCCTTGGTTTATTTTAACTGCAACTATGGCTGAGTATTACTACACACTTGCTGATAATTTACCTTTAACCAAGGGAAATCAATCAACAATAGCGAAACACATCCAAGTTGGTGATAATTATCTGAAGCTTATAAAAAAATATGGCAAAGACATGAAATTAAGCGAGCAAATTAATTTAAATACTGGGGTCCAACAAGGAGCACCTTCGCTAACCTGGAGTTATGTAGCTGTTTTACGTGCGATTGAGTTAAGAGATAAACTAACCAACAAATTAAAATAATCTTCAATGAGTTCCCGACTAGCCAACGGTTTTTGCAAAACCAATGGCTAGTTTTTTTTATTCTCTTCTAGGTAGAGGCCAAATAAGTCGGTTCTTTTTTACCAACATCCTCGGTCGGCAGTACCTCTTCACGCCCTAATAAACGCAGTGGCTTACCTGACAGAATGTAATTCTCAATTTGTTCAAGACTAATACCTTTTGTCTCAGGCATATAAAAATAAGTATACATAAGGCCTAAAAGACAAATCACCGCATACAAAGCAAAAGTATATTCAATACCCATCGTTTTTTCTAAGAGAGGAAAACTAAAAATGACGATTGTATTAAAAGTCCAGTTACTCATGGCAGAGAAACCCATTCCTGCGCCACGCACGTGCAGAGGAAATATTTCTGCCATTGCAATATGCGGTATCGGTCCGACACTCACAGCAAAAGAAAAAATATAAAGAATGAGACAAGCAACTGACAAATAAGGAAGCCAAATGACTTGATATACTGAAAACATACATAAGGACAACAAACTGAAACACATGCCAGAAAAACCAAATAAGAGGAGTTTACGCCGACCTATTTTATCCACACTAAGCATGGCAATAACCGTTACCAGTAAATTAACGAGACCAATGCCAATGGTTGCTAATATTTGTCCGGTAGTACTATTCATACCCAAATTTTTAAAAATTTCAGGTGCAAAATAGATGACTACATTAATTCCGCTCAATTGTTGTAAACAAAATAGCATTGTACCTAAGATCAAAACAGGTAATAAAGGACTCTTAAACAACAACAGCCAGCTTCCCTTTATAGGTTCATTAGCCAATGTCATTTCGATATCCATCAACTCATGCTCGATTGAATGACTTTTACGTAGTTTTTTTAAAGCATTTGATGCAGCATCACGACGTCCTACACTGCACAACCATCGAGGAGACTCTGGCATGAGTAAAATTCCGATGCATAAAACCAGAGCCGGGAACGCACTTGAAGCAAACATGGCACGCCAATCATTGTTCTCCAGGAACAGGTAATTGACTGAATAAGAGCAGACGATTCCTACAGTCATTGCCAATTGATAAATTGCAACCACTGCACCTCTTTTCTCATAAGTTGCTGTTTCTGCCAAATATAAGGGAGCCATTACTGAAGCCATACCAATTGCCAGTCCAAGCACTAATCGTGAAATAATGAGTATGGTAATTGAATCGGCAAATCCAGCACCTAATGCTCCTAAAAAAAACAACACTCCTGAGAAAGACAGTAATGTGCGACGACCAAAACGTTTTACTCCTTTTGATGCAGTAATCGCACCAATCAACATCGATCCGAACAATGCACCAAAGGGCAACGCTGAAGCCATTACACCAACATGAGTGGCAGTTAAGTCAAAATGATTTTTGACCAACTCTATAGAGCCCGCAATGATTCCCTCATCATAACCAAACAAAAAACCAGCGACCGAACCGATAACTGCAACAATCCATGTCATATCTAACTCCTTGATTGACAATCTAAAATTTTTGGATAAAAAACATTAGAACTAACCGGAAAATCATCAGGCTAATTTCTATCTACCCCCATCCTCTGACACTCTGACGCGCAGCAAGAGATAAATCCGTAATTAATGCCCAATCACCTTTTTTAATCGCCTCTTCAGGTACTACCCAGGAACCACCAACACACGAAACATTAGGCAATGCCAGATAATCAGAAAAATTCGCCCCATTAATTCCTCCTGTTGGACAAAATTTAGCTTGCGGAAAAGGACCATGCATCGCCCGTAACATATTGGGTCCGCCCGCTGCAGTTGCAGGGAAAAATTTAAAATGGGTATACCCCAAAATTAATCCTTCCATTAATTCAGATACACTTGATACTCCGGGGATTAATGGAATGCTTGAAGTACATCCAGCGGTTAACAGGGCTTGTGTTTTTCCAGGACTCAATGCAAATTTTGCACCGATGTCTGCAACCTGTTTTAATTGCTCTGGGGTGGTTACTGTGCCCACCCCAATGAGAGCCTCAGGGAAAGTTTCTATAAGTAACTTAACGGCTTCTAAAGCAATTGGCGTTCTAAGTGTAACTTCGAGTATATGGATACCACCTGCAAATAACGCTGTAGCTAAAGGTAGAGCATGCTCTATTTCTTTAATTACGACAACTGGAATTACTGGTGATGTAGAAAACACAATTTCCGGCCGCACCATCCAATTTGGGAACGACATAAAGCTCTCCTTGTAGTCGACCATAGCCTAGATGAAGTAAGTGTAATCTGGGATCAAAAATAGGACTTTATCCGATTATGCTCATTTTTATCTAGGCCACGATTGTTTTAAATGAACTGCAGCCCCTAATATCCCTGGCTGCTCGGCAGTAATCACATAAGTCGGGATTTTCGCATTGAAATCGCTAAAACGACCTTTCTCTTCAAAACGAGCTCTGAAATCACTACCATGCAACAATGAAATTAATCGTGGCACAATGCCACCAGCGATATAAATACCACCAAAGGCTGCAAAAATTAATGCCAAGTCTCCAGCAAAAGACCCCAGAATTGCGAAAAATTGCGCTATTGTCGCTTCTGCAATAGTACATTGTTGTGCTAAAGCCAAAGCAATAATTTCTGAAGCAGGAACATGGCCTCTCTCTTTTTGATGCAAAGCAGCCAGTGCTTGATATAAATTTTCCAAACCATGGCCAGATAATAAGCGCTCATAGGATACATGCTCATATGTTCGCTTGAGATAACGATAAATAAACCATTCTTGCTCTGTTTTTGCACCCCAACTCATGTGACCGCCCTCTCCGGCATGAGCAGAGTATCCTCCCTGAGTTGACAAAAGGAAGGCAACGCCTAATCCTGTTCCAGCTCCCAACACAGCTCTAGTCCCATTTTGATTTGCAACTCCCCTTCCTATCTGAAGTATTTGCTGATTCGATAAAACAGGTAAACTCATTGCAATAGCATTAAAGTCATTCAAAACCTTAAGCTCTGTCAGCCCTAATTTTTGTTTTGATTCACTGATAGAAAAACGCCAATGTGCATTGGTCATACAAATCACATCATCAAGCACTGGACAAGCAATAGCGATAGCGGCTTGCTTTATTTCTTCCAATGCATGTTGTGTCTTATAGGCTAAAAATACTGATTCAAAACTGGGATATGCAGCGCAGGAATAAATTTCAATTTTATCCATGACCAAGTTTTCTAAATTGACACGACTAAAACGCGCAAAAGTCCCACCAATATCCGCAACGATCGCATAAGACTTTAAATCATCACTCATAACAAGACTCTTTTCCATGAAACAAACTACATGCTCCCTGCTCAGCCCCTGTGAATTGCGACCTTAAACTTCCGAATAACTCTCTGCCCATGCCCAGATGAGCCCCCAAATCAGCTAAAACAGCTTTAGGTCTTAATCCCAACTCATAATCGGTAACTAATAATTGCAGCATTCCTTGTTCGGCATCAATTAAAATCATATCTCCAGTTTCAATGCGAGAAAGTACTTCATTATCTATTGCCTCTGGTGTGACATGAATCGCCGCAGGAACTTTACCTGATGCTCCAGACATCCGACCATCAGTGACTAAAGCAACTTGATACCCTTTATCCATAAGCACCCCAAGTTTGGGTGTTAATTGATGTAATTCGGGCATTCCGCACGCTTTAGGTCCCTGAAAGCGCACTACCACCACGCAATCTTTATCTAAAACGCCTTCTTGAAACATCTGTTCAAATTCCTCCTGACTGGAACACACCACGGCTGGCGCTTCAATTTTACTTTTTCCAGCAGCAAGTCCTGAGGTTTTAATTACAGCACGTCCTATATTTCCACTTAATACTTGCAAGCCCCCTTGAGCTTTAAATGGAGTTTGGGCGGAAGTTAATACGCTCTCATCATTTGAAATAGAAGGACCAGAAACCCATAATAATTGCTCATTATCCAATACGGGCTGTTGTGTATATCGCTGCAAACCATGCCCCATCACTGTTTGAACATCTTCATGCAGCAACTTTGCATCCAGTAAAGTATGGATAAAATACGCCATGCCGCCAGCTCGTTGAAAATGATTGATGTCTGCATAGCCATTCGGATAAATCTTGGCAATCAAAGGTGTAACGGCTGACAGTTGAGCAAAATCATCCCAGTTGATCGAATAGCCTGCCATAGCCGCTATAGCAACCAGATGCATCGTGTGATTCGTGGAACCACCTGATGCCAATAATGCAACAATGCCATTAACAATATTTTTTACATCCATTAATTGACCTATCGGCGTATAATGACCATTTAAATCCGTTAAAGAAAGAATTTGTTGCGCAGCAGTCCAAGTGAGTGCATCACGTAAAGGCGTACCAGGATTGATAAATGATGAGCCAGGAAGTTGCAGCCCCATCGTTTCAATAATCAGTTGATTGGAGTTAGCAGTGCCATAAAAAGTACATGTGCCTGCAGAATGATATGACGCTGCTTCTGCCTCAAGCAATGCATTTTTATCTGCCTTTCCCTCTGCATACAATTGACGAATACGTGCTTTTTCCTGATTTGAAATACCCGACGGCATGGGACCTGCTGGTATAAAAATAAAAGGTAAATGACCAAAGCTCAAAGCCGCCATCAGCAATCCAGGAACAATTTTATCGCAAATACCGAGCATAAGGGCGCCATCAAACATATTGTGCGACAAACCTATCGCTGTTGACATGGCAATTACATCTCGGCTTAATAAACTTAATTCCATCCCAATCTGGCCTTGGGTAATTCCATCACACATTGCCGGAACACCCGCTGCAAATTGTGCTACCCCTCCCGCAGCAGAAATAGCTTTTTTGATTAACGGGGGATAACTCAGATAAGGTTGATGCGCTGAAAGCATGTCATTATAAGCAGAAACAATTGCTATATTTGCTTTAGTCATGCCTCTCAGATTTGCTTTGTCCTGCTTTGCACAGGCAGCAAAGCCATGTGCTAAATTTCCACAGTGAAGCACGCTTCGCTGAGGACCTTTAATTCGCGATTGCTCTATATGCTTCAGATAAAGATCTCTACTACGGATACTCCGTTCACGGATGTTATCCGTAACTTGAGCTACAACCGGGTGCATTATTTTTCCTTAAGGTGCATACAACACCTGAACATTTGCATCAACGTTATTTAAAAAAGCACTCACAGGCATCACCATAGAATCATGCTCTGCCATCGCTTGATGCAATACAGTCAATTTTTTCTGACCTAGTAAATGCAAAAAGATAACGCGACTATCTAATAATCTTTTTTTCGATAAACTTATTCGTTGATGAGGTGCTGTCTTTGGACTAATTCGAAGAACTGCTGCGGCATTATCATCCAACCCCATACTGAGTTCATCAGCGCAAGGAAACAAAGATGCAATATGCCCATCCTCTCCCATCCCTAAAACTACCGCATCAAAAGTAGGTAAAGAAGCAATCATGTGCTCTGTTTGTTCTAGAGAATCACTCTCGTTGTATAAACTCAAAAAATGAGCTTTAGCTGCATGGTGTTGCAGTAAAAAATGTCGGACTAACCGTTCATTTCGATCCAGGTCATGGGCAGGAACACAACGCTCATCGGTCAGTGTGATGGTAATTTTATCCCAGGGAAGCTCAGCTTTGGCTAGAGCCTTGAATAAATCAATTGGAGTTTTTCCACCCGAAACCACTAAATAAGCGTGACCGCGTTGCTCCACTGCATTACAAAGAATCCGTTTTAACTGCTCAACCAAATCATCGGTTAAGATAGAAGCTTCACTAAAACTATGTAACAGCATTTTGATCACCCCATACATGCGCCTTGCCATTGTATAAACGAATTACCTCCAAAGGCCCCCAAGTACCTGCTGGATAAGTGTAGAGAGGGGTCTCTTGTTTTTCCCACGCTTGCTTAATTTCATCAATCCATTTCCAAGCTTGCTCTACTTCTTCACGACTTACAAACAGATATTGGTGGCCTAACATTACTTCCAACAATAAGCGTTCATAAGCATCGGCAATTCTTTGTGAGTTAAAGAGATGGTTAAAATTTAAATCCAGCTTACTGTCTCGCAGTTGCATGCTTTCACTAAGACCAGGAATTTTATTCATCATTCGTAGTTCTACACCTTCATCGGGTTGCAAACGGATGATGAGCTGATTAGGAGACAGTTCCTGTTTTAATTGTTTAAAAACATTATAAGGTTGCGGCTTAAAGTAAATCACTACTTCACTTTGTTTTTTCGATAATCTTTTACCTGTTAATAAATAAAAAGGAACCCCAGACCAGCGCCAATTGTCTATGTATGCTTTAATTGCAACAAACGTTTCAGTAGTCGACCCTTTATTGGCTCCTTCTTCATTTAAATACCCAGGTATCTGTTGACCTTTAATCACATTTCCCACATATTGCGCTCGCACAGTATGTTCATGAGCATGAGCATCAGAAATAGGCCGTAATGACTTTAATACCTTTAATTTTTCACTACGAATACATTCAGCAGATAGACTCATTGGTGGTTCCATGGCCAAAAGCGACAGAATTTGTAATAAATGATTTTGCAGCATGTCCCGCACTTGACCTGATTTATCATAGTATGACCACCGTCCTTCAACACCTACCTCTTCTGCAACGCTAATTTCAACCTTATCAATGGCCTGATGATCCCAGTTTGAGGAAAAAATCGCATTGGCAAAACGCAGTACTAAAAGATTCAATACAGTTTCTTTACCCAAGTAATGATCAATTCGATAAATTTGATCTTCAGCAAAAAAATGGGCAACTTCATTATTAATCGCTATAGATGAAGGTAAATCATGGCCAATTGGTTTTTCCAAAACCACTCGTGACGGTTGCTTGGTTAAACCAATACTTGAGAGGCCCTGGCATGTTTGAGCATAAAGAGAAGGAGGAATTGCAAAATAAGAAATGCTAATCCGCTCATCAGGACTCACATAATCTGCTATTTTTGCATAGTCTTCAGGTTGTGTCAGATCAATCGGGCAATAGGCCATTCTATTAATGAGACGTGACCAAACCTGCTCATCCGACCCTTCACCGATAAAAGCCTGTACTTTAGATTTTATTAACCCCGTATAGTCTGCTAATGTGAATGGATCCCGCGCGCAACCAATAATGCGGGTATTGGCATGAAGCAAATTGGCGCGTTCGAGCTGATAGAGGGCAGGAAATAATTTACGGCAAGACAGATCCCCCAAAGCACCAAATATAATTAAATCACAAGGATATTTGACAGCAACTTCTTCGATCATGTTTATCCCAAACAATCATCTTTTGATGGCTCAATACTAAATTGAAAGATTGTGCAGATCAACCCAAATCAAGATTATCCTTGAAAAAGGAGTTGCAATTTGAATGAAAAAGTTTAATGTGCTGAATGTTTTAGGACAATCATTGCAAAACCTCATTTTTATGCTATATCAAATAAATAAGATATCCGTTCGCTTCTGCCTGACTTTCATGGCTTAGCTGTGAGGCGATGACTTAGAGGAATAATTGGATGTATTTTACCTTAACCTAAATCATTATTAGGAGAAGCCAATGCTTAATAAGAGATTTTCTGAAAGACTAAATAAAGAGCTTGATAATATTGGTGCACCCGAATCAAGTGCAGAACGTATTGAGGTACTATCGAAGCTGGTAAAGATTCCAAAGTTCAAAGCAGAAGCATTGCTTAACGGTGCCACAAGCCCAGATGAAAAACTACTCAATGCATTAGCAGAAGAATTTGAGGTAAGTGCTGATTGGTTAGTCGGCAAGAGTGACTCATCCCACTAATATATTCATTTACAGCTTTATGGTCGCATAAAACATATATCATCTCTAATTAAAGCCTTGTGCTTATAATTTTTGGGTATTTGTATTATGCGAGCCCAATAGATACATCAACAATAGGCTCATTAACGCTTAGTAAACAAGGTGTTCGTCTTATGCAAACTCGCTTTGGAAGAAGAGATGCGTAGGTTTCATATTGCTAACCTCTAATTCTCGCAGATTCTACTTTTTTGCGCCCTAGCTGACAATTAACCATGGAACCGATCATTCGCACTAATCGGTTTTGCATGTTTCTCAATGTACTCAATAATTTTTCCAGCAATATTGATGCCGGTGGCTTTTTCCACACCCTCAAGGCCAGGTGAGGAATTAATTTCCAAAACCAAAGGTCCATGATTCGATCGAATTAAATCAACACCCGCAACTTTTAAACCCATTGTTTTAGCAGCACTGATTGCAATTGCACGCTCTTGTGGTGATAACTTTACTTTTGCTGCTTTCCCGCCTTGGTGAACATTAGCACGAAACTCACCATCTTTTGCTTGTCGTTTCACCGCGGCAACTACTTTTTCCCCGACAACAAAACAACGGATATCGACTCCGCGTGACTCCTCAATAAACTCCTGCACCAAAATATTGGCATGCATTTCTTTAAAAGCATTGATAATACTCACCGCTGATTGATGACTATCGGCGAGAATAACTCCTTTTCCCTGGGTTCCTTCCAATAATTTAATAACTAATGGTGCACCACCAACCATACGAACCAGGTCCTCAGTATCATCAGGTGATTGAGCAAAGCTCGTTAATGGCATAGGAATACCTTTACGGGCTAATAACTGTAATGAACGGAATTTGTCCCGAGAACGCGCGATGGCTAAAGATTCATTTAACGTGTACATACCCATAGTTTCCATATGGCGCAAAACGGCAGTACCATAATAGGTATTCGATGCACCAATTCTTGGAATTACTGCATCAAAATGAGGCAAGGGTGACCCGCCTCTATAATGAACTTTAGGGCAGGAAGCGGCGACATTCATGTAACAATATAAAGGGTTAATAATCCTAATCTCATGACCAGCAGCTTCTCCCTCTGCTTTCAGACGCTTGTGTGAGTACAAATGTGGATTAGTAGCCAATATTGCAATTTTCATGAAAAACGCTTTCCTCAATTTTTTTATTATTCTAGAAATGTCGAGCCTTCTTAAATGCTTCATTTACAGCTGGCTCGTATAAATAAAGCCTAGTCCAAAAATGAAAAAATCACCTTTGACTGACAAAATATATTTTATAAAAATGTTCCTTTAAGAAACCAACAACATGTAATCCTTCGCTAATAAATCTGCGTGATGTGGCGTTGTAAAAAATGCATTGAGCTCTCCCTGAGGATTAAATAGCATCAAAGCACCACTATGCTGAATATCATAGTTTGTTGTGTCATTACTTCCCTTTTCAATTACTTTTGCATAAGCAATGCCCATTTCTCGGGTCATCAACTTAATGGATTGCTCATCTCCACGGGCCCCATAAAAATCAGGATGGAATGAAGTGACGTAATGGCCTAATTTCTCTTGATTATCACGCTCAGGATCAATTGATATCATCACGACGCGAGGCAAATTCTTTACACCTTTCTCTTCAAGAATACGATACATTTTCGATAATTCTGCCATAGTAGTTGGACAAACATAACCACAGTTTGTAAAACCAAAAAACATTAAGGTCCATTTACCTTTTAAGCTCTTATTATCAAATGGTTTTTCATCAATTCCTGTCAAATTGAACTGATTGACTTGTCTTGGATTTTCAAGATAAGTACCATGAAATCTCGACACATCAATTTTTTTCTTAAAATGAACATGTTGGCCTACAAAAATTCCTGAAAGTAATCCTGCAAGAGCCAGCAAAACAACTACAGTAAAGGTAACACTCTTAGCCTTTAAACTCATTTTACCCCCTTAGAGGAACAAACATGGAATAAGTCTCACAACCATCTGCTTTTACAAAAAAACTGGTTCATGGGACTTATTTCATACCCATTCCTTATAAATAATGATCGATCAATAAAAAAACAAACAATAACATTAAATACACTATTGAAAATCTGAATGTTTGCATGGCAACTACAGGCTTATCTGTACGATATAATTTATGCGACCAAAATAAGAATCGCCCACCAAGCGCTAAAGCGCCTATTAAATAAAAAAAGCCACTCATCCCTATAACAAAAGGCAATACACTCACTACGAGCAATAAAATGGTATATAAATAAACATTCAATTTAGTAAACGCAATCCCATGGGTCACAGGTAACATTGGAATTTGAGCATGTTGATACTCTTCGTAGCGATAAATAGCCAAAGCCCAAAAATGAGGCGGTGTCCAAATAAAGATGATTAATACCAGCAATAAAGCTTGAGGGTCCAGTTGATTAGTCACTGCAGTCCAACCAAGCAACGGAGGTGCTGCCCCAGCCAATCCGCCGATGACTATATTTTGTGACGTGGCTCTTTTTAGATAGCCTGTATAAATACCAGCATAGCCAATCAATGTAACAAACGTAAGACATGCAGTGAGTTGATTTACAAAAATCACCAAAACCGTCAGTCCAAGAGCTCCCATGATTAAAGCAAACCATAAGGCCTGCCGTACAGAAACCTGGCCACTAGCAACAGGCCTTTTTTTGGTTCTGGTCATAATGGCATCAATTCGTTTATCTACCAAATGATTAATTGCAGCGGCACTTCCTGCACAGAGGCCAATACCAAGCAAAGAAAAAAACATCAGCGACATACTAACCCAACCTGGAGTTGCCAAATACATTCCGACAACTACAGTCAATAACATGAGCAGTACAACTCGAGGTTTGCATAACTCGAGATAATCACGCCAAGTAGCTGACGAAGATTGAACTACATGCTCAGCGTGCATCATTTTGCCCCTTACGTGTAAAATGAAGTGTACTAAATAGTGTTGCTAACAATAGAGCAGCAACTCCATTATGAGCTACAGCGACACTAATTGGCAGTAAATAAATTACATTCAAAATACCTAAAGTAAACTGAACTAATATTAATAAACACAAAACTAAAGCTGCGGTTTTAAGATAATTGAAGCGGCTTCTCAATAGAATCAATAAGGCGAGCACGAGAATATAAACTGCTGTGATAATTGCACCTAATCGGTGAATAAATTGAATCGTTACTCTAACATCATGATCCAGTAAACCACCTTGATAGTTAGCACCTACAGGTGAAAATAAATTAAACCCTTGTGCAAAATGCAAATCAGGTAACCACACGCCATTACACATAGGGAAACCAATGCAAGAGATTCCTGCGTAATTTGAACTAACCCAACCGCCCAATGCAATTTGCATGAAAACGATAAGCATCCCAAGACGTAACCAAGAACGCCATTGTGATAAATCCTGCCCCTTTACTGCACTGATTTGCAATCGAAAACGGCTTAAGCAGGCAACGATCAGCATACCGCCTAAAAGATGTCCCATAACAACCACGGGTAACAGCTTTAAGGTTACGGTCCACATCCCTAAAGCGGCCTGAAAAAAAACCAATATAAGTAGTGCAACAGGCAAATGCCATGGCAAATTACTACCCTGTAATCGCTTGCGCACGACATAAAAACCTATAAAAAAAATTAACAACGCTAAAGAACCTGCAGCATAACGATGAGCCATCTCTGTCCATGCCTTTCTAGACTCGATAGGAATTTCCGGATATTGGGTTTGTGCTGCCTGCAATTTTTCCTTAGCATTGGGAAGAACCATCTGACCATAACAACCAGGCCAATCTGGGCAGCCCAAGCCTGCATCGGTCAAACGCGTATATGCGCCGAGCATAACAACGAATAAAGATAACAGCACAGCAAATGATACGACATATCGTAATAATTTATTCTGCATTAGATTAATCACTCTTGTTTTCTGTTGTATTGAGCAACAACTTCAAATCTTTGTATACATCATTGGGGTTAACCTGCGATGTATAACTGAGAATTAAATAATTACCTGGATCAGCTATAAATACTTTAGTTTCAGACGATAAAGTCCCTTTAGTACTTACCTCAGCTGCAGATAACCTTGCCACTTTAAAATCAATTTCCTTTAAATAGGATTGTTGTTCTTGTGATAAAGCAGATGCTTTATCACTGAGAAGAAGCCACTGATCCACCTGATATAATTTGCGTCCTAATGCCAGGCGAACTCGAGCAAGCATATTCAGCTGTTTCATGCACTCTTGAGCACAGGCCTCTGGACTCCAAAAGATGATGCGCCATTTCGACGTTCCGTCCAAAGCATTCAACATTACCGGTGGATTCAGTAAGGTCCCTTTATTGACCCGTGTAGCACCCAACCAGGATGGATGTTGGTAAAATAAATAAGCCGCTACGCCCGGAGCGACGAATATTACAACCAACAACACTAAAATATAATATTTACTGGCTTGTTTTTTCATTTTCTTTCTTCAGATTTAAGGCTACAAATATAATTAGTATTACCAAAGCCATAGCAAACCACTGCAATGCATAAGCTAAATGCCGCTGCGGAGGCATGGATACCGTCTCCCATTCACGCACAAATCCGTTTGTATCTTGCTTGTCGAGGCGAATAATAAACGGAGCGACTGATTTTTGCAAAACTTGACTGAACAATTGATCATCCACACGCTCCAAAATGATCATTTTATTCCCCTTTTCTTCTATAGCAGGCCCCAAAACCCATTGATTTTTGCTGGGAAAATAGGCCATCCCCTGCAATTCTATTCTTCCTTGGGGAACCTGAATGTTAGGAAGAATTCGTCGTGTCAGTTCACCAGGAACCCATCCTCTATCAATTACAATGATTGAACCATCAGACAACTGCAAGGGTGATAAGACA
Source organism: Fluoribacter gormanii (assembly GCF_900156395.1). Lineage (GTDB taxonomy): Bacteria > Pseudomonadota > Gammaproteobacteria > Legionellales > Legionellaceae > Legionella > Legionella gormanii. The sequence continues at coordinate 106,043 of NZ_FTNL01000002.1, read as the reverse complement.
TCATAGCCAAACTGATGCTTGTGATGCTGATTGTCCAATAAAAATACTTGCGACAAATAGTGACCTTTTAACGTAATCCGTTCATATTGTACAGGCAGTTTTTTCTTTGCAGACCAAGGAACTGGTTTTTGCTTCTCTTGTGTTTTTTGTGCAACAATCATTTTTGTTTTTTCGTCCGCACGATGAATTTGCCAAAAGCCAAGCCGAACAAATAAAGAAAAAAACAGGATTGCCAAAATCGACATCGGCCAGCTTGGGGTGAAACGAAATTTAAAACAGGTTAAACTAGGCATCATTAATTAATTGTTTAAATGTTAGTCATAATTAGACAGCAATTTCGGGAGTATAACAAATGATCACTAAAATTATCATCATCTGTGTCATGATTATCATCGCCGGATCTTTGGCAAGTGGTCTTGTCTTCCTCATTCGTGATTCAGGTAACTCCAAAAGAACGGTTAAAGCCTTAACTATAAGAATCAGTATTTCAGTGGGTTTATTTATATTTTTATTAATTGCTTTTAAACTGGGTTTAATTAAGCCTCACGGCATTTGATCGGACGGATATCATTATGCGTATAGTATTAATCAGTTTCCTGTTTTTTTGTCATTGTATCCATGCAGACACCATAAAAAACTACATGAGTATCGCTGATAATATTCCTCAGATGGAAGTTAAAGCAGACCCCCAAGCACAAGCATGGGCACGTTCTGCTCGCCATGTTTTGACAATCACATGTGAAAGTATTGCAGAAACAATGATTCAGGCAAATGAAGTTGCAAAAAACCAAGGAAATCCTATTTTTTGCTTACCACCAGGTGTACAGCTTAGTGCATTTACTCTGTGTGAATTGATTCAGCAAACTTATAAAGAAATCTCAAGCCAGCAAAGTGATAAAGACTCCATGACGGTATCTCAGGTTGCCTGGTTAGGTGCGAGTAAACACTATCCATGCCAGCAAAATACAGCAGCAAAGAATGAAATGCTTCATGTTTCTGCAGCGCTAGGGCAACCTTCGGAAGACAAACAACTGCCGACCAAACAATAGAGTTTTTATATAGATCGATCTAATCATGCAGTATGGAAGACTTTTTAATGAACGGTTATCAAGCCTAGCTATTTCATTAGACTACTTACAGCCTGATGAAATAGGCCAATGAGCTTATTATCCATATGAATTTTATTTATTTGAATTGAACGAAAATGAGCTCTTATTCCTAAAAAAATCCATTTTGCCCAATTTTAGGTGCCTCGATTAATATTCTGTTAATTTTTATTGGTTAAAATATATTCTATAATAGACGTATACAGAAGTATAACGATGAAGATTCATAGTAAACGAGGGATAGGCTTTCAAGAGATTTATACACATCAAGATACTCTTCCAAAAGATATAGAGAAACCAGCAAAGCAGCCATTTATCATCTTAACATTACCTGCTAATTCTGAGAGTATTGATTATCTAATCAAAAATTTTCCTCAATTTAATAAGTTAGGATACAAAGAAGTTAAAAAACAGACACGAGTCTTAACAATTACCAGCATTAGAAAGGTTGGCATTGTTATTAACGCGATTCGCTCAAGTCCTGATTATGCTCACAAGCGCAATGACGCTTTACTCGATCGTTTAGAGCAGCTCCAAAATGAGCTAACCATTGCAGCAAAAACGCACCATCCACCACCAAAAAGTAAAGAGTACGCACAATATCATCCAGTTCAAGCTAAAATTACAAGAGAAAAAGGTGCCCCCTCTCCTTCTCATAGTGCTCAAATAGTAAAAAAAGTTGATAAAGAAGCAAAAGAAATTTTAAAAACAGATGAATCTGGAAGACGGATTACTGAAATTGAAGCCTTCAATGGCATGTGTTATCGCCTTTTATTAAATGACCGCACCCCCAGGGTTAGAAGTGTCCATGATAGTAAAGGTAATCGAGTTGGGGTTATTTCGAGGGCCATCGATAATTTTCAATCTTTGCATGATTACTATTTAAGAGAAGGAACAAGCGTCTGCCTTAAATCGCCGCCGCAGGATGACTTAGTCAAATCAGGTATTGGCAGAATATTAGCTGCAGCCTACACTGAGGAAGAGAATGATTTGCATGGCGGTAATATCGGCTATGATCCAGTCGAACTTATATCCTACAAAATTGATCACGATCAATCGACCTGGCCAATCACATCAAAATATCAAGGTGTAAATCCAAATAAGCCTCTTTTAATGGAGGGTGAAAGAGCCTATGGCATAAGGCCTAAAGATGCTTTTCCCATAACGCAAAAGGATATTACCAATTTCCCGCATTTAAGCGATGCGAAACCACGTAATTTTCCTGATGAGACTGATAGTCACACTTTAAATCTGCACGGGATTCAGAATAATACTGATTTTATCAAGGATGCTTTTTCGATTTTTCTTAAACGAGCTTTATTCGACGAGCAAATTTATCGAGCCATTGCTAAGGAAACGATTGAGAATCCTAAACTACAAGAAGAATTGGTAGCTCACAAAACCCGGCGTAGCAAACTACTCAAAGCAGAGCTTATAAAAAACAAAAAATTTTTATATTTTCTTATCGAAAATCCTAATTTAAAAGAGCAGATAATTGATGAATTTAAAAAATATAATGCTGATTATAATGAAGATAGTCCTTTGCGCCTTGATCTTGAAGATTTAGGAAATAAATTTGATCTTCTAGTTAAAGAAACATTACATGTCGAACTTTTTAAAAACCATTATAAGCCAGATCAAGATGTAAAAGCCTATACATATAAAACGGAAGCAACCGATTCATCTTTGCGAAAGCAAAAAACCAAGAATCATCTCAAATTAGAGCTTCATCTTAACGACAGTGAAGCAGAGTTTATTTTTAATAAAATCAAGACAACATGGGAAAGTGATCCAGAAAACTCTCAAGAAAATAGTATTGAGAGGAATGCAGTTAAACCGCTTAACGAAATTTTCGCGGATATCATTAACCTTGATGGTCAAGTGGGCTGCTTAGGGGGCGAAAAACGAAAACTAGATAACGGCGATGAAATTAGATTACCCAGAGGTGTTGCCGCTATTTTTGATCTGTATAAAAAATATGAAAAGGGCGAAATTAAAACTGCGGTTGAAACATTAGAGGCGATTATTGCACAAGCAGCTATTGCAAATAGCTATCAGGGACATTCCTTGTTTAATCGCCGTCAGCCTGCAACATCTGATTTTTATAATAAGATTGTTTCTATTCAGCATAGAATACTTTCGGAAGATGTGAATAATGCAGTAATACTAAAGACACAACTATATAAATGAGTCTTATAAGTACATCTAGATCTTAATTTTACCTTTTGCTAAGATTAGGCGTGTTTTCAATGAAGTTTGGATGCCATGCTGGAAGATATCCCTGAAGAAGTTCAAGAAATAATATATTCCTTCCTTAAAGAAAGAGAGCTTTTTCTGACAAGTGAAATATCTCGGCGCTCTTTAAGAATTTCAAGACAACAACTTTTGGAAAAATCCTATTCTTTTATTCAAAATTTAATGAAAACTCCTTTAGAAAATTCTTCTTTATCGAGTTTATTAATCAATATGCATAGCGCTTATAATGAAGCGTGCAAACTTGAAAAAATGTTCATTACATTCAAAATTGAATTTAAAAAATTATCTTCTGATCATTTATTAAATATAAGAAAAAATATTATTAACATTTCACTGGATCATATCCAGGAAAAAATGCGAACCAAGTCTGTAGAATATGATGAAGAAACTCAAAAGATTATGTCCCAATTCGATTCATCAATAAAGACAGAGGGTATTAGTAATGAATCGCGATCTGCCTTATATGAAATCGTTTACTCTAAGATGGAAGAACAAACGAAAAAATATAACGCTTTTTTAAATAAGGAATTGGTGTTTTGGCAGACTCGCCTTGAAGAACTCGATTCGAAACATAATGTAATGAATCTCCAACATAATAAAATCTAAGGGGTCTCTATCAATAAAGTGTTTTATCAATAGTTGCCCAAAAGGGCAGCATAAATCATGAAATAAAGGATGTGAATCATCAACGAGAAAACAGAGATCATGAGTTACTACCAGTAACCAAAACCTACCATTGGCATAAAATCAAAACCAGAAATCCGAATTTTGACCCATTTTCACATCTTCTTAGAGAATACAGCATTCTCTCCTGTTGTGAGCTTTCTTATCTTCCACAGCTATAGTATTGGATTTATCAACTGTTTCGAGGCAATCCCTAAAGGAATCGAGATGAGAAAGGTTTTGGTAGGCTAGGTGCTGAACATCTTTTATTAGCAGAATTAGTTTCTCAGTAAGCAATAATTTTGCTGATTCAAGATCGTCAATCTTTTCATCATATAAATCCATGAAGCCTTTTTTTATACGTTCATTCTGGACATTAATTGATTTTGGAGATTTCTCTAGAAGATAGTTTTTAACTAATCTATTGATGCTTGTTGCAAATTTATGATTCTCATTGATTTGGCATAACTTATAGGCGTCTGATAGAAAATTATAAAGCTCATCAACATAGCAAGTACCAAAAATAGCTTTTAGCTTTTTTGTATCATCTTGTTTAATAGCTATTTCCAAATGGTGGCATATACAGCTGGACGATTTAGTGCACATCAGGATCCTTATCGAGGTCATTTTAACCAAATATATTAAAAATAGTCATGCTGTGCAAATAGTATTATTAACGGCATCATCAACTTTACACGTCAAGGCGGTTATTTCGGTATCCTAATTAATCCTGGTAAAAAAACAGCCTGGGGCTTTAATTACCACCGTGCATTGACTTATAATTTGCTGGGTAGATGTGTAATCGAACCAATTTGACTATCTTTAATGTACATTCCGATAAACGAAGCCTGGATTCTAATTCATTGCCTCCAGGCTATAAGATTAGTGCAACAAATTTATTTACTAAATTCTTCGAACGCTTCTAAAGCTTCAGCGGCATACATCAGAGAGGGGCCACCGCCCATATACACAGCCATACCTAAAGTTTCTAAAAGTTCTTCGCGCGTCGCTTGTAATTTAATTAATGTTTGCGAATGAAAGCCGATACAGCCAGGACATTGTTTGGCAACAGCCAAAGCCATAGCAATTAACTCTTTAGTTTTTTTATCTAAGGCACCATCTTTAGTTGCTGCTTGGGCTAAAGCCGAAAATCCAGACATTACTTCCGGCATTTCCTTACGCATTTTAGCTAATTGAGTACTAATATCTTTGGTAACTTGAGAAAATTTATCTGACATTTAAAAGCTCCTTTTTTGTAATCACTCATTCTTGTTTAACATCTTCTTTGTTATTCATGAGAAAATAAGTTAATGTTTTAGTTTGAGTGATTATTTTTAATAATATACCTTGAAGGCACTCTAATTTACCGCATTACTTTATTCAGAAAAAGATTTTTGATTAAGAAACAGCTCGATTTAAGGTTTCCTTAGCTAAAGTTAAACGACGCTCAACTTCCCCTAACTCCGCTTTTAAATGCAAAATTGCACTGGAATTGTGGCTATGCCTGTGGTGCTCCAAAGCCTTGGTCATTGCCTGTTGTTGTGCCACAAGTTTATTAATTTCCATTTCAAGATCGTTTATCCATTGCTGCCTGGTGCTCAACATCTTTATGCCGAAGGAAACTTTTTCTTCTGACTTTTTTTTGCCCTGATGCATTTGACATAATACAACCAGAATATTAATTTTTTGTCTGATTCGTTCTGCCAGATATAAAGCACTTCGCTTGTTTTGTTGTTTAGATAATGCATGTATGTCCGCTTTAATTTCTGCGATACATGCAGCTCCATTAGCTTCTGTGTCTAAACGGAATACTCCTTTGGGCAAGCGTTTAATTGAAAAAAATGAGCCGAGCTCGCTAATTTTCCATTCCAATTCAGGTAATCTTGCCATTAACTGGCTCAACAATTCATTAGATTCTGTTGGTATATCCATTGTGCTTTTGTCCTTATAAATCCTTTTTACAACGGAGGATCAGGAACGTCTGCAAAAATCCTAATCTGGAACAGCAGCATCCAATATCGCTGCTTTTTCTCGTGACCAAGAACTTACAAATGGTGGTAAACACATGAGAATTAAGCCACCAATCAATGTCAATTCATAGCGGGCCATACCGCCAACATTAATCCCTTCTGGTGGGATAAAACTCACTGCCAAAGTAGCACATACACCAACAATACCTACACCTGCAACAAATAGCATACCGATTAGTCCGCCTGGGATTGCAAAAGGTCGATGATGGTGTGGCTCAGCAATTCGCAATTTAATTGCTGCTGCAAACATAATAAAATACATCAGCATATACAATTGAGCCGCTAAAGCGGTTAGCAACCAATAAGATCCATTCACGCTGGGCATAAATAAGAATAAACCCGACAAGACAGTGACAATACTTGCCTGAGTGAACAGCATAACAACCGGCGCACCTTTTGCATTCGTACGTTGGAAATAATCAGGTAAATTACCATCTTCTGCAGCAACCAATAATCCTTTTGTCGGTGCAATTATCCAGTTACTCACGCCACCAAGCCCACCTAAAACCAACATCACAGCAACTACAGGCATCATCCAATACATGTGATAACTGGAAAAAAATGCTTCAAATGCTTGCATAATTCCTGCTACTAAATTGATGTCCTTTCCAGGCAAAACAATTGCAATAGCCAAAGAGCCCAGAATTAATGTGCTTAAAATAATTCCTACTGAATAAATTAATACTTTGGGAAAAGCATGCTGTGGATTGTTCACATCATTCGCGTGAACAGTCGCAATTTCGATACCACAAAATGACATGATGATCGCAGTTAAGGAGACCCACATGGACTTGTCATCTAAATGAGGTACGATACTTGGAATATCAAATTGAATTTGCAAGGGATTACCTTGTGTAACCCAAAAAGCTCCAAGGCCGATAATCAGCGACATAGGCAATAACAAACCTGCAAGAGAGCATAAATTACTGAATGCGGCTGAAGACTTCATTCCCCGCAAATTCAATATCGTAGCCCCCCAAAATGCACTAACAATTACCGCCCAAAGAAAATAAGGATTACTCGTCAATGCAGGATTAATTAAATAACCAATAGTACCTGCCACAAAAGATAGAATCGTTGGATACCAAATTACATTTTCAATCCATTGCAGCCAAATGGCTAAAAAACCGATTTTTTTACCAAAAGCCTGTTTCACCCAAATGTAAATCCCACCTTGCTTAGCCCATCCTGAAGCCAGCTCTGCTGAAACCAAGGCAGTTGGGATTAGAAAAAATAAAGCACCTAAAACAAAATAAAAAATTAATTGACTACCAAATAAGGCTGTAGCAGGTAAATTACGTATACTGTCTACAGAACCAACTGTTATCATAGTCAGACTGAAAATTGTCAGTGAATGTTTTTTATCGATCATCGCATTCCTTCAGTGCAGTTTTGGGCGTGCAGAAGCCTAATTATATAAAAGTTAGCTTAAGGAACCCTTAATAATCGGGCAATAATTAAACAAAATGTTCCTTGATTTTATTTACGAGCCCATAGAATTTTAGCTTGCACTGTAAAATAACATGATTTAATAAGAAAATCTCTGCATTTTTTCCTGTCTTAATGCACAAAATCATTAGCCCAAGCCAGAGAAGTGAACATCACTCAAACTTCCTGCTGCTAATCAAAATAAAAAAATGTTATGAACAATGCACCTACTCATAACAAAACAAGCTGATGGACTGAAAAAATCATGTAAAAAGCGTAATCAGCAGCGATCAGTTTTTTAGAGTTCGTTATAATAATACCTATGGAATTAATTCTTAGGATTTTAAGTAAGAAACAATAATCCCTAACTTGCCTCAAATTAGATCATGGGCTGGACAGTTTCATATCATAGCTTCTCTGTGCTATAGTTCCTATTTTTTTCGGGTAATAGATCATGTTTGAAACCTTAACCGAACGGTTGACCCGCTCCTTCAAAAGTCTACGAGGGCAGAGTCGATTAACTGAAGACAATGTACAACACGCTCTGCGTGAGGTCAGGATGTCACTGCTTGAAGCAGATGTTGCCTTACCTGTTATTAAAGAATTTATCGAAGAAGTAAAACAAAAAGCTTTAGGACAGACCGTTTTAACTGAGTTAAATCCCGATCAAGCTTTTGTTAAAATCGTTCATGATGAATTAATTCATATCATGGGTGATGAACGTGCTGAGCTTAACTTTAAAACCCAACCACCTGCAGTATTTTTAATGGCTGGATTGCAAGGTTCAGGAAAAACAACCAGTACTGCAAAACTAGCACGCTATCTAAAAGAATCTGAAAACAAAAAAGTAATGGTGGCCAGTGTCGACGTTTATCGACCTGCTGCGATACAACAGCTTAAAGTATTAGCAGAACAAATAGATGTCACCTTCTTCCCCGCAGAAGCAAACGAGCAACCTCTTGCTATTGCTAAAAAAGCGCTTGATGCTGCGAAAAAACAATATATGGATGTATTGCTGCTAGACACTGCAGGTCGTTTACACATCGATGCCGATATGATGGCGGAAATTAAAGCCTTACATCACGAAATAAACCCAATTGAAACACTCTTTGTTGTAGACAGCATGACCGGACAAGATGCTGCCAATACAGCCAAAGCCTTTCATGAAGCCTTACCATTAACCGGAGTCATTCTCACCAAAACAGATGGCGATGCTCGTGGCGGTGCGGCTCTTTCTGTAAAACAAATCACGGGACAACCTATCAAATTTATTGGTAGCGGTGAAAAAGTAGAAGCTTTGGAACCATTCCATCCCGAACGAATTGCCTCAAGAATTCTTGGTATGGGTGATATTCTTACCCTTATTGAAGAAGTCGAACGGAAAGCAGACAAACAAGCAAGTGAAAAACTAGCTAAGAAGTTGAAAAAAGGAAAAAGTTTTGATCTGGAAGACTTTAAACAACAACTACTACAAATGAATAATATGGGCGGTATTGCTGGCATGATGAGCAAACTACCCGGCGTCAGTCAAATGATGCCTCAACAGGCAATGAAGCAAGTCAGTGATAAAGCAATGGCACAAACTATTGCAATTATCAATTCCATGACCCCCAAAGAACGTCGTATCCCCAAGCTTATTGTGGGTTCACGCAAAAAACGCATTGCGTTGGGTTCAGGAACACAAATTCAAGATGTGAACAAATTATTAAAACAGTTTGAACAAATGCAAAAAATGATGAAAAAATTTACAAAACCTGGTGGAATGCAAAAAATGATGCGTGGAATCGGTGGTATGGCAGGGTTAAAAGGCATATTACCCGATGATTTTAAATAATTCGCAAGAATTACTTCACATGCCGAATTAATTTTCGTACAATACACGGCATTTTTACGTAACCACTCTAAAGTAGAGGAAAACAATGGTCGTTATACGTTTATCAAGAGGTGGCGCCAAAAAGCGTCCGTTTTATCATATGGTCGTTACTGACAGCCGCAAACGTCGCGATGGCAGTTATATTGAGCGTATTGGTTATTTTAACCCTGTAGCTCGTGGACAAGAAGTGCGTCTGCATATCGATGCAGAAAAATTGAGCCACTGGCAAAAAGTAGGGGCGCAATTATCTGATCGCGTCAGCGCTTTAGTTAAAGAATTTAATAAAAAAGGCGAAGCTGCTTAATAACGTGAATAATCAGGAAAACTGGATAATTATTGCCCGTTTTGGGCGGCCACATGGTGTTAAAGGTTTTGTTACGGTTCACTCCTTTACAGAACCTCGTGATAATGTTCTAAAGTACGAAAATTGGCATGCCTTTATTAACAATAAATGGCAACCAATTAAATTGTTGCGTGCTGAAGTACAAAATAAATCCATCATAGCCCAAATTGAAGGTTATCCTGAGCGTGAGCTTGTAGCCCAACTCACTAATATAGAAATTGCAGTTCGACAGGAACAACTGGAAAAACTGGAACCAGGTGAATATTACTGGCATCAACTTATAGGCATGAATGTGATCAACCAACAAGGTAAATCTTTTGGGAAAGTCATTGAAATAATCCCTACAGGTGCAAATGATGTGCTGGTTGTAGAAGGTAATAAAAGACACTTAATACCTTATTTACCTGGAAAATTTATATTAGATGTTGATGCCAACCAGCAGTTAATTACTGTTGATTGGGATATGGATTTTTAAGTGGTGCTTCATCTTGGAGTCATCAGCTTAATACCCGAAATACTTAATGCCTTGAGTTATGGCATTACGGGCAGAGCCATTGAGCAAGGATTAGTTAAAATCGATTACTGGAATCCAAGAGATTGGTCTTCCAGGCCCTATAGGCAAGTTGATGATAAGCCTTATGGGGGTGGCCCGGGAATGGTTATGATGTATGAGCCCTTAAAAGGGGCGATTATGCAGGCACGCAGTCAAATGCCAACTCATTGTAAAACGATTTACCTCAGTCCTCAGGGCAAGGTAATTCGACAAAATGACTTGAATCAAGTGGCAAATGACAAACAACCCCTGCTCTTTATTGCCGGGCGATATGAAGGAATTGATGAGCGTATTCTTCAAAATTATGTAGATGAAGAATGGTCTCTTGGAGATTTTGTTTTAAGTGGTGGTGAGCTGGCCGCTACGGTATTTATTGATGCGATCATTCGCTTAATACCGGGAAGCCTGGGGCATCTTGGTTCAGCAGAACAAGATTCATTTATGAATGGTTTACTGGATTGCCCTCATTATACTCGACCAGCAACCGTTGACGGATTGGAGGTACCACCTGTTTTATTAGGTGGTAATCATAGAGATATAGAACTGTGGCGGCGAAAGCAATCTCTGGGTAAAACCTGGCTTAAACGACCAGATTTACTTGAAAAAATACAGTTATGTGAAACAGACCAGCAATTGCTTGCTGAGTTTAAGTATGAACACGGTGATTCCTAAAGGATGAACCAATTTGAGGAGTAGTCCATGACTAATATTATTGACCAACTGAATGCTGAGCAAATGCAAGGCAAGGAAATCCCAGCTTTTAATCCTGGCGATACTGTTTTGGTTCAAGTGAAAGTAATTGAAGGTAACCGTGAACGTTTACAAGCTTTTGAAGGTATTGTCATAGCAAAACGTAATCGTGGTTTAAACTCTGCATTCACTGTTCGTAAGATTTCACACGGTGTTGGTGTTGAGCGTGTATTCCAAACTTACAGTCCAATTGTTGACAGCATTACTGTAAAAAGACGAGGTGATGTACGTCGTGCCAAACTTTATTACCTACGTAATTTAGCTGGCCGTGCAGCTCGCATCAAAGAAAAATTAGCAGGTAAAAAAGCGGATTAATATTTAATTCCTTCTGCTTTAAATTCAATGATCCCCGCACTTGCGGGGATTTTTTTAAAACTACTTTAGTAATAACCTTATCCTTGTCTTTCTATCAATTTTAATCTAGAGTTTTTCGAAATACCAAAGTACCTAAGATAACAATAATTATCGTAAATAAAATAATTGGCCACACATCGGGCCATAGAATATTAAAATCAGCACCTTTCAACATTATATTACGTGTAATCCTAATAAAATGTGTCAGGGGTAAGATTTGACCGATGTATTGAGCCCAAACAGGCATTCCACTAAAAGGAAATAAAAACCCGGAGCTCATTACGGCCACTAGGATACAAGCACTGATTATCGCAACAGCTTGAAATTGTGTTTTGGCAAATGCTGAAACAGCAAGACCCAAGGATAAATTGCTAATAGAGTAAAATGCCATAATGAATAGATAAAGGAATAAGCTTCCATAAAAAGGAACAGAAAAAACAAAACAAGAAATCATGAGCAAGATAAATGAAATAAAATAACCGACTATAAAATGAGGGAGCACTTTGCCAACAATAATATTTGCAGGACTAAGAGGAGTAATTAATAACGTTTCGAAAGTTCCTACTTCATATTCTGAAGTAATTGACATTGCCGTAAGAAGCGTGAGTGTGGTAAAAATTAATACGGAAATTAGACCTGGTACAATATTATATTGTGAAATACCTTCGGGATTAAATTTAGGATGGATATCAAAAACAAAAGGTGTTTGATGATAAGAAAGATAATCTAAAGAGCCCTGCAACTCGCGTTCAAAGACCTTCGAGGGCAATTCCGCTGCAGCACGGAATGCATTTGATATTGATATTGGGTCTGATGCATCTGCTTCAATTAGTACATGCGGTTTTTTCCCTCGTATCAAATCCCTTGAAAAATTAGGCGGTATGTTAATCACAAAAAGCCCTTTTCCACTAAGCAATAACTTCTCTGCTGCTTGTTCTGATTGTGCAACAGAATCTAGCGAAAAATAGTCTGTATGTTTAAACCCTTCGAGCAAGGATCGCGTAAATGAACTTTCTTCAGGCGAAATCACTGTAGTAGGTAAATATTTAGGATTTGTATTAATCATGAATCCAAATAAAAGTATTTGCATTACAGGAATTAAGAATAAGAATAAAAAAGTTGAAATATTTCGTTTGATCTGAATAAACTCTTTTTTAGTAACTGATAAAACCCGCCAAAGCTCCATTTTTATCATTTTATAATCTCTGTGCACCAAATGTCGCAAGCCAAACGAATACGTCTTCTAAAGTTGAATCGATTATTTTTCCCTGAAAAAATTCATTATTGATATAGGGGTGTATCGCCTTGGATAATTCTTCGTGATTTTTACCACTTACATGCAAGGTGTTATGAAATCGTAACACTTGATCTACCCCGTCTGTAGCTTCTAATTGATGTGCCAACATTGCTAAATTGACTCCTTTTATAGCCCAGGTAGACAAATTCACAGTTCTTAAGATTTCTTCAATAGTTCCAGACATCAGAGTACGCCCATAATACATGTATGCAATTTTGTCACATTTATCTACTTCATCTAAATTGTGTGAACTCAATAAAATAGTAATCCCTTCTCTTGATAATTGGTGCATCAGCTCCCAGAATTCACGTCTGGCTTTCGGATCAATATTCGCGGTAGGTTCATCTAATAATAACAATAACGGATCATGCAACAAAGAAACTGCAAGGGAGAGGCGCTGTTTCCATCCACCAGATAATGTACCTGCAATTTGATGCTTATGTTTATATAAATCAAATTTATGCAAATATTTTTCAATCTGATTCTTTCTATCGACGACTCCATATATTTCTGAAAAAAAAAGCATATTTTCGTAAACGGTGAGATCTTTATATAAGCCAAAATTTTGTGACATGTAGCCAACAAGCGTTTTGATCTGTCGCGATTGAGTCAAAATATCAAAGCCAACACATTGCCCGATGCCAGAATCCGGAGTAATAAGACCACATAACATTCTTATCGAAGTAGTTTTCCCTGCCCCATTAGGCCCAATAAAACCAAAGATATCACCATATTCCACTTTAAGTTCAAGATCATTAACTGCATAATTTTTATTGAATCTTTTAGTAAGATGGCTTACGTCAATGATATAATTACTTTTATCCATAAAAATCCTATTCCTAGCACAAAACTTGAAAACCAATCCTATTTGTTTCTTATAAATCTCGAAATAACTTTTTGAAATAGTGATGACGAGTGTTCAACGTTTATCAATTTTTTAACGATCTCGGCTTCCATAATTAACACCTCGCTATCAGATTTTGCATAAGCACTTTCTTTTCTTTTCATCTTGGTTAAAAATTCTTCTTCACCAAACATTTGATTTATTTTAACTACAGTAGAACTACTTTTTTTTAAGTTTAAAAGGACGACTTCGCCATTGAGAAGATAATAACAGGTATCTGCAAGATCTCCTTCCTTATACAAACAAGTTCCTTCAGATACCTTAATGTTCCGCGCAGTTTTTACTATGGTCTGGATTTTTTCATGGGACAGATTTTGAAATGTATGATGAGAACGAATAAATTGAATCAAGAGGAACTCTTCGCTCAATTTTTTTAAATTGGGATATCTTATTTGAGGTTGCTTTAGAAATTGCAGAAAATCATAAAGACTAATTTTTAGTAAATGCATCGTAGTCAGTGCCTTTACTGAAGCAGTACGCAGACCCGTACGTGAAGCAAAACCCTCTGATGAGAGACCAATAAAATCCCCCTCTTTTAATTCGGCAATACGCATTTCGCGATGGTTTCCTAAAGTATGTACTGACCTTATCACTTCGGCTCCTCCAGAAATAATAAGATAAATACAATCAATGGGATCCCCATCAACAACAATAATCTGTTCTGGTTCTACAAATTCAGACTTGAAATGCCGTATCAGCTGATGGGCACTTTGAGAATCAAGCAGGCAAAAAAGCGGATGATGTAAAATAAGCTCCGCATAATTTTCTGATTTTTCTTTCATATCCCTGCCTTTAAAATTCGGATGCTTTTAGCATAGTTCTTCATTAGTCTAATGTTCTTCTAAAAAGAAAAATTGCTAAAAAGATAATAAATACGGTAAAGATAATTATTGGCCAGGTATCGGGCCATAGAATATCTAAACCAGCTCCTTTTAGCATACTATTTCGGGTTATTCTTAAAAAATGAGTCAGTGGCATAACTTGACTCAAGTACTGTGCCCAATGAGGTATTCCATTAAATGGGAATAAAAATCCCGAGATTAATGTAGCTACCAGTATATAAGCATTTGATAGGCTCACTGCTGTAAATTGTGATTTAGTAAGAGCAGAGATAGCAAGTCCAGTACCTAAATTGGATATTGAATAAGGTGCCAATAACAATAAATAGAGAGGTAGACTGCCATAAAAAGGAATCGAAAATATAAAATAAGCAATTGCGAGTAATACAAAAAAAAGCAAATAGGCCAAAATAAAATGAGGTATTACTTTGCCAAATATGATATTCGCTGGTGTTAAAGGAGTAATTAGAAGTGTTTCAAAAGTCCCTCGTTCAAACTCTGAGTTAATGGATACTGCAGTAAGAACTGTAAATGTTGCGAATATTAAATAGGCAATTAATCCAGGTATAGTATTGTATTGTGGGATATTTTCAGGATTGTATTTAGCCTGAATCTCAAACTCAAAGGGTATCTCCTCCTTAGGTGCGAGGTATTCAAGAGCTCCATGTAAATCATGCTCAAATACCCTTGATGGAAGTTCTGTTGCGGCACGAAATGCATTTGCAACAGTGAGAGGATCTGAAGCATCCGCTTCAATTAATACATGTGGATATTTTTCTCTTAGTAGATCTCGAGAAAAATTAGGTGGAATGTTGATAATAAATAATGACTTACCGCTAAGTAATAGCCGCTCCGCACTTTTTTCATCTTTAGCAACTGCGTCAATTGAAAAATAATGCGTGTTTTTCAATCCTTGTAATAAACTTCGTGTAAAAGGGGTATCTTCTGAAGAAATAATTGTTGTCGGTAAATGCTTGGGATCTGTGTTGATAATGAAGCCAAATAAAAGAATTTGCATTGCAGGAGCAAACAATAGCCATAAAAAAACTACTTTATCCCTTCGAATTTGGATAAACTCCTTTTTTGCAATAGACCAAACGCGAAGAAACTTATCTCCTAACATTTATATCCCTTAACGTTGAACAGAAAAACCACCCAAATTAAGTCCAACAAGAAGAACTACTCCCTGAGAAGTAATATTGAAATTCTGTTTCAATAAGATAAAGCACCATTGTCCTTCAAGTAACAAAATTGATTTTACTGCATTTAGTGTAGGAAGAATTCAGTATGAATATCCTATCTTAATAGTAGCCGTACTGACAATCATTGTTTCTCATAAACCTATATTACCTTTGAGCTCAGATACTTTATCGTTTTGATTATTGTCAATCATTGTAATTTGATGTTAATTTTCTAATCTTATCAATTAGGATGTTTTTATTTAACAATGAGAGAATATGCAAGAATTCTTCGCGAAATGTTTAATTGTTCCAATCTTATGTGTACTGATTAGTGCTTGCAAAGAGGAAGAAAACTCATTGCAAGGATATGTTGATGCGGATTACACCTATGTATCAAGTAGCTTTTCAGGGAATCTCATTAGCTTAGATATCGCAAAAGGAAATCCAGTTCATAAAGGAGATCTTTTATTTACCCTAGATGTACAGCCACAAAAATCCCAACTTAAAAAAGCTAAAGCAAATCTTACACGAACTATAGCTATAGCAAAATTAAAACAATCTGCCCTTGAATACCAAAGTAATTTATTGAAAAGATATCAAAAATTGATAACTTCAGGGGGAGTAAGTCGCGAGGAATTCGAAGGGGTAAAACATAATTACCAAAATGCCAAGGCAGCATTAATAGCTCAAGAAGCGGTAGTTGAATCTTCTACAGCAGAATTCGCAGAAGCACAATGGGGTGAGTCGAATAAAAAGATGTACTCTTCGATTTCAGGATATATATATGATACTTATTTCACAGTTGGTGAATTAGTGATTAAGGAACGCCCTGTTTTATCAATTGTTGCTCCCGAGAATCTTAAAGTTATTTTTTATGTTCCTGAACCGTTATTAGCAAAATTAAAATTAAAAAATCAAGTAATGATCAGTTGTGACGGATGCAACAAAGCTTACCCAGCAACTATAAGTTATATTTCTTCTAAAACAGAATATACGCCCCCTTATATATTTAGTGAAACCTCAAGAACAAAATTTGTTTATCGAATTGAGGCCAAGCCAGTCAAAACAGCATTTAATTACCTACATCCAGGCCAACCTGTGAGTATTAATTTGAATTTATGATTCAGAAGAATAATCAAACTGAATCAAGCACACTGCCTCACTTGTATGGTGTAAATAGAATTTATTTTTATATAAGAAGATCAAATGCAAAAATTTTTTTTGTTTTTATGTGTGGTACTAATTGCAGGCTGTAAGGTCGGGCCTAATTTCCATGCACCTGAAGCACCAAAGACCACTCGTTACAATAAGGGCCCTTTAATTACAAAAACTGTGAGTGCTTCCAATTCCGCAGGAAAATCACAGCATTTACACTATAATCGAGATATTTCCAATTCCTGGTGGACTCTTTTTCACTCTAAGGAATTAAACTATCTCATCGATCAAGGATTAAAAAATAATCCAACAGTAGCGATGAGCAAAGCAAGTTTACGTAAGGCGCATGCTAATTTACGTTTCGTTGCTGGCCCAAAGTTGCTCCCAACCGTCAATACTCAATTTTTTGGAAGTCGTGAACGAAATACGTTGCTTGCTACTGGAATAAATATTAACCCATTACCAGGGCAAAAACTCCCGTTTTCTATCAAGAATCAATTTGATCTTTATAATGCATCGGTGAGTGTATCTTATAGCCTGGATTTATTCGGAGGCAATCTTCGGCAAGTAGAGGCTTTACGTGCTGCGATTGATTATGAGTTTTTTGAATTGGAAGCTGCTTACTTAACTTTGACGGCAAATATAGTGACTACAAGTATCACTATAGCATCATTACATGATCAGTTAAAGACGACACAAGCGCTCATTAATTGCCAAAGAGAGTTGTTACGAATAACAACAAACAATTACAATTTAGGACATATATCTCGTTTTGATGTGCTGAATAGTGAAAATCATCTGAAAAAAACCCTAGCGACTTTACCCTCAATTAAAGAAAGTTTAGCAAGAAAATATAATGCTCTTGCTGTACTTGTTGGATCGTTACCTAGCGAGAACTATTTCGTTAATTTCAGTCTAAACAGTCTTCATTTACCTACGGAATTACCAGTCAGCTTACCCTCTCAACTGGTAAAGCAACGCCCTGATATACGCAGTGCCGAATCGCTATTGCATAAAGCCAGTGCAGAGATAGGTGTTGCGACAGCTGATCTATTCCCTAAATTTAACATCTTGGCTAA
This sequence comes from Fluoribacter gormanii, assembly GCF_900156395.1. Classification (GTDB taxonomy): domain Bacteria; phylum Pseudomonadota; class Gammaproteobacteria; order Legionellales; family Legionellaceae; genus Legionella; species Legionella gormanii. Next base: position 88,232 of record NZ_FTNL01000002.1, on the reverse strand, counting down.
TTATGGGTGGTTCTCAACAACATTAAGCACTTTAGTTAATCCTATGAATAATGTATGGAATTACGGAGGACAAATCGCACAAACGTTACTTAAAGGAGGTGCATTACGTGCTAAACGAAAAATGGCAATCGCAGAATTCGAGTACGCATGTGCCAGATATAAAAAAATTATGCTTGAAGCTTTTCTAGACGTAGCAGATGTACTGCATGCTCTTGAGTTTGATGCCGAACTTCTTCAGGCTCAGGTAAATTCCGAGCAAAATACACAAACCCGATTACAGTTAATCACAACTCAATATCAACTTGGTAAAACAAATTATTTGTCTGTCTTAAGCGCGCGAGAAGCTTATCTGCGTGCTCATTTGAATGTAATTCAAGCAAACGCAGCACGTTATAATGATACGGTGGCACTTTTTCAGTCCTTGGGAGGAGGATGGTGGAATACCCCTCAAAACAAGCAAAACTAATTTGTAATCAGGTTATTTTGCTTCATTTCTCATCAAATAAAAAACGCTTGGCCTGATTTTTTATTATTAAACTATAATTGTAAATTATGGTTTTTAAATTAATTGTATCACTAACTCACTAAGGTTTTTCAAATGAAACGCATTGCTTGGATTACCGGTGCTGCCTCTGGTATAGGTGAAGCGGTAGCTAAAGAAATGTATGAACACGGTTATCAACTCATTCTCTCTGACTGTAATCAAACAAAACTACAACAGGTAGCTCATGATACCCAGGGTGAAATTTTTGTGTTTGACGTAAAAGAAAGAGAGCAAAATTTAGAGGTCGGAGCGAAAATAAAAGAGAAATATGGATATGTTGATGTTGTTTTTCTTAATGCGGGTAAATATGAAGCTCTTGACGTAAAAAATTTTGACAGCACTATTGTTGAAGAGACCATGAGAATCAATTTCTTAGGTATGATTTATGGTGTTGAAGCAGCCCTGCCTCTTTTACGAGCAAGTAAAAATCCTCATCTTGTCGGCATGAGTAGCGCCATGTCAAATATTTGTTTGCCAAGAGCTGAGGCTTATGGGGCAAGTAAAGCTGCATGCCGTAATTTCTTGCAAGGACTAAGAATGGAGTTGGCAAGGGAAAAAATTACTGTCTCAACAATCCTACCTACATTTATAAAAACCCCTTTAACAGATGAACTTAAGATTCCCCAATTCTTTCTTTACAGTTCCACGAAAGCTGCTAAAAAAATATTAAATGGAATTGAACAAAAAAAAGCAGAAATCAAAATACCCGCTTCACTCGTCCATATCACAAACTTATTGAGCTATCTTCCAGATAAGTTTATTTTATTCCTTATTAATCGATTTGGCTAATGTGCATTATCCTGCAAAGGATTCAGGTGTTTTTCTGGCCAAATCTCATTTCTACCCAATTAATTCCATTAATTAGAGTCCAATTAGCTTCCACCACTTTAAATGCTCAAAATATAAACTATAATATAAAATATTAACCATTTTGCTGGCCAAAAACAATACCATAACCAAGGCTGAAGAACATAGGTAATCACTGTTGGATATGTAAAATTACTTAATACTCATCTCAATAGTCCCTAGGATTTTTCTGGAAATTTTAGGTATCGTCAATAAGTCGTATAGGTGTTGCTATGAAAAAATCTAACTCCGCTCTAATAGAATCAATTATTCTCTCAGTGATTGTATTAGGATGTACGTGGACGCTGGCAATAAAATATCCTTCATTGGGAACCGGTCTTTTAGGAATAAATTGGTTATATATTTCAATCTTTTTTTTATTCTCCTTACATCTAACTGAGATTATCATGACGATTTACCTGCATCGAGGAGAATCACATAGAGCAGTAAAATTTCATCCTGCTGTGACTCATTTTTTCAGACTTTGGATGTGGTTAACGACTGGCATATCAAGAAGAAGATGGGTAGCAATTCATCATCTTCATCATAAGTATACTGATACTGAAAAGGATCCGCATTCGCCTGTTATTTTTGGACTTCGCAATATGTTCTTTTATGGCATAGAAATCACCCATTTATCAATGAATAATGAAATGGTACGAAATTTCAATGACATTCGTGATAATGATTTTTTAGAGAAACATATATATGAAAAATATTCAGATAAAGGTCCGTTTGTTTTCTTGTTCTTAGAGTTTCTAGCTATAGGAATCTGGGCCGTTCCTGTATGGAGTGCCCAAATGATTATGGAGACATTTATTGCAACATTTTATGTGAATGGCATTGCTCATACTAAAGGCTATACTAATTTTGAAGTTGATAATACCTCCAAAAATGTAACCCGATTAGGTATCTTTGCTTGCGGTGAAGAGTTGCACAATAATCACCATGCCAACCCGGCAAGTGCCCGGTTCTCTTTTAGAAATGATGAGTTCGATCTGGGATGGTTTTATATCAGAAAACTACAATCTCTTAAGCTTGCAACAGTACGAAAAAATAGAATATAAAAAGTTCTAGGGCATATTGGCAATTGGTCTTATCCGTCTGCATGCCTCGGTTCATCCAAGGCCATAGGCAGCAGACCCTATTGCTTGTTTTAATTATAATTTACTGAAGCACATCAGGCTTTTTTACAAGTTGGTTTTCTTGAGGTTGTAACTTACTTTTTGTTAATTCCAATGGAACTTTATTAACATCATAAATAATTCTAATTCTCTCCAAAAAGCATAATAAATAATACGTTATATCTATTTGCCACCAGCGAAATCCTTGGCGTGTTGAACGAGGATAATAGTGATGATTATTATGCCAACCTTCACCCAGGGTAATTAACGCCAAAAGAAAATTATTACGACTTTCATCCTCTGTCTCAAATGTTTTTGTGCCCCATACATGACAAAGTGAATTGATAGTAAAAGTAGCATGAAAGAGAGCAATTGTTGAAATAAACCCCCAAACAACTAGCTGCATACCATCAGTATGTAGCTGAGGATAATAATTTGCCAAAAAGCTACCTATAAAATAAAGTATGAAGAGTAAACAAATAGGTACCACGTTATCATAACGATTCAACCAGCATAATTCCGGATATTTTGCAAAATCCTGTATCGCTTTATAGTCTGTTTTAAAATTGTCCGAATAAAAAATCCATCCAGCATGACTCCATAATAAACCATGTTGCACCGGAGAATGAGGATCTTGTGATTGCTCTGTATAGCGATGATGATGACGATGGTGGCTTGCCCACCAAAGTGGTCCCCGTTGTACAGCTGCATTACCGATTACAGCGAAAATAAATTGCCAAAACCGATTCGTTTTAAAGGTCTTATGTGAGAAATAACGATGGTAAAAGCCAGTTATTGCAAACATTCTCAAAAAATAAAGGAGCATGGCCGTAAAAACAGCTGTAAAGCTCCATCCCACCCAGAACACGGCCAAACAACACAAATGTAGAAGTACAAAAATAAATGCACGGGCCCAATGTATCGTACCTTGCTTGAGATTGTTCTCTTTAAGACTCGCATCAAACCATCCATGTATGGAGAACATTAACGATTTGAATTTCATTTTATTACCTCTGCAAATGAAAATTCGTTATCTACAAGAAATATGAGATAGGTATGAGACGTTGATATTTTCGATGAAGCTTAAGCATGATGGTTCATTTTATGAAATGAACGTGCTCTTACATCAAATCAAAAAATACATCGCTCAGTACTACAGCATAAACTCCCCGTCTAGCCTGCATCAGACATTTGCCATAATGTTTTATAATTGTAGCAAACCCTCATCGTTTAGCACAAAATATCGATCAAAAAGTACAAAAAATTACCGAATCTTAACTAAATTTCCCCATTTCATGTTAATACGTTAATTCTTTGCAAAGGTTGTAGGTTTCTTATAGTAAATCGACAGTTTTTTTGCCATCCATCCATTATCAGGAAAAGTTGTTCCTGGTACTTCCCAAACCCCTGTTGCAAAAGCACCTGCTCCCCACAAAATTGCAAATATGTGTGCATCAACTGCCTTTTTTAATTGCTCGGTATTATTATGAGCCCAATTAAAATTGTTTAATGTCAAACACTGAGTCGCATTTTTGCCAGCACATAAGCTGTACCCTTTAGGTAAATTGGCAATATCCATATTAATCCAAGAGGCGATATTGCTTAAATCACGTTGTAACTTAGAATCACCAAAAAAATATACAGGTGCAGAGCCCTCCTCTTGAGCCTCGACAAGAGGTTCATCCTGTGTAGGGATATGAGCAGCCGGTATCTGCCATAACATAACAGGTATATGGCTTTTTCCAGCTTGCTTTCCCAAACCCTCACTCATTTGTTGCGTCATCGTCAGGAAATTTTGCCAGGCGGCGTCATTATAAAAGGTTGCCTGATTAATGAGTAAATTTGGAAATTTACTGCTGTAATCATCGGCACCATAACGATCAAAATAAATAAAATCAGGTTTATATTTGCTGCTGAATAATTCAAAACTCTTTAAATCAGCCAGAACCTTGTCCACATAGGGCTTCACGGCAGTTGGCCCCCGATGAATCCACCATCCCCCTTCTGGAACTGCAGAAATATTTTCATGAACACCAAGAGCAACATGAGGTCCAAAATATTTAGCCATCCAGTTTTGAGCGTGTAACCATCCATTAAAGTTATCTGAGAACCCAGGGATGTTCTGATCTGGATTGGCCACACCACAAAGGGGTATCACATAATCATTGACACAGGTAGCAAAAGCTTGTCCAGCAGTATAATTATCAGTTTTAGATTTGAGCCAAAGAAGTAAATCAGTAGGGGTACCATTGATTACTACAGGTTTATTGTCCCATCCATAAGTGCAGGTGGGTGTAGTTGCAGGACTAAAATTAACTTTTTTACTCATCATGCAATAAGCGTTAGAAACAGCCTTATTTACCGGGATGTATAACGATTTAACTTCTTCCACCCGATTTGTATTCCCTAAATAACCCAACATATCTGGGTTTAATAATATAGTTCCATAAGTTCCAGTATTGCTATAAGCATTAGCTTCTAATGTTTTAGCCAAAAACATTAGGTTAAAAAAATGTTTTGTTAGATCATCCAAATTAGTGACACTATCCGGATTCCAACCACCACTTAGTTGCCAACCGTATTCAACTAAAACAGGATTAACAGCATGGCCAGTATTCTTTTTAATATTTTTAGCCATGTTAATCATATTCCAAATTTTATAAGGAGTTTCTATTGTTCCAGGATCACCATCGCCGCCCGCACCATTGTATGTAAATACAGCATCAACACGAATATTTGTCGGCTCTTGCGGAGCACCATTCGTTATGGTTCCCATAGCCAGGTAGCTTGGCCAACCAGGAATAATATAATTGTTTGTACTTTGACCAAAAGAAAAGGAAGATAGGCTCATTGCAAAAATAATCAAAAAGCTAAAACTCTTTTTTTTCATTGTATAGTTCCTAAATTATTCATCAGGCTCGGAAAACAATCGGGTTACACTATTGCTGATTTTACTGATTGGATTGATGCTTGAAATGACACAAATTATACCATAACAGACCATGGTGATCACAAACAAACCTAAAAAACAAAAAACACCTAACCTTAATGATCGTTATTGCAGATATGCTATTGAATTGAATAATGAGGTCGCGGCTCGACTTAAAATAACCGCTCTGTGTGTCGCGCCTTAAAAATAAAACCCACAGGAGGCAAAATTACTCACCTATGTCTTCATTCCATAGCGTTCTATCTTGAGCAATGAAGTGTCGCATCATGGTAATACATTCTTTATTTTGTAAAACCTCAAGTTTTATACCACGTGATGTTAATAATGATTCTTCCCCCATAAAGGTTTGATTTTCTCCAATGACAACATGAGGAATTTTATAAAGAAGGATAGCTCCGCTACACATGGGGCAAGGTGAAAGAGTGGTGTATAAAATGGATTGCTCATAAACTTTAGCTTGCTGTCTACCCGCATTCTCTAATGCATCCATCTCAGCATGTAATATGCTGCTTCCTTTTTGAACCCGTTGGTTATGCCCGCGCCCAATGATCTTGCCTTGATAAACAAGTACAGCACCAATGGGTATTCCTCCCTGAGCAAGACTTCGGCGCGCTTCTTCTATAGCGGCTTCAAGATATGGTTGATGAGACTCTGACATGTTAATCCCTGCAATGACAGTAATATTAGGAATATTCTCCAGTATTTAATCATTATAAACAAGAATATAAACATGGAAAAAATAATCTGACCCTACTGTGCCGAAGGTTGGATCAAATGACGTACTTAGTAGCGTTTATCAGACATTCACCATAGCGCAGGAAGAGACAATAAATCCATCACGATCAAATAAATCGAAAATGCAAAATTTGTTGGCCAAAACCGGAAGGACACAATAGGAAATAATGTAACTCAACAGATTGAGCCTCACATAACCCTTCTCAAGACTTGTTTGTGGGCTCAACGAAGCCTACATTCGAGATGGATCTCGAAGAAGTAGGCAGAAAGAAATTCACATTAAGAGATTGTGCATGAGCCGCTACCGCTTGGCAAACAAACTGGTGCGCGGTTGACTACTTTCGTACTTGCAGGAGCTGGTGTTGGCGTTGGTTGAAAGAAGAGTGGCTGATATGCTGCGGCGGTCGCTAAGGGTTGGGATTTTCCTTCCACTTCTTGTTGATCCACATGCTTGCTTGTTGCATTCGAAACAGGAGTGCTGTGTAATGGACTATCCGCTGTTTTTTGGGCAGGTTTAGCTGTTTTATCTTCGGTATTAGTCGATGCAGGCTTCACGGAAGGAAAATTATTTACAAGGCTTCGATTAAAAATAAACGGTTTCTGAAATATTGTCCATTCCTCATGCACAGTAATGTGCTTTAATGCATATAAATGTATTTCATCATTTATTTCTTTATAACGGGCAAAAAACTCAGTCTGGGAATAACACGTATATTCGTGACTTTCCTTACGTGCCTGTGCAAAAACACTATTGAGGTCTTCCTCACTCTTAAAAACCTTATTCTTGTATTTATACTCCCAACCGCCAGGATTGGTATTGGAAGATGTTGTTTCATTTCCAATGGCTTCAGGGAATGATATTTGTTTAACATACTTTGTATTTTGAAAGAACCCTTGCAGCTCTTCTTCAACAAGCGCATGAGACTTAACTACATACCCAAAACTAAATCCAGAAATCCTAGGCAAAGTTAAAATTGTGTATAACTCGGGATTTGAAAATTCTTCTTTTGTTTGGCCTACAGCGCTCTTCCAAACAACATCACTCGAAGCAAGGTTCTGCCAATCTTTACAGACTAACTCTAAATTTGCTAAATCTCTTGGGCCTAAAAATGTCATTATATGATATGCTCTACAATCTCTGCGGGTATCTCGGGTAATTGATCTTCATATTTCTCTTGCATGATGGTCCTCTTTATGGAGTTGATTAATAATTACTACATGATACATGACTAATATTAAGTCAAAGTTAACAGATAATGACCTTACCCTCCCCAAAAGAACCAGTGCAAAATTTGTGAAAACATAACTCAAAAGCAAGATAATCAGTGGTGCTGTGCCACCAAGTAAAGAATGACTTAGGTTAAAAAATAAAGTAAAACCACTTGCTCGCTCTTCTAGTGGTAATAGTTCGAAGCTCGCTTTAAATACAGTTCCAATAGAAATAGAGATAATAATCGCCAAAACACTGCAAGCAAGGACAACCCGCAGTAAAGTACCTGCAGCAATAATTTTCTTATCCAAAAGTTAGTGTTAGTTTTATTTTATTTAATTGCTTCTAAAACTTTTCATCAGCGTAGCTTACGTTTGTTATTTCTTCGACGTTATTTGCTGAATTCCTTTATTATATTCTTCCTCAATTTTCTTTTCTGCTTCTTCATCACTTATATGACTTGAACTTCTGTTATCCTTGATAATCTTTTCGGCAATTTCAGGAGGTAATTCGTGCAATGAAGTTTTCTCCTGCGCCCTAAAAAGCCCCATGATTCTTGCGTTTTTTCCTAATTCCTTTAAGTCCTTTTGTCTTAATAGTTCTTTTAAAGATTCTAATGCTTCTTCCAGGGATTCTTTTCCTAATATTTCAGCATGATTTGGGAATTGTTCTGCAGTCTCTCGGAGTTCATAGAGGCTCGTTATAAGTCGCTTAAATTCTTCAAGGTCATTTAATACCCGACTAATTAACTCTTCAGCATGGTTTGGGAATTGTTGCGCAGTTAGTTGAAGGGAATAGTTATTCTCTATAAGCCGGTTAAATTCTCCAGGATCATTTAACATCCGACTAATTAACGCTTCAGCATGATTTGGGAATTGTTCTGCAGTCTCTCGGAGATCCGAGTTATTCTCTATAAGTCGCTTAAATTCTTCAGTGTCTTCTACCACCCGGCGAATTAACTCATCAGCATGATTTGGGAATTGTTCTGCAACCAGTAGGAGTCCAATGTTATGCTCTATAAGTCGCTTATATTCTTCTGGATCATTTAATACATGGCTAATTAACTCATCAGCATGGCTTGGAAATTGTCTTGCAGTCTCTCGGAGCTGATAGTTATTTTCTATAAGTCGTTTAAATTCTTGAGGATCGTTTAATACATGGCGAATTAACTCATCAGCAAGGTTTGGGAATTGTTGTGCGGCCCATCGTAGGTCACGGTTGTCCGCTATAATTCGCTTAAATTCCTCAGGCTTTGTTAAGGCATTTTGTAAATCTTTCTCTAACATAGTGCTTTTCTTTAAAATAACATGATTATATTATATGCTATTTACCAACAGTTAGCTCATTTATTAATCACAAGTCACTTTGAAGTCCTATCATGCTCACGTCTTAAAATCTCGATAAACCTAATAAAGAGTGTGAAAGTTTTCATAAGCGAATTCTTATATATAACATGAATTTTCAGCAAGCAGGCTGTAAACGCCTGTCTCTTAGGCAAAAGTTGAAAATCTTGGAGGGAATGTCATATTTGAATACAGATTGAATTATGACCCTAAAAAACGTGCGGCATAGGCGCCTATGTGTGCATTTTTCAGAGCCAAATCAGTATGAGGTCAGATACATCTATTGAAAATGGAGGGCTAAACCAGTTTGGTTCATTTTGCTTGACCACATCAACATCTACAGATGCATAAAAGAGCTTGAGTTCTTTTATTTTTCACTCATTTTTTATAAAGCCATACTGGTCTGATGTAACTCATCCTGGGCTTCTGGTTTTTCTGCTACCTTCGCTTTGCGAAGTTCTCCCACAGCAGGATAAGAAAAGAGAATGCCCGTATCATGACCAGGTAATAATACCGTCATAGAACATACCGCATCCTCAACCTTACCAAAATAATTACCCAATGCTTCACTTCCCACAGCTTTATAACGAAGTGCATGCATCGCATCTGAATAGTCCTTACTATCCTTCGGATTTGTTGTGGAGAGATATTCTTTTGTTGGCCAAAACAAAGGATAAAAATCAAAATATCCCTGCGTTAGTATAAGATTGCCTTCATTGCTATCAGGACTTCTGTAATAATCCAAGAGAGGCTGTACCAAAATACGAACATCTTCTGCAAGAAATGGTGAGCGGAAATCGGATATAACGACGGTGACATCGTTTTGGAGCAAATCAGTAATCGGTTCTTTGATTATCGAAGCCACTGAACTATCAAAACTCATCCTTAAATATTTTTTATCGTCAGTATTAACACGAGCTGCCTTCACATGTTGAGTGCGACCTGTTACACGGATTATTAACTCTAATTCCTCTTCATCTGCAACATGATATGAATCAGTACACTTTGATTTCAACAAATTAAAGTCATCTTGATTAGAATTCTGTGGATTAAGTTTACAAATATGAAAATCCTTAGGAGATGCATAATAAAGGTCGTCATTGTACAGGATTACCGCATTTTTATTTTCTAATACTTTGTCCATTTCGTTCTTAAAATTGAATCTTGTTGGATCAACAGACACTTTAAGAAGTCCACAAGGAAAATCACCTGGATAACATATATCAATATTTATAATTAAGTGTTTGCTTTCTGAATCAAAGACGATATTTTGGGCATAGGAATCACTTGGAGTAGGTCCAGATCCAATGGTGATAATAACTTGTTTAACATCGGCTCCAACATTGTTTAAATATCCCAATAGTTGAACTTTATTCTCCATATCTGCTTTATCTTCTCGAGTGAATCTATACATAGCGACACCTGTAAATTAATTAATATTTTTAGAGGATGATTAATGCCCCTGCTGGGTGGGGATTGTACATTGAAAGACCAATGATTTCAACAAAAGCATCAAGTGCACAACAAAAGACCACATCTTATTGAGGCACAAACCGAACTTCATTGAGTACTTTTGTATTTTTTGTGACCTAAGATTTACGGACAGTCAACTCAAGTTTGATAAGAATTATTTATTAGATGAGATTCTACATTTTTAGATTGGAATCAGGCGAATCAATCGAGTTAAAGATTATAGTTTCCCCGGAAATTAATTCACCAATCGACTTCTCACCTAAGACGATATTAAAAAAGCTAATCCCTATCGTGGTTACTTTTCTCCAAGTATGTTCCAGTGTTGAAGGAGGAGAAATTTTATCCAATTGCTCTATTTCTCCTTTACCAGGATGCAATTCACGGAGCGAATTAACGTACGTAGCAATTACCTCAGCTACTTCGGGCGTTAGTTCAGTTTGTTCATATAAATAGCCGAGAAAACGTTTTGCCAAACTTAGTCGGGTAGCATAAAGTTCATCTTCTTTTATTTTGATACGTTCTAAATGTAGAATATAGTCTTCAAGAAGATATCTTGGTTGCGTAATCGCGTGAATTTTTTGAAATGCATCAGTTAATTCCTTTTTATCGATATCTTCCACCCACTGATAAAACCGTGTTTGCATCCCTTCTAATCGTTCCTGATAAGTAAATGGATTCAACTTGACAAGATTTTTTTCAATAAACTGATGTACTGCATCCCGTGCAGTGTCTTGATTTGATAGCTCGGTTACATCCCCTTCAAGTTTCTGAAAAACCATGCAGATGAATAAAGCAATGGTAATTGATTTAAGCGAATAGTCTAATTTTCCTTGTAATGGCTTCGATTCCACATCATATACCGCTTGTAAGACAGCTAACTTCAGGGCGTCTTCTTCTGAATAGCCATTATTTAACCACTCAAAAATTAAAAAATTTACTGTGTCATCAGCATCTAACAATTTATATTTTTGGGTAATAAAATCAGTCCACTCCAAAAAAAGTAGATATTTTCCTTCGCGCAAAGCTTTAATGTATTCAGAGCTGGATGAGAGCATGGCGATCCTTGACTGCTTTTTTTGAATACTATCCTATACTTAAAAAACATAAACATGCAAATGGTGCACACAATGAAAAGGAAATGGTATGTGGCTATTGCTGTATCTCTCTTACCCTTTAGTTTCGCTTTCGCAAATTGCGATTTAACCCAATTTCGCTGGGAATGTGACTTGCCGGTGAAAGTTAAACCCAAACCAGGAGCAACCTCACTCGTATACTGTGGCAATTCCTATGGCTACATCACCAAACAGGAATATGACATTCTCGCCCGTTACCAACGTGCTAATGTTAATATGGTATTAGATATTAATGGTGAATACATAGACAGCCCTTGTATCGGCGCACAGAGATAGTACAATAGCTCTGATTCATTCCTTGTGATACTTGGAATCATCATACCCTGGGTGCAGCGCAGTAAACCCGGGGAGTGCTGAAGCTTAACTTTCCCGGGTTCTACTGCGCTGCACCCAGGCTACATTATGTTAATGAGATGATCATTGAACTCGATGGTATTCCCATAGAAATATCAAGAAAAAAAATCAAGAACATGCACTTACGCATTTATCCACCCGATGGATTAGTCAAGGTAAGTGCACCCCTTCGATTCAGCGAACAACTTATAAGACAAAGTCTTGAGTCTAAAAGTGCATGGATTCATAAACAAAGAGAACGAATTCGTAGTCGTGCTGTTGTCGAGGAATGTACATTTGAAACAGGCTCAACTGTAGCATTCAGAGGCAACAATTATTTATTAATCATCGAAGAACATCATGGACCTGCAAAAATTAAGATCAATGAGGAACTGATGCTCTGTTATACCCCGCCGAACAGCACTCCCTCCCAAATCCAAACCATTATTGAGCGTTGGTATAAACAGCAAATGCAAATGCTATTGCCTGAGCTTATTCATCGCTGGGAAGCTATAGTTGGAGTTAAAGTCGCTGAATGGGGAATAAGGAAAATGAAAACACGCTGGGGTTCATGTAACACCCGAGCGGCACGTATTTGGTTAAATCTTAATCTTATTAAAAAACCGTCGATTTGTCTCGAGTACGTCCTTGTTCATGAGTTAGTTCATCTGTTAGAACCAAGTCATAATAAACGATTTTATGGGTTAATGGGTCAATTTATGCCACAATGGCGCGAATATGAATATCACCTTGAAGGACGTGTGCTTTGATTGATTCCGAACAACTGATCCATAACCTTTGTAACCAGGGATTTTGTATAATCGATGACTTTCTTGAGCAAAGCCAATGCCAATCATTGCGTGAAACAGCACAAGAACTGTATGAAGAAGGATTATTTCGCGGTGCTAAAATTGGTCTTAAACTGGAATCCCATAAGAATGATTTAATTCGTACTGATGAAATTTTCTGGCTCGAAGGAAATGAAACAAATCCAGCAATACAAATTTTTTTAGGACAAATAAAAGAATTAGCTCAAATATTAAATCAATCGCTCTTTTTAGGTTTGCATGAATTTGAAACCCACTTTGCTGCATATCAACCAGGTACTTATTATAAAAAACATGTTGATCAGTTCGCGGCGCAAAGAACACGGAAAATCTCATGTGTATATTATTTAAACGAGCACTGGAACGCTGAATTTGGAGGTGAGCTACAACTCTACAATACAGAGGATCAATTAATTGAGAGTGTGCTGCCATTAGGAAATCGCTTTATATGTTTTAATAGCGAATTGCCTCATGAAGTATGTGTTACTCATCAGCCTCGATACAGTATTACCGGTTGGATGAAAACTCATGCTCACTTTGTATTGAACAAAGGCGCGTTCTCCGATTTGTAAAAAAGAAGATAAAACAGGCGAGTAAATTAGTAACTCCCCCCTTAACCTTTGCTCGTGAAACAATATGATTATTGTGTATAATGATATTTTTATTTTCATTTAATCTTCTATGCATGCCTTAGACATTAAACAATTATTCAAAACCTATGCTAATGGGGTACAAGCAGTAAAAGGCATTAATTTGACCATAAATAAAGGTGATTTTTTTGCTTTATTAGGTGCCAACGGTGCAGGGAAGTCAACAACCATTGGTCTAATAACCTCATTACTCAATAAAACATCAGGTAGCATCAGTATTCATGGTTATGATTTGGAAAAAGAACCTGAAAAAGCCAAATCCTGTTTGGGTCTTGTGCCCCAAGAAATCAATCTTAATATTTTTGAAAATTGTGAACAAATCCTTCTAAATCAAGCGGGATATTATGGAATTTCACGAAAGAAGGCACAACCTCGAGTTGAAAGTCTCTTACAACAGTTAGGTCTTTGGGAGAAAAGAAACTCTATAGCGCGACACTTATCCGGTGGAATGAAACGTCGTCTTATGATTGCCAGGGCTTTAGTGCATCAACCTAAAGTACTGATTCTCGATGAGCCTACGGCAGGTGTGGACATAGAAATCCGACACAGTATGTGGGAGTTTCTCAGCAGAACCAATGCTCAAGGCACAACAATTATTCTCACAACCCACTACCTGGAAGAAGCAGAGCAATTATGTAAAAACATCGCCATCATAGATAAAGGGGAAATTATAAAAAACACATCGATGAAGGCGTTACTGCAAACACTGCACCATCAAACCTTTATCTTCAATACAGAAAATCGTATCGATACTCTACCCGATTTATTTCCGTTTAAGCCCACACTGGTTGATAGCACTACAATAGAACTCCGTGTAGACAACAATTTGAATTTAAATGATGCATTTGCTCTGTTCACCAAACATGGAATAAAAATTCATAGTATGCGAAATAAAACCAATCGCTTGGAAGAACTCTTTTTGGATCTTATAAAAAATGGCCATTAAACAACAAGTTATTGCATTATATACTCTGGTAAGACGCGAGTTGGTTCGTATGTTTCGCATTGCAAGTCAAGTATTTTTACCTCCCGTGATTACGACCACGCTTTACTTCCTCATTTTTGGTAGTCTAATCGGACCGCGTATCGGCTCCATTCAAGGAGTCAGTTATCCAATGTTCATTGCTCCTGGATTGATTATGATGTCCGTTATTGTTAACTCCTACGGTAATGTATCATCTTCCCTTTACAGTGTCCGCTTTCAAAAAAGTATCGAAGAAATGCTTGTTAGTCCGATGCGCAACAGCCTCTTGTTGCTAGGCTATGTTTTGGGTGGCGTATTTAGAGGATTAATTGTTGCTGTCTTGGTTTATATCATTGCCAGTTTTTTCTTAACTATTGAATTAAGTCACTTGCCAATGACGTTACTCGTGGTGTTGCTGGTATCTGCTGTTTTTTCACTGGCCGGATTCACTAATGCCATGGTTGCGCGGAATTTTGATGATATTATGATTGTACCCACATTTATACTTACGCCACTCACCTACTTAGGTGGTGTATTTTACAGCATCAACATGCTACCAGAGTTTTGGCAGAAGGTATCCTGGCTAAATCCCATTCTGTATATGGTTAATGCACTGAGACAAGCAATGATTGGCCAAAGTGAGGTCAATATCTCGTTAGCCATGGGAATTATTTGCCTGATGTTAGTGTTATTGACACTTCTCAATATGTTTCTATTAAAAAAAGGCGTGGGATTTCGCGAATAATTATCATGCCTACTTAAACTCGTAGCTGGATACAGCGAAGCGGAATCCAGGTTTTCCTTTCCCTTAACTTGATGACCGTTTATTTACGGGTAAATCCCAAAGCCTGCAAACGTTGTTCAATTGAAGGATGTGTTGCAAACGCACTACTTAAAGACTTCACAGGATCAATATCAGAGGGATCAAAAAGATATGATGCCTGCCTCACCTGCTCATGTGGAGTATTACCGTATTCCACTGAATAATGTTCCGCATTTTGTTGATGATCGTTGTTAATTTTGAGCAATGCCCGGGCTAAAGGTTCATTATCGCGCATTAACTGCACACAGCCCGCATCAGCCATATATTCACGTGTTCGACTCAGGAATAAGGTTAATAAAATAGTGAGTAAGGGTAAAACATAACGAAGAATTATAATCACCATTAACAAACGGTTGTCTTCTCGTTTACCATCTCGCTTAAATACCGCGGAATAAAATAGAATATCCACTACAATCAAAAGAATATTACTCAAAATCGCCACGGTTAGCGTTAATTTAATATCATAGTGACGTATGTGACTTAATTCATGAGCCATCACTGCTTGCAGCTCGGCTCTGTCCAGTTTTTCCATTAAACCGCGAGTAATGGCAACCATTGCTGATTTTTCACTATACCCACTCGCCAATGCATTCATATAATCTGCTTCGATAATGAAAACTCTGGGCATGTACTGCAAACCAGCAGCAACTTTCATTTCTTCAACTACATTATACAATTGTTGTTCCCGCAAATCTCGGGCGGTTTGCGGGGTAATTTCATGATAATCTGTACCTAATAACATAATGCGATCATAAAACGCATACGTTATTAATAGCGACACTATGGCGATACCAACCATAATAATAGTGGCATAGGGAACAACGCGCAGATGAATCAACGCAAAAAAGCATTGCTGCAAAGTAACCTGTGGATAGGTCGATTGTAAAACAAATAAATCAGCAACGAAGCCCACTGCAAAAAAAATTGCAACAAAAAAAGCGATAACCCCATAGGTCTTGCGCTGATTCAACTGTATTTGTTCGCGCCAATTCCCTACGCTACCATGATAGTCTTCAAGGCCCATATTCTAAACTCAAAATTTTACAGTATAGTCTTCTTTAGCTTGAATCTGCTCTTCAGGAAGCCCCCAATAAACAAAATCTTTATCTAATGCTGAAGAAAACATAGATACCACCATAGATTCAAAGAACGATTTCTTTTTCGCATTATAACGCTCTATACCATCGTTATAAGCCTGCTTGGAATAGGCCAATTTATTTTCAGTATTAACAATTTCTTCCTGCAATTGCAGGACATTTTGACTTGCTTTCAAATCGGGGTAATTTTCAAAGACTACATTAAGCCCAGATGCAATCTGAGAAATTTGGTTTTCTGCAGCCATGCGACCTTCTTCATCTCCTGCGGCTTTGGCAGTTTGCGCTTGATTACGCAAAGCAACTACATCTTTTAATGTAGTTTTCTCGTAATCCATATATTTTTTTACAGCCTCAATGAGCGATTCAAAAACCTTATAACGACGATCCAGTTGGATATCTATTTGCTTTTTGTCGTTATTAATCGCCTCAATTAAATGAATTAAAGTGTTGTAAACACTGATAGCCCATAGAAATAAAAGTACTACAATAATAATAAGGGCAATAAGAAAAGTACTCATTTTTCATCCTATGTAAAATTTTCTACAATTTAGTTATAGATCGAAAATAACAAAAAAAATAGTGGAATGAGTAAGGATTTTTTGCTAACCGTAAGAGTAAAAGTTGATGAATAAAAATCAAATTGGGTGGTGCATTCATTTTTTAGCCTATTATCTGTGTTGGATAGCTTGTTTCTATTTTGCAGCACAAAATGAAGTATTGCTTGGAACAATGATTGGTTTCCTGCTAATTGCCGTACAAATCGCCTGGCAATCGATTAATCGATTGCCTTATTTAAATGCTCTATATTTTGCACTTTTTATTGGGGCCATTGGCTCAATCACTGATACATTTTGGCTGCATCAAAATTATATTTATTTTAAAGCAAATCCCTTCAGCTCTTATTTTACAGCCCCATGGATGATTTGTATTTGGTTAAGTTTCGGATTGAATCTTATTATCCTTAATGAAAAACTGACTCGCTACTATCTCATTTGGTTCCTGCTTATCCTTTTTTTGATGCCTTTTGCTTATAAGATTGGTGAATCATGCAATATCGTAGTGATCGAAAAAAGTTATCCATTTTATTTTTTTGTAGGAGTTACCTGGGCATTTCTCTTACCAGCCAGCTTTTATATCTATCACTATTTAAATAAAGCCAATGTTGTTAATTCATGATTTCAAGTTGGGGAGCTCATGACACCTTTAAAATAGGCTTCAAAAAATGTCCCGTATAAGAATGGTCACATGCTGCAACTTGCTCTGGTGTTCCTGTTGCCACAATGCGCCCTCCTTTACTTCCTCCTTCAGGTCCCAGATCAATAATCCAATCTGCAGTCTTTATGACATCCAGATTATGTTCAATGATCACAACCGTATTCCCTTGCTCCCGTAAACGGAATAGTACAGCTAATAATTGTTTGGTATCGTGAAAGTGTAATCCTGTAGTCGGTTCATCAAGAATATACAGGGTGCTTCCTGTACCCCGTTTTGACAACTCTCGAGACAACTTAATTCTCTGAGCCTCCCCTCCAGAAAGAGTCGTCGCACTTTGCCCCAATTTAATATAAGACAAACCAACATCCATCAATGTTTGACATTTTCTCGCTAAAACAGGAATCGCTGCAAAAAACTGACCTGCGTCTTCAACAGTCATTTCTAAAACTTCATGAATATTTTTGCCTTTATACTGAATATCCAGAGTTTCTCGATTATAACGTTTTCCTTTGCACACATCGCATGATACATAAATATCAGGTAAAAAGTGCATTTCAACTTTAATTAAACCATCCCCCTGACACGCTTCACAACGCCCGCCACGCACGTTAAAGCTAAAACGTCCAGGCTGATAACCTCTTGCTCGAGACTCAGGAGTTCCTGCAAATAACTCGCGAATATGAGTAAAAATACCTGTATAGGTAGCTGGATTAGAACGAGGAGTCCTACCGATCGGGCTCTGATCAATATCAATTACTTTATCGCATAAATTCAAACCGACAATCTCTTTGGCTGAACCAGGAGTGTATAAACTTGCCCTATTTAATAGATTGGCAGCATTTGGATATAAAGTATCATTAATCAAACTCGATTTTCCCGAACCTGACACGCCTGTAATACAAGTAAGTAAACCTAAGGGAATGCTGACATCGACATCAATCAAGTTATTACAACACACTCCTTTTAGATGAATCATTTTTTCGGAGTTAACGGGTAAGCGTGTATTAGGAATTGTAATGGATTGCTTTCCAGATAAATATTGACCAGTCAAGGACGCTGGAGCTTGCATAATTTCTTGCGGTGTACCACTTGCAACAATTTCACCACCATGTACCCCAGCCCCGGGACCTATATCCAGGACAAAATCAGCGCTGCGAATTGCATCCTCATCATGTTCCACAACAATAACCGTGTTCCCCAGATTTCGTAAGTGCATTAAGGTCTTTAATAAACGGTCATTATCTCTTTGGTGCAATCCAATCGAAGGCTCATCCAAAATATACATAACCCCAACCAGTCCAGAACCAATCTGGCTGGCTAAACGAATACGTTGCGCCTCCCCACCGGATAAAGTTTCAGCACTGCGAGCTAATGAAAGATAATCCAAGCCCACATTGACCAGGAATCCTAATCGTTCAACAATTTCTTTATTAATTTTTGCCGCAATTTCACCCTTATATCCCGACATCCGCAGATTTTTAAAAAATACATAAGCATTTTCGATCGAATAAGCTGTAATTTCAGGCAAATTTTTATCATCGATAAAGATATGCCGTGCTTCTTCACGTAATCGTGCACCATGACAACTCTGGCACGGGCGAGAAGATAAATACTTCGCAAGCTCCTCACGTATCATTCCTGAATCAGATTCACGATAACGTCGTTGCATATTTGGAATAATTCCTTCAAATGCATGTCTTTTTACTGTATATCCTCCATTAGGACGGTGATAATGAAAGTCTATAACCTCCCGCCCACTACCGTATAAAATAATCTGCCGAATTTCCTCGGACAAATCACAAAATGCAGTATTGACATCAAAACCATAATGCCCGGCAAGTGACTCAAGCATTGAGAAATAATAAGTAGTTTTTTTATCCCAGCCTCGAATAGCACCCTCAGCCAAACTGGCGGTTGGATCGTGTACAACCCGCTCCGGATCAAAAAACTGATCAACCCCCAATCCATCACAAGAGGGACAAGCGCCTACCGGATTATTAAATGAAAAAAGTCTGGGTTCTAACTCACTGAGGCTGTATCCGCACTCAGGGCATGCAAATTTGGAAGAAAAAACAAGATCATCAAATTGATTATCCATGGAAGCCACTATGGCAAGACCTTCTGCTAAATTTAAAGCATTTTCGAATGATTCGCTTAAGCGCTGCGCGATATCGGGTCTCACTTTAAAACGATCTACAACGACTTCGATCGTGTGCTTGGTACGCAAACCCAGCTTAGGAGGAGAATCCAGTTCATACAACTCGCCATCTATACGAGCACGCACATAGCCTTGGGCTTGTAACTGCTGTAAAAGCTGGACCTGCTCCCCTTTACGTTCACGAACTACCGGAGCCAAAATCATTACTTTACTGTCAGTAGGTAAGGCCAAAACCTGATCCACCATTTGACTGATTGTTTGTGCATGCAAGCTGACATGGTGTGTAGGACAACGCGGCTCACCCACTCGGGCGTAGAGCAATCGCAAATAATCATAAATTTCGGTAATGGTCCCTACTGTAGAACGAGGATTATGGGATGTTGCTTTCTGCTCTATAGAAATTGCCGGTGATAACCCCTCTATCGAATCTACATCAGGCTTTTCCATCATTGCCAAAAACTGGCGCGCATAAGCAGATAAAGATTCAACATAGCGACGTTGCCCCTCTGCATATAATGTATCAAAAGCTAAAGAGGACTTCCCTGACCCAGATAACCCCGTAATTACAATTAATTTATCACGGGGTAAATCCAAGTCGAGATTTTTTAGATTGTGGGTTCTTGCACCACGTATGGTGATAGTATGCATAAAATTCGATAATTTGGTTTAAAAACTAGAGGCTGTTTATATTTCGCTAGCCTGGTTCAAAATAGGTATCTTTTCGAGCACCGAAACCGAGCATAGATGAGCTATGTTGGTATCGGAGCACAGAAAATCTGGCTATTTTGGCCAGGATAATAGAAATATAAACAGACCCTACGTTTGGGTTTTATATTTTTCGGCAACAAAGTATACAATTATACGTCAAAAAAATGGAGCGTATAGAGCAAATAAGTATTTCTTTTTGGAAATGTAAATCACAATAATTTCTTATTTTAACATCTGTTTTGCACCACAAAACGCAATTTTTTCAGTACACATTTCTCATTTACAGATTATACTACAATAAAAAAATTAAGTTCTTCATTTTAAAACATTAAAAAGGATTTTAATATGAATGCTCTTTTGCCAAGGATCCTGTTATGGCTCGTATTACTCATATCCCCATTTACTCTTTATGCGCAAAATGATGCGGAAATCTGTCAATGGGTAAAACAAATTCTATTGAATACCTTATCCGTGGATTACAACTATAAAGTAAGTGATGATGCAGAATTACGTAAAAATTATACTGCGAATGCCTGGGACGCCCTTAACAATTTCTTAGGCAATTATCTCGAGGTTATCCGAGAAAACTATCTTACACTGCATCCTAAGGCAATTACAGAGCCTTATGTCGCTGAAAAAGGGTTCGCTCTTGGAGTCCATTTTTGGCGCATTAATGAAGTGTTTTTCATTCCTGAATTAAATCTTACGATTGCATTTTCGCTTATAGTTATCGAAGCAAACCCTCAATCCAATGGCGGTGGGCGTTTGCTCATTCAGAGCATGGATATGATTAAAAAGGAAAACTCGTGAATATCTTGACTCGTTTTAAATTGTTTCTCTGGAAATTTAGCCATTTTAAAGTTCGCATGATAGGCTACTTAAAGCCACGGCTGCTCCAACTTACTGACAATGAGATTATTATTTGTTTGCCTTTAAATCGACGTAGCCGTAATCATTTAAACTCGATGTATTTTGGCGCGCTGTGTGTTGGAGCCGACTTGGCAGGTGGGTTACATGGTTTTTATCATGCGGCGCAGAAGCAGCTCAAAATTTCTCTCGTGTTCAAATCATTTCAAGCACAATTTTTACATCGCCCGGAATCTGACGTTTATTTTGTTTGTCGTGAAGGAACAAAAGTCGCCACAATGTTAGAAGAAGCTAAAAAAACAGGAACACGAGTAACCCAACCGATTCAGATTAAAGCCTATACCGATTATCCTGACCTTAAAGAATCAGTTGCCGAGTTTGTTTTAGAGTTGTCAGTAAAAATACGCTCTTAATTTAATTCGCATTTTTCAGAATGAGGACAAAAGTAATCATTGATTTATCTCCAAGAACAGACGAAAATATTGCCAAACTGTGGTATTATTAATGCCCAATAACATATTGACAGCAAACAATTTATGAATTCATTAGGCTATCTGTAATGATATTTGAAGAATATGTAAAATTATTAGAGTCATTCAAGCAAAACCAGATATCTAAAATACTGGAGCAAATTGACACGAAAATTTTCGAAATTCTCTACAGCAAGCATGTTAGTCCTCGAATAGTCCCCTATTTTCCTCGCTATGAACTTTGTTTCATGTCGGATGAAACAAAATTAGAGGCTGGAAAGTTATACATAAGAGAACAAAATGGCAAAATAGCCTACTCAGTAATCACCCCAGACAACCAAACGATCCAAGATGCGGTTTTGGACGAGCTTGATGCACCATCGCCTTTTAAATACACCATCGCCCTAAGAACCAATTTAGTAAAACCCGAAGCAGGTTTTTTTTATGCTCGAATGCTCGCAACAGGTCTTGAATATACCGTTATAGACCCCACTGGCAAATTGGTAGTCGCTCTAATTAAAAAAGAAGAATTAAAAATTAATTTAGGCTCAAATTTTACACCTAGAGATCTAGAGCCTTTTATGCCTGAAATTCTTAATATTACATCGAAAAGAAATCATACCCTACCCTTTACGCTGGATGCTTTTAGAGCGCAAGTACTCTCAGCAACGTCGAGGAAGGGCCATACCAAGTGGGCTCCTTTTACTAATTACTCTCTCGATCCTGATAATATTTCCCAAATTAAAAAACTAATCAACGCGCTTTATTATGCGCGTCTGACTTTTTTAGATTTGGAAAACATAGATGTCAGAAATAAAAATCGAAGCTATTCTGATCTAAATTTACTCTACAGTAAAACAATAGATTTGGCCTATGAAGCAAGCTATCTGCTCACTCATTTAGATGTTGATTTAAGAGAAATGTTTCAAGAGGAGCTCTCTCTTATTCTTCCCTTCCTCAGTCAAGTGCAAACTTTTTTTGAAAAATTTATGGGAGAGAACCATGCGACAATAAAAGCACTCGACCCTTTGCCTTTAGCTTACAAAGCGGGGACGGTGGCTGGAATTGCCGTTGATCAAATGCGCCCCATCAGCAGTGATGTAGATTATAATTTCCTTGCTCAATTCAGTGCCGTCTTGCCAAGCTATATTGACAGATTAACCAACTACATAAAACAATTTTCATCTGAAATTAAAGAATCAGAAGAAAAACTGAATAAGCAAAAACTGGACGAGTTACAAAATGCAGCTCTTAACTTATTAAATGAGATCGAAAATTTAAAAGGGAACAGTGTTTTTGTTTCCCTGAAATTTTTAAATTACATTCATATAATTCGCAATGTTATCACTTTATCTATGAGCTCGTTAGAACAAATGGGAGAGCTCAGTGAATCATCTCAAGACGTGCTCCGTGATAAATTAGCCCAACTCAAATACAACGTATTACCCGGCCTATTTAGTTTGGTTGATAAAATTGAAGACAATGCGATGCTTAAGCCTGGGACTTTGTCTATCCCTTTGATGGAAAAAGTCAAAGTCTTGTATGACCAACTCCTTTATCTACCTAAAAAAGCAATTGATTTTAAAGCCAAAGGAGAAGAGTTACTCGAAATCGAAGATCATCGATTTATCGAATTAAGACTGGAAATGGTCTATAAAAGGATTGATAAGGCCAATAAAGCATTATATAGAATTCAAAAAGCGCAGACCGCGAGCGAAGCATTTTTTCAAATATTAAAAAATCATAAAACCTTTCGTTTATCCCAACTCCCTTCTGAGGTGAAACAAGAACTTATAAATCACTATAAGCTGCTTAAACCTTACATGATTCAACTGGACATAGATTTAAACCAAATAATCATCTCAAATCTAGTAAAACCTGAAAAAGAAGAGAAAAAAAAAGAAGACTGGTACAGTTTTATAGGAAGATCTCTACAACGCTTTAAAAGAGAGCCAACTATAGACCTTCTTTTAAACAAAGATAAGATGAAGATGCTGACTGATTTAATTACTAAAGATGAAAACAGCCAGCTCTTTCACATTAATTTAAATAAAGATTTAATTGATTCGGTCCATAAAAAAGCAAATTTAGCCTTATTCCCTTATAGTGAGAAAACAAATGTCTACACTCTTGATGAAACGATACCACTACAAGTCGAACAAGAGAAAGATAAAAAATCGAGGCTAACAAAAGAAGAGTTTAGACGAATTCAAAATGCTTATTTGCGTTTTGCACAGATAATAAAAAATCAAATAAAAGCAAATCCCGAGCTTTATGAAAAAAATTTGGATCTAAGCTTACTGGACGATAAAGTAAAAGAAGAGTGCCTAAAGTTATTTAACATATTTCAACCTTACTTAACCTCAATCATCTTACCTGAATTTGACGAGGCAGGAAAAAAGAAAGTACTCCAACCTTATTTAAGTTCCATCATAACCTCTGAAGTTAAAAAATCGGCGAAAAATTTTGAGTGCTACTTATCGGCTCTATTTGCAAAAAAAGCAGTCTCAGATATTCCATCTACAGAACTTTTTCTTGGATTGGATCAAAATATTCAAACCTTCTTCGATCATATAAATTTCGAATGGTGTAATAAAAATAAATTTAAAAAAATCTTGATGGCCTACACTCGCTTTGCTCAGATAATAAAAAAGCAAATCGAAGAAAAACCGCAACTTTATGGTAATAATTTATTATTAACGAGTCTTGATGAGCATGCCAAAGAAGAATGTCGAGAGTTATATCCAATCTTTCAACCTTTTTTCAAGTTTGCAATCCCGCCAAAGCTTCGAAACTCCGCACAAAATTTCGAACAATATTTAGCTGCATTACTTGCAAATAAACCAGTAGAAATCTTAGAAGCCCCCCCTTCATCTTTGTTTCTACAATTGGATGTACACGTCCAGGATTTTCTTGCCAAATGGCAAGATAAAAGTCAAATGTATTATGATTTTACAAAAGTCAGATTTCTGGATGAAAATGAGTCCATGACTCTGAGAAGCAAACGTGCGAAAGAGAAAAAACTGCATTTTAAAAGCGTTAATGGCGATAATTTACTGCAAAATCGGGAACAGCTAAGCGCAGACCAAGCACTTGAAGTCTACCAGTGGTATCGAAATAAGCATACCAAATTTCTGGTAGTTCAAAATGCCTATATTCAATTTATCACGTTACTTAGAAAAGAAATCCGTACGAAGCCTCAAATTAAGGGAAATATGTTACTTCTAAATCGCATTGATCCCAAAGTAAAAGATCAATGTCGTAATTTATATAGCATTTTCCAACCTTTCTTTATTTGTGCCGTGCCTCCTGAAATGAAAAAGGAAGCGTTAAAGCTTGATAAGTATCTGGTTGCTATCTTATCGAACAATAAAATCTCTATAAAGAATGCTCCTTCCGTGCGAATGTTTCTGGATCTTGACATGCACTTTCAAGAGTTCTTTGCAGACATCACTAAGGAATGGAATCGGAGGAGAGAGCGTTTTTATAACTTGGCACAGAAAAAATTTATTCTCGAAAATAAGTTAACTAAACTAAAAGCAGAGCCTAAAACGGGTAGAGAACACTATGTTATCCAACATACAAACTATTCCAAATGCATCCATGAGTTTAGACAATCCCTGTTTGGAGTAACTCAACTACTTAACAACACAATGCAAATTGCATTAACACCACAAGATTCAGAACAATCATTGCCCAGAGTGATTGATATGTCACCCGAAGGTCTATTGAGTCAGGCCATGCGAACTGTATTTCCGCCATCCTCACTACCGTTCCCTGAAATGGAGGATAATAACAAAAGACTGGCTCAGAGCAGGCAAGTTTGCGCTTTAAAAGACATATTTAACAGTTTATTTCATTTAGAAGGAATTGCTCTTGAGTTAGAAAATTTAAATAACAAGAGTGCTAAAAGTCGTTATGTTTATTATTTATTAAAAGCCTATGGACATCTTAATGAAATCGTTAAGTCATCGAAGCGATTGGCTGCTGATCCACATTTAGGACTAATAGCTCGTGATTTACTGGATAAGGCACAAGAGCTCTATGCAACATTCCAAGAACACTCCGATGCATATCAGGTGAGCCCTGAGCAAGTTCCATACGGCGAAACAAAAGTACAATACAATACACTTTGGTATGTTCTGAATGCCTTTTACATTAGCCCAAAACATATTAGGGCATTAAAAAATACTAATTTCCTAACCACGGAAGAACTTAACCAATTACATCTGCGAGCCAGAAAAGCAACCTCATTTATAGAGGATCTGATTAATAACTCTAATTCATATTTTAAACTGTTCCTGCAAACCCCACGCATGATTTACCTGTATCAGGAACTCACCACCAAACTAAATGAATTTACGACCACTTCTCACGATGGAATAATAGATAATTTAGAGAAGATGCGATCTACCGTATTCACCCCCATGCTTCTTGAGGCAGATCTCTGGGAAAACAAATTGGGACTCGCCCCAGGAGCACTATCAGGTCCATTACGGCAAATTACTGATGAATTCTTTAAGGGATTGTTACACCCACTCGATTTAAAATCAAAAAAATACATCAGGTTAGTGTGTGATGAAGAACCACTGAAACAAAGGACTGACATAACTAAAAAAAGGATCCATAATGTAGAAAAATTTATAAAAAAAATAGAGAAAGAATATCAAGATATTGAAAATCTGTATCATTGGTATCGTATAGTTACAACTCCAATTGAAGCGTTCGATCTGACTGCGCCAAACCTGAACAAAGAGGAATTGGATAAAGCAAAATTTGAATTAAATGCTGCTTATAAAAAAGCTCTTCCCAAACTGGCAAAACTCAAGCGGGATAAGAAAGTTGAAATTCCGCCAAGCCAGTATCCTGAAGACCATCAACTTGATGAACTATGTAATTTCGGACTTAAAGCATATGACCCACATTTTACGGAAATCGAGGCGTTAATTACTGCAAGTCATCATTATTATCTGGGTCTAAAAGCAACACATCAAATGAAGTTAGATACCTTAAAAGAGAAATTGGATTATCTTCAGGATTTAGTTCCAACTCAGAGGAAAGAGAAACTGACTTTTATTAAACAATTCACTATTGAGTCGTTTGACAAACATCTTGAAAAAATGTGCAATGACCAAGTTGGTTTACAATATACTGATATAGAATATAGAACCCAACTTAAAGCCTATTTACTTAAACTAAAAACTGAAATAGTTGCTAAGTCAGAACCAGCTAAAGATATTGATCGAAGCATCAATAAATTGTTACAAATAGAAATCAGTAAATTTGAGAAAAAGTATTATGTAGATTACTATCATCTTGATGAAGTACTTGTGGCTTTGGCTCAGTTTAAAATTTATTTCAAAAACTCCAGAATCGCAATTAATAAAGGGGAGGCTTTATTTGAAAGTAAAGAAACTTTAAATGAAAAATCAAGGTGCATTACAACGTTAAATACAATTGCTACTGATACAACATTAGAAGTTCAAGAGCGCTTGCGACAAATAAGGACCCACGTAGTCAAAGATCCTAATTTCACAAGAATTATCCTGGAACCTAAAAAAGTAAATAGCTTTAGTTTTACGTACTTAAAAATGTGTTTTATCTCCCTGCTGGAAGCATTAAATTTATATACACCTACCCGAAAAAAACTTCTTGACCAACTCAATGATGCTGTAAAAAAACCTCCCGAGATCGGAGAATTAACGAAACGTTTTGGTCTATTTGCCACCACCCAGGCACAAAAAAAGGTCGAAGCAAAAAGATATGCAGCACCTGCAATGCCAATTCCTTAATCTACTGCCGAATTATTATTCAATAATAAATTATCATCCTAACGACTCTTCATCACTCAAGTGTTCCGCTTCAGCTTTTTTTGTATGATCTTCTGCTAACCAAAGATACATTGAAGGAACAACAAAAAGAGTAAATAAAGTACCAATTGAAATACCCATTGCAATCACTAATCCAATGTTATAGCGACTCGCGGCACCGGCACCTGTAGCAAAAATTAAAGGGATAACCCCTAAAACCATAGCCGCGGTAGTCATTAAAATTGGGCGCAATCGAATTGCAGCAGCCGCTTTAATTGCATCTAACTTTTTTTGTCCATTGGCTTGTAAGTCATTGGCAAATTGTACAATCAAAATACCATGCTTGCTGATAAGACCAATTAAGGTAACAAGACCTACTTCACTATAAATATTAAGGTTTGCTTCACCAATACCTAAACTAACAAAAATCATTGCGCCACAAATCGACATGGGTACACTAATTAGCACAATAAGTGGATCGCGGAAACTTTCAAACAAGGCAGCTAATGATAAAAAGATAATAATGAGCGCGAAGAAAAAAGTGGTTATCAGACTGGAACCTTCTTGAATAAATTGTCGTGATTGCGACGCGTAATCGATGTAATACCCTTGAGGTAAAACTTCCTTGGCAATAGATGCAAAAGTATCCAACGCTTTACCCATAGATACGCCAGGAAAAGCAACAGCAGAAATTGTGGCCGAGTTAAGCTGTTGAAAATGATTTAAAGACTCAGGAACAATTTGCCGCTGCAAACTAGCAACGGTGGAAAGAGGGATTGAATCTCCAGAAGCAGTTTTTATATAATAATTTAATATCTGATCCGCATTTAAACGTGTGTCTCTCATCACTTGGGGAATAACCTGATAAGAACGCCCTGCATAATTAAAATAGTTAATATATCCCTCACTAAGCGCGGAGCCAAACAAATTGCCAATATCCTGCATGGTCAAGCCAAACTCGGAGATTTTATCGCGATCTAAATTAATCTTTGTCTGTATTTGATCGATTTTGAGATCCGGGTCAATATAAGCAAAAATACCCGAAGCATACGCTTTATCCAAAATACGCTGTAATACATCGTTTAACTTATCAAAAGTTTCCGTCGTATTAATAACAAATTGAATAGGAAGACCACTCCCTCCTCCAGGTAAAGAAGGTAACTGAAACGCAGCTACTTTCGCGCCCGCAATTTTATCAAGTTCATTTTGCACTAACGGCTGCAATTGATTCGAGGTGCGTTGGCGTTGATCCCAGGGTTTTAAAACCATACCAATAATAGAGGTATTCAATCCTTGAGCTCCATCGACTTGAAAGATGTGATCCGTTTCAGGAAATTTTTTAAAAATTTCATTAACCTCATTTGCATAAAGTTTAGTTTGAGCTAAGGATGAGTTAGCTGGAGCGGTAACCTGGGCAATAATGACACCTAAATCCTCTTGTGGTGCCAACTCAGAATCCGTTGTAACAAAAAGAAAGTAATTACTACAAAGAATAATCGCAGCAAAGACAATAACTACCGGCAAATGATTTAATGTTTTAGATAAAATTCGTTCATAAGATTTCTCTAGTTTTGCAAACGAATTATCAACATAAGTCATAAAACGTCCTTTAGTCCCCCCATCACCCAGTTTAAGAAATTTAGAACACATCATTGGAGATAAAGTTAATGCAATTAAAGCAGAAACAGTGACTGCTCCTGCAAGTGAAAAAGCAAACTCTGTGAATAAAGCGCCTGTCAAACCACCCATAAATCCTACCGGCAAATAAACAGCAATTAAAACCACTGTAATTGCAATAATTGGATTTGCTAATTCCCGTGCCCCCAATAAAGCCGCTTTAAATCGAGTTTTTCCTTCTTCGATATGACGTTGTACGTTTTCTACAACAATAATCGCATCATCAACTACCAAGCCTATTGCAAGCACTAACGCTAATAAAGTGAGCAGGTTAATTGAGTACCCCAGGATGAGCATAATCCAAAATGCACCAATGAGAGATAAGGGAATAGCAACTATAGGAATAACTACAGATCGAAGCGAGCCAAGAAAGATAAAAATAACAGCGGTTACAATAAAAAATGCTTCTAATAATGAAAGAATAACTTCATGGATAGAAGAATTAACAAATAAACTGGCATCATAGACGATCTTGCCTTGTAATCCTTGAGGCAGTTGTTCCTGAATTGTTGGAAATATTTTTTTAATATCATCAATTACTGTCAAAAGGTTAGCTGAAGGTGCCACGACAATACCGATATAAACTGCTGTTCGCCCATCAAAACTGACTGAAGAATTATAATTTTGGGCCCCTAAGCTCACCGTAGCCACATCCTCCAAACGAATAATTGCTCCATTTTGGGCTTTAATGACCATCTTCTTGAATTGATTCACATCAGTAAGATCGGTACTTGCAGTAAGGTTTTGAATAAACATCTGTCCATCTGTACGACCTACTGCGGAAATAAAATCATTATTTGCAAGAGCAGCACCGATTTCTGCGGCAGAAATGCCATATCCAGCCAGCTTCACCGGATCCAGCCAGGCGCGTAAAGCAAAAGTTTGATTCCCGAGGATCTCTGCTTTTTGTACGCCATTAACTGCCTGTAATTTAGGTTGTACTACACGAATCAAATAGTCGGTAATTTTATTGATTGGCAATTCATCGCTGTAAAATCCTATATACATTGAATCAATCGTTTGCCCGACCGACACAGTAATTACTGGCTGTTGAGAGTTTTTAGGTAGCTGATTCAGCACAGCATTCACTTTGGTTGTAATATCTGACAATGCTTTCAACGGATCATAATTCAGAAGAAGATTTACTGTAATCGTGCTGGTACTCGGGGAACTAACGGAGGTCATATAATCAATACCATTAGCCTGTGCTATGGAATTCTCTAGAGGAGTGGTAATAAAACCAGCAATAACATCAGGATCAGCCCCGGTATAAACTGTAGTAACAGTCACTATGGCATTTTGGGTAAATGGATACTGCATTATGGGCAAAGAATTAATAGAGCGTAAGCCCATTGCTAAAAGCATCAAACTAATCACTGTAGACAGTACAGGTCTTCTAATAAAAATATCTGTAAACCGCATTCTTACAATCCTTAGATTATTCTTTTATCCAAACGAGTCACTTCGTAGACTGGATGAAGCGCAGCATAACCCGAGAATGAGACGTTCATTTAACCAGTCAACCCAAATCCGGGTTACAAAACTATCATCACTCTGTATTATCATTATTTCTCAACTATCTTTGGTGAGGCCTCATTACTCGGTTGTATTTTATTGTTTATAATGATCTGGCTGCCGTTCTTAAGCTTTAATTGGCCACTGGTAACTACCATATCTCCTGCTTGTAACCCTTTTAAAATAGCAATTTGATCGCCTCGAGTTTCTCCAACGGTCACAAAAATCTGTTTTACTACAAGAATTGGTTGATTATTTTTATCTTTTTGTCCGCTGTCTTTAACCAGATAGACAATATCACCATAAGGATTAAAGCTAATCGCCGATTGCGGTAGCGTGAGATAGTTTTGTTTCGCTCCAGTAACGACCTCTACTCGAGTAAACATACCTGGTTTCAATTTAAAGTCAGGATTAGGCAGAGTCGCCTCCACCCGAACATTACGGTTAGAGCTATCTACAATAGGTTCTATAGTAGTAATTTTTCCTTGAAAAATTTTATCAGGGAACGTATCGGTCACAACCTTTACTGTTTGCCCAAGTTCTAACTTTGCTAAAACTTGTTGGGGTAAATAAAAATCGACATAGATCGGATCTAAAGATTGTAATGTAGTCACCGCATCTCCTACATTGAGATACTGTCCTGGATTAATATTATTGATACCTAACTGGCCAGAAAAAGGGGCACGTATCGTCTTTTTTTCAGCTGTTGCAGCTTGTTGTGCGACTTGAGCCTGTAAATTTTTAAGATTCCATTCATCAGCATCTACTGTCTGTTTACTTACCGCATGAACCATATACTGGGCTTTATCGCGTTTATAGGTAATTTTTGCCAATTCAACTTGCGCCTGTAATGAGTGCAATAATCCAAGTTCGGTTCCCGCATTCAATTGCACCAAAACAGTACCTTCTTTAACCGCCGTCCCTGGAGTGAAATAAATTGTTTGAACCATACCCGCAAGCTCTGTAGTAACATTCACACCTAGTCGTGCCCGTATGCTACCTACTGCCTTTATAGTGGGTTGCCATAATGAAGGCTCAACTTTCATCGTCGACACCGTAACTGGAGGTGACTTCATTTGGAGAAAAAATTGGTTTCTCATGTAATTAACAAAAGCCTTCCAACCAAAAATCAGACCGAAAAGAACTCCCACGGAAACCAACATAATGATCATCTGTTTTTTAAAAAAAATTTCTTTCATCATAGACACTCTTTGACACACCAAGGTTTATGCCACCAGCCTCCACCTAAAGCCTGGAATAATGCGGCCGTATCACTGTAACGCGCAGCTTGTGCTTGAATGCGACTAATTCGCGTCTGCTGGTACTGCTGTTGTGCGTTTAATAAATTGATGTAACTTACCCCACCTAAACGATATTGTTTTAATGTAAGATTTAAAGAATCTCGAGCTGCATTTTCCGCTTTAATTTGCGCTTGTAATGTACGCGCATCGGTTTCTATTCCTCTTAAAACATCAGCTACATTTTGAAAGGCTTGTAATACCGTTTGTTTATATTGCGCTGCAGTTTGTTGATAAGCTGCAATTGCAGAACGTCGTTGCGCCCATAAAGCACCGCCATGGAACAAAGGTTGCATAACTTGGCCGGTTAGAGCCCAAACTTCATTTCTTTTGGTGAAAATGTTTGTAAACGAGGTATTAAGCCATCCCTCATTAGCGGTAATGGTAAATTGCGGAAATAAATTGGCTGTTGCTACTCCAATTTGAGCACATGCTTGATGTAGTAACGCTTCAGAGGCACGCACATCTGGACGCTGACGCACAAGATTTGAAGGCAAGCTCACAGGTAACTCTGCAGGTAATTTTAAGCGGTCCAATTGAATAGTGGGTAAAGGTGCCTCTGGGAAAGCCCCTACGAGCGTAGATAAAGCATGTTTGGCCTGAGATAAGCTTTTTTGGAGTGGTGGCAAAGTTGCTTTGGTCTGTTCCAGTAAGGTTTCCTGGGTCAATACATTTTCTTTGGAAACACCCCCTAAACGATATTGGTCATTTAAAACATCAAGCAAGCCTTGTTCTGCTTTGATTAAATCAACAGTAGCTTCAATTTGTGCCTGGTAGGATGCAACAGCTACTGAGGTGGTAACGATATTAGAAGTCAGCGTCAAATAGGTAGCAATTACTTGAAATTGCTGGTAATCAACCTGAGCTTTTAATGCTTCAATTTGACGCCGTGCTCCACCAAAAACATCCAGGGTGTAGGATAAATTAAATGAAGTATAAACCAGATTAAATGTCACGCTGTCACTTGGAATCCCTATTTGCAAGCCTGAATAACGCTGCCTTTGTACCATTTGCGATGCATCTATTGACGGCCACATCGAATTGCCAATCTGAACTTTAAGGTTTTCCTGTGCTTGACGCAAGGCAGCAGAGGCTGCGGCTAAATTGGGACTATTTGTTAATCCCATATGAATTAATTGATTGATTTCAGGTGAATGATACAGTTCCCACCAGAGTATAGGGATGTCCTTATTGGTAATAAACGTTTGTGCCTGGCCACCTTTTCCAAGAGTACTTACGGTTTTCTTCGGTAATGGTTTTTCAGTATATTTTTTTACTTTTGGGGGCTTGGGTGAATGAAAATTAGGTCCTACCATACAAGAAGTTTGCAACACTGTACTCAGAGAAACCAGTATAAAAACTTTTATATGCTGTCTAAAATCAAACACTAACGACAATCCTTTGCCAATCATCTGATGAATAATTATTAATTTATCATGGATCTGCGTGGGTTGACAGTTTCCGTGAACAGAATTGTTATTTTTAGTAGAGGTATTGCACTTCAATTTAATTGAATAAAAAATAAACACGAAGTACAATAAACCCCACTTCCCATGGTCTATTTTGAAATTTTATAGGCGATCAATGCGTAAGGAATTAAATATGCCTGCTGTAAAAATAACAGGAATAGGGAGTTATTTACCCAGAAACAAAGTTCTTTCCACTGAACTTGATTTACAACTTAACCTGCCCCAAGGCACTGTACAAAAAAAATCCGGTCTGATTTCACGACACTTTGCATCCCCTGATGAAACAACGTCTTATATGGGAGCACAAGCAGCATTAATTGCAGTCCAAAAAGCAAATATTCAATTAACCGATATTGATGTCATCATCAGTGCCTGCGGCGTATATGAACAACCAATTCCTTGTACTGCTGCATTAATTCAAAAACAACTAGGATTAGAACAATCAGGGATTGCATGTTTTGATGTAAATAGTACTTGCTTAAGTTTTATTAGCGCCTTAGACATTGCATCCTATTTAATCGAAGGCGGGCGATTTAAACGTGCTCTTATTGTTTCTAGTGATATCGCGTCGGCAGGATTGAATTGGCAAGATATGGAAACGTGTACTATTTTCGGCGATGGCGCTGCAGCCTGCGTGCTTGAAAAAAGTAATGGAACAAATCGTATTCTATCCTCGCATCATGAAACACATAGTATTGGTTCTACATTCTGTCAGATAGAGGCGGGAGGTACGCGCTTACCCCCTAAAAATCCCTTACTGCGTATAGAACAAAGCCTATTTTATATGGAAGGTAAAAAAGTATTCAAATTAGCTTCAAAATTATTAGACAATCTCATGGACAATCTATTCAGCAAAGCCAAGCTTAATCTAAGTGATATAGATTGGTTCATTCCGCATCAAGCAAGCCAGCTTGCGATGCATCACGTGCAGAAAAGATTAAATATTCCAACTGAAAAATTCGTTTCCATTTATCCCTATCATGGAAATCAAATTGCCGCATCTATTCCTACTGCATTATACACTTTAATTAACAGCCAACAGTTACAGCGCGGGCAATTAGTGTTATTAATGGGTACTGGAGCTGGCCTGGCAGCCGGCGGCATCATCTTGGAGTACTGATATGGTTTGCGTTGTGACAGGAGCTACGGGCTGTCTCGGATTGAATTTGACTCAACGATTGATCAAAGAGGGTTATGAGGTAATCGCCCTGGGCCGCAATGAGCGGCTTGGCAAAATCATTACTCAATCTGGCGCACAATTTATATCGGTTGATTTGCTTCATCAAGAGAAGTTAAAAAAAATAACTCGAAATGCCCAAACTATTTTTCATTGCGCGGCCTTATCTAGTCCTTGGGGACGGTATAAAGATTTTTATGATGCCAATGTTCTGGGCACCCAACACATAATCGACGCAACGCCCTTAAATACACGCTTAGTCCATGTTTCATCTCCAAGTATTTATTTTAATTTCTCAGAGCAACATAATATCAAGGAAGATGCATCGTTACCCTCAAAACCGGCCAATTATTATGTAAAAACCAAATTACTTGCTGAAACACTGATAAATAAGGCCTTTCAAGAAAAAAGTCTTAATGTGATTACCATACGTCCTCGTGCTATTTTTGGCCCTTATGATCGTGCCATTTTACCGCGGATCCTCCAGAATGAAAAAAAAGGAATTCTGCCTATTATTGGGAATGGGACCAACGTAATCGATATCACTTATGTTGAAAATGTAGTAGAAAGTTTGCTTTTAGCAGCACAAGCAGAACAACAATTTTGCGGTAATAAATACAATATAACCAATGGTGAACCAAGGACGTTATTAAGCATTATTTCTGAGCTTTTTAGAGTCTTACAAAAGCCATTTATACCCAAATTTATCCCCTACTCGATTGCAAAATTATATGCTGCGTGTATGGAAGAACTTTACAGCCTCCCATTTATTCAAAAAGAACCACGTTTAACCCGATACAGCGCAGCTGTTTTATGTATGGGACAAACATTAAATATTGAAGCGGCCCAAAAAGATTTGGGTTATCAACCGAAAGTCACTATTAATCAAGGAATAGAACATTTTGCGGAGTGGTATCAAAAATCATGATAGAATATCAATTATTTGAAGTTGGTTTTTGCAAACATTGTGCGCGCATGACCTTAAAGAATGCTCACTGGAAACAAAGCGAATATCCTGCCCTCTGTGCTTTAATCAAACATCCAACTCAAGGTTATATTCTATTCGATACGGGGTATAGCAACCGATTCTACGAATTAACCCAGAAATTCCCTTTTTCCCTTTACAGACACTTAACACCGGTACATATAAAAAAATCACTTAAAGAACAATTAGCGGAACAAAGTATCCAAGCATCAGAGATCAAAGGGATTGTGATCTCACATTTTCATGCAGATCACATTGGTGGTTTAAAAGATTTTCCTAATGCACAATTTTTCTGCCATCCTGATGCCATAAGCGACATACATCAAAAGAAAGGAATAAAAGCATTAATGCAGGGATTCTTACCCGGATTACTTCCTAAAGACTTTTATGAGCGCCTGGTTTTATTAAAAAACGAGGTTACGCTGAAACCCAATCTATTACCCTTTACTACTGGATTTGATCTCTTTAATGATCGACAGCTCATTGCCATCCCCTTACCAGGACATGCCAAGGGACAAATAGGTTTATACTTTAAAGCAGCTCAAGAAACCTTTTTGATTGCAGACAGTTGTTGGCATCAAGAATCCTTTAAGAAAATGATGTTTCCAAGTAATCTCACATACTTGATTCACGATAATAAAGAAAGTTATCAGCAAACAATCAAGAAATTGCACCAACTTTTTAATAATAACAAAGAAATCGATATGATTCCTTCCCATTGTCAGCATATACGGGCTCGTCTTTCAGGAAATCAATCATGATACTCAGACTCCTTTATTTTTATTTCAAGACCCACTTTCTGCGAAAGCGATTTAAATCACGAGACCAATTATCGACTTATCAGGAAAAGCAATTTAGAAAGTTAATAAAAAAAACCTTATATAAATCTCCTTTTTATCAACCCTATTTGGATAAACCATTTAATGAATGGCCAATTATCAACAAAAAAATAATGATGCAGCATTTTGATGAAATAAATACGGTCAAAATTAAGAAAGATCGGGCCTTGAAGCTGGCTTTAAAAGCAGAAAATACACGCGATTTTTCCGCCTTAATCGATGGGATTGCCGTTGGACTTTCTTCTGGCACATCAGGAAATCGAGGGTTATTTCTTGTCAATAAAAAGGAACGCGATGCCTGGGCTGGCATTTTATTAGCTAAGGCCTTACCGAAGGGCTTAAAGAGAAAAGAGCGCATTGCATTTTTCCTTAGAGCTAATAATAAGCTCTACACGACGCTGAGCAAAAGTAAAAAAATTCAATTTCATTTTTTTGATTTACTCGAAAACTTCGAAACTCATATTGATCGCTTAAATGAAATACAACCCACCCTTTTATCAGCACCCACCTCAGTATTACTAGCTTTAACTAAGGAAAAACAACGCTTATCAATTACTCCTGAAAAAATATTTGCTGTTGCTGAAGTTTTGGAAAAACGTGATGAAGCAATTATAAGTACCGCGTTTAATTGTCAGGTCGCGCAAGTATATCAATGCACGGAAGGATTTTTAGCTATTAGTGACAAAGACAGTAATCGTTTATTAATGAATGAAGAATATTTAATTATCGAAAAGGATTGGCTGGATGAAAAGCGTTTTGTCCCCATTATCACGGACTTATTGCGAACAACACAACCCATAATCCGCTATCGTTTAGATGATGTGTTGATTGAAGAACAATCAAATGACGTTTTTACACGGTTGGAAGGAATTGAAGGCCGTGTAGGTGATATTTGTTATGCAACCCAAAATAATAAAGTATTTCCCCTCTTTGCTGATCTGATACGTCAGAAAATGGCCTCCTTCACTTTTGAATTCGATGATTACACCATCCAACAACACGCATTAAATCAATTTACAATTCAAATCACCCCTGACTTGCCCGATAAAAATGCATTAATCGCTCATTTAAACGAATTATTTCATGCGCAAAATTACGATATCCCTTCATGGCAATGGCAGCCTTTTATAAAAAAGGAATTTGAAGCCAAAAACCGGAGAATCCAGGCCCTACCTGAAATCGTCCAGTCTCTTTAAATTAATCATAGAATAGGAATTGAACGGATAAAGACTTCAGAGTCTTGTTCCGGTATAATGACTTTTTTTAATACAATTCGCATGAAATATTTATGTGATCCATACATTTTTTTCACTATGCCTAAAATATTTTCAAAAATAACTGTTGAGATGGATGAGCTCGCATTCACAAATAACCAATTTACAGCATTGATTACTGAAGGGGTTTGTACTTGCATTGCTTTTATGATTAGGGGCCAATACTGGGATGATGAGCTTGAAGAGAAAATCAGTTTTTGTGGGTTATATCATTGGTCAGGCTTTGGATTTTCAAATAAAAACAGAGACCAGTTAGCTCAGGAAACTTTTGAAGACTTCCTCGAAAGTCTTCGTGCCGAATTTAACTTATATCCTGATACTCCGATTGACATAATATCACTTCAATTTATCGGTGGAGAAAAAGAAGAAATTGACGATGATGAAATAACCTTGCATGGCACAGAAGCCGAAGTGAGCTCATTAACAAAAATAGTCCAAAAATTTGATTTTAAGGGACATTTTTTTATTCTTCATCCTGATGCAATCGAGCATCATCATTTTTTAACCAGTGGCGATCAATCCATTACAATTACAGCAACACCCTACGCTTGTGTTTTTTATATTGATTCAGGCTTAGATGAAGACTCAACAATTGATTCAGCCATAGATGAAGATTTAACTTATTATCCAAGATTCGACTCCCCTTAAGGGGAGTCGTAAAGAAATTATTGTGATGCTCTTTGAATATCTTTACCCACGGTAGACACGTCTTTTCCAAAGCCATGCACCGTTCCACAAGAACTTAGCAGGCCAAGTGTTGTAAGACAAATACTTACGATTGCTATTTTTTTCAGAGTATTCATAATTTTCCCCTCTTTTTTGTTTTTAAAAATTTCCTTTATGTAGATTATTTTAGTCCATATTTTTATAAAGTTAGAAATTAATAATAAGTTTAAGTAATATGATCATTAATGTATTTTTCACAAAATATTGATACATTATCCA
Source organism: Fluoribacter gormanii (assembly GCF_900156395.1). Taxonomy (GTDB): domain Bacteria; phylum Pseudomonadota; class Gammaproteobacteria; order Legionellales; family Legionellaceae; genus Legionella; species Legionella gormanii. The sequence goes on along the minus strand of NZ_FTNL01000002.1, from coordinate 49,773 downwards.
ATTTCACGCATATAAAGGGAAATAAATTTTGCGCCTGTCTTTTGTAACTTGCATTTTAATCACGTTAGCATCTACAGGCTGCTCCCTATTGGGTGAAACCCATACGAGTACAGAACCGCTCAATACAACTGATTTAGCAGTAAAACACGTTTATAAAAAACCTGAAAAAATTAAATCAGCGCATTATTTTAAACAGTTTAATGATCCGCAATTAGATCAACTTGTCTCAGTCGCTCTTGCGGATACCCCTGATATGCGCAGCGCCAAAGCACGAGTGATACGTGCCCAACAACTTGCAAAAATCGCCTCATCATCACTATGGCCATTTATAGACTCGGGCGGTTATTTGGAACAATTTTACTTTCCTATACGTGGCAAAATACCGCCTCCAATTAACTCAATAAAAATCGATCAAGTAAAAGTTGCAGATATTGGCTTAAAATTTAATTATGAGCTGGATTTTTGGGGCAAAAATAGAGAAACCTTAGCTACTAGATTAAGTGAAACATTTGCGGCACAGATGGAGCTGGCTGAAACCCGACTGGTTTTGAGTGCTTCGATTGCAACCGCTTATTTTGAAGTTCAAAATAACATTATTCAACAACATTTAGCCAAAGAAAACGCACGCTTGTTAAAGCAACTTGCTGATATCATCGCTGATCGCGAACGACAAGGCATTGAATCAAATATTCCCGTAAAAACAGCTGTTGCTAATGCTCAAGAAGCTATATTGTCCATAGAAGATTACAAGCGTGCTGAAATGCAATCGCGACATCAATTAGCCGTTTTAATGGGTAAAAATCCCTTGAATACACAAATTGATCCAGCTCCTTTTGTATATGACAAAAAGCAGCTCCAGTTACCCCCAATAATCCCGGCAAATATACTGGCACAAAGACCGGATATTGCTTCAGCACGGGCGCTTACCGAAGCTGCAGCACATCAAGTGAATGTTGCAAAAACCGCTTTTTTCCCCAATATTAATTTGAAGGGGTTGCTCAGCTTGCAAAGTCTGTACTTTAGTAAAGCGTTTAATATATGGCTCCAAAACGATAATGCCGCTGCTGCTTTTGATTTACCTATTTTTGATGCAGGTGCACGAAGAGCGAATCTTGGGGTTAACTATGCACAATTTGAACTTGCTGTGAACCAATATAATCAAACTATTTTAAATTCATTACAACAAGTCAGTGATCAACTTTCAGCCCTAAAAACACTTAATACTCAAATTACAGCACAGAACCAAGCATTAATTAATATCCAATCCAATTACAAATTATTTCAGGCGCGTTATACTCAAGGAATTATTGATTACACCCAACTAATTGAAATAAAACAGTTATTAATCCAGCAAAAAGCTATTTTGAATAATTTGCAAACACGTCAAAAGCAAGCTTTTGTAGCCTTATTAGCAGCTTTAGGTGGAGAGCTATAGAATTATGGCAGAAAAAGAAGAAACTGAGGTCGAATCGAAAAAAGTTGGTGCAACAACTGAAACATTACGCAAACGCAAAATTGCTATGCTCGTTCTTGGCGGTATTTTTTTACTTACTGCATTGTTATGGTTTCTCTATTGGCTCATTTGGGGACGGTTTGAACTCTATACCGATGATGCCTACGTCAACGGAAATATGGTGCAACTGATGCCTCAAATCCCCGGGACAGTTATCACGATAAACACCGATGAAACTCAACTGGTCACTGAAGGTCAAATCATAATTAAATTAGATCCTACCGATTATGCAATAGCGCTACAAAAAGCTAAAGCAAATCTGGCACAAACCGTACGACAAGTGCGTCAGTATTTTGAAAATGCAGCTCAGGTACAACAAAATGTGAATGTGAACAAAGCAAATCTGGTCAAAGCGCAACTGGATTTAAAACGTCGCGAAGGTTTGGTTGGTAATCGTGCTGTATCCCGTGAAGAGATGCAACATTATAAAACAACCGTGGAAGCGGCTCAGGCAACTTATGATAGCTCATTGCATCAACTGGATGCAGCTCTTGCGCTAGTTGAAAATGCACATCTGTATACTCATCCACTTGTTGAAACTGCGAAAGCAAATCTAAAAACAGCTTATCTGAATTTTCAAAGAACAACTATTGCCGCCCCAATCACCGGTTACGTAGCAAAACGTAGTGTGCAACCTGGACAGCAAGTATCGCTGAACTCAGTCATGTTGGCGATTATTCCGCTCCACGATACCTGGGTAGATGCAAACTACAAAGAATCTTCTCTCAACGATATTCGCATTGGTCAGCCAGTTACTCTCTATGCTGATGCTTATCCTGAAATAACTTATCATGGAAAGGTTGTTGGCCTAAATGCGGGAACAGGCTCGGCTTTTTCTTTACTCCCCCCACAAAATGCCACAGGAAACTGGATTAAAATCGTACAAAGACTTCCTGTGCGTATTAGTTTAAACCCCGCTGAATTGAAAAAAATTCCATTACAACTAGGATTATCCATGCGGGTTACTATTGATACTCATAACTTAAACGGCAATCGGATTCCACAAACAGCCGAGCCTAAATTTAAGTATCAAACAAAAATTTATAAAAAACAGCTCGCAGAAGTAAAATCACTTATTGATGAAATTTTACATGCAAACTCACCCGATATGTTCCTCCCAAGGACAAAATCATAATGGCCGAGCATCTTCCACTAGTTGGCAGTAGATTGACTCTGATGACCATTTCTTTATCATTGGCTATCTTTATGAATGTCCTTGATATCTCTATTGCTAATGTAGCCATTCCAACCATTGCAGGCGATTTAGGCGTTAGCCCAGATAATGGAACGTGGGTTATTACCTCGTTTGCTGTAAGTCAAGCCATTATGCTTCCTCTAACCGGATGGCTAGCCAAGCGTTTTGGCGAGGTTCGTTTATTTATTTTCTCTACAACCTTATTTACAATTGCCTCTGTGCTTTGTGGGTTATCAATGAGTTTAGAAATGTTGGTTTTTTTCCGAGTGATTCAAGGTGCTGTTTCGGGACCAATGATTCCTTTATCACAAAGTATCCTCCTCGCTAATTATCCTCCTGAAAAAAGAGGATTGGCAACTGGTATATGGACCATGACTGCTATTGTGGGACCTATATTTGGTCCAATCCTGGGTGGTGTTATTACCGATAATTACACCTGGCCGTGGATTTTTTATATTAACGTCCCTGTGGGTATCTTTTCAGTACTATTTACGTTGATTACTCTTAGTGGAAGAGAGACACCTATCACAAAACTACCAATTGACCTTATTGGCTTGTTATTGTTATCAATAGGAGTTGGCTGTTTGCAAATTTTATTAGATAAAGGACATGATTTAGATTGGTTTCATTCACCGTTTATTGTTACTTTAGCAATCGTCTCGACCGTTACGCTTAGCTTCTTAATCATTTGGCTTTTAACACAAAAACATCCAATTATTGATTTATATTTATTTACTAATCGCAATTTTTCTATTGGGACAATGAGTTTAACTTTAGGGTTTATGGTGTATTTCTCCACTGTAGTTATTTTCCCATTATGGCTACAAACGCAAATGGGTTACACCCCAACTTGGGCAGGATTTGCAGTGGCTCCAGTAGGGATTTTGCCCTTCTTTTTAACGCCTATTGTAGGTAATTATATGGGTAAATTTGATTTACGCATTATTATCAGCCTTGGATTTATTGTGTTTGCGGGGACGTGCATATGGCAATCTACCTTTTATACTGAAATGAGTTTTATTCAACTGATTAGACCTCGATTTATTCAAGGGATTGGACTTGCTTTTTTCTTTACCCCATTAATTGTGCTTATTTTGGCTGAGCTGCCCCCTGATCGCTTGGCAAGTGCATCGGGCCTTGTCAACTTTTGCCGAATTTTGGGGAGCAGCTTTGGAACATCAATCAGCGTCACCTTATGGAATCATAGAGAGGCTTTGCACCAAAGTCATCTGGTGGAACAAATAACCGCATACAATCCTTTGTTGCAACAATCACTCAATCAACTGCATTCATTGGGAATTACGGGTCTCAAGGGGTTCGGAGTCCTCTATGCCACGATAATCAATCAAGCATTTATGCTCGCTACAAACGACATTTTCAGACTCGCAGCCTGGATTTTCATATTCTTGCTTGCCATGATTTGGCTTGCTCAGCCCACCTTTGTACGCTCATCCGTAAAGTTTGCAGCAGAGTGATTGTTTTTGAGTCAATACTTCCCTATAATCGCCAACGGCTCCAAATAATAAAAATAATAAAAAAGGTGTTCTGAAATGAAAAAATGGATTCTACTGGCTACAACCAGCTTAATGATGATGAATGCTCATGCTGATAAATCTTGGTGTGGATATAAAGATTATTTCCGCTTAAGCGATACTTCCCACCCTGGTATCTACGTCGTAAGTGGATTTAATGATGCAGATGTGATGCTTCACATAATTGGACCACGTAGTTTTGAGATTTTAGACTCATTTGCATGCCGTTCTGGTTATGCCCATGTTACTGTAGCTTATGATTCAGAGAATTGGTGTGTTCTTGATATTAAAGATGGTCCATTAATGAATCATCCAGTTGTTAGTGCTTCTTGTAATGGAATTCGCTACATTGATACTGTATACGATGGCATGGGTAGTTACTCCTATACTATTAATCTTGATTAATAAGTAAACCTGTGATGAAGAATTAAGGCAAGAGAGATTCCTGGAGTATAAATATCAGTCTGGACTCCTTGCCTTTATCCCTATCTTATCCTTTCTTGCCCATATCTAAAGACCAACCACCGCCTAAGGCTTTAATCAGCTGAATACTCGCAATTTGACGACGAGTGTGGATATTAACTAATGCCAGTTTTGATTGTAATGCAGTATTTTCAACGACGACAACCTGCAGAAACGTAACCAAGCCTCCTTTGTATCGGTATAACTCCTGATCCCAAGCTCGTTTTGCTGCTCGAGTTGCTGCCTCTTGGCTTCGATATTCCTGATCGAGCTGGTGAACCGCAATCAGATTATCCTCCACCTCCTGAAATGCAGTTAAGACGGTTTGCCGATAAGTAGCAACTGTTTCAAAATACTGGGCTTTAGCTTGATTTAATAGACCACGCAATCGACCACCATCAAAAATCGTTACTTGCGCTACAGGTTGAGTTAAGGTCAATAAACTCAAAGGACCAAGTGACCAAAAAAGGCTCGGTTTTGAAATGAGATTCGCAAGGCTTTTGCTCTGAACACCAGTACTTCCAGATAAGTCAATCACAGGGAAAAAAGCAGCTCGTGCTACGCCAATATTTGCATTGGCCGCTTGCACCCGAGATTCGGCAGCAACAATATCAGGTCTTCGCTCTAGAAGGGTCGAAGGAATATTAGGGGCTATTTCCAGAAAAACTTTAGGTGATTGGGCAGGAGGTAAAGAAAAATTACTGGGTATTTCCCCAACCAATACTGCGATTGCATGTTCAAGCTGGGCTCGCTGTAATCGCATGTCAGCCGCCATGGTTTTTGCATTCTCAAGCTGAGTTTCTGCCTCATCAACATCGGCTATAGGCGCAGCACCGCCTCGATAACGATTTTTCGTTAAATAAAGCGCTTTTTGATAAGCAATAACGGTAGTATCCAATATACGTTGTGCCTCATCACTCCCTCTTAATGCAAAATAATCATTAGCAAGTTCTGCCTGTAAACTCAACCGAATCGAAGCAGCATCAGCCGCGCTTGCCGAAGCATTACGCTCACTGGCAATGACCGAATTGCGAACACTGCCCCAAGCATCAAGCTCATAAGCGAGAAAACCACCCAATAGAAATTGGTTAAATACAGGGGTCTTTACTGGATTTGCTACCGTGCGTGAACTTTGCTGACGATCTGCATTGAATAATCCCTGAATGGTTGGAAAAAAATACGATCGAGCTACTTGTACTAATGAAATTGATTCCTGAAAATGAGCATAGGCCAATTTCAAATCTTGGTTTGCACTATTCAGCTGGTTTTCCAAATCATTTAATACAGGATCATTAAACGCTTGCCACCAGCCATCTGGAGCCACAATTCGTGGTGTCGATTTAATTTCCACCCATGCTCCTGGTTCCTTAAAGTGCTCTGGGACAGGCATGGTTGGGCGATGATAGGTTGGGGCCATAGAACAACCCATTAATGCAAAAACAAGTACCCCAGCACCAATCAATTTTCTCATGAAACAACTCGCACAATTTCCCCATTAACAATAGCATCAGGAGGATTAAGCACTACTCGATCGCCCGGCAATACTCCTGTGGCAATTTCAACTGTTGCGCCAAAATCACGTCGAAGAGTAACCGATTTTAAGACAATCTTATTGTCTTTATCCAAAGTTGCTACTTGTAATCCTTGAGCCTGAAAAAGCAAGGTATTTACAGGAAGAATCACCGTTTTTGGAGGAATGGGCAAAGTAAACCATACTTCAGTATAACCACCCGGCAATAACTCCCCATTTTTATTAGGAGAAATAAATTGAGCGAGCAAAGTACGTGTATCGGGATCAATTGCTTGTGCTGTTTCAAATAGTTTGGCGGAAAAAACTTGCTTGGGATGCTCCGCGAAATGTAGATCTACAATCATATTTGGTTTAATTCGCGACGAGTAATACTGGGGAATTTTGACATAAATTCGCAAAGGACTTGTTTGGGCAATACGAAATAAAGGTTTTGCTGTTGAACTGCTTCCTGCATCAATTAAATCACCAATATCTGTGGCGCGATCCGTGATCACTCCATCAAAAGGGGCGATAACACGTTCAAATCCAACTAATTCTTGTAATCGTTGCAAGTTAGCCTTAGCTGAAAACATCGCAGCCTCTAAAGCTGCAGCTGTACTTACTTTTTCATCTGTCTCTTGTTGGGATACTGATTCTGTTTTAACTAAATTAAGCCAACGCCTTGCAGTAATCTGTGCCAATTGATTATTTGCTATTGCAGTCTTCAAATCGGCTCTTGCTTGGCGCTCCTGCGCGTCAAGCTCCGGTGTTTCAATGACCGCAAGCAAATCCCCTTTTTTAACGTGACTGCCAATATCGACATACCATTTTTTAATATAACCATTAGTGCGTGCATAAATAGGTGACTCGTGCCAAGCTTGAACATTGCCTGGTAAAATAATTTTATCAACTCCTTTCTCTTGTTGGGCTTTCATCACTCGCACCACAGGAACCGCATCAGCAAGCGTTTCATTACGCAAGTGAATTGCTGCGTAAACACGTAAAAAAACTATCACCAACATGATGAATAAAAAAACTGTAATCGCGATAATACGTCGCCTATGTTTATGGTCCTGTCCAGATGATTGAATTGATTTAAGCATGATCCTTCCTTTGCTTCTTCTTCAGCTTGAATTCGTGAATCACATAAAAAACTGAAGGGACAAAAAAGAGAGTAGCCATCGTTGCAAAAGATAGCCCTCCAATTACTGCCCGCCCTAACGGAGCATTCTGCTCACCCCCATCTCCCAAGCCTAATGCCATAGGAAACATACCGATTATCATGGCCAATGCAGTCATCATTACCGGTCTTAGACGCGTCTGCCCTGCCTCAAGCGCGGCTTTCATGGGATCATTTTCAGTTGCAAGATGATCGCGAGCAAAACTAATGATGAGGATGCTATTTGCTGTTGCAACTCCCATACACATAATTGCTCCTGTTAGAGCAGGTACACTTACTGCGGTATGAGTAATAAATAACATCCAGGCAATTCCTGCAATCGCAGCAGGTAATGCGGTAATAATAATAAATGGATCAACCCAGGATTGAAAGTTAATAACAATCAGCAGGTAAACTAATAAAATAGAAAAAGCCAATCCCCAATATAAACCATTGAATGCATGCTCCTTAGTATCTATCTGACCGCGAATCGCTACAGATGATCCTTTCGGTAGGTCCTTCTGCGTATCACGGATTATCCTCCGGATATCTTTAGTTATTGAGCCTAAATCTCTATCCTGGATTGAAGCAAAAATATCAATGACAGGCTGAACATTATAATGTGACTCAACAACTGAGGTCCAAGTACGTTTCAGCTTTGCAAAAGAACCTAAAATTTGCAGTTGACTAGGCAGAGTTAAACTTCCAATTGGAATATTAAGCAAATCATTTAATGAGGTCATCACATATTGCGGTGCCTGTGTAACAATCGGATAAGACACTCCATTTTTAGGATCCAACCAAAATGTGGGTGTTGTTTGAAAACTGCCTGATAGCGTAACTAACAAATCAGAGGCGACATTGAATTGCGTAAATCCAAGTTCATTTGCCAAACTACGGTCAACCTCCACAAAAAACTCAGGATAATCATTAGATTGCCTTATTCGTACATCGGTGAGACCAGGTACTCGTTTTAGCTGATTCATCAGTTTATTGGCATAATGAGCGTTGTCTTCTTTTTTTAAGCCAATAACCTGAATATTAATGGGTGATGGCAAACCAAAATTGATGATTTGGCTTACTATATCAGCAGGTAAAAATGCGAACGTCACTGCTGGAAAACGTTCTCTCAGAACCGATCTTAATTGATGCACATAATTCGAGCTGGGTCGATGCCCTTCTTTCAAAGAAATTAAGATATCCGCATCTTCTGGCCCATTCGTTGCTGAATTACTGTACGATAAATTAATTCCGCTTACCGGTAAGCCAATATTATCAACAATACTTCCTAGATCCTTAGGCGGTATTACTTGTCGAATCGTGGTATCAATATTATCTACAAGCCGTGCTGTTTCCTCTACGCGGGTTCCTGTAGGAGCACTAATATGCAATTTGATTTGTCCGGCGTCCACACTAGGAAAAAAATTCGAACCAAGCCATGGCCAAAGCAATACTATTGAAATACTAACAAAGCCTAAGAAATAAAAAATAAAAACCTTAGCATTGTTCAATGCCCAAGATAATGATTTAGAGTACTGCGACCGCAATCGTGTAAATTGTTCTTCGAATGCTTCGTGCACACGAGCAAATCGGCTTTTATTTTTCTCTTCCGTCATCAGCTCGTGTTTGTGCAACCAATATTTTGCCAGGGTAGCAACCAGGGTTCGTGATAAAATATAAGACATGAGCATGGCAAAAATTACGGCTTCAGCTAAAGGCACAAATAAATATTGGGCGACACCTCCCAAATAAAACATAGGAACAAACACGATACAAATGCATAAAGTCGATACCAATGCAGGTATCGCAATCTGTTTCGCGCCATCAAGAATTGCTTGCTCTACTTCTTTACCTTGCTCCAAATTCCAGTTAATGTTTTCAATAGCTACCGTCGCATCGTCAACTAAAATACCCACAGCAAGTGCCAAACCACCCAAGGTCATAATATTGATTGTCTCTCCTAAAGCAGACAGGATACTAATTGATGCGATGATGGATAACGGGATGGACAAAGTTATTATAAAAGTGCTACGTAAACTGCCTAAAAAGAGTAAAATCATAAGCCCAGTTAATGCAGCCGCTATCACTCCCTCCGTAATTACCCCGCGAATTGCAGCAGTAACAAAGATTGATTGATCCGCAAAGTTAGACAAATTAAGTCCTTCCGGAAGCATGTTCTTAACTTTAGGTAATAAAGCCTTAACCCGATTCACAATATCTAAAGTAGACGCATTGCCGGTTTTTTGAATTGACATCATTACTGCCCGTTTTCCATCCACTCGTACTATATTGGTTTGCGGTGCAAATCCATCGCGTACATGCGCAACATCACGCACATATAAAACGCGACCAGGAGTAGATTTAACCGGCACATCATTTAATTCAACTGCTGAAAGCGGGCTACCATTTAATTTAACAATGTATTCATATTCACCTATTTTTTGTGTACCTGCAGGGATAATCAGATTTTGGGCAAGAATTGCATTATTCACCTCTTGTGCCGAAATACCATAGGTTTGCATGGCTTGCAGATCTAAATCGACCTGGATTTGACGTATTTTTCCTCCATAGGGATACGGTACCGCGGCTCCTTGTACTGTTGCAAGTTGCGTACGAAGAAAGTTATTACCTAAATCATTTAGCTTTTGTTCCGGGATGGTTCCACTTGATAACACCAGTTGTAAAACAGGAACTGTTGAGGCTTTATAGCTCAATACCAATGGCGGTAAAGTCCCAGGCGGCAAATTACGGAGTATCGTTTGTGCAATTGCTGTAACTTGGCTTAAAGCCAAGTCAACATTGACATCAGGTTGAAAGAATAATTTGATCACACTGACACCAATCAGCGACGAGGATTCAATATGTTCAATATCATTCACAGTGGTAGTAACGGCTCGCTCAAATACACTCGCAATGCGATTACCCATTTCATCAGGAGGCAAGCCCGCATAATTCCATACAACACTCACAACCGGGATATCGATGTCAGGAAAAATATCTGTAGGAGTCCGCATTATTGCTAAAGGCCCAATAATAAGAAGCATCAGAGCCATTACAATAAACGTGTAAGGTCGCGAAAGCGCAATCCATACAATCCACATAAATATCCATATTAACGATTTGAAAAGTAGATCATTATATCAATGAAATACATAAAACTTTAAGAATAAACTGGAGTTTTTCTTATGTAATTATGCATAAAGTTATTAGATAGTTTTCATTTTTGAAAAGAAAAGCTATCTATAATCTGGCGAGAATATAATTCTGGCAAACAGTTTTCCAATTGGGCTTTGTTTTTTAAATTGAACTTCTTAAGTAAGCCATTACTCGATTTTAACTGAAATCAAACTTCTGACCACAACGAACAAAACCTGCAAAACCATGAGCTTGTGCATCGGGTAGCACTCCATCATTATAATGATATAACCAGATTTTTGCTTTAATTTGAGGATCTAATGTAACTAACTGATTAAAATGAGTATGCACTCCACTGGGAGTATCTAAGGTTTCACAATCATGAAAAATCAAAGCCGCATCTCGATAATATGGTTCGAAGCGTTCCGGCGTAAATCGTGCATCAGTGGTAATGAAGTAGTTTTTTCCTTGATAACTAATATCCAACCCATAACTTGGCATCAACTCCTTGTTGGAATAGATGTGAACTGTTTGCACTGGATTTAGTTTCAGACCTTCCCAACTAAAAGTGTGGCCAGTATGAACTACTTGGACGTTAAAATAATCACTCAAAGTAGCTTCTTTATCATCAAGTGTTTTCAACCCCCCACTGAGACTACTGTTCCATAATAGATCTACTAAGTGTTCATGAATAATTAAGTGAGGCTTTTGGTTCGGTTGGGAAGCAAATTTTCGTTGAAAGGCGAACCATTCGATACCACCAATATGATCAGCATGTAAATGGCTAATATACACTGCATCAATATCTTGAGAATGGTATCCTAGTTTAGTTAATGAAAAACGAATATCTGTGCCACAATCTATCAATAGTTTCTTACCACTATCTGTTAGAAGTAACATGTTTGATTGAAAGTTTTCGAAATCCGTTCCAATACCGCTACCGGCGCCTAAAAATAACAATTTCATTAATTAATCCTTGAACTAATTTAAGGATCAAGTCTGGCTCGTCCTAAACATTCCCTAATAAAACAGATATATTCTTCTTTAAAGAATAGCATTTAAAATTAGTTATTAGAAATAGCTCCATAATTATATAAATAAGCTATTCTTGAATGTAAGTTAATAGGAGAGTTAAACGTGCTTACAAAGCTCCATCTTAAAAACACACGTCTTTTATACTACTTTTTTTTCTTCTTAGCGCTCTCTTTAGTGAGCCTAATCATTTGCTTATTTGCATTAAAACACATCGCAGTTCAAGAGGTTATTGATGGAAATGAACGCTACCAACTATATATGCTAGCTAACAAACTTCGTCAAAGCTCCGATGATTTAACTGAGATGGCTCGCCTTTATGTGGTCACCGGCGAGAAAAAATACCGTAAGTACTACGATGAAATTTTAAGTATACGTAATGGAACTTCGCCACTACCTTTAAATTATGACGAATTGTATTGGGATTTGGTTATTGATAACAAACGTCCCCAACCTTATGGCCCAGCAAAATCGTTATCTGCAATGATGTTAGAACATCATTTTACTCTAAAAGAATTTTCTTTATTGGCTAAAGCAGAAAACCAAAGTAATCAACTCTCAGAAACTGAAATCAAAGCAATGAATTTATTTGATGGAAAATATCAAGATAAATCAGGTGATTACACCATTATCGGGAAACCGAATCCTCAATTAGCGCAACAAATGGTTTTTGGCGCTGATTATATGAGCGCCAAATTACAGGTGATGAAACCCTTACAAGAATTTTTTACTCTGGTAGATAATCGAACATTCATAACTAACGAAAAAATTGATCTCAAGATGTCAAAAATTATTGCTTTAGCACTTGCACTTTCACTTCTATCGACCATACTTATGCTCTTTTTTATCATTCATGCATTAAAGACATTATCGAGGGTAAATGAGGAAAATGATTTATTACTCTTGAATATTTTGCCAGAAGCGATTGCTTCACGCTTGAAAATGGGTGAAGAGGATATTGCTGATGAGTATTCCCAAGCCAGTGTCATGTTTGCTGATATTATTAATTTTACTCAACTCACAGAACAGTTGGGAGCTAAAAAAACGGTAAATATTCTAAATCGATTATTTGCTGAGCTCGATAAACTTACTGAAAAATATCATGTAGAAAAAGTTAAAACCATTGGTGATAACTATATGGCAGTATCAGGAGTTCCCGAACAAACAACGCGACATGCAATTAATATTGCGAATTATGCTTTGGCCATTCTGGAACGAATGATGACTTTTAATCAAGAAAATCACATGGATCTTCAATTTCGGATTGGCATCACCTATGGTACCGTAATCGCAGGAATCATTGGTCACAAAAAATTTGTTTATGACATATGGGGTAATGTAGTCAATTTAGCCAGTCGACTGGAAGAAACCTCTCTTCCTAATAAAATCCATATCTCGGAAAAAATGGCCTTTATGCTTCAAGATGAATTCCTTATTGAGCCACGAGGAACTACAGAAATGAAAGGGATTGGTACTGTGAAAACTTATTTCCTTTTGGGGAAAAAAGAACAATAAAACTGCCAACGATTTTTATTGGCCTTTATGGCAACGTGGGCATATCCCATAAATATTCAATGCGTGATCCGTCATCTGAAAATTGGCGCGCTCAGCTATAATTTTCTGCCTTTGTTCAATGACCTCATCAACAAACTCTTCAACACAGCCACATTTGATACAAACCAGGTGGTCATGATGCGCTCCCTGACTCAATTCAAATACTGAGTGTCCTCCTTCAAAATTATGCCGATTCACCAATCCTGCAGCTTCGAATTGCGTTAACACGCGGTAAACGGTAGCAAGACCAACATCTTCCCCTGTCTCCAATAACGCCTTATACACACCTTCGGCGCTTAAATGATGGTTAGGAGATTGCTCCAATATTTGCAATACTTTTAAACGTGGTAAAGTAATCTTCAATCCAGCATTTTTTAGCTGCTTACTCTCTTCCATTAATGCTCCTTCGCAGTAACGAATTTGTCTTCTCTAAACCTGGAAAAATTCCAGAAGATTCGGTACCTTTAGCTTGCACAGTAAGGTTTCAACTGCTTTTCCAGGTTAAAGGTGTCTTTCAGTAAATGACGTGTTATTATGGCGAAATTTTTCACGATAGGCAAAAAAATGAGAATAATAATTTTTCTACTAGGAATCGTATGCACCTTAACCCTTACTCAATGCTCATCGTTTGATCTGTCTCGACGAGTAGTTCAACAAGGAAATTTGTTACCACAGTCAAAAATAGATCGACTGAAAATAGGAATGAGTAAAAATGATGTTGCTATATTGATGGGAACCAGTTTGTTAAGTCCTACGTTTAACGATAACCGCTGGGACTATGCATACACTTGGCGTAGAGGACGAGGATATATGACCATGTCAACAGTGAGCTTATACTTTCAAAATGGTGCTCTGGCACGAATCGAACGCGGCAAGCTAAAACCAGGTGTAGCGTCTATGAATGAACCTGACATTAATCAAGAATAAGTAGGACTCATAAAGTCTTGATCTATTGTAGCCCGGGTGCAGCGCAGCGAAACCCGGGTTTCGCTGCGTACTCTATAGAATATCATCGGATGCGAATCGCCTTTTGACGACGCTTCTCTTTTGGATCTAAAACCAGGGGTCTGTATATCTCTACCCTATCCCCTTCTTGCAGCACCTGTTCTAAAGAAACCTGCTTTGCATAAATTCCAACAGACATGCCTTGTGTTTCCGGATGGATATCATATATTCCTGATGCATTCAGCGCATCAAGGACTGTTGCCCCCTGTTTGAGCTCTAAAGTCATATGTACCGTGGTCTTGTCTACAGCCACATAAACCAGCTCAACTCTGACCATAAATTGCCTTGGCTCGCTCACAAAATGAATCAACCATTTTATCCGTTACTTGTTCGAAAACAGGACCTAGCAGCATGGAGAACATGCGTCCTGCAAACTCAAATTCCAGATCAAAAGAGATTTTGCATCCTTCTTCGACCTCATCAAAGCGCCAAAACCCCTCTAAATGACTGAATGGCCCATCAACAAGACGAATTTCTATCATTTTATTAACTTGTAGCATATTGCGTGTGGTAAATGACTTACTCATACCGGCAGCGCCTATAATTAAAGTTGCCTGCACTTCATCTTCATCGCGATGATGCACCAAGCTTTCTGCGCAATAAGGTAGAAATTCCGCGTACCGCTCTACTTCATTCACCAAGGAAAACATTTGTTCACAGGTATAATTAACCGTTCGTGACTTTTTTACTATGGGCATTATGCTTCTCCCCGAATTTTATCTCTAAACCAAAGACTTAAGTCTTTAATTTCCTCAAAACAAATTGAATGTTCCATAGGATATTTATAATAAGAAATATGCTCATATCCTTTATTCAATATCCAATCTTTACTTGATTCAGTCCATTGAGGCAAAACCAAGGGATCAAATTGCCCTGCTCCCATGAAAAAAGGTGTGCTTTTATCCAGCTTTGGTCTGGTATGCATTGCTAAAGGTAAATAAGCAGATAAAGCAACAACCCCTGCTAAGCGCGCTGTTGTATGAAGGGCGGTATGCAATGCCATCGCTCCTCCTTGTGAAAATCCTGCTAAAAAAATCTGATTATACGCCAAACCATCGTTTAATTGTTCATCCATGACTTTACGAATCAGCAATTCGGATTGTTCAATTCCTTCTTTATCTTCTCTATCAATCAGTTTCATGCCCATAATATCATACCAGGCAGGCATGACCATGCCTCCATTTAAAGTCACAGGACGCAAGGGAGCATTAATAAATACATGACGTATCGCAAGATCTGCAATCGTTAACTGATCGACTAAACCCATCATATCGGAAGCATCAGCGCCTAATCCATGCATCCAAATAACGCATGCCTGGGCTTTAGCCTGTGACTCATTTATAAGTACATTCAAAACAAATCCCCTCACAGACAAAAAGGGAAATTATCGCTAATGCATTAGCACAGTGCAAGTTATACGTTTTCGATATTTAATTGAATCTAATCTCATCAAAAACAAAATAAAATAATACCAACTTGCACAATTAGAAATCAAAAAAACCGCTCGGCCTATTCCATTATTAGCCAACATGAATTATAGTGCGCTACAGTGAGTCAATAAGTGGCAAGAATATGTTTAAGAAGATAGAATCTAAATCATTTACCCTTACGATGTTGGGGACAGGCACAGTCTATACTCCCACTCTAAAAGACAAGAAAAAAGCACCTGTAAAATTAGGGGATACAGTAAAGGAATATTACCCTAAGGGAGAAACTCTAAGTATTGTTTCTACCTTGATTAAAACAGATGACCCAGTTATTGATCACAAACTGCTTGTTCCTTATCAATCATTAAACGTCGGGGTTGTTAATGGCCCTAAAAATGATGGAACCAATGTTGGCGAAAAAATTGGAATTGGGCTAGGTATTGCTTTAAATGCTCTTGTTCGAGGACAAACTGACCTTAATGAGATTGCACACAGTAGAGGCGGAGTTGAATCCATTCTGATTGCTCATGAAATCAATGCAATAAAAGAAGCGATTAACTCTTGTGAAAATTTCGAGCAATTAATAAAAGAGCTAACGAAACAACAAACAGAGAGACAAAACGGCAAACCCACTAATAATACTCCTGACATTATTAAACCCCTATTGACTCAATTACCTAAAGACAAAGCAGCCCAAGAGCTCTGGTTTAATGCACTAAAAACTAATATCCCCAACGTATCAATGAGCCTTTTTATCATTGACCCTGTCCCTGGGGACGTCTGGCCAGTAACCTGGTACGACTCGAGATTTTTTACTATTCCAGCTATTGTTAAATACGCAGAAATTGTCTATTACGAAAATGAACATTCAGACTGGGGCTTTACTCCAATCTATCCAGAAGCTTCAGATCCAGAAAATCAGGTACTCATTCGCAACACGCTACCCGGTCATCATGGTACAGGCTCTGCTGGCAGTAATGCATCACAACGGAGCAAAGTCGTTTCTCCTGAGAAAACCAAATCGACCCACGTGCAAAAATTAATGATTTTTAAATTACTTCGTTTTTTAGTGAATCATGGTGTTGAATTTAAAGATGCTCAAGAAATTTTTCATGAATACACCGGTCTAGGTAGAAAAAATATCTCATTTCTGGACGAGGTAGATATTGATGAGGGTGTTGATGTAGCAAAACTTGATTTTCCAACCATATTTCGCAAGCTTTATGACAAAATTTATGCAAATAGAGCAGCCTATGAAGCATTCAATATGACTTGCTACCTTGCTATGGGCGTAGCGCCGCAAAGAAAAGTACTACGCACTGACCATAAATATGGACTCCTAACTGAGATTTTTCCTAAAAACATGGGATATGTTAACGAAGAGCACAGTTTTTTAATGAAAGAGTATTTTTTCAAAATACTCCAAGTCGATTCACACGAAGATCAAACCCTGGCAGGACTAATTAAATCAGCACAAAATGTATTATCTAAGAACATAAAAGTCATTACGAATCTTTCATCTTCTGGTGTTGATAAACCAATTGCTCGCGAAGCAATACTTGATAATGAGGATGCACGTAAAGATGTCTTGAGTTCATTTGGTACATTACTTCAAAGAGTAAGCCAACAATATCTGATAGATGACTGGAGTGAAGAGAGTAAGCAAATAGAAAAGCAAGACCTCTTTGATGCAATCATTGCAACATTTCAAGAATTTGATCACTTATTACAAATAGACAACCCGACTATACAAGAATTTGTCAAATCTCTTTATACCTTGAGTCTAAAAGTAATTGCCCAAACAGTGGTACAACAACATGCAAACTTGCAGGATGATTTTAATCGTTTGCAAACGCCAATCAATGCAAACTTGCAGCGCTTTTTTAATACCTTATTAACTCAGATTAATAAGAAAGATGAAAATGCGGAAGTTAATCCGGAAAATGATGAGAGCGCTTCTAACTCAGAGATTAATCCGCAAATTCTTGCGATCTTTAATAGTCCTGATTTTGCTAAATTAGCGGATCATCCAATTAAAATAAAAATAGAATACATTTGCCAACAATTGAAAGATAAACTGCCTCAAAGTGAGGCTGAAGAAGATTTAGTCGATCAACTTGTAACGCGATTTGAGGAGCAATATGGCAGTTCTTTTGATGAATTTGAAAAACTGTACCATCAAATCGAAGTCTTTATTGATGACCTAGCAGCATTAGGTCGAGTACGCGAGCTTGCTACTGAAGAAGCTGTTTTCAATAAACATGAACTGTCTCTCCGAAAAACAGCCAGTGCGTTAATTGACATTGCAGCACAAAAATTTTATCGAGACCGACCTAATGCATTGCCTGAGCCCGCTGAAAAAGGCACGTTTCAAGAGTTAGTTGAACGCCATGCGATTAACAAATATGGGGTAATTGATCGCCTTAAGCAAGAAAAAACCGCCTTAGAAGCAGAAAAGAAAGGATTAACATCGCAAATTGCACAGCTGCAGCAAAATCTAGTGGAAAAAGAACAGCAACTGGAAAAGACTAACGCTGTATTAAGAAGTGTACGAATCAAAAAAAACGAATATTATAAAGGCATGAACGAATATCTTAATGGAATGAACGATGAAAACGATTCGAAGCATTTACGTCTTATTAATAAAAAGCTCATTCCATTAACCGCAGAATATTTGGCTTCACTCCAATCTCAATTATCCAATAGAGCTAAAGAATTGGAAGAAGATGATGAAATTAAAAAATCCGATGATAAAATAATGGACAAAATTAGAGAAGTCACCAAACTGCTTAATATTTTGCAAGATAAAAAGAGAATTCCTCACCCTAAAGATCGCGCGCGTCAGTTTTACAACTATCTTGATAAAGTGGAAACGACTCTGACAAAACATCGTGATCCGGAATTAATTCGATATATCAGAAATGTCGTAATTGCTGCAGGTATTCTTTTGGCAGGCCTCGGATTAATTGCACTCGCCGCTTATAACAATGTTGGCTATTCCTCGGTAAAATCGTTTTTATTTTGGCAATCTGCCGGACAAAATGTAGTTTCTACATTGAACGAACATAGAAAAAAGCTCGATGTATCGATTGATGATGATGCTGAAGTTGATGACGAACGAGCAGCAAGAGCACTAGATCGCAAAGTATAAGCAGCAGAACCCGGGGTTTTTATTTAATTTTCCCGGGTTACTTTAAAAAAATTGTATATTACTTGAATTTTTACTTAAATAAATAGATAGTAATCCTCTAATCGTTAACTTGCTTATTTCCAATGAAACGAATTTACTTTTTATTTATGGTTTGTATTGCACTACTCTTGTCGGCTTGTGGGCAAAAAGGACCGCTTTATTTGCCTGAATCAACAAAAAGTTCTGTTAGCAAATAACTATCAACTCAATAGATAAAAATATGAAAATTAAATTTACTAAAATGCATGGTTTAGGCAATGACTTCATGGTGATTGATGGAATTAATCAGAATATTAATCTAAATCCCCAACAAATCGCCGCTATGGCTCAACGTAATACAGGCATCGGTTTTGACCAATGCTTGTTGATTGAATCAAGCCAGCAAAATGGTATTGACTTTAATTATCGAATTTTTAATGCCGATGGTCAGGAAGTGGGCCAATGCGGTAATGGAGCACGCTGCCTGGCTTTATTTGCAAAATATTACGGTTTAACCGACAAAAATCACTTAACCGTTGCGACCCAAACGACTCAGATGAGTTTACATATCAATTCAGACTCTAGTGTAAGCGTCGAAATGGGAATTCCCGAGTTAGCTCCATCGGCTATTCCACTTAAAGCGGAGAAACAAGCCATTGAGTATTCTTTAGAACTTCAATCCCCCAAAAGGGTCAACTTCCATGCTTTAAGTGTTGGAAATCCACATGCAGTATTATTGGTAGACGATACAGAAACCGCTCCAGTTGACACTCTAGGAAAACAAATCAGCTTACATCCCTACTTTCCTGCTCAAGCCAACGTTGGATTTATGCAAATTATAAGTCCACAACATATCCGATTACGTGTGTATGAACGCGGCTGTGGAGAAACAAAGGCCTGTGGAAGTGGTGCTGTGGCAGCGGCGGCTATTGGACGTTTATACCATCAACTGGATGCACAAATAAAAGTTACTTTACCTGGCGGAGATTTGTTTATTGACTGGCCAGAAATTAATAAAGCAATCACCCTGACTGGTCCGGCTGTTTTTGTTTATGAAGGTATCTTGTTTTAAAAGTCGATAGTTACTCATCTTTGTATCAATTTCACTTTTTATGCAAAATTAACACAAGTATTGAATTTTATTTACAAAGAGTTATCCTGAAAGAACGACCTCACACTCGCAACGCCCCATTAAACTTCTTTAGAAACTCGCGGCAGTGAGTACATACGAGAAAGAAGTGGAGCGCGCAGAACCGGAGTGTACACGGAGTACATGAGGATTCGAGCACCACATTGACGAAGTGATTTGCCGCCACGGTAGAGTTCGACAGAAATCTATTTTGGAAACTGGTGCTTGGCTAAAAGGAGAGTGCCATGACAGGAAGCAAAATACAAAGTTTTGATTTATTCAAAGCCGCTATGGGAAACTCTGAATATTTAAAAGAGATCGATAAGGATATAAGGAGCCAAGCTCAATTTTTAACGACCCTTGAAGAAGAGCAATTTACCGCCTCAAACATTCTTGAGTCGATAAAAATAGTGCAAAGCCTAAAAGTAAAATCCCTCTTAATTATTCATTTGCTAAGCCAAAAAGAATTCCTGTCTTGTTTAAGAGGGGATTCATTATTAAATAGATTAACACTTCAAGATCATCATATCCCATCACGTCTTAATGTCCTGGTTCATCAACTTGATTTGGAAACACTCTCACCCCAATTAATTGGCAAATTGGAACCCGAGGCAGCAGTAAGTATTCTTTGCTCAATTCCTCACTTTCATCAATTAACCAGAAAACAAATAGAAGCGCTGATTGAAAGATACCCCCTCTATGAGAGACACAAGGTTCTTACCTATTGGCTCAACCATTTTTCATCTATGCCTAATGCCCATTACGTCTTGGCGCATTTAATGAACATTGCAGCACCCAATGTCATCGATGAATTAAGCAAAATGGAATCAAATCAGAAAGAAACAATCCTTATCAATATTATTGAGCATTTAGGATTGTTTAATAACATGTCTCTGAAATTTTTAGAGCATGCGAATAAAGAATCTCATTTGATTTTGGCGATACGTTTATATCTTAACGGCCATTACAATAAGGCTTATGCAAGTTATATCAATCAACTAGCAAAAAGATTATTAGGTAAAAATCATTCTTTTTCGCTGGAAGCAATAGAATTGCTTTTTTTCCTAAATGATAAACTTGCATTTAAGGAGTTAGCAAAAGGGACCGCTTTTTTAACGAATCGCTATTTAAGAAATAGTGCACTAAAAGGCGAAGTTGCATTATTTTATCAAAATAAGCGAATCAATATTCAACGACTGATCCAAACTGTATATTTAAGCCCAACCATTCCCGGAGTTTCTAGGGAGCAAAATCTATCATTACATTCTGATGAAAACCCCTTTATTGAGGGATTGATTAAACATGATAAGTCGATAAATTGTTTTGAGTATTTTTTAATACACTATAAAGGCAGCCCAGAACCTATCACACAACTAATTAATGACTACATGGAGTTCTATGGGGGATCAGAAAAGTTAAGATCGCGAAATCAAGCAATACACCATATCAGTTTTATGTTAAGACGTCCTGAATTAGATGAATCAATCAAGGAAGCAATATTTACTGCTTTTTTAAATCATCCCATTTTTTTTGATGAACAAGTCAGCTATCAATTGTTTTTATTTGATGCAAAGAGGATCATCCGTTATTTTGGTTTACGGGGTGGAAAAGATAATTATCAACGCGTGATCGAGTTGTGTACCTTGGCGCTAAAAAATCTTAATTCCGAAATAAATCAAGAAATTATTCAAGTGGCTCAACAGGCGCTTTCAGAGGCACAACAAGAGTTAACTTATACTCAAAATCAGGGATTTTTTGCTAATCTAATTAAATGGATTAAACGATGTTGGACTTATGGCTGGACTGGTTTTTTTAAACCTAACGCACCTGATTATGTTGCTTCAGAGTCATGGGCACCAATAGAAAACAATAGAAAAAAATCCACAAAACGAGTCCCGAAAAACATTCCAGCCCCAGACACAGGAAAAGATATTCTGGATTTGTTAAAAAAAATTAGTTTGCCATTAACTCAGGAAAAATTTGAAGACATTATTAAAGCATTAGATAGTTATTCGTTACAGCCAATGCCTAAAGAAGAGTTCAGTACAAGACAAAAACTCCATACTTTGTATCATTACGTGATGACTCATAAAGAGAACAACGAAGGGCTATATCGCTGGCTAAAAGAAAACCAAACTCCATTTATTGTAAATCGATTCCGTTTGTTGGAATTAACATTAAAAGAAAAACAACGTAGCGAGGTGGATTTATTACTTGCACAAGTCAATGAAGATTCGGATCATCTACAATCTGTTTCTGACGAATTGGATTATCCAATGCCGGAATTAATAATCACTCCCACCCCAAAACCTTTAAAAGCACAGGAAACCACTGATTTCGTTACAAGCGCCACTAAAGTGTTTTCTGAATATGCGTGTGAAGCAACTGTATATGCACAAAGCGCATTCCATTGGGCTGAAGGTTTTTTTTCTAAAATGAAACAGCCTGCACAAGAAGAGGAAGATACCTTTGAGGTGGAACATATTGAATCGTTTAATACTGCGATAAGTAATTAAACGATTACAATTTGAGTTTCCAACGTTTATGCATCCAGTTCCATTGCTCAGGATGAGCCAGAATAATACGTTCTAAAGCTTGGTTATAAGCCAATGTATTATGGTAAAGAGATTCTTGAGCATTCCCATAATCTTTCCAAGGAATTGGATCATAAAATTCTAAAACATGTTTGCCATTGGGTAATCTATAGCCTGCTGCAGGAATTACTGGTACTCCTGTATAACGGGATAAAGTGGCTAAACTCCGATAAGTTCCTGCCTTCGTACCAAAAAACTCCACGGCAATACCATCTCGGTTCGCTAAAGAAGCATGTTGATCAAGAACAAAAATGACTGCATGATTTTGCTCTAAAGCAGCGCAAACCTTATCTAGCGAGTTTTTTTTAGGAATAACGTTTAAACCGACTTGGTAGTATTGCTTAAACAAACTTCGCTCAATAAATTTGATTGATAAAGTGCGACGGATAAAATGAAACTGCCCCTGAAATTCTTTAAAATTTAAAACACCGCCGATTGGTGCAACTTCCCAATTTCCAAAATGCCCTGTCAGAACCAAAACACCTTTTTGTTGTGCTACAACCGCCAACATGTTTTCATGACCACGAACCTCAACCTGATTCCGTAAATCATCTTCAGACATAAAACGCAATTGGATGGCTTCTTTAAAGGATTTAAGCAAATGTGAGTAATACGATATAGCAAGTCGCTTTTTTTGCCCTTTACTTAATTGATCACCGAAGACACGATCGATATTAGCCATAACTATTTGCCGCTTATAGGGTAAAAATTTATGGACAAATCGGCCTAGCCAACTCACTGGCAATTCATTAATTTTTTGTTCTAATTCAGTCACAAGCTTTGATCACCAAACACGCATTCATACTGGCAAATCCTCGATTAATTGTCAGTGCATAAGGCCCTCTTTTTAGAGGTTGATGATCTGCACTTACGAATAAACCATTACAACTGGGTGCAATATTTTGCAAATTAGCTATCCCTGGCACACATTTAGATGAAAGTGCATAGGTTGTCATTACTGCATCAATCAAACCAGAAGCGCATATAGTATGCCCCATAGACCATTTAAAGGCAGTTACTGGAACCTCCTCTTGGGCAAAAACATTCTGTATTGCCTGAGATTCGCTATAATCTGATTTACTATTACCATTTCCATGAGCAACGATAAAACCTAAATCATTAGTATTTAGTTTTACAAGATCCAAAGTACGCTGCATCAATTCAGCAAGCTTTTGCCCGCTTGTATCCACAGAAAATAATCCCTCTGTTTCACTAGTTGATAAACCGCCGATAATTTCACCATAACACGTTGCAGATCGGGCACGCATGCTGGCTTCACTTTCCAATACCAAAGCCGCAGCGCCTTCAGCTAAAATAGTGCCATCATGGGCTTCATCAAAAGGTTTTAAATGTTGAGTACTCAATACCCCCAATTGCTCATAGTAAAATAGAGCTTGAGGCTCAATAGCCATATCATAGGCAACAACGACAGCGCGTTCTGCCTGACCACTACGAATTGCATGATATGCTTCCAATAAAGCTTGTGTTCCACCAGCAGCATGATTCGTTACATTATGATTAGGACCTTTAAACTCATAAGTAATCCCTGTGTATGCAAGAACATTATTAGGTAGTATTCGTAATAACCACATCGGATGGACTGTTTCAAATAATTGTTGGGCAAATTGCTGCATATTGCCCTGAGTTTTTGCCAGCAACGGTAAAAAATCATACTGTTGAAAATATTTATTCCCAGGCGAACCTACAAACACCGCAGTTTGCTCATTAAATGAATTAGGATCATCAAGAGTATCGCGATAATCAATCATTTGACTGTGCTCGATTGCTTGTACTGCAGCATTAATTCCCATCACATCTTGACGTGAAATGACTTTCATCAACTTACGATCCGGCAGCATTTTTGCAGGATTGAACTCCTTTAGTTCGCCCCCCAAACGATGAGACCATTGTGATAAATCCCATTGTACGATTTCAGCAATTCCACTTTTACCAGAAAGAACTGAATCCCAAGTTGCATCTGCAGTAGCGCCTGATGCAGTTAATGCACTTCGACCTGTGATAAATACTCTATTGTCCTGACTCATAAATCTGCTCCCCCAAACTCAGGATGCTTAAACAACAAGCAACTATTGGAGCCACCAAATCCAAAAGAATTGGATAAAACCACTCCCACAGAACGTTCACGTGGCCCATCAATTACATAATCCAAATCACATTCTGGATCGGGGTTTGTTAAATTAGCCGTTTTAGGTATCTGTGCCTGCTCTATCGATTTAACTGATAATACAGCTTCAAGTGCCCCTGCCGCAGCAATCAAATGTCCTGTTTGACCTTTAGTCGAACTTACAGGCAAGGATGCTACAGACTCGCCAAAAACTGCTTTAATCGCATTCGTTTCACTTAAGTCATTCATCTTGGTTGAGGTACCATGTGCATTAATATAATCTACATCGGAAGCCTGCACTCCTGCATCTTGAAGAGCACGTTCGATTGCTTGAATAGCACCGTCACCATTGGGATGTGAATCAGTAATTCGATAAGAGCTTAAAGAATTGCCCTCGCCAGCCAATTCCGCATAAATACGAGCGCCGCGGGCTTTTGCCTTATCCCATTCTTCGAGAATTAAAAATGCAGCTCCTTCTCCCAAGACAAAACCATTACGTGTGGCATCAAAGGGACGGCTAGCGGTTTCCGGTGTAGTATTGTAAGTTGATAAGGCACCTAATAGGCAAAAGCTGGATAATCCCAAAGGATTAATCATTGAATCAAACCCGCCAGCTAACATAAAGTCTGCTTCACCCCGACGAATTACTTGCATTGCTAATCCTAAAGCTTGGCCGCCTGACGCACAAGCGGTGTGTACTGAGGAAGCATAGCCTCTGATTCCAAATTGCTGAATCAACAAAGACAACCCTGAGTTTGGCGTCGTTTTACCAAAATCGGATAATTTGTAAAATTCTTGGGTATTAGCAAGCAAACGTCCCCAATCTGCTTCACCATCTTGAGCACAAATTCGTTGAAATCGGGATAGATAATCAAATTCAGCAGTCATCATACCACTGCCTGTAACTACCCCCCAATGACTTGCTGTTTGTTCTGTAGGCACGATCCCAGCATCATCAAAAGCCTGTTGGGCAGCTGCAAGAGCATAACGGGTAAAGTGCACAGAGAATCGACTACGTTTGGTAACTAATTTGGGATCGAGGGTAAAGTTTTTTACCTCAGCCGCAATATAAGTTGGAAAAGCACTGGCATCAAATTGCTTAATTTCAGCAATTCCGGAGTGTCCTGCCAATAAATTAGACCATGTTGACTGGACATCAAGCCCTAAAGGGGAAACCGCTCCCAAACCTGTAATAGCGACTCGTCTTTTTTTCACTTTATTTACCTCTGGGAATAAGTACTACATCCACAACACAAACACGTTTACCAGCAACCTCGCTGCGATAAGCCAAAATTAACTCGTCTTCGGTTTGTTTTTTAACTGTTACATAACATTCAAGAACATCGCCAGGATAGACAAATTCATTCATTTTTATTTTGCGAAATTCGCTCACTTGATAGTGCGTTGAATATCCTGCGCGTAAAACAAACTCATAAGCTAAATTGAGCTTACATTCCAATAATACCGTCAAAGGTAATACTGGTTTTTTAGGAAAATGATCTGCAAAATAAGGGGCTGCTCGTGATATTCTTTTTTCAGCGATTAAACTAATCCCTGGTTGACTGGAGCAAATTCTATCAAAGGTCATGGGCACTACAGATAATTCCGAACCCATTATCAGATATTCATCTGCCACGGGACCACTCTCTGTACTAATAACCGACCAATCACCAGGACGGTTAATTTCAGAAAATTGCTGTTTCACTTCATCCAAATTGATAAAATCATCCATAGGCAGTAAAGGGCCTAGAGCGCCATCAATACTGAAGACAAGCTCACTACCTACCCTGGCTTCACTATGATATTGCATGACTGAATCATCCAAGTGTTCTATAAATGACTCAAGCAATAAAGTCTCGCCGACATATGCTCTCCGATGCATGGAGGCACGTGCGACGATTCCAGCTACAGGCCTATGAGTAAATCCTTGCAGTGCCATCACATTCCATGCAGCCAATTGCCCCAGTGTTTCTCCGATTAAAGAAGGGATAAAACAAGGCCGCCCTTGTTCATCAACTGTGAGGAACGTATCATTTGAGGTAACATGTTTGATTCCCCGGATCAACTGACCAGGAGATGACTCCACTATACGATCAACAAATAAGAATCTCATCAGTATTTATTAAACCCTATTAATCTTGATTTTAAAAGTAACACCGAAATTAAGCCCCAGCTCCGGCCGTTTGTTGCTCTTTGATTGCAACAACAACTAATTTACAAAATGTTTCAATAGTAAATAACAAGGGGATTTCATTGACTTTCATGTTCGGTTTGAATTGATCTGCAGGAACTTCACTTAAATAGTTTTGCAATGCCTTCAAACCTTGCTCAGTGAGGACGCCGCCTTTTTCAAATTCATCTTCTGCCAAATCACCACGTGCATTTTTTTCCAATTGACCACGAGGAATTTTAATTTTGAATTCTTTTTCTAACTGGAAAACCAAATCAAGAAAATCAATAGATTCAGCGCCTAGATCTGCTATCAATCGACTATTAAGAGATACGTCTTCTGCATCAATTACTAACACATCAGCAACAATTTCCCTAACTTTAGGATAAACGTCTGCTACATTCATATTTTGTTCCTCAGAGATCAGCTAATTTAAAAAGCCCGGAATTATACCATATATTTTTTTAAAGACACAAAATTAAAGTGATGCGGTATTAACCAACCTGACTATACCCTGCATCAACAAATAAAGTATGCGCATTAATCATGGCTGCTTCCGGCAAGCATAAGAGATAAATTGCATTGGCCACATCTTGTGTTGTCAATGGCCTATCTGTCAACGAGTGGGCCTGATATTCATCAAGTAATTGTTCTCTGTTAGGAAAATGCTTTAATGCATCTGTATCAACTACTCCCGCAGAAACAGTATTCACAGTAATCCCATCAACAGCTAACTCAAGACTTAAAGAACGAACTAACGCTTCAAGAGCGGCTTT
Source organism: Fluoribacter gormanii (assembly GCF_900156395.1). Lineage (GTDB taxonomy): Bacteria > Pseudomonadota > Gammaproteobacteria > Legionellales > Legionellaceae > Legionella > Legionella gormanii. The sequence goes on along the minus strand of NZ_FTNL01000002.1, from coordinate 22,286 downwards.
GGACGCACCAATAAAGGCATAATTTGGAATCGCTCGAACTGCGCCAAGACTGGATAAAGCAATAATTCGACTCCCTCTAGGCATTAATGAACGAGCTTCTGTCGCTAAATGATTTAATGCCAAGGCATTTGTTTCCAAACACCAACGCCAATGCTTGGTTGACATCTTAAGTGCCGATTTTAAAACACCACTGGCTGCATTACTAATCAAGAAATCAAGTCGATCAAAGTGTTCTCGGAATTGAGTAAACATTTCTTTTACAGACTGATGATCGGCCACATTAGCCTGCAGAGCAATTGCCTTGCGTCCCATGGCATGAATTTCTTCAACTAAAGCTTGAGCTTCATCAGAACTGTTGTAATAAACTATAGCAATATCGCATCCCGCCTGTGCTAACTTTAATGCAGTCGCCTTACCGATACCTCGCGCACCGCCAGTAATTAATCCAACTTTATCTGCAAAAACCAAACTCATGGAATATTCCTCATCAACTTCAATTTATTAAAAATAAAAGCAACTGTTGATAAAACAATGGTACCCACTTAAGAAATCATGTCCCTGTTGCGTGTAGCCTGGGTGAACGCGAAACGGAACCCGGGAATTTGTTCCCTACAAAACCCCAGGTTCCGTTTCGCTCCACCCAGGCTACGATTTCAAGATACCAAGCGCTCGTAAATCGACACCCTTGGACGATCAGTTACAAAAAACCACATTTTCATTTTTATTTATCGATAAAGCAATGATTAGATCATTAAATTTTTAAATATCTTGTTTCTAGAGGGCTAACTTTGTACTATCGGCACACGATTAAGATAAACATATATTAATGAATGAAGCATTCTTGGTTTAAAACTGTATTCCCTATAGCTGCAATTTTTTCTTTTCGCATGCTAGGTTTGTTTTTACTCATTCCTGTATTTAGCATTTATGCAGAAAATTTGCGAAGCGCGACCCCTGCATTAGTCGGATTGGCGCTAGGAATTTATGGACTTGCTCAAGGGATCCTCCAAATGCCTTTTGGTATGCTCTCCGATAAAATAGGTCGAAAACCCATGATTACTTTGGGCTTGCTTCTTTTTGCTTGTGGAAGCTTACTTGGCGCTATAACTGACTCTATTTATGGGATGATCTTTGCTAGAGCATTACAAGGTACAGGTGCCATTGGAAGCGTTTTAATCGCTTTACTTGCTGATCTTACGCCTGATGAGCAACGAACTAAAGCAATGGCAGTCATTGGTATGACTATAGGGACATCTTTTAGTCTGGCGATGGTTGTGAGTCCTGCCATTACGCATCATTTCGGACTAGCCGGTATTTTTTACCTCACTGCATTGTTAGCAATAGCAGGAATCATTTTACTTCATTTGGTGATTCCTAAACCTGTAAATGAACGTTTTCATATTGATAGCGAAACAAATCCTGCTTTATTGAAACAAGTTATGTCCAACTTGCAACTACAACGCCTGAATGTAGGTATTTTCTGCCAACATTTTATTCTCACAGCCACATTTTTTGCTATCCCCTATATCTTAAGAAAACAAGTAGAACAAGGCCATTTATCCGAACAATGGCATTTTTATCTGCCTCTCATGCTCCTATCATTTTTACTGATGATCCCGTTTATTGTGCTTGCGGAAAAGAAAAAGCGCATGAAAAGCATTTTTCTTTCATCGGTTCTTACAATGACCGTAGCACAATTATTACTGGCGTATACGTTTCAAAATTGGTTTAGTTTGTGCTTTCTTATGTTAATTTACTTTGTTGCTTTTAATATTCTCGAAGCAGCTTTACCCTCTTTGGTATCGAAACAGGCAAATCCCAATAGTAAAGGAACGGCCATGGGTATTTACTCAACCAGCCAATTTTTAGGACTTTTTATTGGCGGAGCACTATCTGGTGTGTTATACCAATGGAACAGTAGCCAAGGAATCTTTATTACTAATGCTATCCTAGGTGTTTTATGGTTAATTATCTCCGTTTCAATGAAATCAAATGTCTCCGTTTCAACACTTATTTTGCCCTATCCTTGGTCCATGAGAAATGAAAACATTATTGCTCAACTTTTAAACATCAAAGGTGTGATTGAAGTTGCACTCGCAGAAAATGAGCATGTTATTTATTTGCGAATTAATAGAGAACGTTACACGGAAGGCAGTGCAGAAATAATTTTATCGACTTATCCCCCTGAAAAAGGGTGTTTATAACTGGGGCAATACTGCAAAAAGATCCTATTGACAAATGAATTTGATGAATCGTACTTTTATGAGCATTCCGCGATTATTTTATTTTCTGACGCTCTCTAACGTTTCAGATTCTTCTGTAGTAATCCCTAATTTATTCAAATAAAGCGCGAGAATTGCTTTATTGATAGTAAATTCAAGTTTGATACTCTTGCCTGTAAATTTTATTGAACTCTCCTTATAGCTTTTTATATCGCAAGGTAAAAAAGCGAGTAACTCATCAATAATATGCTCTTGATTTTTTGATAAGAGTTTATCAGACTGTATAAGTTTAACTAATTTTTCAGCCAAATTTTTGAGAATTGGATGTGAATATTTTGGATATTTTACTTTTTCCTGTTGTACTCGGCTGTCAAAGAATCGTGCTGAAGATACAGAAGAAGAGAGAGCACTTATAGATGACTTTTCGTTTAACCCATGTCTAAATGTTTTAGCTTTTCCCACAAGACAAGTTAAGTTAAAATCAAATATATCATTGCTCATGCGGAGTGTTTTCAAAGCACCCTTAGCGCCCCCAAACAAGCTGTGCTCCTCTACTCCAGGGACACTCAGACTCACCTCTGAATAATATTCGATCTCTATCTTTTGGAGTGATTCTCCTAATTGTTTACGAAATTGCTCAGCCATGCTACGAGATTTATTCTCAAGTCGACATTCATCACAAAAGAACAACTTGACGATGTTTTTATCACTAAAGTTCGATATTACTAAATCCTTTATAAAATGCTCTGCAACCTTCTCTATCGTCAGTTCTTGATAAGTATCATCATCAATTGATTGATTACATACCATGAATTTTGAGGTATCCATTCCATGACTTAAAATATAAATGTGGCATTCCCCATTTTGCAAAGCCTGTTGAATTTTTTCTTGCTGAGCGACTTTGCCGCTATCGTGATAGACAATGAATACATCCGCATTCTTCTTTTTAGATCGCTCATACCAAATATTGGCTTTTCTTTGTAAATCAAACAAAGCATCCTCAATAGAAAATGGGATATACAATATCTTCATTGGTTAATCACACAGCTTAATTTGTGCGCAAATTATATCCAATAATTATTAACAAAATATTAAAAATATGAATCAGTGAATTGTCACCAAATTGCCTCAAAAAAATCTTTAGAGAAACAGATATTCGCAGCAATCTAAGGACCTATATTAATGAAAAAGTCATTAACTTCTTTTCTTAATTATTTGCAGGTCTAAAGTACAAAATAATTAATCAACAGCATTAATCTACATAAATCTCGATACGTTCTTTTCCTTTTCCAGGATTAACCCGTTTCAGGCAAATTGTTCCGCTATCCCGAGTGCGCTTGACATCAGTTCCTCCACAAGGCACTTGTGAAAAGTATTTAAATCATGGTGGCTTGGAAAAGTATAAACGATTTATTTGCCTTCTTTCTTCGCTTCTAAAACCTCATACCCCTCTATGGTTCCATGATCACGTTCCTGGCCTCCAGAAAAGACATAAAAACTGTTACTTGATTTCCATTGACTGTATTCAATGTTGTTTCAAATTCAGTAAGATAAGGATCTTGCCAAAATATTTTTTTTGTCATGATGCCTCCTTAGATCCGATTTGAGTTAACTTTATTGGTAACTCAAACCTCTATATATTTGTTGTATTATTGACGGACCAAACGCAAATTTTTATCTGTAAATGAAGTCTTTTCTGTAGAACGGTAGGGATTGATATCCAAACCTCCTCGTCGTGTATAACGACCATACACAGTCAACTGTTCTGGTTTGCAATAGTTCATAATATCAACAAAAATTCGCTCGATGCATTGTTCATGAAACTCGTTATGATTTCGAAATGAAACAAGATATTTCAATAAACCTTCGCGATTAATTTTTTTTCCTTTGTAAGAAATTTGCACACTTCCCCAGTCAGGCTGATTGGTGACCAGACAATTTGACTTCAATAGATTGGAAAATAATTGTTCTTCTACTACTTCATCGCTAGTAGAGAGAAATGAAGGTTCAACAAGATATACAGAACACTCTATATCAAGATGATCCAGTGACTCTCCCGTTAAAGACTGTTGTACCACAAACTGATAAGCTGTATCTAAAAGATGAAGCTTCACCCAAACTTCTGCACCAACACGAGCTTGTAAGTCTATTTTAATTGTATTTTCCAGTTCATCAACATTTTGAATACGCGTGTTGTTGAATGAATTAAAATAAAGTTTTAATGATTTTGACTCGATCAGATTAGGTGAGCTGCAATCATAAAATAATTCAGCAATGGCGATCATAGGCTTGCCTTTATTATTAAGCCAGGAAACTTCATAGTGATTCCAGCAATCAAAGCCATAAAAAGGCAATTGCATTGGATCCACTCCGATTTCCTGTCGCTTGCCTGCTCTCGGAATGGGGTATAACCGATCCGGGTTATATGTATCATCATATGCAGATTTTTTCCCTAATTCCGATTTTGCTGCTTCAGAGTGATATTTCTGCAGAACTTGATCATTCATTGTATTTAACTCCAATATTTCTATAATTTTTGCAGTACTTTTCCAATTCACAGGTTGATTCACTTCCATTTGACTGGAAATGTAAGTGAGTAAAGAAGCCGCTTCATTAATCCGCGCCGCTTTCTCAGTTAATTCACGTGCTTGTATGCCAATAGATGCCATCACATCAAAATTTGGATTTTCTATAATCATTTTGATGGTCGATAAAGAAAAACCCAAAAACTTTAACGTGGTAATCTGTTGTAATCGTATTAAATCCATTTCAGAATAAAGACGATAGCCACTTATAGAACGTTTTGTTGGTTTTAATAAACCAATATCATCATAATATTGTAATGACCTAACTGTTAATGAGGTCATTTGGCTAATCTCTTTAATTTGGTAATATTTCATTCAACTTTCTCCAGAAAGCGAATTTTAAACTATCACGCAACGTGAGAGTCAATAGAAAAATAAAAATAACATTATACAGGGATAATGCATTGTGTCTAAAAGTGATTTTGATTGGCTAAAATATATTACTGAAATCCAAGCAATCGCTCAAAATGGACTATGTTATTCAAATAATGAATTTGATATAGAACGTTATTTAAGACTTCGTGAGATTGCTTCTGAATTGATGGCGAACTATTCAGATACTCCGCTTTCGGAGATAAAACAGATCTTTTCATTAGAAAAAGGATATGCAACACCTAAAATAGATGTTCGTGCTTTTATTCTAAAAAATAATAAAATCTTATTGGTTAAAGAACGCGCGGATGAACTATGGACCTTACCTGGTGGCTGGGCAGAAACAAATGAATCCGCTTCAGAATCAGTCATTAGAGAGGCTAAAGAAGAAACTGGATTCGATGTATCTGTAATCCGACTACTTGCTTTATGGGATAAACAAAAACATGATCATCCACTACAATGGCCCCACACCTATAAATGTTTTTTTCATTGCAAAATTTTGTCAGGAACAGCACAAGAAAATCTAGAGATTTCTGAAATTGATTTTTTTGACTTAACCCACTTACCACCACTTTCAACACATCGAGTGACTCAAAAACAAATTACACGCCTGTATGAACTGGTTTCAAGTTCGGATAAAACACTTTTTGATTAACTATGCTGAACTCTAACCTTACGCCATCCATTAGCCTTGGCAACAAGGAGGAAAAGCGATGAAATAATGGTATTCGAAAGAGTTTAACCAGCTGACAGAAGTTTCGGTAAATCGCTCCATCACCAATAGAGGGTTGTCGTATGACACCACAACTTGTAATTTCATGCATTAAACAAGTAGTTAATCACAAAGAGTTAGCGCAATAAGCTCAAGTTGAAGCAAATCTGCAATTTCGTTTTAACGAAAAAGAAAAAAACAGTTTTAGGATAATTGGTTCAATTTGGTTAATGAATAATGTACCTAACGCTCCTCAATCAACAATTGGTATTTCCGTGACAAAAGAATTCATAAATTTAATCAATAACCTATAGGTTAAAGAAAATGCAAACCTACGAGCCACTAATTAGAAAATGGTTTTAAGGAGGACATAGTCCGGAGGATCACGGACTAAGAACCGAAATTGTTGACTTGCGTGATCGCAGCATTGATGGATATTGGTTTCAATGCATTCATGAGGTACTCACCAAGGCGAATCAGCTTCATTTTGCCGAATCATTAATCGTATAGAATCAACTCATGGAAAACCTTTGGAAATTCAAGGGAATGAAAGCTATTGTTTATAATAAAATAATTAACGGCGAAAAGTGAGCAGATCGACAAAAGATGGGCTCGAAAGGGTTTCCAAACTATAAGCTGGCAACAAGCACACCGGACAATTTGCTTGTCATTTTGTTACCGAGTCCCTATTTCAACACATCCGTGCAAGGAAAATATAAATTAGGTATACTCTTCTCCTAACTTTCGCATACAGGAGATCAGAAATGGCACGTGGTATAAATAAGGTCATCTTAATTGGTAATGTCGGTGTTGACCCTGACGTACGTTACTTACCGAACGGCAATGCGGTCACTACACTATCAATTGCCACTAGTGAAGCATGGAAAGATAAAGCAACCGGTGAAAAACAAGAGCGGACTGAATGGCATCGTGTAGTATGTTTTAACCGCTTAGGTGAAATCGCCGGTGAATACGTACGCAAAGGATCCAAGCTCTATATAGAAGGCAGTTTAAGAACAAGAAAGTGGCAAGATCAGCAAGGCCAAGACAGATACACTACTGAGATAGTAGCTAATGATATTCAAATGCTTGACAGTAAAGGCTCTAGCTCATCAAGTTTCGACGAGATGCCACAAACCCAATTTGCACCGAGCAATCAGCATTCTGGCAGACAACAGTCTCCTCAAGTAGCGCAAGATGCTTTTGATCAATTGGATGATGATGTTCCATTCTAAGGCACTTAAATATAAGCCTTTACAAACAAAATGTATCCTGGGTACGGCAAGGCGGAACCCAGGTATACTTATCAATACAGAATCGCATTACCAAAAGTTCCATTTCAACAGATCGATACTACATAGTATTCATAATCCAATGTGTAATCGTTACTTCTGGAGTACAAACTAAATTAGTCAATATCTACATTAACAAATGCTTCCGTATAAACACCGTAAAAGTTGATTCATCTGAAAATTTATACACTTTAATAAGATAGATCATATCAAATTAAGGGTGAATTAAATGGTCAATTCGGCAAGCGTGCACAGTTAAAAGGTGAGCATAGATGACATACCCATACCACAGATAATGAGTTTTTTGGTCTGTTAAAGGAACTCTGAAGATTAAGATTATCAGAGAAAGTAATCATGTTAAAAGAGGGCGAGTTTTATATTTTGTTCGAAGGTGTGAAGCATAATCCGATAGTAGAAAACCCGCATAGTGCGGGTTTCAAAATTATGAGAATAATAACTTACTCTTCAGTATCGTCACTGGCAGTAGGTCTATCTAATAATTCAACAATAGCCATAGGTGCATTATCACCATCTCTGAAACCACACTTGATGATACGTAAATAACCACCAGGACGCTCAACAAAACGTGGACCTAAATCTTTAAATAACTTACCAACAGCTGATTTAGATCTAAGAATATCAAACGCATGACGGCGTGTAGCCACTGAATCAACCTTTGAAACAGTAATTAAAGGTTCAATGTAACGTCGTAGGTCCTTAGCTTTAGGCAGAGTTGTTTTTATCAACTCATGCTCAATCAAAGAACAACACATGTTTGCAAACATAGCCTTTCTGTGGCTACTTGTACGGCCAAAACTACGGCCAGAATTACGGTGACGCATAACCAAAACTCCTAAACATTATTCGCCAAGATTTGCTGGCGGCCAATTCTCAAGTTTCATACCTAGCGATAACGAACGTGAAGCTAAAACATCCTTAATTTCAGTTAATGATTTCTTACCTAGATTAGGTGTTTTTAAGAGTTCATTCTCAGTTCTTTGTACTAAATCGCCGATATAATGAATATTTTCTGCTTTCAAACAATTTGCAGATCGAACAGTTAACTCTAAATCATCGACGGAACGTAATAGAACAGGATCAAAATCATTGCGTTCTTTATTATCTGATCGCGACTCTTCAAATTTCATATCAACAAAAGCATGAAGTTGTCTTTGAAGAATACTAGCAGAAATTCTTATTGATTCTTCAGCATCAATAGTTCCGTTAGTTTCTAATTCAATAGTTAACTTATCAAGGTCTGTACGATTTTCTACACGAGCACTATCAACATAATAAGCTACTTTCTTAACTGGTGAGAAGCTATTATCAATTTTAAGCTTCCCAACAGATTTTCTTTCTACTTCATCATCGAAATGTCTAATGAATGAATCAGTACTGTGGAATCCAATTCCTCGTTCAACTTTCAATGTCATATTTAATTTGCCTTTTTCATTCAAATTAGCAATGACAAGCTCAGGATTAATAATCTCTAATCCATGAGTCAGTTGAATATCTCCAGCTGTAACTTGACAAGGACCTTGCTTATTCAATGTTACAATAGCTTCTTCACCGACTGACATTTTAATTGCAACTAATTTTAGGTTCAGTAATATGTCAACGACATCTTCCTGTACACCTTCAATTGTGCTGTATTCATGTAGAACACCTTCAATTGAAGCTTCAGTAATTGCACTTCCAGGCATTGATGATAGTAAAATACGTCTCAAAGCATTGCCGAGAGTATGACCAAAGCCACGCTCCAAAGGCTCTAAAACTATTTTAGCTTTATATGGCGATTCTGCCTGGACCTTAAGAACATTAGGTGTCAACATTTCATTGATTTCAGTATACATTCAGCTATTTCTCCGAGCTTACTTAGAGTAAAGTTCTACAACCAAGTTTACGTTGTAGTCTGAAGATAAGTCAGTTAACGTTGGTGCTGTAGAGAATGTTCCTTTAAAAGAAGAAGTATCTACAGTAATCCAATCACATGGAGCTCTTTGCTCAGACAAAGTTAGAGCTGCTTGGATACGACCTTGACTTCTTGCTCTTTGTCGAACAGATACAACATCACCAGGCTTTACTAAAAATGATGGAACGTTAACTATTTTATCATTAACAAGTATGGCTTTATGCGTAACCAATTGTCGTGCTTCGGCACGTGTAGTCGCAAAACCCATACGATACACAACATTATCTAAACGTCTTTCAAGCAAAGACATTAAGTTTTCACCTGTCGCGCCTTTCATACGAGCAGCCATTTTGTAATAGCCACGGAATTGCTTCTCAAGAACACCATAAAGTCTTCTTATTTTTTGTTTCTCTCTAAGCTGAATTCCATAACCATTCAGGCGTGGTTTCTTATCGCCATGTTGTCCAGGTAATTTTTCAGATTTACATTTGGACTTGTGGTCACGGACACCACTTTTAAGTAATAAATCACAACCTTCACGACGTGATAGCTTACATTTTGGACCAAGATATCTAGCCATTAATTACTCCTGAGTCTTATACACGACGTTTTTTAGGTGGCTTACACCCGTTATGAGGTATACCTGTAACATCGGTAATTTCAACAATTTTAAAATCTTGTGATATTAATTCACGAATAGTGGACTCTCTTCCAGGTCCAGGACCATGAACAAATACAGCCACAGATTTCATACCGTATTCTTTTGCAACAGCAGCAGCACGCTCAGTAGCAACTTGTGCGGCATAAGGCGTGCTCTTTCTTGAGCCTCTAAATCCAGAACCACCAGATGTTGCCCAACACAGTGCATTGCCTTGCCTGTCAGTAAAGGTCACTATAGTATTGTTAAAAGAAGCATGTACGTGAACGATACCATCAGATACGACACGCTTTGCCTTCTTGCGTACTTTTTGTTGTTTTGACTTAGTTATTGCCATCTTACTTTCCTACATGAAAAATCAAACGGTAGTGCCTTTTCTGCGGCCTTTTCGTGTACGAGCATTAGTTTTCGTACGTTGACCCCGCAATGGCAACCCTCTTCTGTGTCTTAGACCACGATAACATCCTAGATCCATAAGGCGCTTAATGTTCATTGTCACAACACGACGCAAATCACCTTCCACTGTTATTTTTGCAATTTCTGTTCTCAATGACTCTAATTGAGCATCGGTCAGCTCTGATACCTTTTTAGAAGGTTCAATACCAACTGTAGAACATAATTTTAAGGATGTAGGTTTACCAATACCATATATAGCTGTTAAAGCAATCACAACATGTTTGTGATCAGGTATATTAACTCCTGCAATACGAGCCATTAACTTCTCCGAACGTTATTTGTTCTGTCGAAAGGGACAGAAGAATACTATTTTTATAAAATTAAATCAAGCAGATATTAACCTTGCTTTTGTTTGTGTCTGGCATCTTTACAAATAACCCGTATAGTGCCACTTCTTTTAATAATTTTGCAATTGCGACAAATTCGCTTTACAGATGCTCTTACTTTCATTCCTAACTCCGATAAAAATCATAAAAGACCAGGTAATTTTGTACCTTTAAAATTAGCCTTTTTCATTAAAGAATCATATTGCTGAGTCATTAAATGAGCTTGTACCTGAGCTACAAAATCCATAATAACAACTACGATAATCAGCAAAGACGTTCCTCCGAAATAAAAAGGGACATGCCATGTATACATCAATATCTGAGGCAAAAGACAGACCAAAACCAAATACAGTGCTCCGACTAATGTTAAACGAGTCATTACACCATCAATATATTTAGTTGTTTGTTCCCCTGGTCTAATTCCAGGTATATATGCACCAGATTTTTTTAAATTATCAGCAGTATCTTTGGGATTAAATACCAGAGCGGCATAAAAGAACGCAAAGAATATAATTGCTACTGCATAAACAATTAAATACAAAGGTTGTCCAGGAGATAAAGCCATTCCAACATCAGCAAGCCATCCTAAACCTTTAGTATGAGAGAAAAACTGTGCTAAGGTTGCTGGTAGCAATATAATACTGGATGCAAAAATTGGAGGAATTACCCCAGACATATTTATCTTTAAAGGTAAATGGCTCGTTTGTGCAGCATATACTTTTCTACCTTGTGTCCTTTGCGCGTAATTAACTCTGATACGTCTCTGCGCACGCTCCATAAATACTACAAATCCTGTTACTGCTACTACTACTACCGCAATAATGATTAAAGTCAATGCTTGCATTTGTCCTTCTTTTACTTGCTGAAGAACTGAAGCGATTGCTGTAGGCATACTTGATACAATACCTGAAAAGATAATTAGCGAAATACCATTACCAACACCTTTTTCAGTAATTTGCTCACCTAACCACATTAAAAACATAGTACCGGTAACTAAGGTAGCAACTGCGGTAAAGTAGAATGAAAAGTCAGCTTGAAGCGCAATTTGTTGTCCAGCTAACCACCGCGCCATCCCTAAAGATTGAAACACAGAAAGCACTAAAGTTAAATATCGCGTATATTGGTTTATCTTTCTGCGCCCTGATTCACCTTCTTTTTTTAGTTGTTCCAGTTTAGGAGAAACAACTGTAAAAAGTTGAAGAATAATAGATGCTGAAATGTATGGCATAATACCGATAGCAAAAACTGTCACACGCGATAATGCACCACCAGAAAACATATTGAATAAGCCAAAAATTGTATTCTGTTGCTCATTAAAAAAGTTAGCTAATCGTGCAGGATCCAAACCTGGAACAGGAATATGGGCGCCTAAGCGATAAACCAGAATAGCAAGAACAACAAACAATAATCTAGATTTTAGTTCAGCCAATCCTCCACGAGATTGGCTTGCATTATGTTTTTGGTTTTTCATAGTCACTCTTCTATGCTGCCGCCTAAACCTTCAATGGCCAAACGAGCTCCTTTAGTGACCCTTAAACCTTTAAGTTTGATGGCTGTAGTTAACTCACCGGATAAAATAACTTTTACATCTTTAATAGAACTATTGATTAGTCCAGCTTCGCGTAGGACATTTAGATCAATTACATCAGCAGATAATTTTGCAAGCTCACTGAGACAAACTTGATCTACAGTTCTACCAACTCGTGACTTAAAGCCCATTTTTGGTAGTCGTCTTTGAATTGGCATTTGACCGCCTTCAAAGTTAATTTTGTGATAACCACCTGCTCTGGCTTTTTGACCTTTATGTCCTTTACCACTAGTTTTACCTAAACCGGATCCTATACCACGTCCTAAGCGTCTTTTTGGACGTTTTGAACCAGGATCTGGTGATAGTGAATTTAAATTCATTATACACTCTCCTCAACCAGCAATAGGTAATCAACTTTATTAATAAGGCCACGAATCGCTGGGGTATCATTATGTGATACGCTCGAATTAGTTTTACCAAGACCTAATTGTTTTACGATAGAAACATGCTTTGGTTTTCTGCCTATAATGCTTTTGACCAAAGTTAATTTGATTTTCTTTTCCATAATTAGCCCGCCATAACTTCTTCAACAGTTTTACCACGCTTGGCTGCAACATAATCTGGTGTACCAATATTAGTTAAAGCAGCAATTGTTGCTCTTACAATATTGCTTGGATTGGTAGAACCAATACTTTTCGCTAATATATTTTGTACGCCTAAAACTTCCAACACAGCTCTCATAGCACCGCCAGCAATAATTCCAGTACCTTCACTTGCAGGCTTCATAAATACTTTAGAAGCACCATAGTTCCAAGTGATTTCGTGGAAAATTGTTGTTCCAGAAAGTGGTATATAAACCATGTTTTTCTTTGCTTGTTCCATTGCTTTTTGAATAGCAATTGGAACTTCTCTGGCTTTACCTCTACCAAAGCCAACCTTACCCTTGCCGTCACCAACAACAACAAGCACTGCAAAACCAAAAACACGGCCTCCCTTAACAACTTTAGCTGTACGATTGACTGATACTAGCTTTTCTTGGTAGCCATCTGATTTAGGTGATGATTCATCGAATGCCATAATCGTTCCTTAAAAATCCAATCCAGCTTCGCGTGCACCTTCTGCAAGGGCTTTCACTCGGCCATGATATTTATAACCAGCACGATCAAATGCAACTTGAGTAACGCCTTGCTCGCTCGCACGTTTACCAAGTAGTTTGCCAACTAGGTTAGCTTGTTCTACTTTACATTTACCGGTCAGACTGGCACGTAATTCTTTATCGTTAGTTGAACATGCAGCTATTACTTTATCACCCAGTTTATCAGCTTCAATAATTTGTGAGTAAATATGTAAACCACTTCTAAAAACGACAAGTCTTGCTCTGCCTGATTTACGAATCAGTGCTTTTGCTTTTAATCCACGTCGATTACGTGAGTTGTGTTTATTCATAACTTAAACCTTATTTCTTTTTCGCTTCTTTACGAGCAATATACTCGCCAGCAAGTTTAACACCTTTACCCTTATAAGGCTCTGGTGGTCTAAATGCTCTTATTTCAGAAGCTACTTGGCCCAAAATTTGTTTATCCAACCCCTTCAACAATATTACTGTGTTGCTTGGAGTTTCAACTAAAACACCTTGAGGCAAGTGGTATTCGATAGGATGGGAGAAACCTAACGATAATGAGATCGATCTATCTTTAGATTGTGCTCTATAACCTACACCGACCAGTTCCAAGGTAACAACGAAACCTTCAGTTACACCTTTAACCATATTATTAACTAATGCTCTAGCAGTTCCGGCCTGAGCCCAGGCTTTTGGATCATTTGCTGCAGGAGCAAATTCAACATGGTTTGAATCATTATTTTTTGTTACTTTTACTAACCTATTTATTTTTTGGGTTAGTGTTCCTTTAGGCCCTTTAACAGTAATCTCGCCATCGCCTATTGTTATTTCAACATTTGCAGGTTGAACTACTGGGGCTTTTGCTACTCTAGACATATCATTCCTCGCAAGTATTAAGCCACTTCACAAATGACTTCACCACCAACGCCTTTCATCTTTGCAGATATATGGGTCATTATACCTTGTGATGTAGACAATATAGCCACACCAAAACCAGGAATAGAAGTCAAATCTTTATAAGACTTATATACTCTCAATCCAGGTCTGCTAATTCTCTTAATGAGTTCGATAACAGGTCTGCCATGATAATATTTCAGCTTTATCGTCATCAATTTAAGATTATTATCTAGTGATTCTACAAAGAAGTTTTCTATATAACCTTCTTCCTTTAAAACTCGAGCAATTTCTTCTTTCAACTTAGAAGAAGTTAAAGTTATTTGCTGATGTTTTGCTTGTTGACCATTTCTAATTCGGGTCAGCATATCAGCAACTGGATCATGCATACTCACAATCGTTCTCCAATTAAAAAATTACCAGCTAGATTTTCTTCCGCCTGGTATATTACCAACCATTAGTTGTTGTCTTAAGCAAATTCTGCAAAGAGCAAATTTACGATAAACACCATGTGGACGACCACATTGTTGACATCGTGTTTTAAAACGAACAGGATTTGAATTAACAGGTAATTTAGCTAATTTTAACTGACTATCCATAATTACCTGAAAATCATCAGATGATTTAATCAATAATTTCAATTCGTTTCTACGCTTATTATACTTATTTACAAGCTTGCTACGCTTTAACTCTCTCATAAGCATTGATTTTTTAGCCACAATTTCACCCTTATTTTTTATCTCTATCTTTCAATGGAAGGTTAAAGGCTTCTAATAAAGCTTTAGCTTCTTCATTTGTCTTGGCACTCGTAGTAATGCAGATATCTAAACCACGGATACCATCTGTTTTATCGTAATCAATTTCTGGAAATACGATTTGCTCATGTATCCCCATACTGTAATTACCAGTTCCATCAAAAGATTTTGGATTTAAACCACGAAAATCTCTTACACGCGGTAAAGTTACGGAAATCAATCTGTCTAAAAACTCATACATACGTTGACGTCTTAGAGTCACTTTACAGCCAATTGGCCATCCTTCCCTAATCTTAAAACCAGCAATAGATTTTCTTGCCTTAGTAACAACAGGCTTTTGACCAGCAATTAAAGTCATATCTTCAACAGCATGGTTCATTACCTTTTTATCACCAACAGCTTCGCCTACACCCATATTTAAGGTGATTTTAAGCAACTTTGGAACTTCCATAACGCTGGAATAGTTGAACCGTTTCATCATCATAGGGATGATTTCTTTTTTATAAAATTCATTAAGTCTTGCCATTTGAATCACCTAATTAAACACGGTCAATTATTTCATTGTCAGATTTAAAATATCTAACTTTTTTGCTCTCACCGTTACTCTCGATGAATTTAAATCCTACTTTATCTGCTTTTTTAGTGTTGGGATTATAATGAGCAACGTTTGAAACGTGAACTGGTGCTTCAAGGGTTACAATTCCACCCTTATTTTCAGGCTTCTGTGGATTAGGCTTAACATGTTTCTTAATCAAGTTTCCGCCTTCAACAACAACGCCATTATCAGTTACACGTAGGACTTTACCTCTATGACCTTTACTTTTTCCGGCAATTATAACTACATCATCGCCTTTTTGAATACGTTTCATATCTAAATCCTTCTCACAAAACTTCTGCAGCCAGAGATATTATTTTCATAAATCTCTCTCGTAGCTCGCGAGTAACAGGGCCAAATATACGAGTACCTATTGGCTCGTTTTGGTTATTTAACAGTACTGCAGCGTTACCGTCAAAACGGATCAATGACCCATCATCTCTACGAACGCCTTGTGCTGTACGAACAACAACTGCCTTCATTACAGCACCTTTTTTCACTTTACTTCTGGGTATTGCATCTTTAATACTAACTTTAATTACATCACCTACACGTGCATATCTACGGTGTGACCCGCCTAGCACTTTTATACACATAACTTTACGTGCTCCGCTGTTGTCAGCCACTTCGAGCACTGTCTGCATTTGGATCATTTTTTACTCCAGCTCTGATTTCGACCAGAAAAAGGTTGCTGATTATATCAGGCCTTTTAGGGTTTTAAAAGTAAATCAACAGGGTTGATTAAGAAATTACTTCGACTAATACCCAGCTTTTTGTTTTAGAGAGTGGTCTAGACTCACGGATTTTTACTATATTACCAATTTTACATACTTGATTTTCATCATGAGCATGTAACTTAGCTCTACGCTTCATAATTTTTCCATACTTTGGATGCTTAACAGAACGCTCAATCATCACAACTATGGTTTTATCCATTTTGTCGCTAACTACTTTTCCAACCATTGTTCTGGCATTTGATTCACTATTAGACATGTCACTTACCTGCCTTTTCAGTCAACATTGTTTTTACTCTTGCCACTGACTTACGCACCATGGTGATGAGATGTGTTTTATCTAGTGAGCCACTTGCTTTCTTCATCCGCAAATTTAGTTGTTCTTTACGCAATGAAAGCAGTTCATTTTGCAGTTCTTCTACTGATAAACCGCGTAATTCTTCAATTTTTTTCATTACATCACCTTCCTTTCTTCAAATATAACTTTGAAAGGAAGTTTTGCTTTAGCCAGATCGAAAGCTTCCATAGCAAGCTCTCTGGATACACCTTCCATTTCAAATAAAACCTTGCCAGGTTGTATTTGAGCAACCCAATATTCAACGCTACCTTTACCTTTACCCTGTCTTACTTCTAAAGGCTTTTGAGTAATCGGCTTGTCTGGGAATACTCTAATCCAAATTTTTCCGCCACGCTTGATGTGACGAGTCATTGCTCTTCGAGCAGCTTCGATTTGACGTGCAGTTAAACGACCACGCTCAAGAGCTTTCAAACCAAATTCACCAAAACTGATGTTGCTACCGCGTAAGGCTAAACCTCTGTTACGGCCTTTCATCTGTTTTCGGTATTTTGTACGTTTAGGTTGTAACATGATTCTTAATCCTCACTCACTGGGCAACGTCAGAAGATCTTTTCTTTTGAGGGAGAATTTCGCCCTTGAAGATCCAGACTTTTACGCCAATAATACCGTAGGTAGTTTTAGACTCTGCTGTACCATAATCAATATCTGCTCTGAATGTATGTAAAGGTACACGTCCTTCTCGATACCATTCACTGCGAGCAATTTCAGCACCACCAAGTCTTCCACTAACACAAATTTTAATTCCTTTAGCACCTGCTTTAAGAGCAGAAGTAACCGCACGCTTCATAGCACGTCTGAACATAACGCGTTGTTCTAATTGTTGTGCAATTCCTTCAGCAACTAAAGTTGCATCTAACTCAGGCTTTTTAATTTCTTCAATGTTAAGGTGAACTGGCACACCTAATTTATTAGAAATTTCAGTACGTAATGTTTCAATACCGCCACCTTTTTTACCGATTATCACACCGGGTCGGGCAGTAAGTATTGTAACAACAGCATTATTAGCAGGACGCTCAATTAAAATTTTACTCACAGCTGCTGCCATAAGTTTCTTTTTAAGATCTGTACGTAATTTAATATCTTGAATTAAAAATTCAGCGTATTTTTTTCCTGCGAACCATTTGGAGTTCCAGTCTTTAATAATACCAAGCCGTATACCTATAGGGTTAACTTTTTGTCCCATTGCTATTCCTCGTCAGACACTTTAATCGTGATATGGCAGGTACGTTTACAAATTCTATTTGCACGCCCTTTAGCTCTGGGACTAATACGTTTTAACGTCATAGCTTCATCAACGCAGACCATACCTACTTTTAAATCATCAATATCTGCTCCATTATTATTTTCAGCATTTGCAATAGCTGATTCTAATAACTTAAGCATCAATTGAGCACCTTTTTTTGGTGTAAACTTGAGGACATCAAGCGCACCAGATACTTTCATATTACGTATCATATCGGCTACCAATCGGCCCTTTTGAGCGGATAAGGGAGCACCTTTCAACTTTGCTGTAACTTCCATCATATCCTCTTATTTACCTTTAGCCTTTCTGTCACCAGAATGACCTTTAAAAGTTCGAGTCATGGCAAACTCACCTAATTTATGACCAACCATATTGTCTGTAATATATACAGGAATATGATCTTTGCCGTTATGAACAGCAATTGTTAAGTCAATCATTTCAGGAACGATTGTTGATCGTCTAGACCATGTTTTAATTGGTTTTTTAGATTTTGATTCAATTGCAGCCTCTACTTTGGCAATCAAATGATGGTCAACAAAAGGACCTTTTCTTATAGAACGAGCCACTTGATATCCTCTCAATAATTATTTCTTTTTACGTCTTCTGACAATAAAACTATCAGTACGCTTATTACTTCTGGTTTTATAACCTTTAGTAGGCATTCCCCATGGAGATACTGGATGGCGTCCACCAGAAGTACGGCCTTCACCACCACCATGTGGATGGTCAACTGGGTTCATAGCTACCCCACGAACTGTCGGGCGAATACCTCTCCAGCGTTTAGCTCCAGCTTTACCTAATGCGCGAAGACTATGCTCACTATTACTTACTTCACCTATCACTGCTCTGCAAAGAACATGTATTTTACGCATTTCACCTGAGCGAAGTCTTAATGTTGCATAAATACCTTCTTTAGCAACGATTTGTCCGCTAGCTCCAGCACTTCTTAAGACCTGCGCACCTTTTCCTGGTTTCATTTCAACACAGTGAATTGTAGTACCAACAGGAATATTTTTTAATGGAAGACAATTGCCTATGCTAATGGGTGAATCAGCACCACTTACAACAGTATCGCCAGCTTTTAAGTTAGCTGGAGCAATAATATATCTTCGTTCACCATCTTTATAAACTATTAATGCTATTAAAGCTGTACGGTTTGGATCATATTCAATACGCTCAACACGTGCTTCAATACCATCTTTGTTACGTTTAAAATCAACGATACGATATTGATTACGTTGACCACCACCGATATGTCTTACAGTAATTCTACCTTGGTTATTACGTCCACCAGTCTTCTTTAGCT
The DNA here is from genome assembly GCF_900156395.1 of Fluoribacter gormanii. GTDB lineage: Bacteria > Pseudomonadota > Gammaproteobacteria > Legionellales > Legionellaceae > Legionella > Legionella gormanii. Next base: position 3,215 of record NZ_FTNL01000002.1, on the reverse strand, counting down.
TTTCAATTAAAGGAGCATGTGGTTTCCCTTTATGAATATGGTGATGAACCACGCGTAACTCGCCACGTTTTCCTGGCGATGTAGGTTTAGATTTTAATAGTGCCATCTTAATCTGCCTTATTCGGTAGCTGTAAAGTCAATATCTTGATCAGCATGAAGAGTTACAAATGCTTTTTTCCAATCACTACGCTTACCGCTTGTTTGTTTGAAACGCTTTGTTTTTCCCTTCACATTGATAACAGATACATTTTTAACTTTAACGTTAAATATATGCTCTACCGCCATTTTAATTTCATTTTTAGTTGCAGTTTTCAATACTTTGAAAGTGAACTGTTTCAGCTTATCAGCTATGACAGTAGCTTTTTCAGAAGTATGTGGTTCACGTAGAACCATCAACAATCTTTCAGCGTTCATTGTAACTGTTCCTCAATTTTTTTAATTGCAGCTTCTGTAACAACAACTTTCTCAAATCTGAGTAAAGATACAGGATCTATAGTTGTAACGTCACAGATGTCATAGTCAATTAAGTTTCTTGAACCAAAATATTCATTCTCACCAACTTCAGTCATGATAATAAGAGCATTTTTTACACTCATTTGGTTCATTTTATTAACAAAATCTTTAGTTTTTTTGCTTTCACATTGGAAATCACTTACAACTACGAGGTTACCAGTGCGACAAAGTTCGGAGATTATACTACGTAATGCACGTTTGTACATTTTTTTATTAATTTTTTGTGAATAATCTCTTTTCTTAGAAGCAAAAGTCACCCCACCACTTCTCCAGAGAGGGCTTCTAATTGTACCAGCACGAGCACGGCCAGTACCTTTTTGATTCCATGGCTTTTTGCCGCCGCCTCTAACTTCAGACCGTGTTTTTTGAGCACTATTACCACTACGTGCGTTATTCATATAGGTTACTACAGCTTGATGAATTAAGCCTTCATTATAACCATACGCAAATACTTCTTGGTTCAGTGTTAATTTTGAATTTGTATCTATAGTAGTAATTTCCATCACTCACCTCGTACTTGCTTTTTAACTGCAGGCTTAATTTCAACTTGTGAGCCAGGAGCACCAGGTATAGCACCTTTGATAAGAAGTAAATTTCTTTCAGCATCTACGCGCACCAGTTCAAGGCTTTGAACTGTACAACGAACATTACCCATGTGACCAGCCATTTTCTTACCCTTGAACACACGTCCTGGAGTTTGGTTTTGACCAATAGAACCAGGGACACGATGCGATCTGGAGTTACCATGAGTAGCATCTTGTGTTCTAAAATTATATCTCTTTACAGTACCAGCAAAACCTTTACCTTTAGTGATTCCGGCAACATCAACAAACTGGCCAGCAGCAAACACATCTGATACTGATATTACCTGACCAGCTTTGAATGCGTCTTCTGAATCCACTAAAAACTCAACTAAAACATCACCTGCTTCAATTTCAGCTTTTGCAAAGTGTCCTGCTAAAGGTTTGTTAACTTTGCTTGCTTTTTTAGTTCCACCAGTCAATTGAACAGCAGAGTAACCATCAGTTTCTTTGGTTTTAACTTGTGAGACTCTATTAGGGTGAACTTCAACAACAGAAACTGGAACAGAAACTCCATCTGCCATGAAGACCCGCGTCATACCGATTTTACGGCCTAATAAACCGATCATCATTCTAACACCTCTTTAATATCCTTCACCCTAACATTTAGTCATCAAGGCTTATCTGAACATCAACCCCAGCAGCCAGATCTAATTTCATCAACGCATCAACTGTTTTTTCAGTTGGGTGAACGATAACGACCAGACGTTTGTGAGTACGTAATTCATATTGATCTCGAGCATCTTTATTAACATGCGGTGAAGTCAATACAGTAAATTTTTCCTTACGGACTGGCAATGGTATTGGCCCACGAACTTGTGCGCCAGTACGTTTTGCTGTCTCTACAATTTCTCGAGTTGATAAGTCAATCAACCGATGATCAAAGGATTTTAATCTAATTTTAATGTTTTGATTGCTACTCATTGTAATTACTCGATAATTTTAGCGACAACACCGGCGCCAACAGTACGGCCACCTTCCCGAATTGCGAAACGTAAACCTTCGTCCATCGCAATAGGTGCATGCAGGTGAATAGTCAATTGTACGTTATCACCAGGCATTACCATTTCTACTCCAGATGGCAAGTCACATGTACCTGTTACGTCTGTTGTTCTGAAATAAAACTGTGGTCTATAGCCATTAAAGAATGGAGTATGACGTCCACCTTCTTCTTTTGACAACACGTATACTTCAGCTTCAAATTTTGTATGAGGCTTAATTGTACCTGGCTTCGCTAGTACTTGTCCGCGCTCAACTTCATCTCGCTTGGTTCCACGTAACAACACACCTACGTTATCTCCAGCTCGACCTTCATCCAACAACTTACGGAACATCTCAACACCTGTGCAAGTGGTTTTTTGAGTATCACGGATTCCCACAATCTCAATCTCTTCGCCCACTTTCACAATTCCACTCTCTACACGGCCAGTTACTACTGTTCCACGTCCAGAAATAGAAAATACGTCTTCAATCGGCAATAAAAATGCTTTATCAATATTTCGTACTGGTTCAGGAATGTAAGAGTCCATGGTCTCAACCAATTTTTCAATTGCTTTAACACCAATATCACTCTCATCGCCTTCCAATGCTTTCAGTGCAGAACCAACAACGATTGGGATGTCATCGCCAGGGAAATCGTAACTGCTCAACAAGTCACGCACTTCCATCTCAACCAACTCTAATAATTCAGGATCATCAACCATGTCGGCTTTGTTCATAAACACAACAATATAGGGTACACCAACTTGGCGTGATAACAGAATATGTTCTCTAGTTTGTGGCATAGGACCATCAGCTGCAGATACTACCAGTATCGCTCCGTCCATTTGCGCCGCTCCAGTAATCATGTTCTTAACATAGTCAGCATGTCCTGGGCAATCTACGTGCGCATAGTGTCTATTCGCTGATTCGTATTCTACGTGTGCTGTAGAAATCGTAATACCACGCTCGCGCTCTTCAGGGGCCGCATCAATCTGGTCATATGCTTTCGCCGTGCCGCCAAACTTCTTCGCCATAATTGTGGTAATAGCCGCTGTTAATGTTGTCTTACCGTGGTCTACGTGACCAATCGTGCCAACATTTACGTGTGGCTTTTTACGTTCAAATTTTTCCTTCGCCATT
>NZ_FTNL01000042.1 GCF_900156395.1 Fluoribacter gormanii | reverse complement strand
ATGACTGTATCCGAGATACACCGCAGGAGATCCCTCACCCTCGCTGCGCTCGGGTTCGGGATGACGTGGGGAGTTACAAAATGTCTCGAAATATTCGTACATTAGTGTGAATGAAAAATCCTTAGTTTAATTGCAGTGACACCTGGACTCCAGCTGCATTATACCAAAATAGCCAAATCATAAAGCTTGACTCACTTGAACTATGCGCGTTATATAACGTATTATCTCTTTTTAATTTAGAGTGTTTGCAATACGATTTCATGCTTGAATCAAGACCTACTAGGAGCAAGACCATGACAGTTGCGCATTATCCAGCCTCACTGGTCAGCAGCCACCTCATTGATTCGGGAACAATGCTTGTCCCGAAAGGTTACTATCGCTCTAAATTATTCATTGCTCCCTTTTCTACTAATGCTTTAGTTGCAGCAGCAGGCCCTCTTTTATCACTATTAGAACGACTTTGTCTCAGTCCTTCGCTGCCCCCCATTGAGAATATTAGAGATAATATTGAGCATGAGTTACTTGCTTTTCAGAGCAAAATGGATGCATCTAAATATCCGGAAGACTTTTCAGCCATAGCCTATTACTTAATGGCCGCAACTATAGATGAAATGATTGGTAAAAATTACATGCGAGTATACCAAATTTCTGCTGAATTTAAGGCATTCACTCCGCTCACTAATGATAATGCTCAACCACAACATCGTTTTTTTGAAATCCTTAATTACATTAAGGAACGACCAACTCAATATCTTGATCTTATTGAGTTAGTTTATTTTTTCCTGATTATTGGTTTTGAAGGCCATTACCATCTTAAGGCAGATGGACGGCAAGTCTTGGATAACTATATTGAAGATCTCTATCAGATAATTCAGCAAAATCGGTTTAATCAACCGCGCCGGTTATTTAATGAAAACCCTATACCCAAAATTGTTAAAAAGAATTATAAAGCAGTCATCATTACCTTGGTTGCTGCAGTTACGATGGTAACACTAGCGTTTTTGACCAGCCAATATTTATTGGAAAATAAGGCGAAAACCGTTTTATTCGGACACACCCAACTTGCTCTTCTGGATAGCTAATGGACAATTCTTTACGCGCATTATGTGATGCTATAAAAAAAATACTTTCACAACTAAAGCCACAAAGCAATCAGCTATCTTTTATAGTGATTACGGGCAGAAATGCTCAAGGAAAATCGGCCATATTAAAACAAAGCAATATGGAAGAAATACCTGTTTTTAGCGAACAACATGCCAAAATTTATTTTAATCAAAAAGGGATCATCATTGAGCTTGGCGAAAATTGGCTTACCAACAGCAAAACCTTATTGCTTACTACGTTAAAACAATTGAATCGATGCAACTCCTATCTAAAAATTACCGGTCTTGTTTTATGTATCGATGTAAACGACCTGCTCATTGCCGATCCAGCACAGTTTGCAGAACAGAAAAAAGCACATTTACAATTATTGGAACGATTTGGAACAAATCTGGGTTATCCCGTCAATATTGCACTCATGTTTACCAAAATGGATACCCTCGCTGGTTTTACTGAATTTTACCAATCTGAACATGCAACTGATTTATCAAAACCTTTAGGATTTTCCCTTGATTGCAGGAATGAATTAAAGAAAAAAATAGAGGCCTATTCATTACAATTCAACCAGCTCACGGAACAAATCGGCCAACAAGTAATTCACAAAATGCACCCTGCCCGTTCTACAATGCGACGCAGTTTAATTCGAGAATTTCCATTGCAGGTAGCTAGCCTTCGCTCCCCTATTCAAGCGTTAATTCAAGGAATTTCTCCCAAGCTTTTTAATTTACATTCCATTTATTTTAGTAGCGCGGAGCAAGGTGGGATAAGTATTGATCGCCTGAACAAGAAAATTCAGCATGAATATGCCTTGGTCGTACAGGATACGTTTCCTCAAGCAACAAATTTCAGAGCCTATTTTGTTGAAGGTGCATTAAGGACCATTCAGGAACATTGCAGTCAAATTCCCCAGGCTAGAAAATTTTCACAAAAACCCATTATTGCAGTAACGGCAGGTATCGCCGTAATCAGTTTGCTAATTTTAAGCTATAATTATTACAAAACAGCTCATTTACTGGATGAAACAAGTAAAGAATTGCTGGCTTACGATGTGCTCAACAGTCAAAAAAATAAAGGAAAACAGGCCCTTTATCACTTATCAAATGCGGCAAAAACGATAAGTCACATTCCTAGCAACTCCTTGTCACTACCTACTGTGCATCAATTAAAATATAATTTACACCATAATGCTGAAAGCCGTCTACAAGGTGAATTTTTACCCGCATTAACCAGCGAGTTGGAAGATGTAATCAATAATCCAGGGAATACTCCTATTGTTCGTTATAACGCTTTGAAAATTTACCTGATGTTAAGCCAGCCAGAGCATTTCTCAGCGATGCAAGTACATGATTGGTTCGCGAGTCAATGGAAAAACCAACCTGAAAATGCTTTAAAGAAACAACTGGCACTATTAAAGCTTCTGCTAAGTAAACCACCCAAAAATATAACCGTAAAACAGCAGGTAATTAGTGATGCCAGAAATTATTTAAATGCGCTACCCACCAGTTACCTTTATTATTCGATTGCAAAAGAATTTTTCCCTGACACGAAACAAAAAATCGCAATTGATGGTTTTATATTGGCAACGAATGAATTGCCAAATTACTTCACCAGAGCAGGTTTTAACGAAGTCATGCAAAAGATTCCTGGCATCAGCTACAGCCTACAAAAGGAAAACTGGATACTTGGACGAAATGACTTAAATCAATTACAGGAAATGATAACCCAGGCGTATTGTTTTGATTACGTGACCTGGTGGCAAACGTTCATGCGTAAATCACAACCCTTGCATTACCAAGATTATCAAACAGGACGGCAAGTAGTTAAAAATCTGGAACAATCTCATGCGATAAGGAAGATAACCGCCTTAATCCAACAAGAAACCAAAGCTGACTTGGCTAATAGCTCATCACCTTTTAATCAAGCGATTGCCAATCAATTTACTGATTTGAATTTAATGAGTCACTCCAGTACTAAAGAACTCAGCCAAAAAATCGTTGATTTGGAACGCTTTATTTCAACGTTGTCCATGATAAATGATGGCGGAAGAACTGCGTTTAATATTACAAAAACTCGCTTTTCCAGCGAAAGTGCTTCCGACCCAGTAAGCCTGCTTTATAATCAAGCACGACAATTACCGGAACCTTTAAGTACATGGACCAAACAATTAGCAAGTGATGCATGGGGTATTCTGATTAGAGACAGTCGTCAGTATATCAACCAACAATGGCAGCAGACTGTGTTCAGAGAATTCCAAACCACTATTGCCAGGCGCTATCCTTTTGACTCATCACAACAAGAAGAGATTGCAATAAATGACTTTAATCATTTCTTTTCTACTCGTGGTGCATTAAACACCTTTACTGAAAACTATGTTAAACCGTTCCTGGATATTTCCAGCGCAGAATGGAAGCCTAAAGCAGTAAATGACTCCGTATTACCTATTGCCTCAGAAACCTTAGATGCGCTGATGCGTGCGAACATTATTACCAATATGTTTTTCCCGGATCATGGTGAAGAAAGCAAAATTGATTTTAGTCTACAAAAAATTAGCCTGGATCCTGTAGTTGCAAATCTAGAACTTGAAATTGGCAGAACCAAATTAACCGATAATCAAAGTACTGACTCAGTTATGCGTTTTAGCTGGCCGCAATCGTATGCCAAACTTGCACTTGATTCAATTGAAGGGAATCATTATGAGCTAGCAGAGCAAGGAACTTGGGCCTTATTTAAACTACTCGAGAAAGTGAATGTCCTGATTGATGAACAAGACAGTTCTAGCTTACAAATTCTTTTTGAAATTAACAGCAATTCGGGACGTTATCTCTTGAAGACAAACAATCAAGTAAATCCGTTCACGCCAGGAATTTTGAATGGATTCGCATTAAAGGAATCGATAGTTTAGCTCCTTAAAAGAGCAAGACTTTTTAGTAACTCATTCTTCGGAACCGTTGTAGGGTATGCTTGAAGATGTGCCAAATACAGCCGTTCAGTGAGTAGGAAGTGAACCCTTACCATTCATCAGCGAAGAAATTTATGAAGCGTCACCTTTAAACGCTCGTGCTTCATGAATCAATGCTTCAGCATCAGCCTCTTCGGGATCTTTATCCCATTTAGGATACATCCTCATATATTCTTCTAAAAGATCCAGTCCTATATTGCCACAAACATAGTTTTTGGCCGCATTTAAAACCGATATTTTGTCAGAATATTGTTGCAATCTCGGGTACCTTTCTTTTTGTCTTTTACAGAAGGTAATTCCCGCTTCAATACGACCCACCAGATTTTGTAATTGACACGACATTCTTTCGAACTCTTCCGTATGGTGCAGAGACTTTGAAAAATAATGGCTGACAGTGTCTCCCAAAACTCCTTTTTGATATGCCGACATAATGTACTCCTTATGTTTTTAAGATATACCATAATGGTCATGTTAAATTTAATTAATCCATTAGGTTACCTCTTTTAAAAATCCTTCCAATTTTTTAATTATAGTGCAATTTTTAATCACAAAGAGGCAGTTTCATTCGAATTGATATATACTCATTATCTCAATTTTAAAAGAAAGGTCTGATACTATGCGCACGTTTGTTTCCTATTTACTTATTGCATTACTAAGCTTTGGGCTTTTGGTCAACGAAGCCTCAGCGAAACGTTTTGGTGCTGGCAGAAGTTTTGGCATACAACGTTCACAAAGTGCTCTTTATTCACCAAATAAAGTGCAAAAATCCAGTGTTTTTGGACAAAACACAAAAAATACAAGCCGATGGGGCGGATTACTCAGTGGTTTATTAATTGGGGGCTTGCTTACCAGTTTATTTATGGGACATGGATTTGCTAATGGGATCTTGACATGGTTGATTATGGGGGCAATTCTCTTCTTTGTTATTGGCTTTTTCCGTAAAAGAATGCAGCCTGGATTTCAAGCAAATCAAGGGCAAACCCGCTCTTTTAATCAAAACCCTTTTAATAATTTTACCCAATCATTCAATAACAGTTCAGGAAATAGCACCGGGAGTAATGCTTCTGAATATCCTGCAGGTTTTGTTCCTGAAACCTTTTTACGTGAAGCCAAAGTGACATTTAACCGCTTACAGGCTGCTTATGACCAAAAAAATCTTCAGGATTTAAGTGAGTTCACAGCTCCAGAAGTATTTGCAGAAATCAAGATGCAATTAGATGAGCGGGGAAATGCAACGAATAAAACAGATGTAATCACTCTAGATGCTGAGCTCCTTGATGTTTCAAAACAGTCTAATTCGCTCATCGCCAGCGTCCGCTTCACGGGTTCAATTAAAGAAGATAATGAGCCCCTTAGTCAACTTGATGAAATTTGGCATTTCCGTCAATTTCCAAATAGTACTCAATGGGTTGTCGGCGGTATTCAGCAGGAAGTATTCCAACCTTAATTCCAATTTAGATAACCTGGGTATTTCGTTGTTGAAGCCCAGGTTATACGTCATCATCAATAAAAATTAAATGCCAATCTCTAGCCCGATGTCAGGTAGGTGCTGAGGTCAGTTGTCAACAGAACCTAATTCAAGACAAGGTTTTCATCAAGAATAACACCTTGATTTCGCCGGTCCAATCCCTGATTCCATGACAAAAAAGCCACCTAACAACCGCTCTAAAACCTGAGCGACGTAGTGCCCAGGCTACATGAGTGAAATTTCTATTTTTTATGAGTCATTAGACGTATTGCACATCAATAATTTCGTAATCCACCATACCACCGGGTGTATTTACTGTTACTGAATCGTCCAGCTCCTTGCCAATTAAAGCACGACCGATCGGAGAACTATAGGAGATTTTATTTTGTTTAATATCAGCTTCATCTTCACCAACAATTTTGTAGGTGACTGTAGCATCTGTTGCAATATGACACACTGTAACTGTAGCGCCAAAAACCACCTTGCCATTATTAGGCAATTTGCTGATGTCAATAATTTGTGCATGCGATAATTTCGCTTCCAACTCCTGAATACGCCCCTCATTAAAGCTTTGCTGTTCTCGAGCAGCATGATATTCGGCATTTTCTTTCAAATCACCGTGAGCGCGTGCTGTAGCAATCGCTTCAACAATACGGGGTCTATCCACAAATTTTAAACGATTTAATTCTTCCTTCAGTGCCTCTGCACCTTGTACTGTCATCGGATGTTTACTCATATCTACCTCAAAAAAAAATTCCCTGGTAACTCTACCTTTTCTCTCATACAACAAGAAAAAGAGCTTTTCACATAAAGTTAAATAAACCATTATAAAAATCGTAGCCTGAATGAAGGCTTAAGCCATAACCCGGATAAATCTGTCATTGGAAAATCTGGGTTGTGCCCTTTCATCCAGGCTACAATTTTTATTAATGTAAATCCTGCAACCGGGTTACAGTATCTCTATCTTCATATTTCATAGCCAAGCAAGCCGCCTCAGCTCCTGATAAAGTAGTAGTATAGCTAACCTTGTGTTGCAATGCATTGCGCCTGATTGCAAAAGAATCGGCGATTGCTTGCTTACCTTCCGTTGTATTTACAATAAAATCGATTTCATTATTTTTTATAAAATCTAAAACGTGGGGTCGGCCTTCGTTCACCTTAAATACTCTACGACAATCCACTCCTGCTGCTTGCAAAGCCAATGCCGTACCGCGCGTTGCAATAATTTCAAAACCTAACTCAATCAAACGTTTGGCAATTTCACCTACTCGTGTTTTATCTGCGTCACGAACAGAAACAAAAGCGCGACGGCGCTTGGGTATGTTACAACTGGCTCCCAATTGGGCTTTAGCATAAGCCTGCCCAAAACGTCTGGCAATACCCATCACTTCGCCAGTAGATTTCATTTCAGGTCCCAGAATGGAATCTACTCCAGAAAATTTGATAAAAGGAAAAACTGGCAGTTTAATTGAATAAAACGATGGCATATGGTGATTTTGGCTCAACCCTTGTTCTTTTAAACTGATACCCAATTTGCAAAGAGCAGCAATTTTAGCCAAAGGCAATCCTGTCGCTTTAGAAACAAAAGGAACTGTTCTTGATGCTCTTGGATTAACTTCCAAAACATAAATGTCATCAGCTTGAATAGCAAATTGTGCATTTATCAACCCAACAACACCCAAACTCAATGCCATTTGCCGCATCTGTTCCATTAAGTCCTGTTGAACCACAACACTTAAGCTAAATGGAGGTAGGGTACAAGCAGAATCTCCTGAATGAATACCGGCCTGTTCTATGTGCTCCATTACGGCACCAATCAATACTTCTTTACCATCACATACTGCATCAATATCTACTTCAATTGCATCATTCAAAAATTTATCCAATAAAACGGGGGAATCATTGGATACAGCAACCGCATGCGAGAGGTAATGGCGTAAGTCATCTTCTTGGTACACAACTTCCATAGCTCTACCTCCGAGAACATAGGAAGGTCTAACTACCAACGGGTAACCGATTTTATTTGCTAAAGCAATGGCTTCTGTCTCACTTCGCACAGTACCATTATCCGGTTGATGTAATTTCAATTCAGTGACCAATTTTTGAAATCGGTCCCTATCTTCCGCTCTATCAATAGCGTCAGGGGAAGTCCCAATAATTTTAACACCATTAGCTTCCAAAGCACGCGCTAGTTTTAATGGGGTTTGTCCACCGTAGTGAACAATAACTCCATCCGGCTTTTCTACATCAACAATACCTAAAACATCTTCCAGGGTTACCGGTTCAAAATACAACCGATCGGACGTATCAAAATCCGTAGATACTGTTTCAGGATTACAATTGACCATGATGGTCTGGCAACCGGCTTCTCTAAGAGCCATAGCTGCGTGTACACAGCAATAATCAAATTCTATTCCCTGACCAATACGGTTAGGCCCTCCACCAAGGATCATAATCTTTTTCTTGTCCGTATCAGGCCGAGCCTCACAACGGGTTTCATAACAAGAATACATATATGCCGTATCACTAGGGAATTCGCCAGCACACGAATCAATACGCTTGTAGACAGGAACAATTCCTAGCTCTTTACGCCGTGCACGTACCTGCTCTTCAGTACACGCCCATAGTTTAGCCAAATAAGCATCGGCAAAACCACGTCGCTTCAACAAACGTAACGTTACTGTATCGATATCTGATAATGCTTTGCCTTTGACAGAGCACTCTAGAGCGACCAGTTCCTCGACCTGTGCTAAAAACCAGGGATCAACACGACTTTCCTGATGAATTTCTTCAAGAGACATGTTGTTTCTAAATGCATCAGCGATATACCAAAGTCTATCTGGGGTTGGTTCTCGCAAATGCCCTCTTAAACGTGCTAAATCACCTTTTGGAAATAAAGAGTGCAGGCCACAGCGCCCTATTTCTAAACCACGAATTGCCTTTTGCAATGATTCCTGAAAATTGGAGCCAATGGCCATCACTTCACCTACTGACTTCATCTGCGTAGTCAATGTATCTGAAGTTTGTGGAAATTTATCGAAATTAAAGCGGGGTACTTTAGTCACGACATAATCGATACTTGGTTCAAATGATGCGGGGGTCTTTCCACCGGTAATTTCATTTTTTAATTCATCAAGAGTGTAGCCTACAGCCAGCTTAGCTGCGACCTTCGCTATAGGGAAACCAGTTGCTTTGGAAGCTAAAGCAGAACTTCGGGAAACCCTCGGGTTCATTTCAACAACCAGCATCCTTCCATCTTCAGGATTAACCGCGAATTGTACGTTCGATCCTCCTGTATCAACTCCTACCGCTCTTAATACTTTGATAGCCGCATCACGCATGCGCTGATATTCTTTATCGGTGAGCGTTTGTGCAGGAGCAACAGTGATCGAATCGCCTGTATGTACGCCCATAGGATCAAAATTTTCAATGGTACAGACAATAATGCAATTATCATTTTTGTCACGTACTACCTCCATTTCAAACTCTTTCCAGCCAAGCACCGATTCATCAATCAGTAACTCATGAGTGGGCGACAACTCCAAGCCACGCGTACATATTTCTTCAAACTCCTCACGGTTATAGGCAATACCGCCCCCGCTGCCCCCCATGGTAAATGATGGACGAATAATTGCTGGATAACCTAATTGCGCCTGTACCTGAATTGCTTCTTCCATACTATGGGCAATCGCTGAGCGAGGCATATCCAAACCGATTTTAATCATCAATTGACGGAATTTTTCTCTATCTTCAGCGCGATCAATCGCTTCTCGTGTTGCGCCAATCATTTCAACATTATATTTTGCCAAGATTCCTTCGCGCACCAAGTCCAAAGCACAGTTCAAAGCTGTTTGGCCCCCCATCGTTGGCAAAAGGGCATCTGGACGTTCAATTTCAATGATACGTGCAACCTCTTTCCAGGATACCGGCTCAACATAGGTTGCGTCTGCAAGCTCTGGGTCGGTCATAATAGTTGCAGGATTGGAATTTACCAGGATCACCCGATACCCTTCCTCCCTTAGGGCGCGTACCGCTTGGGTACCTGAGTAATCAAATTCACAAGCTTGTCCTATCACGATAGGACCTGCTCCAAGGATGAGAATGGATTTAATATCGGTTCGTTTTGGCATATTGACAACAAAAAAGAATAAAATTGACGTATTTTACCTACTTTTGCTTAAAGTTTATACCCTTGAGACAAAATTAACTGTATCTATTCGCTAAAATAATTTGTAATCCTGCCTCAGTTAGCGATAAATATTTATAATTAGGGTCCGCCGTCGTTCGCTCCAGCCATTCATTAGCAATACAGATGTCCGTTAATTTTTGTACGGCTTCCAATGATACCGATTGTTTTAATTTTTGAGAAAGCATTGCGGCGGCATCTTCCTCCATACTTAAAAACACTTGATCGCGAGTGATGCCTCGATTTTTCATTTCATCATAAAATAATTTTAAAATATCAAGTTCATTCATGATGAGTGTCCTTAAAATAAAATCATTTCGGATACTTAAAGTATAAGCTTAAATTAATATCTTGGTTATGCTCTAAAATAAAAGAGCTCGATTTTTGAATGGGCCGGTACAAATCATTCAAATTACGCTGAATGCGACCCAACATTATTCTCTCCACAACTCGGATCGGTTAGTGTATGAGCGAGATTTGATGGAGAAGATACAGAAGGATTCATTCCTAAACCAAAAAACGATTGTGGAGAAGCCCCCAACCCCAATTCTATTTTTTGCGGTAGTATAGAAAGCAAAGTGTCCGCCAAAACAGACATTTGAGCAGCCGCCTCATCTAATTCCTGAGAGGAACATTCTTCTATTGTAAGGACATACCAGGTATACCTTGTTGTCATTCCATTATATAGATCTGGATTTTTCAACAAATCTTTGTTTAGAGGATGGCGAGGATTTTGCTTTAACCAATGTAATAAACTGTCTTTATCCGTTACGTAACTGTTCGCAGGCACATTATACCATTTGCCATCCTTTTCATTTTTATATTGTTTTACCAACAAAATGGGTGTTTCCACATCATTATAAGCAATTATTTCATCCTTAATTTGAGTCTTATCATTTTTAACTAGAGCAGTTCGCACCTCGTCCAGTTTTTTAGACAAATCGTTATACTGCATATACAGCGTTTTTAAAGATTCCAAATGTTGTTTTGCTTGATGGGGTAAAGGATCTTTGAGCTCAGCTAATTCTTTTATAAGTTTATCGATTCTTTGTAATTGGGTATGATCTAATAATAAAGAAGGTTTCTTGCTGTCTTTATGTTCCAAATCAGGGACTTCTAAATCCTCGTGCACCACGACAACGTCTTCTAACTCCCCTCTGATGCGTTGAAATCCATCAAAATCAACATCATCTATTAATTCTTCTGTGTTTACCCCGGCAACATAAGCTCTAAAAAGTGAAACTAAATCTACATCAAAGAGGGTTTGCGAATTATATGCACTCCAAAAACCGTCCATCTCATAAAGCAAACCATTTTTAAAACCAAGCCAGAACGATTCGAGCATATTAATTACAGTATTGTAAATTAAATAAGTCGCTGTAATTGTAAGAGCGATTGTAGTGATTGCCAATGTCATAGGCACAACAACCATCATCGTCAGCAAAAAATTCGTCATGGCTGACATGCCGCTATCTTTAAATGAGGAAGCCATAGCGATGGGCAAGCCAATTACAGTTGCAACGCCTAAAAGCAATGCGATTGTTGCATACACCATATTGTATGCAAGTATACGTAACGGCAATACGGTAATACCCAATAAAATCGCTAAAAGATGTTTTAGAATATACATAAAATATATTAATAATTAATAAGTTGAATGATTGTATAAAAAAATCGCATCAAGAGCAATGGGAACTCTTTGAATCCCGCTTGACGGCATGTTAACCTTGCACAGGTTTAGGTTTAATACAAGTCGATCCGAGATGGAAGTAGTTGATGTCATTATAATAGGTGCAGGCGCCGCAGGTTTAATGTGCGCCATTGAAGCAAGCAAACGCCATCGCAAAGTCCTGGTCTTAGATCATGCAAATAAAGCAGGAAAGAAGATTTTAATGTCAGGAGGCGGTCGTTGTAATTTTACTAATTATTATATTGAACCTGAAAAATACAACTCCCATAATCCCCATTTTTTAAAATCTGCTTTAACTCGCTATACTCAATGGGACTTTCTCGAACTTGTGAAGAAACATAAGATCCCTTTTCATGAAAAAACCTTGGGACAATTATTTTGTGATAATAAATCAAAAGATATTGTTGATATGCTGCTTAAGGAATGTGCTGCTGCAGGAGCAACGATTCAACTCAATACAAGTATAGAGAATATTCAAAAATCACAAAGCTTTAAAATACAAGCTTCAAAGGGGATATTTTGTTGTCAGTCTTTAGTCATTGCCAGTGGGGGGTTATCCATACCTACAATGGGAGCAAGCCCATTTGCCTACAAAGTTGCGGAGCAATTTGGGATTAAAGTATGGCCAACTCGTGCCGGACTCGTTCCTCTTACTTTGGATGTATTGGAAAAAGAACGAGTCGCCCTGCTTTCCGGTATTGGTATTGATAGTTTAGTTAAAAATGCACGCATCGAGTTTCGTGAAAATACATTATTCACCCATCGCGGTTTGAGTGGCCCTGCAATTTTACAATTATCGTCCTATTGGCTTCCAGGAGAAAGTATTTGTATTAATTTATTGCCCGAACTCAATGTATTGGAGTACTTAAAAAATGTGCGCATCGAAAAGCCACAAAAACAATTAAACTCAATCTTGTCCTTACACTTACCCAAACGAGTCATCGAACTCTTTATTTCACCAGAACTTGCTGAGAAGAAACTTGCCGAGTTATCAAATCGTGATTTGGAATCTATAGCAAAACAACTCAACTCCTGGATAGTAAAACCTAATGGGACTGAAGGGTATCGCACTGCCGAAGTAACTATAGGCGGTGTAGATTGCCATGCCATTTCTTCAAAAACAATGGAAGCTCAAGATGTCCCTGGGCTTTATTTCATTGGCGAAGCTTTAGATGTTACCGGCTGGTTAGGAGGATATAATTTTCAATGGGCTTGGTCATCGGGATGGGCAGCAGGGCAAGTGGTATAATTCTTCTTTATGGCTTTATAGCCTGGGTGCACGCAGCCTATACGAAGCCAAAAACTCCGAGGTAAGCTAATTTACAAAGATGCCCTTAATGAAACAGTTATCTGACTCTTCTCATCAAATATAGGCCCAAAAGAGCAAAAATAAAAGTAGGACCCAAAGCCGCTAATTCAGGTGGCAATTGAAAAACTGTGCTAAGTGGACCAAAAAAGCGACTTAAAATATGAAAGCCAAATCCAACTGCAGCACCGACTAACAATTTTGATCCCATAGTGCTCGAACGCAAGGGGCCAAAAATAAAGGGGATAGAGAGAATCATCATCACCATGGTCGTAAGTGGTTGAATAATTCGTTGTAAAAACGCGAATTGATAATTATGTACATTTTGATGATTGCGCTTTTGCTCTCGTATATAACGATTGAGTTCTTTCAAAGTCATTTCATCGGGATCGCTACTGCTAATCATCAAGATTTTGGGTTTTACAGGTACCTCCCAGGGAAGAGAAGCAATAGTCCGAGCTGTGACTTTATTTGCGCTAAAATCTGTTTGCTGTACGTTATTGGCAACCCAACCTGTTGGCGTAAATTTCGCTTCGCGAATAAAACGAGACATTTTTAAATGATGATGTACATCAAAATGAAATTGATAAATGTTGTTTAGGACATTGTTTGATCGTATCACGCCCACAGTAATAAAATCATTTCCATAACGCATCCAAAAACCACCTTTTGTGGTTCTTAATGTTTGTCCCCCACTGACCGCAACGGATTTATAATCATTCCCATAATGAGATAAGTAGGGGACTAAAGTTTCGCCCAGTGCAGTAACGATTACTATGAGTAATAAAGATGCTTTTAAAACTGCCCAGGTTATTTGTCCTATAGACATTCCTGAGGCCCGCATTACTACTAATTCGCTGTTATTGGCTAAAATCCCAAGACCAATCAAAGAGCCGAGAAGGCTGGCCATAGGGAAAAATAAATAAACTTGATATGGCATTTGTAACAAAATAAAAAACGTTGCTTGAGCAATACCGTAATCAACTCGACCTAAGTCACTTATTTCACCCACAAATAAGATAAAAATTTCTAGACCTACTAACATGAGGGTGACTAAAGCAATAGAGCCGAGAACAGTTTTCGCGATGTAGCGATCTAATATTTTCATACTCATGCCAACTTCGTCCTATCACGCCAGATTAATAATAGTCCAAAGATAACAATGATAAGATGAACCCACCATAACCCCATCCATTGTGGTGTTTTTCCGGATATCATTGCATCACGCCCAATAAACAAAAAATTGGCATATAAAATATAAATAATAATTGCGGGTAATAACTTGGCATACTTTCCTGAACGAGGATTAATACGACTCAAGGGAACAGCAATCAAAGTCAAAGTAAAGACCATGATGGGTACAGATATACGCCATTGTAATTCGGCGGCCTTGGCAGAACTTTTATTATTGTAAGGCAATAAGCTTGCGGTGCTCATTGTACGAAGATCTTCAGATACCTGCATGACAGGATGGGGTAATCGTGTTTTATATTGGCCAAATTCCGCTACTTGATAATCAGCATGGCCAGGAATCCCCTGATATTCTTTACCTTTTTGCAGAATGATATAATCCTCGCCTGTTTTTGCATCCGTTTCAGCAAAGGCTTGATCCGCCCATAATATATCCCAACGCATTTGCCTATTGACAACACTTCGTTTTGCTAAAAATACCTGTTCCGCCTTAGCATGATCCCGACTCATAGACTGAACATAAAACACTTCCTGGCCACTATTAACGGCATGAAAACGTCCAGGCATGATTGTTTGCACCAAGGTTTGTATCCCCGTAGTACGTAACAGCTTAGCCCGCTCGATATAAATTAAAGGGCTGACCCAAATCATTACTATAGCCACAATAATCGCCACTGCTGTTGCCATGATAAAACTATGTTTTAACAATTGATTTGGCCCATACCCACAAGCACGTAATACAGTCATCTCACTTTCAGCATATAAACGCCCATAAGCGAGTAACAGGGCAATATAAAAACCCAATGGAATCAATAAGCTTAGTAATGTGGGCAATTCAAGCATCATTAACTTCATAATAATGACGCCCGGAATATTTCCGGAAGCGGCCCGATTGAGATACTGAATGAATTGATTGCTCAGGAAAATTAATACCAATATGGAAGTTAGCGAAATCAAAGTGACGAACACTTCTTTAGCTAAATAACGAAAAATGATCACTCAATCAACGCCCCCATTTTAGTAATTTTACTCATTAGAATCATTCTCATTATGAGCATTGTATCCTCTTGTAGAAAACTAAAAAAGCCTTTTCTACCCATACACCGAAACAAGCAATTATTTGGATTATTTTGTTGAAATTTAATTGATTGATTAATATGTTTATATGTAGATAACTTACCAAGTAAAAAGGTCAATTTATATACAAATGTTAATTGAAGTGTAACTCCCCACGTCATTCCGAACCCGAGCGCAGCGAGGGTGAGGGATCTCCTGCGGTGTATCTCGGATACAGTCAT
>NZ_FTNL01000001.1:145994-301206 GCF_900156395.1 Fluoribacter gormanii | reverse complement strand
TGCGCCCCATAAAGGGTTAAATATGATGGCACCAAGACAATTTATCAATAGTGCTTTGGCTGGCTAAGTGGTCCGGTTTTATAGGGGCAACTCCACTGACAAATTAAATATTATTTTAAAAAATGATTACAGCTTACAAAAAAAAGTTCAACAAGGAAAAGAGGTTTATTTGCTGAAAGCAGAGGGTCGCCAAAAGAATACGGTGTTAAAATTTAATCTAACTCTGGAGCCACAAGCATCGTTTTTCTTAATCAATGAAAATGGACTAATGCCAATGGCTGATAACACCAATTCATATTATTATTCCATACCCCACTTCAAAACAACGGGAACGCTTAAACTCAATGATAAGACGTACCAAGTTAACCAGAACCCCGGTGATGCTTGGATGGATCATCAATGGGGCGATTTCAATCTGGATTCAAATGGATGGGAATGGTTTGGGGTGCGCTTGAATAATGGAATTGTGGCCAACATTTTCCTTATTTTCAATTTTAACGACAATAATGTAATTGGCGGTTTGGCAAACCTAATTCTACCGTCTGGCGAAAAGCGATTTATTTCTTATCAAGATATGGAGGTGATTCGCGAAGATTATTGGCTTGACCCGGTATTATCAATTCTTTATCCCACTACATATAAGATCAATATACCCAGCATTGGGTTGTCATTTACTAATGTTGCAGTTTTTCCCGAGCAGGAAAAACATGGTTATTGGGAAGGATATTGTGAGGTATCAGGAAGTTATAATCAGCAAGAAGTTACAGGTTTTTCTTACACAGAAATTGTGTACCATAATCCAACCTTATCTGTTCTCGCCAGTTTTGAGAGTAAGTTAAGAGCGGAGGAAGGTGGATTCAAATTAGACCCCATGCGATGAATAAGTCAATTTGAGGTTACTAACAATATAAGACTGAGTGCAAATGAGATTATTAATAAAGGCAATAATGAAGCTCTATCTGTTCTTTCCTCTCATAGTCACGGTGCTTTTCTTTAAAGCTATTGTAGTTAACGGAGCCCCTGAGTCGAAAGAAATTAAGCTTAAGGTAAATGAACTTGCAGAAATCAATAAAATAGGCACAAAGGTAGATTTTTCTCAATTACCGAGTCCCTACAATGAGTTATTAACGCAACCTTTAATGACTAAAAGCATAGAAAAGTATTATGAGCGCAGTGCAATTATAAAAACAATTTTTGCAGCACAGGATCCAGGTAAAAATACTTATCAACGTGCCATAGTCATGTTTATTGATAGTAATAAAGAGAGAAATCAGCCTGATTTAGCACAAACAAAAAAAGAAGTGACGGTAGTTGAGTTGGCTTTTATCACAATGAACTTTAATGAGCTGCCCAAAAATATGATAGAAGAAATACTGCATACGAATACCCCTTTTGGCAAATTGCTAGCCAAGTATCAATTGCAAATACTTTCTCACGATCGAACTTATTATAAGATTAGATGTAATAGTGCGTTGGCATCGCTAATCCATTGCAATTTAAATGATTTTATCTATGGGCGCACAAATACTATTATTAGAGCTGATAATAAAAAATGGCTAGCGCATGTTGTAGAGATTTTACCTAACTCCACTAAGGAGGGGAGGTGAGGGGGATAATACCGAAAGAGCGGATGAAGGTAGTTGATGAGAAGATAATTACTTTAATCTTCTCATCAATAATCACTTATTAATGCGTATTAAATGTTTATTATGATATTATAAAACTCAATAATTTATCAAAAACTTGAGATTTCATAAGGTCCTAATTAGGATTCCAATCATTTAATGAAAAAAGGAACGCGGTGATTTATGTGGAATGAAAAAGCAACAAAATCCTTTCTGGTTATTTATATTGGTTTTTTGTTTCTGGCAACTTTTTTCATTATTCCAACTATTACCAGTTTCTATTATTACGCCTGGGGAAAGCATTTAGCTTGGTCCTATTTTGATGGACCACCGATGATTGCCTATTTCTTCCATAGTTCTCGGGCAATTTTTGGTGATACCTTCTTTTCCATTAATATCATCGGTTTTTTATGCCTGATTATAGGTTCCTATTATATATACAAAACAGGTTGTCTCCTAAATAATCAGCAAACAGGATTAATTAGCGCACTGATATGGGTCGTTTTGCCTACTACCACTGAAAGTATTTTTGTTCGTGTTTTATACGATGCTCCCTTGAATTTATTTACAATTCTGTCGTTTTATTTTTTTGCACGTTACATTTCATACAAACGCATTCTTGATGTATACCTCTGTGCTTTGTTTATTGGCTCAATGATTTTATCTAAATATACTGCTGTTGTGAGTGTGATGGGGCTTTTTCTGTATGTTATTTTTTCTAAACAGCGGCAACTTTTTAAAAGTGTACATTTTTACTTGGCCTGCCTCATAATTATTTTAATGATTTCTCCTGTTATCTATTGGAATATCAAGCACGATTGGATTTCAATTACTTATTTATTAAATTTTCATAGTCAAACGCAAAATCATACCACCATATCCCATAGTCTCTTGGAGCTGATAAGTTCATTAGTAATTAATTATTCGGTTTTTCTATTTTTGGCTGTATTTGGATGGTTCAAGTATCGGAAAAACCAAAGCACGACCAATAACCCCGTTTTGGAACTGACTTATGCGCTATTATTTTTAGGGCTATTCTTTTGGTTCATATCAACCCTCTTGGGCGGTAGTGCCCGTGTGATTTACTTGGCGCCATTAGGAATGAACATCGCATTAGCAACAGGGTATTGCATCACAAAATATAAGTACCACCGATTTTTTAAGATCTGTTATCCAGTTTTTTTAGTCTTTAGCCTCGTGATGATCCTTGCCAATTCATGGCCAATCGCAACATATATGAAAAAAGGTAAGGCTTATACGGTACTACAAAAAGCGATTAGAGAACCAGAAATCATTAAAAAAGGACAGCCTGTCGTTGCTGGATATTATACTAATGCAGCCGCATTGAATTTCTTTATGCCCAATGAATCTGTTCACGCAATTCCTTGCGGCGATATTAACCAATATCAATACTGGGACAATGCTTTTTTACAGGCACTATCCAAGGGGAAAATTGATAAAATAACCTATTTTGATTTTAGAGATACAAAGCAATGCCCAGAGCAATTTTTTAATCAATGCCAATCGGTGGCAACAGTATCTCACCATAAGATTATTCCAGTAATTCACAAATTGACCAAGCCTATGTACTTGTATGTGTATGAATGTTCATTGCCACGCACCCAACTTCCTAATGCAAAAGCATGAAGCCAGCATGTTGGATACAGGGGCATAGTTACTCGAGCGTTAACATCTCAAGTTGCTCGTGGAATTTATTTTTCATTCTGATTTTTTTCGATTGCACTAGTAATTTTATAACGTAATAATACATTTCGAGTTCAACCAGCAGCAAACATTTGTGTTTGTATGGCTTAATTTCTTTAAGGATGATAAATGAAACAAAAAATACTCATTGGATTTACAGCTGTCGCCCTGACCATTGCAAGCATATCGCATGCTGATTTTACTTTTTATTCTGGTTCAAGTAAGTGTGAAGATGTTCCTGGAAATTGGGCCGGATCAGGTAAGGCTTCAAATTGGTTGATAGGGGAATGTGTCTATAATGGATCAGGAACCGTAGGTGCTTTGGATAGTGCTGGCTATTTTGCCATTGAGGTCAATGCAGACAAACGTTCAGGAAGTGTTCTTTGTCCAAGCCATAATACCACGAAACTGCGTGGGATTTGTGTTAATGGAACAGTGACTATTAAAACAGAATACGGTAACTTGAATGGTGTTTTTTCAAAAAACTCAGGGAGTGCGAACGGAAAGCTTACTGTTTCTCCAGGCATGGATGTCGATGTCGCGATTAAATTTAATCGTGTCAGTTAAATGATTTAATCGATCCATCGGTGAGGCGTAAGTTCAAGCTCTATTCACTGGCTGGATTAATTTGGTGTATTTTGCGCGAAAATAACGCTTCGGAAGCCTCGCATACTCAATGTATGCTACGTTTCCCATCCTCATTTTTGCGCAACCAGCGCTCAAATCCAACTATTCCCCAAGATTCAATCATAACCCCTGAACGATTACAGTGAGGCTAAATTTAGAAGTCTTGCCTCTAATTTTTAATTCACTGCACCTAGACTTACTTTGCAGCAATAATCGTCTATTTAGTTTAATGATTTTTTTAAAGTTACTATGTGCTGATAGGCTTCATTGATTCGTTCCTGGTTGATTTCTCCAGATTGAACTTTGGCTTCAATTATATTAATGACTTGAACTGGATCTTGTGTTGGAACAGATAAATTATTACCAAACATCAGCATATCTGCTCCAGCATTGATAGCCAATACTAAAGCTTGTTCAAGCCCATAACTATCGCTAATCGCCTTCATTTGCATATCATCAGTGATAATAACCCCTCGGAAATGGAGCTGATTCCTCAGAAGATCAGTTAAAACTTTATGGGATAGAGTTGCTGGCAATCCGGATGGATCTAATTGACGATTCACAATATGTGCAGTCATAACTACACCACATGCCTCAGGTGAGTTCAGTAAGAATTCAAATGGTTCTAATTCGTAAGTTTGCCAAGTATCTGTAACATCCACAAAACCCAGATGAGAGTCTCTGGTAGAGCTACCATGTCCAGGAAAGTGTTTATAAGCACATTGAATTTTTTGATTTAAGAAATGATGGGTATAAATGCTCGCATAGCGTATGACTTGCTTGGGAGCCCTTGAAAAACTTCGCTCTTTTTTTCCAATAACTGGATTATCAGGGTTAACATTTACATCCAGTCCTGGAGCAAAGTCTAAGTTAAATTCTGCCGTTTTTAGAGTGTGAGCCATAGATTCAGCAGTAGTTTCTGCTTCTTTAGCGCTTCTTTTGCCGACTTCAGCTGCTGATAAAGTCGGAGGAAATCCATATTGTTCCCCTAAACGATTGACTTGCCCACCTTCGTAATCTATCGAAACTAAAAGAGGTAATTGTATTCGATGATGTTTTAAATTACCTTGTTCAGCAAAATATTGGAGTTCATGATTCAGTTTTTTTACTTGTTCTGGGGTTTCAATATTTTTGTCAAACGTTTTTGTATGGTAGTTGTAATCAAATAATATGACGCCGCCAATATTATTTTCCTCTATTTTTTTTACTATTGGGGATTGGGCATTAATTTTTTTACCATCAAAACCAACAAGAAGCATTTGGCCAATTTTATCGCGTAAACTTACTTCGGTTGCAATACCACCGAAACAGCTCGCGGAGTAAAACAAAGTGAGTAATAATGAAAAAAAATAATTCATATGTGGCCTATAAGATTACCAAAAGGTTAAAATTTTACCACTTAGGTTTGTTTTTTTCAATCTTTAGCTTATTTTGTCTCATCTAACCTAGGGCGTGTTGACATTTGGGGGCGCGAGTCAAAAATCGGGATAATTTAGTGCAAATTTTAACTTGAGTGAGGCGAATAGCCAGCTCTATTTAACGAACTCAAGCTGAAATTTGCGCAAATTAGCTTGGTTTTTGACCGTGACACCAAATGTCAACACGCCCTAGAGTATACCGAAATGATGAGAGTTGCTATTATCTCTCTAATCCATAATTAAATATTGTAGGTATATGCTATGACTACCGTGAGTGAATACTTTAATGAGAATTGGCAACGTTATCAAAGCGCGATTAAAAATAATATGTTATTTCATCGGGAAATGTTGCAGGCGTTACAAAAATTTCTCTCGACACATATAGGAAATCGTCCTTTTTCTTTTGTGGATGTTGGGTGTGGTGACAGCAGTACAGTTGTTTCTGTACTTGCAGCCACTTCCATCGAAAAATATATAGGCATTGACGCAGCGCAAGATGTTTTAAAAATGGCAGAAAATACGCTAGCTCCACTTAATTGTGAAAAAGAGTTCATTGCAGATAACATGACGGTCGCTCTTCCTTGTTTGCCAGGTCCAGTCGATGTGATTTTTACCAGTTATGCCGTTCATCATTTATCTTTACACGAAAAAAAGAATTTCATTGCTACATGCAAACAAAAACTAAATCCTAATGGCTTTTTGTTAATGGTTGATGGTGTTCTCAAACAGAATCAGACACGGGATGAATGGTTGGATGCTTTGCAATCACGTATGGTTGAAACCAACCCTGAAATCACTGGTGAAGAAATTGTTGCACGGATGGAGCATCCGCGCGCTGATGATTACCCCGAACACATTGATACTTTTGCCCAAATTGCCTCTCAACAATCTTGGAGTAATTTTCAAGTTCTTGTGGACAAAGGGATATTTGCTTTTATGGTATTTACTAATTAGTTTTTATGTGGCCTGGGTATAGTCACCTCTGTCCTAGGCTTCGCGGCTTAAGGGAGATCTCTGGATCTCGCGGACACGCCGTAGGATGACGAAAATAGAGATGGAGTATTTTTCAAGTAAAATCTATGTAAACAATTGTGCTTTCATTGCATTGATATAAATTTTATCAATTATTCCTATAATCAATGATGCCGGGCCTGAAGCACCACTTGAGGTTGGCCCAACGCATTCGGCATAAAAATGCACTGCATTTTTAGCGGCTAAAAATGGATCTTTAATTACAGAATTAAAAACACTAATTATTGCCGAAAGTAAATTACTTATCCCTGCCACTTTTTGCACCAGCTCGGAATCAAAATTAAATTGATCGATTCGATCTGCACTCACAACTAGATGTCTTTTTCCACTGACAACCACTGATAGATTATATTTTTTTGATAATGACTTTGCATTTTCTATTATTACTTTATCTTCAAGCAGATGGTTACTATCTTGGATTACTAGTTCGCTAGTCACTAAACTGGCAACTTCATTAGGATAGCCACGAATAATTGAAATTTGATGCTTTTTGATCATATCTGTTGCAACATCGGTTCGGTATCGACTTGCACCCGCTCCGACCGGATCTAAGATAATAGGGATATTTTTCTGATTTGCTATCTTACAAATGTAATTACTTAGTTTAACAAACGCTTTATCTAATTTACCCAGATTGATCACCACGGCTTTGGAAATTCCCAATAATTCTTCAACTTCCTCTTCTGCACTACACATTAATGGGAAACCACCAATACTACGTATCCCACTTGCGACATATCCCATAGGAAAATAATTGGTGATGTTTAATATAAAAGGTTTTTGTTGTCTTATTTTCCTTAAGGCTTCATTTACTTCCGGTGTCATGAAAAAATCCATTTTTCAGTAAGTTTAATTAAAGTTACTTTAGCGTACTTTTTGAATTACAACTACTGAATTTATGATTTAGCAATTCGTTCCCTTTTAAAAAATGTTGATTTGCTTTTTCAAGTAACTCGAACTAAGTTTAAATTCTATGTAAGGAATTTTAATCTCAAGGAGAGTACAAATGTCAAAACATAATAAATTTAAAAATGAATCACAAGATGCACGTCGCCACGATCAACAGCACTCGGCTCATTCTGATAAAATGAAACCTACTCATGAAAAATCTAAACTAGAATCTCATCCTAACAAAAAGAAATAGATAATGCTTGAATAGGCCTTACCAAAGTAAGGCCTATCGAATGATTATCTGTAGCAACGTAATTGACCCCAAGCATTTCGCCAGCAGCCTGGATGATAGGGAGCTGGTCTTGCATTGGGTCCTGGGCTATTTAATACGCACATGCCATACATATTTCTATGATATCCATGTCCGCATCCTTGAGCTGCGCTGGCGATGGAGGTATAACCTACAATAAAGAATAATGAACCGACTATAACCGTTGTACGTAATATTTTTGAAATACATGAACTTGTATTCATTACATCCTCCTTGGGTTTAGTTTTTTTTTTTCACTCAGCTTAAGTATAGAGTTTATTTTTTAACTTGCGTAAATTTCAATCAAATATATTTATTCGGATTCCATGTGACACAACGCGTCAAAAATATCTCGACTAATATCAGGAGAATCATTATGGCTAATTACTGATTTGGAGTGTTTGGGGAGTAAAAAAGGTTCTAAAGGGGGAAGGATATCTTCTTCTATATCCCCGCCATCAGCAAAATGTTCACGGGTTTGTGGTTCAAATCGACCATCTGGATTGCTAAGAGTACCTCGATTTTTACTGGGCTGAATCACAGAGGGTTTTATTCTTTAGGTCGATTTATTACCGAGGCCGTCATTCTTGAAATGCAGGTTAGTTTTTCTTCTTCATTAAAGATTTTAACTTGCCAAACTTGAGTGGATCGTCCCAGATGAAGAGGGGAGGCAATTGCTGTAACTATCCCTTCTTTAACGGAGCGAATATGATTAGCATTTATTTCTAAACCGACACAGAAAAATTGATTCATATCAATAACTGAGTTTGCTGCTGTACTGGCTACTGTTTCGGACAATGCGACATTAGCACCGCCATGGAGAATACCTATAGGTTGTCTGGTGCGTTCATTTACGGGCATGGTTGCTTTTAAGAAATCATCACCTATTTCAATAAATTGGATGTCAAGAAATTCAGACATAGTATTTTTTCCAAATCGATTGATATCTTCTAGAGTAATTTCTTTAAACCATATAGCCATTTGTACCTCCTTTTATCAGGGGGCTTGGCGCAAACAAGCAAAATTTAAAAAGCCCCTAAAATAAGATAAACTTTATTTATCAAAAAACCAATAAGAAATTTTATGACAAATCAAGCATGCATGAGATGTTATATCTCGGGGAAAGTTCAAGGAGTATGGTATCGCGCTTCAGCGCAAAGAGAAGCGAAGAAATTGGATATTACAGGATGGGCACGAAATCTGGATGACGGGCGCGTAGAGGTTTTTGCTTGTGGTAAGGTTGACGATTTAAGATTATTTTATACATGGTTAAAGGAAGGTCCAGATTTTGCTGTTGTAGAAGAATGTACTTATGAAGAACTTATTTGGCAGGAATATCAAGGATTTGATACTTTATAAGTAAAAATTCATCGTAGCCAGGATGAAGCCGAAGCCAAATCCAGGCTATTTCGAGTATGCCTTAATAAAATATTCTATGGATTCAATTAATCGAGCGATTTGCTCGGGTACAAATATTTCAAGTTGTGCAAAAACATGGATCATTCCTTTAAATTCTTCTAATTCAACGGAAACTCCCATGTTTTTTATTTTTTTTGCAAAAGCGATTGCTTCATCAAACAAAGGATCATATTCAGCCGCTGCAATATAGCAGGGTGGTAATAATTCCAAATGTTTAAAATGCATTGGAGATGCTTGAATTCGATCCCCTCCATTTTTGAAATAATTGTCAAAATACCATTTAATTTTCTCTCGAGTGAGTAAAAAACCTTCTCCATTCCTTTGATATGATTCATAGTTCATGGAGAAATCTAGAGATGGATAAATTAATACTAAGCCTTTAATCGCTTGATCGCCTTGTTCTTTCATTTGATGGCAGACAGAAACTGCTAAATTTCCCCCAGCACTGTCACCTGCTAAAAAAACATTCTGAGTATCTAGTTGAAACTCTTTGAGTAATTCAACTCTCTGCTCAAAAACTGCTATACAATCCATTAGCCCTGCTGGATATGGAAATTCTGGAGCTAAACGATATCCAACAGAAACGACCACAGCATGACTGGTAACCGCAATTCGCCGACAAAGCGCATCATGGGTATCTATGCTCCCTGATAAATGCCCACCCCCATGAAAATAAAGAATTAAGGGTAATTTTTTTTGTGGTGCTGGATGATATATTCGTGTCGTGATCTCATGATCAGCAAGTTGCAGCACTGGATTGTGGATCAGAGGAACAAATAATTTGGGTAGAGCAAAAGCCTCAGCTGTCTTTTCAGCAAGATCACGTACTTCTTCAGGTGTAAATACAGTTGGTTTTGTATTGGTCAAATCCAAAAAATTTTGTAGTGATTGTGGTATATGACCATGTACCATCGCCGCCTCCCTTCTCTGAGCTATAGAGCTAGATATTTAATCTGTATCATCTGATAACAGCAGCCTATTATTTACTTTTAGAGTTCTTATCAGTAATAGCCCGACAACAAGCAGCCAAATGATACTTAAAATAATTACAAAACTTAATAAAGGATTGACCATCAGATAACCCATAACTATGACACCGAGTGTTGCAAAACACATATTAACAAAACTCATCATCGCTGCAGCACTGGCTTTGTCACTCAGGGCATTGGAAGCTACAAATGAACCACCTGAAAATAGGAAGCTGCTAAATAAATACAGGCTGGCTGTAATTAGGAAAAACCATAATGATGATTGACTCCCAAGGTGCCACATCATCAATAAATTAACTATCCCAAGAGCAACGCCAAGAAAGCCAACAGCAATGAGTTGATTTGCTGAGAAACGAGCAAGTAATTGTTTGGCAAATAATCCACCCATGAGCATGCCAACAATATTGAGAATATTCCAATATCCATACTCCGCTGCCGAGAGTTTCAATAGTTGTTCTGCAATTTGAGGTCCTGCGGCAGAAAAACAGTAAGATATTGCAGAGCAACAACCTACGACTAATGAAAAAATTACCAATTTAGCAGAAGCAAGAGCAGCATAATAATCACGGATGATCGTCAAGACATGAATTGATTTGGGCTGAATCAATGTTTCACTAAATACACAAGTTCCCCATAGCATAATCAAGCCATGTATGAGCAATATCCAAAAACATCCTTGCCAGTGAAGATATTCAGTAATTAATCCACCAATTACCACTGCGATACCAATGCCAAGAGCAAAGGACAATACAGAATAAGCCATAGCAGTTTTTCGTTGCGTTTCAGGTAGCCACTCATTAATTAGCATGAATGTACAAGCGAGTCCGCTAGCGGCACCTAAAGCCGTTATTAACCGCCCTCCAACAAGCAACCAATAACTTCCTTGTGACAATGCGAACAAACAAATAACAATTCCAACTAAGTTAATCACCAGTCCAGTGCGCAGAGCCTTTAAACGTCCATATCGGTTGGCAAGTGGTGCATAGACTAATTGGCCTGCTACATAGCCAATCAAAAAAGCCGAAACTATCCATTCGATAATGCCTGGACCTAAACCATATTCGGTTTGAATTTTTGGTAAAGCGGGGGTGATAATCGCTGCAGAAACTGATGCAATAGAAATGTAGTTAAGCAACCAAAACAGATTAAATGAGGATGTTTTTTCTGCTGCACGCATGACTGTCCTTAATATGATTTTAAATAAAGGGGTTTATTGTAAGTGCTTCTTCATCTTAGTCAACATATTCTTTTGGGAGTTAGTGTGCATGATTCATTATGGATTAATGATGATTATAAACACAAAATCTAAGCTTATGCCGATCTTATTCTATAGGTGCTTTACGAAATGTCCTGACGGTTTTTTTTGTATTATTCTCAATAATTTCACCACGAATATCATCAAAGTGTCCATTAACTTGAATTAACATCCAAGTATACAGCTGATCGAGGTCATCTCCTGTTTGGGTCGCGATTTTTTCTTCTTTACAGTAAACATTCGCAGTAAATAGCTTGCTCATTTTAAGAATCCTCTGATCCAAACATATATATAAGCTTAGCTAATTTTATCGGATTCACCACGTTGTATAAGGATATATTGAACTATAATTTAAATAGGAGAGTTATATATTAGGAGATTGTTATGGGTACCAATTTTTTAGCAGCAGTACTAGGTTGGTATCTGGTAATTGTGAGCCTTCTTTTACTTGTACGCCGTAAAAATGCAGTCGCTGCTATGAAGGAATTGATGGGGCAACGAGCTGTCATGTTAGTTATTGGCATAATGACCTTAATTATAGGATTGTTAATGGTTCTTAGTCATAATGTATGGGTAATGAGTTGGCCTGTCATTGTGACAGTTTTTGCTTGGCTGATACTGATTGCCGGCTTATTTAGGCTCTATTGTCCAGATACCGTATATAAAATTTGGAATAGAATGATAGATAAGTCGGAATTATTTATCACGAGTGCTGTCATTACATTACTCATCGGTTTATTCTTGTTGTACAAAGTTTATTTTGGATGATGAAATGATATCCGCTTGGAGGAGCAATGCATCCTCCGAGCTTACTCTGTATATGACTCAACCGGGACAGGAGCTATTATTTTGAGCACGCCATCAGTTCTTTGCATTTTAAAGTTAAATCACCAATAGGGTACTAAAACACGAATGACAGTCAAATCTTATCAAGAAATTGAGCCGATCAGTGGAACGGCTCAGGTTAATTAATTAAATAAATGATGCGAGTGTGGATTCAGATGTGTACTCACTATAAAAATATTTCATATCTTCATAGAGCTCTTTCAACTCTTCTACATCATACATTCCTTTTTTAGCTTGTTTGTTTAGCTGAATGTATGTTTCAATGAAATCTTCCATTTTGTATTTTATTTTGGAATCGCTCAAGTCTTCTGTTGATTTGATTTCGATAATGAAATCATCTAATTCAGTTTTAATTTGTTCATACTCTTCTTTGCTTCCTAGAATTTTCACTTTAGCTTCTGATTTATTAAGGGATTGATACAATAAATAGAGCGCAAGCAATCCAATGGGAACAAAAATAATAAGCCCTAGATATGCACCTGAAAAATCTGCATGAGATTGCTCATTTTGTATATGACATATAGGCATATCCTGATCGGTACAGGCTGCTAGAGCAGGGGGGAGGGCTGTTGGGGGGCGGCATATCGATGTTTCGTAGTTCAAGTTGGGTGGGTAAATGTCTATAGATTGTTTTTTGTTTGACTCAAAAAATGAAGGTCGCAATTTGGGTTGGTTAAGGGATTTTTGCTGCGATTTGGGTTGTGATAATAGCTGCAATTTTTCAGGTTCTTTGGGGGGCTTCAGGCCTTTGATAGAATATTGAAATGAGATCCAACGGTGCATCGAATCCATTAATGCATTTAATTCTTGAGCTTGTCCAGCTAGTGTTGCGAAATCAGTATCTTTCATTTTAGGGCCATTTAAATGAGCAATAACATAATTGACCTGTTGTTTTAGCACTTGATTTGTTTTTGAAAGATCTACCGTTGTGGACGGAAATTGTGCCAAAGTATCTTGATTTGCGATAAAGGTATTTAACTTTGCTTGCTCAGAGGTTAACCATTTTTTGATTAAAGATAAATTTTGTTCCTCCTGAATCGCTTTATGATATGCATTTGTATTGGCATGGATAACTTCTTCAATATGAATTGAGGATTCATCAATAAAGTGGTCAATTTGTTTCAGTAATAAAGACAATTGTTCCTTAAATTGAAAAACTGTATACACTTCGCCCGCTTGCCCCAATAGATCCATGGTATGAGTAATAACTTTTTGAAACTGGTCGAGTTCATTTAAATCAGTTATTGCTTTAGCATAATTATCTAATACCTTATCTTGCATATTTACTAACTGGAAATCAGGGCAGTTTTTAAGCTGATCAGCTGTTAACTGCAATGTAGAAATAGGGCTATCTACGATTGCAGTTGAACTTTTCCCGCATTCTTTTACTGCTTGAGTAGGGTAGGCTTTTAAATCAGCAGGTTTATCGATTGCGAAGGTATAGGGATGTGGATTAACCGGATTTGCATTCAGAGCAAAATGCAATATTCTGTTCCGTTCGGTAGATAATTGTTCAATCGTTTTAGATAATTCGCCAAGGCGATCTCTTAGCAATTGTGATTCAATCCTGTGGGCTAATTGAGGCTGAATTTCGTCATCAATTGTACTGCGGAAATTGGCCAAGAATAATCGGTCTGAACCTACAAATGGAGAAATGTTTTTTTCAATAGTACGTACGTAACGAGTGACTAATTCTAATTGCTCACTTGTTTGCTTGATATTGGGATTTTGACTTATTCCTTTCAGGATGTGATTAAGATCCAATAAGAAGAAATTCATGGGTTGATTTAAATGATCTTGACGTAAATCTTGATTTCTTAATAATAAATAATCACCCGTTTTTTGCATTAGTTGATATAAAGCAGACCATTGCAGGCGTTGACTATCAATGGGCTGAACATGAAAATCATCTCGGGTTAAAGCGTGACGCGTTTTGAATGCGTTAGAGTAAAACCATGAACGCTCATAAACATTGATTAAAGCCTGGGAGTCATCAGCAAACCAGGAACTGGGGTTGGCTAGATAATCAGGATGAATCCCTGAGTTGGCGCGTGTTTTAAGTATCCATTCTCTTTGCTCTAATTCTTCCTCGGTATAACAGGACTCAGAATGGAGCCAAAAACGAGAATGATGAGGTTGGGGTTGATATGACGCGTAATACTCCTTTTTTTCCTTTGCCATACTTCTCACTCCTTGAGATTTAGAATAACCTGAAGGTTATTGTACGGATGGTAACTAAATAGAATATTTTTAAGCCAATTAATTTGATAACATTCTTTAGGTGAATATGCAACAACAAGAATCGACATTTGGAATTGTGGTGCAGTATTCGGATTTTTGTTAAATTATATTTTTTAACTTGAATGAGTAACTTATGCCTTCTTTTGATATTGTCTCTGAAACAAACATGGTTGAATTACGTAACGCGGTTGATAATGCCTTGCGTGAGATGGGCACTCGCTTTGATTTTCGGGGCGTAGAGTCAAGCATAGAACTTAAAGAACTGACGGTGACATTACGCGCTGAATCAGACTTTCAAGTCAGACAATTAGAGGATTTATTCCGTAATCATTGCAGTAAACGCAATCTTGATGCTTCGGGTGTAGATATGGAAGATGAGCCGGTGCACAGCGGAAAATTTTATTCTTTAAATATGACTTTTAAGCAAGGAATCGATCAGCCTACAGCTAAAGAGATTGTGAAATGCATAAAAGATTCCAAGATTAAGGTTCAAGCGTCTATTCAAGGAGATAAAATTCGTGTTACAGGTAAAAAACGCGATGAATTGCAAGAGACAATTGCTCTTTTGAAGAAATCAAATATTAAATTGCCATTGCAATATGAGAATTTTCGAGATTAATTTTGGGGGTAGAGTCAGAAAATTTTTCTTCTATCAGTGGGGAAAAAGGAATGCCTCCTTATCCGCTTTACAGGCACCTTATAGCCAAAACTGAGAAGGGACATCTGTTCATTGAAATAAAAACTCTATTCCTATTGTAGGTTAGATGAAGAAAAAGTTCCCCTCCCATTGTGGGAGAGGGAAGGGTGAGGCAGAGATATTTTGGTTTAATTCACAATTTCATCAATTTTGGCAGAGATTCTTGCTGATAAATAAGGATCCTTTTTCGCAAGCCCACGGGCCACTTTAAGTTGCGCTACCGCAGCTCTTTTTTGTCCTTCGAGAAGCAAACATTGAGCCTGAGTAAAATAGGCGTAACTTTTTTGATGTGATTGTGCTTGTGCTCGAGCTAACTCACGACACAAAGGGAGATCGTGTTTATATTTTCTACTCCCTTTAAGCAAAATACTGGTTGCTTTTTCATTTTGATTCGCAGCCAGTAAACCTTGAGCGTACGCCATAAGTGCTGCGTAATTGTCTGGATAGTTTTTTTGTATTTCTTCTAATCGAGTCAGTGCGGCTTTATGTTGGGACATTCCTGTTTCAGCTTGTGCCATAGCAATTTGAAAATAGAGATTATTATTTTCTGCCAATAAAGGAGTTAAAATAGTAGCTGCTTTTGCATAATTATTATTATTGATTAAGGTAAGAGCATAGCCATATTGGCAGGCATGGGTTGGGGTTTTTTTGTTGCATTGATGCTCATAATAATCGAATAACGCTTTAGGTTCTCGAGTGACTGATGTGCGGATTAATTCCTTAACTAAGTGATACTCTGGTGAATCTACATGCTTTTTATGTGAAGATTGGGCGATACGGTTTTCTGCTTCGGCTATCCTGTCTCCATCCAGCGGGTGAGTACGGAGAATGGCCGGTACATTTGCCGTATAGTAATAACGTGAATTTTCCTGCATTTTTTTAAAAAACGCAGCCATGCCTTTGGGGTTATATCCTGCTTTGGTCAACATATCAATTCCGATCCTATCCGCCTCTTTTTCTTTGGAGCGGGTAAAATTGATGTTGTCTTGCGAGAATCCTGTTAAGGCTCCCATCATTCCAGCCATTCCAACTGTGGGATTAATTACTCCTAAAGCAGCAGTTGCCAGTATCGACGCAAGCATGGGGACGCGCATTTGTTTTTGATGTTCGAGCATTCTGTAGAGGTGATGCAAACGGACGTGTGCGATTTCATGGGCCATTACCCCTGCAAGCTCGCTTTCAGTGCTGGTGGTTAAAATAAGTTGTGAATTGATACCTATATGTCCACCAGGACCTGCAAATGCATTGATTTCATTTGATTTTACTATAAAAAAATCAGGCGTTTTAATATGACCCGCATGAGCCAGGTTTTTTCCAATGCGATTAATATATTGGCTTGCTAATGGATTTCGTTCAACGCTTTCTGATTGATTGATTTGCTGTACGAATTCTTTTTCCAGTTGTTCCAGCTCACTGGTTGAGTACGGGGACAGGCCATCGGCAAAAGAAGGTTGGGCAAAAATACTCGTTAAAAGTATCCAATATATGTTTTTCTTAATTTTCAATTTAATCATTAGGCTACTCAAAAATTGAATAATTTGTTATCATTCACACATCGTAACTACTCATCCTCTCTCGTTATCCCGCGTTTTGTCCTTCGGGATTACGCCTATTTAGTGTTGAGCAGTTACCTTGCATCATAGTAAAGGTACTTAAACAATGCACAAAAAGTTTTTGCTCGCAGCACTTGAACAGGCCCGGATTGGACAAGGCCATTGCGCCCCTAATCCCTGTGTTGGCGCGGTTGCTGTGCAAAATGGAACTATTATAGCACAAGCAAGCCATAGATGCGCAGGGACTCCGCACGCAGAACAATTATTGTTAACACAGATTCCTCCTAAAATGCCAGGGGTTTCTCTATATATTTCTCTTGAGCCATGTAATCATTGGGGAAGAACACCACCTTGTGTTGATGCGATTATTAATCATGGAGTGGAGGAAGTCGTTTTTGCTTATTTGGATCCTAATCCAGTTGTAGCTAAAAATAATTCCTCAGAAAAATTACGAGCCCATGGAATTAAGGTGACGCATTATCCGGTAGATGAAATTACCGAATTTTATAAAAGTTACTCCTACTGGACTGTAACCAAAAGACCAAGAGTAACAGTGAAAATTGCGCAAACCCTAAATGGTAAAATTGGACGCTCAGTAGGGGAGCGTGTTATTTTGTCGAATACTTTATGTGAAGAATTTACGCATCAAATGCGTGCTGCCGCGGATGTGATTCTTACTACTGCCAAAACAGTGAGTCTGGATAATCCCAAGATGAACGTGCGTTTAGGCCAGGAAAAACAGGCAAAGCCTGTCGCAATTATTGATAGGCAGTTGAGTCTTGACCAACAATCTATAATTTTTTCAACCGCGGCTCATTGTCATGTGTATCATTGCAATGAGCGGGAAGTTTCTTATCCTAACAGTACTTTGCATTTCATGCCCATGAAAAACGGGGTAATGGATTTAGATGCTGTGATCAGCCATCTCGGTGGACTGGGATACCACGATGTTTGGGTTGAAGCAGGAGGGACCCTTTTTAGTGCACTGCACCAGGAAAGGTTAGTTCATCGAACTTATTTATATATCGTTCCAAGCATTTTGGAGCACGATGCAATTTCAGCATACCAGCAGAGTGGAATATTTGACCGAACGCATACTATTTCTTGGCATGCTATGGGCGACAATATGATAGCATGTCTGGATTGGCAGGAGGATTAAATGAACACTGGATCAAATGAGGTCGCGTTATGAAGTATTCATTAGCTACAATAGAACACGCAGTGGAAACACTCAAAGCCGGTAAAATGGTTATTTTAATGGATGATGAAGATAGGGAAAATGAAGGGGATCTGGTTGTGGCCGCAGAATATGCAACGCCAGAAGCAATTAACTTTATGTCTCGTCATGGTTGTGGTTTGATCTGCTTGTCTATGGCTGATGAACTAATTGATAAATTACAATTACCAATGATGGCGCAAAATAATAGGTCTCCTTATGGTACAGCCTTTACTGTATCTATAGAGGCAGCAGAAGGTGTATCAACAGGTATTTCCGCTAAAGATAGGGCTCAGACTATTAAAGTCGCGATTGCTCCTGAGAGTGGCCCTGCAGATGTTATTTCTCCCGGACATGTTTTTCCTTTGCGTGCCAAGAAAAAGGGCGTTTTGGAACGACCTGGACAAACAGAGGGTAGTGTTGACCTGGCAAAACTTGCTGGCTTAACTCCTGCCGCTGTAATTTGTGAAATTATTAACGAAGATGGCACCATGAGTAGACGAGATGAATTGGTTGCATTTTCCGAAAAACATAATATACCTCTGGTAACGATTAAAGATTTGATAGAATATCGAATTCGTCATGAAATGTTAGTCGATGCGGCTGCTTCAACACGTATTCCTTTGCAAGACAAAGGTGATTTTAATATGACCGTTTTTGCAAATGAACTTGATTGTGCAGAGCATTTTGCATTGGTTAAGCCACCTAAATTTGCTAATCGCGTGCCTCTAGTACGTATTCATTCAGAATGTATTACAGGCGATATTTTTGGCTCTTGTAAGTGCGATTGTGGCAACCAATTGGAGCAATCTTTGTCTCTTATTGCGGCTGAGGGTGGTATCTTAATTTATTTACGCCAGGAAGGTCGAGGAATTGGTTTAGCAAATAAACTAAAAGCTTATGCCTTGCAGGAGCAAGGTTGGGATACCGTTGATGCGAATCATCAGCTAGGTCTTCCTGCAGACAGCAGAAATTATGCGATTGCCTATCAAATACTTAAATATTTTGGTATTGATGCAATAAGATTATTAACCAATAATCCATCAAAAATTGCTGCTGTTGATCGTTATGGAGTAAAGGTTATGGAGAGAGTGCCTTTAGAAATAGAACCTACTAAGGAAAGTCACAGATATTTAAAAACTAAGAAAGAGAAAATGGGGCATTTATTGGCGATAAGTTAGGTCAGTGTTCTGATTCGTTTGTAGCCACGGTATGTTGTAGCCTGGATGCAGCGTAGCCGAACTCAGGTTTTCCAGTGTAAGACCCTGGTTCCGCTGCACTCAGGCTATAATGAAATCCGAATTCTCTATTTCTCTACTGAACAGTACTTAATTAGCAGGATACAAGGTCAATTATGACAAATTTTATTTTTATTACAGGTGGTGTGGTATCTTCCTTAGGAAAGGGTATTGCAGCTGCGTCGCTCGCTGCAGTTCTCGAGGCACGTGGTCTAAAAGTAACACTGATTAAGCTTGATCCCTATATTAATGTTGATCCTGGAACCATGAGTCCATTCCAGCATGGAGAAGTTTTTGTGACTAATGATGGTGCAGAAACAGATCTAGATTTGGGGCACTATGAGCGTTTCGTGAATACAACTATGACAAAACGGAATAATTTTACTTCAGGTAAAATTTATGAAAATGTCATTAAAAAAGAAAGAAGAGGGGATTATTTAGGTGGAACGGTTCAGGTAATTCCCCATATTACTAATGAAATTAAACGATGCATCAAATTGGGTGCTGATGGTTTCGATGTGGCTATGGTTGAAATTGGTGGAACTGTAGGTGATATTGAATCATTACCTTTTCTTGAAGCAATTCGTCAAATGCGAATTGAATTAGGCTCACAAAGAACTTTATTCATACATCTGACTTTAGTGCCTTATATTGCCACGTCAGGTGAGACGAAAACAAAACCAACCCAGCACTCAGTCAAGGAGTTGCGTTCTATAGGTATTCAGCCGGATATCTTGATTTGCCGCTCAGAAAAAGCTCTGCCTATGTCTGATAGAGCAAAAATTGCATTATTTACCAATGTCGAAAAAGAAGGGGTTATCCCGCTCGAAGATGCGCCAAGTATTTATCAAATTCCAAGAGTATTGCATGAGCACGGACTCGATGACATTGTTGTGAAAAAATTGGGTCTTGATGTAAAACCTGCCGATTTAAGTGAGTGGGATCGTGTTGTAGCAATGAACGCTGTTCAAACCGCGACTGTAAAAATTGCTATGGTCGGGAAATATATTGAACTGAATGATGCATATAAATCGATTAATGAGGCCTTATTGCACGCAGGACTTCATACCCAGACAAAAGTAGAAATTGTTTATTTGGACGCTGAGTTAATTGAAACTCACGGTGCTTCGCTTTTAGAAGGTATTGATGCAATTCTAGTCCCTGGCGGTTTTGGGGAGCGTGGTGTTGAAGGTAAAATTAAAGCAATCCAATATGCTCGAGAGCATAAAGTTCCTTTCTTGGGTATTTGTTTGGGAATGCAAACGGCAGTTATCGAATTTGCCAGAAATGTTGTTGGTCTAAAAGATGCAAATTCTACTGAATTTAACAAAAATACCTCATATCCTGTGCTCGGACTCATTAGTGAGTGGATGGATGCGGATGGTTCAAAACAACTTCGTGATGAACATGGTGATTTAGGTGGTACAATGCGTTTAGGGGCACAAATGTGTCAATTAGCAGAAGGTACATTGGCACGTAATGTTTATGGAAAACCACAAATAATTGAGCGCCACCGCCACCGTTATGAAGTAAATAATAAATATGTAGAAAGCCTGGTTGAGCACGGGTTGATTATCTCCGGACGTTCAGCAGATAATTCTTTAGTTGAAATGATAGAATTATCCGATCATCCCTGGTTTTTGGCATGCCAGTTTCATCCTGAATTTACATCGACTCCAAGAGCAAGTCATCCACTGTTTAAACAATTCGTGCTTGCTGCTCGCAAAAAACATCAAGGAACCAATTAAGTATGAAATTATGTGGATTTGAAGTAGGTATAGATAAGCCTTTATTTTTAATTGCTGGACCGTGTGTCATTGAAAGTGAAGAACTCGCTTTGGAAACCGCAGGTTATTTAAAAGAAATATGCAAGCAACTGCAGATTCCTTTTATATATAAATCTTCTTTTGATAAAGCAAACCGTTCTTCAATATCCAGTTACCGAGGTCCAGGTTTTGAAAAAGGATTATCCATTTTAGAAAAAGTAAAAAATCAGGTAGGTGTTCCTGTTTTAACTGATGTTCATGAAGATACTCCATTGTTGGAGGTATCGAGTGTTGTGGATGTGTTACAAACTCCGGCGTTTTTATGCAGACAGACTAACTTTATCCAGAAAGTAGCGTCGATGAATAAGCCTGTTAATATCAAAAAAGGACAATTTTTAGCTCCTTGGGAAATGAAACATGTAATTGCCAAGGCAAAAGCATGCGGTAATGAGCAAATTATGGCATGTGAGCGCGGTGTAAGTTTTGGCTATAACAATTTGGTTTCTGATATGCGTTCTTTAGCCATTATGCGAGAAACTGGTTGTCCTGTTGTTTATGATGCAACACATTCGGTGCAGTTGCCTGGTGGAAATAATGGCGTTTCAGGTGGACAACGCGAGTTTGTTCCAGTTCTTGCCCGTGCTGCAGTTGCTGCAGGCATTTCAGGATTGTTTATGGAAACTCATCCTGATCCAGATAAGGCTTTGAGTGATGGTCCTAACAGTTGGCCTTTGGCTAAAATGAAACTCTTACTGGAGTCATTAAAGGAATTGGATAAAGTATATAAAAATACAGGGGAAATTGAGTAATCAATTTCTTCCTTCTACATCCTGTTGGATTGGATCATGCTATAATGTATTTAAACTGTTCTTTTGAGCATATTATGAAAAAGTCTAAATGGCATGAGATTAAAAAGCTCGATACTCAAGAAAAATTGGGTAATGATGAACTTACTTATGATCCAATCGATACTAAAAAAGAATTGGATGAAATCGAAAAAATTACTTATGATTCAAACGATACTCGACGTGAAATGGAAGTTCTTACGAATACTCTGGTAGGTGCAACACATCTTCCCGCACAACTGATCAACCAGAAAAATCCTTTGGACCCAAATGATACACCTACAGAAACTGAAGATCTTGAGCCTAATGCTCCGAAACATCGCTAATCATTCATATTATTCTAATTTTTAGCCGCTTCTAATGTCACACTATTTTTTAAATTTTCTAGCCATTTTTGTCTATTTTTTTCTCCCATATCTCCTTTCTTAATGGCATAGTGCAAAAGGTATATGCCGTTATTATCTTTGATTAATAGCTGACATACCCATAAAATATCATTAGGCTGTTAGATAAAATAACTAGCGAGTTTTGCAAATGAGAAACTTTGGGGGATGGTTTTTTAAATTTTGGCTTATGGTTCGATGCAAGTTTGTAGCTCTATCCAGAATCAAAACCCATTTTCTGTGAATTAAACCTCTCCTGATTATAGGAGAGGTAAAAAAGCTTAGCTGAGATCACTCATAGTAGATACGGCATGGTAACCTGCATCAACATGTACTACTTCGCCGGTTATTCCTGAAGCTAAGTTAGAACATAAAAATGCAGCAGTATTCCCAACTTCTTCAATAGTAACGTTTCTATGGAGCGGGGTAATATTAGCATAAGCATTTTGAATTTTGCGGAAATCCTTAATTCCAGCAGCAGCAAGTGTTTTGATTGGTCCTGCTGATATAGCATTAATTCGAATGCCTT
Organism: Fluoribacter gormanii; assembly: GCF_900156395.1. GTDB lineage: Bacteria > Pseudomonadota > Gammaproteobacteria > Legionellales > Legionellaceae > Legionella > Legionella gormanii. The sequence continues at coordinate 278,622 of NZ_FTNL01000001.1, read as the reverse complement.
TAGAACCTAAGCTTGCAGCTAAATAACGAACGGAAGCTTCAAGACTTGCCTTGGCAACACCCATAACATTATAGTTAGGTACGGCTTTTTCAGCACCATAGTAACTTAGGGTTAACAGAGAACCTTCAGTACCTTCCATCATAGGCAAAGCAGCTTGTGCAAGACCTACAAGACTGTATGCACTGATATCATGTGCAATTCTAAAGCCTTCACGAGTGCACGACTCAACAAAATCTCCACTTATTTGATCTGCTGGAGCATAGGCTACTGAATGAATTAGGATATCCAAGTGGTCCCAATGCTTGCGGAGATTTGAAAAAAGAGCTTTGATTTCTTCATCATGAGCTACATCACAAGGAAAGGTTAGCGATGAATTGAATTCAGCAGCCATTGTTTCCACACGATCTTTCAAACGCTCATTTTGATAAGTAAACGCTAATTCGGCTCCTTGTTCATGAAATGCTTTGGCAATACCATAAGCAATAGATCTATTGCTAGCCAGCCCAATAATGAGTGCCTTTTTACCCGCTAAAAATCCCACCATTCTCTCCTCAATTAATTAATATGAGTTCGATATCAAAGTCATTTTAATGTCTTTTATATCGCTATACGAATGTTATCCCGTAAATGTTAGCATTTATACGAGATCCTGTTTAAATTATTCAATTCGATATGAAAAATAAATTTATTTTTCATATCGAGCTCTCATTGATTAGTATGCAATGCTAACAATTCACGCATCTTAGCCTGAATCATTTCAATAGCAATCCTGTTTTCTCCTCCGCGAGGAACAATAATGTCTGCATAGCGACTGGATGGTTCAATAAACTGCAAGTACATGGGGCGTACTGTTGTTTCATATTGATGTACTACTGATTCAAAGGTTCTATGTCGTTCAACCACATCTCTTTTTAAGCGTCGGGTTAAACACACATCGAGCGGAGTGGACATAAAAATTCGAATATCCATTATTTCGCGTAACTCTTTATCGCTAAAGAGTAAAATACCCTCAAGGATAATAATGGCATGTTGTCCCACTGTTCTGGTTTCAGGCAAGCGCATGTGCTTGGAGTGAGAATAAATGGGAATTTCAACAGGTCTACCATCTCTTAATTGTCGTAAATGTTCGCAAAGCAAACTATGATCGAAAGAATCAGGGTGATCGTAGTTTATTTTTTCTCGTTCAGGGAAAGGCAAATGGCCATTATCTTTATAGTAGGCGTCTTCAGAAATAACTACTACTTGTTCCGAGCCAAGCTCATTAACGATGGTATTCGCTAAAAGACTTTTACCTGATGCAGAAGGGCCTGAAATCCCAATAATTATCGCTTGTTTGTTCATGATGATATCGTAAGAAATTTCGTGCAAATACTAAAGGTTTTTTGTGTTAAATTCAATCTTTAAATTAGGGTTTGCTTATTATAGCACTGGTTTTTAGAGCAAATAAATCGATCAATTCTATAATGTAAGTTTAGCTGATTTCCACAGTTAAAATGTAGCCCTGGGTTTAGTGCAACCAGGGCTACATATTTAATTAAAAGCTGATAGCACTTCCTGCAAGGGGTGTCCAGTGGCTGCAGACGGATTTTTTATCATAAGCACCGCAGATAAAGTAGGAGCAATGTCCGTGGTGTACGTCGTGCGAAATATGCGTTGTGCTTTAAAATCCGGATGGACAAATAGCAATGGAACAAAACTGTCATATTGCCAAGGACTGCCATGAGCAACGCGATCTTTACCTTTAGTGCCATATGATTGATTTGGGGGTTGAATGAGGTAAATATCCCCAGACCGATTTGGAAAATACATCTTATTGACTTTAGCGCTAAGCCAATCTTTTTCAATATCTGTAATTGGCAAAGCATATGCTTTGAATATTCCAGGTTGCAGGGTTAAAGCATGTGCAATATAACGTTTCACCTCATTCAGTTCTATTTTATGTTTATTTATTACCTTATGATTAAGATAGATATATGGCGGGGTAATCGACATTAGTGTTTGTTCTGGAAGAGCATATCGGCTTTTTAATGAGGCACGAATGTATTGTTCCATTTGTGGGATATTAATGGGATTAATTTCATCCATATGATGTGCTTTGAGATAGGTTGGTCCATCATTTACGCCATGATCTGCGGTAAGTACAATAAGCGTGTTGTTGAGGCCTACTTGTTTGTCAATAACAGCAAAGAGATGTGCCAGAGTTTTGTCTAATTCTAATAAATTATCTTCTGATTCAAGGCTATTGGGGCCAAATTGATGGCCAATCGCATCAACACCAGAGAAGCTAATACCTAAATAATCAGTTTTCCCAGAAGATTGTCCTAATCGTTCTTTAGTTAAAAGTTGTTCTGCAAAATCTGCGGTTAATTGATCTGCTTTAGGTGTTCGGGACAATGATTTAAAGTATTCAGGGCTAGGAGCCTGAGTTATATGATGTGGGAAGGTTTGACCAAAAAGTTCATCTTCATGATGGAAAACAGGAGAATTAGCATTTTGATATTCACTTTTAGAACGGCTTAGATGCCAATCGTAGTCTTGGGGATGATAATTTTTATTCCAATTTTTAACCCATTGGGGGTATTGTTTATAGTAGTAAGTACTGGTAATAAAACCACCATTGGTTGTATCAAACCAGAATGCTTTACCCGCATGACCTGCGAGAGCTATTGCTGAACGATCTTTTAAAGAAACACCAAAGACACGTCCTTTTTGGGAAAGTACGACTTCATCACTTAACGTTGAAACATATAAATTTTTAGGAGATCGCCCCGGAATAGCAATACGTGTATGAGATGTTTGCAATATATTAGTTTTTAAATCTTCCATGCAATAGACCATTTGCCGAGATTTTCGGTCATACCATTCATTATTAACAATGCCGTGTAAGGCAGGAAAACTTCCCGTTGCAACAGTAGCATGTCCTGCACACGTAGTTGTATTGGCATGGGGGTGATGCGTATTATGATAATCAATGGCATGGCTTAATAAGTAATTAAATCCTCCATTCCCAAATTGTTGCTGATGTTGAAAAATTAAATCGCCACGCAATTGATCGATTACCAGTTGAACAACCAATTTCGGTTGATGAATTTGCGCATAGGTGTTGAGACAATTTAGAAAAAGAAAAATGGAACAGAGGTATTTTTTCATAACTTATCCTGATGCGGAATAAAAGAGGTAAATTAATCAACAGGGCATAAAAATGCAATCAAAAAGGTAAATTTAAAGATTTTTTCTATTTTAAAATCCCTAGTGGATTAGACGAAGGCGTGTCGAAAAGAGTTTATTTTATCAGGATAGGAGCAAGATCATAGACCCTATTTTATTGACTTTTAAAGATTAAAAAGTAATTAAGGAGTAAAAGGAAATTGCATGACTGGCTTTATGAATTAGTTTAAACTTCGCGTTGGAGTAAATTTTACTAATCCCGATTCATGGAGTTTAAGGAGAACAGAAATGGGTTTTCAGTATGTCGAATATGATAAATTGGCAAAATACATTAGGGAAAGTATTGCAACTGAATTAAAAAGTCATAACTTGGATGAAAAAGATATACCCAAGTCATTAAGGCTTCTTTCCATTAGCCATCCTGAACGAGCGATTCAGTGTAAATACTTACGTGCAATTCTTATTTGTCTTGAACAACCCGATATTAAAGATGATAAAACACGTGTACTTAATGCAGCGGCATTCTATATTCGTGCTCAAATTCATAAAAGTTATCAAGGAACTGTAACTCCATATTTTTTGTCTCCCGAAAACAGTACTCTATATAATGCATTAACAACATCCCTGAATCTTACTCTGGACAATTTCCCAGACTCTAAAGATTTAATTGATATGTATGATGCTTTGAGTCATTTTATGCATGCACAAGTGTATGTTGATTCGGATCCAAGAAAAGGTTATCTCCCCCCCAGTAAACAGCCATTTTCAAGTAAAAAAATTAAGGATTATAAGGTAGAAAAAGTGCTGCAAGACTTGGTTAAAAAAGTAGCGGACTTCAGGGCAAAAGAGATTGACCAGACTAAGGAACAACAGTTCGTAAAAGACTCTGACATAAAAAATCGTGCAAGGATGTTTTCAGATAAGGTGATTCCTCCTGCTTCGGATTCCCCTACCGGCAAAGATTCTTTGGAGCCTATCAGCAATACTCTTTTTGCTAATGGCAGCCTTTAATTGCTATTGGTTTAACAATAATAGTCATATGCAGCGAAGTGGGACCTTATTTTTCGGAATACCTTTGCTGCATGAAACTGTGATAGGATTTAGAATTAAAATTGCGGCTCTGATACTTTCTTTTGCTGTTCTATGGGGTAACCCGAAATAGCCCAATCAATTATCCCACCCTCTACTGAATATACTTCCTGATAGCCTAAATCCATTAAGGATTGAGCGGCAAATAAAGATCGAACCCCACCTTTACAGTGTAAATAAATAGGCTGATTTTTATTAGGAAATTGAACTGCAATAGAGGATTTAATGAGATCTTTAGGGATGTGGATCGCTTTAGCAATATGGAATTCTTGCCATTCTTCCAATTCTCGAACATCAATTAAACAAAGATTGGGATCATTATCCATCATTTTTTTTAGTTGATGCACATCAATTGTTTTAATATTAGGGTTGGTCATAACGAATCTCTCTTATTGTGGGTCTTGTAATTGTAGAGTGGTGGAGTAGCCAATAAATTGTTGCCGTGAAAACACCGCCTATCAATGTAGCGAACGCCCAGGTAGCAGCAGAAACCAGGACGGGTTTTTGCCCCGTTCGATTCATATTGCCTGCATCGTGGGCTACGGCACCAGCGAAAATCAAATGTAAAATACCATTGATAATCATCATGATATATAAAAAAGTTTGTATTTGTGTGGAAAATTGCTGTATTAGCTCATTGATCATGAATTAGGTTCCTTTAGTTGTTAATCAATGTTAGTTGGACTTTTTAAACCAAACAAAACTTATTCTTTAGTACTATCATGAAAATTAAAAGATTATGTCAGGCATAAAAATCGAACTTGCAATATAATAACAGAAAATCAATAAGATCTTTTATTTCTGTGTTAACCCCGGTAACATCATCGAAAAAAATACAAAGAGAGAAAGAATGAATGCACATGAAATCCCTGTTCCTCATTTGACCACAGCACACTCTGGGCCATTGTTTCATGTGGAAAAAATTGTTTTAAATCAGATAGCAGCAATTGAGGCGTGGTTTAGGCACCAATGGAAAGAAACGCCTCCCCCATTAACATCGTCTGTCGATTTGCGGCATGCGGGATTCAAATTGGCACCTGTAGATACGAATCTATTTCCAGCGGGGTTTAATAACTTGAATCCGGAATTTCTTCCATTATGCATTCAAGCGGCACAGTCTGTATTAATCGATTATCTTCCAGATTGCACTCGAATCTTATTGATTCCAGAAAGTCATACACGCAATAAGTTTTATCTAAAAAGTCTTAATGTCTTAAGAACTATTTTTATAAAAGCTGGTTTTGTAGTTCGTATTGGTAGTTTAGATCCTGAAATTAAAGAACCTACTGAAATTGTTCTTGAGGGGGGCGAAACGCTCCTGTTAGAACCCATGCAGCGTGAAGGTGATCGTGTTGGATTGGCTAATTTTAATCCATGTTTTCTTATGTTGAATAATGATTTGTCTCAGGGTATTCCTGAAATTTTACAAGGAATAAAACAAAAGATAAGACCTACAGCACAATTAGGTTGGTCTTCGCGCCTGAAATCCAGTCATTTTAATTTTTATGAAGAAGTTGCGATGGAGTTTTCCGAATTAGTAGGGATGGATTCATGGCTAATCAATCCCTATTTTAGTGCTCTAGAAGGCTTGGATTTCATGGCTCAGGAAGGTATAGACAGATTAGCCATCGAAGTAGAGAAAATTCTCACTTTAATGAACGATAAATACGCAACCTACGGAATAAAAGAGAAACCATTTGTCGTCATTAAAGCCGATAATGGCACTTATGGCATGAGTGTAATGATGGTGCATGATGCAGAAGACGTACATAAATTAAATAGAAAACAGCGTACAAGAATGTCGACCAGTAAAGGTGGTCGAAAAGTGGATAGGGTAATTATTCAAGAAGGCGTATATACTTTTGAAACCATGCCAAACGGTTCTGTTGCTGAGCCTGTAGTGTATATGATTGGTCAATTTGTGGTTGGTGGATTTTACCGAGTTCACCAAGAACGTGGTATTGATGAAAATCTGAATGCACCAGGAATGCATTTTGAACCTTTAGCTTTTGCCCAGGCGTGTAATATGCCTTGCGATGATTTAACCGAGGTAGATGAATCCAATCGTTTTTATGTTTATGGGGTTATTGCCCGCTTAGCAGCTCTTGCTGCAGCAAGAGAAATTGCAGCAATTGGAGGTGAATGATGAAACTTGCTGTGTTGCTGGACCCTTTAAATCAATTAAAACCTTATAAAGATACGACTCTGGCTATGATCAAAAAAGCTCAAGAAATGGGTTGGTCTTGTGTTGTTTTTACTCAAGAAGATTTGTTTTGTAAGGAAGGACGGGCTTTCGCACAAGTTTCTGATTTAAGTATCGGTGATTTAAACAGCAAAAATTGGGCTACGATTAAAGATTCATATGAAAAACCTTTAGGTGAGTTTGATATCATACTAATGCGCAAAGATCCTCCTTTTAATACAGAATACATTTACACTACATATTGTCTGGAACTTGCAGAACGCGAAGGAGTTCTTGTAGCCAACAAACCTCAAAGCTTGCGTGATGCGAATGAAAAGTTTTTTACTTTAAATTTTCCTCAGTGTTGTCCAACTACACTTGTTTCGCGAAATATTAAGCGGTTGAAATCATTTTGGGAGGAGCATAGACAGGTTATTTTTAAACCTCTTGAAGGGATGGGAGGTAACTCTGTATTCCATGTGGAGGAGCAAGGAAAAAATTTAGCGGTTATTTTAGAAGTCCTAACAAAAAATCAAACGCAAACGATTATTGCCCAACGTTATATTGATGAAATAAAAACCACTGGTGATAAACGCATTTTATTAATCAATGGTGAACCTGTTCCCTATGCATTGGCACGTATTCCCGCACAGGGCGATTTGCGAGGTAATTTAGCTGCAGGTGCACGTGGCGAGGTAGTACCTATTACAGCTAGAGACCTGTGGATTTGTGAACAAGTAGGACCTACTCTCAAAGCCAAAGGTTTGTATTTTGTCGGGATTGATGTGATTGGTGATTATTTAACAGAAATTAATGTTACAAGCCCAACCTGTGTACGAGAAATAGAAGCTGAAACAAAACTTGATATCGCTGGTGATTTTTTACGTTGCCTTGAGAAGATATGTCGTGATTAATCAAAAAGGCATATAAAGGCTGCCTGGGCGAAGCTCAGGCAATAAAGTATTCAAGTACCAATATTATTCATCTACATAATCATTACCAACTTCTGCAGCCGCTTCCTGATTGGCTTTTTTATCATCAACATAAAGAGAGCCCGTATCTTGATTAGCACCTGTGATGAGATGATTTCGATATTGTAAATACGCATCTCTCATAAAGGCATATTTATCCAAAGCTTCATCCATTATTTGCTCAGTATCTAGCAGTTGTGAGCGTAAATCCACTGTACGTAGAGCTAATAGACTGTACACCACGGCATCATTATTAATGTAAACATAGGGGCTATATAGCGCAAATTGGAATAACCATCCTGCTCCGTCTCGAAGCGTGCTTGGGCCTAATATGGGAAGCATTAGATATGGAGAATTTTTATCGCCCCATTTAGCTAAAGTAAGACCTAAATCATTTGAATGAGGGGGTAAGCCAAAGGTTTTGGCTACGTCAAATAAGCCACCTACACCTAAAGATGAGTTGATAATGAATCGCCAAGAGTCTCGAATTGCCCATTTTCCCTCTGCTTGCAGAAGATCATTTCCTACGGATGGAATAAGATCGAGGTTGTTGTAAAAGTTATTTATACTTTTACGAACAGGAGCGGGTAAAACAGCCCGATATGTTTTTGCTGTGGGCTTCAAAATTGCATTGTCCAATGCAGTATTAAACTTATATATTTTGCGGTTAAACGGTTCAAAAGGATCGGCGGGGTTAGTTCCCTTACAAGCACATCCAGTTAAAGCAAGACCACCGGTAAAACTAATGATTATTGAAATTAATCGCATGATTTTTTTTATTATTTGACTTAGTAAACGATGTTACACGAGTTTGATGTTCTTGCAAACAATCATAGTGACTCCTGCAGCTGTTGACGTTTTGAGTACAATGTATTTTAGAGCCCGAGTCCGGCGCATAGCCATAGGATAAAAACAAGAACAAAAGGTCTAATGCTATTTTATTAGAACTTTAGCAAAAAAGTCACAGGCCCATCATTGCATAAGTGAACTTGCATGTCGGCACCAAAAGATCCACTTTGTATTTGTGGATATAACTGAGCGGCTCGCGTCAAGAGATTATCAAATAATTCCCGACCCAGTTGAGGTGGTGCTGCGTTCGAAAAACTGGGACGCAAACCTTTTTGGGTTTCGGCCATTAAGGTAAATTGAGGCACTAATAATAATCCACCTTGAACATCTTTAAGGCTTAAATTCATTTTACCTTGGCTGTCGCTAAAAATACGATAATTGATGCACTTCTCTAACATTTTATTGATGTTATGGTCTGTATCATCAGGTTCAAATCCACAGAGTACCAAAAGCCCCTGATCTATTTTTCCAACTGTTTCACCATCAATATCTACACGGGCATGCGTTACTCTTTGGATTACAATCAACATGCATCAAGTCCTTGTTTGGAAATTTCTTTACTCGCATAAATTAGAGCGTCAATGATACCTGACTCTCTATCTGAATGCCCCGCATCACGCACTATTCTTAAATTGGATGCCGGTATTGCTTGATGTAGTTCAAATGCACCAGCCAGGGGAGAAATTAAATCAAAGCGACCGTGGACGATGTATGTTGGGATATGTCGTATTTTATGAACATTGTCCATTACCTGATTTTCTTCAATGAAAAAGTGATTATTGATGTAATGGGATTCTAATGTTGCAAGAGCCAGGGCAAAATGAGGATCACTGAATTGATCAATGACATATAAATGAGGATGTAAACTGCTGCAACGAGCTTCCCACAATGCCCATGATTTTGCAGCACTCATGCGTGCGAGTTCATTAGGGCCTTGCAAGCAATTGGCATAATATTGGGGGATTTTATCCAGCATGTTTTCAGGAACACTGCTTGTAAATTCTTGCCAGTAGTCAGGATAAACCAGATTGGCACCATGCTTATAAAACCAGTCGAAATCTTGCTGTCTTCCCAAAAAAATTTGATGTAGTTGTAGTGCTTTAATCTGTTGCGGAAATTTTTGAGCGTAAAGTAAAGCAAGTAAAGAACCCCATCCACCGCCAGACAATACAAATTCGGATAACTCTAAAAAATCTCTGATGGCATCGATGTCATCTAATAACAAATTGGTCGTATTTTCACGAACTTCTAGGTGAGGGGTAGAGCGTCCACAACCGCGTTGATCAAAAATTATGATTCGATAATGTTGCGGATCAAAAAAACGTCTAAGGTAACCATCTCCGGAAGAAGCACCGGGGCCTGGATGTAATACAATAACAGGCAATCCATCCGGATTGCCTGTTTCTTCAATATAAAGTGTATGCAGTGCACTGACTTTTAATTCATGTTGCGCATAAGGTTTAATTGACGGATAGAGTGAGTGCATTTTAGTCCTTTAGGAATTTTTGTTTTGCCATATTGCATTATTTTGCGCTGGGAAGCGTTTGAAAGCAATATGTATACGCGTTAGCGTAAAAAAACAAGATTATAATTATAATTAGTATAGCTTCTATTTTCTTTCCCTTGCGAGATAGTGGGATCTATTAATAGAATACACCATCGATTTTTTCCTGGAATTTTTTTATGACTCTTGCTGCAATTCTTAAAGGGCTGAATGAGCGACAACGCGAAGCAGTTACTTCACCGCTTGGTAATACGCTGGTCCTTGCTGGGGCGGGGAGTGGTAAAACGAAGGTTTTGGTTAGCCGCATTGCATGGCTCATTGAGGAGGAACATATTTCACCGCATGGAATTTTGGCCGTAACGTTTACTAATAAAGCGGCTGGTGAAATGAGAGCGCGCTTAAATAATATGTTGAGTACTCCTGTATTGGGATTATGGGTAGGAACTTTTCATGGGTTGTGCCATCGCTTGCTCCGCCGACATTATCAGGAAGCTAATTTGCCCGAGCTGTTTCATATTTTAGATTCCGAAGATCAAGCGCGCCTGGTTAAACGAGTGATTGCCTCATTAAATCTTGATTCAGAACAATGGCCAGTGAAACAGGCTCAGTCGTTTATTAATGGACGTAAAGATGAAGGACTACGACCCCAACACGTCCATACTTTGTCTTATGGACCTGGTAAAACGTTACTCAATATTTATAAGGCATATGAACAAGCCTGCCAGACTGCAGGAGTAATCGATTTTGCAGAATTGTTATTGCGGACCCATGAATTATTGCGTGATAACCCGGAAATTCTTAATCATTACCGTCAACGTTTTCAAGCCATATTGGTGGATGAGTTCCAGGATACCAATACGATTCAATATGCATGGGTACGTCTTCTTGCTGGTGAACATACTGCTGTTTTGGCAGTCGGAGATGATGATCAATCGATTTATGGTTGGCGAGGAGCGAAAGTCGAGAATATTCAGCAATTTTCTCAGGATTTTAAAAACACACAAATTATTCGTTTGGAACAAAATTATCGTTCAACAGCAACCATACTCGATGCAGCTAATGCTTTAATTACACATAATAATTCACGGATGGGAAAAGACTTATGGACGAATGGCGCAACTGGAGAAAAAATTATAGTCTACAGTGCCTTTAATGAGCTGGAGGAAGCACGCTTTGTCTGTGAACGAATTATGATGGAAATTAATCAAGGCGTAAGTGCTGATGAAATTGCTATTTTATATCGTTCGAATGCTCAATCCAGGGTTTTAGAGGAAGCATTATTACGTGCTGGAATTGCTTATCGCATTTATGGTGGATTACGTTTCTTTGATCGAGCAGAAGTAAAAGATGCTTTAGCTTATTTGCGTTTATTAGTGAATTCGGATGATGATAATGCTTTTGAGCGTATTGTTAATTTTCCAACCCGGGGTATTGGTGAAAAAACGCTTGATGATCTGCGTCATTATGCCAAATCGGAACAATGTTCTTTATGGCATGCAGCCAAAACATTATTGCAATCAGGTGAAATGGCTCAACGGGCGGGTTCTTCATTGACGAAATTTATCGAATTAATCGAACAATTACAACAAAATACCACAGCAATGGAATTGGATGAGCAGTTATCTATAGTAATTCAGCAGAGTGGGTTGTATGCTCATTTTAGCAAAATCAAAGGGGACAAATCGGAGTCCCGTCTGGATAACTTACAAGAATTAATCAATGCGGCAAAACAATTTCGTTATGAGCAAGAAGACGAGGAAGAAATTCCTCTGGTGAATGCATTCCTGGCCCATGCTTCTTTGGAAGCTGGAGAAATGCAGGCTGAAGAACACGAGCGTTATGTCCATTTGATGACCTTGCATGCTGCTAAAGGCCTTGAGTTTCCGATTGTATTTTTAGTGGGAATGGAAGAGGGGGTGTTCCCAGGAAAACAGTCTTTGGACGAGCCAGGACGTCTGGAGGAAGAGCGTCGATTATGCTACGTGGGGATGACTCGTGCTATGCGCAAACTGATTATGTCGTATGCTGAAATACGAAGACAATATGGACGAGAAGAGTATCATCGACCTTCACGATTTTTAAGGGAATTGCCCCAAGAGTTAATTGATGAGATTCGTATTAAGGCGAAATTTCAATCACCTGTTATTACGCGAAATAAACCTTCTGTGGTACCAGAAACATCTGGGTTGTCTTTGGGACAAAGTGTGACTCATGCAAAATTTGGTCAAGGCATCGTATTAGCAGTTGAGGGTAGTGGAGCACATACTCGTGTACAGGTGAAGTTTAGTGAGCATGGTGTTAAATGGCTTGTTTTAGCTTATGCGAATTTAGCTGTTGAGATGTGAGTAATACTAAAATTCCTGTGTTTCGCTGTGTGTGGGCCAAGTTGTAATTAATCTTATTATTCTGAGTCAGAAAATCACGCCATTTCAGCTCAAGATAGTAGAATTGTAAATTGACCCTATTGAATTTTCTTCTAGTGGATGCTAGGGTGCCGGTTGGAAAGTTGTTGGTATTATGTAAACTATTAAATAAGGGGAACTGTGTGAAATTTACAAATTTATTAACAGTAGGAGCGCTGACCGCATCTTTAGTATCACCTGCAGTTATGGCAGCAGATACCAATAATACAACTCCTATGTCTGATACACAAAAAAAGGAAATTGAAAAAGTAGTGCATGACTATTTAGTAACTAATCCAGAAGTACTTTTGGAAGCTTCTCAAGCGTTACAACAAAAACAACAGCAAAATATGCAACAACAAGCTCAATCTGCAATTAAAGAAAACACTGAGCAATTGTTTCAAGGTAAAACTACAGTTATAGGTAATCCTAAAGGTAATGTGACTATAGTAGAATTTTTTGATTACCAATGCATTCATTGCAAAAAAATGTCACCAATTATTGATAGTTTGGTTAAAAAAGACAGTGACTTGCGAGTTATTTATAAAGAATTCCCAATTTTTGGCAAGAGCTCTGAATTGGCTTCTAGAGCCGCTTTAGCTGCTGGTATGCAAGGCAAATATCAAGCAATGCATAATGCATTGATTTCTATTGATAAGCGTTTAAACGATCAAATCGTTATGGCTACTGCTAAGTCTTTAGGCTTAGATATGAAGAAGTTAAAGACTGATATGCAAAGTAAAGAAGTTACTGCAGCCTTGGATGCAAACCGTGAATTAGCAGAAAAACTACACTTGATGGGAACTCCTGCATTTATCATTGCTTCAACTCCAAATGGTCAATTTAAATCAGGCTCTGAACCTTCATTTATACCTGGTGCTGCCAGTGAAGAGTCGTTGCAAGAGTTAATCAAGAAAGCAGCTGGTAATTCGTAAGCAAGTGCAGTTAAGCACAAAAGAGCCTGGGTGAAGCGAAGCGGAGCCCGGGTTTTTCAGGGTACAAATTTCCAGGGTTCCGCTTCGTTTCACCCAGGCTACATTGAGATTTTCATGACAAAACCATCTACATTTCAGGATATTATTCTTACTTTGCAGCAATATTGGGCTGCTCAGGGATGTGTTATATTGCAACCTTTTGATATGGAAGTTGGCGCGGGTACATTTCATCCAGCAACGTTTTTACGGGCAATAGGCCCTGAGCCTTGGTCAGCTGCTTATGTACAGCCTTCTCGAAGACCTACTGATGGGCGTTATGGAGATAATCCAAATCGAGTGCAACATTATTACCAATTTCAAGTGGTACTCAAACCTTCTCCTTTAGATATCCAAGATAAATATCTGGATTCATTGCGTGCCCTAGGAGTTGACCCTTTGGCTGATGACATTCGGTTTGTTGAAGACAACTGGGAGTCTCCTACTTTAGGTGCTTGGGGGCTAGGTTGGGAGGTTTGGCAAAACGGTATGGAGGTATCCCAATTTACCTATTTTCAACAGGCAGGTGGCTTAGCGTGTAAGCCTGTAACTGGTGAGTTGACTTATGGATTGGAGCGTTTGGCTATGTATATATTAGGGGTGGACAACTTATTTGATCTGCCTTGGAGTAATACAGCGAATGGCACTATAACTTATGGTAACGTGTTCCATCAAAATGAAGTGGAAATGTCTGCTTATAATTTTGAACATGCTAATGTAGAAGAGTTATTTAAACAGTTTGATTATTATGAAAGTGAGGCGCAAAAGTTGATTGAGTTACAATTACCACTTCCTGCTTATGAAATGGTAATTAAAGCATCGCATTCATTTAACTTACTCGATGCACGCAAAGCAATATCTGTTACTGAAAGGCAGCGTTATATCTTACGCGTAAGACATTTATCAAGAGCAGTAGCGCAAGCTTATTATCAGGCTCGCGAAGCTTTGGGCTTTCCTATGCTTAACCAAAAGGTGTGTGATGGTCAATGATTTTATTTTTGAATTAGGTTGTGAAGAGTTACCTTCTGGTTCGGTTTGGCCTCTGGCTGATGAATTTGCTAATCAGTTATTGGCTGCATTGGATAAAGCACAATTGAGTTATGGACAAGTAAAACGTTTTGCTACACCAAGGCGTATCGCGATTGCTATCTTTGATTTGCAAGAAGAACAAAAAAGCCAAAACGTGACCCGTCGAGGTCCTGCAGTAGCTGCTGCTTATGACAAGGAAGGAAAACCTACACAAGCCTTATTAGGTTTTGCCAAATCATGTGGTGTAGAAGTAGAACAATTATCTCAAATTCAAACTGAAAAAGGCGACTGGATTGTTTTTGAGACACGAAGTCAGGGTAATAAAACCAAAAAATTGTTACCTGCCTTGGTTAATCAGTCTCTAGCTGCTTTGCCAATTGCTAAACCCATGCGTTGGGGAGCGGGGGATGAGGAATTTGCTCGCCCTGTTCACTGGGCTGTAATGCTTTATGGGGATGAAGTAATAGAGCATACTCTTTTGGGAATTAAAAGTGGCCGTGACAGTAGGGGACATCGTTTTCATCACCCACAACACATTGCAATTAACTCTGCGCAAAGCTATGAATCGCAAATGAACGAAGCGTTTGTTCTTGCTGATTTTTCTACCAGAAAGCAAATGATTAAAAAGCAAGTAGAGGAGTTAGCTGCATCCATTCAGGCTACAGCAATTATGCCTGAAGATTTGCTTGATGAAGTAACTTCAATTGTTGAATGGCCTCAGGCTCTGATGGCTAATTTTGAAAAAGAATTTCTTGAGGTTCCTGCTGAATCATTAATTGCTTCGATGCAATCACATCAAAAATGTTTCGCTTTAAAGGATAAGCAAGGGAAGTTACTGCCTCATTTTATTACAGTGTCAAACATTGCTAGCACCAACCCTAAACAAGTTATTTTAGGAAATGAAAAAGTAATGCGAGCGCGTTTAAGTGACGCTGCATTCTTTTTTAAACAAGATAAAAAATTGCCTTTAAGTCAGCATATACCGGGTACAGAACAGGTTGTTTTTCAAGCAAAACTAGGTAGTTTAAAGGATAAAGCACTGCGAATTGAAGCAATGATGACTTATTTAAGTCCCGCTTTACATTTAAGCTTACATCAGGCACAACGTGCAGCACAGTTGAGCAAATGCGATTTGCTAACCGGAATGGTGGGTGAATTTCCTGAGTTGCAGGGATTAATGGGATATTATTACGCACTAAACGATGGCGAAGATCAAGGTGTTGCTCAAGCTTTAAATGAACAATATATGCCTCGTTTCGCTGCAGACAGTTTACCTAAATCTGATTTGGGTTTGACTTTATCACTAGCAGACAGGATCGATACTTTAGTTGGTATTTTTGCCATAGGCCAAAAACCTTCTGGAGTAAAAGATCCATTTAAATTACGCCGTCATGCTTTAGCTGTTGTTCGATTACTCATTGCAACATCAGCACAACTCAACTTAATTACCCTGATTGAGCAAGCAATAATTCATTATGGAACTCAAATATCTGTTGAACCTAATTTATCGAATGAGTTGAAATCTTTTATTCTGGAACGGTTACAATCCTATTATCAAGGCCAAGGTCTAAGTGTTGATTTAGTGTATGCAGTTCGAGCTCGTCAGGATGATTGGCTGTATGATCTGGATAAGCGTTTAAGTGCTTTGCAGTTATTTGTAAAATTACCCGAAGCAGCCTCTCTTTCTGCTGCGTGTAAGCGCGTGAACAATTTACTTTCACAAGCAGGAAGACAAACTTTATCACCAGTGAATGAGCAACTTTTTACTGAGGAGCCGGAAAAGTTTTTATATATACACATTAATCAGGTTGAACGAGCAGTAGAGACTTTATATCGTTCTGCCGATTATGGCCCATTATTGAAGTTACTAGCTAGCCTTAAAGAACCGGTAGATCTGTTTTTTGATAAAGTCATGGTAATGGTTGAAGATCGGGCAATAAAAGCCAACCGTTTAGCGCTTTTAGCACGTCTACAGGATTTATTGCAAGGTGTTGCAGATATTTCATTGTTACAGATGGGGTAATACATTATCTTGGATCTGAGCTCTAGACGACTGTCATTATAAGAAAAAATTGTCATTCCCGCGAAGGCGGGAAGCCATTTCTAGCAAGGCAAAGTACCATTTTAAGAATAGATTTCCGCCTTCGCAGGAATGACAAAAATTCTTAACTTAATGGCATAGATGCAATACCCAGATACAATTGAAATAATTCTTACGGTTAGCAAATATGATCGATATTTCAGTAGTAGGTTATGAACATGAGAACCTGCACGACAAAGCAAAGGCACTCGCAGAGGAATTGAATTTTGTATTAGACAAAAACGCTAGTCCTTGTCTTTTTGTTACTGAAGAGAAACTGACATTAAAAATACCGGGATTTTCCCCAATGTTTGCTGAATTCAGTGCCGCATTTTGGAGTAAAAGAAAGTCTGAGGGAAAAAAACAAGGATTAGTCCGTGCCTGTAAGCCATCTCCTGAACTTAAAATTATTGATGCAACTGCAGGTTGGGGGCGTGATTCTGCCATTTTAGCCAGTTTTGGGGCCGAAGTATTAATGCTCGAACGTCATCCTGTAATGGCTTCCTTATTATCAGATGCTTTATTGCGCCGAACTGAGTCAGATCGACAACAACTGCGGTTGAAGGTTCATGCTGGCGATGCTCATTCCTATTTAAGCTCATTAACGACGGACGATTATCCTGACATTATTTATATTGATCCAATGCATCCTGAACGAAGTAAATCCGCATTGGTAAAAAAAGATATGCAAGCGTTACAACAAATAATCGGTGCAGATGAGGATGCATTGGAGTTAATTCAAATAGCAATATCTCATACGAAACAAAAGGTCGTTGTAAAATGGCCACAAAAAGCAAAACCATTATTACCAGCAAATGCTGCAGTAGAGGGAAAAACAGTTCGATTTGATATCTATTTTTCTAATTTAAAAGTAAATGAGTAATGGCAGTCTGGGTGAATTGAAGCGAAACTAGGGGAAATAGGCCTGTACCCCGCGTTACGCCTTCATTTCACTTAGGATATCAGCGCTACAAATTTAACCGAACTCTGCAAGCTCATCGCGGAGGCGCTTTTCTTCGAACAAATCCTCTATTTTTCTTCTTCGTTCCAATTTAGTCGAAGGACTTGTTTCAGGAGTTATAATCGTTTCGATACTAACTTCTTCCATATCGTTTACTTGTTCCTCAAATTCACTAGTATTCATAGCCATCTCCTTAGCTTAACCCGTAGTGAACTTAATAAAATAACAGAAAACGTGCTGAAGGGACAGTGGAATTTTTTGAGCATCATGTTGCGAACACTGCAAAGATGTGTACCTGGGCTTTCATTTTAGAAATTCTGAAAGACCAGGTTAATTTTTAAGAAGGATTAAGCACTTTTTGTATGTCCTCTTCGACTGCTTTTTCTTCTGCCTCATTAATTGCTTGCTTGCCTTTAGCAACCCTTATTTCATTTCTGCCCGCATTTAAGTCAGAGCGAAACTTTTTGGAAGTTTCTTCGGGAACAGTTTCCTTAGGTGCATCTTCGAGTAACTTTACAAGTTTCTCACGCCGGTCTTTCGCATGTTCATGCAGGACCTGTAATTCACTGGGTGTGAAAAGTGTTTTGGGATCAATCTCTTTCCCTTCTCTATCTTTAAGTACAATCCCTTTTACTGCTTTGTCACCTTTTGACTCTTCTCCTGGTAGTGGTCCGGGCGCAAAACCGCTTTCAAGCGCAGCTTCATAGGCTTGTCTGGCTCTTTGTTTTTGAGTTTTCGGATCATCAAAGTCAATAGTCAAGATGATTGAATCAAAACCTGAGGCGCGTACTGCCTGAGCCATGGTTAACATATCTACCTTGGGATTTTCTTGGCGGCTTAAATAGTAAAAAGGAGAAAGTATTCGAGACGACATCTGTACAGTCCAAATACCAGGTTCATTCTCTTTCTTCTTTGTGTGATTTATCTTAGATCCTGATAAGGAAATGATAAAATCTAAGTCCGCTGGATTTATAGTCGATATTGTTTTTTCTTTTACATCGATTGTAGCCGTTGTTAACTCCTCTGGCCGAGTTAAATTTCGCCTCGCACGATTTATTTCCCTCGCCCGCTCCATTTCCTGCATCATCTTGTCTTTGTCTTTTTGACTAAGTTGATTGGCCCAGCTTTCTAGTTGGCCCGAAAACAGGATCTGTTTCTTTTCAAGAGCAGATGCTTTGTCGAGTGTTGTAAGGTTTTCTTGAGTGACCTTATCAAAGGAGTCGAGTTGAGCTTTATGTTTTTTCTCCAAATCGGCTATTAACTCTTTTTTTATTTTTTCTGCTTCATCGTTGTCCTTGCCTAAAGCGGTTTTGAAATTTTCCATGAATCCAGGTTTCTCAAAAGTTTCTTTAAGTCGCTTCAGTTCCATTTTCTGTTGCGCTTTTATTGCATTTTTTGCATCCTGGTTAATTTTTTCAAGTTCTATTCGAAGCAATTCGATTGAATATCCAGGAACTTTACTTACCCGCTTTTTAAACGCTTCAATTGATTCTTGATACTTCTCTTGAGCAGGGGCATAAAAATTTTCGGGGGCAAATACCTTATCAAGTTCTGTTCTTACTTCATTTTTCACCGCGGGTTCGCTTCCCTTGAGTGCTTTCTCAAGAGTGTCGCTTTCTTCTGGGCCTACTTGAATCTTAAAGCCTTTATGATCTGTGATTCGTTTATTGGTATGTTCTTCAAATGCCTGTAAACCAAAAGTAAGATCTTGAGTTAAAGTAATATCATCACGATACTGTTGATAAATTTCTTCAAGTTGTCCAGGTGCGAATTGACGTTTCCTGTATTGAGAGTTGAGCAAATTAAAAAACGCTTGTCTGTGTGAAGGCATAAAGAGTACCTCAAGAGCTTTAGTTCTTATAAAGTATAACACTTTTTGATTAAGATAGAATTAAGATCTGAGCCGGGTTTTGATTGCGCGAATTGACGCAAGAGAAAATTTATAAGTTCTAGTTCGCTGTCGCGCAGTGAAATCCGGGATTCTGTTCAGTTATTTTATCCAGACCCCGGGTTTCGATGCGCGACACCCAAGTTGCTCTACCAAGCCGGAATGGCTGAGTCTCCAAATAATGTTTTAGCTTTTTCTTTGACTTCCTCGGAGTTTAACGCTTTAACAAAGAGTTCTAATTGTTCTTTTTTGGGGGAGTCACTACGAATAACAATAATATTGGCGTAGGGTGAATCCTTGTCTTCACTAAATAAAGCATCGTGTGATGGATTCAATCCTGCAGGTAAGGCAAAAGTAGTGTTGATAACTGCTGCATCCACATCAGGTAAGACTCTGGGTAATTGTGCTGCATCCATTTCTTTGAATTGCAGATTATGTGGATTTGTTGCAATATCTTTTAAGCCAGTATTTTGAGTCGTTTTCAATGTAATTAATTGTGCTTTTTCCAATAATTGCAAGGCACGCATTTCATTGCTGGGATCATTGGGTAGGGCAATGATCGCATTTTCTGGTAATTGGTTTAATGACTTATATTTTTTGGAATAAATTCCCATAGGATAAACAAAAGTTCTGCCTATCGCTTCCAGGGTATAGCCATGAGCTTTAACCGCGGCATTAAGATAAGGCAAATGTTGGTAGACATTCGCATCCAGGCTGCCATCCTGTAATGCTTCATTCGGTAAATTGTAATCATTAAATGTTACAATTTTTATGTTTAAGTCATACTTATTTTTTGCTACTTCTTGTGCTGTTTCAACCAACTCGGTTTCTGGTCCGGCAATGGTTCCTATTACCAGGGTATTCGGTGAAGGTTTGTTGCATGCAACAAGGCTTAATAATAAAACGCAATAAGCTAAAATCCGCATTTAAAACTCCAAAAAAGTGATTCAGATCAATTATGTAAAAAACGTTTTGATAGATAATCTCCGACCATTTGGGTTAGTTGTACCATCACAATTAAAACGATTACTGTAGAGAGCATGACTCCAGCATCAAAACGTTGATAACCGTAGTTAATGGCCAATGTGCCCAAACCGCCAGCACCAACGGTTCCTGCCATTGCTGAATAATTAACTAAAGTAATGGCTGTCACAGTAATGGCATGAATTAATGCAGGCTTGGCCTCTGGTAACAAGATATGCAAAATAATCTGTCTGGTGTTTGCGCCCATTGCATAACCGGTTTCGATAAGACCTGAAGGTAAACTACGATACACATTATCTACCAATCTGGCAAAAAAGGGAGTTGCCCCTAGAGTAAGAGGGACTATTGCAGCATTGATTCCGATTGACGTACCGACTATGAGCCGAGTGAACGGAATGATCGCTACCAATAAAATAATAAAAGGTATGGAACGTGCCATGTTAATTAGACCTGATAATGCTTTATGCACTTTCGGCATGGGCTTAATGTGGCCGGACGAGTAGAGCCAGGTTCCTAAAGGCAAGCCGAGTAGTACAGCAAATAAGGTACTGACTGATACCATATATAATGTTTCAGTTGTTGCAATAAATAAATCATATGCCATTGGGAAGGACATAACCTAAAACCTCCACAGTTAATTTGGCTTGTTCACAGCGTTCAATGAATGCTTCCAGTAAAAATTGATGTGCAGTTAATTCAACAACTAAAACGCCACAGGTTACTGTATCGTAACGGTCTATATTGGCGAGTAAGATGTTAATATCAAGATTTAACTCACGACTTGTTCGACTAATAAATGGTACTGTTGCTTCTTCGCCCTGGAAAAACAGCCGTAACAATGGTTTCTCGGTCACATAGTCAGCAAGTCTTTTGGTTAGGCACTCAGGCAATTGTGGGCTTAGCTGAGCATAGAGCATGCTTCGAGCCAGGCTGTCTTTTTTATTAAACACATTCGCCAGAGCAGTAGTTTCAGCCAGCTCGCCATCGACCATGACTGCTAATCGGTTGCAAATACGTTTCACTACATCCATTTCATGGGTAATGAGCACTATAGTGATGCCATAAAGTGCATTAATTTTTTTAAGTAACGCTAAAATTGAGTCTGTTGTTTCTGGATCCAATGCTGAGGTTGCTTCATCGCAAAGTAGAATTTTAGGTGAGCAACTTAAGGCACGGGCAATAGCAACTCTTTGCTTTTGACCACCACTTAGCTGGGCTGGATAGGCCAGTTTTTTATCGGTTAGCTCAACAATGGGGAGCAAGTCTTCAATTTTATTACGAATGGACTCTTCATCTATACCTTGAATGCGCATAGGAAGCGCAATATTGTCATACACATTTTTTGAGTTGAGTAAATTGAACTGTTGAAAAATCATTGCCATTTTGTGGCGAGCTAGAGCTAAACTCTTTCTTGAAAGACTTGTCAAATCTTGGCCATCAAGGATGACATGGCCTTCATCGGGTCGCTCCAGAAGATTAATACATCTTAATAGGGTTGATTTTCCAGCACCACTTTTACCAATGATTCCGAAAATTTCACCTTCTTGGATAAATAGATTAATGTCACGCAGGACAAGTTTACCCGAAAAGGATTTGGATAATCCACTTAATTCAATCATTATTATAACCTGAGATTATGCTGCGGGCGGGAGACTTAGAGGAATACAAACATATCCGCTTTAGCCGTATTTTCAAAAAAGAATTCTTTTTTGAGCGTCCGCAAGCTGAATTTCAAATCGACGCCATTACAATATTATACACAAATTGTGAGCATAAACAACGTAGAGCTACTGATTTTAATGGTGCCATTATATAAATTGGATAAATGTTTACTTGGTGATTAAAGTAGTTACTGTATTTAAAAGCAGGCTAAGTTTTCATTAAAAGTTGCTTGCTTTTAAAGACAGTATCTACAAAGCATCTATTCTATCCTTTATTTTTGTAGCTCTTCACGATTTTTAAAATAATCTAACGCTTGGGGATTTGCCAGAGATTGTAAATTATTCACCGGTAATCCATGAACAACTTGCCGTACAGCTAGTTCAACTATCTTGCCACTGATTGTGCGGGGGATATCTGCTACTTGCAATATTTTTGCTGGCACGTGCCTTGGTGAGGCATGCTGACGAATCGTTAAACGTATTTTATTAATTAATTCTTCTGTAAGTTCCATGTTGTCGTGTAATTTAACAAATAGAACAACACGCACATCATCTTGCCAATCTTGGCCAATCACAATGCTATCAACCACTTCCTCTATTTTTTCTACTTGGCGGTAAATTTCAGCAGTACCAATACGTACTCCTCCAGGATTTAAAACAGCATCGGATCGTCCATAAATAATCAATCCATTATGGGCAGTAATTTCTGCAAAATCACCATGGGCCCAAACTCCAGGAAAACGCTCAAAGTAAGCACGTTGATAAGCTGTTCTGTCAGGATCATTCCAAAAACCTACGGGCATGGATGGAAAGGGGGCTGTACAGACTAACTCCCCTCGTTCTTCACGAACCGAATGACCTTGTTCATTAAACACTTCAACGGCCATACCTAGACCAAAACATTGCAATTCACCTCTATAGATTGGAAGGATTGGATTACCTAAGGCAAAGCAGGAAATGATATCGGTGCCACCTGAAATAGAACAAAGTTGGATATCATTTTTAATTTGCTCATAAACGTAATCATAGTTTTTGGGTAGAAGTGGTGAGCCTGTTGAGAGAATACAACGTAAATGACTTAAATCAAATTCATCTTTAGGTTGAACTCCTGCTTTTTCTACTGAAGAGATGAATTTGGCACTGGTACCAAAAACAGTAACTCGCTCTTCATCAATGAGTTTGAATAGACGATTACTCTCGGGGTAGGTAGGCGAGCCTTCATATAAGGTGAGCGTTGTACCTAATGCCAGTGCAGAAACGGTCCAGTTCCACATCATCCATCCGCACGTAGTATAAAAGCATAAGTTGTCAGTAGGGCGCAAATCAGTATGCAATCCTAATTCTTTTATATGCTGCAATAAAGTTCCGCCTGCTCCATGGATAATGCATTTAGGTTTACCTGTAGTCCCTGATGAGAACATAATGTAGACAGGATGTTCAAATGGTAAAGAAACAAATTCACAATGATTGGCGGGCCGAAGAAAGTCATTCCAATATTGTGCCTTGGGGAAGGTAGAACAATCAATGGGTTCATTTATATTGGGGCAAATGACGATTTGCTTGAGCGAAGGAATGGCATCGTTTAGTTGTTTAATTTTTTCCATTCCACTGTGTCTCTTGCCTTGATATTGATGTCCATCACAGATAAACAATATTTTGGGATCAATTTGGCCGAGTCGATCAATTGCAGCTTGCGCGCCAAAATCAGGTGAACAAGAAGACCAGATTGCTCCTAATGAGGTAGCAGCGAGCATGGCAATAATGGTTTGCGATGTATTTGGCATTAAAGCTGCTATCCTATCACCTGCGGTAACACCAGCTTCTTTCAAACCGGCTGCGCATTGTGCAACCAGTGCATATAATTGCTCATAGCTAATCACTTGTTTGTCGTTATCTTCATTAATACTAATTAAAGCTGGATGATTGTCTTGGCGTGATAACAGTTGTTCAGCAAAATTAAATTGAGCTCCGGCGAACCAATGCGAATTTATCATTTGATCATTCTTACTATGATTCAAGATTTGGTAAGGTTCTGTATCAAACTGTAGATGAAAAAAATCACAAAGTGTTGGCCAAAAGGAATCTGGATGTTTGGTCGACCAGGTATGCATATCTTGATAATTTTCAAAAATCTGGGAGTTTTTTTTCGCAGCGAATTCCATAAATTGCCACATCCTACTGTCTTTAGGGTGTTTGGGCTTCCATACGATTTCATTCATGTTTCATTCTCTCTTATTTATTGAAACGATTGTTCGTTAATTCTCACACTTCATATCAGCTATGATCTATGTAATTCAGATAGTTTAGGAGAAGTAGTTGTAATTTGGATAATGTCCTAAGTACAGGGATTTGCCAGCATTGCATTTGCGACTTTTGATTGATTTTTGCGTCCTAAAATCTTGCAGATCATGTCGCCAGCCGCCACAATTTTAAATATATCCACCCCAGTATTTATCCCTAAACCATGCATTAGGTATAGAACGTCCTCGGTGGCAACATTTCCGCTTGCTCCACGCGCATAAGGACAACCACCAAGTCCTGCAACTGAACTATCAAAGCGGTGGACCCCATGTTGTAAGGAAGTATAAATATTTGCTATAGCCTGGCCATAAGTGTCATGAAAATGCATCGCTAATTGGTGCAGTGGCAACAGTTTAAGCACGTGTTCGAGCAAGAGATGGGTTTGATGAGGTGTTCCAACGCCGATCGTATCTCCCAGTGAGATTTCATTCACACCTAAGTCTAATAACCTTTGTGTTACCTCAACTACTTTTTTGGGAGCCACACTCCCTTCATAAGGACAACCGAGGACACATGAAATATAGCCGCGTACTTTGATATGGCTTTCTTTGGCTAAAGCGAGGACAGGTTTAAAACGAGAAATACTTTCATCAATTGAACAATTAATGTTGCGCTGGTTAAATTGTTCGCTTGCCGCGGTAAATACAGCAATTTCTTTAACACCGGCTTCTAATGCTTTGACCATACCCTGTTCATTGGGAACCAGCGCAGAATAGTGAATGGATGGTGCTTTGTCTATAGCACGAAATACTTCATTATGGTCTGCCAATTGTGGAATTGCTTTTGCAGATACAAAACTGGTTACTTCGATATATTGCAGGCCAGATTCACTTAACAAATTGATTAAATCAATTTTGTGTTTGCTCGATACAAAAGAAGACTCATTTTGCAAGCCATCACGAGGGCCTACTTCTATAATGGTTACATTTTGTGGATAGTCCATAATTATCTCTTTAAATATTCCCGAGGCGGCGGTCGTACGTGCTGGCGGAGAACGTTGATTACATGCGAAACCTGTTTATTTTGGCTTCAGCCAGTTTGATACTAATGACCAAACCTAAGTTAAGAATCTGCTTCACTTAATGACAGTAATTCCTCTCCTTCGTTTACCTGAGCACCTACAGCATAGAAGATATCCAATAAAATACCATCAGTGGGGGCATGAATGGTATGCTCCATTTTCATTGCTTCCAATACGATCAAACGTTCACCAGCCTTCACTTTTTCACCAATATTTTTTAAAATTGCGACCACAGTAGCTGGCATTGGTGCCGTAAGTTGCCCTTTATGAGCAGTGGTTTGCGTGTCTAGTGTTTCCCAATTAAACCGTTCAATAGTAATTTGCCCTTGGCTCGTATATAAGGTTAGAGATTGTTTTTTATTTTCAACAGTAGCGTGATAATTTTGTCTCTTGGTTTCAATGCGAAGTTTATTGTCGACCAAATGCGCATGGATCAAATGTTCTTGCGTTTTGAATTGCACCTTAACGTGACTCTTATTGATTGGAGTGATAAATGCTTCAATCAGTTCATCCTTATCTTTATAGCGCCATATCCAATGACTTGATATTTGAGATTGCCAGGAAAAAGTTTCTTGCAATAATGGATCTTTAAATGAACTCACATTGTGCAAATAATCAAAGCTTACAGCCATGAGTAGGGCGATTTCTTTGTCTGGAGTTGGGAGTTTAATTTCTTCTTTGCTTAAAAAATCAGTACTGAGTTCGGCTTGTCTAAATTTGGGGTGTTGGCAGATAGCTTGTAAAAACGAAATATTCGTTTTTACTCCACCGATAAAATACTGGGATAACGCATGTTCCAATCTGGATAATGCTTCATCACGATCAGTTCCCCACACAATAAGCTTGGAAATCATTGGATCATAATACATGGTAATTTGAGATGAACGTTCTACCCCTGTATCAATGCGAATGCCATCTCCTGAAGATTCTTGCAGAAAGCTGATTTGTCCTATTGATGGAATAAAGTTGTGATGAGGATCTTCGGCATAGATGCGGCATTCTATTGCATGACCCTGCGCTTGAATTTTATCTTGTGGTAAAGGTAACGGTTCATTAGCAGCAATTTTCAATTGCCAGGCGACTAAATCAAGTCCGGTAATCATTTCAGTTACTGGATGTTCTACCTGTAATCGAGTATTCATTTCCATAAAATAGAATTGTTCTGAACCATCTACTAAAAATTCTACAGTGCCTGCGCCAATATATTTGATCGATCGCGCTACTTCGCAAGCCGCTTCGGCAAGTTTTTGTCTTAATGAAGCCGATAAATTAGGTGCAGGGGCTTCTTCAATAATTTTTTGGTGCCGACGTTGAATGGAGCAATCACGCTCAAATAAATGAACTACATTGCCATGATTGTCAGCCATGATTTGTAATTCAACATGCCTAGGATGAAGTACCAATTTTTCTAATATCATGGTGTCATCGGCAAAACTTGCCATGGATTCACGTTTTGCTCCAGCCAAGGCGGCACTAAATTCTGATTCATGGTAGACAGCTCGCATACCTTTACCGCCACCACCATTAGCTGCTTTAATTAAGACAGGGAACCCTATTATTTTGGCTTCAGCCAGTAATTTGTCTTCCGCCTGTTCACTGCCATGATAACCCGGGGTTAAAGGGACTTTAGTTCGTTCCAGTAATTGTTTGGCTAATTGCTTTGATGCCATTGCCTCCATTGCTTCTACAGAAGGGCCTATGAAAATAATACCTGCTTCGTTACATGCTTTAGCAAACTCAGGGTTTTCAGATAAAAATCCATAACCAGGATGAATGGCTTGTGCCCCACATTCCTTGGCGACATGGATAATGTTAGCGATATTCAGGTAGCTGTCTTTAGCAGGTGCTTCACCCACAAAATATGCACTGTCAGCACTGCGTACATGCAGACTGTCTTTATCAACCGAGGAGTAAATAGCCACTGTGTGTATACCCATAGAGCGAGCAGTTTTGATAATTCTGCATGCAATTTCACCACGGTTGGCAATAAGAATTTTATTAAACATTAGTGCCTCATTAATTTAACTTTTATAAGCTCTCGTTCATTATCTAACGTAGTCTGAATTCTTTTTAGTCTGGGTGTAGCGCAGCAACCCGAGAAATATCTTGCACTGCGCTGCATCCAGTTTACACCACTAAACTGCCAGAGAGCCAAGATATCTAGCTCCAATTGGGTGTTTCTTTCTTTAAAAATGCATTAAGTCCTTGTTGTCCTTCAGTAGATACTCTTTTTTGAGCAATTAAAGAAGCAGTATAATTGACGAGTTCTTCATTTATTTTTTTATTTGCTACATAGCCTGCCAGCTGTTTTGATGCTTTGACAGCTTCGGGTGCATTGTTGCTGATTTGTTTTGCATAATTGAGCGTGAATTCCAACAACTGATCCTCAGCAACACAATGTTGTATCAAATGTAACGACAAGGCTTTAGCTGCATCAAAAATCTCAGCGCTCATGAACAAGGCTTTAGCGCTACGCTCACCGATGGCTTGAACGACATAGGGACTAATTACTGCGGGTATCAGACCCAATTTAACTTCTGAAAAACAAAAACGCGCTGATTGAGATGCGATAGTAATGTCACATGCTGCAGCAAGTCCTGCACCACCACCAAAAGCAGATCCATGGACCATGGCTAACGTGGGTTTGGGGCTTTTATTTAATGTGTACATTAAATTTCCAAGCACCATGGCATCTTTCAGATTTTCTTCTTCAGTATATCGCGCCATGTTTTGCATCCAGCTTAAATCTGCTCCCGCAGAAAAATGTTTTCCATTGGCTTTAAGGACAATGACCCGGACATTAGAATTGGCAATGGCCGCATCAAGTTGATGTTGCATTTCGCCTAAAAGCCGATTATCAAAAGCATTATGTTTGCTTACACGATTTAAAGTGAGTAAACATAAGTGTTCATGAATTTCATATAACAAGTCGCTCACGTACATGCTCCTTACATGCGAAATACGCCAAAGCGGGTTGGCTCAATAGGGATATTTAATGATGCAGATAAACCTAGACCTAATACTTTGCGTGTATCCTGGGGTGCAATGACCCCGTCGTCCCATAATCGGGCACTGGCATAATAAGGATTTCCTTGCATCTCATATTGAGAACGTAATTGCTCTTTAAAACGCTCCTCCTCAGCTAAGGGCCATTCACTTCCTTGTTTTGCCAATTTGTCCCGATTCACTTGTGCTAAAACATTAGCCGCTTGTTCTCCACCCATAACTGAAATACGTGAGTTAGGCCAAGACCAAAGAAAATTAGGATTATAGGCGCGTCCACACATGGCATAATTTCCCGCGCCAAAACTACCGCCAACGATTACAGTAAATTTTGGAACATTGGCATTCGCAACAGCGGTTACCATTTTGGCGCCATGTTTTGCAATGCCCGAGGCTTCATATTTAGAGCCAACCATAAAGCCGGTAATGTTTTGCAGAAAAAGTAACGGGATTTTACGTTGACAACAGAGTTCTATGAAGTGAGTTCCTTTCAATGCACTTTCACTAAATAAAATGCCGTTATTTGCAATAATCCCTATGGGATAACCATATAAATGTGCGAAGCCACAAACGAGCGTTGTACCAAAAAGCGCTTTAAATTCATCAAACTCGGAACCATCGACAATACGCGCAATAATTTCGCGAATATCAAATGGTTTTCTAGGGTCAGTTGGTATTATGCCGTTAAGATCCTTACTGTCATAAAGTGGTTCCACCGTTTCTATACGCTTTAATTGATGGGGTTTTTTGCGGTTCAAATGACTAATAGCAACTCGCGCCAGATGAAGCGCATGGCCGTCATCTTCTGCATAGTGATCTGCAACGCCCGAATGCCGACAATGGACTTCTGCACCGCCTAATTCTTCAGCACTGATGATTTCACCGGTGGCTGCTTTGACAAGAGGTGGGCCGCCAAGAAAAATCGTGGCCTGATTTTTCACCATAATTGATTCATCAGCCATAGCTGGTACATACGCACCACCAGCAGTACATGATCCCATAACTACTGCGATTTGTGGAATATTTTGTGCAGACATTTGGGCCTGATTAAAAAATATCCGTCCAAAATGATCGCGATCAGGGAATACTTCATCCTGATGAGGTAAATAAGCTCCTCCTGAATCGACCAGATAAATGCAGGGCAAATGATTGGCTAGAGCGATTTCTTGGGCTCTTAAGTGTTTTTTTACTGTTAATGGATAATAAGTGCCGCCTTTTACAGTGGCATCATTGACTACAATGACACATTCAATACCTGAAACCCAGCCAATTCCTGTGATAATCCCTGCAGCAGGAACTACATCATCATAAACTTGATACGCTGCAAGCTGGGAAAGTTCAAGAAAAGGACTCCCCGGGTCGAGTAGTTGTTGTAATCGTTCTCTTGGTAATAATTTACCATGTTTCAAATGACGAGCTCGTGCTTTTTCGTCGCCGCCTAAAGCAATTTGCTGAATTCGATTTTGTAACTCATCTACCAAGCCTTGCATGGCCGCTTGGTTTGTTTTGAATTCTTGACTGCTTGTATTGATTTGACTGATTAATTTTGCCATGCCTATCCTCATCGCACCAAAATATCGCTTAAAACGATGATTGTCCAAATAATCCAGGTAACGGCAATAAAGTGAGGCATATCGCCACCTTTTATAAGCCTATAAGCAAGTGCAGGAATGGCGGTAATTATGAGAGGCAACAGGACAAGAACGAGAATTTTCCGGATAACAAGTCCCCAGCCTGTTTGGCTGAATATAGGGGTTAATTTCAAATTAACATAGGTAAAAAATACATCAATATAGACAACAATGAGATGAGCATATTTCGCGAATAGAACTACTAAAATACTCATTAAGAGGTAGATAAGACTGTGTCGTAGCATGAACATCCTTTTTTATTAAAGATCCCCTCTCCCATAGATAGGATAGGGGATGTTCTGTTTTAAATTAATTCAATTGCCATTGCGGTTGCTTCACCACCACCAATACATAATGAAGCGACTCCACGTTTTTTACCCTGATGTTTTAATGCGTGTATTAGCGTTACTAAAATACGCGCACCGGATGCACCGATAGGATGGCCCAAGGCACAAGCTCCGCCATGAATATTAACTTGCTCCGGATTTAACTCAAGTTGTGTCATAGCGGCCATTGTTACCACTGCAAAGGCTTCATTTATTTCATAAAGATCCACATCATTTTGCTTCCATGATGCTTTATTCATCACTTTACGAATCGCATCTACAGGGGCTGTAGTAAACCACTCGGGTGCTTGCGAATGGCTGGCATGCGCAACGATGCGAGCAATTGGGGTGATGCCGCGTTTTTCTGCTTGTCCAGCACTCATTAAAATCAGACTTGCTGCCCCATCAGAAATGGAGCTTGAATTCGCTGCAGTAACGGTTCCGTCTGCTTTAAAAGCGGGTTTTAATTGGGATATCTTGGACATTTTTGTCGCATCAGGACCTTCATCTACAGTTACCGTAAGGTCACCTTTTCGTGTATTAATAGTTACTGGAACAATCTCATCCTTAAAGGCACCACTTTCTATTGCTTGTAATGCTCTACTCATGGAGCGAGTAGCAAACTCATCTTGTTGTTCTCTGCTAAAATGAAAGTGGCTGGCTGTAGCTTCCGCAAAAACACCCATTAACTTTCCTCTATCATAGGCATCTTCTAATCCGTCGAGGAACATGTGATCTTTTAATTCGCCATGTCCTAACCGGTATCCTGAACGTGCTTTACTCAAGAGATAAGGTGCATTACTCATGCTTTCCATACCGCTTGCAAGGACAATATTGGCAGTACCAGCCCGAATTAAGTCATGAGCAAGCATTACTGCTTTCATTCCTGAGCCGCACATTTTGTTGATTGTGGTTGCTCCTGAAGAATTAGGCAATCCAGCTTTAATTGCTGCTTGTCGTGCGGGAGCCTGACCAATCCCAGCTGATAAAACACAACCACTGATTACTTCATCGATTTCTGCTGGGCTAATTCCGGCTTGAGACAGAGCCGCCACATGAGCAATTGCTCCTAACTCTGGAGCTGAAAGAGCTGATAAATTGCCTAACATGGCACCCATAGGTGTTCTTTTTGCCGCAACGATTACTATGTCATTCTGTTCCATTTTCATTCTTCCTTATGCTGTTTCTTTAAAAAGTTCTCGTCCAATAAGCATTCTTCTAATTTCAGAAGTACCAGCCCCAATTTCATACAATTTTGCATCACGCAGTAAACGTCCTGTAGGATATTCATTAATATATCCATTACCACCAAGAATTTGAATTGCCTGTAATGCCATTTGTGTTGCTTTTTCTGCCGTATACAAGATCACGCTTGCAGCATCTTTGCGACTGACGTTACCTTGATCACAAGCTCGGGCAATGGCATATAAATAGGCTCTTGATGCGCCCAGGTCAGTGTACATATCTGCTAATTTGCCTTGGATGAATTGAAATTCCCCTATGGGTTGTTCAAATTGTTTACGTTCATGTACATAAGGTAAAACCACATCCATACAGGCCTGCATAATCCCTACTGGACCTGCGGCCAAAATAGTACGCTCATAATCAAGCCCACTCATTAGTACTTTAACACCTTGATTCACTTCACCCAAAACTTGTTCAGCAGGGACTTCACATTGTTCAAATACCAATTCGCAGGTATTTGAGCCGCGCATTCCTAACTTGTCGAGTTTTTGAGCTGTTTTAAAGCCGGGCATTCCTTTTTCAATCAGAAAGGCAGTGATTCCTTTACTCGCAGCCTGTTTGTCTGTTTTGGCATAAACGACCAGAACATCGGCATCAGGCCCATTGGTTATCCACATTTTGGTGCCGTTGAGAATATATTTATCGCCTGCTGGACGAGCATGTAATTGCATACTGACTACATCGGATCCTGAGTTGGATTCACTCATAGCCAGAGCCCCAACATATTCTCCACTAATAAGTTTAGGCAGATATTTTTGTTTTTGCGAATGATTACCATTTAAATTGATTTGGTTGACGCATAAATTGGAGTGAGCACCGTAACTCAGGCCTATAGAGGCAGATGCCCGAGAAATCTCTTCCATTGCGATGACATGTGCAAGATATCCCATATCGGCACCACCATATTCTTCACTGGCAGTAATTCCCAATAACCCCATATCACCTAGTTTACGCCATAAATGATTGGGAAATGTGTTGCTTTCGTCAATTTGAGCAGCAAGTGGAGCAATTTCAGCACGAGCAAATTGGTAGACACTGTCGCGCAACATATCGTAAGTTTCACCGAGTTGATAGTTCGGTCCTGTGTACATAGCTGACTTCCTGTTGTTGTAACTACTTACTTGATGCAAATTTTAATGAGCGTTAAAAACTCGGCGTATATTAATGCAGAGTGAGTAGTCTGTTGATTTTTATAAATGTGTTAGACTATACCCAATCAAGTTGAAGATGCAAATAGAATTTCTCAGATCTTTTTTTCTATTGAAAAAGTTTAAGAAATGATTTGATCAACCAATTCAAACAACCCTTGATGAAATGAGCTTTTAGGGGATTGAACTGCTTGATCTAAGTTAAAGTGGGAAGATATTAGATATTATTGATTTTGATATTGAGTTTCAGAGTAGGAGTGTTTTTTAAATGCTCCTTTACCTGATTAAAAAAATCGCCTAATCTTAGGCCAATGGAAAAACTACCGAGCTTTTAGAGGTAGTTACAGCTAAAGTTTCAGCGTTTAGTTTTATCTATTTAGGAGAGTCATTCATGCGTAAATTAGTACTCTGGGGACATAGTGTTGATGAGTATCGTGAGATGTTTGATTTGTCTCAAGAAGATATGAATTCAAAGATATTGGAATATGGATGTGGTCCCAGTGCAGTAAACGCTCAACAATTTCAAGAAGCGCATCAAGCAGTCAGTTGTGATCCCTTGTTTGTTTTGGACAAAGATACCTTATCCTCCAAAGCGATTATGATTTTTGCACAAATGGCAGATGAAGTAGGTAAACAACACGATCAATTTGATTTCAGTCGATTCGGAAGATTAGAACAGCTGCTAGAACATCGACGAAATGGAATGAAGAAATTTTTTGCAGATTACGAGCAAGGTAAGGCTGAAGGACGATATTATGGTGCAGCAGATTATCATTTACCTTATCCCGATTTCTCTTTTGATTTTGCGTTAAGTACGAATTACTTATTTGCAGATTTGGAAGATCAGACTGTCGAATTTCATTTAAATGTAATTCGTGAATTAGCAAGAGTAGCAAAGGAGGTAAGAATTTTTCCCTTAAATGATATGGACGGAAAAACTTCTGAGTTTTTAGGTCCTGTATTGTTGGCACTGCAAAAGGAAGGTTATGGTGTAGAAATTAGAGAAGTTGATTATCATTTACATAAGTCTGAAAGCGCCATGTTGCGAGTTTGGGCACAGAAATGTGATATTTAATTAATGCAGCCTGGGTGAAGCGAAGCGAAACCAGGAGTTCAGAATTAACCCAAACCCGGGTTTCGCTTCGCTTCACCCAGGTCACAAGGTTTTTTTATGTATTCGATGTTACGTCCTCTACTATTTAGTATGGATCCTGAAAATGCGCATACTTTTAGTTTGTCTGCCTTGCATTACGTACCCAAGTTTTGTTTTAAAAAGGTGACGCCAAAACCTGTTGAGGCTCTCGGATTGCAATTTCCACATGTTGTCGGTTTGGCGGCAGGTTTGGATAAGAATGGAGAGCATTTAGATGCATTAGCCAAATTGGGTTTTTCCTTCATTGAAGTAGGTACTGTTACGCCAAGACCACAAATCGGTAATCCTAAGCCGAGATTATTTCGTTTGCCAGAGGCTCATGCGATTATCAATCGTATGGGGTTTAATAATCACGGTGTTGATGCATTGGTAGGGCATGTAAAAAAGTCACGCTACAAAGGAATCTTGGGTATTAATATTGGCAAAAATAAAGATACTTCGTTGCAACATGCTGCAGATGATTACATTCTTTGTCTGGGTAAAGTATATCAGTATGCCTCATATGTGACCATCAACATTTCTTCACCGAATACTCCGGATTTACGCCAATTACAGCAAAAGGAATATTTTGCCAATTTATTGTCGCAAATACAGGCTGAACAAATTAAATTGTCAGATAAATTTCAGCGCCATGTCCCCTTAGTGGTTAAAGTATCGCCAGATGAAGATTCAGAAACATTAAAGCAGATGACTGAAGTGATTTTACAGCATGGTATTGAAGGAATTATTGCGACGAATACAACTTGCTCTCGGACTGGAGTGAGTCACGTTTCCCATGCAGAGGAAACTGGAGGGCTAAGTGGTAAACCTCTGTGGCAGTTATCTACCCAGTGTTTGCGTTTGCTAAAACAATATGTGGGTGATGATGTGAGCTTGATCGGGGTAGGGGGCATTGATAATTGTGACAGTGCTCAGGCTAAATTGGATGCTGGTGCTTCATTAATTCAAGTGTATACCGGTTTGATTTATCAAGGACCTGGTTTGGTATATGAATTGTCAAAAGGATTGAAATAAAACAGTGAATGGTGTCCGGTTATGATCTCTTCTTTATTTTTACCACGATTTGCTGAGGATAATATTCAAGATGAAATGCATTACTAAAGATCTGGCGAGGCAAATGGAATCGTGCATCAAGCAAACCCATATAGAGGTAACCAAGCAGTATCCACAAGGAAAAATATTGGAACTTAATGGAGGTGCTGCTTGTTTTTCAGGGGCTGATTCATACTTGTCACAAGTAGTAGGGTGGGGATTTGCTACAAAACTTGCGCATTTTCAGTCTGAAATAGAGCGAATAGAACATTTTTATAAAACATTAAATCATACTCGTGTAGATATTGAATTATGCCCTTTTGTGGGGAATGAACTTACAATATTTTTAAGCCAGCGTGGTTATTGCATCAGTGAGTTAAACAATGTCTCAATATTGGATTTAAACACATATCAGCCTCATAACTGCGCGGCAGACCCCTTAACCGTTAAAGAAATAGAATCGCATGAATTGAGTGAATGGGCCAAAAAGGTTGCCTTAGGTTTTGATGCTCCTGAAGCTGAAGATCAATTTTCTCGTTATGCTCAATCCAAAGGAGTAAGCGCTTATGCTGTTTATGATAAAGAGGTAATTGTAGCCGGTGCTTCGATTGCCATTCACGGCGATTTCTGTGATTTAGGGGTGACGAGCACTTTGCCGGCTTATCGAGAGAAAGGATTACAAAAAAGATTACTAAAAGCTCGATTGAATAGCGCAAAACAACAAGGGGTTTCTTGGGCAATGGTTACTACAGAGCCTGGGAGCGTTTCTGATTGTAACGTACAAAAAATAGGTTTCCATTGCGCTTATACCCGTATCAAAATGACCTTGGAATGACATGAATCCCATCCAATTTTGTAGCTGCCGCAGCATAATTAGGTTTGCGAAGCGACGTAACTTAGTTATAGCCTGAGGCCGCGATACCGCTCTCAGGTTACATTTTGTATTTTAATGAATATTAGCACTTCCCTGTAATAACAGTTACAATAACCCATGTTTCGATTGTGTTACTTGAGTCATGAAAAAGAAACTTTCTGTTAAAACCAGCATTTTATACAAACGTTTGTTAGCTTATGTGAAACCGTTTTGGCCCATACTGGCTTTAGGTATATTTGCCAACATTTTGTATTCCCTGATTGACGCTGGTTTTACATACATGATGCGTCCTTTTTTCGATAAAAGCTTTATTAATGTCGATATGGATTTTATTAAGAAAATTCCTTATATCGTTTTAATAGGAATTACCTTGAGGGGACTTGTTAGTTCATTGGGCAGTTATTGTATGACTTGGGTTGCCCGCTCTGTGGTTAAAGTATTAAGGGAAAAAGTTTTTAATCATATTCTTCATTTGCCTGCTGATTTTTATGACGAAGCAACTTCAGGACAAATGCTTTCCAAAATTTTGTATGACGTGGAACAAGTCGCACAGGTCAGCGCAGATGCTTTAACGGACATTGTCCAAAATATTTGTTTAATTATAGGTTTTCTCACTGTCATGATGGTCATTTGCTGGCAGTTATCACTCATGTTTCTGTTAACTATTCCTTTTGTTGGCTTAATTGTGAACTATACAAATAAGCGCGTTCGACGTATAAGTCATAAAGTACAAAAAACTATGGGAGAGGTTACTGAAATTGCTAGCGAAGCGATTGAGGGTTATAAAGTAGTGCGTATATTTGGAGGGGCTGCTTATGAATCTGGAAAATTTTGTAACGCCATAGAGCATTCTCGCCAAAATGATATGAAAGTTGCTGCAAGTAAGGCGCTTAATGTGTCGGGGGTGCAAATCGTGATTGCGATAGGTATTGCAGCAATCATTGGAGCAGCAATTCAATTGTCTACAGTAGTGATTATTTCTGCTGGTTCTTTTTTAGCAATTATTGCTGCAATGATCCAGCTAATTAAACCGATGAAAACCCTAACTACCTTGAATGCCGTAATACAAAAAGGTTTAGCTGGTGCAGAAAGTGTATTCTCCATGTTGGATCGACCTATTGAGCAAGAACAAGGGATCGTTTTGTCGCAAAGATCACAGGGGGCTCTTGAGTTTAAACATGTCTCTTATGCTTACAGGCAAGGGGAGCGGATATTACATGATGTAAGTTTTACTGTTGAAGCTGGTAAAACGGTAGCATTGGTAGGTCATTCTGGAAGTGGAAAAACAACTATTGCCAGTTTATTACCTCGTTTTTACGAAGTGACAGAAGGTGTTATTACTCTGGATAATACACCCATTAATCAAATAAGCTTGTCCAGTTTGCGTGAACAAATGGCTTTAGTAAGTCAAAATGTGACATTATTTAATGATACTTTAGCCAATAATATAGCATACGGTCGTTCGGATGTAAGCCGTCAACAAATTATTCAAGCAGCCAAAATGGCTTTTGCTGACGAATTTATTAGCCGTTTTCCAGAGGGTTATGATACGCTTATTGGTGAGAATGGTGTATTACTCTCTGGTGGTCAGCGACAAAGGATAGCCATTGCGCGTGCTATTTTAAAGGATGCACCCATTTTAATTCTTGATGAAGCAACATCTGCTTTGGATAGTGAGTCAGAGCGATACATCCAAATCGCCTTGGATGAAGTGATGAAAAATCGCACTACACTGGTCATTGCGCATCGTTTATCGACGATTATGCATGCGGATAAAATTATAGTGATGCAACACGGACGTATTATAGAGCAAGGAGCTCATCAAGAACTACTTGATTTGAAGGGCTATTACGCACAACTTCAAGGGATGCAGCACATAGATATGATTCGTGAGGATGTGGTAGCCTGATGTCTGCTTTCCTGGATAAATTATGGTACAGCAAGGATCATCCACTTCAATGGGTGTTGCGACCATTGTCGTGGGTATATTCCGGTGTAGTTTCATCCAGGCGCTATTTTTTGCAACGGTTTAGCCAAATAAACTGCCCAGTTCCGCTAATTGTTGTTGGTAATATAACGGTTGGAGGAGTAGGAAAAACCCCTTTAGTTATCGAGTTGGCCAAGAGAATACAACAAAAAGGATTACGAGTTGGTATCGTTAGCCGTGGTTATGGTGCAGCAACCAAGCATTTTCCCTATGAAGTACATGTTAATGACTCTGCTATAAAGGTTGGAGATGAGCCTTTACTATTGGCACAAAAAACCAAATGTCCTGTAGTGATTGCACCTAAACGAACTGAGGCTGTCCGCTATCTTTTGGAAAATCATCAAAGCCAAATCATTATTAGTGATGATGGGTTGCAACATTACCGTATGGGACGAGCTATTGAAATAGCAGTTATTGATGGAACTCGAGGATTAGGTAATGGCCTTTGTTTGCCGGCAGGCCCACTGAGAGAATCTGCTGCACGTTTAGAGCTGGTTGATTTTATTGTGGTGAATGAAGGTAAGTGGCATAAGGATTCGAATACAGTATCGATGAAAGATCCCCACTCTGCAGTAACCTTTCAAAACAAATCTAATACATATCCAATGGTATTGAGACCTGGCAAAATTAAGAAATTAGGTACAGATGAGGAAATTGATCCACATAAATTAAATGAAAAGTGGGAGGCGATTGCTGCAATAGGTAATCCGCAACGTTTTTATTCCACTTTGTTGCAATTAGGGATAGAATTCGATACCTGCTCTTATCCTGATCATTATCAGTTTAAGCCAGATGATTTGAATTATACGAAATCACTTATTATTATGACGGAAAAAGATGCTGTGAAGTGTCGAGCATTCAGCTCGGATAACATGCATTATTTACCCGTAGACGCCGTATTGGATGATGCATTTTGGGACGCATTGTGGTTACATCAACAGTTAAAAGGTTATTGCTGATTATGTTTGCTTGGATTCGCTGTTTTTTATTTTTAATCATGTTCCACGTAAGTACAGGATTATTTGCGACTGAAATTGAACCAGTGCCGCAACTGGTACAATCAATCGATTCAACCACAGGCAGTTGGACTTTTTCTGGTATGGTAAAAAATGAAAGCGGGGACAAATACGGCTATTTTTTTGAAATGCAGCGCCAGGGTTCTGAGTTCCATACTAAAGCAGCTTTAATAGATGGACAAACAAATCAGCTCGTATTTTTTAACGAAGATAAAGAAAAAATAGAACAATCAACACCACTTGATTGGCATGTTGGTTATTCCTTTATTCGTTACAATCCGATCAATGACAGCTGGATCTTTGGTGTTAAAACAGCAGATAAAAAAGGCTTTAACTTCAAAGTTGATATGTTAAAGCAAGCGAATAACGTAAATGAATCCTTGATTTTACGTCCAGGGGTAAAACTCCAGGTGCTACAAACAAGTCAGCTTAATGGGCATTTACGTATCGATGATAAAGAGCAATTTGTTACTGGGAATAAAGCCTGGTTTGGCAAATTGGTATTGAACAACGATCAAAAAGACGCTCATGAGATCAATACAACCTTTTGTCGGTTAAATGATGATAATGGATTTTACTCTGCAAATCTTAAGGAAAAAGATGCAACCAGTGCTGCTGTAGCCGGTTGGCTTGACCCGTTGGGCAATAGAGTAAAAATGTCCCAATTTGTTTCAATTAAACCTTTAGATAATGATTTGTGTATGCTGAGCGTAGGTTTACCCAAGCTGAGTTTGAAATTGATCAATACCTTAAAGGCTAATGATCCATCATCACATACGGTTGCAGGGTTTTCTAAAGACGGTCGTGAGGGTTTTTGCTTTGTCACGCAACAATCATTTTTAAAAAATCAACCAATCGAGCTTGGTATTAATAAAGATAAGTTAACTGCTTGAGGGTAGGCGTTTTTGTAAAATAGAAACAGTCAAATTTATTTATTGCTTGATGCACCAATTTTTTTTTATAAACATATCCATACATGCAATGAATATTTACTTACTGTTTACAATAATACATCACTGGATAATCGATAGTTATTTTTTCCTGTTGATTTCACTTGATATAATGCTTCATCAGCTTGTTTGATTAGACTGTTTAAATCACAGCCATCAGATGGGTAAAGACTTATGCCAATACTACCCGTAATTGAAATGTCATTTTGTTTGATAGTTATAGTCTTTGCCACAGCAGCAAGAATTTTTTTTGCTATTGTTTCAACGGAATTCGAATTAGATAATTCAGTGATTGCGATGATGAATTCATCGCCACCTTGCCTGATAAGTATATCAGTAGACCTTAAAGTGGTTTTTAGTCTTTTTCCTATCTCGATTAATAACAAATCGCCTATATCATGTCCCAAGTTGTCATTTACTCTTTTAAAATAATCCAAATCCATAAACAAAATGGCAATTTGTTTTTGGTGACGCTTCGCATAAGCTAATGCATGATCAAATGATATTTCTAATTGCTTTCTATTTCCCAAACCAGTTAAAACATCATGATGAGCAATATATTTAAGTTCTTGCTCGGCTCGTTTTTGGGCATCAATATTTTGAATTTGTGCAATAAAATAAAGTGGTTTATTCTCTGGATCTCGGATTAAGGAACCACTGAGTAAAATCCATATGATGTCGCCATTTTTATGAATATAGCGTTTTTCCATATGATAGAATCGTATTTCCCCGGCCATTAATTGCCGCATGTAATTTAAATCCAGCTCTAAATCTTCTGGATAGGTTATGGATTGAAAATCAGTTTTCAATAACTCCGGTTCTGAGTATCCAACAATCTGGCAAAGAGATTCATTGACTTTTAGCCAGCGTCCTTCCAGAGAAACTATAGCCATACCTATTGCTGCTGAATTAAATGCAGAACGAAATCGCGACTCACTTTCTTCCAAAGCAGCATTGATTTGAAATAACTCGTCAATTAGATCTATATTCTCATAGCGTAATTTGAAATTTTTATTAAGGAGTTCATATCCTATCCAAGATAGAATCGATAGAAATCCGAAATAAATCAGTAATGCGGTTCCAAGCAACCAATAAGTAAGCGTATTATTATAGAAGAGCCAAAAAATTAGAGGAAAAATGGATAAAGTACAAAATACGACACTGGCTAAAAGATTGGGCTGAAGAATATGAAGTCCCCCAGACGCTACTCCGATAATGATCATGATGACCAGCATTTGATCCAACAGATTGTCATAAGGAATCAGTACTGAACCCGCTACTCCCCATAGAGCACCATAGATAATGGCAAAGCTAATGAGCCATTTTAAATAGTATTCTGATGATAAAGGTCGATAATAATTAAAAATAAATAAACTTCCTTGCACAGTAAAAATGGATAACGTAGCCAGAAACCATACAAGAAGAGCTTTTTGATTGACCACTGAATATAGTCCAATAAAGACTATTAATGAGCATAAAAAATTTGCAGGGATGCTAAATAATAAATTTTTATCGAGCAGCATCATGCGATCGGCAAATAGTACTTTCTCTATTTTTTTACTGTTTACTTGAGCATTTTGCATGTAGATCCCATCAAAATATAAAGAGAAACGTATCCTCAGTTTAATTTGACAATTCTACATATTAATATAGTAGAAAATATTAATTGGTGTTCTTAAACTACTTTAGAGCCCAACTAGAGGTCTTGAAGAGTCTTGTTTTGGCTGAGCCAACTTTTGTTCTTTTTCCTTATCCCATCGATCTTGCAGTTTTTTCAATCGTTCTTTTACATCATCTGCAAATCTCAGTTCAGGTGGAATTATTCTGGGAGGCTCTTTTTTACCATCTTCTTGAGTCTTTAATGAGCTGGTTGTAACTTCGGATGAATCACCTTTAGCTAGATGAGGCGCTGACTGTTCTTCCAGTTCCGGAGTTTTCAATGCACTGAGAATTACTCCAGATGAATCAAGTTTAGCCGGCTGAGGGGCTAAGTGTCCTGCCAATTCTGGAGTATTTAATGGTTCGTTTTCAATTACAGATGAATCGAGTTTAGTTAGATGAGGGTCTAACAGTTTTTCCAATTTTTGCGCATATTTAGGATCTACAATCCACATGGCATCAGACAAAGCAGGGATGCACATGTTAGGCTCATCATTTACCCACCAACCTAAATCGCTCATGGCATCACGTACGAAATCTGCATCTTCGTTCTGCTCATCAAGAGCATAACGTAATATGGTGATAAGTGCTTTTTCTGGATCTTTATAATCAATAGGAAGCTTAGAATCTGAATTCAAAAAGCTAAACCAACCATGTTTTAATTTTTCGTGGTATTTTTGTTTAAATTGTCTGCATAATTGGACTGCACTTTGCTCTGGAGGAGCTGAGAGTTTATATTTTCCCAAACCTTCTTTGCTTTTGTAATATTCAGCCATCAATAAGGCATGCATCGTAGCGGTTGGATGAACATCATCCCAAAACATGTGTTTCGCTCCTGGAGACGTCCCCTCCGAGGTAATTTCATAATCAGGTGAATCGATGTAGGGTTCTTTTAGTTTTTCTTTGTCAAAATACTCATGGTATTTTGAATCCTCGCCGTTGGTAAGGACATCATTATAGACGGTGCTAAAGACTTCATTAATATTAAAAAGATCAATGGAGCAATCAGGACGGTTCTGCTTTAGTTTTGATTGTAGTTCCAGAAATTTGGCTCTTAATTGTTCATTAAAATGGTTTGATATTTCTTGAGCATGACTTCGCTCCTCAGATGATTTATTCTGGAAACGTGGGGTTAATGATAGATCAGGTAAATTACATAAAACAAAATTTTTATAACCCTTTTTAATTAATTTCTCAATATTATCAATGTTACTTTGTACCGCACGATCAGCTGCTTCCTTGGTGAGGTCCGAATTCGCAGTAATTAAATCATTTGCCCCGGAAAATATAGTAATAAGTGTCTTTTCTTTTTGGTCACCAGTAACTTCCTGCTTCTCACTATCTGCTAAGAATTGTTTTACCTGCTTCGATAAGTTGGATACAAGCAAACGGGTGAAAAAAAGCTTTATCGATGTAAGTAGGGAATGAAAGGAGTTAACGGAGAGAAAAGCAACGCTCCAGCTGTAATCATAAGACGTTGCACCGCCTTGGCTATAGTTTGTAAAAAAATTTCGGCCGTTGTATTGTGCTGTGCGGCCATTATCAAGTGAGTAATATTCTTGGACATATTGTCTATAACGGGAATCCGATATCAATTTGTCTGATATATCATCAGAGGATTCTTGCAGTAGCGCTTTGTGATGTAGATGATCTGGGATATTTTTTTTGTATCGCTGCGCGACTTTGGTATCAGCCAAGTCAAGCTCATACCTTGGCTTTTCTGCGTTTTCTGGAGTGTTTTCTCGTTTTGCGGCGAATAGATGGGCTTCATCTCTATCCTTTGTATGCTTTTTACGTTTCACTTCATTTGATTCAGCCTCAACCTCATCCGAAGTGTATCTCTTTCGTTGATAGGGGGATTGATAAAGAACATCATCACTGATATCTGCATTATCCAGATTATATTTTCCAAAACGATGTTGAGCATTCTTCT
This sequence comes from Fluoribacter gormanii, assembly GCF_900156395.1. GTDB lineage: Bacteria > Pseudomonadota > Gammaproteobacteria > Legionellales > Legionellaceae > Legionella > Legionella gormanii. The sequence goes on along the minus strand of NZ_FTNL01000001.1, from coordinate 235,604 downwards.
TTATTTTATCTTCATTAATAAATTTGCTAATGAGGGTCGCTCGCAGCACGTCTGCCCAGGTATAACCATTGGTAAAGCGTTCTTTGGGGGACTTATCCAATCCTAATTCTTTGTCCCAGAGCCCATTTATAAGGGATCCTAGAAAAGAAAATTTTTCTCCCATGTTTTTCCCGTCAGAAAGGCTATCACCAAATACGACGAAGTAACTTATTTCTTTTGGGGAAGGGTGGACTGGTTTTCTAATATCTGTTTTGGAAGTCGCCATATAAAATAACTACATACTGGGCAATATTTGTTATTTTATAGATAGATTATTAAGGTTTTATTAATAAAGATAAAAAAGAGAAAAGGAGCTATTTCCTAGCTTACATCTCTTTTTCTGGAAGAAATTGAGACAGTGCACTGGCAATAATTAATGCAGCTGGAATTATTAATAGAGTAAGTTGATAATCATAGAGGGTATGGAGGTTTGTATCGCCTTTGGAATAATCCAGTAGATAACCTACCAGCGGTTGTAAAAGAGGAGCTGAAGCCATAGCCAATGTGTTGGTAAAACCTGTACACGCAGAGAGAGATTCTGGTGGTGCTAGTTCATTCGCGATGGTAAATGCAAGCATATACGCGCCGCAACATAGCCCAATTGCGAACAAAAGAACTCCAGTGAGCAAAATATAGTGTGATGGCATGAAAAGAACTAGAATAAATAAAATGGCAGTTGATAAACATGAAATATGAATCAGTGGTTTACGTCTAGGTAGATGAATAGAGAGCCAGCCGTAAATAGGACAGCTTAACCCCGCTCCTAATAAAGTCATGGATGTAAGTATACTGGCAGTTTCTAGAGAACAGTTTAATTTTAATTGAAGGAAAGGAACTGCCCACATTGCAGCAAAAACAGTAATAACAGAAAACTCCAGACCAACAAATAATCCGTTAATCCATACCAGTTTATTTTTTAGCATCAATAGCAAATGTTTTTTATACTGATGATAATCAGTAATTACAGGTTTATTACTTGGAATAAAATTCATACATAAAAAAGCAATTAATAGACCAATGACGCCGCTTCCAGCAAGAAAGTAATGCCAGCTAATGCGATTTATCTGGGAGCCCATTCCAATCATGCACAATACCGTAATCGTAAATCCAAGCGTTTCTGTAAGCCCAATCATAAACGCATACAGCCTTAGGGGATAATGTTGACGCAGTACACGAGTCATACCTACAAAAGCAAAAGCAGAGCCACCACCGATAATGAGACGCCCAAGAAATAGCACGAATAGGTTGTATCCTGTCGAAAATAACAAACAACCCAAGGCACAGAGTAATGCGTTTAAGGATAACAGAGTTCGTGTATTGTACCGATCAAAAAGAAGACCAACGGGAATTTGCATTGTCGTATAAACATAGTAAAAGGCACTACTTAATAGACCGGCGGTGAACGCAGAGAGTTGGTGCTCATGCATTATAGCGCCAATAATAATCCCTGATGATAATTGCAAAAAAAATTGAAACAAAAGAAAGAATACGCTGACTAACCATATAATGGTTCTTTTCGAGCTGCATGAAGGTGTTGGGTCCAATAAATTCATTAATTCTGTTTCAAAAAAAAGGCGAAATATATAGCATCATGGAGGCAGTGTAAATTTATTTTAAAAAATAAGGGGCAGCTTGAGTGATTTTTATTCTAATCGAAGCAGCTTGAGGCAGCGTAACGAAATGCGGATGTTCGGATACGTTCTAATATCTCGGGGTTCGTTGTACTAACTCCATGCTATAAATGCAACCAAGCATTAATTGCATTTACTGGAAATGAGTGATAGGCACACCAATTCTCAACAATACGATTATCTAAAGTTGAGGATATTCCATGCACTCCAGGCGTTATTTTTTCGTTGAGAAGCATTAATGCAGCAAGGTTATGAATGTAAAACTCCGGATCGATATATTTCATTGGGGTCGGCTCATTGAGTACAAAATTGATTGGCATTTTATGATTTAAAACTTCATCATCACTAAAGTGAGGGCCAAACTCATCATAGACTCCCAAGTTTGCTAGAATTTTACCGCTGAACCAGGAGTGAGGATAATCATCCATTACTGCTTTTTTCCCAGTTGCGGTAACAACAACATTTGCTTCGATTAATGCACGCTCCAATTCACTGAAATCCTGAGGATCAATTGTTTTGATTCCTAACTTTTGGGCTAAATTTCGCTGTTGCTCACTCGGATCAACAACTGCTACAGGAACTTTATTCTGAGTGCAAAAATAGGCGAGTCCACGGCCGATTTTCCCAAAACCAAAAATAATCCATGAGGTTTCAGCGAGATTAATTCCTGTCAATTGAACCAGAGCTAAATGACTGCTTTCAGCACACCCAAAAACTGTCTCGAGTTGTTTTGTCATCGTGCGATCCACGCTAATTACAGGAAAATTAAGTGGTTGCTGTCGGTAAAATTGATCACCAGATCCTGTTAATTCGATTGCACCAATTTTAGGTCTTCCAAGAAATTGATACAGTTGCGCGCCACAATCAAAATAAAGATCAAATGATTCTCCAGCAAGTGCGTGTATATCCTCTACATAACGAATTTTGGCTTCCTTTAAAGAGGATACTGCATGAGGATGAGCATGACAGAATTCGGTCGGATTGGTGACAGTGATATCGGCCCCTGCTGCAATTAAGCAGGCTATTTTTAGTAAAGTATTGGTTACTACAGGAACATGATGAACTACTCGTAATCCAGTTAATGGGCGTGAGACACTCCATTCTGCAAGTTGTTCATGCATAAAAGGTGCTTCTGTTTGAGGATATTTTTGAAAGATTTTTTTAAGTGCGTCCTGCATTATGTGATGACAATAGTAAAGAATGCCTAATCCTAGCATAATTTATTGATGTATAACATTTCCCAAAATAAAAAGTAAAAGTAGCATGGGCTGAAGCGAAGAAAAACTCAGCTTTTCTAAACAATGACACGAGCACTAAGCCCGGGTTACGTTTTGCTTTCACCCAGGCTATAAGCGCATTTATGTTCTTATTTCCTCGTTGATAATTTGTGCTCAATAGTTGACGAGCTGTCATTGCTAAGCCAGCTTACAATCCATTGCCAAAATCCAGTTATTGGATTTTGCTTTGCAGGATTAAAGAACGAATAATTTTTCATGGAACCTTGATGTTGAGGCTTGCCAATTTGTTTTAAATAATCCAACTCCTCTTTAAATAAGGTCTTACTTACAATTCTATTATTCCCATTAACTTTTTGATTGATCGAATCAATCAATGCATCTATATGAGGCAACTCTTCCTCAGCAAAAGATTTTCGAATTACAGCTTCGAGCTCCTTCCTGGCAGCTTTTTCATTTGGAAGACCAAGTTTTAACATCAAATCCTTTTTCAATTGAGTCGTGTTATCATTAACTAAAATTGCATATTCGATAATACGAAACTCTTGTTCTGTTTGAGCTGAGCGAATCAAGTTTTTATAATGATTGGCGCGAATTTGGCCGCGATAATAATCAAAAAAATAAGAAAAATTACTTAAAGTTTGGTCACGATGTTTTAGATAATGGTCTACTGCATCAGTACAGCTTTTTTTCAATTTATCCAAATTCGATTTTTTCGTAACGGTCTTAGAAGGTAAAGATTTTGTCTCCATTTTTTCTGGTTCTGGTGAAATCACTTTTGCTTTAGGTGGGAAAAATCTTTGAATTTCAGGCAAAACAAAATGCTCAGGTAGGTTTGCCAGTGCTAAGCCTTCACGAAGTGATCTGAGCATTTCATGGAATTCATTGGTAACGGCCTCATTTTGTTCCAAAAGTGGCCTTTGAAATTGCCTGAGTAAGCAATGAAGCTTAAACTCCAATTGACAAACCTGCTTAAATCGGGGGTTTTCGATTAATTGTTCCAAAAGCGCACAATCGGCTTCGCTTAAATAATCGGGAGAAATATCTTTTCCAGCCATAATGATTTTTATTTGTGCCAGATGATTCACTAATTCCAGATTCTCAATCGGTTGATCCAAATCAATGTTCTGCTCATTAATAATCTTCTTACATTCTGCAAATATTTTAGCGAGTTCTTCCAGGGCTTGTTTCACTGGTAAATTATCAAAAGTATAACGATAAATTTGATTGTTTAAATCGAGTTGATCTTCCAACATCTTCAACTCAACGCGTCCCAGAGATTTTTGAATTCCTTCTCGATACGGAAGTGCTAATTGAGTAAGAACTTGAGGATTTGTACCATTCAGAAGTTGAAATAACTTAGGACGTACGTCGGTTTTATCATAATGGGCTTCGAGGTTTTCTGTATAAGCTTTGATGATGTCCGCACCATGGTCTTGTATCGGCTGTTGCAGGTCTTTATCCAAGTCAGTCAATTTTTTATTTTCAAGAAGATTAGCTAATGTCGCCCATTCTTTTTGTTGTAATGCTTCAGCTAATAATTTTTGCAGGCTGTACTTTTTTTCAAACAAGGGAAAGACACTTGCAAAGAGTATAGGGTCTTTTAGAGCGTCTAATATACTTTTACTTGGAGCACTTGGAAGATCACTTTGAGAAAATAAAGTATTAAATATTTTTTCATTTTTTTCTTTAACGGCTCTTTTTAAAAGATTTAAATAAAGTGTACTGCTTTGAATTGAAGGATCTTGCTCTGGATTTTGAATTGAATTCAGAAGCGAAGCTCTTGGATTTTGGACGTTGGTTTTTAATACCAATTGATAAAGTCTACCATAGCCTTGTTCATAGATTTTATCAAACAAAGCAGGAATAGGTTGATCACCAAATAATTGTTGAATTGCCGATTTTCTCTCAATCGTGCTCAGAGTAAGTTCTTTGGTAAGTAGCTGATTGGCTATTTTTGTTTGCTTTTGCGCACAACTAAAAAGAAATAACTCTTTAAAATCTAATCCGAAATTAAGCTTAGACTCAATAAATGGTTCTAAGACAGAGTCGTTACCTTTTTCTATTGTTTGTTTAAGTAATTCTACAATAGGTTGTTTTAAAGGAGTTGAAGGGGTTATTCTTCCTTGACTCAAAAATCGGGCAACCATGCTTTTATTGTTATTGGCTAATGCGGAAGTAAAAATTTGTTCTGTTAATTCTGGATCAATTATAACGGTTTCTGTATCGAGCAAAGAGTCCATCGGTAATAACAGATTATTTTGTGCAAGCAGGGTAATAAGTTTTGGTCTTTGCTTTAAAGTTGGCGCAAGTTGCAATAGTAATTTAATCCCATTTTCATTTCTGTCCTGGATTAATTCATTAAGAAATTCATCCAGCTCCTCCTCTTCCCAGGTTACTTTGCTAAATAATGTTTTTGCCAGGGATGGAAGCTTATTCTTGAATAGGTCTTTGATTCGTTTTTTTTGTTCTTGTGGCTCTAAGTTCAATGAAAGAACATCTGATGGAATTTTGGCCATAACTCGATTGAGTTTGGCCAGATTTCTAGTATTTGTAGCCGAAGCATTCAAGTAATCATTAAAAAGTTGAGGGGCTTTTTGAGCACATATCGCTATTACTGGCGCAATATTCCAATTTAAACTGTATTCTAAAATGAGTTTCTTTATTTTAGGGCTTGCATTTGCGAAACAGTTTTCGATGATTGAATAATCTTCATAATCAAAACATAACATCAAGAGTGCACGGATGTCCTCGGTTTTATGCAGCACATTGAACTTTAATTGAGTAAGAGTGTCTAAAATAGATAAGTCTTCTTCTTTTAATCCTTTGGTGTAGAGAAACTCCAAGGTATCTTGTTCAAGATGACCATTTTGAGACTGCAGTTTTTCCTGAAGAAACAAGCTCATTTCTTTATTGCCATTTAATATGGCAACGGTAAGTGCACTTTTGAGTATCTCTTCGGGAATATTATCTCTCCATGCTTTTTTAATATGCTCATTTTTTCGCAGGAAAATAAGGGCATTGAGTAGCGTTATTGAACCAAGCGGTGTGCTTAGATCAATTAAATCATATTCACGTTTATCAATATGTTCCCAAAGAGTCGAATTTGATTGTGCAAGCCATGCGTGGGCATATGTTTCAAAAATGGTTTTATCGTTACGCTGCATGCATTGAGCAAGCAAATCAGGATCCTGAAGATTTACCATAAACCCCTTGTCGAGGAGTTTTTTCAGAGTGGTCACATTAATCTCTTGAATCACCTCTTGGTTAAAAATGGAAGGAAATGATTCGGGGGATATTTTGGCATTGATTAATTGCTTGAATAACAAATGTAAAACATGATGTTGGTTGGCGATAGCTGCACATTGAATTTGTTTTATTATTTGTTCTGGCGACAGTTTACTTAAAAACTGGTCTAGTGTATTAGAATCGATTTCCTGTTTAATAAATGTCAGAAGTTGCAAATGATTATAAATTGTTTGATTTTTAGGTTGTTGAATAAGATTTAATTGTTCGAATAACTTTATTATCCTGGTGTAATCGGCCTCCCTTTTCATGAGCAGCACCAGTTGTTTTACTGAACCATCAAGAAGCATCTGCAATTCATGTTTTAACTCTTCTTGTTCCTCAACCGTAGTGTATGTTTTGAGATAATGATCAATTAACTTTTCTGTTTCTTTGATGTTTCCAACAAAAAGAGTGAACTGAATTCCTCGTAAAACAGCCTTCTTTAAAATGGGTGATTTAGGTTGTTGCATTAAAAGATTATTAAATTCAGGACGAAAATATTCTTTTGTTAGTTTGTCATAGCTGATTTTATTCTGCTTAAATAAATATTCGAGGGTGTTGGTATCATTTGCTATAGCAGCGAAGAAACTTGAATCTGTATCGGCCTGACTTGCAAAGGAAATTTGATGTAATTCATCATGCGAAGGGTAGTGCTCGGGAGTTGCATCGGGATGAGCAAATGCACGAATGGCTAGCCCAAACGAATCATCTTTGTACTCAAAGCAATCTTTAATTTCCTTTATTAAGTCATCCGCTGTTTCAAACTCTTTGGTTTTTCTGTTGTAATTCGGATCGTAAACAATATATTTTCCATTTTCGATAGATAAAGTGATGGCATGGTTATTACTGAAAATTGAGTAGGAGCGATTATCGCGGGTAATTTTTTTGAAAATTTCGTTCCAGTGTGCTTCAGTTGTTACGAGTCCTAAATTAAATTCATTTCTTAATGGTTTATTGCCCACATCTAATATTTTTTCGACGTCACTTTGTAGGACTTCATAATAACTATATTCATCCGCACGGAATGTTTTTTCAATTTTGATAATGAAATTATCAAGAGCGGGATTATCACCGATGCGATAGGTGCTGGGCAAGTTCGCTAATTGGTCGAGTAAATGAAAAAAAGACTCTGTTTTACGTTCTAAATTACATTTGGTATTTCCTGACGCATATTTGATATATAAAGCAGCGAGTCCAGCACAAATTCCTTTTTTATTCAGTGTGAAGTCAATATTGCCTTTTTGTTTTAGACAAAGATTTACCATATTAATAATTTTGCCTTGATTCGGCATAATGAACTCCTAAATTTCTGAAGTTGTCATTATAATTGGCATATTAATTTAATACAATTCATAGTGTATTTATATTAAGCACCAATGAGGGGAGGGTACTTTTTTTAAAAATGGTAAGAGTAATAAGGCTATTCTTCGAAAATAATTTCTTTTGCAGGTGGTCTTAAATTATAGTTGGAGCTCATACAATGCCCATATGCTCCGGTATTTGCTATTAAAATGATATCATTTTCTCGTGTTAAGGGAAGTAATCGGTCATATCCCAATGTATCTCCTGATTCACAAATTGGACCTACCAAATGCGAAAAACCTGTTTTTTTTGAGTGCAGGTGACTTAGATTGACAATTTCATGGTAAGCCCCATATAAAGAAGGCCTGATTAATGAATTCATCCCGGTTTCAATTCCTATAAATTGTACTTCGCCTTTTTCCTTACATTGAGTGACTTTTGCTAAGAGGACACCGCTTTCTGCAACGAAATAGCGACCAGGTTCCAACCAGAATTGCAAATGTGGGTAATTTGTTTTTACTTTTAATAATTGCGTATCAAGTTTTGTCAGATCCAAAGGTTTTTGTCCTGGTTTTTCAACAATCCCCAAACCACCACCTAAATTAATAAATTGAGTATTAGGAAATTTCTCAATGAGTGATGTGAGTATTAAAGCGGTTTGCTCCCAAAGTTCTGGTGAAAGTATTCCGCTTCCCGAATGTGAGTGCAGGCCAATGACCTGGATATTATATTTCTCGGTTAATGTTCTAAGTTGTTCTATGTCATTTTGGTCAATACCAAACTTTGACTCATTTCCTCCCGTTACCACATGTTTGTGGTGACCCGCACCAGCACCTGGGTCAATACGGACTATGATCTCGCGGTTTATAAATAACTCAGGCCAGTTTGCTAAAGGGTATAAATTGTCTATAGTGATATAACAGCCTAAATTCATTGCAAATTCATATTCTAACTTTGGTGCAAAATTTGGTGTAAATAAAATTCGTTTTTTGTTTATATGGGGGAACAAATCGGTTATTCGTTTTAACTCCTGAATGGAAACACATTCAAATCCAATACCCTCCTGTTTCAAGTTCTTTAAGATAGCAGGATGAGGATTGGCTTTGGTTGCATAAAATAGAGTGTCGATTGATTGTAAGTTCAGTAATTGTTTGGCCTGAGATACTTGTGTAGGGCCGTGATATACATAGCATGGAGAATGTACTTCTGCAATTGCAAGTAGACTATCTCGCTCTATTTCCCACCATGGGGTAGGGTGCCTGATTCTCTTTTCAGTTTTCTTAGGATGAAAAACTTTTTCAAGTTGAATGATAAAATTATCCAAAATGTGATTTTCTCCGAGAATATAATCATCGGGTATCATGCATAATTGTTCAAATGCCTCAAAATATTGGTCGGTTTTATTTTCCAGGGAATAGTGTTCGTATAAGTCAGAAAGTCCTGCATAAGCAGCTGATTTACTCAATTTAAAATCCTTATCGGACTTTTGTTTGAGACATAAAGTGAGCGCATCAATAATTCGGCTATTTGGGGTCATTATGAGCTCATGATTTGATTGCATCATATGAGAGTATAATTTACGAACTGTCTTAATTCAATTCACCTTGTTTTTGGTTTAATGTTAGTCAATATGATGTATTAATTTATGCTTGCAATTTTATTGATGCTCACATAGGCTGTATTAAAAAATAATTATTCATAAGGAATTGATATGGCGCAAGATAAAATAAATATTGATGATGCAGGAAAGACAGGTGCTTTAGTTGCTCTGGGAAATACAGTTTTAGCGCCATTGTATTGGGTTGATGCGAAATTGGGTTTAACTGCAGCAATTGTTGCGACTAGTGCATTTTTATATGGTGCGCATGAAATAGGTAAGAAAAGAAGACCTATCGGAAATGGAGTAAATAGCTTAAATTCTTTTTTTGGTGGTAATACTGGTGATAAAAGCACGGAAGTTCAAAATGCTCTAGCAAATATTGTCGTTGGCGGTGCGGCTATATTTGACGAAATTATGCCTAATGATAAAAATAATCGACCATAATATGTGTATTTTTCTATAATTTATCAAGGAAATGTAGTATGCCTCGAGAACAAGTAAGTTCTGAAAAAGTTTTAAAGACTGGTGCATTAATCAGTTTTGGAAATTTATTTATGTCGCCTTTTTACGCCAGACTAGGCCCATTTGCTTCGCTGACTCTTACCGCCGCTGCATTATTTGGATTGCATGAAGTAGGCAGAAACAAACAGTCGGGAAATGGCTTTTGGGGTTTTTTTTCGAATAAGACCAATCCAGATGTCTCCGATTTAAATACTACTATGAAGCACGTTGTGGAGGGTGGTGGAGTAGTGTTTGATCAGGTTTTTCCTCCGGGAAAAAAATGAGTTTGTAGGTTGAATGGTGTGCATGGGAACCCATGGGAATCTATAAAAGAAAACACAGGTTTCGTTCCGCTGCACCCAAGCTACACCAATTTATCCGACTTTATGAATTTTAACGAGCATGCCAATCTGGGCATTATCTAGATAATAAACAACATCATCTTTTAAGCGCTGTTTTTGTGACACAGTGAATGATGATTGTGGGTTATTGGGCGGCGATACCTGAAATTCTGCATCAAAAAAATAATAATTGCTTTGTTTTACATTTAAAGTACCTTGCATTTGCCAACCGTAATGATCGACGAAGGGTAGAGCAACAGTGCTTTGATTATTCGCTGGTTGTCTCCATGAATAATGACCCAGAACTTGGTAGTTTGATCTTCGACTCAGTAAATAGTATTCGTCGCGTAAGCTTGAAGAAGAAGGAGACAACAAGTGATAGGGTTTCCCTGATTTGTCTTTATCTGTTTTCAAGTATATTGCATTGGCATTTGTTGGGATAAGCGGTGTATCAATAGAAAGCGATCTGTTTTGATTCGGCTGTGCAAATATAATTAAATCAATTTGATAAGATGGCTTGGCTAAAGTCAGGCAAGAATACAGGAGGCTAAGAGTTATTATTATTAATCGTTCCATGGCTAATTTTTTTATTGTTGTTATTTTAATGGATTTGCCCTTAACTGCATTATAGCTACGCTGCTTTTAAGTTGGGCAAGCTTCCTTCTTCCCTAAAGGGGCTTTGTTGAAAAAATCTTATGTCATTCCCGCGAAGGCGTGAATCTATTCACAAACTTGGGATTGTGCCTAATTTATGGATGGATTCACGCCTTCGCGGGAATGACATATATAAAGTTTGCTTATTATCGTACCTTTCCAAACTATTTATTCAACAACACCCTCAGTAACGGAGGGAGTATTTTTAACTTAAAAGCAGAGTTACTTTCTTGCATCCAGGCTACAATATTACATGTAACAATGCGATTATAGCTGTCTCTATGTAATTCACTCAACAACAATTTTAGGGAACTTATCCGCATAATTAATTGGTTTTTTCGCCAACTCCATGGCACTCTTCATTGCTGTTTTGATTAATGTATCAGTTAATTCATTACGAGCTTGAGTTGCAGTAGGGTTACCCTCATCACAGTTTTGTCTTATGCGTCCATCCAAAGGAAGTTGTCCGAGTAATGTAGTATGGTATGTAGCACAAAGTGTTTCTGCACCACCTGCACCAAAAATTGCTTCTTGATGTCCACATTGGCTGCAAATATGAGTGGACATGTTTTCTATAATACCCAACACATCAATCCCTGTTTTAGAAAACATGGTAATTGCTTTTTGTGCATCAAGAGTTGCTACGTTTTGCGGTGTAGTCACTACTATAGCTGCGGTTAGGGGGATTTTTTGTACTAATGTCAATTGGATATCGCCTGTCCCTGGTGGCAAATCAATGAATAAATAATCCAGATCCTCCCAAAGGGTAATATCCAGCATTTGGATTAGCGATTTGGCAAGCATAGGACCTCGCCAAATGAGTGCCTGCTCACTGTTTGTTAGATAGCCAATAGACATGGTTTGTATTCCATGAGCTTTTGCGGGAAGATAATGCTCGCCACTGATTTGTACTGGTTCGGTTTTTCCGAGCATTAACGGCATGCTTGGGCCATAGATATCCGCATCTAAAATACCTACTCGTGCGCCTAATCGTGCTAATGCTGTTGCTAGGTTTACAGTTACAGTAGACTTTCCTACACCTCCTTTTCCTGAAGCTACAGCAATTGTATTTTTAACGCCACGCAAGCCTTTACCAACAAGTTGTGTTCTGTGCGGTTTGATTTGTTGGTTGATATGAATGACTATAGTTTGATTGGGGAATGCTGATTGTAACGCTGCAAGTAATATAGGTTTATAATGTTCCTCAAGCAAGTTACAGGGAAATCCGGCAGTTAAGTTGAGGCTCAACTGCTTATCCGTCATTTCAAGGCTGCACTGTAAATTCATTTCCTTACCGGTAAGATCAAGAAAAGGATCTTTTAAAGTACTCAGCAAGTGGATTACAGTATTTTCATGGGTCATGGATTGGCCTTTTAAGACAAAAGAAGAATAATAGCGCAGAGCAATTTTATTTCATAGGATTAGTTTGCAAGATCAAACAGTGAGCCCAGCTGGCTCATATTCCCAACTAATCCAATGATTGCTAGAGAGGTAATAAATACCACAATAAATAGGCAGATGTGTATGCTTTGTTAAATAAGAACCGTATTCGTCCAATTGTTGTCGGTGCTTCATCATTGATGCCTCATCTTCTTTTCCTGTTTTGAAATCGATAATCCAGCGTTTGCCCTGATCCTCAAACGTGCGATCAATGATACGAGTAATGGGTCTACCATGCTGTTCTACCAATAACTCGTATTCATTCTGTTCTTGATGATGTTTGCTAATAATCCATAGTCCTATTGGATCTGCAAATATTTGAGTAATTTGTTCCTGGATGCTGGATAGTGTCTCGTGTTGCATTTTTTCATCGAAACCTGATTTTCGTAATTCATAGCGTGCAAGATTCCAAGGAACTTCAGCTATATTTCCCGGATGATGATCACATATCCATTGCAAGAGTTGATGGGTTACGATGCCTGTTAATCGAGGGATACTTGTTGATAAAGAGGGTGGAGTTGTATTGATACTGAGATGCATATCAAAAGCTTCAGATGTCATATTGCGGTAATAATCGAGTGGTAAACGTCCGAATTTAGGTAAATACAAGTTTGTCTCTTCAGTCATGTGTATCGGGTTCTCTTCAGTAAATTCTATCTGTTTAAGAAGATTTCTAAAGGAGGCTTTGGAGGAGCGCTCGGAATGATCCGTTAAATAAAGGCGTGATTTTGCCCTTGTTACCGCGACATATAATAATCGTTGTGCTTCATAATGACTTTTAATCCCATCCAATCGACTTAAATAATCATATAAAGCACAATGTTCTTGATGAGCCGCTTGTATGGGAGACATTAGCAACAAGTTGCCATGTTTTTGGGTAGGCAAATTAAGCCAACGTAACATCGGGTTATCACCACGATTGGGTTGCGTTCCCAAACCGGGCAAAAGTACAGTATCAAACTCAAGTCCTTTGGACTTATGAATCGTCATTATTTGCAAACGAGAGGGATTCGCTTGCTGTGAATAGAGTTTGTTAAGTTCTGAGAGAAATTGGCTTAGATCCGGTAAACGACCATCTTGTTCATAACGATCCAGCAAAGTCCAAAATTGCTCCAGATCATTGAGTTGTTCGGTGTTCAGTATGCTATCAATATATAACTCTTTTAATGTTTGAATCACCCAGGCTGAGAGCTTGCTTTCATATCTTTGAGTTAAAGCTTTATGCATGACCCGTATAAAAAATTCGGCGCGAATCCTACCTTCCTCACTTAACCCCTGGATTTTGTTTAAATGTAATAAGCTGAAGTAAATTGATTTTTTCTTATTAAACTGTGCTATGGCATGAATATCACTTAAAGCCAGACCACAATAAGGACTGTGAAGAACCGCGAGCCAGGAGAGACGATTCGCTGGTATCAATAAGGCCTGGGTCAATGACCAAACATCACGTAGATGGCCTAGATTGGTTAATAAAGTAATATCTGTACCCTGATAGGGAATTTGATGCTGGCGCAAGAGTCTAATGATTTCAACGAGTTGTGTTCTTGAGCGCACCAGAATCGCAATCGTTTGATCAGGATGAGTTTGTAATTCGTATTGAACGATCTCGACGAGCTTTTTTGCTTCCTGTTCCTTATTTTTAAATTGCAGTGCACAAATGGTACTGCATTCCTCATCTTGAATGACATTGACACTGGGATGAAATGAAACAGCTCCAGATTCTATATCAACTTGTTTGGGGAATATGTTGGTGAATTGATTATTTACCCAATGAACAATAGTTTGTGTTGATCGGAAGTTGCAGCTTAATTCCAGTGATCTCAATTTAACAGGCCCAATGCCTTGTGCTTTAGCGCGAAAAAATAATCCTACTTCAGCTTGCCTGAATCGGTAAATCGATTGCATTGGATCACCGACGATAAAAAGAGTTTTTCCATCATCTTCCTGCCATCCATGAACGAGCTTCGTTAACAATTCAAATTGAGTAATTGATGTATCTTGAAACTCATCTACCAAAATGTGATGAAGAGTATGATCTAAATATAAAGCTAAATCAGTTGGATTTTCTGCATCACCTAATGCAGTCAATGCTTGCTGAGATATGGCAGTGAAATCAACTTCATTTTCCTCACTAAACAAGACATGTAAATGACTTACGAGAAGAGGGAGCAATAAAAACAGCGCTTGCAGGACTTCCCATTGCTCCAAATCATATTCTGGTTTAGGCAAATTGCTAACCTGGATTAATGCTTCGAGAAAATCAGGGTATTCATTGAGTTCGTTGAGCAATTCTTTACTGGCATTTTTTAGTCTTTTATATTCATCTGGAGCGCAGGCGCTACTGAGCAAACCGACGTGATGATCAAAGCTTTTGCGGAAATTTGCATCCCCTGTAAGCAAAAGTTTACTTAAGGCTGTTGCTATCTCCTGAGTAGTTTGTTGGAAATCATACCAATCTTTTAGTAGATAGCGTGGTGAGCTGGGATTATTTTCTATGATTGCCAATTCGCGGGCGCATTGCGTTAAATCTTGAGCCAAATGTGGCGGTAAACTCTGTATGAACCGTTTTAACTCATGTTGTTCTATAAGGAGTAGTGCGTGTTCAAATGCGGATTTTTGTTGAGTACGGGCTTGAAATAAAGGCGTTATCCATTGATCTCTTTGAGAAAGCAATACTGTGAATAATTCAAGTAAACGATCCTGGCGATTATCCACATGTAACAAGAGCGTTTTTATTGCGTTCTGATATTCAGGTGTTGTCAGCGCAAACTGAATACAGTATCGACTCGCTTTTAAATAATGGCTTTCAGCTTTTTCAGTAATTTGTGAATAAGAAATCTGCTTTTCCAAAAGTGGAATTGATTGATTTATGCTTTGGCATAAAGAGTCTATGGTTATGACTCTTAATCGATTCGGCTGCTGTAACAAATCCCATTGATAGTAAGCATCACGCTGAAGTGCTGCATGGGCAAAATCAAGCGTCATTTGTTGATGAGGCGTATTGGCTTTTTTATGATGTGCTGCCTGCTGTAGCGCCAACACGATACGTTCTCGCATTTCACTTGCGGCTTTGCGAGTAAATGTTAATGCGACAATCTGTTCCGGGGCTGTTACCGTACTCAACAATCGTAAATAACGCTGGGTAAGAATTTCAGTTTTCCCCGATCCAGCGGGAGCTTGTACGATAAATGATAAGGAAGGATTAGTGGCCTGGCTTCGTTGATCACTGTCGACTAGCATTGTTTTTGTTCCTATATATCATGTTTGTAATCAATGGGGAGAGTAATGAAACCGAACTACAAAAACATCATAATCTTCATCTATCTATGGAAATCTTCTCGCTACTATCATTAAGTTAGGGAAAAAAGTCATTTCCGTAAAGGCGAGAACCTATTTTACAGCGCATTGTGCCTCATTAGAAATGGATTCCCGCCTTCGCGGGAATGACAAATATGCAAACTGTTTATTCAACAAAAAAGCAACCATTAGGCAGAATTGAGGTTATTCGATGACTATTTCTTCTGCCGGTGGACGTAAATTGTAATGTGAACTCATGCAACGACCGTAGGCTCCAGTATTGGCAATTAATAGCACATCACCTTCTTCTGTTACGGGTAATAATCGGTCATAGCCTAAAGTATCTCCTGATTCACAAATTGGACCTACTATATGAGAAAAACCTGCTTTTTCTTCATGTAATCGACTCAGGTTTACGATTTCATGGTAGGCGCCGTATAAGGAGGGTCGGATTAATGAGTTCATACCTGTTTCTATGCCAACGAATTTTACTTTCCCCTTTTCTTTGCATTGAGTAACTTTGGCGAGAATAACACCGCTTTCCGCTACAAAAAAACGCCCCGGTTCTAGCCAGATTTCAATTTGTGGATATCGTGATTTCACGGCCATTAATAGGGCATCCATACTTGCAAAATTCAATGGTTGTTGTCCAGGTTTCTCTACGATACCTAGTCCACCACCCAAATTTATGGATTTAACGAGAGGGAATTGCTCTGTCAACGATGCAAGCATTAAAGCAGTTTGTTGCCATAGTTCTGGAGTGAGAATGCCACTTCCTGAGTGTGCATGCAAACCCACTACCTGGATTTTATGTTTCTTGGTTAATGCGACAATCTGGTCAATGTCATTTTGGGTAATGCCAAATTTTGATTCATTTCCTCCTGTTGAAACATGTTTGTGATGACCAGCACCAGTACCAGGATCAATACGAATAATAACTTCTCGATTCTTAAACAAATCAGGCCAATGTTCTAGCGGATATAAACTATCTATAGTGACATGACAGCCAACATTTAAAGCATATTCATATTCTGTTTTTGGTGCAAAATTAGGCGTAAACAGAATTCGTTTTCGGTCTATGTTTGGGAAGAGCTCTAATACTCGGTCTAGCTCCTGAATCGAAACACACTCAAAACCAATCCCTTCTTTTTCCATAGTTTTTAAAATCGATGGATGAGGATTGGCTTTAATCGCATAAAATAATGTATCAATTGATTTTAAAGCCAGTAGTTGCTTGGCTCGATCCGCTTGGGTTTGGCTGTGATAAACATAACAAGGCGAATTGAGCGAGGCAATGGTTAATAAACGATCGCGCTCTTTTTCCCACCATGGAATATTGCGCACAGCAGGCTTGCCAAATTCTTCATGCCAGCTTTTTGAGTAATAGAAAATTTGAGGGTTATTTTCTATAAGCAAGTGGTGCAGTTTTTGACATAATTGATTTGCTTGCGACTCATCGACAACAAAAGTTAGGTTCAAATCATTGGATGCCAGTGACATCAAGTAGACTTGTTTTGCTTCAAACACCTCTAATGCAGGACCAAGTTGTGGTAATACAGTTCTGATATGATGGCCTACAAGACTTACCGCACTACAAGGCTCAATGAGTTTGGCCCGACCAAATTGATTGAGTTCGGCAAGTAATGCATTAATTGCTGGTCGGTCGTGTATTTTGCTATTGATATCCAGCGATAAAGTAACGTTAAATTCGGAAGAAGAGAGTAAGTCTACCGAGAAACCATGATGTTTGAAGGCTGTAAATACATCGGATAAAAATCCAACTTGTTGCCACATGTGCAAGGTATCAATAGAGATCAATAAAATGCTATTTTTAATCTGAATGGATTTTATTAATGGCGCCGTTTCATCAATATCTTTAGTAATAAGCGTTCCTGAGTGTTCTGGCATTTGAGTAAATTTGACCGACATTGGAATATTGGCACGCCGAACCGGAGGTATGCAGTTGGGATGTAATACTTTTGCTCCCATAGATGCAATTTCTTGAGCTTCATCGTAATTTAATTTTTTTAATAAACGTGCTTGGGGCAGTTGATGAGGATTGGCGGTATAAATTCCAGGGACATCAGTCCAAATCTCACACGATGCTGCTTGAAGCTTGCCTGCAAGTAGTGCAGCAGATGTATCAGAGCCACCGCGACCCAGTAAAACCGTTTCGCCTTGAGGGTTGGCTGCAAAAAATCCTTGAGTAATGATGGCTTGAGCACCACTAGAGATAAATTTTTCAACTAACTGCGGATCATATTCACTTTCACAACGAGCAGAGAGGTAATTTGCAGATCCGCCCTCAGGGAATGGCGTACTGGTTAAGAGCTCACGTGCATCATACCATTTACAATGAATTCCTTGTTTTTCGAGAAATGCGTGCCCTAAGCGGGTCATCATTAGCTCGCCCATACTTAAAATTTCCGCATGTGTTTTTGCAGGAGCTTGCCTTAATAAGGCAATGCCAGTGAGCCATTGTTCTAGTTGAAGTAAATCTTTTGATACTAATTCTGGATCGACTTCCAGCTGTTCAGCAAGATTAAGATGACCATTACGAATATCAGTAAAAATACTCTGATGTTCATTGATCAATGCTGCTTCAATGGCTTTTTCAAGTTTGTTAGAAATTTGTGTTAGTGCGGAGCATACAATAACAGGCTGCACCCCGTAACTCATATGTTTTTTAGTAATGGAAACAATATTATTCCAATTGTTGCGAGTTGAAACGCTGGTACCACCAAATTTAGTTACTATTTGTTGCATGATTCATTTCCGCACAAAATTAATACACATTAGCATGGACCGGAGTAAATGCACAAGTTCTTATAGGATGAATTACAGATTCTTTGATGATTACAAATCATTAATTAACCATGATGGACGTAATTGGGTCATTATGGGTTAATATTCATTACTCATTGAATATAAATAAGAAAAAGGTATTTTTAATGATTTGAAAACAAGGTAAACTCCCATTTTTGCGAACGTATTTTATTCAATTTTGGAAGTATGATATTTGAGGAGTAAGGAGTGAACAATATGCACAAACCTTTAAGAACACTGGTTAACGCGGCTGTTATTAGTGTTCTAGCTACTGGTGGAGCTCATGCAGCTGGATTCTCTTTATATGGAGAAGGGGCTGGGTATGCAGTTGGTAACTATGCTGCTGGCTCTGCCGCAGAAGCAGCTGATGCATCAACAGGTTGGTATAACCCTGCTGGTTTAGCTTTGCTTCGTGAGCAGCAAGTGGTTTTTGGAGGTATTGGCATATTTCCAACTCTTAAACTAGATGGTACCAGTACTTTTAATACTTCTACTGGCCTGCCTCCACCATTTCCCTCATCAGTTCAATATGTACAAGAGTTTGAAGGAGTAGATGGCAGTTACAATGGCTTTGTCCCTTCATTCCATTATGCACTTCCTTTAGGTGAACGTACTACCTTCGGCCTAAGTGTTACTTCACCATTTGGTTTGTCTACTGATTGGGCTCCTGATTCACCTGTACGTTATTCAGCTACCTATACTGAAATTTTAACCATGGATATTTCACCTGAATTGGGTACTCGCTTAACTGAAAATTTTGCACTGGGTGCTGGTCTTGATTTCCAATGGTCTCGTGCTAAATTTAATCAAATGATCGGTGCACCGACTTTATTTCAAATTCTTGGTGAAGATCCTGCTACTGTTGATTCTTTAAGTTATAACAAAGCTTCATCTTGGGGGGTGGGATTCCATGTCGGAGTGATGGGGATATTTAACGACAATCACACACGAATAGGTCTTAATTATCAATCTAGAATAAGACATGTTTTTTATGGACATAGTCGTTTTTCTGGAATATTGGCTAATAATGATTTTAATCTGGTTTTCCCGGTATTACCTCCTTCGACATCACGAACAAATGATGATTTATTTAGTAACCCACAAGAATTTCCTGATGTACTTACTTTAAGTGCTTACCAAGACATCAATGAGAAATTGGCTTTATTGGGCTCTGTTGTTTATACCGGATGGGGTGTTTTTAAAGAAATTCAATTGAATAATGTGGCTGTACCAAATATTGGTGGTGCACCATTTTTTAATGTGACTCAAGCAAACATCAGTACTAATGTACCTCAAAATTACCACGATTCCTGGCGTGTTGCGCTTGGTGCAAACTATCATGTAAATCCCAAGTTAATGCTTCGTGTGGGTGGCGGTTATGATCAGACGCCAACTAATGATACGGATCGAAATGTTCGTTTACCTGACGTGGATCGTTGGGCTGTTGCCGTTGGCGCGCATTATCAATGGCGCCCCACTGTTGGTGTTGATGTTGGATACACCCATTTGTTTGCTGGTAATAAACCAAATGTTAATTCTGTACAGCCTCTTTCACAGACTTCTACATACAATGTGGAAGTTAATGATGGTCATTTCGCAGCAGATCTGGTTGGAGCTCAATTGACATGGATAATTGATAAAGCCCCAGCAGCCCCAACAAAATAATTATTTAGAAAATGATTTTGGTAGATAAAAAGCCACTTAATGTGGCTTTTTTATTTATGAAGTGATGGGTTTTACTGATATAGAGGCACATTTACCTCCTAACTAATCCAAATAAGATTGGTTACTTTTTAGTAATGGTCGCTTCGCCAGGACCATTTATAGTAAGGTTATATCCGTTTTTAGATAAAAACTTTGGCGTGATATCTCCAGTATCAAGATCCATACGAACTTCACCTACCTCAATAGGATTCGATGTATTAGTGGCCATTTTAATTACTGCAGAACATTGTTTACCTGTTGTGTGTCCGTAGCAGGCCAATTTTACGAGATTCCAATAAACTTTTTGAGTTGAATTGGCTGGAGTTGGGTATGCAGAAGGGACGCCTGCTATGTAAGCATTTGATTCTTCGGGAGTGTTATTATGTGTGATTAAATAAGTTGGACTTGCAAAAGCTGTCAAAGCACTGATGCTTAAAGCTACTGCTGAAATACCTTTAAATATTAAATTCATTATCTCTTTTTCTCCGTTTAATTATAAATGATTGGCTAGTTGTTATTGGTTCACTATGGCTAGTGAAAAGCAAACTGTTTCTAAACCAATCGGCTTTTCTACATCTAAAACTCATCAAGAGTATATCGGAAAATAACTAAGTGTCTATCACCATAGGTTTTATAGACACAATCTCAGTGAGTTTTTATTGTAAGAATAATGTTGGACTGGGAATCTTACATTTATGATTTATTTTCAATTAACAAGCGTGCAATATCTTTGGCAAAATAAGAAATAATAAAATCGGCTCCAGCACGTTTTATCGCAATCAAGCTTTCTATAATGGCTTGTTCTTCATTGATTAGTTTGTTTTGGGCAGCTATTTTGATCATTGAATACTCACCACTTACCTGATACGCACAAAGAGGCACTTCAGGGAAATTTTGTTTTAGTTTTGCTATAACATCCAAGTAAAATCCAGCAGGTTTTACCATGATCATATCGGCACCTTCCTCAAGATCCAGGGCTGTTTCTCTTAAGGCTTCAGCTCCATTAGCAGGATCCATTTGATAAGCCTTGCGATCGCCAAATTTTGGCGCTCCTTGGGCTGCTTCTCTAAAAGGTCCATATAAACAAGAACAATATTTAGCACTGTAACTTAAAATAGGAATATGTTGATATCCTTGAGCATCTAATGCGCCACGAATTGCATTAACCATACCATCAGTCATTCCACTGGGTGCAACCCAGTCAGCACCAGCTTGAGCATGACTTACAGCTTGTTTTGCAAGTAAAGCCAGAGTTTTTTCGGTATCAATGCATTCTTCATTAAGCACACCACAATGACCATGATCTGTGTACTCACAAAAGCAAAGATCGGTAATAATGAGGATATCTTTATTTACAGCGCGAATTTTTTTGATCGCCTTTTGAATAATTCCTTCATGATGAAATGATTCACTACCACAAGCATCTTTATGTTTAGGAATGCCAAATAGAAGGACTGCTGGAATGCCTAAGGAATTGAGCAACTCAATTTCTTTGGGGAGACAATCAAGACTTAATTGAAACTGACCAGGCATTGCATTTATCTCTTGTGGTCCATCAAGCAATTCACTGATAAATAAAGGAGCAATAAATTGCTGCGGATGCAAGCGTGTTTCTTTAACTAAAGCTCGGGACATTGGATTGCTTCTTAAACGAGTTAATCTTAGTGGTATGTTGTAGTCGGTCATGAATTAATTCCTATCATGTAGTTCATTCGGTGGCTAAGCGATCGAAGAGCTCAAAAAATTCGAGATATTTTAACACAACTCCTATAACTTGGGTGAAGACGCAAGCCTTAACGGGTATGACCCTGAATTTCTCGCTTTCGGATTATGTTACATCATACATCCTAAGCTTTAGTGTTTTCTTTTTTTTATTTTCTTATTGGAGGTATACAAGAAATCAATAGCGCTACTGCTATCACTATTGCTAATTTGGATACTAAAAAATCGATTGAGTAAGTATCTCAATGTCAACATATTCGTATCCGTTTGTGACAGACCGATGTTATAGCTTAAATAAAGACGCTTTGAAATAGATTTTCCCACTACAAAGGAAGTCGTGTCGCTTGAGGTGTTGGTGAGTTGATTATAGTTGGTATTAGTTTGTACATTAAAATCAATACCAGCAGTTTGTTTGAGTTGTTCTAAAAGCTGGAGACTGTTCGTGTTGCTACCGAGATTCATCGAAGATATAGCTGCTAGAAGTAATTGTCCCCCAGCCTTGTCTGCTTGGTTCGCCGGACGACCCAGGACAAGCATGGAAAGAATATCTGCTTGGGAAAGAGTTGCTGGATCAGAAAATAATTGTATTTTAGGACGAGTTAAGCGACCAGTTGCTTCGACGCCTAAAATCATTGTTTCTCCATAATTAATATTCTGCATATTGGTGCTATTAAAGTCTAAAAGTTGGCTTGAAGTAGCAAAGGTTGTTGAAGTAGTAGTAATTTTTTTTGCAGCCCGGAGATTAATTCCCGGGTTACTGATGGGTCCACCAGTAAAAATTAACTGTCCTTGTTGTATTGCCAAATCCTGCCCATAGGCCTTATAAGTACCCTGTCTCACTGATAATTCACCATATGCATTGATTGAGCTTTGTTGAGATTGTTTTAAATGCAGTACTCCATCCAAATACCCCTTTAACCCTTTTACATTGACTGCAACTTCTTTGCCCATTTCAAGATCAATATCCAGGCTGTTAATCAAGGTAAATGAAGGGGATGATTTTTCCTTGCGTTTATAAACCACATCGTCGGGTAAGGATACGCTGTTGTGGAATGAACGGGGTTTAATTTCAGCATAAGGAACCAAGATAGTACCTGAAATGGATTGTACTGTTGGTGTTAAATGCAGATTGAGTTTTGGTGAAACGTGAACCTTGTATTCGCTGGTTTGAATCAGCGGAAAATCATTGCCTTCCAGGGCGATATCAGTGGTAAATTGGGAGCTTAGATTTCCTTTTCCAGTAAGTGATAAGTGATGACCTGAGGATATTATTGAACCTGTTGTCTCCCAAGAACGTTCTTTTCCACGAACATTAATTTCAAAAGAATCGACATTAAGTCCTAGCCTGGGTAAGAAAAAACTGGTTTTTATCAGTCTTAATTGACTTTCGATTTTTCTTTTATTCAAAGTACCGCTTACTTTTAATGAACCAATCAATTGTCCTTTGAGTTTGTTAATTTCAGGGCTAATTTTTTGTAAAAAATCCAGTGAGTTTAATTCCAATAATAATTCACTGCTGATTGGTTGTTCGTCCTTTAAGCCAGTATCAAGAGCAAATTTAGCTAACTGAAACTTAAGTTTTAAATTTTTATGTTCATCAATCGCTATAATACCAGAACCTTTAAGAGATTCAGGTGAAAGGAGGACTTTTAGAGAACCACCTTTGAATTGAAGCTGTGGGAGGGCGTCATTACTGAGTTCATGATAAAAACCAGGATGTATTGTGAGTAATAAATTCCCTTGATTTTTGGCACTTATCTCACCTTGAGCTGATAAATTGGTATACAAACGAGTAGGCTGGGGTGTGCTGTTCTGAGGACTTAGATTCGCATCAAAAGTCCATTGCCAAGGCAATGTTCCGCGAATTCTTGCCTTCATTAGCCAATGATCTTCGGGAACAGTGGTCATTTGAGAGTGCATATTAATTTGTAGATTGGGTAAGACACCGGTTGCTGTAATCCTTCCTTTTTCACTATCGATGACTTTATCTTGATCTGTATTCCATTGCAGGCCTTGCCATTGAGCGGTTATTAATTGGCTTTCTCGTAGTGAATGAGGATGCAACTGTATATCTAATTGTTTTATTTTAATTTTAAGTGATTTATTTTGATATTCGATTCCGCTTAAAGTAAAGTGATTTAATAGACTACCCTCAATTTGTTGAATTTTTATGTTACCAGGAACATATAAACGACTGAAATGAATTATCGTATGTAGACCTGATTGAGTTTCTAATAAAAATAAGACAATTCCGCCCAACAAAATAAGAAATAGCGAACTAATATAAAGTGTTTTGACTAACAAGCGCAGCGCTTTTACCAGAATTCGCATCATAAGTCTGGTCCCATGCTGATTACTAATCGTGGGCTGCTGCTATTTCGCTGCCATCGTTTATTGATTTCTTGAGCTAATCCTACTTTAATTGGCCCTATAGGTGAAACCCACATTAAACCACCACCTGCATCGAAATAACCTGCTAAAGGAGTTGGATTGTAAACAGCCCCTGCATCATAAAATGCAATGAGGTACCAATTTTTTCTAGTTTCCTTTTGAATTTCAAAGCCACCATAACTGATTACTCTGCCGGGACCTATTGCATTAAAACCAAAAGCTTTTAAATTATCTGCTCCTCCTAAAAGTAATGCAAGTGACAATGGCTGTTGATTGATATTATTGATCGCAGTAACCCCTTGAATTGCATGTCCGTAAAGACGTAAGCGGATTGGTTCTATTCGCATTGCAGCTTTAATATCTACGGAAGCTTGGGCAAAATTAATTGTAGACAAAAGCGCTTGATTTGCAGCGAGGCCATTAAGCGTGATGTTATACCCTGATGGCGAAAAAAGCAGATCTTGTGTTTTGCTAAACGTGAAACTTGCTTTGGGATAGAGTAGAAATTGTTTCGTATTTGGCTCTAATGCATAATGAAATCCTTCATATAAGGTATTTATTGATAAAGTACGTTGATAATTAGTTACACGATGCTGTTGAGCCAGTGAAATAAGAAACGAGTTACTATAACCTGCAGTGTAGCTTAAATTCGAAAAGTTTCCGGTAAGAGTATACTGATCATTAACGGGGTTTTTTCCGGGAACTACATACTGGGCCTGCAATGCATTTTGAACAAAGGACCCTTGGGCCATAAGATTGAGTTTATGTCCTTGGCTATTGACTGGTACTACATGTAAGGCCGCTCGGCCGCGAGGCCCTGTGTCTGTTCCATAACCTGCGCCAAGAGTATAAGAGTATTTGGATACAGGTTCAGTATAGATTTGCACAGGAGTTGTCGGGTTTTCTGTAATTTGTGGTTTAACAAGCACTGAACTAAAGTAGCCGCTGTTTGATAAATCATTGTTTAATTTGAGTATCTTATCCCCTGAATAGACTTGTCCTGGATGAAAAGGAACAAAACGGTGCAGTAATTTAGGGTTAATATATGTAGGGTTAAATTGTATTTGACCAAAATAATAAAGAGGCCCAGTATCAAGAATGAGTGTGATTTCTGCTGTATAGTTATCTTCATCGATTAAAATTTCACTTTTCTTAAATCCAGCACGCATATAACCTTGACTTTCTGCGCTATCAAGAAGTTTTAATTTGGTTTGTTCATATTGTTCCGTGAAAAGGGGAGCTCCCTGTTGCAGAGGCACATTGTTTATTGCATTACGTAAGACAGGATTATGTGTTCCTTCGCCAATGATCTCTATTTTAAGCAGTGAAATCATGATTTGTGGACCAGCATGGATGGTAACGAGCAACTGCTGGGTATTAGGTCTTTGAAGTGTTGCATCTGCTTTAAAATAGCCGAATGGTTGAACCGCCTGAATTATTTGCTCTCTCAATTCTTCCAGGCTAAATTGGGAGAGAGGCTTTAATTTTTGTAATTCACTCAATCGTTTTTCAACGTTCGCTTCTACTTTTCCAGAAACTCCATGAATAGTAATAGATACTGAGTCATTACTTTTAGCAAATAAAGCAAAGCAGGTAATGAGAAGTATCATATAAATTAATTTTTTCATGATAGTCTCAGTACTCGCTTCACCAGAAATATCCTCTTGTTCTGCGTATAAAACGCTTTAACGAATATACACTTATTCGAAATTTAGGGCTAGGAATAAAATATGTCTGCACTGCATCCAGGCTACATTGCTGTTGCATTACTACACATCTGCCGTCTCCATACTTTTGAGTCGATAAATTAAGTCAAGCGCTTCTCTAGCAGTCAATTGATCTGGATCAATTTGCGCCAACTCACGCAGAATAGCTGATTGAGGTTTTATTTGAACTATAGGTTGGGCTTGAGAAGTCGATGGTGTCTGATTTTGTACATGATGTAAGTGAGTGTGAGCAATTTTTAAAACTTCAGGAGGTATGCCAGCAAGCTCGGCGACCTCAAGCCCATAACTTCGGTTTGCATGCCCAGGCTCTACCCGATATAAAAAGATGATACGGCCAGTATCCAAAGAGGCTTGTAAGTGAGCATTTCGAATACAGGACCACTCTTGGGGAAGATTTGTTAATTCAAAGTAGTGCGTGGAAAACAAGGTATAGGCCTTGATAGTTGTCGCCAGATAGGTGCAAGTGGCATAAGCTAGCGCCATGCCATCGTACGTACTGGTTCCGCGACCGATTTCATCAATTAAAACCAGACTTTCATGGGTTGCCTGTCTTAAAATTTGTGCTGTTTCAGTCATTTCTACCATAAAAGTTGAACGTCCTGAGGTCAAATCATCACTAGCCCCAATGCGAGTAAAAATTCTATCAATAGGTCCTAAAGTGACAGATTTAGCGGGTACAAAGCTGCCAATATGGGCTAGAAGTACAATTAAGGCAGTTTGGCGCATGTAAGTTGATTTTCCGCCCATATTGGGGCCGGTGATAAGCAATATATTTTGCGACGGTTTAAGTTGTAGGTCGTTGGCGATAAAACGTTCTTGTAGTAAATGTTCAATTACTGGATGACGTCCGGCTTCAATGGTAATTTGTGATTCAGCTACGAGATTTGGGCGACACCAATTCAGGCTCTGTGCTCGTTCTGCAAGAGTTGTTATCACATCCAGTTGAGCTAGTGCCTGCGCTAATTGTGTCAATTCGTTTATATTTTGCTGGATTTCAACCAGTAAATTCTCATACAACCATTTTTCACGAGCTAAAGCCTTCACCTGTGCCGATAAAACTTTCTCTTCAAATTGCTTCAATTCTGGAGTGATATAACGCTCTACATTTTTTAAAGTTTGCTTTCTATGGTAATGAGAAGGTGCTTTTTCTGCTTGGGCTTTGGAAAGTTCAATGTAATAGCCTTGTACGTTATTGAAGCCAAATTTCAGAGAAGATAATCCGGTTCTTTGTTTTTCTTCAAGCTCTAATTGCATGAGTTTATCGTTTGCACGCGTGCTGAGCATTCTCAATTCATCAAGCTCTTCATCAAAACCGGGAGCTATAACGCCACCATCACGAATTAACACCGGGGGATTTTCTATAATCGCGGATGCAAGCAATTGCTGGAGCACTGGTAGTGGTTTAATGTGGTTTTTTAATTGTACGGTGAGTTCGCTCTTGCTGTGGGCAAGTACAGTATTCAGCTCGGGAAGTAAAGCTAAAGTATGACTTAAAGCAACCAAATCACGTGGGCGAGCTGATTTAAGCGCAATACGGGAGATAATCCGTTCTACATCACATGTTTGTCTTAATAACTCATGGATAGATTCATCGTTTTGCAGGTGCATTATTTCCATTATCGCATCCTGGCGGGCTTTGATGTTGTTATGATCTTTAAGCGGTCTTCCTAACCAACGTTTGAGTAAACGACCGCCCATGGCACAGGCAGTTTTATCCAAAAGAGCTAACATGCTGTTTTCATGATTGCCATTGATGTTATCGAATAACTCAAGATGTTTTTGTGTCGCAGCATCGAGTTGCAAGTAATCATGTGTATGTTCTAGGGTTATCGTAGTTAAATGAGGTAGCGCTTGTTTTTGTGTCGTGTGTAAATAGGCCAATAATGCACCTGCTGCAACCAGTGCGGTGGTATATTCTTGCTCACCAAACGCCGCGAGATCATTTACTGAAAATTGCTCACACAAGAGTTTTTTGGCACTGTCAAAGCAAAACTCCCAGCCTGGCCTTAGCTTGATTGGAAAATTTTGGCAGTATTCTTCCAGTGAGGATGTTTCTTGTAAGAGCAACTCTGCGGGTTGTAATCTTGTAAGCTCTGCACTGAGCTGATTTCTTTCAGCTAATTCCAGCAAATGAAAACGGCCGCTACTTAATTCAACCCATGCGAGACCAATTTTTTGCTTTTGATGGTGAACAGCCAAAAGCAAATTATCTTTTTTAGCATCCAAAAGTGCTTCATCAGTCACTGTTCCTGGAGTGATAATACGGGTAACCTGACGTTCCACAGGTCCCTTACTCGTTGCAGGATCTCCTATTTGTTCGCAAATAGCTACTGACTCACCTTTTTTAATTAATCTTGCCAGATAATTTTCTACAGCATGGTAAGGAACTCCAGCCATAGGGATTGGTTTATCAGCAGATTGGCCACGATGGGTCAAAGTGAGATCCAATAATTGCGATGCACGTTTGGCATCATCAAAAAATAACTCATAAAAATCACCCATACGGTAGAACAGGAGCATATCAGGATATTCTGATTTAATGCGTAAATACTGTTGCATCATCGGCGTATGGGAAGTTGTCATGAATTTTTTTACTCGAGTTGAAATTGCGGCGATTTTAGCAAAATCATATAAGGTAGAGTAGAGCTTATTTGAAATGGTCGAGTAAGATTATCAGTTAATCTTTGAGTGCAGGGACAAGGTTTGGGTAATTATTTTCCATTTCGGGCTTTTTAAACATCAATAAATAAACCATGGATTCAAGAATAGAAACTGGGATATTATCAAATAGACTCAATCTAAATGATCTATTATGAACAGGCAAAGGAAATGCTATGTTAACTCCAAAGGATGTTAAGACCATTGAAGCAGCAAAAAAAATTGTTGAAGAGCGTAATCTAACTCACGTCAAGGTTGGTTTATTTGATATTGATGGGGTTATGCTTGGAAAGTATATGAGCCGCAATAAATTCTTCTCGGCTCTGGATAATGGTTTTTCTTTTTGTGATGTGATCTTGGGGTGGGACTCCAAAAATAAACTGTATGATAATGGCAAATATACTGGTTGGCACACCGGTTACCCAGATACTTTAGTGCGTATTCTTCCCGAAACGTGTCGCGATCTTGTTTTTGAAGAAAATCAGTTGTTATTTATGGCTGAATTTGCTGGAGAGGCCGAAACCGTATGTCCTCGAGCATTACTGCGTCGCATTGTTAATAAAGCCGATTCAATGGGGTTTGTCGTCTATGCGGCCTTAGAATATGAATTCTTTATGTTTGATGAAACACCTGACAGTGTGCGTTCCAAAAGCTTCCGCGATTTAAAACCCATGACGCCTGACTTCTTTGGTTATTCAATGATTCGCAATACCGTTCATGCGGATTTATATCATCAGATCCTCAATATGAGTGAGATTATGGACTTTCCTATTGAGGGTTTGCATGCGGAAACAGGCCCTGGGGTGATTGAAGCAGCGATCGCTGTAGATAAGGCCACCGAAGCAGGGGATAAGGCTGCTTTGTTTAAAACATTTATGAAGGTATTAGCACAGCGCAACAATATGATGGCAACTTTTATGGCTAAATGGTCGCCGCATTATCCAGGGCAAAGCGGACATATTCATCTTTCTTTACGCCATAAAAACGAGGGAATCAGTGCGTTTTATGAACCCTCCATGCCTTATAAT
Source organism: Fluoribacter gormanii (assembly GCF_900156395.1). Taxonomy (GTDB): domain Bacteria; phylum Pseudomonadota; class Gammaproteobacteria; order Legionellales; family Legionellaceae; genus Legionella; species Legionella gormanii. Next base: position 206,220 of record NZ_FTNL01000001.1, on the reverse strand, counting down.
ATGAGCCCAATTCAACGGCATTTTATAGCAGGACAACAGTTACTTATGCCTGAGTTTTTGGCAATGGTTTCGCCTACTGTGAACAGTTTTTCTCGTTTGATTCCAGGATTCTGGGCTCCAACTGATGCAACATGGGGTGTAGAGAATCGCACTACGGCACTACGTGTTATACCGGGAAGTGATAAGTCGCAACGGGTTGAATATCGGTTAGGTTCTGCCGATTCGAATCCTTATTTGGCCTTGGCAGCAGCTTTAGGCTCTGGTTTGTATGGAATTGAACAAAAGCTCGAACCATACCCCGAAATTAAAGGCAATTCTTATACACAGCAGCACGAAGCAGAGCTTGCTTTACCACGTACTCTTTGGGAAGCAGCTACTCGTCTTAAGCAATCAAAAGCCGCTCGTTCTTTATTTGGCGATTCGTTTGTTGACCATTTCGCTTCTTCTCGAGAATGGGAAGAGCGCGAATTTCGTCGCCATATTACAGATTGGGAATTGGACCGCTATTTTGAAATTATTTAACCTGGGCTTAGTCGATTATGAAAGACACTTTGAAAACCTATTCGCCTATAGATAACTCTCTATATGTAGAACGTGCTTTTGCCAAAGAGGATGAGATTCAATTAGCTTTGGAAAGGGCATTAAGTGCAAAAAAGAACTGGGCAGCTACTCCCTTGACCGAGCGTGAGCGTTACTGTACTGCGGCAGTAGATGCTCTGGTTGCCAAGAAGGATGAGATTGCCAAAGAAATTTGTTGGCAAATGGGTAGACCTATCCGTTATGCGTCTGGGGAAATTAACGGCCTTGAAGAGCGGGCTCGTTATATGATCGCTGCTGCACGTGATGCGCTCGACCCGATCTCATTACCTGAAAAAACTGGTTTTATTCGTTATATAAAACGTGAACCATTAGGACTCACATTAGTCATTGCTCCTTGGAACTATCCTTACCTTACAGCTGTAAATGCGATTATTCCAGCGATAATGGCTGGAAACGTGGTTTTACTCAAACATTCAGCACAAACACCACTTGTAGCGGAGCGATTTGACCAAGCATTTAGAGAAGCAAATTTTCCGCAAGGAGTGTTTCAGTATTTGCATCTGACTCATTCCGATACGGAAAAAATTTTGCGTGATTCGTCAATAAACTATATTGCTTTTACGGGTTCTGTTGCTGGCGGGGCGATGATAGAACGAGCAACCGCAGGACGGTTTTTGAGTATTGGCTTGGAGCTTGGAGGAAAAGATCCAGCCTATGTTCGTTATGATGCTGATATTGATAATGCAGTGGATACACTTATGGATGGAGCGTTCTTTAACTCAGGCCAATCCTGCTGTGGTATTGAGCGTATTTATGTTCACAAGAGTGTTTACGAGCATTTTGTTAACAAGGCAGTAGCCTTGGTTAAACAATATAAACTTGGGCGCCCTGATGATCCTGAAACAACCCTGGGACCACTCGTTCGTCCTTCTTCGGTGGCGTTTGTACGCGCGCAGATTGAAGAAGCTTTAGCGCAAGGAGCTATAGCACATATTGATAGTCGAGATTTTGTAATGGATCAACCCGGGTCTGCTTATATGGCTCCCCAAATTTTAACGCAAGTTAACCACAAAATGCGGATAATGACAGAAGAAACATTTGGGCCAGTAGTTGGTATTATGGCTGTTGGTAGCGATGAGGAAGCTATTGCATTGATGAATGACAGTGAGTATGGATTAACAGCTGCTGTTTTTACTCAAGACATTACCCAGGGAGTTGCTATTGGTGAACAACTTCATACAGGAACTTTTTTTATCAATCGCTGTGATTATCTCGATCCTGCGTTGGCTTGGACTGGAGTTAAGAATTCTGGACGTGGATGTACGCTCTCTGCTATAGGATATGACGTACTGACTAGACCCAAATCGTATCATTTAAAAACGATTAATAGAGAAAGGAATCTACCATAATGAGTACATTACTGACGGCTAATTGGAATTATCCCACTTCAATAAAGGTAGGAGCAGGGCGTATTCATGAACTTGTCGAGGCTTGCTATGCTTTGGGAATAAAGTCACCTCTCTTGGTCACGGACAGTAATCTCACGAAATTACCTGTGATTGAGTCAATATTGACTCAATGTCGTGATGCCGGCTTGTTTATTTCCTTATTCGCCGATGTAAAAGCAAATCCATCGGGAGCACATGTCATCGCAGGTGTGAATGCCTATCAAAAGGGGCAACATGATGGGGTTATTGCATTTGGAGGAGGCTCCGTGATTGATGCTGGTAAAGCAATTGCCTTGATGATTGGACAAGATCGTCCATTATGGGATTTTGAAGACATAGGAGATAATTGGCAACGAGTGAATGCTGCGGGTATAGCTCCTGTTATTGCTGTACCAAGTACCGCAGGTACCGGTTCAGAGGTTGGTCGCGCTTCTGTAATTACGGATACACAACAACAACGCAAAAAGATTATTTTTCATCCTAAAATGATGCCGGCTATGGTTATTTTAGATCCTGAGGTGACAGTTGCTTTGCCACCGAATATTACGGCAGCAACAGGTATGGATGCTTTATCCCATTGTTTGGAAGCCTATTGTGCCCCTGGTTATCATCCGCTTGCAGAAGGAATTGCTCTTGAGGGGATTCGTCTAATAAAAGAACATTTACCTCGAGTGATGCAAAATGGGAATGATATAAATTCCAGAACACAAATGCTTGTAGCTTCTTCGATGGGGGCAACGGCTTTTCAACGTGGATTAGGAGCTATGCATGCACTTGCTCATCCTTTGGGAGCAATTTATGACGCGCATCATGGACGGTTAAATGCCATTCTAATGCCTTATGTATTACATGCTAATCGATCCGCAATTGAATATAAAATAAGGCGGTTAGCGACCTACTTGGAGATTGAAAATGGGTTTGATGGATTTCTTGATTGGGTAATACGGTTGCGTCAAGAATTAGGCATCGAGTACAGTTTAACTGAAATTGGCATTGATAAACGACATGCGAAACGTATTGCAACAATGGCGACGGAAGACCCTTCAGCACAGAGCAATCCAATTCTTTTTGACACGCAACAATATGAACGCATCCTTATTACAGCAATCCAAGGTGATTCTCTCCATCATTCAGAGACGGTGAAGATGGGATTGGCAGAAGCTCCTTAAGGAACACCATGAACATTGGAATATTACAATGTGACCAAGTCGATCCAAGGCTAATTGCTGTACATGGAACTTACTCGGGAATGTATATTAAATTATTGCATCAGGAAGAGCCAAATTTGACCTTCACTGTCTATGATGTGCGTTATGGTCTATTGCCAAGTCATGTTGATGCCGCGGATGCATATGTTATTACCGGAAGTCGCTATGGTGTCAACGATGATTTAGCATGGATCAGCACGCTTGAAGAATTCGTTCGATGTCTTCATGCGGCAAGAAAAAAAATCATAGGAATTTGTTTTGGCCATCAGCTTATCGCGAAGGCGTTAGGGGGAAAGGTTATAAAATCTCACCAAGGGTGGGGTATAGGTATGTCTGTAAATAAAATTACGCAACACAAGCCTTGGATGTCACCATCTCTAGGGATGTTAAAGCTAATCGTTAGCCATCAGGATCAAGTTGTGCTTCTTCCTGACGGGGCAGAGGTACTGGCTGCTAGTGATTTCTGCCCGTTTTATATGTTGCAGATTCGCGACAACCTGCTTAGCGTCCAAGGGCATCCTGAGTTCAGCAAAAGATATTCTCAAGCATTGATTGAACTTCGCAAAAATAACTTAAGCAAAGAACTAGCCGATAAGGGATTAAAGTCATTGCGGCTTCACTGTGATGATAAGGTATTTGCCAAGTGGGTTATTAATTTTCTGAGTGTCTAAAATAAGATGCTGCTATACTTTTTTATTGAAATATCAATAGGTCATGGTTGAAGTTAAATTTATTTGCTAGAATCTAAAGGGATTTAAAAAAAATATTAAACTTATAGGGAGAATGAAATGAATCGTTTCGCTTTAATTGCTGCAACTGGTTTTTTAGCATTAGCGCTAACTGCATGTGGTGAGTCAGGCAACAAACAACCTGCTGCCGGAACTACTACTGAAACTACTACTACACAACAACCAGCTCCAGCACAACAACCTGCTGGCGGCAACCAAACTCAAAACCAGTAACAAACTTTAACCTGGGTGAAGGCTTAGGCCGTAACCCAGGAAAATTTCGGCCTATTCATGAGTTCTTTTGATAAACTAATCAAGGAAATTTCAGCAATTCTTAAAAGAATGAATTGGCAATTAGTTACGGCCGAATCATGTACTGGCGGACTCATTGCAAGTTATCTCACTGAAGTTCCTGGTAGTTCAGTCTGGTTTGAACGAGGGTTTGTTACGTACAGTAATCTCTCGAAAGAAGAGCTGCTCTCAGTGCCTAAGCAATTAATTGAAGAATACGGTGCAGTCAGTGAGCCTGTTGCATTGGCGATGGTGACCGGTGCTTTGCAACATAGTACAGGTCATGTTGCGGTATCGGTTACCGGTATTGCTGGCCCGGATGGTGGCAGCATTGAGAAACCCGTGGGAACAGTGTGTTTTGGTTGGGCCGCTAAAGGCATGAAGCCCAAAATATCAAGAAAACAGTTCGTTGGCAATCGACAAGATATACGCTTGGCTGCATGCCAGGAGGCTTTATCTGGTATTCTTTCTTATATCCAAAATTGAGAAATACTGGCGTCGATAAAAACATGATCTTGCAGGGAGCATGGACACTTTACTAAGTAATTTTTCCTAGGCCCGGATTAGAATGAATTTTCGCTCTATAAATTTAAGTGCTTCTATATTTATTTTGCTATGGTTATCCAGGCTAAATCTTCAGCTACCTGATATGCTCTTTGATCAAACTCAACTTTCACACGATCTACAAAGGGTACATTTGCTCTCTCTGGCGTAGGAAAAAATATATGCTTGGCGGCACAAGAAATATTTATTGCTGCGCGTGCTGCATATAACGAAGCAGCTGTTACTTTAGAAGTTAGTTCTTCATTTTTACTTTGCATAATATGTATCTCGAAAAAATGTATATTAATTTTACCAAAAGATTAAAATAATCTCAATATGAGTTGGTTTTCAGCAGTAGGGTGGTTTTCATTCTAAAAGCGACATTTTGGTTTTGTCTCATTTAAGCTTGAGCAAAAAAACTACTTTAATACAGTGAATCAATTTGCTGCTTATTCCTATCTGTGTGATAATTTTACCCTTGCATATAACTATCTGGAAAATATTATGGAAGAAAATAAACAAAAAGCATTATCCGCTGCCCTCTCGCAAATTGAACGTCAGTTTGGTAAGGGATCAGTGATGCGTATGGGCGACAGCACCGTATCCCGAGATATAGAAGCCATTTCAACTGGGTCTTTAGGATTGGACATCGCTTTGGGAATTGGTGGTTTACCCAAAGGACGTATTGTTGAAATTTATGGCCCAGAGTCTTCTGGTAAAACAACTTTAACCTTACAAGTTATTGCCGAATGTCAAAAAATGGGGGGCACTGCCGCATTTATTGACGCAGAACATGCTTTAGACCCAAGCTATGCGCAAAAACTGGGTGTTAATGTGGATGAGTTATTGGTTTCTCAACCTGATACAGGGGAGCAAGCTTTAGAGATTACCGATATGCTGGTACGTTCAGCTGCGGTCGATGTCATTATTGTTGACTCTGTTGCTGCATTAACTCCTAAAGCAGAAATTGAAGGAGAAATGGGAGATTCACATGTTGGTTTACAAGCCCGACTCATGTCACAGGCTTTACGTAAATTGACTGCTAATATTAAACGCTCCAATACGCTGGTCATTTTTATTAACCAGATTCGTATGAAAATTGGCGTAATGTTCGGTAGCCCTGAAACAACTACTGGCGGTAACGCATTAAAATTCTATGCTTCCGTTCGCCTGGATATTCGTCGCATTGGATCCATTAAAAAAGGCGAAGAAATCTTAGGTAGTGAAACACGAGTTAAAGTTGTTAAGAATAAAGTGGCTCCACCATTTAAGATGACCGAATTTGATATTCTGTATAACGAAGGTATTTCTCGTGAAAGTGAAATTATCAATTTAGGTGTCCAACTCAATCTGATTGAAAAATCTGGGGCTTGGTACAGTTATAAAGGTGAGAAAATTGGTCAGGGCAAAGATAATGTTCGCTTATACCTGAAAGAGAATCATCAAGTTGCAGCAACTCTTGAGCATCAAATTCGTACAGAGCTTTTAGAGAAAAAACTCCCTATGCTTGCGTCAGCTAGTGCCGACGAATTTGAGGCCGTTGATGACTAAAGCATTTGATTGTGCTGTGCGCCTGCTGTCCAGGCGCGAGCACAGTGCACTAGAGCTTTGTGATAAATTAAAGCAAAAAGGATATAGTGCTATAGAAGCAAAAAAAGCATTGGATGAATGCCAACGCTTGGATTTGCAAAGTGATCGACGGTTTGTAGAAATATGCAGTCGTTCACGAATACGTCAAGGTTATGGACCTTTGAAAATAAGCCAGGAATTGAGTAGCAAAGGAATTGATAAGGAATTAATTCATCAGTTTTTGCAGCAGGAGCAAGATAATTGGTTGACTTATGCTTTAGATGTTTGGCATAAAAAAAGTAGAGGTCAATGTGATTTATCGTTTGATGAGCTCCAAAAACAACAGCGTTTTTTGCTTTATCGTGGATTTGGTATGGATACCATTGTTCAAGTGAAAAAAGAATTGAAAAAATAAAAATGAAATCGTAGCCTGGGTAATGCGCAGAAACTTTGCTTTTAAGTTAAGCGAAACTTCCTCCCCCCAAAAGGAGAGAAGGTGCCCGTTAGGGGGATGAGGGAGCACTATATTGCTCCTTCACCACAATCCCTCTTCCATTGCTGGGAGAGGGGGAAGATACTGTGCTTTACCCAGGTACGGTTGAAAATTAAAATTAACTCAAATTGGTGTTGATTCGAAATGAAAAGTTCTGAAATTAGAAAAGCATTTTTTGATTATTTCACACAACGTGGTCATCAACTGGTGGAATCCAGCTCCTTAATTCCTGCTAATGATCCTACTTTATTGTTTACTAATGCGGGTATGGTGCAATTTAAGGATTTATTTTTAGGACTTGAAACACGTTCTTATCAGCGAGCGGTTACTGCACAACGTTGTGTACGCGCAGGTGGTAAACACAATGATTTAGAAAATGTGGGGTATACAGCAAGACATCATACATTTTTTGAAATGTTGGGTAATTTTAGTTTCGGTGATTATTTTAAGCGGGAAGCAATAAAATTTGCTTGGGAATTTTTAACTCAAGTTCTACATTTGCCCGAAGAGCGTTTGTGGGTGACTGTGTATAAAGAAGATCAGGAAGCAGAGGATATTTGGTTAAAAGAAATGAAGGTTTCGGCCGCACGTTTCTCGCGTTGTGGTGAAAAAGATAATTTCTGGTCTATGGGGGATACAGGCCCTTGTGGTCCATGTACCGAAATTTTTTATGATCATGGTCCTGAAATTCCAGGTGGCCCTCCGGGAAGTCCTGATGAAGATGGGGATCGATATATTGAAATTTGGAACCTGGTATTCATGCAATTTAATCGGGATAAAGATGGGAATTTGCATCCGCTACCCAAACCTTCTGTAGATACAGGTATGGGACTTGAGCGACTTGCTGCCGTAGTTCAAGGCGTCCACAGCAATTATGAAACGGATATTTTCCAGTATTTAATTAAATCGACAGCAAAACTTGGAACGGTTACCAATTTAGATCACACCTCTTTAAAGGTAATTGCTGATCATATTCGTTCTTGCGCTTTTTTAATTGCTGATGGAGTGATTCCTGGCAATGAAGGACGAGGGTATGTACTAAGAAGAATTATTAGAAGGGCCATAAGGCATGGTAATAAGTTAGGCTTGCCAACACCGTTTTTTTCACGATTAGTAGAGCCTTTAATTACAGTAATGGGTGATGCTTATCCTGAATTGATAAACTCTAAAGCTCATATAGAAAAAATCCTTAACCAGGAAGAAAACCAGTTTGCCCGCACCCTTGATCAGGGATTGCGTCTTTTGCAAGAGCAAATGCATTCTCTTGGGGGCCACGAAATACCAGGAGAAATTGCATTTAAACTTTATGATACCTACGGTTTTCCTGTCGATTTGACTGCTGATATAGCTCGAGAGCAAGGTCTCTATGTGGATATGGATGGCTTCAATCAATTGATGCAACAGCAAAGAGAGCAGTCTCAGGCTGCCAGTCAGTTCAGCGTGGATTATAGCACTACTTCCCAATTGGATTACCAATCTAATTTTCATGGTTATGAACAAAAAGAAACCGAAGGAAAAATTATTGCCTTGCTTCTAGAAGGAAGCGAAGTGGAAGTCTTAAGTCAAGGGTCGAAAGGGGCTGTAGTTCTGGATCATACACCTTTTTATGCAGAAAGTGGTGGCCAAGTAGGAGATAAGGGAATATTAACAAGTACAGGTTTTCGTTTTCGTGTCGATGATACGCAGAAAAGAGGTCAAGCCATAGTACATTATGGCGAAGTAGTGGACGGTTCTGCGGCCTTGGATCAGTTGGTGAAAGCCGAAATAGATAACAAGCGCCGAGAAGCAATTCGTTTAAATCATACAGCAACTCATTTATTGCACGCTGCTTTAAAAACAGTAGTCGGACCACAAGTCCAGCAAAAAGGTTCATTGGTTGATGCGGAGCGCGCGCGTTTTGACTTTTCTCATTTTGAATCATTGACCACAGAACAAATCAAAGAAATTGAAGTATTAGTTAATGATCAAATTCGAGCCAATCACGAAGTGGTAACTCGAGTCATGGATATTGATTCCGCCAAAAAGAGTGGTGCTGTCGCTCTGTTTGGAGAAAAATATACCGATGAGGTACGTGTGTTATCTATGGGTGAGTTTTCTAAAGAACTTTGTGGCGGAACTCACGCACGGCGGACAGGTGATATCGGGTTGTTTAAAATCGTTGCTGAATACGGAATTGCAAGTGGTGTAAGACGTATTGAGATGGTAACTGGTCGTTATGCGTTAGTTTGGGTTAATGAACAACAGTTACTTCTAACTGAGTTAGCGTCATTGTTAAAAACCACAATGAATAACTTACCGGACAAGATAGGTCAGCTGATTGCTGAAAATAGAAGTTTAGAAAAAGAAATTGCCAAATTACAAAGTGAGAAAGCACAAAAATCAGGAGCAGATCTGGCAAATGAAGTAGAACAAATCAATGGAATGAGTTTACTGGTAAAACAATTGGAAGGTGTTGATAATCAAACCATGCGTACTACCTTGGATCAACTGAAATCCAGACTTGACTCAGCTGTAATTGTTTTATTTACAGTGGATCAAAATAAAATGAATGTGATTGCTGGTGTGAGTAAGAGTATTTTAGGGAAAGCACCTACCGCGGCTACATTGGTAAAACATCTCTGTGGAAAGGGTGGGGGACGTGATGATATGGCTCAGGGAGGAGGAGTTTTGCCACCTGATTTGGAGAAAAAGATAGAAGAAATTAAAGAAATGGTACGCGATTCGTAATTGTTTATTTAGCCTGGTTTTTCTCCACCAGGCTACTTATCTGTAAAGTAATCATACATAAGGAGGATGGCATGAGTTTTTTACAAGAGTTTAAACAATTTGCTATAAAAGGGAATGTGATTGATCTTTCTGTTGCTGTGGTTATTGGTGCGGCATTTGGCAAAATTATTAGCTCATTAGTTAGCGGCATTGTGATGCCTTTAATTGGCTTGTTATTAGGTGGAGTTAATGTCGCAAATAAAACGTTTTCCGTAGGTGATGCGATTGTAAAATGGGGTGAATTTCTCCAAGCCGTGATTGATTTTACAATCATTTCATTTTCAATTTTTGTAGCAATTAAAGCAATTTCATTATTAAGAAAAGAGGAAGAAAAGAAAGAAAAACAAACCAGAGAAGAAACATTATTAACTGAAATTCGTGATTTGTTGAAGGAACAGAGTGCAAAAAGCGAATAAGTTATTCGAGCAATATTTGCATTATTCTTAGCCTAGGTGCAGCAAAGTGAAACGGGGGTAATAAATTTCAAATCCCAGGGATTCACTTTACTGTACCGAAGCTACGGAAATTTTATTAATCTATTACCCCGGTATCGAAGCTCCCCTCAGTATCTGTAAATCTGCTATAATTTTAAACAGAAATCTTCATTAATAAGGATAGTTATGACTGGGCTCTTGAATTTAATTGCTGTAATTGTTGTCTTTGGGGTGATTTTATGGTTAATCGATACTTTTATACCGATGCCGCCATCAATTAAAAGCTTATTAAACGTACTTGTTCTTATTATTTTAGTTATCTATATTTTACAATTTTTTGGCTTGATAAAAACAATTTTACCTATGATTAAGATTTTTAAATAAATCAATCAAAACATTAGATTGTAGTTCAGCTAAATCAGGGATTTAGAGTGATCGGGTTTCTTCTTTACTAAGGAACACTTCAATATTTTGCATCAAGTTCTATGCAAATCCAGATCATTTCAACATCATAATTTTTGCAGTTTCAGCTTTTTCAAATAACTCTTCTATTTTGGAGTCAATTGGAAAATTGCTGCTTTTACAGCTATCAAGATAGATTTGCTTTGGGGTGTAACCCAAATAATATTCTAATGTAGCATTTGCTCCATTACTTTGTTCAAAAAAGTTATATTTGCTGAGCACGGACTGATATTGATTAATATGGGAATCCTAAATTCTACCCATTTTCTTATAAACAAAGAATGGCAGCCGGGTGATTATTCCCATAATAATTTTCCAGAAATAAGGATAATAAAACATTCTTTTTTTATGTATCAGGGCGTTCCAACAGGCTTGCGCGCAACCGTCAGGTGGGGCAGCGTAAAAAATTCCGGGTATGCCATAAGTTTGTTTGGTGTCAATAAAACCCAAGCGAGCAATGGTGATGTGTTGATTCGAACTGGCAGCTTGCTGTAAACCCTGAAGATAAATTTCAATGCTTGCTTTACTGGCTCCATACAGACTGTTTTTGGCGCGTCCACGGCATGCAGCAACAGAACTTAAAAACAATAAATTATATTCTTTTTGCTGACGACTTAAGTAGGTGTGGATCAATAAAGTAGTGGTCAAAATATTTACTTTGATGAGCTGAGAGATTGTTTCAATATTCAAATGGTCGTTATCGGTGAAGTCGCTGTGTGCAATCAATAAATCCAGTTCACGGTTTTCTTTTTTAAAAACTGCAAGCAGATCATTAACTTGTTCGATCAAATCTAAAACAAGTACATCACAGCTCACTTGATATCGAAGTTTGATATCATTTGCAATCAGATCAAGCTGTTTTTGCTGGCGCCCTACGAGAAGTAATTGATGTCCTGATTGGGCAGCAATGTGAGCAAATTTTTCTGCAATGATGGAGGTTGCGCCCAGTATGACCCATGTTCTTTGTGTCATTTTTTAATCCCTAATCGGTTTGCCAGATCAGAGTTCATAATACATGCATGGCGCTTAAGGACTTGAGAGAAGTGTTCATGCTTCTCATACATCTTATGATATTGTTCTTCATTTAAAAAATAGTCCTTGGCTAAATAAACTCGCCCATTGAGTTCAGTGATTAATTGATTCATGGCAGATATTGCCTGCTTCGCTTGTGCATTATGAATAAAATCAACTGCCAGGGTAAATCCAGGTTTACAAAAGGAAAGTAAGCCTTCTCCAGATTGAGTGAACAGTTTGAGCACAGTAAGGGTTGGCGTAGCCTTATGACGCCGCATCAATTGTATTAATCGATCTAAAGTGTTAGGAGCATGCTCCGTACTAAAAACGGCTTGAAATTGAACTAATCCTTTAGGTCCATAAAGTCTGTTCCAGTGCATGAGTTTATCCAGTGGATTATTAAATTGCTCAAGTGTTAGTTTTTCTTGTCCTTTTTTATGATTAAAAAAAAGCTGATTAAACAATTTTATACTCCAAGGCCTGATTAAAGAAAAAGGAATTTTAGGTATGGAGTGGATTTTGAATTGTTTATCGTCGAACGGCTCACAATAATCCGCTACAGAAAAAATAGCGCGGGGGACGGGATTAAGTAGATCCAGCCAGGCAACTTGATAATCATGATGAGTGCCCTCTGTCACCATATATTCGGTGAGTGATTGGAGCGATTCAAATTGCTTGTGCTTGGTTTGCACAAAACGAGGAGCCTTTTTTAAACGGAGTGTAGCACGGGTAATAATCCCTGTAAGACCTAAGCCTGCGATCGTGGCATGAAATAATTCGCTATTTTCATTACGGCTACAATGAATTTTCTTACTTCCAATCAGTAAATCGAATTCAAGGAGATGGTGTCCAAAACTACCTTCGAGATGATTGTTTTTTCCATGCACATCATGAGCAATTCCACCTGCAACTGTAGCATGGACAGTCCCTGGTAGAACGGGAGGAATGAAATCAGGATGCACAAAAAATAAATCTTTAAGTGGTACCCCTCCTTGACAGATTACAATACCCGTTTCAGGATTAAAATCGATAAAATGATTCAGACGTTCGCTATCAATAATAAAACCATCAGTATTAAAACAACTGTCGTTATAGCATAGCCCTGAACCACGTACGAGGATATTTTTTTGGGGATTATGGGCAAGGTAATCAGTAAGTTGTTCTTCATTATCTGGACGTAAACAGAACGACTGGCTATAGCGCGCACGGCTAAAATTGGTGAATGTTTTTGTTTTGCTGCGCATTTTATATGTGGTTTCATCATTTCCAATATTTATGACTATAATTCATTTAGATACATAATTAAAAGGAATTATGATGAAAACTATTTTAATCTTTTTAGGCTTTCTCTTTTCCCTTTCTGTTTTTGCAGCCGATATTCCTCAGGATTATTTAGGCGCACAAAAATATGACAAAACCCAGTGCTTTCATAATACAAGTCAAGATTGTATTAATTCGCAATGTTTGAACTCTTCTGAAATCGATTGCCAGGATAATTGCCGAAAAATGGCGCAGGCAAAATGTCAACAACAGACTAATGAGTAAGTTTTTGTTTGCTCTTGTTTCTAATTAAGTTTGATATATTGTCAAATGATTGGCATATAATTTTTGACTGTCAAAGCAAACATGTCACTGGTTATATTGATTAATCTCGAATTAGTAAATACCTCAATTTTTTCAGCATTGTTGCTTGGATCAAGGCGCAAACCCAAATCCAGGCTTCAATTCTACTAGAAATGACAAGGCCATTTTATAAATGGCATACAGTTTGCATAAGGCTATTCAATAGAAAAATCATGATGGTTACCTGAATTTAATGAGTTAACTTCAAGTTCAAAAAATTTGTATGGATTGCTTATATGGCTGATAAAAACGTTTTATCACAAGAAGAAATAGATGCATTACTAAAAACAGTGGGTGAATCTCCTGAAGAGGAGCATCCAGAACCGGAAAGCCAAACACTTTCTAAAGAAAAATCGGATCATAAAAAAGCAAAAGGGAATAAAAAGGATGTAACCAATTCTACATTTGAGCCAATTGAAATAAAAAAAGAAAATGATGTAAAAACACTTAATTTTACTGCTCAAGAACGAATTGTCAAAGGCAAGCTGCCTGTATTAGATAGAATTTATGACCGTGCAGTGCGTTTGTTTGCATCTGATATCTATAATGTGACTGCCAAGGATTTTGAGATTAAGCAAGACCCATTACTTATTATAAAACATCGCGATTTCATGGAAAGTTTGCCTAACCCAAGCTTAATGAGTATTTTTAAATTCAAACCATTACGAGGCAAAGGCATAATTCTTTTTGATAGTACTTTTGTCTATGATCTGGTCGACTATTACTTTGGCGGCAGTTCCCAATTTTTTGCCCAAAAAGACAGAACAGATTTTACTGCAACCGAGCTGCGTGTTATGGAAGTGATCACCAAAAAGCTCATTGCCAACCTGAGTCAAGCCTGGAAACCCATTATTCAGCTTGATATCACCAAATTTAATGATGAAACAAACCCACAGTTGGTCAATATAGCAGAACCTGAAGAAATGCTACTGGTAGCGCGTTTTTCGATGGATTTTGGCAAAGAAGTAGGTATTTTCTATTTTATTTTGCCTTATTCCATGGTTGAGCCAATCAAAGAGCAATTGGAGCTTGGTGCTTCTCGTCCAGATGATGAAATTGATCCAAACTGGGTCAAATCACTAAAAGAAGAGTTAATGGATGTTGAATTAACTGTGAGCTCGGCAATGGCGGAAACCAAAAGCACTCTCGGTGCTGTGATGTCATGGCAAGTAGGGGATTTTATACCTATGGAAATGAAAGAAATAGTTACTTTAGATATTGAAGGAACCCCAGGCTTTACGGCAACTCAAGGTACTGCGAATGACAAGCGTGCTGTAAAAATAATAAAAAATATTAGTTATTAGGAGATGAGTAATGTCTCAAGAAGCAATTGAACAACCCAAACCATCAAATACCCTTCCTCAGGAAGCAGACAGTGAAAAAATGGATTTGATTCTGGATATCCCTGTATCAGTGACCGTAGAAATTGGTCGCACTAAAATGACAATTCGTAATTTACTCCAATTAAACCAGGGAGGAATTGTTGCCCTGGATCGTTTAGCAGGTGATCCGCTTGATGTTTTAGTCAATGGGACCTTAGTTGCACATGGGGAAGTGGTAGTGGTTAATGATAAATTTGGTGTGCGATTAACCGATATCGTCAGCAAAGCAGAACGAATTAAGCGGCTAAGATGATGCAAACTGCACTGAATCAGGGAGAGCTCATGCGTGTTGTCATGGGCTTATTGTTCGTTTTATTGCTTATCCTAGTATTGTCCTGGCTGGTGAAGCGGCTACATGGTATGCAAATGAGCTCGACAAAAGGATTTCAATCGGTAGCGAGTATGATTTTAGGCCCTAAGGAAAAAATTACCTTGTTAAAAGTGGGGGCGCGTTATTTATTGGTTGGCTCAGGTTCCGGGCATGTCACGCTGCTTTATGATTTTGGTGAACAATTACCCACAGGTTTTGATTCCATGAATAAAACTTCATTTGCAGCGCTACTTAAATCAGTTACGAAATCATAAGATGAACAAAATGAGTTTAATGATGCGATATCCATCCTATAACATAGAAAGAGTCAGTTCTTATAAGTCTCGAGTTCTGATGCGTTTCACTCTAGCCTCTGTATGTATCATTTTGTTGTGTTTGGTTCCTCTAGCTTTGCAGGCGGCACCGTTATCGTTACCTGCGATGACAGTGCAACCTGGAGCAAATGGCGAACAAACTTATAGTGTTAATCTGCAAATTTTGATTTTTATGACTTTGTTAACTGTTTTGCCAGGGATGTTGATGGCAATGACGGCTTTTACAAGAATAATTATTGTACTTTCTATATTACGTCAAGCCATAGGTTTGGCGCAGACTCCGACGAATCAAATCTTAATTGGTATTGCGTTATTCATGACTTATTTTGTGATGTCTCCCGTTTTTAATAAAATCAATGATACGGCAGTGCAGCCTTATCTGGCTGAGACTATGAAATTCCCTCAAGCTTTGACAAATGCCCAGGTTCCTTTGCGCGAGTTTATGTTAAATCAAACCCGTAAAAATGATTTATCGTTGTTTGAAAAATTTGCTCAAAAAAACCCAGCGACTCTCAATGAAGTGCCAATGAGTGTAGTGATTCCTGCATTCATAACCAGTGAATTAAAAACAGCGTTCCAGATTGGCTTCATTTTGTTTTTACCTTTTTTAATTATTGATATGGTGGTATCGAGTGTTCTGATGGCTATGGGTATGATGATGCTTTCACCCTTGATTATTTCACTACCCTTTAAGATCATGCTTTTTGTTATGGTTGACGGGTGGACACTTATTTTGGGATCGCTGGCGTCGAGTTTTGCTATGAGTTAAATGCCTTATTTTGTGTCCAGATTACGAATTACAGGGAAAAAAAATTATAGGGAAATAATATGACTCCAGAGTCTGTAGCTTCTATATTCAGTGAAGGTGTGTATTTGATGTTGTTATTGATCATGGTACTCATTCTTCCTGGTTTGATTGTTGGTGTGATCGTTTCTATGTTTCAGGCAGCGACACAGATTAATGAAACGAGTTTAAGTTTTATACCCAAATTATTTATTACTTTTTTAATGCTTGTATTTGCTGGTCCTTGGTTATTGAAGACTATGGTGAATTACACTGATTCTTTAATTACCAATATTCCTTATTTAATCGGTTAGCTGAAGATGAAACTGGATTATCCAACAATAATACATATGATAAGCCAGGTTATTTGGCCAATGGGGCGGATTGGTGGGTTACTGCTTACCGTACCTGTTTTTTCCTCTGTCTTGTTACCCGCCCGTATTAAAATTATTTTGCTGTTTGTTTTAAGTTGTGTCTGTGCCTTTATGGTTCCCAAAGAGCTTTCTTTCCTCAATTTTAATGGACTTTTCTTAGCTTATATCATGCAGGAAGTACTTTTTGGGCTATTAATGGGATTTGTTTTACAGCTTGTGTTTCAGGTTTTTGTTTTGGGAGGACAAATTATTGCAATGCAGGCTGGTCTTAGTTTTGCGGTGATGGTTGATCCTGCAAGCCGAGCAAGTGTTCCATTGGTCAGTCAGTTTTACTCAATGATGATGACCTTAATATTTTTGGCGCTTAATGGCCATTTAACCGTTTTTGAAACCTTATTAGATAGTTTTAGAGTTATGCCTATAGGACAGTTATCTGTAACTCAAGCTATGGTGTGGAATGTTATTTTATTCTCAGGATGGATGTTTAAACAGGCACTATTGATTTCAATTCCTGCTTTATTGTCTTTGCTTATTGTGAGCCTTGCATTTGGAATCATGTCGCGAGCAGCACCACAATTAAATATATTTTCTCTAGGATTTCCCATCACCTTAATTATGGGAATAGTGGTGATTAAGGTAGGTTTGTCAAGTGTTGCGGCACAAATGGCAGATCTTATCAAAGAAGGAATGCGCTTTATGATAGGGATGTTACCCTGATGAGTGATCAAGAACACGCACAAGAAAAAACAGAACAGCCCTCGGCCAAGCGACTTAGAGACGCACGTAAAAAAGGTCAGGTTGCACGTTCAAAGGATTTCAATAGCACAGTAACGTTACTTTTTACTGCAGTAGGATTCCTTATTTTTGGAAAGCAATTGGCGCTGCAATTAGCAGTCATGATGCGCCATGCGTTTGAATTCGACACGCGAGTTACACTTACTCCCGCTGTGAGCGCGGAGCGTTTGTTTTTTCTAGCCAAGATGGGATTTTGGTCCTTAATGCCCTTACTGGTGATTATCTTTTTTGTTACCTTGGCAGCACCTCTGCTTATGGGCGGGTGGGTGTTCAGTGGCCAAGTGTTACAGCCTAAATTTTCGCGACTCAATTTATTTCAAGGAATCAAACGAATGGTTTCGTTGAAAGGTTTTGTCGAGATGTGCAAATCGTTTTTTAAGTTTCTCTTAGTCGCAGTGGTTGCCATAATAGTACTTAAAGTACAAATTCCTGCATTACTCAATTTGGCACATGTTCCTATAGAAACAGCGATTAGTACGGGCAGTCTCGTTGTAGTGAAATCTTTTGTATTGATTGCTGCCAGTTTGATTTTGATCGCTGCTTTTGATGTGCCTTTTCAATTGTATGAGCATCAAAAAAACATGAAAATGACAATGCAAGAATTGCGAGATGAATACAAAGAAACGGAAGGTAAGCCCGAAATAAAAAGTGCTATTCGTCGCGCTCAGCAAGAGATATCGAGACGTCGGATGATGAATGAAATATCTAAGGCAAATGTAGTACTAACAAACCCTACTCATTATGCTGTAGCCATCAGTTATAAAGAGAAGGGGCATAAAGCACCAATAGTTGTGGCAAAGGGTAAAGATTTGATTGCTTTTCAAATCAATAAAATTGCGACATCACATAAAATTCCCATTATTTCAGTACCGCCTTTGGCACGAGCGCTTTATTTTTCTACAAAATTAAATGCAGAAATACCGAGAGGACTTTATGTCGCTGTAGCTCAGGTTTTAGCTTATGTATTTCAACTGCGTGACAAGGAACGTTATGAGTATAAACCTTCTGTATTACAGAATGTTCCTATTCCAGCAGAGTTAGCGCGTGATGCAGAGGAGGCTGCTAATGAATAAAGCATTACAGTATATGCAATATTGGCTGCGCCAAGGTTTGGGTACACCCTTGGTGCTCATCATAATGCTCGGCATGATGATGTTACCTTTACCACCATTTTTATTGGATATGTTCTTTACTTTTAATATCGCTTTGTCACTTGTAGTCTTGTTAGCGGTGATTTATAGCGAAAGGCCTTTGGATTTTGCTGTATTTCCAACCGTCATATTACTTGCAACGTTATTACGCTTGTCGTTAAACGTTGCCTCAACGCGAGTCGTTTTATTAAATGGCCATAAAGGTACTGACGCAGCTGGGCATGTGATTCAATCATTTGGCGAAGTAGTTATTGGTGGAAACTATGCTGTGGGCCTCGTTGTATTTATGATTTTAGTAGTTATCAATTTTGTTGTAGTAACCAAGGGGGCTGGACGTGTATCAGAAGTAAGCGCGCGCTTCACCTTGGATTCTTTGCCGGGAAAGCAAATGGCGATTGATGCGGATTTGAATGCAGGTTTAATTAATCAAGAGCAGGCGGTAAAACGTCGATTGGAAGTGGCGCAAGAAGCTGATTTTTATGGTTCGATGGATGGTGCTAGCAAATTCGTTCGTGGCGATGCAATTGCTGGAATTTTAATTCTAGTTGTTAACATTATCGGCGGACTGATTATTGGGGTTTTTCAGCATGGAATGAGTATTTCTGATGCATTGCATAACTATATTTTATTAACTATAGGTGATGGTTTGGTGGCGCAAGTGCCTTCGTTAGTTTTATCAACCGCGGCGGCCATCATTGTTACTCGAGTTTCCAGTGCACAAAATATGGGACATGCAGTGATTTCGCAATTACTTGCTAATCCACGTTCATTAATAATTGCATCGGGTATTATTGGATTGATTGGTATTATTCCTGGAATGCCGCATGTGGCATTTATTCTCCTTTCTGCAGGTTTGGCAGGAATTGCTTATTTGTTTCTTCAGCAAGATAGAGCAAAACAGAAAGAGCTGCACATCCAGGAAAATGAATCGCTTGCAGTTCAAAATCCAAATATCTCTACGGAATTGTCATGGGATGATGTGAATCCTGTTGATGTAATAAGTCTTGAAGTAGGATACCGCTTAATTCCTTTAGTGGATCAAGCACAAGGAGGAATTTTACTTTCTCGTATTAAAGGGGTGCGAAAGAAAATATCACAAGAATTGGGTTTTCTAATTCCTTCAGTACATGTACGTGATAATTTGGATTTAAAACCTAACCATTATCGAATCAGTTTAGCTGGGGTAGTCATGGGGGAAGCGGCAATTCATCTTGATCGTTGCTTGGCTATAAATCCTGGACAAATTTTTGGCGAAATTGAAGGAATTAAAACTCGTGATCCAGCTTTTGGTATGGAAGCTGTTTGGATTAATGAAAGCCAAAGAGAGCAAGCCCATACCTTAGGATATACGGTAGTCGACTCTTCGACGGTTGTTGCCACACACTTAAGCCAGATATTAGAACAAAATAGCCAGCAATTGTTAGGTTATGAAGAAACCCAACAGCTTTTAGACAAACTTGCGGTTAGCTCGCCTAAACTCGTGAAAGAATTAGTACCCGATGGATTATCCTTGGGAATGGTTAGCAAAGTATTACAAGGTTTATTAACGGAACATATCCCTCTAACAGATATTCGCACTATAGTCGAAACTTTGGCGGAATTAGCGCCAAAATCTAAGGATACGGAGTATTTAATCAGTCAAGTTCGTATTGCTTTATCTCGATTAATCACCCAAAAAATCAGTGGTGTGCATGAGGAATTACCAATTATTACGTTAAAACCTGAGTTGGAACAATTATTGCAAAACATTATTCAAAGTAGTGGATCTGGAGGCGTAAATTTCGAACCAGGAATGGCAGATAAAATACAACATTCTTTGACACAATTAGCAATGCAACAACAGGCAAAACAGGAGAGTTCAGTATTGGTAGTACAGCCAGGAATTCGCGCAGTGTTGGCACGATTTGTGCGTAATATATCTCATGACTTTCATGTTTTGTCGTATCAGGAGATTCCTGATAATAAACAAATAAGAATAGTAGGCACAGTAGGATAAAAATGAATAACTGAGGGCAAACTTCTCAGTTTTCTTACAAGCAAGCTACAATTTCTAAAGAGGCATTGCGTGAATAGTGACAAATTTCTTCATAAGCAGGAGGCTTTATGAAATTAAAACGTTTTGTTGCGGCCGATACGCGCAGCGCTATGAAACAAATTAAAGAGACACTTGGTGCCGATGCCGTCATTTTGTCCAGCCATCATGTTGAAGGTGGGGTGGAAGTCGTTGCTGCAATTGATTTTGATGAAACAATTCTATCGACTTCAGCAGCTGTAGCTTGTGCAGAGCCAACCAGCCAGACTAATAAATTTCAAATGCAAACACCGCTTGATGATATGCGTCAAGAAATTCAAACACTAAGAGGTATGCTTGAAGCACAATTAAGAGGGAATGTTGGTGTCTATGAACCTTTGCATACTATTCTGCTCCAGAAGCTTTTGTATCTGGGGGTGAGTCACACCACTGCTGCGACTTGGGCCTGTTCTGTGCGATCTGATTTAAATCAACAAAAAGGCTGGGAATCTGTATTGAATCTTATTTCCGATCAATTAGCCATTTGTGATACACGTCGAATAGAAGAGGGCGGAGTTTATGCTTTTGTTGGACCAACTGGTGTTGGAAAAACGACTACATTGGCAAAAATTGCAGCGCGATTTGCTTTAAGGTTTGGAGCCGATAAGTTAGGCCTGGTCACAATGGACACTTATCGAATAGCAGCGCAAGAACAACTCATGATGTATGGAAAAATCTTGGGAGTTAAGGTGTGTGTTGCTCAAGATGAGGTTTCTTTGGCCCGTGTATTACGGCAATTAAATGATAAGAAATTAATCTTGATTGATACAGCAGGAATGAATCCTGCAGATGAGCGAGTAGTAAAACAAATGCATGTATTAGGCACTTATTTGCAATCGATTTCCAAAGTTTTGGTTTTACCTGCAACAAGCCATTACCAAGTGTTAATTGATGCTATAAGACGTTATGAAGCAAATCAAATTGATCAGTGTATTTTGACAAAACTGGACGAATCGCTCGCTGTGGGTGGAGCACTTAGTGCTCTTATTGAGTCGGGTTTAGGTGTGAGCTATTTGACGCACGGACAACGTGTCCCTGAAGACATCAAAATGGCAACACGCCATCAGCTTGTTGAATTATTTGCTGAACAGGAAGCGCAGCTGTTTCGGACAGATAATGTTAGGAAAGCACATCAAAGTGCTGGGAGAGAATATCATGTCTAAAGTGAGACGAAATATAAGTGATCAAGCTTCAGGTCTGAGAAGTCTATCGCGTGCGAAGCCGATCAAGGTAATTGCAGTCTCTGCCGGAAAGGGTGGAGTTGGCAAGAGCAATGTTTCTGTTAATTTGGCAGTGGGTTTGGCCCAACTTAATAAAAAAGTAATGTTGCTTGATGCTGATTTGGGATTGGCAAACATCGATATCATGCTGGGTTTACATACTAAATATAATCTATCACATGTGACTCAGGGAATTTGTCATTTAAGTGACATTATTTTGCCAGGACCTAATGGCATCAGTGTTATTCCTGCAGCATCAGGAACAGAGTTTATGACTCAACTCTCTCCACCAGAGCTCGCCGGGATTATTGATGCATTTAATGAGCTTACCGATGATTTGGACTACATGATTATTGATACCGCTGCCGGTATATCTGACACTGTTTTAAGTTTTACTCGTTCATCGCAAGAATTGATTGTCGTTGTATGCGATGAGCCCACCTCTTTAACTGATGCATATGCTTTAATTAAAGTAATGAGTAAGCGTTATGAATGGACACGTTTTCATATTTTAGCCAATATGGTCAGAAATGAGCGAGATGGACGAGAATTATTTAACAAATTATTCAGAGTTTCCGAGCAATTTCTTGAGGTTCAGCTAGACTATTTAGGAGCAGTTCCTTTTGATGAACACATACACAGGGCAGTGAAAATGCAAAAACCCGTCTTAATTGCTTATCCTGATTCTGCCGCTGCGCTGGCGATGAGGCAGTTAGCAGACGAAGTATCTGAATGGCCACCTAGTTCTCTACTGGGGGGGAATACCAGTTTCTTTTTAGAGCGTTTAGTAGCAGGTGAATTTTAAGGAGATTAATGTGGATGCTTTGGCTGCCTATAGCAAAGTGAACCAGCAAATTCAAGAAACGCTGGTAAAAACTCATGCCTTGTTGGTTAAGCGCATAGCACATCATTTATTGGGGCGTTTGCCACAAAGCGTACAACTGGATGACTTAATACAAGCGGGAATGCTTGGTTTGCTCGAAGCAACAAGACATTACGACTCTTCCAAGGGGGCTTCATTTGAAACCTATGCGGGAATCCGTATCAGAGGGTATATGCTTGATGAAGTAAGGCGTAATGATTGGGTTCCTCGTTCAGTTTATCGTAATGCAAGAATGATTTCAGAGGCAGTAAAATCTGTTGAGCACCGATTAGGAAGAGAGGCAAAAGATTCAGAAATAGCAGCTGAACTTGGAATATCTCTTAATGAATACCATGAAATGTTGCAAGACTCGGTGAGCAGTCATTTATATGGTTTTGAAGATTTGGGTGTTACCGATGATGCCTTACAGGTCGAAGACGGATACGCCTCTACCGAGCCTCATGTTAACGTATTTCATAATGATTTGATGCGGCGTTTATCAGAGGTAATTCGTGGATTACCCCAAAAAGAGCGAATGGTACTCTCTTTATATTACGAGCAAGATTTAAACCTAAAAGAAATCGGAGAGGTTATTGGTGTTAGTGAATCACGTGTTTCACAGATCCTCAGTCAGGCAACACTTCGTATTAAATCACGATTACCGGAATAAAAAGAATGGATGCTTTAACTTTAATAGGGATGTTAACCAGTTTTTTAGCTATTACATTAGGGCAAATGTTAGAGGGCGGAAGCATGCAGACCCTAATGAACTTTTCTGCATTGCTAATTGTGCTTGGGGGGACAATCGGTGCTGTTATGGTGCAAACACCACTAAGTACCTTTAAACGAGCATTTAAAATCCTGCCCTGGGTTATTGCCCCTCCCAAGCTCGATTTTGAACCCTGCCGTAATAAGATGTTTGAGCTGGCACGAAAAGCCCGTCAGCTGGGTTTACTTTCCTTGGAAGAGCATTTAGAGGTTGAAAAAAATCCACTCATTAATAAGGGGTTAGAGTTGTTAGTTATTGGCGTGGATAAACTCACTATAAGACAAGTCCTGGAGGATGAAATTGATCGTGTTGAAGCAATTGATTCCCATGCAGCGCAGGTTTTTGAAAGTATGGGGGGGTACAGTCCAACCATAGGGATCTTGGGCGCGGTATTGGGATTGATTCAAGTGATGCGCCATTTATCGGAGCCGAGTGAATTGGGTTTAGGTATCGCAGTAGCGTTCGTTGCTACCATTTATGGAGTTGGGATGGCTAATCTTATTTTTTTACCGGTGGCGAATAAATTAAAAAGTTGTATCGCTCGCCAGGTGCACTATGACGAAATGATTGTAGAAGGTGTCGTTGCAATCGCTTCTGGAGAAAGTCCTGGAATTTTGCTGTTAAAACTCAATAATTTTGGCCAACAGAAGAAAAATGAAACAAAGAAAAAAAAGGAATGAACAACAAAACGATCATCATCGTTGGGTTGTCTCTTATGCAGATTTTATTACCTTGCTATTTGCATTCTTTGTAGTTATGTACGCTATTTCCTCCGTAAATATTTCAAAGTACAAATCCCTTTCAGAGGGAATGAAATCAGCGTTTAATAAAAAAGATGAAGCTCGGGCCCTCAAATCAACAAAAAGTATAAAAGACGGACCACAAACCAAACAATTTAAAGGCCCTTTTAATGATGGACTTGATGAATTAAATCAATCATTAGCAGATTTGGAAGACGGAAATTATAAGATCAATCGACAAGAAGGTTGGGTTGAATTGGATATTAACTCAGGTGCTTTATTTGAGTCAGGTGAATCAGATTTAAAACCGGAAGCATTTGTTAAATTAATGCGATTAGCCAGTAAGATTAAAAAATCATCTTCTATTGTTGCCGTAGAGGGCTATACAGACAATATTCCCATAGAGACGCCACAATTTCCGTCAAATTGGGAGCTTTCGGCTATGCGTGCAGCAGTTGTTGGCCGTATTCTAAATTCATTTGGAATAGAAACACAGCGCATTTTAGTGACGGGTTATGGAGAACAATATCCAGTTGCTGATAATATTACAGAACAAGGGCGGGCTGCAAATCGTAGGGTGACAATCATAATTGCCTTGAATCGTAATATTCCTCGTCTTTTAAATCCATCGCTAAGTCAACCAGCAGCTCATCGTATCGTCATGGGGGATAAGGATATAAAATGATAACTTTTCTTTTAAGTTTAAATGTGGTTATTTTTGTATTCGTACTTAATTACTTATTTAGTCAGCGGAAGAAATTAACTGATTTTCAGGAAAAACTGGATATGCAACAAAAACTAATTGAGCAAATCACAAAAGATCATCCCGTGTTGATTCATGCTGATTTATTATTCTCTAAACAATTAAAAGAGATTAATACTCAATTGATTAGTATGGATAATCAAATTCAGGATTTGGAAAATAAACGAGCCAATGATGGCGGTTATCGCCATGCCTTGCGTATTTTGGAAATGGGGGGAAATCGAGATGAAATTGTCGAAAGTTGTCATTTATCTCCTGCAGAAGCTGATTTATTAATGAATTTGCAAGCTTATCGAACTGCAATGAAGACTCCATAGTCTGTCTTTTTGCCTACTTTCACTGTAAAATCCCAAACTTATTTTTTTGCATTGTCGTGCTTTGGTTTAAAGTAGCATGAATGCTGCATGGACACTCTGTTTTTTTAGTTAATAATAAGCTCCTCTCTCCCATTATTGAGAGAGAGGGCGGGTTGAAGGGAACTAGTAAATGCCCTCATCCGCTCTAACGGGTACTTTTTCACTTTTGGCGAGAAAGGCGTTGCGCTTAAGTAAAAAGCAAAGTGACTAGGCTGCACCCAGACTACATTGAGATTAGGGCCGTGATCTAATTACTAATTTTAAAGAGACACTTATGTTAGAAGTAAACCAAATTAGTCTTAATCTGGTGGATCTCATTAAGCGAGTAGAAGCGCTTAGGGGGTATCTTTGACTTTGACGCTAAGAGTGAGCGTTTAGAGGAAGTTGTTCGAGAGTTGGAGTCATCTACAGTTTGGGATAATCCGGAGGTTGCTCAAGCCTTGGGTCGTGAGCGAACTCAGCTGGAAGCAGTTGTTTCAACTTTAACTCAATTAAGTCAATCCATTACAGATTTAAATGAATTGTTTGAAATTGCGCGTGAAGAAGGTGACGAACAAACCATTAATGAAATTGGTGAAGAGTTAATTTCCATTGAGAAAAAGGTCGCTGATTTAGAGTTTCGTCGGATGTTTTCCGGAAAAATGGATGACTCAAATGCTTACTTGGATATTCAATCAGGTTCTGGTGGTACAGAAGCTCAGGATTGGGCAGAGATGTTATTGCGCATGTACTTACGTTGGGGCGAGCAACATGGGTTTACTACAGAACTAATTGAGTGTTCTCCGGGTGAGGTTGCTGGTATTAAAAGTGCTACTATTTATTTTAAGGGAGAGTATGCTTTTGGATGGTTGCGTACAGAAAGTGGAGTGCACCGTTTAGTGCGAAAATCTCCTTTTGATTCAGGAAATCGACGACATACTTCTTTTGCGGCAGTATTTGTTTCACCTGAAATTGATGATGATATTGACATCGAAATTAATCCTGCTGATTTACGTATTGATACGTACAGAGCTTCCGGTGCCGGAGGGCAGCATGTAAACCGAACTGACTCTGCAGTGCGTATTACTCATGCACCAAGTGGAATTGTAGTACAATGCCAGAATGATAGAAGTCAGCATCGAAATAAAGATCAGGCAATGAAACAACTGCGTGCTAAGTTGTATGAGCTGGAAGTGCAAAAGAAAAATGCAGAGCAGCAAGCGTTAGAAGCCAGTAAATCAGATATAGGTTGGGGATCTCAAATTCGTTCATACGTATTGGATCAATCTCGTATTAAAGATCTGCGAACCAGTGTTGAAACAAGCAATACACAAGCAGTATTGGATGGGGCGTTAGATCAATTTATTGAAGCCAGTTTAAAGGCAGGAGTAGGGCAGCATGAGTGAAGAGCATATTGAACATATAGATGAAAGTGAAGTTTATTATATTCGTAAACAAAAATTGGCTGAGTTACGTACAAAAGGTTTTAATTTTCCAAACCAATTTCGTCGTGAAAATTTAGCTCAAGAAGTCATAAAACATTATGATTCATTAGATAAAGAAACTTTAGTACAACAGCATGTTAAGGTGACTGTTGCCGGCCGCATCGTATTGAGGCGTATTATGGGCAAGGCCAGTTTTTTTCATATTCAAGATTTTTCTGGACGGATTCAAGTTTATATCCGAGCTAATGACCTTCCCGAGCAATATGAAGAGTTCAAGCATTGGGATTTAGGCGATATTGTTGGGGTTAAAGGTGAGTTATTCAAGACAAATACAGGTGAGCTTACCGTAAATGCCGAGCATATTGAGTTATTGACGAAATCATTACGCCCTTTACCTGATAAATTTCATGGATTAGCTGACCAAGAAGTTAAGTATCGTAAACGTTATGTGGATTTGATTGCCAATGATGAAAGTCGTCTTACATTTTTAACACGTTCGCGATTAATTCAAGCGTTTAGACAGTTTATGGATCAACACTATTTTCTGGAAGTAGAAACACCCATGATGCATCCTATCCCGGGTGGGGCTATGGCACGTCCTTTTGTTACGCACCATCATACTTTGGATATGACCATGTATTTGCGTATCGCGCCTGAGCTTTATTTAAAACGTCTTGTTGTAGGTGGATTTGAGCGCGTTTATGAAATTAACCGTAATTTCCGTAATGAGGGAATTTCAACGCGTCATAATCCAGAATTTACTATGGTTGAATTTTACCAAGCCTATGCTGATTATCAGGACTTGATGAATTTTACCGAGGAATTATTGCGTTATCTCTGTGATACTGTCATGGAAAAACGGCAGGTGGAGTATCAAGGTCAGATTATTGATTTTAATAAGCCATTTGCGCGTATGACGGTTAAAGAAGCAATTTTATATTATCATCCAGAAATCAATGCTCAACAGTTAGAAAGTGTTGAAAGTTGTCGTGAGATATTGCAGAACAAAGGCTTTCCTTTTAAAGAAACCGATGGCTTGGGTAAGCTGCAAATCATATTGTTTGAAGAAACTGTTGAACATCAATTATTTCAGCCTACTTTTATTACGGGCTATCCTACTGAAATTTCACCGTTGGCACGCCGCAGTGATCATGATTTAGAAGTGACTGATCGTTTTGAGTTCTTTATTGCTGGTCGAGAGATTGCTAATGGATTTTCTGAGTTAAATGATGCAGAAGATCAGGCAGAACGTTTTCGTAAGCAAGTTGAAGAAAAAGATGCAGGTGATTTAGAGGCTATGCATTTTGATAGTGACTACATCGAAGCACTGGAATATGGGTTGCCTCCTACAGCAGGAGAGGGTATAGGTATTGATCGTTTGGTTATGTTGTTTACCAACTCTCAGTCAATTCGGGATGTTATTTTGTTCCCACATTTGCGTCAATAATAAGAGCAATACACCAGAAATATAGCCTGACTATTAAGGACACCATAACCAGAGTTTTGTGACAAGCACAAACTCTGTTATGACTCCTCGGTACTCAGGCTATGTTTTAAGAACTCCTATTGGGTAATGATCCCAAACAAAAAAATAATAATAATTTATCAGGTGGCTTATGTTTGTTACTCACTTCCAGAAGGCGATTACATACATTAGGGAAACTCAGGAAATAGCATTATTTGCTACGATGGCAGATGCAAGATTATCAACGGCATTTAGCGCATCGCCTTTGTTTTATATCATTTTGCCTTTTATTGGTTTCTTATTGACGATAAATGCCTTAATCAATGGATACCATCTCGCAAAAGCCAGCAATCGCAATGTTGATCGGTGGTTACTATTTGCTACTTCTGCGATTTGTGCTGCTTTAGCAAGCATATCCCTTTATGGGGCTGCAATATCAAAGGTTCTTGGTTTTAGCTTTGCTGCAGGCCCTTGGTTTTTTTTTAGTAGTTTACTTGTGGCATTGAGTCATCAGTTTATGATGTTTGGACTCAATTTATATAGAGCTTTTGAGTCCCCTAAAGACAGTATTCAACGCATGCATTATATGCAAGCAGCTTTAAGTAACGCGTTTGCCATGGCTTTTCTAGCTGCAGCATTAGGTGCCGTTGTTTTTGTTTTACTTTTTCCTGTGGCTCCAGTTGTAGGTACTGTATTTTCAATTACTGCAGTGTTATTTACTGGTGTTGATTTATTATGGCGCATGGCTCCTGATTCTGTAAAACAAATCATTAAAGGCAGGCTCCACTTGGGCAAGCCAGATATAGCACAGGATGCAATGGTGAATCAGGAGGCCATTTTTAACCCTAAAACTAATAAAGAAGAGCCTAAACATCACAGGATGTTTACGTGTTGTGATTACAGTGCTGTAATCCGAAAAATGGATAGTGTAGCCGTTAAAGCTTATCTTTTAGGGCTGATTCAGAACAAATTGAGCCTATTAGAGCAAAAACTTGATCCTAAAAATCAAAAAATAAATGATAAGATTTCATTATTAAAAACACTATTAAAAACAATAGAAAATCCTCAAAAAATTTCAAAAATGAATGTTAGAGCTACGTATCCTTTAGCTTTTCAAAGCTTTTGGGCTGAAAAAGGCGATGTAGAGCAAATATTGGATGCAGTCATTGCGTTTCAGGATAGGGAGCGACTTGAGAAGCATGCTCGATTGAGTCTAGTCATGGGGTAAAATATATCAACTGAGTGAAATTGTTTTGCAAAGTAAAAATTTCACTCTTAATCGATTATAAAGAGCGGAGGGCATAAGGATAGATTGTTCTATCTTTATGCTCTAATTTTATCTCAACATGTTATGATCTATATGGATAGATATGTATTTACAAAATGATCGAGCAAAGTGTTGTAAACAGATTTTTTAAAACTATGATGAGAGTAATCTACTTTAAATAAAATAAAAAATATCAGGTTAAAAGTTATGGTTTGGGAAGATACTCTAAAAAAAATCAGCAATAACACAGCTTTTAAAGCCGCTTTGCAATGGGCAGATAATCCAGTTAATTTACAACTGGTTAATAACCAAATCAATTGTGTTTATCGTTTTGAGTCTGAGGGTAAAGGATTCTATTTACGCATAACACACGAGAAAATTCGGCCACAAAAAGAATTACTTGCAGCCATTGATTTTCAGCAACATCTGTTTCAAATGGATGCGCCAGTTTGTGAAGTACTTAAATCGAAAAATGGATCTTATATTGAAACTGTAGTACAAGAAGAACTCCATTTTTTAATCCATGTATGTTCAGAAGTACCCGGAACTATCATGCATTTTGGATATGAAGTTAAAAATGTATACGAACACTGGGGGCAAGCATTGGCTCGTTTACATCGTGCGGCAGAAAGTTATCAAGCGAATGGCCATCATTTTAGAAGTTGGAGTGATTTATGGAGTGAAACGGCAGACTACCTTGTTTATGAGAATTCTGCTATCCAGGATCTATTCCACACCATTGACGAGCATTTCAGAGCTTTTAAAATAAATAACGTTAATTTTGGTCTGACTCACGGGGATCATCGTCCAGGCAATGTGCTGTTTGACGGTAAACAGATTCATTTTATTGACTTTGATGAGCCTGTTTATCATTGGTTTATGGCTGATATTGCCAAACCTTTTTTAGATTTATGCGGCATTCCATATTCCAAATGGGCCGCGAAATTTGCATGGATGATAGAGGGATATCAGAGTATTTTTCCTATTGATGGGCAGTTATTACATGCGATTAATGATTTTAGTCAAATGAAGAGCCTGGATATTTATCTTTGGTGTAAAAATAATTGGCATGAACCTACCGCACCAGGTGGAAAACCAAGGGAACAGTGGCTTAATGAGTTAAGACATATGGCATTTACACCACTATTTCAATTATAAATTAATTAACTGTATGGCTTGCCAAGAGGAATCAATCAACATGTAGCCTGGGTGCAGCATAGCGGAACCCAGGATCTAAGACAGTATTTCTTAGCTACAATTATCTGCTTAATTGTACTGCAAACTATCTGTGTTTTGGGATGTCAAAGAAGAATTGTAATGTGCTTTAGGATCAAAAAAAGTTTGGTTTGTCACAGCGAGTAGTGCTTGAGATTTCGCTTGTTTGAGATTCTCTGTTTCTTTATGGATTTCTGGATCTTGTGGTGCTAATTTTCTCGCTGCATCGAGAGATTTTTCTGCCTCCAGCCAATTTTTTTCCAAGCGATAACAACAAGCTGTATTAAGCCATGCATCAGCCTGATCTTGTGTGTCTGCAGTTCGCTCTAGAAGTATTGCAAACTTGACTCTTGCTTCGGAATATTTTCCTTGCTTGAATAGACACATGCCTATTTGATTAAGCGCTGGAATATGATTTTGATCCAGATCAAGAGCTGATTCATATAATTTCTGGGCTTTTGCATAGGCTTGGCTCTGATACAGATGATGTCCGAATTGCGCATAACATTCAGTAAGATTTTCTGTAATTACATTTTGAAATAATTTGTCATTTTTATGGCAGTGAGCTAAGGCTTCACGATAATAGTGAATGGCCCAATTAAACTGCTCGCTTATCATTTCTTGAGTGTTGCTCGCTTCAGATAATTTTTTCAGTAGCTCAATATATTGTTCATACCAGCTGGCAATAGAATGCAAAAACATAGGATTATCCTTACATAGCTCCAGAGCCGAATTAAGTGCGATTCGAGCACTTTTTAATAATGCGGAACAATTTTGTAAATCGATCTCTAGATATTCCTGAGCTAGCTTCATATAAAGCAAACCTAGATTATGTCGTACCGAAACGCATGAGGGATCAATTTCTAAAGCATTTAAGTAACAAGTGATGGCTAACTCACTCTCACTCCTAGAGGCATAACATTGTCCTAACAGATCGAACGCGTGGGATTTGTTTTCCTGTTCCTTTTCATACTGAGTTAATTCAATAAACTGTATTAAATAAGAAATGGTTTCACTTTTCTCATCGCATAAAAAACAAGTTTTTCCTAAAAGAAAGTACGTTTCGGGTACTTCAGGATTTTGTTTTATTGCTTCAAGAAATAATTTCTTGGCTTCAATGTATTTACTTTCACGAAGTGCATCTACACCTTGTAAGTGGAACGAATTAAACATATTTACCATCCCATAGAGTAGTTAAAATTGTTACGTCCCTATATGTCAAATCAAACTGGAGCGTAGAATATATTAAACAATTCTTTTTTAATAGTAATTGAGCTGAGGTATTTTATGACAACAGCGCTTGGCATTAGTGGAGTATCAGGATGCATGCTTGCTACAGAGTTTCAGGTACAATTGATTTGGGAATTTTTAAGTAAAAGGAAAAGCATATAATGCAATCAAATCCTATTATTGAACTGAGTCTTTGGTTGGCAAGAGAACGTGAGAATGGAGCACCTAACCCAAGTCAGGCTGTTTTATCGTCTATTTCAGTAGATGGCGTCCCGCATAGCCGAGTCGTTGCTATTCGTGAAATTTCAGATGAGGGGTTTTTATTCTTTACTCAGAAAAGTACTCGCAAAGTAAATGAATTAAAAAATAATCCTCGAGTAAGTCTTGTGTTTTGGCTGGAGCTTTTGCAACGGGAAGTGATTATTGAAGGTAACGCTCTATTTCTAAATCATGCTGAGAATAAAAAATATTGGGACAGTTATCCTCAATGGGATCAAATTCGCTTTTTAAGCTATGCTCCAACTTCAATGCAATTGATTGAGAGTAAAGAAGTTCTCGAAAAGAAACGTCAGAAGATAGAGGCATCATTTTTGAATAAACCAATTCCTCTGAGCCCTGAATATTGCGGTTTCCTTATCCGGCCGGAACGCATGGTATTCTATGCATACCGACAAGATGAACTGTCCGATGTTTGGGAGTATATTTTAAAAAATAATGAATGGAATTTACAACGTTTATCGCCCTAAAATTATCTGAGTAAAAAGGGGCGATCGAAGAGAACTAATTACTTCTTACATTAAGTATAAAAAGACTTATTATTTCTGCTTGGCCTTTTATAATTCCTATATCCAAATCCCGCATTTTGATTTTTATTTGATCTCATGGGGCATTCTCAACTAAACTTCCCCAGTTTTTATAATTTAAGGAAGATCATTATGAAAAAACACACTTTTGCAAGCAAGTCGCTACCGTCATCCCCGCGCAAGCATGAACCGACGAAGCTTTCTGAAAGCAAATCTGGACCAGCATCACCACGTGGAATTAATGTTCCTGATTCTCAGGGTGAAATAAAGGTAGGAGATCCTCCGATTGCTGGCAAATCAAGTAACGAGAAGAATGTGCATTCCGAGGTGCCGGCCGGTAAAGGTTCAATTGCCCAAGCCCTAAAATTTTTTCGAAGTGGAAAGTCTACATCCTTCCCAATTCTACCAACCGATTCTACCAATCCACCAGCATCTCCTCGAGCAACTCCACCAGAAACTCCTTCTAATGCGCTGCCAGCAGCTATTCCTTTTGCTCTTAGTAGTGAAGCTATAAAAATCAAGAAAAAAACTGCCAAAGTTGTAGAAGCTAAAGAAGCAGAAGAGCCAATATTAAAAAGAGCTGAATCCCATAGAACCATGTTTGGCGTGCTTAGTCTGGATAATTTAATTTCTGAAGCAAAACATCCAGAATTATATCGTCGAACCATCGCATGTACGGTTTTAGCGCAACATTACAATACCTACATCGAATTGCTGGTTAAGTCCCAGTGGCATACAGCAGGCAGCTTAAAGTCTCTTCACACTGAAAAGGTTCAAAAACTGCTTAAACATACGCAAGAAGAGCAGGTTAAACTAATGAGAGCACTTTGCCAAATACTTGATAAAGCATTAACTGTTTATTTAATAGAGACAAGTGATGATGCAGGACAAGTCGATAAATTCTGTGAATTTCTAAGGGAGCGCATCGATGCTGTAATGGGACTTACGCAATTTGATAATTACCCGTTTGTTAAAGGTCTTTCTTACAAAGACAAGCGTCATTTTTTTCCTAAAGAAATAAATTGTAATTTAATGACAATGAAGAGAATACAAAAGAAAGAGTATGAATTAAGAGCTGAAATCCAAACGGCTGCTTTGGACTTCTTGCAAACAGAAAAATTTAATGAGCCACTGGCAATAATTTTGCCATTTTTGACGCATTATGTGAACGTTTATCATAAGCAAGAATACGTTGAAACCTTAGCAAAATTAAGCCATACAATAGTTCAGGTATATGGCTATCTGGAAGAATTGCGAATCATGGAGGCTACTTTTGATTCTGCTATTAAAAATAATTTTACTCCTCCAGGATTTATTAGCTTCAATTCCCTATTACCTGAGCATGATGAATTTCGTAGGCTTCTCGTAAATCAAATAAGCTGGGTTTTAAAGCAAAAAAACTCTAAACCTTCATGCAATCCTTCTGAGTCAGATTTTTTTATTTGTGATGACAGTGAATTACTTTCAACGATAAAAATGGAAATTTCGTTTTTTACTAAAGGATTTAAAAAAACAGCCAAGGAAGTTCCAAAGGATTTACCAAAATTGGCCAAAAGGCTGGCTGAAAAGATGTTAGGCGTGAATGAATCATTACAACCCGAAGAAACTCCTGACAAGGTAGAATCTCGAGTTTTGGGTTGTTAACCAATTGATTTAGGGTTTATCTTACTTATAATGGGGGTATTTTATCCATAATCATCAATGGGTAGGATATAAGGATTGGTATTGATTCAGCAAGTAGCAACTGTCTGTAAGTTTGCTACTTGCTGATGATGCATTTTTATTAAATGCGAAAGCTCGATATGTAATTCATTCATGAATTAGGCTTGATGAATTTTTGAATAAATTGATTATAATCATCAATTCATTACATAATCACTTGGCTTGTTAGAGAGCACGTACCGGCAGCAAAAGCGGGTGAAAAGTAACCCTATCTCCATGCGCGCCGGTAACTATTATATTACCAGGTCATCTATCCTGGCTAGAACCTAGAGATTTTTTGTTAATGTATCGAGCATTTTTTTATCAATACATTGATCACTAAATTTCGCCACCTCGTTCATCATACAATTAATTTCACTTCGATGTTCGGGGTATTTTTCTGACCATTTTTTGGTAATTGCATTAATGCCTAGGTTACATGAATCCTTTAAGGTGCTTACTAGCTCAGGGGTAGAGCAAATCATTAATGCAGCTAATCGATCATTGCTTCCTTTTTCATAGAGTTCATTGCCATCTTTAATTTTTAAAAGAGCACTCAATTCATTATATAGTTCTTCAGCAGAATAATTGCTGTGTTCATCTTTTTTAAAAGTTCTATTGGAGCAATTAAAAAAAGAATGAAGCTCATCCTTAATTTTTCTTTTCCAAGCGTCGCTGGATAAAACATCAACACGGTCGTTATTTCCATTCAATAAAAAATAAGTGATTTCTTCAAAGGTCAATGACTCTTCTTTATCGTTTTTCAACTCATCTTCAATCAACTTGAAAATGTTATGTCCACCATTTTTTATATCCAGAGCAATCTCTGAGACAATTTCTGGGGATAAACCACATTTCTGGAAAGAAAGTAGGTTGCTTTTAATTCTTTGACTGAGCGTGTCTAAGTTAGTTGCTCCTGAATCCAGAGAATATAGAATAAACTCGTCAAATTTGCTTTTAATAATTCCGAAGCTACTGTGCAAGGATTGATTTTGAGGATTTCCGATTGTTTTATAGAACTGGATTAAGTCTTTAATCTGCATAAATATCATCCATGTAGGTTATTTATTGTCATAATAGTATTCCTAATAGTTGCTGTCAAATCTGGGTTTAACTTACAGAAAAATTGTTCCTGCAGCAGCAAGAAATGGTGTGGGTGAGCGAAGTATGCGAAGTTAACTTAACTCGATGCGTTAATTTCTACTTCGCTTCACCAACCTCAAGAACTAGTTTTTATAGCTATACTGTGAAATTAAATTTAGCAGCATTTTGCTCAACTAACTTATCATGCGCTTGCACTAAACCATTAAGGCAACATTCTGTTACTCTTTCATAATCATCAGCAGTTAATACGCTTTCAAAATGTTTAAATAATAGTTCGACAATTTCTCGAATTTCTAAGCCACGAAATGAAATATTAGCTGATGTTTCAGAAGCAAATTGCATCCTTAAGTGGCTAATGAGTTTTTCTGGTGGGACATGAAGAAATGAACGAATAAACGGTTTCAAAAGTGAAGAATAAGTATTCGCTAATAAACTTTGTTTTTCTAATGCTTCAAAATTTGATTGTGTTCCTATTCCACAAATAAATAGAAGGAACTGCACCGCGACTTGAACTACAGGATTGAATTGCTCATCTTTAAATACAGTACTTTCTTTTTTTAATCGAACTGCGGCTAACAATAGCGAATGAGCGATTTTCTCGAGAAATTTGTCAGTTCTTTGCAGTTTTGAATAATCTCTATGTAGATCAAAATATACCTTAGACCATTCTTGATGCTTGTTCAGAAACATTTTACTGTCTTCTATAAATCGAGGCAGAGAAGGTTGGGGTATGCCTGAAGAAATCATGTCATGCGGCTGATGAACCTCCATAGGGGCTGTATTGGTCGCAACGATGGTTAACGCCGCCAAACCATCCCATTCAGGCCTGGAGTTTTCATTATCTAAATCTATTTGTTGTGTCTCGGATGAACTTACCGGACTTGATTTGTTATTGTTTGTTTCGACGTACTTCATTTTCTTTCTTTTCGGCGTGTCTTGCGTACTTTTCTGCTCAGAATTATTTTCCGAAATAGTTTCAGAGAAATGTCGTTTTGGGGCGTGTTGTCGTGGTAATTTTCTTAATAAATCATTTGCCTGACCAAGTCCTGTTTCAATCGAATCCAAGAGGTCGTTATTGATTGAAAGTTTAGCTCTAAGAATCCTATCTTTATATTTACTATCTAATATTCTTTTAAAGTTAGTGTATGCATCAATAATATCTGTTAGCTCTTTTCTTATTAAAGCTGCATTTGGGATATTATTTTTTTCTTCTTTTTCAATATAAAAAAGCTGAATTTCAGCCTTAAGTAACTTAACTTTATGTAATTGAAAGTTGGCTTTTAATTGGTGCTCTGAGTGAATTTCATTCAATTGAGAAGGATGGAGTAATGCATGGGAATCAATAATTCTCTGAAAACAAGTATTCGCTTTGTCTAACAGAATAAGCGAGTTTTCAAGAGTTGAACGTTCTTTATTTTCATAAGAATAGTGGATATAGCTGTACGCAATAATTAATAGAGCGTCGTTATTTTCTGCAAAATCAAAGGCAGTTATATTTTTATAGAGTTTCTTCAAATAGCGAGCTGGTATTTTTTCAAACAGCTTAATATTTTCAGCTAATAACTGGACTTGAGTTGTGTCTGATACATAAGTATTAAAATTGGCAAGTATTTTTTTATGTATTTTTGTTAATCTGGACATAGGTACCCTTTAATATGATTTAATCATCAAGAAATAGCCTGAGGCTTTCACTATTAATTTTTCGAGGGCGAATTATGATTGAGAATGATTAAAAAAACACTAATAAAATGGCATTTTTTTGATAGAGTGTTCAATAAATAAATAAAACAGGTTGAATTTTAAATGCAACCTGTTTTTTTATGCTACATTCCGGAATAATTTGGTCCACCGCCACCTTCTGGGGCATGCCAAACAATATTTTGTCGAGGGTCTTTGATATCACAGGTCTTACAATGAATGCAGTTTTGAGCATTAATTTGTAATTTGGGACCATGTTCTTCTTCAATAATTTCATATACCCCTGCAGGGCAATACCGACCTTCCGGGAATGCGTAAGTTTTTAAATTAGTATCTATTGCCAATTGAGGTTTTTTCAATACGAGATGGCAGGGTTGATTTTCTTCATGATAGGTATTAGATAAAAAGACAGATGACAGCCTGTCAAAGGTGAGCACACCATCGGGTTTGGGATAATTTATTTTCCTTGCTTTATTTGCTGGAATCAATGCACTGTGATCAGCATGATTCGCTAGTGTCCATGGAGAATGTCCACGGGTAATGTATGTTTCAAAAGCTGCATTGATCAAACCTGGAATTAAACCGTATTTAAATCCTGGTCTTATATTGCGTACAGAATAGAGTTCTTTTTCTAGCCAGGATTTTTTAACTTTTTCTGGATAACTAGTTAACTCAACTTGTACTCCATTTTCTTGTTGTAGCGCTTCAAAGCAAGCCTCTGCTGCAAGCATGCCTGATTGCATTGCTGTATGTATTCCTTTGATTTTGGGAACATTAAGGAAACCTGCAGCATCACCAATTAAAGCGCCACCCGGAAATGTAAGCTTTGGTAACGATTGCCACCCACCTTCATTAAGCGCACGCGCACCATAACTGATGCGCTCGCCTCCAGTTAAAATAGGTTGAACTAGTGGGTGCGTTTTGAAACGTTGAAACTCTGCAAAAGGATTTAACCAGGGATTTTTATAATCCAAACCAACTACAAAACCAATAGCGACACGTTGTTTCGATAAATGATAGATAAACGAACCACCGTAGGTAGCTAAATCCATTGGCCATCCCACAGTATGAGTTACTTGTCCTGGTTTATGATGTTCCTCTTTGATCTGCCATATTTCCTTTATCCCCAATCCATAGGTCTGTGGATTTGCTTTATCTCTGAGGTGGTAACGTACCATCAGGCTTTGGCTAAGTTGTCCACGACATCCTTCAGCAAGTAATGTCTGCTTGGCAAGTAAGTGCATTCCAGGTTGATAGTTATTCGTTTTCTCTTTATTTTTATCGAGGCCTACATTCCCGGTTGCAACACCAATAATTTGATTTTTATCATTATAAAGTACATTAACTGCAGCAAAGCCAGGATAAATTTCGCAACCCAGAGATTCTGCTTGTTGAGCAAGAAACATGCAAAGTTCGCCCAGACTAATAATATAATTGCCTTCATTATGCATGGGTTTGGGGGTAGGGAGTTTATAGAAACTTTTTTGTGTTAGAAAATAGAATAAATCTTCAGTTACCGCGGTATCAAGAGGTGCATCTTGCCACGTATCAGGAAGTAATTCTTTAAGGCTTTTCGGTTCCAGGACCGCACCAGAAAGAATATGTGCGCCAACCTGAGCTCCTTTTTCTAAAATACAAACAGATAATTCCTTTTTGGCAGCCATAGCCAGCTGCTTCAATTTTATCGCGGCAGATAACCCCGCCGGTCCCGCACCGACGATGATTACATCAAATTCCATGGTTTCGTGTTCCACACGCGCTCCTAACTGTGATTATAAAAAGATAAAATAATCGCTTTTCCAGGCGCTAATATCAAGATTTATATTGAAAATTAATATGCTCAGAAACTTGGGTGAAGCGTATCACAGCGCGGGAGCGATTATACTGCATTCCTGTGTTCCGCAACGCTGCTTAAAATCAATAGCTAAATTGATAATTGTCATCACAACCATCAGTTGTTGCTGAAACAGCGGTGGCAGTGAGACGAGTACCAAGTGATATAATACTGTGTGGAATGCTTAGAAGTGTCAACAGCAGGCCTGCTGTAGTTCCAAGAAGCGTTAAACCGGTTAGCGCAAGACTGTTTGTGACTCCCTCTAATGCTGTATTACGATATTCAGCACTCATCATTACAATCGATAATAGACCGAGTAACATGAATCCAACGAAGTAACACGCAGCAACAATTGCAGTAAATGCCATAAAAGCCGTACCAAGTGTAGATATTAAAGGATACCAAATTGGCGCCAACAATTGGCCTGCGAACTCCTGACCATCTCGGTATGGAGTAAAAAAACCAGGACGTTCTCGATATGTACTTACCGTTCGCTCAATGATTCCTGTAAAATAATTTTCATCTCCTGCTTCGTTTTTTAAATCGAGTATTTCACTAATTTCATCCCAGCCAATTAAATTTAACATAAAATCCTCTCGGTGATTGAGCTTTGCGCAGAGTATACAATTTAATTAATAGAGTCAAATAGTTATCTTTCATTCAGATCATTTAGGATTTTGATCATTTTAGTGAAATGTGTTTGGAGAGTCTTTTAGGCTGAATTAAAAGAATAACGTAACAGAACCCGATGAAATAGACTAAACTGATTGTAGAATATACAAAAGGAGTTGGTTAATGAAAACCGTACTAAGTTTATTGCTTCTTGGTTTTTCAACGATGATCCAGGCAAATAATAATTTATCCATGAACGTTAATGTTAATGATCCAAGTTTTGTCGTAACGTTACCTGCAAATCCAACTACAGGATTTCAATGGTCGATTGTGCGCTTCGATAAAGATATATTAACACTCCGTAGTAGTACTTATGAAAGACCAAAAACTAACCTTATTGGCGCTGGTGGGCAAATGCATTTCACTTTTGCGAAACAGAAGGGGAAAAACTATCCCGAAAGTACAGTAATTGTACTTAAATATGCTCGATCTTGGGAGCCTAATACCGCAACTTTGAAAAGTATTACAGTAAATTTTGTAAAAACTGATGGGAAATAATTGCAGGCTAGGGCGTGTTGGCATTTGGGGGCGCGAGTCAAAAATCGGGATAATTTAGTGTAAATTTTAACTTGAGTGAGGCGAATAGCCAGCTCTATTTAACGAACTCAAGCTGAAACTTGCGCAAATTAGCTTGGTTTTTGACCGTGACACCAAATGTCAACACGCTCTACAGATTATCATGCTTTTTTATACTTAAATGGCAAATATCTTGGTTCCCAAAACATGTCTTCTATTAGTTTTTCTAAATCAGCATCATTATTTTTTTGTGCGAGCCCTGAATCGATAGCGCAGCGAGCTACGGAAACCGCAATTTCTTTGGCAACGGTTTGCGCATTATCCAAAGAGGGTAATAAAGGCAAGTAACTTTCTTTTTTACTTGGTGCAAACTTGCATAAAGCATGCGCGGCGGCCAGAATCATTTCTTTTGTTAGCTTTGTTGCGTTAACAGCGAGCACTCCTAATCCTATGCCAGGAAAGACCAATGCATTATTGCATTGAGCAATTTGTACCATTCGATTGTGATATTCAACCTCAGGGAACGCCGTACCTGTAGCAATTAAAGCCCTACCTTGACTCCAGGTTAATATATCTGCTGGTTTTGCTTCGCATTTTTCATCTGGATTGGACAAGGGAAAAATAATAGGGCGTTCGCAATTGACTGACATGGTTTCAATGATGTCTTGTGAAAAAGCTCCTGGTTGTGCAGAACAACCTATAAGTACTGTAGGTTTTACATGTCTAACCGTATCGGTAAGTGAGGGATGCTGTTTTTCATTGATGGCCCATTTATTAATTTCCTTAGGATCTCGTGCATAGCACTTTTGTGCTTCGGTAAGATCGGGATCGGTATTGAGTAACAGACCTTGTCGATCGATTAACCAAAATCGTTGATATGCTTCTTCTGGACTAATTCCTTCACG
The DNA here is from genome assembly GCF_900156395.1 of Fluoribacter gormanii. Lineage (GTDB taxonomy): Bacteria > Pseudomonadota > Gammaproteobacteria > Legionellales > Legionellaceae > Legionella > Legionella gormanii. The sequence continues at coordinate 165,355 of NZ_FTNL01000001.1, read as the reverse complement.
TACCATCGCATCGATAATTTGATCACTAATTCCAGTTCCCGCTGATCCTGCACCAAAAACAACAATGCGCTGCTCATGAAGTTTTGAACCGGTTACATCACAGGCCGCTAATAAAGCAGCTAAAGTGACGGCACCAGTACCTTGAATGTCATCATTGAAGGTACACAATTGATCTTGAAATTTTTCCAAAATACGTCGAGCATTCCCTCGACCAAAATCTTCCCAGTGTAAAAAAGCATTGGGGAATTGTTTGTGAATCTCATGAACAAAAGTGGATATAAATTCATCATATGCTGCCGGATTGATGCGCGGATGACGACAACCTAGGTACATAGGGTCATTGAGGAGATCCTGATTGTTTGTGCCTACATCAAGAAATATCGGTAATGTGCGAGTTGGCTCAATGCCTCCGCATAAACAGTAGACCATTAGTTTGGCAACGGGAATATCCATTCCTCCAATACCTTGATCACCAATACCCAAGACTCCTTCTCCATCGGTAACCACAATCACATCAATTTCTGGATTAGAACGGTTTTTTAATATTTCTTCTATTTGGTTCTTATCAGAATGGGAAATATATAAACCGCGAGGTTGTCTATACTCATGACTAAATCGTTTTACCGCAGTTCCTACTATCGGAGTATATATTGTCGGTAACATTTCGCCTAAATGGCGATTGATTAATTTATAGAATAAGATCTGATTTTTATCGTGCAAATTGTTTAAATAAATATTTTGTTGTAATCGCGTCGTATAACTGGAATATTGCAAATAAGCTCGTTTAACTTGTTCATCCAAAGTTTCAACCCGATGAGGTAGCTTGCCTAATAGGCCAAACTCTTTTCTTTCTTCATTTGTGAACGCCGTTCCTTTGTTCAACTGAGGGGTGGTAAGAAGGGGTTTGCCACAAAGAGAAGTTTCAATATATTGTTCTCCTGTTTGTGGCTCACGTAGCAATTTAAAATCAAGCATGGTTATCTCATAAGATGGCGTTAGCAGTTGTGTAATGATAATATCGGTGTTTTGTAGTTTACAATAGGTTGAGTATGAATAAATGTTTTGTAGCACTATTGGTCATTTTAGGATTAACATCTTGCTCAGCGAAAAATGAACATTATTACAAATCACATCCCAATGAATTACAACAAGCGATAAAAGCTTGTCCTGAAAGACAACCGCAAGGTATGAGTTGTGAGCAATTGGAAGCACTTGCTAATCGTATGAATAAACTCGCATATCAATTACAACTTAGTCCTCAAGGCTTTGGAAAAAAAATTATGGCGTTACAAGAGACCATTGTTAAAGAACAAGCGCAATTAAAAAATGAAAAAAATAATGCAAATTTACAAGCCAATTTAACTCAAAATAAACGTGACTTAGCGGATCATTTAGCGGTGGTTAGATGGTTTGAATCACCTGTGAGTTAAAAAAATGAGAGTATTAATAAGTAACGATGATGGTGTTTTTGCACCTGGAATTAATAAACTGGCAAACGAGCTGTCGACTTTTGTCGATATTGAAGTGGTTGCTCCGGATAGAAACAGAAGCGGAGCAAGCAACTCTTTGACTTTATCTCGCCCCATAAAAGTCAAAAAATTGGATAATGGCTACTATAGTGTTGAAGGTACCCCAACTGACTGCGTGCACTTGGCTGTAACTGGTTTTTTAGATACTGAATTTGATATGGTTGTTTCCGGAATTAATGAAGGTGCGAATTTGGGAGACGATATTCTTTATTCAGGCACTGTAGCTGCTGCAATGGAAGGTCGTTATTTAGGGTTGCCTGCTCTTGCGATTTCTATGGTAGGAGATAATATTCAACATTATGATACAGCCGCAACGATTGCTAAACAATTGGTGATGCAATTAAGTACACATCGCCTGCCTTCCCAAACTATTTTAAATGTTAATGTGCCTAATCTTCCCTTGGACCAAATAAAGGGGATGCAAGTCACTCGTTTGGGAACGAGACATGGTGCTGAGCCTGTAGTAAAAGATCAGGATCCTCGAGGGCGGCCAATCTATTGGATTGGTTTGCCGGGAGCAGAGGCTGATGCCGGCCCTGGAACAGATTTTAATGCTATAAGCGAAGGGTATGTTTCAATTACACCACTTCATTTGGATATGACGAATTACAAAATGTTCGATCAATTAGCCAACTGGCTCGATGGGATCCACATTCAATAAAATAATTTGCTTGAGGTAATAAATGATAGTCGCATTTTGCAAAAGATTTTTATGTCTTTTCCTCATCATAACCTTAGTAGGTTGCGGAAATAATTTAGCTCCTGTTATGGAATCCAGATGGAATCCTTATTGGCGCTATCAAAAAGTGTATGTTGTAAAACGTGGGGACACCCTGTTCTCTATCGCATTTCGTTATGATACTGATTATAAAACTCTGGCTCGTTTAAATCGTATTAATCCACCTTATTCTTTAAGAGTAGGGCAGGTTATCAATTTGCGAGGCATCACCCCAAGACATAGACAAACGACACGTCGCACTGCCATAAAGAGAAATTACTATGTTGCACCAAAACCACCAGCGAGACCCGCTGTAATTTATTCACCTGCAAATCGATATGCTCGCTCTGCTTCGGGATGGATTTGGCCTGTAAGTGGACATGTTGTTACATCATTTGTTCCTGAACAAGGTAAAAAAGGCATAAATATTGCATGTAAAAAAGGTGAGCGAGTGATTGCAGCGGCAAGTGGTGTGGTCGCTTATGCTGGAAGTGGTTTAGCAGGTTATGGTAACTTGATTATTATTAAACATAGTCAGGGATATTTAACGGCTTATGGATATAACGCACGAATTATGGTTTCCGAAGGACAACAAGTGAAGGCTGGACAAACAATCGCAATTGCGGGTGTTATAGATCGCAAGTATACAGGTGTTCATTTTGAAATCAGAAGGTCGGGTGTACCAGTCAATCCTTTGAATTATCTACAAAAAGGTTGACAGATTACTTATAGTTATAGCAACAATAATGTTTTTATGAAGTATAATGTAGTTATGGAATAAATTTCCCAACATAACGAAACACTATAGGTGAAAAACAATGCACGAGGACGATGAGTCAATTAAAGAACCGGAACTTAAGGATGAAGATTGGTCTGAACCAGACGATGAATCGCTCTTAATAGAAGAGGACATTGATTCGCTTCTTGAAAAAGATGAAGGAGGTGATGGTTCCGAATTCCCTGATTTTTCGGATGATATTGCGTTTCCTTCATTTCGTGGTAAAAATGCACAAAAAATGATGGATGCGACCCAGCTTTATTTGAGTGAAATTGGATTTTCTCCTTTGCTCAGTGCTGAAGAGGAAGTGCATTATGCAACTCTTGCTTTAAAAGGAGATGTCGCGGCTCGTAAAAAGATGATCGAATCTAATTTACGGCTTGTAGTTAAAATTTCACGTCGTTATCTTAATCGTGGTTTACCACTTCTTGATTTAATCGAAGAAGGAAATTTGGGCCTAATGAAATCAGTCGAGAAATTTGATCCCAAACGAGGTTTTCGATTTTCAACCTATGCTACATGGTGGATCAGACAAACGATTGAACGCGCTATTATGAATCAAACACGGACAATTCGTTTACCTATACATGTGGTGAAAGAGTTGAATGTATATCTTAGAGCTGCAAGACAACTCACGCAGAAACTGGACCATGAACCCTCGCCTGAAGAAATTGCTGAAATGGTTGATAAACCATTAGAGGATGTGCAAAAGTTGTTGGGGTTGAATGATAAAGTAACTTCTGTTGATACACCCATTGGCTTTGATGAGAATAAATCATTACTGGATACTATTGCTGATGAGAACAGCGTGAATCCTGCAGAGCTCCTGACTAACGAAAATTTACGTTTACATATAGAATCTTTATTGGATAAGTTGACTGAGAATCAACAACAAGTCATTGCAAGAAGGTTCGGTTTAAGAGGTTTTGAAAAAGCAACACTTGAAGATGTTGGCAAAGAAATAGATTTGACACGAGAGCGGGTGCGTCAAATCCAAGTTGAAGCATTAAAAACATTGCGAGGCTTATTGGAGAAAATGGGATTAACACAGGAAGATTTGTTTTAAATTTAACTGCAAAAATCTCTATGAGCATCTTATTTTAGCCTGGTTGAAATGAAGAAAGATGGGAATTTTCATTGTTCTACTTCGTTTTAGCCAGGCTATAACATGCTAGTATGTTATGGGCATTTAAAATTTGCTTTAAATCCTTTCCAGCAATCACCATAATCTTTCTGTATTTGGGGGATACGCATTGCCTGTTCAGTAACCTGCCATGCATCCCTTGTTTCAAACATAAACGCTAAGGTATTCAAATACAGTTCAGGCTCTAATTTTTGTGTTACCGCCCGCTCATAACTTACTTGATCCGGCCCATGCGGTGTCATGCAGTTATGAATACTCACTCCGCCAGGCGAGAACCCTTCCTTTTTAGCATCATATTCACCACGAACAAGCCCCATGAGCTCATTCATATAATTACGATGGAAATAAGGCGGTCTAAATGTATGTTCAGCAACCATCCACCGAGGAGGAAAAATGACAAAGTCTAAATTAGCTACACCAGGTGTATCACTTTCGGAAGTTAATACAGTAAAAATTGAAGGGTCAGGATGATCAAAGCTTACTGTATTAATTGTATTAAACAAGCTTAAATCATAACAATAGGGTGCATAATTACCATGCCAGGCTACTACATTAAGTGGGGAGTGATCACATTTCGCTGTCCATAATTTATTTTGGTATTTGCATATAAGAGTTGCTTGCGTTACACCTTGTTCAAATGCTGCAATTGGATATTGAAAATGTCGTGGATTAGCTAAACCGTTTGCGCCTATGACTCCTAAAGGAGGCAGGGTAAGTGGACTACCGCTATTTTCACATAAATATCCTTTTGATTCGGTACTAATGAGCTCCATTTTGAATTTTACGCCACGAGGGATAACAGCTATCATGCCGGGGCATATATTTAATTTTCCAAACTCAGTGTGTAGATTCGCTTCTCCTAGGTATGGAACAAAAAGCATTTCTCCATCGTTATTGGCATAGTATTTATTGTGCATGGAACGAGTGCAATGATAAACATATGCATTCACATTTTGGCTGCCAGCAAGATGAAACATGCCTTCAACAAAATCAAAATCTTCTTCTTTAAATAGATCTATCGGAGACCAGCGTAAAGGATTTGGAGATTGTTCTGCATGATGAGGTTTAAAGAGTTCCATTTCATAGGCTTGATAAGTTCCTTGAACAACAGACGGTAATATGCGGTAAAGCCAGCTATGTAAGTTATTCTGTCTTGGACGAGTAAAAGCTGTCCCGCTTAATTGTTCGGCATAAAGGCCTAAGTTACAGTGTTGGGGTGAATTTTGGCTACTAGGTAAAGCGCCTGGAACTGCTTCCGTTTGATGATGATTACCAAATCCCTGCAAATACACTGTTATCTCCTTTAGTATTTATGGTTCATTGAGTAGCCTGGGTGGAGCGCGTAGCGGAACCCGGGGGAAAATATACTGTAGCATTAACCATGGGTTCACTGCGCTTCACCCAAGCTACATTTATTTATAGTTAATTAAAAAACTTAATGATGGTGGCTACTATAGTCTAAAAAAGTTAAAAATGTCGAGTCCAAATGTAAGTTAAGTTATTCTTTTTAACAAAAGAGCATGTATAATTTATACAAATTTAAACAAGGCTTTGAGGTAGTGTTATGGCTGGTCATAGTAAGTGGGCAAATATTAAATTCCGTAAAGGAGTTCAAGACGCAAAACGTGGGAAAATATTCACCAAGTTAATACGTGAAATTACTGTAGCTGCTCGTATGGGGGGAGGAGAAGAGTCTTCTAATCCCAGATTAAGGGATGCCGTTAAAAAAGCCCTTGTTGCAAATATGAAGCGCGACACAATTGATAATGCCATCAAACGCGGTGTTGGCGGACTTGAAGGCGAGGCAATGATTGCTATGCGTTATGAGGGTTATGGACCGGGAGGAGTTGCGGTTCTTGTAGATTGTTTATCGGATAATAAAAACCGAACTGTATCCGAAGTGCGTCATGCATTCACAAAATGCGGTGGTAATTTGGGGACTGATGGTTCTGTATCTTATCTCTTTAACAATCAAGGAGAGATTCTTATGGCACCAGGGCAGTCTGAAGAACAGGTTATGGAAATTGCTATAGATGCTGGCGCCAATGATGTTTCTGTAGATGAAAGCCAAATTGAAGTGATTACTCCGGTTGAAGCGTATCATAGTGTATTAAATGCGCTTACAGAAGCCGGCCTGGATATTGAGCAATCTCAATTAACCATGCGCGCGCAAACTTTAGTTCCTATTGATGATGAGTCAGCGGAAAGTCTCTTGAAATTGATCGATATGCTGGAAGACTTAGATGATGTTCAAGAAGTATATAGTAATGCTGAATTTTCAGAAAAAATAATAGAATCAATGAGTTAATGGCTATTATTTTAGGGATAGATCCCGGATCAAGGATTACTGGATACGGTCTGATAAAAGAATCAGACCGTAAAATAGAGTACGTTGATAGTGGCTGCATACGTACTAGTCCAGATGGTGAGCTTAGTCAAAAATTATTGCAAATATATGATGGCATTTGTCAGTTAATGGATCATTATTCACCTGATGAAGTTGCAATTGAACAAGTATTTATGCATGAAAATCCAAACTCAGCTCTCAAATTAGGACATGCTCGTGGTGTGGCTATGGTTGCTGCAGCATCACATCGTGTTAAAGTAAGCGAGTATTCCGCTCGAGAAATCAAGCAAATGGTTGTTGGTTATGGGGCTGCAGAAAAAGCGCAAGTAAGTCACATGGTTGTGCATTTGTTGGCCCTAAATAAAGCGCCACAAAAAGATGCTGCAGATGCATTGGCAATTGCGATTTGCCATAGTCATATGCGTCATAATTTATCATCGGTAATTGGTAGGCGAGGATTAAGGAGAAGAAAGAGATGATTGGTTGGTTGGATGGACAGATTATTGATAAACATCAACCTGGAAAATTGGTTCTTGACGTCCATGGAGTTGGATATGATGTGGAAACCTCATTAAATACCTTTTTTCAACTAGATAGCTTAACTGGATCGGTAGGGCTGCATATTCACACTGTTGTTCGTGAAGATGCTTTATTGTTGTATGGTTTTTTGGATAGACAAGAGAGAGAGCTGTTCAGAGCTTTGATTAAAGTGAATGGTATTGGTCCAAAACTTGCGATGTCGATTCTTTCTAGTATTACTCCAAATGAGTTTATTCAATGCATCCAACAGGAAAATGCTTCCATTTTAATGAAATTACCCGGTATAGGTAAAAAAACAGCGGAGCGTTTAGTTGTTGAAATGCGTGATAGCCTGAAGCAATTTTCTGTATCTGCTTCCGCTTCTCTAAATAAATCAATGCCTATAATGAGTGGTCAGGATGAGGCAGTTTGTGCTTTAGAAGCATTGGGGTACAAGCCTCAGGAAGCATTGAAAGCAGTTAATAAAGTGAATGATAAGTCTAAAAGTTGTGAGCAGCTTATACGCGATGCATTACAAGTGTTAGCCGCACGATAATTAAAATATACTTAGCCGCTGGTGAAGTGTAACAAAACCTAGGATTCCATTATATTTCTTCTGGATCCTCATATTACCTGGCTACAATAGTATGATTTTCTGGAATAGGTATAAAGAATCTTACAATCAAACCCGTACCTTCTTTAGGGGTATCAAGCATGAGTCTTCCACCATGTAATTCGGAAATTTGCTGAACTATCGCTAAGCCAAGACCGCTTCCAGGACTTTTGTTTCCTAGTACACGGAAAAAACGTTCAAAAACACGTGATTGTAATTCAGCTGGAATACCTGGTCCGTTGTCACTGACTTCGAGCATTATTTCATTATTCAATTTAGCCAGACGTACGATAATTCGTCCGTGGGCATTACAGTATCGTATGGCGTTATCAACAAGGTTACGAATTAATATTCCCAGGGCAGTGGAATTGCCAAAAACAGTTAGATTTTCAGCGTCACTTTCAAATTCAAGATCAATTTGCTTTTCTACTGCAGCAGGTGCAAGCATCGCAAGAATTTCGCGAGTTAATCGGCTTAAATTGACTTCATCTTTCTCATCCATGTGCGCTGCTTCTGGCACAAGTCGACTCATAGTAAGTAACTGTTGAACTATGTGAGTGCTGCGATTAACACTTGCAATAAGCTTTTGTAATGCCTGATTTTTTTCTTCAATATCATTTGAATGCAATGCAACTTGTGCTTGAGTTTTTAGTGCGGCAAGCGGGGTGCGTAGTTCATGTGCTGCATCAGCCGCAAAACGTTTTTCTCGTTCAAACCCTTCTTTTAATCTGAAAAACAATTTATTCAATTCGTCAATTACGGGTTTAATTTCTTCTGGAACTTCGTGTAAATCAACTGGTTCAAGATGACTGGGAGCGCGGTTAGCTACTTCCTCTGCAACCTTATCCAGGCTATCCAAGCCACGGCCGATAATAATCCATATTAATAAGCCAGATAATGGGAATGTTAAAAGCATAATATAGAGGTCATCTTGAGCGATTCTATGACCTAGTTCGTTTCGTGTATCGTAACGTTCAGCTAAAACGGTACGGATACCTGCTTTATCGTTATAAGTAGTAAAAACACGCCAATCTTGAGTAGATATTTTTTTATCACTAAATCCATCAACTTCTGAAGTTAACGGAATTTTGGGAGCTGAAGATGAATGCAATAATAGTTTTCCGCCATTGGTCCAAACCTGAAAATTAAACTTATCAAGATAGTTTTCCGGGGGTTCTTCATTAAGAAATCTTTTTTGATAGTATGTATCAATCTTTTGGGGAATTGTTTCGAGAGCCTCTTGAATTTTCGCCAGAGGGCGTTGATGAAGATCGTCTCCTAATAATGCCTGGTAAGAAAGTGCGGAAACTGCCATTAAACTATCCAAGTGATCTTGAATATCCTTTTGATCAAGATAATAGTTACCTATAGCAGTTAATGTGGTCGTTATAGTAATGGCCAGTAATAAATTGATTAAAAGAAACTTTCTTATAGAAGATTTCACGATACAGCAATACCATCATTTTTTTCTGCCATATATCCCACACCTCTAATTGTTCGAATAAAATTGGCATTAAGTTTTTTACGTAAATTATGTATATGTACTTCTAGTGCATTACTATCTACATCTTCTTCCCAACCATAAATGCTTTGCATAAGTTGTTCGCGTGATAAAACCTGACCGCTGTTTTCTAGAAGTTTCTGCAGTAAGGCAAATTCTCTGCGTGGTACATTAACTAAAATATCATCTACAAATACAGAGTGGGCCGCTGGATCCAGAGTTATATTTCTATATTGCAGAACTGAGTCAGCACGGCCTTGTGAGCGTCTGACCAAGGCTCTGATTCTTGCGCTAAGCTCATTGAGATCGAATGGCTTTATCAAGTAATCATCTGCGCCACTATCCAAACCTTTTACACGATCTTCAACTGATTCCCGGGCTGTTAAAATAATGACTGGAGTAGGATTGCCATCATGACGTATACTTTGTAACAATCCGAGGCCAGATAGCTTAGGTAAGCCCAAATCGAGAATAATTAGCTCAAATGATTCCGATTTTAAAGCAGCGCGAGCCGCTTCACCATCTTTAAGCCAATCGACAATATAACCAAATTGGGTTAAGCCCGTTTTGACCGCATCACCAAGTAATTCGTCGTCTTCAACTAGCAATAGTCTCATTCTTGCTCCTATTGTTTTTCAAGGCCAGTCTCATCCATGTGTTTTGTTAGATAAAAAGCTTGAATTAATACAAAAAGCAGAGTAAAACCAACCCCACCAAATAACTTAAAGTTAACCCAGGCATCAGTATTAAAGTTATAAGCAACGTAAATATTTACTGCGCCCATTAAAATAAAAAACAATACCCATGCTGTATTGAGCCTATACCAGATCTTTCCCGGTAGCGTTACATTAGCTTCCATCATTTTTTGGATCAATGGTTTGCTACCAATGTAACCAGAACTAAAAAAGGCTAAGGCGGAGAGCCAATAAATACCGGTTGGCTTCCATTTAATAAACCAGGGGTTATGAAAAAAGAGAGTAGCGCCTCCCAGAATCATGATTATTGCAAGGCTAATTAGATGCATTTTTTCATAATGCTGGAATTTTAATCTGTAAAAAGCAACTTGACTTAATGAGGCTACCATCGCAATAGCCGTCGCAGTATAGATACCAAAAAATTTGTATACTATAAAAAATAAAACTATAGGAAAAAAATCAAATAGTAATTTCATATACTTTAATGCAATAAAATAAGTTACTTTGATTATAACACAAGTTTTTGTGCTCACCTCCTTGCTTTATACTAGAAATGAAAAATAATTGTTAATATTAGGACACTATGATTTTATAAAATCGATTGGTGCGGGTATTGGGCAAAGTGATTGATTAAAAGCATTGCCAACTCATTTGAAATTGGAAAAGGAAATTAATTATCCAACCAATAATTTTTGCCCACGATATAAAGGTTCATTCCGCTTAAGGCCAGGGTTTAATTCAATGATGCGTTCTATCTTGGTTTTATGTTGTTGGGCTATAGCACTGAGGCTGTCACCTTGTTTTACTACATACTGAATGGGTTGAATTACCTTTTTCCAGATTACGAGTTGCTGACCTTTGTGTAACTGTTGATTGCTTGCTAATTTATTCCATATCTGGATGTCTTTAGCACTGACGTTATAAGTTCTTACCAGCGTCTGATATGTCTCATTCTCTTGTACAATATGAATAACACGTTTATTTTGTGGTACAACTATTTGATGTCCAAAGGTTAGGGCAGATGGAGCCGGTTCCTTTTTAACAACAACAGGAGTGTTTCTGGTGCTTGGAATCAAAAGGAATTGATTGGGTTCAACATGATTTGTTCTGAGTTGATTTAGCTGTTTTATTAAATTCACCGTCGTGTGATATCTAACAGCAATACTATCCAAGTTGTCGCCGGGTTGTACGATGTGCTTTTCCCAGCTAACACGCTTTTCTGCGGGTAAGTTAGCGAGATTCAAGTTAAATTGATGTACTTTTTCAGCAGGAATAAGTAATTTAATAGGTTTATCGGGAGCTGTAGTCCAGCGATTAAAGCCAGGATTTAATTTGATTAACTCTTTATAACTGATTCCTGCCATTTTTGCAGCATGGTTTAAATCAATTGGACTTCCAATATTAACTTCCACAAAGTAAGGAAGATAAGGTATTTCAGGTAATGTTAATTTATATTGTGATGGACTTTTAATGATTTCAGCTAAGGCGAGGAGGCGAGGCACATAAACCTGAGTTTCTCTTGGAACAGCCAAATCCCAAAAACTTTGAGCACGCCCACCTGTTGCTTTGATTGCTCGATCTATAGTTCCTTCCCCCGCATCATAAGCTGCTATGGCGAGAATCCAATTGCCATTAAAGAATTTATTGAGATAAAGAAGATAGTTGAGTGCGGCATCTGTTGAGGAGCTAATGCTGCGTCGTGCATCAAACCACCAATCTTGTTTTAATCCTAAACCCGCACCTGTTTGTGGCATTAATTGCCATAATCCTGCGGCACCAGCTACAGAATAAGCAAAGGGGTCATAAGCACTTTCAATCATAGGTAACAGGGCTAACTCCCCAGGGAGATTTCTTTTTTTTACTTCATAAATGATGTGATAAAGATAGGGTTCAGATTGACGGGATACTTTATTAAGAAAGCCTGGATGAGCTATAAACCAGCGGATTTGTTCCTGTACTTCGGGGCGTGATGTTTCATGATTTAAGGCGAACTGAGTGCGTAATACCTCCCATGAGTCAGTAGCTGCATATGTTAACGTATCATTAGTAATGCCAAAAAAAATGAGTATACAGAATAAAAAAACTTTTATTTTGAAAAACTTAAATTTCAATGGTAATTACCTATGAACATTACTGGCTTCTGAGTTTACTAAAATTAGTTATAGGATTAAACCCTCATTGTATTTGATTGTCTCATATGGACCAAAATTGGTTCTAAATGAGCAATTATTTAAATGAGTTCTTTTCTTCTCTTAACACCCTAAATACTTCTAATGAATTATTTGATGTTGCTCCATGTGTTAATGCATATCTTTGTACTTCGGGTTTATCGGTGCGTAAAAAAGGATTAATTAATAATTCGAGTTCCAGAGTCGATGGAAGTGTGCAAGTTCGGGGTGAGCTATGAATTTTGTTTAGGTATTGTTCAATAACTGGATTATTGGGTTCCACTGTTTGCGCGAAGCGCAAGTTTTGTTCTGTGTACTCATGGGCACAAAATATTTTTGTGGTGGGAGGTAATGTTTTGAAAAGATGCAACGATTGATGCAATTGTTCTATTGTCCCGTCAAGAACACGCCCACAACCCGCAGAAAAAAGAGTATCGCCACAAAATAATAGTTCGTTTTGAGGTTCATAATAACTAATATGACTTGAGGTATGGCCTGGATTGAATAAAATTTTGAAAATGCATTTTCCAACGTGAATCGATTGATGTTCTTGCATCGTATTGTTTACATGAGGGATGCGAGGATCACTTGGACCATAAACAGTACATGAGTGATAGGTTTTAAGTAATTGATTCACTCCTCCAATATGATCTTGATGATGATGTGTTAATAAGATAGAACGCAAGCTCAGTTGGTTTGTACGAGCAAATTGCACTACTGGTTCTGCATCACCAGGATCGACACAATCAAATGCTCCAGCGACTTTATCAATAATTGCCCAAATGTAGTTATCTGAAAAAGCAGGAATAGGGTAAATAGTCATGAATAAGCCTCAATAATGTAAGAGGAACTACCTGGATTAAAATGAGTTTTAAGGGTATTTAATACAGTTTTCATTTCCTCTGCTAAAGTAAATGGGGGATTAATTATCCATAGGCCACAACCTGACATTCCTTCCATTGCTGTAGATGTTAGATTAAATTCGATACGTAACGCTTTAGCACTGATTTCTTTCATACCTCTATTAAGTTTATCAGTTAATTTTTTATCGACCAGCGGATACCAAAGACAAAATACACCCGTAGCAAAACGAGAATAAGCATGTTTGATTGCAAGAGGAATTTCTCTATATTCTTCTTTTATTTCAAATGAAGGATCAATAAATATCAATCCTCTTTTTTCTGGTGGTGGAACTAGGGCTTTCATCGCTGCAATACCGTCACTATTGCTGAAATGTACTTTTTTATTCATACGTTGAAGCTGGCTTAGTGCTTCAAATTCTCTAGGATGAAGCTCACAAAAATACATTCTGTCCTGCATTCGTAGCGTGTTGATCGCGAGAAACGGAGAGCCGGGATAATATCTTAATGAATTAGTAGAATTGAGTTGGTTAATCAACTGAAAGTAGTTTTGAAAAACAGGGGGTAGGGTGTTTCTGTCTGGCCAAATCAGTTGAATGCCTTGTTTGTATTCCTGGGTTTTTTCAGCTTGTTTATTTTTTAAGTCATATAAACCTTTTCCTGAATGGGTCTCAAGATAAAAGAGGGCTTTGTCTTTACGCGTTAAGTAATTCAGAAGATGGGTTAAAGCAATATGTTTGATGACATCCGCAAAATTACCTGCATGATATCCGTGTTGATAACTGAGCATGTTGTTCCTAAAACATTTTTATAATTGTCTACTATACTCTTTTTAAGAGAGTATAAAAGGGGAAAGCAATGGATCTTCAAGAAGATTATGATGACCAATCATTCTCTGATTATAATTACGATGATGATATCGAATCTACAGCTCATCGGAAGAACGTTAGACGTATGCTTGAGGAAAAGCTTGAGCGTAAACGTCTAAAAGAGGAATTTAAAGATGATTTTGATGAGTTGAGCGGTGATTTTGATTGGGATATTTTAGATAAGTAACTGAGTATCTTTAAAAGATAACACTCAATAGTCGCTTAGGAAAAAGGCAATAGCCACTTATCGCTTTAGTAATTGGCCTGTTAATTCGCTAATATGGCCGCTTTTAGTGTATTCTCGAGCAAAGTGACTATAGTCATTGGTCCTACACCACCAGGTACAGGGGTAAGCCATGAGACTTTGTCTACTGCATTTTTAAAATCAATATCACCTCGAATGCTGCCATCTGCTAATCGATGGATGCCTACATCAATAACGATCTGTTCCTTACTAAGCCATTCACAATCAACAACATCCATTTTTCCTGTAGCTATAATGACAATATCAGCGGTGCGTACAAATTTTTCTAATTGTTGAGTGAATTTATGAGCGATAGTTACTGTTGCACCAGCAAGGAGCAATTCTAAACTCATAGGTCGACCGACAATATTTGATGCACCAATAACGAGAGCATGTTTCCTTTTGACTTCAAGATGATAATGTTTTAATAAATTCATTATGCCAAGAGGAGTACACGGACGTAATAATGGGTTACGCTGGGCAAGTCGTCCCAAATTATAAGGATGGAAGCCATCAACATCTTTTTCCGGTTTGATATGCTCAATAATGACACGTTCATTAATATGCTTGGGTAATGGCAATTGGATAAGAATCCCATCAATTTGATCGGAACTATTTAAATCATCAATCAGCTTGATTAACTCTGTCTGTGTTGTTATTTCAGGTAGATCAAAGGAATGTGAGGTAATACCCACCTCGGCACACGCTTTACGTTTATTGGCTACGTAGACAGTAGAAGCAGGATCATTGCCAATAAGAACGACAGCAAGACCTGGTGCGCGATGATTTATTTGTACATAATCATGCACATGGTGTTTTAATTCTTCTCGACGAAGAGAAGCGACAACCTTTCCATCAATCAATGATGCTGACATAGTTACCCGTATGAAAAGCAAGGTAATAAATTATGAATTAGAGGTTGGGCTAATGCAATAGAATTAATGGGATCTAAAGTAATTATCCAGAATTTTAGGTTATCCCCAAACGGGTCATTGAATTTTAATTCAAGCCAGTTCGCATCAATGCCTATAATCATAGACTGTACTAGAGGCTTAAACCTGTTTACTTAAAATATTGTAGAGCCAGGCGATGAGAAAGCTGGTAATGAAGGTACTAACAAATACTCCGACTCCAGCAAGTACACATTGGAGTAAAGAAAGATCATAGGTCATGTAGATTGTTCCCATCACTCCAGCAAAGGGTTTCCCTTTATTAAAAATTAAAACCATCAACCCCATGAAGAATGTGGATATTCCTGATAGAGCGCCAAGAGATACTCCCAAAGCAATCGGATCTATTTTGCCGAATTTCATGATAGTTACCTATTACTTTCATAATAATTTACTCCATTATTAATTATTATAATGGTTATGGGAAGTATCTAGTTTTCATGCAAGATAAATTTAAAAACCACACATATTTTATTCTTTAGAAAAGGGTGATAAATAGCTGAATGTATGCTACAGAGCATGATTGACTCATACGCTTGCTATGTCTATACTGAAAAATCTTTGATTTTATGGTAAATATCGTGGAAGAACTTACTGAATTACTTAGACCATCTTGGGGTGCAGAAAAATGGATTTTAGAGGGATGGAACAAGATTACCGTAGAAGAGAAACAACTCATTAAAAATAGAATAAATGAGTTATTTTGCGATGGTTTACCTTTTGAGCTTCAATCTGACAAGCTTTTTTATATTTATACATTTTCACTTTTAGCACAGCTCGAAGTATTGGCAGTGCAAATTCCGCTTAAATTTGAATCAAAAATGTCTACTGTTGAATACAGAAAACGTATGCGCCAACAGTTGCTTGACGAAATATTTCATGGCTTAGTATTTACCAAAATTGTTTATATGCTTTGTGCTCCTTATGCTTCTCCACCGCCTTATAGTCCTCATATTGAAATCATTTGTAATTTTATTCGAGAAGAAAGTTGTCCTAAAGTAGCAATTATGTTGCTTAATCTTATTGGTGAGGGATGGATTGAGGAAATTTTTGAAAGTTTACATCGCTATGGTGTTGCGCCAAAAGTATTCACAACAATTCTCGAAGATGAGCATCGCCATGTATGCGAAGCAGATTTATATCGTGATATTGGCATGCCCGATGTTGAGCAAATAAAACCGAAAATTGCTTATCTGGAAGAACAGTTAATAAGCAATATTTTTATGCAATATAAATATATGTCTTCTGTTTGTGCCTTATTGGGGGTTGATGGAGTGATGCATTTTAAGGAATCACTCAATAACAAGCATACCCAGCAGCTCAGTAAAGTCAATCTTGAGCCGAGTGAAAATTGGAAGAATTTCATGGGATTTGCGGATGAACTACTACCTAGAGTTCGCAATTACACTGAGTCAAATCGAGAAGTAGAAATGACTCCAATTCGAAAAGCACTCATGACCCAGTGGGATAATCCTAGCGATCCAACCATGACTGGACAGTTTAGTATCGATATTTCATGTCTTGATTTTTTTAATAAAAAATTTGCCTCAGAGACCTTGACTACTTTGATGTTGCAGGCAGTTAGTTCCTGGATGACATTATCGGATTCCTTTAGGAATTATTTGAGTTTTAGGAAAATTTTTCAAACCAAAGAAGCTTATGTCGGACTCGTTGTCTTGCTGCCAGGTTGTGGCGATCATCTTGGCACTATTGTTTTCGAAAATTGTCATAATCTTAGTTTTTATGAGTTGTCCGCAAAAATTCGAACTATAGTAGGCATGATGGTTTATTGCTTTAAAAAACGTGAACAATTGGAAAAAACAAATCCACGTATACAGCAACTTATGAAAGATATGGTTTATGAATATGCGTACAACACTTATCCATATCCCCTAGCAGGAACACCATACATTTCGTTAAGTAATATTGGTGTTTTTGGCTATACCCAATCTATGGCGCCTCTTCGCAAAACCGAGTCCATGCGATTTACAATAATGGAAGTTGACCGAAAACCCGTTTGGCAACATGAAACTCAGTCATTTGTGCCTAAGGATATGTTGCCTGTATCAATCAGTGCGGATCATCGTATTTTTGATGGGAATTCGACAGTACCTAAAATGGTTGAAGAAAGGTTCCAGGCTATGTTTGCAAAAATGTGCAAGGAAAAGCCGAAATCAAAACAAGCATTGCATCAGCATGAACAATTAGAGTTACTTATAGATCAATTGATTGAAACTAATGTTGAAGTGGGATACAAAACTTTGATGTTACTTCAAACCTGTTGGTTTGATTTTATTTCTATTGAGGACTGTTACACTGCATCCCATTATCATGGGATGCAAGATTATACTCAGGAGCCAACTCTTATCTAATATAATCAAGCAGAAAGTTGTATACCCAGGCAGCAATATAACTACTAACAAAAGTGTTCATAAGTACGATGGCCGCACCAAGGCCGGCATTAGCCAAGGAGGGGGTATATGAAAGATATATACTTCCAACCATGGCGACAAAAGGTTTTCCAGTATAAAAAACAAATGCCGCCAAGCCCATAAAAAAAGAAGCGAGTGCTGATAAAACACTAATAGATATTCCTAAAGCAAGCGGATTTATTTTGCTGAATTCCATGATTTTTATCCTATTTTCAATATTAATTCATGTTATTATCAATTATTCCTATTGAGATGGGAAGCTCATTTTTGTTAGAAATTTTATAGAGATAACGATGGACTCTTGGCTTCATTGCAAGTACAGTTATCTAGTTAAATAATGAATTTTTAATAGAATTAAGCTTCATAAGTCAAATGGAATATTTTGTAATTAAATGGTTCTATTTGAGGTGCTCATGAGAACGCTGATTACTTGAATGGATTAGTAAAGAATGTTAATTTTTTTAAAGACTAATTTCCTGCCTGCAAACCTAAAGGGCATGGAGCTCTGATTGAAAAAAACTGTTTTATTCTCATCGCTATTTTCACTTACTTTGCCAATGAGTGCCTTCACTCTAGGTTTAGGTGAAATGAAAGTAGAATCAGCTTTAGATCAGCCTTTTCTTGCTGAAATTGAATTACTCGATGTACACGATATTTCTTTGTCTGGTATTAAAGTCGGGCTTGCTGATCTACAGAGTTATCAAAGTTTAGGTATTGAGCACTCTGAAGAAGTTAGTTCTCTTTTTTTTGATATTAGAAAAAATAAACAGGGAAAATTTGTTGTGGAAGTTCACTCCACAGAACGAATGACGGACCCTTATGTGCAACTTATTGTTGATTTGATCTGGCCTAAAGGGCAAATCTATAAAGTTTATACCGTATTGTTAGATCCTCCAGGCTATAAATTAGCCAATACAACGGCACAAAGCGGTTTAACATATCAGAGAAAATTTACCAATTATCATCAAAATACCACAGGCTCGAATAAAATATATCATAAAGTGAATCATGCTGAGCAAAAGAAAAATGCAGTTTATGGTCCGACGGTATTTAATGAAAATGTATGGCAAATTGCACAAAGATATAAAACTTCTGAAGCAATTTTACCACAAATTGTTCTTGCAATTGTGGGAGCGAATCCTGAAGCATTTATTAATGGAAATTTAAATGGATTGAAAACTGGTATTCGCCTTAATATTCCTTCTTATAAAGATTTTCAGGCGGTTCCTGCTGACTTGGCTACAGTTGAAGTAATGGCTCATGATAAAGCATGGAACGAAAAAACATCAATTAATCATGTAATAGCACCGCCCTATATAACAGGTCAAGCATCCAGTGCTGACTCTGTTGAGTACTCACAAATACCTCCTGTGCCAAAATTTTCTGATGTTTCGACTTTAGTACCGAATCAAACGTTGTCGCGATTTACTCTGCCAAGTCCAATTCCGTCGCTGGAGACTCAAAAACAAATAAGTCCAGAGCAAAATAGGACACTTAAGGCTGAAATATCAATTACAACTGCTGCAGTAGATTCATTGCGAGAGTCTAATGCACTATTAACAGAACAGCTAAGTTTATTACAAACACAAAATAAAAAATTGCAAAAGCAATTGGATATACGCGATCAGGAACTTCAATTAATCCGTAATCAAATTCAAACGATGATGAAAGAACGGATAGCAATTGCAGGGCAAGCTAACTCCAAAAATGATTCTGATCAATCATATGAGTTTTGGATTTTATTCCTGTTACTGCTCGTTGCTGGTGGGGCGAGTGGTGTTATTGCATATTATTATTTTAAATGGCGTGCGCAAGGAAAGAAAGGATCGCCTACAGTGAAGAGCAATGCTCCAACAACACCTTACTCAGATTCAATTCAGTCCATTATTGGTTCAGATGAGAGGCTTATTATGAAAGAACCACTACAGGAAATAAAACCAGAGCCTAAAATAAATCCTGTGCCTGAAGTAAATCCTGTGCCTGAAGTAAATCCT